>NZ_MNBW01000004.1 GCF_001879715.1 Nioella nitratireducens | reverse complement strand
TGGAAAAGCCCGGTCGCCTTCGAACGGAAAGTGGCCTAAACGAGCACTTGGGGCGGCACAAAGACGTGACAGGTCCAGTACGGTTCAGCTTGAAATTCGATCGAGAAGTGAGACTGCGCTCGGAGTTGAAGTGGCAGGGTGACTGAGGCATGGACAAGCACACCTTTCACGCCTCACAATCGGGCGAAACAATTTGACAATTCCAGTCTGGATTCAAGAATATTTTGTATTCCATTCAGAAGGCATCTCGAATATCGGTTGCACATGTGCGCGACGTCCAAACCCCTGCCCGAAGACCCCACCAAATACACGGCCGATGCCTTGTATGCGTTGATCGTACAAAGTCAGTCCAAGCTACCGGCTACGGTGCAGCATGGCGAGGGTCCCTTCGTCGCGTTCAATCGGGACGGGGCGCGGGAGCCGATTATTTGGTGTTTTAACAGCTGGGTAGAGCCGCTATCCTTGGCGCACCACATCGGGGCAGATCAACCTATTTATGCCACGCGTTCGCTTCATGCGCTGGTGTTCGACAAGACCGCCAAAAAGCTCAACCGCCTGGCTCTCGCAAGGCTTCTGACACAGGAAATTCTCAAAACCCACGCGGCGGCGCCCAAGGTTCTGGGTGGCAATTGTCAGGCGGCGCCGATCATCGAGGCAGTTGCCCATCTGCTGATCCAGGCGGGCGCCCCGGCGCCGCGACTGATCATTATGGAACATGAACTGGCCTATTCCTACCCTGGTCATGTGCTGCACCTGTTCGGCCGGCAGAGTGCGGACTATAACCCCTTTCTGCAGGGCCGTGACCCAACCCCAGTCTGGGGGCGGCAATATTGCTCAGCCGCCCATGGTTTCCTGTCCGCCGGACACGGCCAGTACTTCCGTGCACCAGCAATCCATGAACTATGCGGGTATTTGCGCTCCTTCATTGATGACGCCGCTGCGGGCTGCCCGCCCCGGACTGGCCTGATCGAGCCCCCGACCTCACTATTCCGGTGAGCGGACCATGGGAATAACGCCGTCGGTCGATGTCATTCATAGGGTCCAGTCTCATGTGTTACAGCATCCAGACAGGACGGCTTTCGTATTCATGCAGCGGCGCGCCGAGGCCCCCTTGACCGTGACCTGGGCAGAACTTTGGTCCCGCGCAGCGGCCATCGCGGCAGCCCTGCCCGCCCCGGCCACAGACCGGCCCCTGGGCTGTTTGCTTTTTTGCCGGAATGCCTCGCAATTCGTGACGGCATTGCTTGCCGTGTGGATGCGTGGCGGCGTGGGAATACCGGGCTCCAGCGTGCTGACCTCACGGATCGTGGAGCGCAACAGCCACGTCATCCGCGCCGCGCGGCCCGATGTCATCCTGCATGATCTTGCCCCGGATGAGGTTGCAAGGCTGCGCGCGGTGGCAGGCCCCGCCATGCTGATACGCATCGAGGATGGCATGCAAGGCGCTTGCGATGTGGCGGCGGCCGGCGGGTTGTTACAGTTTTCATCAGGCACAACCGCCAACCCCAAACCCATTCTTGTGGGCCCGCGCGCGATTGCGGCAAATGCACAAGCCATCGTTGATCGGTTTGCGTTGACTGCCGACTCGGTCGGGGTGCACTGGCTGCCCCTGCACCACGATATGGGGCTGGTCGGCGGGGTGATCGCCGTGTTCTGGATGGGGTGCACCTCGGTTCTGATGCCTCCGACTATGTTCATCCAGGAACCGCTGTCCTGGTTTCGGGCGGTTGACACCTGGCGCGGCACAATCACCAGCGCCCCGAACTTCGCCTATGCCCGGCTGATCGACGAGGCCCGCAAGGAGCCCCCCGCCGGGATGGACCTGACTTGCCTGCAAAACCTGATCATCGGCGGTGAACCGGTGCAGCGCAGCACCATTGACGGGTTGCAGGATTTTTTTGGCCCGCTTGGCCTGTCCCCGGATGCGATTGCGCCCTCTTACGGCATGGCGGAGGCCACGCTGCTGGTCAGTTCCGGCAAGCGGGCGGGCGGGCCGCGCCTTTGCCACCGTGACGGGCGCGATCTGGTGAGCCTCGGCGCGCCGGTCCGAGGGCTGTCCGTGACGATCGGCCCCGGGGCTGCCCCCTACCCCGATGGCGTGATCGGCCCTGTTGTCATCAGCGGATCTAGCCTGGGGCAGGTTGTGGGCGAACAGGCGGATTGGCGCCGCTTGACCCCCGATGGTGACCTGCCGCCGATGGAGACCGGTGACTATGGGTACCGCCATGCGGGCGAGATCTTCCTCACCGGGCGCAGCGCCAACAAGATCATCATTCGCGGCAAGAATGTCTTTGCAGAGGACGTGGAACAGATTGCCCTGGACGTGGCGGCTGGCGCCATTGCCGGGGGCGCTGCGGCCTTCGCGGTGGCGGCCGAGGGCACGGAACAGCTGTGCCTTGTGCTGGAAATGCCGCGCGCGGCCGAATTTGAACATCTGCCAGAACTGAACACCCGGATCGGTGAGGCGCTCGGGATCAAGCTGCACCGGGTTGTCGTTGTCTCCGGGGCGTGTTTGCCACGCACCAGCAGCGGCAAGATCCAGCGGACCAGGGCGCGGGACATGCTGGCCGAGGGCGCATTTGAAAAACGGATCCGGCTTGATGTCAGCCAAAGCGCACACTGACTACCTGTATGATGGCGCGGAGATACTGGCCAACCCGCAGGCCGTGTTCACCCGCCTGCGGGCCGAGGGCGATGTGCTGTGGTCCGGGTCCATGCGGCGCTGGCTTGTCCTGTCGCGCGCAGCCTGCGAAACCGCCCTGCGCGACCCGCGGCTGGATGTGTACAACGTCTTTCAGGCCTTCGATCATGTGGCGCGCCTGTCCGGGCACCGGCTGGACGAACTGATCAACGTGTCGCGCTGGATCCCGTTCCTGAACAACGCAGAGCGGCACAAACAGCTGCGCGGGCTTTTCGCCCGCGTGCTGCAAGCGATCATGGACCCCTACTTGGCCACCTACGCGGCCGCGTCCCAAGAGCTGCTGGATGCGTTCAGAACGGCGCGCGGCGGGGATTTTGCCACAGGCTACGCCGACCGTGTGCATGTGGAGGCCTTTGGGCGGGTCTGCGGCCTGGACCCCGCGGACCGGGCAGATTTTGCCAGCCTTGCATCATCGGACGGGGCGGTGGATTTCGCCGTGCGGGTCGGCGCGCTGCTGGAGGCCAATGACCGCGCCCGGGTGCTGCTGGACCGGATGACCGCCATTCTTGCCAGATCCCAAGGCAGTGACATGCTGGACCGGATCGGCGGCCATTTGTCCCGCGCCGGGATAGAGGACAGCCAGCAGGCACGGGCGGAATTTCTGGTTGCCCTGACGCTGCTGGGCCGGGATACGCTGGCGGGGACCCTGACGCTGGGGCTGGCGCATATGCTGGACGCGCAAGAAGGCTACCTGGCCCCGCCGGATTGGCGGGCACCGCAAGATATCGTGAATGAGGTGATCCGCCTGTCCTCCGCCGTGCAGATAGTGAACCGTGTCGCCACCCGGCCAATTGACCTGTGTGGCCAGAAAATCGCCGAAGGAGACGTTTTGATGATCTACCTTCCGGCGGCCAATGCAGACCCGGCCGCCTTTGCCAATGCGGAGCGTATGGACCCATCTCACCCCGAAAGCATCGCCTTTGGGGCCGGGCCGCATCTTTGCGTAGGGCGGCAGATGACTCGGCGCGCCATCGAAATTTCGCTGCGCCACCTGTCGCAGTTGAACATCGCTGCGCGTCCGGACAGGTCCATCGGACCTGGAAAGAACACGCGCAAATATGAAACCATGCACATCAAGGTTCTCTGAATGTCTGACACAAATTCACTGATCGACCTTTCCGTCGAACGGCTGGGCAAGTTTCTGGGCCGCCCCTTCACCGAAGCAGAGCTGGACAAGCCCTATGACGAACTTGGCGCGGATTCGATGGATATGGTCGTACTTGCCTTTGAACTGGAAAAGCATCTCGGCCAGCGGATCGAGCCGGAGCTGTTCCTGCAGCATCCAACTATCCGCCTGGCCCTAGACGATCTGAACACGCGATGAGCAGCGCGGACCAACAGAGCGATCCACGGGACATCATCCTGATTTTTCAGATGGCCAAGGTTGCATCGCGGTCATGGGCAGCCTTGATGCGTGAAACCTGCCCCGATGCGCTGATCAGCCACTTCCACGCGATCTCCGCAAAGCGGCTGGAAAAAATCGCAAAGGTGGTTGCCGCCAAACCGCCGGTGCAGACCATAAAACACCTGACAATACCGCGTTTGGGGCGGCCGCAGGACACTATCGCCGCCTATGTAAAAGATGGCCAGTGGCATGGACCGCCTGCCACCATCATTTCCGGCGTCCGCGATCCGGTCGCGCGGGCGCTGTCCGCGGTGGGCTTCTTGTGCAACCGTTTGGGATACACCCCCTTCCCGGTCACGCCGCGGGACAGCGGCTCTCCTGAAAACATCCTGAAGATCTTTCACAGGGCGCTGGATGCCGCGCGCAACGGCGATGACGGCTCTGACACATTAATCACCTTGTTGGCCGGAATCATCGGTGATTTCGACATCTGGTTCGAGGAAGAGCTGCACGCGCCCTTTGGCCTGGACATTCGCACGGTGCCCTTTGACCATACGGCGCAGGCGCTGCGGGTCTATGGCCGCAATCAGGCACTGGTCTATCGGATGGAAGACCTCAAGACCCCAGAGGCCCACGCTAAGCTGTTGAGGGCAGCGGGGGCACTGTTCGGCAAGCCTATGCCCTGCTTCCCCGATGCCAAGGTTGCCCATGAACAGCGGTATCAGGCACTCTACGCCAAGGTCACCCAATCCCTACAGCTTAGCCCTTCGGACCTTGACTGGTTCTACGAAAACGCGACCATGGCACATTTCTACACGCCACAGGAGATTGACGGCTTTCGCCGCCGTTGGGCGCGCTAGGAGCAACGCGACTGGAAAACGATTTGATCGCAGAACACTATCTGGGCCTTGGGTTGGGTTTGAACGACTATGAACTCAGCTTCGGTGCAGGCGATCCGATCATTGCCACGGGCAGATTCGGTTTTGGAGCGATCTACGGTGGGTTGGCTGTGTCTCGCGATCTGATTTCGGGCGAGACGAATATCGCTCTGCGGGCTGGCGTAGACTTGGCCTTTGCCATCCCTGAAGCCGGAACAGTCACGGCCCGCCTTGGCGAGGCTGAGGAGCAGAGTGAGATTAATCTCCACGACATGGGTGTGCTCCGACTGTTTACGGAGGCGGAGCTCGTGAGGATGATGTCCGAGGAGAACGCAAACAGGATCGCGGTAACGCCGGGAATGTTCTGCAATTCTGTCTTCGGGCGCGACACGAGCACGAGTTGCGGCCTATCACTTGGGGTAGACCTGCTTTACCAAGTGGATGAAGGTGAGGGCGAATACGGCCTCAACTTTGATGCAGAAGCCACTGAGGCAGGTGGCTCCCTCGGCCTTTCACTCAATCGCACATGGTATTTCGACAATCGCAATGGATCGTCAAGAGTGGGGGTGTCTATGATGTCTGGCGGAGCGACAGCCGCGAATTATTCGCTAAACTGGGACTTTTAAGCGCGCGATTGTCATCAGTTTCTGGTGCTGGAATTAGACAAGAGAGAGGGGAGTGGGCAAGTGACGGTGGTTGCTTGCCCCCGCAACCAAAAATATCCCGTGATTACTGAGACTTACGCGCCGCCCCAGGGCGGCGTTTTGCGTTCCAGAAAATCCGGCGCGGTTCAGTATGGCATTCCGGCATCTGCCACGTTCGCGGCAAATTCCACTCTTACGATATTTTCTACCACGTTCGTGGTATTTACCCCTCTTTTGACGTTTTCTAAATCTTCCCCAGCGGCGCCCGAGGCCGGTTCCGGGCCCATTTCGTGTTTGGTTGCGTCAGCTGGTGGCGAGTGTCGGGGCCCCGGACCGGTCTTTTGGTCCCCGCGCGGGGGGGGAATTATGTCAAGAAACGAGTCGCACGATCGCCGTCATGAAACTGAACCGTCGTGGGGCGACCACCGGAACCGCGCAACGAACGGCGATGATTTCCTGAACGGTACTGGCGGCCGCGACCGGATCGACGTGCGCGGCGGTGACGACGTGATCCACGGAAAGGGCGGCAACGACATCCTCTCCGGCGGGACCGGCGACGACACCCTGCGCGGCGGTGCCGGCAGCGACGTCCTCGATGGCGGGACCGGCAACGATTCGTTCACCTATGTTGCGGCGCGCAATGTTGGCGACTCGGACAGTTATTTCGGCGGCACCGGCACCGACACGCTGACCCTGCGCCTGACGCAGGCCGAATGGGCGTCCGACGCGGTGCAGTCGGACATTGCGGCCTTCCTGGCCTATCTCGACGGCGGTTCCGGTCACCGTCACGGTCATGACCGGCACCGAGGCCACGACCGCGGCCGGGACGACCACCGGGACCGGGGCGACCACCGGGACCGGGACGACCACCGGGACCGGGACGACCACCGGGACCGGGGCGACCATCGGGACCGGGACGACCACCGGGACCGGGACGACCACCGGGACCGGGGCGACCGGCGTGACGACCATGACCGCCACGACGACGGTGAACACCGCGACGGCCACGGTCACGGGCCGTCCGGCGGGTTCCGGTTCACCGCCTTCGACCTGACCGTCCATGAAATCGAGCAGCTTCGCATCTTTGTTGATGGCGTTATGGTAACGCCCGGTGACGGCCCGATCGTCGCCACCCCCGATTTCGCGACATTGACCGAGGACGAAGCGGCGACTGTCTTCCCCTCGGTCCTCGAAAATGACGACGTGCCCGACGGGGTCTTGGCCGTGCGCCTGGTCAGCGGCCCGGCCGCCGGCACGCTCACCTTCAACGCGGGCACCGCAGGCGCCCCAGACGGCAGCTTCGCCTTCGACCCGGCGGGCGCCTTCGACCATCTCGCCGAAGGACAGTCCGACACCGTCACCTTCACCTACGAGGTCGAGGATACCGACGGCGACACCGCCCAGGCCGATGTCACGATCACCGTGACCGGCACCAACGACGCGCCCGAGGTCACCTCCGCGCCACAGTCCGGTGCCGTCGTCGAGGACACCGCCGCGACCGTCACGGGCCAGGTCACCGCCGCCGACGCCGACGATGGCGCGGTCCTCACCTTCTCCGGCGACGCTGCCGGGACCTATGGCCAGTTCACCGTCGACGCCGCGACCGGCGCGTGGAGCTACGTGCTCGACACTGCCGCCGCCACCGTCCAGGCCCTGTCCAACGGCGAGAGCCTGGACGAGGTCTTCACCGTCACAATCACGGACGAGCATGGCGCGGCGGTTGCGCAGGACGTCACAATCACCGTGACCGGAACCAACGACGCGCCCGAGGTCAGCGGTCCGGTCACCCTGGCGGCCTCCGCCGAGGATACCACACGGGTGATCACCAGCGCCGAGCTTCTGGCCAACCTGCCGAGGATACCACACGGGTGATCACCAGCGCCGAACTGCTGGCCAACGCCTCCGACATCGACGGCGATGCGCTGTCGGTCACCGGTCTGAGCATTGCCACCGGCAACGGCACGCTCGCCGACAATGGCGATGGCACCTGGACCTATACGCCTGCGGCAAACGATGACACGGGCGTGACCTTCGCCTACAGCGTCAGCGACGGAACCGCCTCGGTCGCCCACCGCGGCGCTGGACCTGACACCGGTCAACGACGCGCCGGACGTGAGCGGTCCGGTCACCCTGGCGGCCTCCGACGAGGATACCACACGGGTGATCACCAGCGCTGAGCTTCTGGCCAACGCCTCGGACATCGACGGCGATGCGCTGAGTGTCACCGGCCTCGGCATCGCCACCGGCAACGGCACGCTTGCCGACAATGGCGACGGCACCTGGACCTATACGCCTGCGGCAAACGATGACACGGGCGTGACCTTCGCCTACAGCGTCAGCGACGGCACCACCTCGGTCGCTGCCAGCGCCACGTTGGACCTGACACCGGTCAACGACGCGCCCGAGGTCAGCGGTCCGGTCACCCTGGCGGCCTCTGCCGAGGATACCACACGGGTGATCACCAGCGCCGAGCTTCTGGCCAATGCCTCCGACATCGACGGCGATGCGCTGAGTGTGACCGGTCTGAGCATTGCCACCGGCAACGGCACGCTTGCCGACAATGGCGACGGCACCTGGACCTATACGCCTGCGGCCAATGACGACTCCGATGTTACCTTCGCGTACAGCGTCAGCGACGGCACTACCTCGGTCGCCACCACGGCGACGCTGGACCTGACACCGGTCAACGACGCTCCGACCGCGTCGGCGATTGACGCCGGTAGCGTGAGTGAGGATGATCCCGCGGTCACGATCGACCTGCTGGCCAACGCCTCAGACGTTGAGGGTGATACGCTGTCGGTCTCCGGCATTAGCGTGACAGATGATCTTGGTCAGGGTGTCGCCTTTACCGACAATGGCGACGGCACCGTCATCATCGACCCTGGTCAGTACGACGCACTGAACGCTGGCCAGTCGCGGACTCTGACGGTCAGCTACGACGTTGGCGACGGTCAGGCGACGACGCCGACCACAGTCAGCCTTGTAGTGATTGGAGCTGCGGAAAACCAGGCGCCGACGGCGGTTGACGACCTGTTCCAGTCGCGTATCTACAGCCCGTCGACCGCGCAAGTGGAGGCCGCCGGAAACAACAACTCCATCGCCAATGCAGTCGACCTGAGCGGGTTGTTCGAACTCAGCCCCAACAGCCAGGTGACCCGTTCCGGCAGCAATCCGCATGTCACGGTCCAGGGCACGCTGTCGAACAGCAATGATGTCGACTATTATGCTTTCACGGTCGCAGAGGACAACACCGCCTTGGTGTTCGACATCGACGGGGGCGGGCACTACGGCGTCAATAACTCGGGCTACTACCTGATCGGTGCGGACACCCAAATCGCGGTCTACAATGCCGCTGGCGGGCACATCGCTGGCAATCTCGATGCAGGACTCGCGAACAATGATCCGGGTTCCGGCGAGGGGTACAACCCGTATGGGCTGAACCGCGCGGACCACACGGCGGATCCATTCCTTCAGGATACTCTGGACGCAGGCACCTATTACGTCGCCGTCTCAGGCGTGCGAGGCACGAACGGGAGCTACCGTTTGCACATCTCGCAGGCGGACCGCGGTGCGGCCTTCGACCACTATGTGTCCGAGGACCAGGCGACCACGTTCCAGATGGCAGAGTTGATTGGCAACGACACCGACCCCGACGGCGATGCGCTGACGATCCAGTCCCTAGCGGCCAGTGCAGGTGCAGCGGGTGCGACCAGCATCACGACGGCGCTTGGTGCAACGGTCACGCTGAACGGAGACGGCAGCGTCAGCTATGACCCGACGGCCTCGGCTACGCTGGATGCGCTTGGTCAGGGCCAGGTCACAACCGACAGTTTCTGGTACACCGTGTCCGACGGTCGTGGCGGAACCAGCACAGCACAAGTGACACTGGACGTGGATGGCGTGAACTACGCGCCGGATGTGAGCGGCCCGGTGACGCTGGCGCCGATTGCCGAGGATTCCGGTCCCGTCACCATCACGAGTGCCGAATTGCTGGCGCATGCGTCGGATCTCGACGGCGATGCTCTTTCCGTGACGAATATGGTGCTTGCCAGCGGAAACGGGACGCTTATCGACAACGGCGATGGTACCTGGACCTACACCCCGGCCGCAGATGACGACAGCTCGGTTACCTTGTCCTACAGGGTCTATGATGGTGCCTTCAGAACCGCGACATCGGCCACGATGGATCTGACGCCGGTCAATGACGCGCCCGTGGTGAGCGGTCCCGAGACGCTGGCGGCGCTGGTCGAGGATACCGGCCCCCGTACGATCACCAGTGCCGATCTTTTGGCCAATGCCACGGATGTCGAAGGCGATGCCCTGTCGGTGTCGGGTCTCACGATTTCGTCTGGATCCGGCACCCTTGTCGACAATGGCGATGGCACTTGGGATTTCACGCCGGACGCGAACGACGACACTGGCGTGACATTCTCTTACACAGTCTCCGACGGAACCGCCTCGGTCGCTGCCAGCGCGACGCTGGACCTGACACCGGTCAACGACGCGCCGACCCTGGCGGCTGCGACATTTGCCACCTCGGGCGGCTCTCTGGACCTTGCGGCCTACGGGAATGACGTCGACAGCGACGATGACGGGGCATCGCTGAACTATGCGGTTGTCGGCGGCGGCAGCACTGGCGGCAGCGCGTCGATCTCGGGCTCGACCTTCACCTTCGATCCAGGCCGCGATTTCCTGAGCCTTGCCGCTGGCGAGACCGCGACCACAAGCTTCACGGTCGAAGCGACGGATTCCCACGGTGCGACAGCGACCAATACGGTCGAGGTGACGGTCAATGGCGTCAATGACGGGCCGGTCTTCGTGCCGAGCAGCGCCTTTGACACCGTGAATGCCGAGGCGGAGGTGCGTCTGGGTGCGAGCTATGACAACAGCGCGAGGAACTTCGTCGCCTGGGATCAGATCGCGGCGGGGGCATCGACGGTTATCACGCTGCCCGCAACAGCCGCGATGTTCGCGGACCCGGAAGGCGATGCGCTGACAGATCTTCTTCTGAGAGAAATCTGGCACATCGGCACCGACGGCGCGATGACGCAAGTGACGGGCCTCGCCGATACCCTAGCGAACTTCTATCCATTGTATCTGAACCCGTCGGACAACACGTTGACGATTCAAATGACGGGCTCGAACCCGGATGCGGTCGGCTATTATATGTTCTCGGTCGACACGCAGGACAGCCACGGTGCCGATAGCCTAGATGTGGCACAGGTCTTCCTGTCGGTGACCCACCGGATTGATGGGGGAGGGGGTAGCGAAACCCTGAACGGTACGGCTGTCGATGACTCCATCTCGGGGCGTGGCGGTGCTGACGTGATCAAGGGCATGAACGGCAACGATCTGATCGACGGCGGCAATGGCAATGACGACATCTGGGGCGGCAATGGCAATGACACCGTTCTTGGTGGCGCCGGAGATGACGAGATATCGGGCGGCGCTGGAGACGACAGTCTGTCCGGCCAAGGGGATAACGATTCCATCCGTGGCGATGCCGGCGATGACACCCTGAACGGCAATGACGGCCAAGACACGCTCTATGGCGGCGACGGCGACGACGTGCTGTCCGGCGGAAATGCCGTCGATACGCTATATGGCGATGTCGGCAACGACACACTGCATGGCGGCGGGGGGTATGACGATCTAAACGGTGGTGATGGGGACGACATCCTCTACGGAGACGATGGCGGGGATGTCCTCAATGGGAACGATGGCAATGACATCCTCTACAGCGGCACTGGCGATAACTACCTGAATGGCGGGAATGGCGACGACCTCCTTGTGGTGACAAGCGCCCCCTTCGCCAATTCTCTCAACGGCGGTGCGGGGAACGACACTGCCATGTGGGAGACGACGGGCTATCAATGGAAGATCGACCTTGCCGCTGGCAACACGCATATCGGCCAGTATTTCTATGGCTCGCTCACGTCGATCGAAAACGTGATCGGCAGCGGCAGCAGCGATACGATCACCGGCAACGGTGTGGCGAACATCCTGTCGGGCAGGAACGGTGGCGACGCGATCGCTGGCGGCGGTGGCAACGACACCCTGATCGGTGGCCTTGGCGACGATACGCTGACCGGCGATGCTGGCGCCGATGTTTTCGTCTTCGACCTTGGCGATGGATCGGACACGATCACCGATTTCGGCCAGGCCGACGGGGACCTGCTGTACCTGAGCCTTGCCTTGACCGGCGGTGAAACCAATGTAGCGACCATCCTGGCAAACCACGCGTCGGCCTCGGGCGGGGGGATCGACCTTGGCTTCGGGGCTGCCACGATCCATCTCGACGGGCTGAACCTGACCGATGCGCAGACCTGGCTTGCCGATCAAGTCGTGGTCGACAGCTTCATCTTTTGACAAGCGGGGCCATAGCCGCAACAAATGGTCCCGACAAGGATGGCGACCGCCCGTGGCCGACATTGGCACCGGGCAGCGGTGGCCATCTGCAGGACCTGCTGGACGACGGAACCACGATGCCCGATGGACCCTACAACGTGCTGCTGCTGGAGGACATCCGTGCCGTTGCCGACCGCCTGCGCGGCATCCTCGACACCTGGTCCGAGGGCCGGTTGCTGCCCGTCTGCCGCACCGTAGCCGAGGCGATCGCGGCCATCGGCACGACCCGCGTCGACATCCTGATCGCCGACCTGCAATTGCCGGACGGCCTTGGCATCGACGCGATCCGCGCCCTGAAGGCGAAAGAGCCGGGTGCCCAGGCGATCGTCATGTCGGTGCTGAATGACGGCCCCGTCGTGCTTGAGGCGATCCGCGCTGGTGCCACCGGCTACGTGGTCAAGGATGACGAGTCGATCGGCGTGCTGGCGGCGATCGAGATGATGCTGGAAGGCAAGTCGCCGATGTCGGCCACCATCGCACGGCTTATCGTTGAATCGATGCAGGCAGCCCCCGAGGCCGCTCCGGTCGACCCGCCGGACGAGCCCGAGATCTCGCTGACCGCGCGCGAACGCGACGTGCTGACGATGATCTCCCGCGGGTTTTCGTTCCGCGAGGTGGCCGAGATGCTGGGCATCTCGGCCCAGACGGTGCCAGTCCACGCCCGCAACATTTACCGCAAGCTCGAGGCGACGACCAAGACCGAGGCGGTCTTCCTCGCCCACCAGCGGGGCCTGATCGACCTATGAGGCGGGTGTACCTGACCCGCGCCCTGAAAGGAATGCTCTGGATCCTCGTGCTGCTGGTCGGCTTCTCGATGCTTGGCCAGGCGGTCGAGCGGTTCCTGACGCTTGAGGGCGCCGACCAGTCCATCGACCGCGCGGTCATGGAGTTGCCGGATGGAACGCGCCGGGAGGTGACGCTGCCAATCCAGTGGACGCCGCAGGACGGTCAGGTCACCACCCGCGCGTTCGAGATCGACCTCGTGCTCGATGAGGTCCCGGACGAGGGCCTGTTCCTTTACCTCCCCTATTTCGAGCAGCGGCTGCGGGTTCTGTTGCGGGGGGCCATGCTGTTCGACAGCCGTATCGCCGGGCGCTGGAACCCGCTCGACCGCTCGACCTCCATGGTGTTCCTGCCGCCGAACCACCTGCGGCCGGGGTCCAATACCGTGCGCCTGTCGGTCGAGGTCGGCCCGGCGCCGCTCGGGTCGCTGTCGCCAGTCGTCTTCGGGTCCCTTGACCAGCTTCGGGGGGTCTACCATGCCCGCGGCTTCCTCAGGGATTCGATCAAGCAGGTGCTGTTCGGGATGCAGGCGGTCCTTGCCTGCATCGGCCTGCTGTTGTTCGCGCTGCGCCCCAGCGACCAGACCTTCGGCTGGCTTGGGTTGACGATGACCTTCGCCAGCCTGGCCGCACTCGGCACGATCACCACCGGCTTCCCCCTCGTCGATGCCATCCAGAACAAGGTCTACATCGTGGTGCCGCTTGCGGGTGTCGCGCTCTTCGGGTTCGCGCTGTCGCTGGCGGAATTCCGGCTGTCGCGGGTGGTGCTGACCGCTCTGATCACCCTCGCGGTGGTCTTGCTCGTCGTGCGCGAGGGCCTCGGCGTCGCCGGGCCGCAGATCGGGTTCTACTTCTCGCTGCCGTTCTTCCTTTTTTGCGTTCTGGCATCGATCGGGATCCTCACGGTCGTGTCGATCCGCGATCCTCGCCCTGAACACGTCCTGTTCCTGTTCGGTCTCGTCCTTCTGGTGGCGGGCACGGCCCACGACTTCGCGATCCGTCTGTTCATTTTGTCGGATGCACTGTTCGTGGCGCTGTTCAGCCGCTTTTTCACGGTCACCGCGATCACCATCCTGATCGTCCGCCGATTGGTCGACCAGGCGCGCTCGCTCGACGCCGCCGCGATCACCCTGCGCGGTCGCCTCCGCGAGAAGGAGGAGGAACTGGCCGCCGCCTTCGAGCGCCAGCAGAAGCTGGACGGCGACCGCATCCTGTCCGAGGAACGCGCGCGCATCACCGCCGACCTGCATGACGGCGTCGCCGGGCACCTCGCGACCATCGTCGCGCTGTCTGACCGGCCTGACGACACGACCCCCGACATCAAGCGCACCGCAAGGAATGCACTGGTCGACCTGCGCATGGTGATGGACGCCATTGCCTTCCGGGGCGGCAGCATGCGCTACTATCTCGGCCTGTTCCGCAACCGCTGCGTCGAGCCGATCGAGAACCTCGGCATCGACGTCACGTGGTCGATGACCCGCCTGCCCGAAATCGAGCACCTGAGCCAGGAACAGGCCCTCAACATCATGCGCATCCTGCAGGAGGCCGTCAGTAACGCCGTCCGCCACGGTAACCCGGACCAGATCACGATCACCGGCGCACCGGAGGGCGTGGACCGGATCCGCCTGACGGTTACCAACAGCGGCGGCACCCCGGTACAGGCCGTTGACAGCGGCGGCATGGGGCTGGTCAACATGCGTCGGCGCGCCCATGCTCTTGGCGGCAGCGTCGATTTCATCAAGACCAACACCGGTGCGACGCTCGCCCTGTCGCTGCCACTGGCGCAGGTGGCCTGACCATGGACAAGGCGGCCCGGTTGCCATGCGCCAGCTTGAAACCGTCGACGGCCGCCCCGAACTGCGCGCGCCCGCAACGATGGCGCGTGGATGTTTGCCTTCGTTGGTGCAGCATCGGTGTTCGTGACCCTGCTGATCCTGACCGGCCCTCTGTTCATGGTGCAGCTCTATGACCGGATACTGTCCAGCCGGTCCGAGGCCCCCCTCGTCGCGCCCGGCCGGTGGCGCCGGGCGGCGTTGGCCGAGTGGGAGCAGAAAACCCACCTAACTCAACTGTTCAGATTCATCGGGCCCGTTCCGACAGCCTGGGCCCCTCTGTCCAAGCCCATCCGCCGACCTTGGCTGTGTCGTTCCAAGGCATGAGGTCGGCGATGTCGCGCTTGGCCTGCCCATACGTCAAACGGGGGCGCCAAACTGGCGCCCCCGTTTTCAATTCTAGCGGTCAGATCACTCGACCGGAACGCTGGCCAGTTCCGGCTCGCTGTGGTGGTGGTGTTCTTTCACCGGTCGCATGAACAGGTTGGCGAAGAACGCAACCACCAGCAGCGCCGCCATGCAATACATGGTGGTGTTGTAAAGGCTCGGCGTCGGGTCAATGGTGCCCGCTGGTGCGATCTCCATCAGGCGCGCGATGGTCACGGTGTGGGCGTCAACCAGTTGCTGCAACTGGCTGATCGGCGCACCGAACGTCTCTGCGAAGGCCGCAGGATCGACGCGAGAGGCCAGATCGTCGATCGCGTTCGTTACCGACATCTGCCGCAGCGAAGTGATCGCCAGAGGTCCAAGAACCCCTGCCGTGGACCATGCGGTCAGGATGCGTCCGTGGATGCCGCCCACATGCATGGTGCCGAACATATCCGCGAGGTAGGCCGGGATCGTTGCGAACCCGCCGCCATACATCGAAAAGATGATCATCGTCGCCGCGTAGAAGCCGATCAGGTAGATCATCGACGGAACCGAGGCGCCTGCGCTGGCAAAGTAGGGGATCGACAGGTAGAGCAGGGTCCCCAACACAAAGAAGCACATGTAGGTTGCCTTGCGCCCGATGAAGTCAGAGGTCGATGCCCAGAAGAAGCGGCCCACCATGTTGAAGACGGAAATCATCAGAACGTAGGTCGAGGCGAAACCGGCGGTCACGATCAACGGCATGGTGCTGCCGAAAATTTCGCTCATCATCGTCTTCGCCACGCCGATCACGCCGATCCCGGCGGTCACGTTGAAACACAGCATGACCCACATCTGCCAGAATTGCGGCGTCTTCAGCGCCTGGTCGATATGGACGTCGTTCTGCGTCACCAAGCCCGAGGAGACGGGTTTTGGTTGCCATCCTTCGGGCTTCCAGTCTGCAGCGGGAACGCGATACTGGAACGAAGCGATGATCATCACAACGAAGTAGACGATGCCGAGCGTCATGAAGGTGGCCGCTGCGCCTGTATTGCCAGAGCCGACGACGTAGACACCCGCCTGACCGCCGATTTCAGCGGCTTGCGTGGCAGAGGCGATCACGACCTCGACGCGACCGGCCGCGGTTTCGGCGAAGATCCGGCCATTCTCGACCACCGTGGCCACCGCATCCTGTGCGCCAAGGTAGTCAGGAGCCTTGGAGAAGACGCTCAGCAACCAGCCCTTGACCGGCGCCGCGATCATCGCGCCGCCGCCAAAGCCCATGATGGCCATGCCGGTCGCCATGCCCCGACGGTCGGGGAACCAGCGGATCAAGGTCGAAACCGGAGAGACGTAGCCAAGCCCCAGACCGCATCCCCCAAGCACGCCATAGCCAAGGTAGATCAGCCAGAGCTGATGGCTGGCGATGCCGAACGAGCCGATGATGAAGCCGCCGCCCCAGCAGAAGGCGGCCACCACGCCGACCATCCGCGGGCCCACGTCTTCCAGCCATTTTCCAGCAAAGGCCGCGGCCAGTCCTAGGAACACGATAGCCACCGAGAAAATCCAGACGACGGAGCTCAGGCTCCAATCCCCGGCGGCGGGCGACACCACGCCAAGTTGGCGCGTCAGGGCCGGGTTGAACACCGACCAGGCATAGACCGAGCCGATGCAAAGGTGGATGGCGATGGATGCGGGCGGCACGCGCCAGCGGTTGAATCCGGGTTGGGCGACGATATTGCTCTTGTGCAAAAATCCGAGCGCGCCGCCCCCTTGGGCGTTACTCATGTTGTTATCCTCCCTCTGTGTCAGACCGTGGCCGAGGTCTCCCCTCCCGGGAGCCGGCCGGTCAAACCGGCATGCGACTGCATGCCACGACGCAGAATTGGGCAAGTTGAGTGTCTGGTGTCAAACAAATAATCATTTTAAAACAGTTGCTTACATAGACATTTTGACAACCCGGCCGGGCTCGGCCAAGCGCATATCGGACAATTTGTCCGATCCCTTCCTGGCAGGGGTAGAAAACGGGACATTCTGTCCAAATCAGGCCAGATCCGACCGGGGCAGGAAAATTCTGAACGTGCTGCCCTTTCCGAGCTCAGAAGCGGCGGTGATACGCCCGCCCGCACGACTCACCAGCGTCTGGCTGATCGACAGGCCCAACCCGGTGCCTTGCGCTTGTTTGGTGGTAAAGAAGGGGTCGAAAATGCGGCGCAATGTGTCGGGGGCGATTCCGGTTCCGGTATCTTCCACCAAGATGTCGACCCCGTTCGCGGCATCGTGCACCTCAAGGGTCAGCCTGCCTCCACCGGGCATGGCGTGAACCGCATTCAGGATCAGGTTTACCAACACCTGTTGCAATTCGGTCCGGGCCATCAGGACTTTGCGGTCCGACGTGATGGCGGTCACCGTCTCGATCCCGTTTGCCTCGGTCTGGTGCCGTGTCAGCACGAGACAATCGCGCACGACATCGGCCGGTGAAATGACATTGGCCGCGCCGGAATATTCCTCGGGCCGGGCGAATTGCAGCAGTTTCGATACGATGGACCCGATGCGGTAGACCTGATCGTCGATCAGGCGAAATTCGGTATCGACCGCGTCGGCGTTCTCGGCCAGCAAGGTTCGGGCCACGTCGAGGTTGCCCTGAATGACCGCGATCGGGTTGTTGATCTCATGTGCCACCGAAGCGGTGATTTCCCCCACGGCGGCCAGTTTTTCGGACATGATCAACCGCTCGGTCGTCTTTTCCAGCTTGCGGGTCGCGGCGCGCAGGTCGGCGGTGCGCTCCTCGACCTTTTGTTCAAGGCTGTTGGCCCAGTCCCGCAATTGGCGGTCGCGTTCTTGTATCTGGTCAAGAAGGTTGTCGAAATGCCCCGCGACCTGTGCGATTTCGCCGGAATCCCCGGTGTCCCCGTTGCGCGCTTGCAGGTCTCCCGCCTCGACCCTGGCAATGGTCTGGGTCATGCGCTCAAGCGGCAGGAAAATGCGCTCGGCCCACCGAAGGAAGATCGGCACCGAGGCCGCCGCGATAAGCAGGAAGACCAGTGTAATCGTCAGGACCGATGTTCTCTTGGCCTGCTGGAACGGGGTTTCCAGGAAGCCCACGTAGAGCATTCCCACGCGGTCACCGAAGCTGTCGACGATAGGTTCATAGGCAGAGATATACCAGTCGTTCACCACGAAGGCCCGGTCGAGCCAAACCTGCCCCTCGTCAAGAACCCGCGCGCGCACAGCCGCCGACACACGGGTGCCGAGCGCGCGGACATTTTCAAACAGACGCACGTTGGTCGAGACCCGCACATCTTCGAGAAAGAGCGTAGCGGTGCCCCGGCTGCCCTCGGGCAGGCTTTGCTCGCGGTAGACAAGGGCATTTATCGTGTCGATGAAGTCGAGGTTGCGGTTCAGAAGACGTCCACCGACAAGAGCCGCCCGTTGCCCATCGGGCAGTGTCACGGGTGCTGCGGAATGGATGATCATTCCCCGGTCTTCAACGTCGCGCTCGGTGGGGACGGCCGCCACCGTCGGCACGAGGCGGATCGCGGCGCGGTCTGCCAGACCTGGGGAAAGTTGATCCAACGCCCCTGCTGACAGAATGTCGATTGCGCTTTCGGCTGTGCCCCGCAACGCCGCGCGCACCACGGGCCAGTCGCCCGAGGGGAAGCCGCCGGGGCCGTCGGCCCCCGTGGTGAGGTAGAGAAAGTCCAGTTGCAACGCGTCGCGCCGGTCCGCCATCAACCCCGCAAGCGCCTCGTCCTGCCCAAGCGCATCGTGCAGCGCGACAGAACCGGCCACGGCGTCCAGCCGCTCGCCCGAGATTTCCATCAACCGTGTCAGATATTGATCCGCAATGGTCAGGTCGCCATTGACCTTGGTGACGAGAATATCGTCGATCTTTCCCGACCACCGCAGCATGGTGCTGCCCAGCATCAGCGGCAAAAGCACCAGCATCGGCAGCAGCGCGATCACCAAAAGGCGTACCCGCACCGATCGTCGCGCCCCGAACCGTGCCGCCATCGCTCAGACGCCCCAGGCCGCGCATTTGCGGTCGATGGTCTTGCGCGATACGCCAAGGCGGCGCGCCGCCTCGGTCCGGTTTCCGCCCAAGGCATCCAGAGCCCGCAGGATTTCCCGTCGTTCCACCTGCTCCAAAGGCTCAATCGGGGCAGTTGTGGCAATCGGACCGCCCAAGGTTTCCAACGGGAAGCGGCCAAAAATCAGCGAACGTTCAATGAAATTTCGCAGCTCGCGGATATTGCCCGGCCAATCGTGGCGCAGCATCGCGGCGCGCGTGGTTTGATCAATCTCAAGCCGCTGCAAGCCGAGCCGTTGAGAAAGGTCACCCAGAAACAGCTCGGCGAGTTCCAACACATCCGTGCCGCGATGCGCCAAGGGCGGCATCTGGATATTCAGCACGTCGAAACGAAAGAACAGGTCGGCCCGGAAACGCCCCGCGGCCACCTCTTGGTCCAGAGACTTCGAGGTTGCCAGCACGAAGCGGACATCGAGTTGCAGGTTGCGCTCTGTCCCGACCGGGCGCACCAGCCCGTCTTCCAACACCCGCAGCAATGCCGATTGGGCGGCGGCGGCCAGCTCTGCCACCTCGTCGATAAAAACGGTGCCACCCTGTGCAGAGGCCAACAGCCCCTCTCGCGCCGAAGCAACGCCGGGATAGGCCCCGGCTGCGTGGCCGAACAGCTCCACCTCGATCATATCGCTTGGGATCGTGGCGCAATTGACTGGCACGAAGGGCTGACGTGCCCGGTGCGAGGCCGCATGCAGATGCCGCGCCGCCACTTCCTTGCCGGTGCCGGACGCACCGGTGATCAGCAGCGGGGTGGTGACATCCTTTACCCTGTCCAGAGTCTCGCGGATCTGGGTGACCTCGGGCGAGCTGCCCAGCAACCGGCTGCGCTGCCGCCGCCCCAGGTCCGATTGGTCGAGTTCGCGGCGCAGCAGCCGGTTTTCCCGCCGCAACATGGCGGTTTGCTGGCAGCGTCGCACGGCGTTGAGCAATTGGTTTGTGCGAAACGGTTTGAGGATGAAATCCGACGCCCCGGCACGCATCGCCCGGATCGCGGTTTCCAGATCGGCATAGGCGGTGACCATGATCACATCGGTGCCCCCCCCGGTCACGGTTTGATCCGCCAGCCAATCCAACCCTTTTTGTCCCGGCATCATGTTGTCGAGCAACATGATGTCGAAGTGCTGCCCGGCGAGCTTTTCGGCCGCCTCTTCGGTGTTTGACGCCTCGTCCACCTCGCGGCAATAGGGCGCCAGTGTCTTGACAAGGAAATTCCGCATCCCCGGTTCGTCATCCACCACCAGTACCCTGACTTGGGCCAGCGGCTCTGTCAGGTGACTGTCGTGGGGGGTACCCGCTACCTCCACCGGACCCTCCCTTGTCCATCCCGTTCACCCGGCATCATGCCGGATTGCGCGCCGACGTCTAGGGGGGAGTGGTGCGCGCACGTTTTTCTACTTGATCTGCGGTGCACTCGTGCTTGTGGTGTCGTTGTCTTCGGTCCACGAAATCCGCAGATCGACCCGGCATGCGCCGTCCGAGCGGTCGGCCTTGATGCGCAGGGTCATCAGGCCGTCCACCGGCAGAACCAAGGTCTTGTCGTCCTCGCCGAAAGTGATTTCTCCTGCGCCGATGCCCTTGGTCAGCGCGGTCAGCAACGCCTTGATGGTCTTGCGGTCTTGCAAGGATTCGTGGCGGAATTTTCCGTCGGGCTGGCTCATGCGACCACCCCGTCCCAAGACAGGCGCTCCGGGTGGAAATGCTTGGCGGCGGGGAAGTCCGCGCTGAGGCCGACGATATCGCCCGAAGGATGGATCAGCGTGGCCCCGGCGCCGATTCCCGGCAGCCCCTCCAGATGGCGCGAGGCGCGGTCGAGGGTCACGTCGCCCTCCAGATGCAAGAGCCCGCGTTTGGCCAGAAGTCGTTGACCGCGATGATTGTTCACATGTCCCTGAACCACCATCTTGATCCCCTGTGCATGAAGCCTTTGCACCCCCGTCTCCGACAGGTGCTTGTCCGTCTCACGATACTTGGTGCGGACAAGATTGGCCACCGGACCAAAGTAGAAGGCGAAGGGATCTTGCCGCGCCTCGGCGCGGAAGCGGGCATTGACGGCATCGGGACCACCCTCGGCCAAAAGCGCGCACATCGCGTCGTCGAGCCCGGCATGAACGAACAAAAGCGATCCGCTTTTCTGGATCATGTCCATACGCTCGTAGAACCACGCATAGGGCCCGTCCGGGGCAAGGAACAAAGACCTGCACATCAGCGCCGACGCATAGACCATGCGCATGGTCATACCCGCCTTGGTGATCTGGGCATCGAACTGGTCTTGCTTGGTTCGCAGGCGGGCCAGTTCCTTGTCGATGGCCTTGCGCGACAAATGGGCGGCGGCCAAATCTGGAAACTGCGTGTCCCAGTCGGGGCCGGGGAAGATGCGGGCCCGGCAGATCGCCTCATCAGGCAGGTTCGCCATCAGATCGGCGGTCGGGAACCTGTCCCAGACCTCGCGCAGCAGGGGAACGGTCTTGCGCCCCATACGCACGAACAGGTGTTCGGTCAGCGGGCTGCGCGGCCCGGTCAGGGCCTGCACTGCCAGCATGAAACGCAAATCGTGATTTCCAGCCAGCAGGTGCACGTTTGCACCGCTTGAAAACAGCGCGTCCAGGGCATCCAGCATGTCGAGGTTGCTTGGCCCCTTGTCGAGGCAATCTCCGCCCAGCACGATGCGCGCGCTCTGGCCAAAGCCGGTCAGGACGAAGTCGCGCGGACCATGGCCATTGCGCTGAATTGTTCCGGCCGCCGCCAGCGATCTCAGGAAGCCCTCGGCATCGGCGTGGGGATCTGAAATGAAGACAACCGGGTGCTCCGGCCAATGCCAGCGGCCATGGGCGGCTGCGATCTTGAGGCTGTGTTGCACGTCGCGCAGGCAGGCCTGCGTTCCGCCACCGGAATGCGGCTCGGAAACTGGCCATGCGGCGCATTGCCGGGGCAGCCCGTCGAAATCGCAATAGGCATCGAAAACGGGCGGCAGCAGCGTGGCAGGCCCTTGCCACATCGCGTCTTGGTCAGCCAAGTCAGACGATCCTCAGTCCAGTGCGGTTTCCGGACGGGGGCGCTGCTTCCAGGCCCCGCCGCAATGGAGCCATGTATCATTGCCTTTGTAACACAATAGTAACGGTCGTGCGTGATACATGCTGAATTGTGAAATCTCGTCGAGGCTCAGGACGCCAAGGTCGTGTGCCGCGTGGCGGAAGGCTGCGCCATGGCCAAAGACAAGGGTCAGCGTCGCGGTAGGGGCTGCGGTTTCCTGCGCCACCGCCCGGCGCAACCAGCCCGCCACCCGCGCGCCCGCCATGCGCATCGACTCGGCCCCGTGCAAGGGCAGTCGATAGTCGCGGTCGGCCTTCCATCCCGGCGGCGGCGCGTCAAAGCGGGGGTCAGCGCACAGAACATCCTCGATTTCCTGCAAGGTCAGGTTGGCGGCACTGCCAAGCCCCCGTTCCGAGAGATCGTCGGTTTGTTCGATCTGTAGGAGATGCCCAAGGGGCGCCAGAACGTCGGCCACGCCCCGCGCGGTCTGCCATGCGCGCAATTGCAGCGAGGAATGCGCCACCGGATCAAGCCGCCAGCCGGTCTCGTCCAGAAGCTGGGCGATGTCCTCTCCGCAGGCCCGGGCCTGGGCATGGCCCGTGTCCGTCAGGGGGAAGGGTTGCAGCGCGCTTGGCGTATCGGGGCGCTGATTATAGGCGCCGTGGCGAATGAGGGCGATGAAGCGCGGGGTCATGCGCTGACGCCCAACACGCGGCGGCCCTCCGCGAAGAGGGCGTCGAAATCGACCTGCCCGGTCACTTCGCGCACCCGGACATGGCGCAGCGCAGACAAATACGCGGCAGGATCGAGCGGCGTGCGATCCGTTTGGAACCGGTCATGGGCATCCGCGTAGAAGGGGCCCGCGCTTTTCATGATTGCGCCAAGCAGATCAGGGCGGTCAGACAGGGTCACATCATGCACGGTCGTGGGCCGCGCCGTATCCTGCCGCCAGTTCAAAACCCAGAAATCGGTCAGCGGGGCGGCCAGTTGCAACCGGTTCTGACCATAGACATCAGGCAGGATCAGGTCGTGCTTTTCCTCCAGATGCCACAGGTCCGCGGGCGCCATCTCGGCCAGCGCCGCCAGCCGGTCGGGCGGCAGCATCGCGTGCAGGCGCGGGTTGTGCAGGATGGTGCCGGGGTTGATCCGGGGGTGCTTGGGGATGCCAAGGGCGCTTGGGACCGGCGCGCCACCGCGCACCATCAACCGGTCATTGGTGACGAAGGCCGTGCCGGGCAGGTCCATCATCCGCAAGACCGAGGTGGATTTTCCCCCGCCCGACAGGCCGGCAATTGCCAAGGTTCGCGTGCCGTTGGTGACGGCCGCCGCGTGGCAGATTTGCCAGCCCCCCCGCAGGCAGGCATTCAGCACCTGGGTGTTGACGAAATTGATCACCTGGTTCGCATTTTCCCTGACAGGTCCGAACGCCACCAAGGCCGTGCGGGATTGCAGAAAGGTAACGCCCGTGCGCCGTTTGAAGACCAGCCGTCCGTCGGCCAGATCGTGGATGGCATCCTTGCGCCCGGTCTTGCCGGGCTCGCGCGCCCAATCCACCCAGTCCGGCGCGGGGTCGAGCGCTTGCCCCTCCAGTATGTCGATGTCAATTGCCTCCGGCCCATCCGCCGCCAGCACATCGGCGAAATAGGTGGACAGGTCGCCACGCAAGGGTCCGGCGCAGCGCAGGCGCAGCCGGATTGGCCCGACCGACAGGACCAGGGGGTCGGTATCGGCAAGGCACGAGCGGTCGAGACGCGCCAGCACATCGGCAACGCTTGTCAGGGTCATGGCGTGGCCCCGGCGATCACGTGTTCGGCAACCAGTGCCGCCGCATCCAGGCCGCACCCCTCTTGCGCGCCGCGATAGCCGCCAAAGGCCGACACTTCGAAGACGATGGGGCCTTGTTCGGTCAGCGCCACGTCGACGGTGGTGAAGGTCAGGCCAAAGGGGGCCTGTGCCCGGCGGGCCAAGTCGATCAGGTCGGCGTCGGGCTGATAGGCGGCGTATTTGCCGCCGCTATGAATGGTCGTGTTCCATGTGTCCGAGGCTGAAACACGCGCATAGGTGCAAAGATAGCTCCCGTTCAGGAACACCATGCCCAGATCCTGCCCGGATAGGTCGCGCTTTTCCTGGATGTACATGACCGGGTTGTCCGCGGCGAAGCCAGCGATCTGCGCCGCGGCTTCGGGGCCTGTGTCGATCAGGCACATGCCGCGCGCCTTGGTCGAGTAGAGCGGCTTGAACACCGCGCTGCCATAGATTGCGACCGCTGCCTCGGCTTCGGCCAGATCCTCGGTAACAAGGGTCCGGGGCATCGGGATATCCGCGAGCCGGAGCGACACGGTGCAGGCCAGCCGGTCGATGAGCCGCAGGATCGCCTCGGGCCGCGAGTAGACACGCACCCCGCGTGCCTCGGCCACGCGCAGCAATTCAAGCCGGTCGAGCACATGGGGGCTGTAGACCTCGGAGATTTTCTTGACGATCAGCGCATCGAAGCTGCACAGATCCTCACCCGCATGCATCAGCGCGCCGGTGTCCAGGTCCAGCGCTACGGCCCCCATGTCGATCACGCGGCGAAAGCCGGTGCGCGCCTCGACCGCGTCGGCGAGCGCCTCGGTCGACCATTTTCCCGGGATGCCGATCACCCCGATTTTCAGTTCAGTCACGAAACAGCTCCTTGATCGGCAGTTTCAGCCGGTTTTCCTTGCCCGGCGGACAGGTCAGGGCGGCCTCCAGCAGGAAGCGGGCGCGCACCATCATGCGCCGGGCATGGGATTTGTCGAAGACAAAACGGGTCGAGCTGGCGAAACTGCGCGCCAGCCCGAGCGCCAGCCGGTATTCAAAGCTCTTGTCCCCCTGTGCGCGGGCGAATTTCAGGGCCATCGCGTGCACACCCGAAGCCACCTGCACGACCCGCCGCCGCGTCTCGGCGTCATGCACTTGCAGCCGGTAGTTCGAGACCATGAAGACCGACACGTCCTGCACGTAGTCCATGAAGCGTGATCGGTGCAGGTCGATGAAGTGGATCTTGCTTTCGCTTGCATCGAAGATCACGTTGTCGAGGTTGAAATCCCCATGGATATGCACCGAGAACGGCGCGATCAGCGCCTTTTCCCGTGCGGCGGCGCGCTGCACGAGGGTTTCGAACCCGCATAGCTCCAGCCCATTGATACGAGAGTGGACGGCATCGAAGTCCGGGTGCACGCGGTAGACATCGGGCAGCCGTTTCAAGAGCTGTTTCATCGAGGCCATGTCAGCGGGTTCGTCGGTGCGGGTGCGTTTCCAGACATCCCTGAGGGTCTTGGCCAGCGCCGTCTCGGCCTGCGCAAGCATCGCATCGCTTTCCCCCAGCAAGACCTGCTCGAACGTCTGGCCATGCAGATACTCGATCAGCAACGCGGCCGAATCCCCGTTCCTCTGGTAGGACAAGATCTTGGGGGCAAGACCGGGATAGATGGAATCCCACCGTTTTACGCCCGCCCGTTCCTCGCGCACTTTCCCGGCCTCGCCGTCCTTGAACACCGCGTCGAATCCGTCACTGGGCCCGTCCTTGCTGCGAAGGCCCGAGATCGTGCTGCCCGAGCGGGTTTCGGCCAGCGGCTCCAGTTCCAGATCGTCGGCCGCGCCCGTTGCCAACACGTTCCGCAATGAAAAATAGCGATCGAAATGCACCGACTGGCCGATGCTGGCGGACAGGATTGCCTCGCTGATGCCTTGCAGCGCATCGCCCATGCGATGCACCTCGTTTGCCGCAAGCAGCGACTTGGCCAGATCCTCGGTGTGTTTCGATTTGCGCATGTCCTGGGTGTAGGTGCGAAAGAGCTGATCGTAGAGCGTATCGAGATCGGCCTTGGCGTGTCCGATCTTCACCGCCGTGTCGCTGTCGCGGGCCTCCATCGCGGGCAGGATCGCCTTGATCCGTTTGCGCACGCGCTTGATGACCTTGGGGTAGGCTTCGGGCCGCAACAGGGCCTTGCGATCGACATCCTCGGCATGTTCAAGACTGCGCCGCGCCATGCGGGCAATCAGATCGAGATTGCGCGCCACGAGCGCCGCGTTGTGCAACTGCACTTGCGTCTCGCGGGTGGGCTTTTTCGAGGACAGCCCTCGCAGGGCCGCGCTCTGGACCCGTGACCACAGGTTGTAGGAATACCCCGCACGCTGGATCACCTTTTGTGCGGTGGTCGGGTCGGGCGCTTCGAAATAGGCTTCGAGGTTGGACAATTGCCCGTCGAGTTCAGCGCAGAGAAAATGCAGGTTCTCACCAACAGCGCGCGGAAGTTTAGCCATTGCACAGCCCCAGATAGACCGCGTCCCCGGTCAGGGCCGGGCCGAACGCCGGGGACAGGCGGGGGATGGCGTCCTGCAACGGCACCCATGCCGTTGCGATCTGCGAGGGGTCGGGATGGGGGCCAAGCCGTGGGGTGTAGCCCGCCGGAACCGTGCAGGCGAAAAGCACATCCAGCTGGTGCCGCAGGCCGCCGGGCTTGTCACGAAAGGTTTCGGCAACGTGAATCAGGCGGTCGACGTCCACGGTCACGCCGATCTCTTCCCGGCATTCGCGGATCACGCAATCGGTCAGGGTCTCGCCCGGCTCTTGTTTGCCACCTGGCAGCGACAGGTAATCACCGCGCCCCGGTTTCGATTTTACCTGCACCAATACCTCCTGTTTCCGCAGGATCAGCGCCCGCGCACAGGGGCGGATGTCCGCAAGAAAGCCATTCGACGTTGTATCCATGGGTGTTAAAGGAGGTTTCAGACAGTTTTGTATCGCTGCGGGATATTCAGGAGAGACGCAGAATGTCAGACCTTCAGATTACCCGCAACGCGGAATTTCCCGACACCTTGCGGGTCGCGCGGGCGCGCAGCTTGCCCAATCTGGGGCCGCGCCTGTTGTTTTTCTCGGGTGGCAGTGCGCTGAACGAAATCGCACGGGTGCTGAAACTCTATACCCACAACTCGATCCACCTGATCACGCCGTTTGACAGCGGCGGCAGTTCGCAAGTGCTGCGCGAGGCTTTCGAGATGCCCGCCGTGGGCGACCTGCGCAGCCGCCTCATGGCGCTGGCCGATGAATCGGTTCTGGGCCAGCCCGATATCTTTCGTCTGTTTTCCTACCGCTTTCCCAAGAACGCGACGCGGGC
Source organism: Nioella nitratireducens (assembly GCF_001879715.1). Taxonomy (GTDB): domain Bacteria; phylum Pseudomonadota; class Alphaproteobacteria; order Rhodobacterales; family Rhodobacteraceae; genus Nioella; species Nioella nitratireducens. The sequence continues at coordinate 236,716 of NZ_MNBW01000004.1, read as the reverse complement.
AGATCTGGCCGAGGAATTTGCCACCCTGATGGACGGCCGCCACCGGTTGATGAAGGCCATCTCGCAGCCGATGCGCAGCCTGATCCTGTCGCAACTCAAGGTTTTTGCCGCCAAGTGTCCGGCGGAGTTCAACTTTGCCGGGGCCAGTGTCGGCAACCTGATCCTCGCGGGCGGCTACCTCGCCAATGACCGCGCATTGGAGCCGGTCTTGTTTTTGATGTCCAAGATGGTGGCGGTTCAAGGAACGGTGCGGGCGATCGTGGATCGCAACCTCGATATAGGGGCCGTTTTGCACGATGGCACCGAGGTTTCGACGCAACGCCTTTTGACCGGCAAGGACGCGTCGCCGATCGCCTCTACGATCCGTGACTTCTTCCTGCTCGACCGGGGCGTGCGCCTGTCGGGCGAGGACGTGCCCCTGCCCAAGCGCAACCGCAAGCTGATCGGGCAGGCCGATCTGATCTGCTATCCGCCGGGCAGCCTGTTTTCCAGCGTGATTGCGAACCTGTTGCCGAAACATGTTGGCCGGTCGGTGGCGCAACGCACGGTTCCGAAAATCTACCTGCCCAGCCTTGGCGCCGATCCGGAATGCCATGGCATGACCCTCACCGATCAGGTGGACGCGCTCTTGTCTGCCCTGCGGACCGATGCGGGCGCGGAGACCCCGGTTTCGGATCTGATGACCGCCGTTCTGTGTGACAATGACGCATTCAACGGGCAGGACGCCGTGCGGCTGACGACCCGGTTTGGCCTGCCGCTGGTGCCATTGCCGCTGCGAAAGGCGAACGATCCCCTGCGATACGATCCTGAAAAGGTTTGTGAAGCCCTGCTGTCAATGGCATGATCGCCCCCCGGTCCGAGGGAGGAATATTCATGTCCGTTCGAGATCTGCTATTGCTCTGTCACGGCGACGCGAAAGCCGACGATGGCGCAGGCGACATGGCGCGCGCGTTGAAATCGCGCTCCAAGCGACAGGCGCAGAAACTCGGGGCGTGGCTGCAAGAGCAGGGGCATGCGCCAGACATCGCCGTTGCCTCGCCTGCGGAACGCGCCCTTGTTAGTGTAGAGAAGGCCCTGAAGGCCGGGGGTGGGACCGCGCGGAGCATCGTGACCGACCAGAGGCTTTATCGGGCTTCCGTGGTCGATCAGGTCTCGGCCCTGTCCGACCGGGCCGCGCCGGCAATGTTGTGTTCAGGCCATCCCGACACGCTGACCGACCTGTTGCGCCACCTTGCACCCGATGCACCGGCCATGCGCCCCGGCTCGCTGGCCCATGTGCGTTTGCGCGGCGGCGCGCTTGGAAAGGGAACGGGCAGGGTGAAGCGGCTGGTTGCGGCGAACGATCTGCCCGACAGCTTCCCATTTCCCGGCCCCGGTTGGCCGGAACGCCGCCCTCGTCCGGCCTATTACTACACCCAATCCGCCGCCTTGCCCTATCGCCGACACAAGGGCGCGGTGCAGGTGCTGCTGGTCACCACCAGCAGCGGACGGAAATGGGGCATCCCCAAGGGCATCTGCGAACCCGGCCTTTCCCCGCAGGACTCCGCCGCCAAGGAGGCCTTGGAAGAGGCCGGGGTCATGGGGCGGATCGGTGCGGTCCGCCTTGGGCAGTATGATCATGCCAAATGGGGGGCAATCTGCACGGTGGCGGTCTATCCGATGGACGTGACCAAGGTGTTGTCCGACAGCCAATGGGACGAAAGCCACCGCCAGCGCGAATGGGTCTCACCCCACAAGGCCGCCGCACGCGTGGCACATCCGGATCTGGCCCGGATTGTCGCAGGGTTCAGAGGGGGCTGAGGCCGGTCAGGGCGTAGCGGTAAGCCGCTTCAGCCAAGTCAGGATCGCATCTTTCGGCGCGCCGTGAAATTCGGCTGTTTGCAGCGCATCATCGGTCACATCGGCGGGCTTAACCGGACGGGGATGGCGCGTTCCCTTCCGCACCCAGACATGAATGACTGCATCAATGGTCTCGGTTTCAGCGACAAACAGGCAACGGTCCATAGGAAACCTCTCAACGGCAATGTGACAGCGGATGCAGCTCTTAGACCCAGGCAAAATTTTGTGCCAGAGTGATAAGTGAGGCAAGGAAAAAAGCCGCATATCTTTAGGTCAGGCCAGCAGCGAAGGGTTTTTTGGGTTGAATTCCGGCGCACCGCGTGAAAAAATGACGTCATTAAGTCATGAGGCCATGAATGCCGAAATCCAAGAAAAGCACGGACAAACCCGCTGGCGACAAGAGTGACAAGAAGAAAAACACCTCGCTCCGGCTGAGCAGCAAGACCCTCAAGGCCCTCAAGCTTCGTGCAATCGAAGACGAGACGAGCGTCCAGAAGATCATCGAGACCCTCGTTGAGAATTTTCTCGACCAACCCGGAAAGTAACTGAATGACCCGACACGACGATGCGTGTTTCCTGCTGCCCGTCGAGGCGGTCGACCAGCTGTCGGCCAGTCCGGTGGGCAGGCTGACACCCGTCCTGACGCAGGCGGAGGAAACCGCTGGCTTTACCCTTTATGACACCTTCAACCAGAGCCTGCGCAAAGAGCGTCGTGTGCTGATCGAAATCGACGACCGGCTAGAGCTGTGGCAAGCGGATGGCACCACCCTGTCGCAACCGGGCGGGACGGGCTGCTCCTTCGTCGCCGATCTGGCCGACGGCCCGGTCAAACATGCCCTGTCGAGCCTTCCTGAACTGCGCAGCCTGATGGCGATCGGCACCGGCCAGTTGCGCCTGTCAGAGCTTGCCCTGGTGGATGACGAGGAAAAGACACAGGCCCGTGCGAGCCTGCGCCTGTTGTCCGCCGATGGGGCATCCAGCGTCGCGGTGGTCGCGGTGCAGGGGCTGCGCGGCTATGACAAGGCGTTGGCGAAACTGACCGGCCGGGTGGCGGCCTGCACGGGCGTGCCGCTGAGTGATGATGATCTCTACGGGCGGCTCTTTCCCAACCTAGCACCCTATGCCGCAAAGCCCGATATCGGCGTTGGCCACGACGAAGCGGCCTTTGATGCCGCAAGCGATATCATCGCCGCCTATCTGCCGGTGGCCCGACAGAACGAGGCGGGTGTTATCGAGGATATCGACACCGAGTTTCTGCATGACTACCGCATTGCCCTGCGCAAGATCCGCTCTGTGCTGAGCCTGTTCAAAGGTGTCTATGCAAAGGCGCAGACACAGGATCTGAAAGCCCGGTTCTCGGGCCTGATGGCCCCAACGGGCCGGTTGCGCGACCTTGATGTCTACCTGCTGGAGCGTAACGCGTTTTATGGCCTGCTGCCCGACAGCCTGCATGGCGGGCTGGACCGGATGTTCGCCATGTTCGCCGAGGAACGACAGGAAGCACTCAAGACCCTGTCGCGCCACCTGCGCAGCAATGCCTATGACAAGGATATGGACAGGCTCGGCAAATTGTTCGACAGCCGGAAAAAGTTGCAGCGCGGTCCCAATGCCGACCTGCCGGCCTACGACTTCGCCTGTAAACTGATCTGGAAACGCTATCGCAAGATCTGCAAGATCGCGGCCGGGATCGACGCTGACACCGCTGATGAAGAGGTCCACCAACTTCGCATCCACTGCAAGAAGCTGCGCTACCTGATGGAATTTTTCGGCCCCGTGTTTCCGAAATCCGCCTTCAAGAGCCTGATCAAGCCGCTCAAGCGCCTGCAAGACAATCTCGGGCTGTTCAACGACTACTCGGTGCAACAGGAAAGCCTTCAGGCGTTCCTGGCCGGGCTGGATCGCGCAGACCATGACGGGAACCTCGAACTCGCGCAGAGCGTCGGCGCCTTGATCGCCGTCCTGCACCAGCGACAGCTGGAGGAACGCGGGAAGGTGGTCGAAAGCTTTGCCCGCTTCAACAGCGCCGAGACCCAGCAAACCTTCCGCGACCTCTTTCACGGAGGCAAGGAGTGACCATGAAGATCATAGCCTGCTATTCGAACAAGGGCGGCGTCGGCAAGACGGCCACGGCGGTAAACCTCGCCTATGCGCTGGCGGCCTCGGGCAAGCGGACGCTGCTGTGCGATCTGGACCCGCAGGGCGCGTCGAGCTTCTACTTTCGGGTAAAGCCGTCCAGCAAGCTGACGGAGGCAAAGTTTTTCAAGGACGTCGAGCGGTTCACCAAGGCTATTCGGGGCAGTGATTACGACAATCTCGATATCCTGCCCGCGAACATGTCCTTCCGCGACTTCGATGTCTTTCTTGCCCGGATGCGCAACAGCCGGTCACGCCTGAAAAAGGCGCTGAAGGGGGTTAAGGGTGATTATGACGTGGTCTTGCTGGATTGTCCGCCGAACATCTCGACCCTGTCCGAGAACGTCTTTCGCTCTGCCGACGGGATCGTGGTGCCGGTGATCCCCTCGACCCTGTCACAGCGCACCTTCGAACAATTGGAAGTGTTCTTCCGCAGTCATGACCTGCCGTTGAAAAAGCTGCATGGGTTCTTTTCCATGGTGCAGGGTGTGAAATCGCTGCATGGCGAGACGATCGACGCGATGAAACAGGCCCACAAGAAGCGGCTGATGAAGACGCAGATCGCCTTCGCTTCGGAAATCGAGCGGATGGGGGTGCACCGCGCCCCGGTCATGGCGACGGCCCCCAAGAGCGCGGCGGCGCAAGCCTATCAGGCGTTGCATGATGAGGTCATGGACAGGATCGCGAAATGAGCGACCCGACCGAGATCGAGCGGAAATTCCGCGTTGTGAGCTGCCCGGCGCTTGACGGGCTGCGCGCCGAGGCGGTGCGGCAAGGCTATCTCACTGGCCCCGACGACAGCGTTGAAGTGCGCTTGCGCCAGAAAGGCGACGGGTATTTCCTGACCGTGAAGTCCGGCGGCACGATCGAGCGGTCCGAGCATGAGACCGCGATCACGGCCGACCAGTTTCAGACGCTGTGGCCCGCGACGTCAGGCAGCCGGATCGAGAAGACCCGCTATGTCGGTGCCCTTGCGGACGGCAGGGTGTTCGAGCTGGACATTTTCGACGGTGTGCTGGCGCCCCTGATGTTGGTCGAGGTGGAGTTCCCGTCGCTCGACGCAGCCGATGCCTTCGCTCCGCCAGACTGGTTCGGGGCCGATGTCACCGCCGATAAACGCTTCAAGAACAAGGCTTTGGCGACACAGCGCTAAGGGTTTGGCCGGTCCGAGGGCTGCCAAAGGATTGGGATCGCGCCGCCATCTCCCGGCCCCCCGGAGGCATTCCTAGATGCGGGCGACCCGCCAGTCGGGAACTATGCCCGAGCGGGTCTCGAAAGGGCGGGTATCGTGCCCGGCAAACAGCCCGTCGCGCGTGACGAGCACCGTCTGCCATCTTTCGGCGGCAGCCCCGAGAATATCGGTATGCAGCGTGTCCCCGCACATCGCGATGCGCGAGGGCGGTGTGCCCGGCAGGCTGGCTCGGGTCAGGGTATAGACATCGGGAAAGGGCTTGCCGAACATCCGCAGGTCCGGCGCAGGCAGGGTCTGGGCGAAATGCCCCGGCTCCAGCGACAGGCCGGTTTCGCGCGGTGCGACCAGATCGGCATTGCCGATCAGGACGGGTCGGGGACGGGCGGCAAGGCTGTCTGTCAGCATCTGCTGGCGGGCCTCGGTCCATCCGGCGCTGGACAGGAACACGATCCCCTCGGCCCGGTCGATCGCGTCACGATCATCCCCAAGGCGCAACGTCGGACCGGGCATGTCCAGCAACCGATCTTCCGGGGCGGCGATCACGCCCCACAGCCGGGCATCCATCGCCAGCAAGGTCGCGTCACGGCTGGTGACAAGCTCCTCCTCGGCCAGCGGAATCCCGAGGCGGGTGAATTTGGCGAAGGCTGCCACACGGTCGTAGCTGGCCGCGTTCGACAGTACGCGCACCGCCTTGCCCATGGAACGCAGCGCGGCAACGCGCCGGGCCGCGCCGGGGATCGGGGTGTCTCCGACATTGAGCACGCCGAACGCGTCGAAAACAAAGGCATCGACCGTTTCGGCGATGTCGGTCAACGCGTCGATGTCCTGCCCTGCGCCGGGGCTTGGCATGGATGGCAAACGGCTGCGGATCGCCTCGTAGGCGTCGAACACCTCGGCGGCGTCTTTCATGATCATCCCTCTCGGTGCTGTTGGGCCAGAAACGGGCGCAAGCTTTCGACGAAGGCGTCGATGAAGTCCAGCACGACCGGCGATGTGGGGCCAGACGCCGGGCGCAGAATGGTCAGGCGGTGGAAGATTTCCGGGCTGAAGGGGCGGATGACGAGGCCCTCATGGCGAAACGCTTCCGCGTCCAGCGCACTGATGACCGAGGCGCCCATGCCATGCCCCACCATTGTGCAGGCCGTTGTGAACTGACGCACTTCGACAAGGCTGTTGATTTCGACCCCGTAGTCGGAAAAAGCCCGTGACAGGTGCTGGAAGAACCGGCTGTCGCGGCGGGTGTGAATCATCCTTTCCCCGGCCAGATCGGCGGGGGTGATCCGGGTCTTTTCCTGCAACAGGTGCCCCTTGGGCAGGATGCAGACCGACCGCACGAAAAGATCCTGGCTCTGCGTGGCAGGGTGGCCGAGGAACCCGTCCGTTATGCCGCAATCATACTGTTCCCCGATGATCCATTCGAGGATGCGTTCGGGGCGGTCCGGTTCCAATGTGACGGTCACGCCGGGGCGGGCCTTGAGGAAATCTACCAAAACGCCGGGCAGGTGGCTGACCGCGAAGCCGGGCAGACAGGCGATACGGATATGGCCAACGGTTCGTTCGGTCAGGTCGCGGCGCAGGTCGTCGAGATGGTCTAGCCCATCCAGAATCCGTGTGACCTCGGCCAGCAGATAGCGGGAATCGCTGGTGGGGATCAGCACCCCGCGGCGGCGCGTGAACAGCTCGAACCCGACGGAGCCCGAGAAATCCGACAACAGGCGGCTGACCGCCGGTTGTGAGATTCCCAGAACCTTCGCCGCCTTGGTGATGTTCCCGGCTTCGGCGACGGCGCGGAAAGCCTCCAGTTGTCTTAGTTTGAATTTCAATGGGTTGGACCTGATTTCATGATGTGCGGCGGATGATGGTCTCTATATCAACATAACGTTTTATTATGAATACTGTTATATAAAATTCACTTGAATTATTTCTCGTCTGCCCGAATTCTGCGCATGTTCACGACCAACCCTCCCAGGGAGAGAGAAAAGATGACCTTCACCAAGACGCTTCTGGCAAGTGCCGCAGCGACCGCGATGATGGCCAGCATGGCTGCCGCGCAAACCGAAATTCACTGGTGGCACGCCATGGGCGGCGTCAACGGCGAGCTGATCGACGAGATGGCTGCCGAATTCAACGCCTCGCAGGAAGACTTCACCGTCATCCCCACCTACAAGGGCAACTACACCGAGACCATGACCGCCGCCATCGCCGCCTTCCGCGCCGGTGAGCAGCCGCACCTCGTGCAGGTCTTCGAAGTCGGCACCGCCACGATGATGGCTGCCGAGGGCGCGATTTACCCCGTGCAGCAGATGATGGAAGACGCAGGCGAGCCCTTCGACGGCGCCGACTATCTGCCGGCCGTGGTTTCGTACTACCAGACCCCGGAAGGCGAACTTCTGTCCATGCCCTTCAACAGCTCGACCCCCGTGATGTGGTACAATGCCGACGCGCTGGACGCGGCTGGCGTTGGCGTTCCCACCACTTGGGACGAAGTTGAGGCCGCCGCCCGCGCCGTTGTCGATAACGGCATGGAATGCGGCTTGTCTTTCGGCTGGCAGAGCTGGGTGATGGTCGAGAACTTCTCGGCCTGGCACAACATCGCCATGGGCACGCAGGAAAACGGCTTTGCCGGGTTCGACACCGAGTTCACCTTCAACAACGATCATGTCGTCAACCGCCTGGAGGCCATCGCGGCCATGCAGGACGACAACCTGTTCGTCTATGGCGGACGCCGCGGGGATTCCCTGCCGCTGTTCACCAACGGCGAATGCGCGATGTGGATGAACTCCTCGGCCTATTACGGCTCGATCAATGGTCAGGTGGACTTCGAGTTCGGCCAAACCATGCTGCCGCTGGATACGGATGTGGCCGACGCGCCGCAGAACTCGATCATCGGTGGCGCCACCCTGTGGGCGCTGCGTGGTCATCCCGAGGAAGACTATCGCGGTCTGGCACAGTTCCTGACCTACATCTCCTCGCCCGAGGTTCAGGCCCGCTGGCACCAGGCCACCGGCTACGTTCCGATCACCACCGCTGCCGCCGAGCTGAGCCGCGAGCAGGGCTTCTACGACGAGAACCCCGGCACCGACGTGGCCATCCAGCAGCTTTCGCTGAACGAGCCGACCCCGAATTCCCGCGGCATCCGCTTCGGCAATTACGTGCAGGTGCGTGACGTGATCAACGAAGAGCTGGAAGCACTCTGGGCAGGTGACCAGACCGCCCAGGAAGCAATGGACAACGCGGTTGCGCGTGGTAACGAGCTGCTGCGCCGGTTCGAGCGCTCGGTGAACTGATCGCCGATCCCTGACGCAATCGGACCCGGCGGCACCTTCTGGCCGCCGGGTCTTTCCCATCCCGCACAACCGACTGTATCCAGATGCTCAAACGCGTGCACTTCCCACCGTCCCTGTTGCCCTACCTTCTGGTGGCCCCGCAGGTGATCATTACGGTGGTCTTCTTTATCTGGCCGGCGAGCCAGGCGGTTTATCAGTCATTTCTTGTCGAGGATGCCTTCGGGTTGTCGACCGAATTCGTCTGGTTCGAGAATTTCACATACCTGTGGAACAGTCGCCAATACCTGGACACTTTCGGGCGCACGATCTACTTTTCCGCCGCCGTCGCCTTTCTGTCGATGAGCTTTGCGTTGATCCTTGCAGGTTTTGCCGACCGGGTGATCCGCGGCTCGACCATATATCGCACCTTGCTGATCTGGCCCTATGCCGTCGCCCCCGTGCTGGCGGGTGCGCTTTGGCTGTTCATGTTCAACCCGACGCTCGGCATCATTCCGTTCATGCTCGACAATGTCGGCTATGACTGGAACCACTACCTTAACGGCAACCAGGCGATGTGTCTCGTGATCATAGCCGCCGCATGGAAGCAGGTGGCCTACAACTTCCTCTTCTACCTCGCCGCGATGCAATCCATCCCCAAATCCATCATCGAGGCGGCCGCGATCGACGGGGCCGGGCCGTTCCGGCGCTTTGCCACGGTGATCTTTCCGCTGATTTCACCCACCACCTTCTTCCTGTTGGTCGTGAACGCGGTCTATGCCTTTTTCGAAACCTTCGGGATCATCCACGCGGTCACGCAAGGCGGGCCGGCGAATGCCACAACGACGCTGGTCTACAAGGTCTACAATGACGGGTTCATCGGTCTGGACCTGGGCGGGTCGGCGGCGCAGTCCGTGATCCTCATGATCCTTGTCATCGCGATGACGGTGGTCCAGTTCCGTTTCATCGAAAAGAGGGTGCAATACTGATGGTTGAAAACCGCCCCTTCGTCACGATCCTTGCCCATCTGGTGCTGATCTTCGGGGTCGCACTTGTCGCGCTGCCGGTCTGGATCACCTTCGTCGGCGCCAGCCATGACGGCGCGCGCATGTTGCAGGCCCCGATCCCGATGTGGCCCGGCGACCAGTTCTTCGTGAACCTGCGCCAGACCTTTCTTGGCAACGGGCTGGATGGAACCCGCACCGCGCCTGTCTGGATGATGATGTTCAATTCGCTGGTCATGGCGATGATGATCGCAGTCGGCAAGATCGCCATCTCGCTGCTGTCGGCCTACGCCATCGTTTACTTCAAGTTCCCCTTCCGAATGGGGGTCTTCTGGATGATCTTCATCACCCTGATGCTGCCCGTCGAGGTGCGTATTCTGCCCACCTTCGAGGTGATCGCCGATCTGGGGATGCTCAACAGTTATTGGGGCCTGACCGTGCCTCTGATTGCCTCGGCCACGGCCACCTTCATGTTCCGGCAGGTTTTTCTGACCATCCCCGACGAGATGCTGGAAAGCGCCCGGATCGACGGGGCCGGGCCGATGCGGTTCTTCTGGGACATCCTGCTGCCGCTCAGCCGCACCAATATCGCGGCGCTGTTCGTGATCCTCTTCATCTATGGCTGGAACCAGTATCTCTGGCCGCTCCTGATCACGACCGACGCCAACATGATGACCATCGTCGTGTCGATCAAACAGATGCTCGAAGCCTCCGAGCAGACCCCGCAATGGAACATCATCATGATGACGGCGCTTCTGGCAATGGTGCCGCCGATCATCGTGGTGATCGCGATGCAAAGGCTCTTTGTCAAAGGGCTGACCGAGACCGATAAATAGGACGCCCGGACCGATGGCTGAAATCAAACTCGACTCTCTGACCAAAACCTACGGACCGACGCAGGTTTTGTACCACGTCCACGCCGATATCGAGGATGGGGAATTCGTTGTCATCGTCGGGCCCTCGGGCTGCGGCAAGTCCACGCTTCTGCGTATGATCGCGGGTCTGGAAAGCATCACCACCGGCGAGGTTTCCATCGGCGACAAGGTGGTGAACGGGCTGGAACCGGCGGATCGCGACATCGCCATGGTGTTCCAGAACTACGCGCTCTATCCGCATATGTCGGTGCGCCAGAACATGGCCTACGGTCTGAAGATCCGCAAACAACCCAAGGCCGAGATCGAGCGGCGCGTGCAGGAAGCCGCGGATATCCTTGAAATCGGCCAGTATCTCGACCGCAAGCCCCGGCAATTGTCGGGGGGCCAGCGTCAGCGCGTGGCCATGGGCCGTGCCATCGTGCGAGACCCGCAGGTGTTCCTGTTCGACGAGCCGCTTTCGAACCTCGACGCCAAGCTGCGCGTGCAGATGCGGCTGGAAATCCGTAAGCTGCAAAAACGCCTTGGCGTGACGTCGATCTTCGTGACCCACGATCAGGTCGAGGCGATGACCCTTGGCGATCGGCTGATGGTTCTGAACGCTGGCTATGTCGAACAATTCGGCACGCCGATCGAGCTTTATGACCGGCCCGCCACGATCTTTGTGGCGGGGTTCATTGGCAGCCCGGCAATGAATTTCCTGCCCGCCACGGCGGCGAATGGCACGGTGACGCTTGGCAATGGCGTGTCCCTGCCGGGGGCCGACGGCGTATCCGGGCCTGTGACCTTCGGCATCCGGCCCGAACATCTGGTGCCCGATGACACCGGCCCGATCCGGGTTTGCGTGCAGCTGTTCGAGGCGCTCGGTGCCAACACGCTGCTGCACGGCGTTCTGGAAGGAACCGAAACGGCGGTCGTCGTCAGCTTGCCGGGCCATGTCACGCTGGAACCGGGCGAGACGCGAAGCTTCTCGGCGCCGCCTGCCGCCCAGCACTTGTTCGACAGTGACAGCGGGGCGCGGATCGAGCCATGACGGCCTTCCCCCAGCTTGACGCCTTTCGCGGCGGACCGGGATTGGTGCGCGTGATTGGCCACCGGGGCGCGCGGGGCGTCATGCCCGAAAACACGATCGAGGGATTTGCCTTCGCCCTGTCGGCTGGGGTGACTCTGTTGGAATTCGACGTGACCCTGACGCGCGACCGGGTGCCTGTCATCACGCACAACCATTCGCTCGCGGGCTATGCAACGCGCGATGACAGGGACCAGTGGCTTGATGCAGAAGGGCCGCGGATTCGTGACCTGACCCTGACAGACCTGCTGAAATACGACGTCGGCGGGGTGGACGCGCGCACCACCTACGGCCAGCGCTTTCACGATCAGGTCTTGCTGACCGGCATCAGGGTGCCGTGCCTTGCCGATCTGCTTGACCTTGTGCTGGCCCCCGGTCATTCCGACGTGCACCTGCTGCTGGAATTGAAATCCGACCCGGAACTGCGCCACGACCCGGTCGAACGCGAGGGTTTCGTGGCCGCTGTCGTGTCAGAGGTTCGGCGGCGCGGGCTGGAAGAGCGCACGGTGATGCACAGCTTTGATTGGGATCTGCTGGACGAATGCCGCCAGGCCGCGCCGACCATGCCGACCTCTTACCTGTCACAGATGCCGCGAACCCGCAGCCAGCCGGGCGAGCAGATCCCGGGCCCGATCCCGCCCGACATGCTGTCGAAGGGCGGCTCCCTCCCTTGGCGGGTGGCGGCTGCGGGGGGGCAATTGTGGTGCCCGCACGTGCATGAGGTGACAGCTGACCTTGTGCGTGAGGCGCATGATCTTGGCCTCATCGTCGCGGTCTGGACGGTGAACGACATCGACGATATCGACCGGCTGATCGCCGCCGGCGTGGATGGACTGGTGACAGACTATCCTGGCCGCGTCCAACACCGTCTGCGCCTGCACGGCGCTGCGCGGTTGGGCGGTTCGGTGTAGGCTGGCGAGGGCAGAGCGCCTTTGGCGCCCTGCGTGACCAACCCGGTGTTAGCGGGAGTGGTCTGAAGCCAATGGGGCAATAGGGTCTTGGGGTGGGGGATGCGCCCGCAACGCATGGGGCGCAATGGCCACACTGCTTGCGCACCGGCCCAGAGGGCCGATGCACGCCAGTGCAGGCAAAATGTTCACTCGGCCAGTTTCTTGGCGACCAATTGATTGACCACCTTGGGGTTAGCCTTGCCGCCGGTCGCTTTCATCACCTGACCGACAAACCAGCCCGCGAGTTTCGGGTTGGCCTTGGCCTTTTCGACCTGCGCGGGGTTGGCGGCGATGATTTCATCCACGGCCGTTTCGATGGCGCCGGTGTCGGTGACTTGACGAAGGCCGCGCTCTTCCACGATCGCCTCGGGGTCGCCGCCTTCGGTGAAGACGATTTCGAAAAGATCCTTGGCGATCTTGCCCGAGATGGCATCGGATTTGATCAGCCGGATAATCGCGGCAAGTTGCGAGGGCGACACGGGCGAGTCCGCGATGTCGAGATCGTCTTTCTTGAGACGCCCGAACAATTCGTTGATCACCCAGTTGGCGGCAAGCTTGCCGTCCCCGGCCTCGCCTGCCACGGCCTCGAAGAAGGCGGCGTCGCGGGATTCGGAGGTCAGCACGCTGGCGTCGTAATCGGACAGGCTGAAATCGGCGATGAAGCGCGCTTTTTTCTGATCGGGCAATTCCGGCAGGCTTGCGGCAATGTCATCGACCCAGGCTTGTTCGATCACCAGCGGCAGCAGGTCAGGGTCGGGGAAGTAGCGGTAATCATGCGCCTCTTCCTTGGACCGCATGGACCGGGTTTCGTTCTTGTCGGGGTCGTAAAGGCGAGTTTCCTGATCGACAGTTCCGCCGCCCTCGACGATACGGATCTGGCGGCGCGCCTCGTAGTCGATGGCGGCCTGGATGAACCGCATGGAGTTCATGTTCTTGATCTCGCAGCGGGTGCCGAGATGGCCGAAATCGCCGGTCTCGCGGTATTTCTCATATTGGCCGGGGGCGCAGATCGAGACGTTCACGTCCGCCCGCAGGTTGCCGTTTTGCATGTTGCCGTCGCAGGTGCCGAGGTAGCGCAGGATCTGGCGCAGCTTGACGACATAGGCGGCGGCTTCTTCGGGGCCACGGATGTCGGGGCGGCTGACGATTTCCATCAGCGCAACGCCGGTGCGGTTGAGGTCGACGAAGGACATGGCCGGGTCCATGTCATGGATCGACTTGCCCGCGTCCTGTTCCAGATGGATGCGTTCGATGCGCACCAGACGCGCGGTGCCGTCGCCCATTTCGACCAGCACTTCGCCCTCGCCCACGATGGGGTGGTAGAGCTGCGAGATCTGGTAGCCCTGCGGCAAATCGGGGTAGAAGTAGTTCTTGCGGTCGAAGGCCGAGAAGAGGTTGATCTCGGCCTTGAGGCCCAACCCGGTGCGCACCGCTTGCGCCACGCAGAAGTCGTTGATCACCGGCAGCATGCCCGGCATGCCCGCATCCACGAAGGCGACGTTGGAATTCGGTTCCGCCCCGAACTGGGTAGAGGCGCCCGAGAAGAGCTTGGATTTCGAGGAGACCTGCGCGTGGACCTCCATGCCGATCACAAGCTCCCAATCCTGCTTGGCGCCGGCGATCGTCTTGGGTTTCGGGGTGTCGTAGGTCAGGTCGAGCATGGGGCGGGTCTCCGTTCGTGACGCAGCGGTTCTAGGCCAGCGGGCACAGGGGGGCAAGAGGGCGCGCAAGGCTGTTTCGCCGACCTTTCGCCTTGGGCCGCGCGCATGGGCGCTTCTTTGATGCGGCGCGGCGGGCCACGCGGACAAATCCCGCCGCGTGTGCCGTGAACCGCGCAGGCCGGATCGGCGGTGGATCGCCGGAATCGGGGCGCGTGGGCGGCGGGGCTAGGCGAAGGGCGGTTTCGGGGGCAAAGACGCTCGGTCTGAAACGATGAACGAGTCTCCCGATGCGGGTGTCTGCCTTTTTGATTGGCCTTGTGGCCCTTCCGGTCCTCTCTGCTTGTGCTGCGATGCGTCCAGAGCCAGAGGTTGTCCTCACCACACGCTGGGATCATCGACCCGAAGCCGAGATGTGGACGCGCGCGTCGATGGACATGCTTGAAAGCGATGCCGCGGTGCTGACGCAGGTCGTGCCGCAGGATGCCGAGTATTGGTGCCCGGGCTATTCCGAGGCGGACGAGGCGCAACGCGCGGCCTTTTGGGTCGGGTTCATGTCAGCGTTGGCGCGCTATGAAAGCACTTGGAATCCGCAGGCGGTGGGTGGCGGCGGGCGCTGGTATGGTCTGTTGCAGATCGCCCCCGCGACGGCGCGCTATCGCGGCTGCGAGGCGGGGTCCGGGGCGGCGCTGACAGATGGCGCGGCGAACCTGCGATGCGCCCTCAGGATCATGGCGGTAACGGTGCCACGGGATGGTGTGGTCAGCCAGGGCACACGCGGCGTGGCCGCCGACTGGGGGCCGATGCGCAACCCCGAGATGACCGCCGAAATGCGCGACTGGCTGCATCGGCAAAGCTACTGTCAGGGCTGAGCCTTGCCGGATCGCGCCCGGACAGGCAGCATAACCCGAAAATTGGGAGGGGTCGTCATGCGCGGTCTGTTACTGAGCTTGGCATTGCTGGCAATGCCCTTGCACGCGCAGGAGGCGTTGGCCCCTGCGACCAGCCCGGCGCCCGACCTGCGCCCCGGACTGGCCCCCGAGGACTCGCCATTGCCGACCCCGCGCCCCGAGATCGCCGTGCCCACCCTGCATTGGGATGAGTTGCGGCCGGGAATGGATGCCCCCGCACGCCCCGGCTGGGGGCCGACGCTCTATCGCGCGGTTCTGGCTCAGGAGGGGCTGTTGCGGGTGGTGCCCGAAGACATCGCCCGCTGGTGCCCGGCCTATCCCGACGCCGACCCGGCGCAGCGCGCGGCGTTCTGGGCGGGGCTGGTTTCGGCGCTGAGCTGGCACGAGAGCACACATAGCGCGTCGGCTGTCGGTGGCGGCGGGCGCTGGTTCGGACTGGTTCAGATCGCCCCGGCCACGGCCCGCGCGCGCGGCTGTGCCGTTGGGACTGGCGAGGCGCTGACAAACGGTGCGGCCAACCTGCGCTGCGCGGTGCGGATCCTGTCGCAGAACGTCGAGCGTGACGGGGTAGTGAGCGCCGGAATGCAGGGGGTGGCCGCCGAATGGGGCCCGTTCCACACGCGCCGCAAGCGCGAGGACATGCGCGACTGGGTCTCTTCGCAAGACTACTGCACGGTCGAGTGACGGGTCAGGCGGCGCGCACCGGGATGCCGCGTTCGGTGATTTCGCGGATCAAGGCCAGCGTGTTGCGCAGAACGTGGCGGGGCAGGGGCACCTCATCGCCCGAGCGCAGCACCAGGCAGGCACCGTTTTCATCAAGGCGCAGGTGATCCACCCCGGACAAGGGCAGGGTGTGTTCGCGGTAGCCGTCGAAGATGCACAAGGCCCGCGCGGTCAACGACAGGCCATAGCTGGGACGCAGGGCGATTTGCAGCACGCAGACAAAGATGCAGGGGGCCAGCAGACCCCACGCCCAGAGCGGCGCGGTTTGTTCGATCGCATAGGCAAGCATGACCAGCCCCGAGGCAAGGCCTGCCCATGCAACGGCGCTGCGTTGGCGCACCCGGTATGTGTAATCCCGTGACATGGCCAGGAGTTTGCGCAGCCATTGGGGTGTTTATGTGGCACGGGCAGGAAAATGCGGTGATTTCAGCCCTTGGGCCGCCAATGGCGACCCAAAAGGGCGATAAGGGATTCTGACCCTAATCCGATTGACCGGCCTTCAGCATCCGGCCCGCCATTTCCGACAGGTCGCGGCTCAGCCCTTCGGTTCCGGCAATGCGCTCCAGTTGATCGCGTATCATGCCCTGTCGGTCGGCATCGTAGCGGGTCCATGTCTCGAAGGCCGAGGACATGCGGGCGGCGGTCTGCGGGTTTGCCTTGTCGAGCCGCAGAATCCAGTCGGTCAAAAAGGCATAGCCCGCACCGGAAGGATCGTGGAAACCCGCCGGGTTGGCCATCGTCAACCCGCCGATGACCGAGCGAAAGCGGTTGGGGTTCTTCCAGTCGAAATACGGATGCTCGGTGAGGGATCGTGCGACCGAGACCGCGCGCTCGGGGGCGGCGTGGGCGACCTGAAGCATGAACCACTTGTCCATCACCAGACGGTCGTCGTGCCATTGCTGGTAAAAGCGCCCGGCGACACTGTCGTCGCCGGTTTCCAGCAAGCAGGCGAAGGCGGCAAGCTGGTCGGTCATGTTGGTCGCGCCGTCATACTGTGCCTGCGCGCGGGGCTGGCCGCCCAACGGCATCAGCAGGCGCAGCGCGGTGTTGCGCAGGGCGCGTTTGCCCGCAGAGGTGGCGTCGGAGCTGTAGGTGCCGGGCGTTTCCATCGCATCGTATAGCGTGATGAGGGTGTCTGTCGCGGCCTCGGCAATCGCTTTCGACAACGCCTTGCGGGTGGCGTGGATCTGCACCGGGTCGGGGACCAGCCCCGTATCCACCGCGCCTTGGGCGATGTCGTCCTCGGACGGCAGCGACAGCACCAGCGCGCGGAACGCCGGGTCAAGCGTGTCATTGCCTGCAACGGTGGACAGCGCCTGAAGATAGGCCGTGGCAGGCGGCGTGTCGTCGGCCAGCATCCCGATAAGCGTTTCGCGGCTGAGCGAGCGTCCCGCCTCCCACATGTTGAACGGATCGGTGTCATGGGCCAACAGCAGCGCGCGGTCAGCGAAGCTGGGGCTGTGATCGAGGATCACCGGCGCGGAGAAACCGCGCAGGATCGAGGGGACGGGGCGTGCGGTCAGCCCATGGAAGTGGAAGGCCTGTCGTTCTTCCGTCAACTCCAACACACGGGTGGGTTCGACCTCGGCCCCTGTCTCGTCCAGCAGGCCGATCGCGACGGGGATCACCTGTGGGGCCTTGTCCGGCTGGCCGGGGGTGGGCTTGGTGGTCTGGGTGAACTCGATGCGATAGGTGTCGCCCGAGAAACTGTCGCTGACCGTCAGACGGGGGGTGCCCGCTTGGGTATACCAGCGCTTGAATTGGCCGAGGTCGCGGTCCGTCGCATCCTCGAACACCGTTAGCCAATCCTCGATGGTTGCGGCCTCGCCGTCATGGCGGCAGAAATAGAGATCCAGCGCCTTGGCATAGCCAGCATCGCCCACCAGCCGCTTGAGCATTCCAATCACCTCGGCGCCCTTCTTGTAAACGGTGGCGCTGTAGAAGTTGTTGATCTCCTGATAGCTTTCGGGGCGCACCGGGTGGGCAAGCGGGCCGGCATCCTCGCGGAACTGCTGGGCGCGCAGCATCAGCACGTTGTCGATGCGCTGCACCGCGTGACCGCGCATATCCTCGGAGAACTGCTGATCGCGGAAGACGGTCAGTCCCTCTTTCAGGCAAAGCTGAAACCAGTCGCGGCAGGTGATGCGGTTGCCGGTCCAGTTGTGGAAATATTCATGCGCAATGATGCTCTCGATGAACTCGAAATCGCGGTCGGTCGCGGTTTCGGGGCTGGCCAGAACATATTTGGAGTTGAAGACGTTGAGGCCCTTGTTCTCCATCGCGCCCATGTTGAAATCGTCCACGGCGACGATGTTGAACACGTCGAGATCGTATTCGCGGCCATAGACCTGCTCGTCCCATGTCATTGCGCGTTTGAGCGCTCCCATGGCGTAGTGCGACTTGTCTTCATCGCCGCGCCGGACCCAGATGTTGAGCGCCACGTTGCGGCCAGCGCGCGTGACGAAATGGTCGGAATAGGCCACGAGGTCGCCCGCGACGAGCGCGAAGAGATAGGAGGGTTTGGGCCACGGATCGTGCCATTCGGCGATATGGCCGTGCCGCTCGACCGGGTTGCCGTTCGACAGCAGCACCGGCATGGGGGAGTCTATGCGCACGGTGAAAGGGGCCATCACGTCGGGGCGGTCGGGGTAATAGGTGATCTTGCGAAAGCCCTCGGCCTCGCACTGGGTGCAGAACATGCCACCCGACATGTAGAGCCCTTCAAGCGCGGTGTTCTCGGCCGGGGCGATCTGAACCTCGGCCTCCCATGTGAAGGCATCGTCCCGCAGGCGCTGGGCGGGGACGGTCAGGGCGGTGTCGGTCTTTTGATATTCGTTTTCCGACAGGGGCGTCCCGTCGATGGCCGCCGAAAGCAGGGTCAGTTGCTCACCATCCAGATGCAGGTCGCCGTCCCTGGCCGCCGGATTGCGGGTGAAACGGATGCGGGATGTGACCCGCGTCGCCTTGGGGTCGAGGGCAAAATCCAGCTCCACGCTCTCGATCAGCCAGTTGGGCGGCGTGTAATCGGCCAGATGGATGGTTTGGGGACCGTCGGAGGGCATGGGCAAATCCTTTGGGTATGGGACTCGCCAATGAGTAGCCGATGCACCCGCATGTGCAAGGCCGCCGGACAGACGGATTGAACCTTTCCCTTGGGTCATTCGACCCATGAATGTCCATTCGTTCCCAATCCCGTCTTCCCAAAGGAGTTCTTCCGATGTCCCGTTTTTCCCTCAAGGCCGCAGCGCTAGCCCTTGCCGCCCTGTCCCCCGCCGCTGCCTCTGCGCAGTCGGTGATCCAGTTGCAGGGTGTTCAAATTATGCCCAATGCCGTGTCTGGAATCGCTGCACAGCATGGTATCCGGGTCCAGCCCGGCCTGCTGACCGTGCAATGCCCCGCCCCGGCCGTCCGGTCCTTTACGGCACGCCGTCTTGGCGGCGGCATGGTCCGTATCGAGGCCGAGATTGCCAATGTCGGCGGCGCGCCCTACCGCTCGCATGGCGGGCAGCAGTTCGTTGCCATGCGCACCGCAAGCGGAGCCCCGATCGGCCAGCGCGACTTCGTCAACCTCGATCCGGGCGAGAGCTTTGTCTTCGCAACCGAGCGTCGCTGGAACCCGGCCTCTGAATTCCTTGAGGGGTTCGGCGTGGCGATCACCTATGATCCCGATATCCGGCTCGACGCCAACCCGCAGAATGACGACTGCCGGATGGCCGATAACACCGCCAGCCTGAGCCCGGCGGAGATCAACGCGCTGTTCCGCTGAGACCGACTGCACCCTGCTGACAGAATGCTGTCAGCAGGGGTGTGGCATCAGGGGGTCATTCCATAGCCTATAGGAAAGGATGACCCTATGACCTTTGCCCCGAAAGACACGTGCGTCTGGATTGAACTGCCCGTCAGCGATCTGGATTCCGGGATTTCTTTTTATTCAGCGGTTACTGGCCTGACCCTGAAAAAGCAGCAGATGGGCCCGGATGTCACCGCCGTTTTCCAAAGTGCCGATCCGGGCAAGGGTGTGGCCGGACACCTTTACACCGGCAAGCCCGGTGGCGACGGCACCGGCCCCACCGTGCATCTGGCCGCGATGGGCAAGCTGGAAGACACCGTCACCCGTGTGACCGAGGCGGGCGGCACCGTGGTGTCGCCCATCCTCGACATTCCGGCCGGAAGGTTCTTTTATGCGACCGACCCCGACGGCAATTCCATTGGCCTGTTTGAAGTGAGCTGACCCATGCGCCGCGCCGACCGCCTGTTCCAGATCGTCCAATACCTGAGGGGCGGGCGGTTGGTTACGGCGCAGGCGCTGGCCGAGACGCTGGAGGTCAGCACGCGGACGATCTATCGCGATATCGCCGACCTCCAGTCCACCGGCGTGCCGATAGATGGCGAGGCGGGCGTTGGCTATGTCATGGAGGCGGGGTATGACCTGCCGCCGCTGATGTTCACCGAGGATGAAATCACCGCCCTCGTGGCTGGGGCGCGGCTGATCCGGGCCTTCGGCGGGGCCGGTATGGCGCGGGCCGCCGAGGAAGCGTTGGTCAAGATCGGGGCGGTGTTGCCCGAAGACGCCCAGGCACGGGCGGCGCGGGTGCAGGTTCATGCCATGGGATGGCGGATCTCGGACGATCTGCGCGACCGGATCGACCGGCTGGAGGGTGCGGTGGACCGGTCCGTCCGGCTATCCTTCGACTATACCGACCAGACCGGGGCCGCGACCCGGCGCACGGTGCGCCCGCTGGGCCTGTGGTTCTGGGGATCGGTCTGGACGCTGGTCGGCTGGTGCGAGTTGCGCGAGAACTTCCGCACCTTTCGCCTCGACCGCATGGACGCGCTGGGCGAGGGCGCTAGCTTCAAACCCGAGCGCGGAAAACGGTTGCAGGATTTCTACCGCAGGATGGATGAGCGGAGCGAGATCCGGCGGTGACCCCTTCCGCAAATGTTCTGTTTATGTTCTTGTTGCGGCATGATCACGATTCTCTGGTTCAAGCGGGATTTGCGGGTGGAGGACAACCCGGCGCTGGCGGCGGCCGCTGCGGGCGAAGGGCCTGTTCTGCCGCTCTATATCGTTGAGCCGGAGTATTGGGCGCTGCCCGACAGTTCCGCGCGGCAATGGCGTTTCGTGGCTGAAAGCCTGCTGGGATTGGCCGAGGATCTGGCGCGTTTGGGCGCACCGTTGGCGGTGCGGATGGGCGATGCGGTCGAGGTGCTGGAGGGGCTGCGCACCACCCACGGCGCGATGCGGCTGGTCAGCCATGAGGAAACCGGCAATCTTTGGACCTTCGCCCGCGACGGGCGGGTGACAGACTGGGCGCGGGGGCAGGGGGTGGAGTGGCTGGAACTGCCGCAACCGGGGATCACACGCGGGTTGAGCCACCGGCGTGGCTGGGCCGGGCGGCGTGACAAGGCGATGCGGATGGCGCAGGCGGACGCGCCCAAGGCGCTGGCCCCGCATGGGGTGGCGCCGGGCGAGACCCCGGATGCGCAAGATCTGCGACTGCGCTTTGACCCTTGCCCCGAGCGGCAAAAAGGCGGACGCACGCGCGGGCTCGACCTGATGCAGAGCTTTCTGGAAATGCGTGCCAGCGGGTATTTGCGTGGCATGTCCTCGCCCGTGACGGGGGCCGCCGCCTGTTCGCGGCTGTCGCCGCATCTGGCTTTTGGCACGCTCTCCCCGCGTGAGGTAGTGCAGTCGCTGGACTGCCGTCGACGGGAAGAGGGTGCGCCGAAACGGGCGCTGTCGGCCTTTTCATCGCGCGTCGCATGGCGTGATCACTTCATGCAAAAACTCGAAAGCGCCCCGCAGATGGAAACCCATTGCCTGCATCCAGCCTATGAGGCCCTGCGCCCCCGCGCGCCCGATGCCGAACGGTTGGAGGCTTGGAAACAGGGGGAAACTGGCCTGCCCTTCGTCGATGCCTGCATGCGCCAGTTGATCCACACCGGCTGGATCAATTTCCGTATGCGCGCGATGCTGATGGCAGTAGCCAGCTATCACCTCTGGCTCGACTGGCGGGTGACGGGGCTTCACCTTGCCCGGCTCTTCACCGATTACGAACCGGGTATTCACTGGCCGCAGGCGCAGATGCAGTCGGGTGTGACCGGAATGAACACGCCGCGCATCTACAACCCGGTCAAGCAGGGGTTGGACCAGGACCCGGACGGGGCGTTCGTGCGCAAATGGGTGCCGGAACTACGCCCGGTGCCGAACGCGCATCTTCATGCGCCATGGGACTGGGGCGGGGCGGGGCGCCTGCTCGGCCACGGCTATCCGGCGCCCATTGTCGACCCGATGAAGGCCGCCCGCGCGGCGCGAACCAGGGTCTGGGGCGTGCGCGATGCGCCGGGATTCCGAGAGGACCGCGAGGCCCTGTTGGCGCGCCACGCGGCGGGCAGACCGAAACCCCTTCGAAAACCCCGAAAAATCCCCACCCAACTTTCTTTTGAAATTTGAAGGAGCTTTTGGTCAGTTTTTTTGACCACCCTTGTTGCCTATAGGAAACTTTTTTCCTAATTGGAGAGGGAACCGGATTGGAGGGACGCAGATGACTCACGTGAAACGCGCGCAATTGCAGGTCGATGACCGGCTGGCAGCCTTTGTCGAAGACCAGGCGATCGTTGGCACCGGGGTTGCAACAGACGCGTTCTGGCAAGGTCTTTCGGACCTTGTGCATGATCTTGGCCCGAGGAACCGGGTGCTGTTGGCCAAGCGCGAAGAGATTCAGGCGCAGGTGGATGCGTGGCATGTGGAACGGCGCGGCCAACCCCATGATGCCGCGGCTTATCGGACGTTCCTGGAAGAGATCGGCTACCTGGTGCCGGAAGGCCCCGATTTCTGCATCCAGACGACGGCCACCGACCCCGAAATCGCCCGCGTGCCGGGGCCGCAATTGGTGGTGCCGATCATGAACGCGCGTTTCGCGTTGAATGCCGCGAATGCCCGCTGGGGCAGCCTTTACGATGCCCTCTACGGAACCGATGCGCTTGGCGATTTGCCCACCGGCAAGGGCTATGACCCCGAGCGCGGCGCACGGGTGATCGCATGGGCCAAGGCGTTTCTGGACGAGGCCGTTCCGGTCGATGGCGGCTGGACCGGCGTCACAGATGTTGAGGCGTTGAAAGGGCATGAGAAATACGCCGGGAAATCTGCCGATGGGTCGGAATACCTGTTCAGGAACAACGGTCTGCATATCCGCGTGAAACTGGATGCGAACAGCGAGATCGGCAAATCAGACCCCGCTGGGATCGCGGATGTGATCCTGGAATCGGCCATGTCCACGATCATGGATTGCGAAGATTCCGTCGCCGCCGTCGATGCCGAGGACAAGGTGCTGGCCTATGGCAACTGGCTGGGGCTGATGAAGGGCGACCTTGTCGAAGAGGTTACCAAGGGCGGCAAGACCTTTACCCGCGCGCTGTCCCCCGATCTGGAGTTCGTGGCCCCTGATGGCAGCGATCTGACGTTGAAGGGCCGCTCGCTGATGCTGGTGCGTAACGTCGGGCACCTGATGACCAACCCGGCGATCCTTGACCGCGACGGGCTGGAAATCGGCGAGGGGCTGATGGACGCGATGGTGACGACGCTGATCGCCATGCATGACCTTGCGCGCCAGAGTGGCAACTCTGTCACTGGCTCTGTCTATGTCGTTAAGCCGAAGATGCACGGGCCGGAAGAAGTGGCCTTTGCAGACGAGATCTTCACGCGGGTCGAGGCGGCGCTTGGCCTGCCGCGCTATACCGTGAAACTGGGGATCATGGATGAAGAACGCCGCACCTCGGTGAACCTCAAGGAATGCATCCGCGCCGCGAAACACCGCGTGGCCTTCATCAACACCGGCTTCCTCGACCGGACGGGCGACGAGATTCACACCAGCATGGAAGCGGGGCCGATGCTGCCCAAGGGCGAGATGAAATCGCAGCCGTGGATCCTCTCCTACGAGGATCGCAACGTCGATATCGGGCTGGCCTGCGGGTTGCAGGGCAAGGCGCAGATCGGCAAGGGGATGTGGGCGATGCCCGACCTGATGCATGACATGCTGGAGGCCAAGATCGGCCACCCGCAATCTGGCGCGAACTGCGCCTGGGTGCCCTCGCCGACGGCGGCCACGCTGCACGCAACCCATTACCACAAGGTCGACGTTCTGGCCCGGCAGGAAGAGATCAAGGCAGGCGGGGCCCGTGGCACGCTGGAGGATCTGCTGACCATCCCGGTAATGGCCGGGCGGAACCTGAGCGACGAGGCGCTGACCCGCGAGATCGAGAACAACGCGCAGGGCATTCTTGGTTATGTTGTGCGTTGGATCGACCAGGGCGTGGGGTGTTCCAAGGTGCCCGATATCCACGATGTCGGCCTGATGGAAGACCGCGCGACCTGCCGGATTTCCAGCCAGGCGCTCGCCAATTGGCTGCATCATGGCGTGGTAAGCAAGGCCCGCGTGATGGAGGCGATGCAGAAGATGGCGGAGGTCGTGGATCGCCAGAACGCGGGAGACCCGCTCTATCGTCCGATGGCGCCGGGGTTCGACACCATCGCCTTCAAGGCCGCCTGCGATCTGGTGTTCGAGGGCCGTGTGCAACCTTCGGGCTACACGGAGCCGGTGTTGCATCGCCGCCGCCTGGAGCTGAAGGGGGCTGCCTGAGGGTGGTGCCCGGCGGCGGCGTCGGATTTGAGTATTTTTGCCAAGAAGAAGGTGCATCCGGTGGTCCCTGACGGGGCCGGGCGCGCCGTTAACCTTAACGGGAGCGAAAGATGATTACGCTGGATCAGGCCAAGACCATGGTCGAAGTGGCCCGCGAAAAGGGCCGCGCATTGGGGCTGAAGCCGCTGTCGGTGGCGGTGCTGGACGCGGGCGGGCATTTGCTGGCCTATGAGCGTGAGGATGGCGCGAGTCCCGGCCGGTTCGAGATTGCGCGCGGCAAGGCCTATGGCGCGGTGATGCTGGGGATGCCGGGCAGCGCACAGATGAGGCGGGCCGAGGACCAGGCCTATTTCATGGCGGCGGTGAATGGCGCCTATGGCGGCAAGGTCATCCCGGTGCCGGGGGGCGTGTTGATCAAGGATGCGCAGGGTGTGGTCGTTGGCGCGGTTGGTGTAACCGGCGATACATCGGACAATGATGCGGCTGCCGCGGTGGCAGGCGTCGAGGCGGCAGGGTTCACGGCGCTGGCCTGAATCGACCGTCAGGAAAAGAAAAGCGCCGCGCAAGGGGGCCTTGCGCGGCGCTCTTGTTTGTCAGGCCGGTTCAGACAGAGGCCGCGGCCAGCGCCTGATCGAGGTCGCGGATCAGGTCATCTGCGTCTTCGATCCCGATCGAGATACGCACCACGTTCGGTGCGGCGCCGGCGGCGACCTGCTGTTCTTCGGTCAACTGGCGGTGCGTGGTCGAGGCGGAGTGGATCACCAGCGAGCGGGTGTCGCCCAGATTGGCGACGTGGCTGAAAAGCTCCAGTGCATCAACGAATTTCACGCAGCCTTCGTAGCCCGATTTCAGCGCCACGGTGAAAAGACCGCCCGCGCCCTTGGGGCAGATGCGGGTCATCTTTTCATGCGAGGGCGAAGAGGGCAGGCCCGCATAGGTCACGGCCTGAACGCCCGGATGGGTTTCCAGCCATGCCGCGATCTTCTCTGCGTTCTGGACGTGGCGCTCCATCCGCAAGGACAGGGTTTCAATCCCCATCAGCGTATAATGCGCCGCCTGCGGGTTCAGCGTCATGCCAAGGTCGCGCAACCCGATGGCGATGCCGTGGAAGGTGAAGGCCAGTGCACCGAAGGTCTCGTGGAACTTGAGGCCGTGATAGGCGGGCTCGGGCGCCGAGAGCGAGGGGAACTTGTCGGAGGCGGACCAGTCGAACGTGCCCGAGTCGACCACGACGCCGCCGGTGACGGTGCCGTTGCCGGTGAGATACTTGGTCATGGAATGGACGACAAGGGTCGCGCCATGGTCGATCGGGCGGCAGAGATAGGGTGTCGCGGAGGTGTTGTCGACGATGAGCGGAATACCGGCGGCATCGGCAACGCTGGCGGCTGCGTCGAGGTCGGTGACATAGCCACCGGGATTGGCGATGGATTCACAAAAGATCGCGCGGGTATCGTCATCAACAGCGGCGGCGACGGCGTCCATGTCGTCGAAATCGACGAATTTCGCGGACCAGCCGAAGCGCTTGATTGTCTGGCTGAACTGGGTGATCGAGCCACCATAAAGCCGTGTCGAGACCACCACATTGCGGCCCGGTCCCATCAGCGGGAACAGCGCCATGATCTGCGCCGCATGGCCCGAGGAGCAGCAAACCGCGCCAACGCCGCCTTCCAGCGTGGCGATGCGCTCTTGCAGAACCGCCACGGTCGGGTTGGTCAGGCGCGAATAGATGTAGCCCACTTCCTGAAGGTTGAAGAGCGCGGCGGCATGTTCCGCGTCGCGGAAGACATAGGCCGTGGTCTGGTAAATCGGTGTCTGGCGCGCGCCTGTGGCCGGATCGGGCCGGGCGCCCGCGTGGATCTGTAGCGTGTCGAAGCCGAAAGTCGGGGCGTCGGACATGGTGGAAACCTCCCAAAGAACAGAAATCCCCTTTTTCATATTGGATATGCAGGGGGGTCACAACGGCTTGCAGCGCCGGACAGGGGGGCTGCGGGCAAATCGGGACATCGTTCGCCCGATCCGTTCGTCGGGCGGACAAACGGCCGGTCAGGCCGAGATCTGCGGGAAGGATAGCGCCCACGGTGGGGCGCCCCGGCCAATGCGGATCAGCCGTCGACCATATCCGTTGGCAGGTTGAGCGAATATCCCGCCTCTTGCAGCGCGGGCACGACCTGGTTCAGCAGGCTGCGCCGAACGATGGGGCCACGGAAATGCAGGACCACGACACCTTCGTCGTTGATGAAGAAGGTTTCGGGCATGGCGATCACGCCCCAGTCGCGGCCATTGCGGGCCTCGGGGTCGGCGGACAGGCGGTCATAGGGATTGCCGAGGTCGCCTAGATATTGCAGCGCATCGGCGGGCCGGTCGCGGTAGTTGATCCCGAACAGCGGGTTTCCCGCCTCGGCCAGTGCGGCAAGGGTTGGGTGCTCGGCCCGGCAGGGGGGGCACCAGCTCGCCCAGAAATTCACGATGATCAGGCCATTGCCTTCAAGGTCGGCCCGGCTGAGGTCCTCGAAATTCGCCAGCGGCGACAGGTCGAGGTCCGGGGCCGGGTGGCCTTCGCGGGTCGAGGGCAGGGAGGACGTGTCAACGCCTTCCGACTGCTGCTGTTCCGTGGTGGTCAGCTTGTAGGCGTTCACGCCGAAAAAGCCGAGCGCGATGATCAGCGGCAAGGCCATGAGCCAATTGAATTTCATACGGGCTTGTCCCTGCGGTTTTCGGCATCGCGCAGCTGGCGCAGAACGCGGCGGGCTTTCCAGATCGACCCGGCGATGAGCCCGACCAGAAGCAGAAGGGTCACGCCATAGGCCGAGAGCACTTCGGTTGCATACCGTCCAAGATCGGGCATCAGGCCATCCTTTCGCGCTGGATCAGGGCGCGCAAGCGGCGTGCGCGAATTTCGGTCCGGGTGCGATACAGCACGAGCGCGACGAAGAGGAACAGGAATCCGATGATGCAGGTCCAGAGCGGATAGGCAAACACATCGGCCACGTTTTGCTCGGCATCCATCGACAGCGACGCCCCTTGGTGCAGTCCCTGGTTCCAGAAGATCAACGCATAGCGGGAAATCACGGCAAAGACCGTACCGACAAGGCACAACACGCTGGTCAGGTCCGCCGCGGCATCGGGGTTTTCCACCGCTTCCCAAAGCGCCATATAGCCGAGGTAGAAGAGGAAGAGGATCAGGAAGGCGGTCAGGCGCGGATCCCATTCCCACCACGTGCCCCACATCGGCTGACCCCAGATCGCGCCGGTGATCAGGCCGATCAGGGTAAAGACCATCCCCACGGGCGCGGCCGCCTTGGCAGCGAGCGCGCTGACATGGTGGCGGCGGATCAGCCAGACGAGCGAGGTGATGAGCATCATGAACCATGTGCCGCTGCCCATGATCGCGGCGGGAACGTGGATGTAGATGACCTTGACGGTCGAGCCCATGCGAAAATCATCGGGGGTGAAGAAGAAGCCCCAGATCAACCCGGTGATGACAAGCACGGCGGCAAGGCCCGCGACCCATGGCAGAACAGCCTGAGACGTGGTCATGAATTTGCGCGGATTTGCATATTCCCAGATCGACATGGCGGCAACTTATGCGCGTCTGCGCGCCCTCACAATGGGGTGGATGGCCGCGCCATTAGCGCAGATTGACGCGGAGGGCGGCGGCGGCGGCGAAGGGCATGGTGGCGGCGGTGGCGAAGGTGATCCCGGCAAGCAGGACGAGCGGTGTCGCGGCATCCAGACCCTCGGCCCCGCGCCGGGCGGCCTCGGCCCCGAACAGCAGGGTGGGGACGTAGAGCGGCACTACAAGAAGAGATAGAAGAAGTCCGCCCCGTTTCAGGCCCACGGTCAGTGCTGCCCCGAAGGTGCCGATGGCCGACAGGGCCGGGGTGCCCACTGCGAGCGAGGCCAACAGCCACGGGAACCCTTGCGGCGGCAGGTTCAACAATACCGCCAGAACCGGGGCGGCGGCGACCAGCGGCAGGCCGGTTGTCAGCCAATGGGCCAGTGCCTTGACGCCCGCCACGGCCTCTAGCGGCAGGGGCGAGGTGGCCAGCAGTTCGAGCGATCCGTCCTCCCAGTCGAGGGCGAAGATCCGGTCGAGCGACAGCAGGCAGGCCAGCAACGCACCGATCCACAGGATGCCGGGGGCGATGATGGTGATCATGCCGGTCTCGGGGCCGATGCCGAAGGGCATCAGGATGGTTGCGATCAGGAAGAAGGCAAGGCCAAGGCCGAAGCCGCCGCCCGCCCGAATGGCGAGGCGAAGATCTCGTACAAGAAGTTCGATCACAGTGCGCCCTCCGACAGGAAGGGATCGTCGCTGGCCCCGGAGGCCGGACGGGCGCGGCGGGTAAAGGGCGTGACATCCAGACTGCGGGCCGTTGGCAGGCCAAGGTCGATATGGGTGGCGATGACCGCCAGACCGCCCCCGGCCAGATGTGCCTCGACCGCGCGGGCAAAACGGGCGACGTTTTCGGTGTCGAGCGACACGGTCGGTTCATCAAGGCACCAGATCGGCCGACCTGTGACCAGCAGGCGCGCCAGTGACAGTCGTCGTTTCTGCCCGGCCGACAGGTTGCCCGCCCGCCGGTCCAACAGGTCGGTCAAATCGAACGCCTCCACAGCCCGCGCGATCCCGTCCGCCGCAAAGACGCCGGTCCAGAATGTCAGATTCTCGGCAACGGTCAGTTGCGCTTTCAGCCCGTCGGCATGACCGGCATAGGCAATCGAGTCGGGGGCGGCGTCCACACGGCCCTCTGCGGGGGGCGTCAGCCCTGCCAGCGTGCGCAACAAGGTGGTCTTGCCCGCGCCGTTGGGACCGCGCAGGATCAGCGCCTCGCCGGGCGCGACGGAAAAGCTGACGCCGGACAGCACCGTCAGGCCGCCGCGGGTGCAGGTGATTGTGTCAACACGCAAACTCATCCGCCCAGCCCTAGCCGAATCTCGGGGCCGGGGGAAGCGTCGCGGATGGACCAAAACGGCGCATCCTGCCGGGGTGCAAGGCAGGGCGCGCGGGCGGGTGCTAATTTTCCGCAAAATGTGTATGCAACGGCATACAAAAACGCCACACCCCCCTTGAACGACTCCGGTTATACTGGCATAGCCGCGCCAGCACGTACCCACATCGTTTGACACGAGGGAGGCTTCTCCATGCCCATTACAGTCGGTCAGGACACCGCAAAGACGCGCAAATCGCTGAGCGTCAACGGGACGTCCATTGCCTATTACTCCATTCCCGCAGCCGAGGCCGCCGGGCTTGGCGATTTCTCCAAGTTGCCCGCCGCGCTGAAGGTGGTGCTTGAAAACATGCTCCGCTTCGAAGACGGCAAGACCGTTACCGTGGACGACATCAAGGCGTTCTCTGCGTGGGCCGAGAATGGCGGCAAGGGCAACCGCGAGCTGGCCTATCGCCCGGCCCGCGTGCTGATGCAGGACTTTACCGGTGTTCCCGCCGTGGTCGATCTGGCTGCGATGCGCGATGGCATCAAGGCGCTTGGCGGCGACGCCCAGAAGATCAACCCGCTGAACCCCGTCGATCTGGTCATCGACCACTCGGTGATGATCGACTATTTCGGCAACCCGCGGGCGTTCCAGATGAACGTCGACCGCGAGTATGAGCGCAACATGGAGCGCTACACCTTCCTCAAATGGGGCCAGAACGCGTTCAACAACTTCCGCGTTGTGCCGCCGGGCACCGGCATTTGCCACCAGGTGAACCTCGAATACCTCGCCCAGACCGTTTGGACCGACGAGGACCAGAATGGCGAAACGGTTGCCTACCCCGATACGCTGGTCGGCACTGACAGCCACACCACCATGGTCAACGGCGCTGCCGTTCTTGGCTGGGGCGTGGGTGGCATCGAGGCCGAGGCCGCGATGCTGGGCCAGCCGATTTCCATGCTGATCCCCGAAGTCATCGGCTTTGAGTTGACCGGCCAGATGGTCGAAGGCACCACCGGCACCGACCTTGTGCTGAAGGTAGTCGAACTGCTGCGCGCTAAGGGCGTGGTGGGCAAATTCGTCGAATTCTACGGCGCGGGTCTGGATCACCTGCCGCTGGCGGACCGGGCCACCATCGCCAACATGGCGCCCGAATACGGTGCGACCTGTGGCTTCTTCCCGATTGACGAAGAAACCATCCGCTACCTGCGCAACACCGGCCGCGACGAAGACCGGATCGCGCTGGTCGAAGCCTATGCCAAGGAAAACGGCTTCTGGCGTGGCGCGGACTACGCGCCGGTTTACACCGACACGCTGCATCTCGACATGGGCACCATCGTGCCCGCCATCTCCGGCCCCAAACGTCCGCAGGATTACGTTGCGCTCGATCACGCCGCCGAAGGCTTCTACAAGGTCGTGGCCGATTATCGCGGTGCGGACGAAAGCAGCGCAGCCCACGACATGGCCGCGGAAGGCCCCGCAGCCGACCCTAACGGCGACCCTCGCAAGTCGGTCAAGGTCGAGGGCGAGGAGTACGAATTGCGGGACGGGTCGGTCGTGATCGCCTCGATCACCTCCTGCACCAACACCTCGAACCCCTATGTCATGATCGGCGCGGGCCTGGTGGCGCGCAAGGCCGCCGCCCTGGGCCTGACCCGCAAGCCTTGGGTCAAGACCTCACTCGCGCCCGGCTCTCAGGTCGTGTCGGCCTATCTGGAGGCCGCGGGCCTTCAGGATGACCTCGACAAGGTTGGGTTCAACCTCGTCGGCTACGGCTGCACCACCTGTATCGGCAACTCTGGTCCGATCCAGCCGGAACTGAGCAAGGCCATTGCCGATGGCGATCTGGTCGCCACCTCGGTGCTGTCGGGCAACCGCAATTTCGAAGGCCGGATCAGCCCCGACGTGCGCGCCAACTACCTCGCCTCGCCGCCGCTGGTCGTGGTCTATGCCCTTGCCGGGGACATGAATATCGACCTGACCTCCGAGCCAATCGGACAGGACAAGGATGGCAAAGATGTCTACATGAAAGACATCTGGCCGACCCAGAAAGAGATCGCCGATCTGGTCGAGCAGACCGTGACACGCGAAGCCTTCCAGTCGAAATACGCCGATGTCTTCAAAGGCGATGAGATGTGGCAGGGCGTCGAAATCACCGAAGCCGAAACTTATGACTGGCCAGCCAACTCGACCTATATTCAGAACCCGCCCTATTTCCAGGGCATGTCGAAGGATCCGGGCACCATCAGCAATATCGACGGTGCCAAGATTCTGGCGGTTCTGGGCGACATGATCACCACCGACCACATCAGCCCGGCCGGGTCTTTCAAGGAAACCACCCCCGCCGGTCAGTACCTGATCGAACGGCAGGTTCCGGTACGCGAGTTCAACTCCTACGGCTCTCGTCGTGGCAACCACGAAGTGATGATGCGCGGCACCTTCGCCAACATCCGCATCAAGAACGAGATGCTGGACGGCGTCGAAGGCGGCTATACCAAGGGCCCCGATGGCGCGCAGACCTCGATCTATGACGCCTCGATGGCCTATCAGGAGCAGGGCACCCCGCTGGTGATCTTCGGCGGTGAACAGTATGGCGCGGGCTCGTCCCGTGACTGGGCCGCCAAGGGCACCGCGCTTCTGGGTGTCAAGGCCGTGATCGCCGAAAGCTTCGAGCGTATCCACCGCTCGAACCTTGTGGGCATGGGCGTGATTCCGTTCGAGTTTACCGGCGGCGACACCCGCAAGACGCTTGGCCTGACCGGGGAAGAAACCGTGTCGATCAAGGGTCTGGACACGATCCAACCGCTCCAAGAAGTGCCCTGCGAGATCACCTTCGCGGATGGCACGGTCAAGACCGTCACGCTAAAATGTCGGATCGATACCGCGATCGAGATCGAATACATCGAACATGGCGGCGTGCTGCATTACGTGCTGCGCAACCTTGCGAAGTCGTAAGGCGCCCTGGCGTCATCGGCGCCATGGTTCTGGTCCGGTCGGGTCAAGATACCACTGTGAACGAGCCCCGGTCGGGGCTCGTTCTTCTTTTTCGGGCCCAAGGCAGGCGCCTGTTTGGGCGACGGTGATCACATTTACGTGGCCGCTTTCCGTCTTCAGCCTCCGGTAAGCTTTGGAGCAGACGGCAAGGGGGCCATGGCGGGCCTGCAAGACGCGACCGTCCAGGGCGTGAAAAAACCTGAGGACCAAGACATGCCTGCTCTCGAGCAATTCCACCCGATGATACTTCACTTTCCGATTGTCCTGATCATGGTGCTGGCCGCCTTTGATCTTGTCGCGCTGTTTCGCGGCATTCCGCTTGGGGGCAGGGATACCTATGCCTCGATAGCCACCGTTCTGGCGGTTGCCACCGGGATTGCCGCGGCGCTGACAGCGATGCTGGGGGATATGGCCCTGGAGATTGCCCTGACGCGCGGCTTTGCCCCGGGATTGTTCGAGACGCACGAAGCATTGGGTTGGAACACCGCGATTGCGTTCGGCATCTGGGCGCTGATCCGCGCTGGCATTTGGTGGCGGCAGATCCCGCTGGAAGGTGGGCGTAAATGGGGGGTCGGCGCCGTTGATGTGGCGCTCGTGCTGTTCGTGGTGTCGGTGGCCTATTTCGGTGGGCAACTGGTCTATGATCACGGCGTCAACGTGATTGCCTCGGCCAACTGACGCGGTTGGGCGTCACGGATGGCCTGGACAGGGGCGGGCATTTCCTGCCCCTGTGCTTCAAGAAGCCGGGGCATAGCCAAATGCGCCGGTCGTCAAACAGTCCGGGGCTGGACGCCGCCCGACGGGCGTGGTGAACTCGATTGGGCAGGAAACGCGCGGCGTCATGTCGGATGCCCGGCCAAACCCCGCGCCACACCCCGTCAAAGGAGGATTCCCGATGACTGATCCCGCCGCGATCACGGGCTTTCACGCCCACGTCTATTTCGATCCGAAATCCCATGCCCGCGCCCGCGACATCTGCGAGGCCGCCAAGGACCGGTTCGGTGTCTCGATGGGCCGGATGCATGACAAACCGGTCGGGCCGCATCCCTGCGGATCGTGCCAATTGGCAGCAACGCCACAGGAATTTGCGGTGCTGCTGCCGTGGCTGGCCCTCAATCGTGACGGTCTTGTGGTGTTCGCGCATCCCATCACCGGCGAGACCCTCCAGGATCAATTGGCCGATCATCGCGATCACGGTATCTGGCTGGGCACCGGCCTGCCGCTGGATCTGTCGATCTTCGACGAGGAGTAGGCGAGGATGAAGGGCTTTCCCGACCTGCCACCGATCTGGTTTGCGGGCTTTTGCGGCGCGGCGTGGCTGCTGGGAACCTACATGCCGCTGGTCACAGCCTTCGGGCCGCTGTTCTGGGGCCTTGGTATCGTGGGCATCTTGGCCGGGCTTGGGCTGATCTTATGGTCGGCGCTGTGGTTTTGGCGCAAGAAGACGACGATCGAGCCGCATCACGCCCCCTCGGCACTGATCACGGAAGGCCCCTATCGCTACACTCGCAACCCGATCTATCTGGGCCTCGTGGCGATGCTTGTCGGCTATGTGCTGTGGCTTGGGGTGCTGAGCCCGGTGTTGCTGCCGGGGCTGTTCATTTCGGTCCTGACCCTGCGCTTCATCGCCCCCGAGGAAGAGCGGCTGATCGAGGCATTCGGGCTGGAGGCCCGGCGCTATCTTCAACAGACGCGGCGTTGGCTGTAACGCAAACTCGCAAAGGCTTGATTGGCGCAACCAAGCCGGGTTCACTACCTCTTAGGGACACTAGGGATAATACTCAGACCGCCATGCGCTATTTCATCGCCTGTATTGCCGTCGGGCTGGCAACGCTGTTGCCACCTGTGGCCCGTGCCGACAGCCCGGTCGTGGTTGAGCTTTTCACCTCGCAGGGCTGTTCGGCGTGTCCACCCGCCGATGCGCTGCTGGCGGAACTGGCCACGCGACCGGATGTGATCGCGCTGTCGCTGCATGTCGATTACTGGGATTATATCGGGTGGGCGGATACCTTCGCCTCGTCCCAGTTCACCTATCGCCAGCAATCCTACGCCCGTGCGGCTGGCCAGCGAATGGTCTACACGCCGCAGATGATCGTCGGCGGGGTCGAGCGTGTGGTCGGCTATGAACCGATGGACGTGGCCGAACACATCATGGAATTGCGCGAGGTCGAGTATCCCGTCGAGGTGCGCCTGACCCGGACCCGCACTGGTGCGCTGCGTATTGCCGCGCGCGCCAGCATGGCCTTTGACGATCCGCGGATGCTGGTGCAACTGGTGCGTTACCACCCGGAAGAAACGGTCGAAATCCGGCGCGGCGAGAATGCCGGACGGACGGTGGAATATAGCAACGTGGTCACTGACTGGATGCAGCTTGACCATTGGTCGGGGCAGTCGCCCTTCGAGATGGAACTGGACGACGATCGGTCCGGTCCGGTCGTGGTCCTCGTGCAGATGGCGGGGCCGGGCCTGATTCTTGGGGCTGCGCGATTGCAGCCCTGAAGGGGCGCGCATCCGCCTCAGGCGAGAAAGACCCCGATCACCACCGACATGAGGCCGAGCGCAGAGACCAGAAGCGCCACCATGTTCAGCACGACGACCCGTTGCAGCCGCGCGCGCATCTCTTCATCGGGCAGGTTCGCCTTGCGCACGCGAAACGCGGTGCGAATACACCAGCCGATCAGGATAAGCCCTGCCGCCGTCAGCCCCGCTCCAAGCCAGACAAGCC
Organism: Nioella nitratireducens; assembly: GCF_001879715.1. Taxonomy (GTDB): domain Bacteria; phylum Pseudomonadota; class Alphaproteobacteria; order Rhodobacterales; family Rhodobacteraceae; genus Nioella; species Nioella nitratireducens. The sequence goes on along the minus strand of NZ_MNBW01000004.1, from coordinate 201,809 downwards.
ATTCCATCCGCCCGCTTCCTCCGCGTTGATCATGCGGGGAATGGCCTAGCCGGTTGACGGGGGGGCTGCAAGGCTTGCGGGGGGCGGGCAGGGCGGATAGATCAACAGACTGGTGAAATCCGTCAAATGAGGCAGGCCGATGGATGAAATGACGTCCCCCCCCGACAGCTACCGCGTGACCGCAGATGAACTGCGTCAGTTCATCGAGCGCTACGAACGGCTGGAAATGGAAAAGAAAGACATTGCAGACCAGCAGAAAGAGGTGATGGCCGAGGCCAAGGGCCGGGGCTATGACACCAAGGTCATGCGCAAGGTGATCGCGCTGCGCAAGCGCGAACCCGATGACATCGCCGAGGAAGAGGCAGTTCTGGAAATGTATAAAGAAGCGCTCGGAATGCGCTGACGAGGCCGCCCTCGGGCGGGCACATGGCTCCCTTGATCGGTGTGCCAGTGCCCGCCTGGCGGCGTTATCACAAAATCGCCGGGCCATGGCGGGCCCGATCCAGTCCGGTCCTGCGCCGCGCGCGGGCGTGTGCCGTCCTTCAGCCTTGCAACACCACCAGGGCGTGACGCTTCTTGCCAGCCGAGAGCTTTAACGGCTCGGCCAGATCAGCGGCGGTGATCATCAGGCCCGAGTCGGTCAGAGGTGCGTCATTCAGGCGGGCGCCATTGTCGGAAATCAGCCGTTTCGCCTCTTTGCCCGATTTTGACAGGCCCGAGCGGGTGATGAGCTGGACGATGGAAATTCCCTCGCCGATCTCTGCGGCGGTCAAAGACAGCGTTGGCAGATCGTCGCCCATGCCGCCCTTTTCAAACACCTCGCGCGCGGTCGCTTCTGCCGCTGCCGCCGCCTCGGCCCCGTGCAGCAGCGCCGTGACCTCGTTGGCCAATACAATCTTGGCTTCGTTGATCTCGGACCCGCCCAAGGCACCGAGGCGGTCGCAGTCTTCGATCGGCAATTCGGTATAGAGCTTGAGGAACCGGCCCACATCGGCGTCGGTCGTGTTGCGCCAGAACTGCCAGAATTCATAGGGCGAGCGCATTTCGGCGTTGAGCCACACCGCGCCATCCGCGCTCTTTCCCATCTTCTTGCCGTCCGAGGTGGTCAAAAGCGGAGAGGTCAGGCCGAAAATCTCATTGTCCAGCACCCTGCGCGTCAGGTCGATGCCGTTGACGATGTTGCCCCACTGGTCCGAGCCGCCCATTTGCAGCCGACAGCCGTAACGGCGGTTCAATTCCAGGAAATCGTAGGCCTGCAAGATCATGTAGTTGAATTCGAGGAAGCTGAGCGATTGCTCCCGGTCGAGGCGCGACTTGACGCTTTCAAAACTCAGCATCCGGTTGACGGAGAAATGCCGCCCGATGTCGCGCAGGAAATCGAGGTAGTTGAGGTCCGCCAGCCATTCATCATTGTTCAGCATCAGCGCATCTGTCGGGCCGTCACCATAGGTCACGTATTGGGCAAAGACCTTGCCGATCCCGGCGATGTTGTCGTCGATCTGCGCGGGGCTGAGAAGCGGGCGTTCATCGGCGCGAAAGCTGGGATCGCCCACCTTGGTGGTGCCGCCGCCCATCAGCGTGATCGGCTTGTGCCCCGTCTTTTGCAGCCAGCGCAACATCATGATCTGGATCAGCGACCCGACATGCAGCGACTTGGCCGTCGCGTCAAAGCCGATATAGGCCGGCACCACGCCCGTGATCAGAGTTTCGTCAAGGCCCTGATAATCGGTGCAGTCGGCCAGAAAGCCACGTTCGATCATCACGCGCAGGAACTCGGATTTGGGGTGGTAGGTCATGTCACGTCCGTCCATTCTATCGGTGGCGCGGTGATACCGGGAAGGGACGAGCGATGGAAGGGCCGATATGGGTTGCAGGGGCGATGTCGGGCACCTCTTTGGACGGCGTCGATGCAGCAATGCTCCTGACGGATGGGCGACGCATCGTCGCCTTCGGTGAAACGCACTATCGCGCCTACCGCGACGCGGAGAGAGAGGCGATCCGCGCCGCGCTTGGGCGGTGGCCGGGAGAGGATGGGGTGGATCAGGCGGCAGAGGTCGTGGAGACGGCCCATGCCGCCGTGCTGTCGCGCCTGTCCGGGGCCAAGATGGTCGGGTTTCACGGCCAGACGCTGGCCCATGATCCCAAGGGGCGTGGCACCCATCAGGCGGGCGACGGGCAAGTGCTGGCCGATGTGCTGGGTCTGCCGGTGGTCTGGGATTTCCGGTCGTCAGATGTGCAGTTGGGCGGCGAGGGCGCGCCCCTGGCGCCCTATTATCATTTTGCCTGTGCGCAGTGGATCGGGGCGAGTGCGCCGCTCGTGTTCCTCAATCTAGGCGGGGTCGGCAACCTGACATGGGTCGATCCCCGCTATGCGGGACCAGAGCAGGATGGCGCGGTTCTGGCCTTTGATACCGGGCCGGGGAATGCGCCGCTGGATGACCTTCTGCGCAGCCGTCGCGGCATGGCGCGGGACGAGGGCGGCACGCTTGCGCTGTCGGGGCAGGTGGATCACGCAGTGGTGGCAGCGGCCTTGGCGCGGCCCTTCCTGTCAAGAATGCCTCCCAAGTCCCTGGATCGGAATGATTTTGCGGACCTGTCAGCGAAAGTGAGCGGGTTAAACGATGCCGACGCGGCGGCAACCCTTGTGGCGGTGAGCGTGGCTTGCGTGGCCGATGGGATGACGCTGTTCCCCGCGCCCCCTGCCCGCGTGCTGGTCTGTGGCGGCGGGCGGCACAATGCGGCGATGATGCGGGGGCTGGCCAAGGCGCTGCCCTGTCCGGTGATCCCGGTCGAGGACGTGGGCCTTGATGGCGACATGCTGGAAGCGCAGGCCTTTGCCTTCCTCGCGGTGCGGGTCGCGCGAAAGATGTCGACCTCGGGGCCGATGACCACGGGCGTGGCCGCGCAGGTGGGCGGCGGGCGGATCAGTCGGCCAAAGGGGTAGGCGCGTCTCATTTTGGACGGACCGCCCTCGCGGTCCACCGCTACCCCTCACGGTCCAAGGGTGTGCACATATTCCCGCGCGAAGGCCGGGTAGCTGTCTGACGTGCTTTTCAGCAGCGGTGCAAGATCGCGGTTCAGCTCGGGCAGCTTGTGAAAGGGCACGTTGGGGAAGCTGTGATGCTCGGCATGAAACGGCATGTTCCAGGCGATAGAGCGCACCGGCCAGCCAGCATAGGTGGTGCGGGAGTTTTCCAGCATATTGGCGACAGGCGGGCAGCGGCCATGTTCGGCCAGCAGGTAGAGCCGCAGGAACGGCTGCCCGATCAGCGACGGCAAGATCCAGAGCCACAGTGCCAGCGGCGACCAGATCAGGCTGGCAAGACTCCCTGCATACAGGGCCAGCAGTATCCGCGCCTCGCGCCGCATCGCACCATGTCGGCGGACAGGCAAATAGGGCGCGTCGATGCGGCCAACGGCATTGGCCAACAGGGTTCGGACCATCCCACGCCAATAGCCCCAGCCGCTGAGGTGGATCAGGAACTGCGTCCATGTTTCGGGGCGCGGACCGCCCTCCAGCTCCGGATCGCGCTCAGGGTCATTGGTGAACTTGTGGTGGGCGAGGTGGTAGTAGCGAAACCATGTGAAAGGCAGCACCAGCGGCAGGCTGACGACGTGGCCGACGACGTCATTCAGCCAGCGACTGCGGAACGGGGTGTAGTGTGTGCATTCATGGCTGAGCGTGAACAGGAACACCGTCAGGATGCCGAGTGGCAGAAGCGCCAGGGGCCAACCCGGCCAGCCCATCAGGATCGGCAGAGCACAGAGGAACATCGCCCCGACATGCCCGGCGAGATGGCGCAGACCCTCTCGGTCGGAACGTTGCGTCAAAGCCGCCTTGCGGGCGGGCGAGAGAGCAGCGAGGGCGGTCTTGTGATCCATCCTAGGCCCTCGGAATGTCGAACCCGGGCGCGGCCAGCTCGAACCCCTCGAACCGAAAGCCGGGACTGACCGTGCAGGACACGAGGGTCCAGTCGCCGGTGCTGCGCGCTGCTTGCCAGTGATGCGGCGGTACGAGGATTTGCGGGCGCCCCTTCGTCAGATCCGGGGACAACAGGTGATATCGCGCCGGTCCTTCATCCGTTTCGCTGATCGACAGGGCCAAGGGCGCGCCAGCATGGTAGAGCCAGATTTCCGCTGCATCGACACGGTGCCAATGGCTCGCCTCGCCCGCTTTCAGCAGGAAATAGATGCAAGTCCCCGTGGGGCGCCCGTCGTTTTCTGCCACCCATGTCTGGCGGTAGTGGCCGCCCTCGGGGTGCGGGGCCAGTTGAAGCGTGGCGATGATCTCGTCTGCGGTCATGCGGGTTGCTCCTGCCGTGTCTGCGGATAAGCTTCTGGCGAAACCTTAGGCTGGAGGACGCGCCATGAAAACCATCGTGATCGGGGCAGGCATTTTGGGCGCCGCAATTGCCAACCGTCTGGCCGGGGCCGGGGCCGAGGTGCAGGTGGTCGAGGCTGCCGCTGGCCCGGCCTCGGCGGCCACCGGATGTTCCTTTGGCTGGATCAACGCGAGCTTCTATCACGACGCCGATCACTTCCGCCTGCGCGCCGAAGGCATTGCCGCATGGCATCGTTTGGGCGCGCTCGACGGGCTGAGCTGGCCGGGATCGGTGACGTGGGAAGCGCAGGGCGATGCACTGGCCCGTCAAGAGGCCGATCTGGTCGGGCTTGGCTATCGCCTGACCCGGCTGACACGCGATCAGATCCGCGCCTGCCTGCCGCATGTGGCCTGCACCGCGACAGAGGCGCTGGCCTTTCCCGCAGAGGGCGCGGCGGATGCCGCACGCGTTGCAGCCGCTTTGCTGTCGCGCGCTCAAGACCTTGGCGCGCGGGTGTCTTACGGTGTGCGGGCCGAGGCGATCACCACGCGGGCTGACCGGGTGACGGGGCTACGGACGCAATGGGGCGATATCCCTGCCGACCATATCATCGTCGCTGCAGCCAATCGCAGCCCGGACCTTGTCGCGCCGTTCGGCGCACCCCTGCCGATGCTGCGTCGGCCGGGCGCGTTGATGGTCAGCCAACCGGTTGCACCGGTTCTCGACCGCATCGTCGTGACGCCCGAGCGGGAATTGCGGCAAGACGGGCAGGGACGTATTCTGGCGCCCACATCGGTTTCGCATCAATCCGACAGCAGCGAGGTTTTGGCGAAAGCGCCCGAGGCCCTGGCGGAAGAGGCGTTGGCATCGGCCCGTGCGTTGCTGCCGGGCGTGGATTTGCGCTGGCAACAGGTGTTGGTCGCAAACCGTCCGGTGCCGGGGGACGGTCTGCCGGTGATCGGGGCGGCCGGCCCCGAGGGGCTGACCCTTGCGGTGATGCATTCCGGCGTCACGCTCGCCGCCGTGACCGGAGAGGCGGTGGCCGATGACGTCATGGGCGGGGATCGGTTCGCCGGGCTGTTGGCCCCCTACCGGCAGGGGCGGTTTCGGGGCGCTTGATCCCGCCCAGGTCCAAGGCCCTGCCTGCTGTGGCTAGAACCCCGGCGTCCCCCGGTCCTCCGGGTGGCGCATCAGGTGGCTTTCCTTGATCCCGTCCGAGGTCTGGCGGCTGCCATCATGGCTCCAGCCCGGTGGTGCAACGGCATACATCAGTCGTTCGCGCCATGTCAGGCCCTTCCGGGTCACGTCCCTGAAAAGGCCAACCCATTCGTGGAACGCCACGCGCAATGGGTTGAACGTGCCCAGGTTGTGGACGAGGCCGTAATCGACGCGGTCCTCCGCCATCTCTGGCACAAAGGTGCCGAACATCCTGTCCCAGATAATGAACACACCGGCATAGTTGCAATCCAGATAGCGCGGGTTGCGGCCGTGATGGGCGCGATGGTGGCTGGGGGTATTCATCACCGCCTCGATCCATCGGGGCAGCTTTCCGATCGCCTCGGTATGAATCCAGAACTGGTAGATCAGGTTCAGCCCGCCCACGAACAGCACCATGGCCGGGTGAAAGCCCAGCAGGATCAGGGGCGCGCGCACCACCATCATGAAGGTAAAGGTATAGGTCCACGTCTGGCGCAGCGCCGTGGTCAGGTTGTAGTGCTGGCTGGAATGGTGGTTCACATGGCTGGCCCAGACCCACCTGATACGATGGCCGAAGCGGTGTACCCAGTAATAGCGCAGGTCATCCAGCACGAAGCAAAGCGCCACGACCCACCAGCTTGTGCCAAGGTCGAGCGGCGTGATGTCCCACAGCACCATGAAGAAGCCCCAGGCGATGAAGCCGAGCGCGATGCCACTGGCCACGTTGCCCGCCCCAAGGATCAGCGATGTGACGGCGTCGCGGGTTTCGTAGCGTCCGCCACGGCCCTTGGTAACGATCCACAGAAGCTCGATCAGGATCGCGGCGATGAAGAAGGGCACCGCCCATTGCACCACGTCGGGATAGGTCAGATCTGCGGTCATGTGGCCTCCGTTATGATCTGGCGCCAATGGTTGCGGGCCTCGGGGGGCAGGCATACGTCCAGACGCGGCGTGCCGAAATCGTGGAACGTAAGGCGAAGGCCACTGGCGGTCTCTCGCGCCTCGGCCCCGGTCATGCGGTGGCCGCTGCTGTCGGCGCCCATCGGGAAGACCACGCCGGGGCCATGGTCCGTTTCGATCAGGGCGGCGGTGCCATCGGGGGCCAGATGAATGTCGGTGATCCGGTCCTCGGGCCAACTGCGCAGCCAAGCGGCGCGGGCCTGCTCGTCTGTTTCGAACCGCAACGGCTTGGACAGGCCAAAGACATGAGTCAACATCGCGATGCCCGCGATGCCGCCGACCACGAGAATGATCAGAATATGCAGGGGCATGGCCCGAGTCCTCCCAGCCTGAATGAAAGCGGGTGGGGCAGGGGCTGTCAAACGGGGCGTGGCGTCAACGAAACTGGCCAGCGCGTTTGGAAAGGGCTGGACATGGCGGGTCCAAGATCACGCTCGGACCGGCCTTGTTGCGATCGGCACCATTGCGGGCTGGTCGGCAGGTCGCCCCCTAGCCAATCTGGACCCTGCGGTGCTCTTTGGGGCCGTGCCGCTGACGGTGAGAGGAATGGTTGGATGCGCAATCGGCGCAAGGGGCAGGCGGGTGACGGGCTCAACACCGCCGCACGGCTGGCTATCACGGTGTTCCCAGGGCTGATCGCAGATGGCTTGCGGCCATGGCCCAGATGAAAAGGCCAGCCCCGTGCGGGCCGGCCCATTCCGGGATTTCGGGTGGCTTAGCGCAGGATCGAGCGGCCTGCGTATTCAGCGGTCTCGCCCAGCATTTCCTCGATCCGGATCAGCTGGTTGTATTTCGCCAGCCGGTCGGACCGCGCCAGCGAGCCGGTCTTGATCTGGCCGCAGTTGGTGGCCACGGCGAGGTCGGCGATGGTGGCGTCCTCGGTCTCGCCCGAGCGGTGGCTCATCACGCAGGTCATGCGGTTGCGGTGTGCCAGTTCGACAGCGGCAAGCGTCTCGGTCAGGGTGCCGATCTGGTTGACCTTGACCAGCAGCGAGTTGGCCGCGTCCCGCTCGATCCCCATGGCCAGACGGGCCGGGTTGGTCACGAAGAGGTCGTCACCCACAAGCTGGATCTTGTCGCCAAGTTCGCGGGTCAGCAGGGTCCAGCCGTCCCAGTCATCTTCGGCGCAGCCATCCTCGATCGAGATGATCGGGTAATCGTTCACCAGCGCCTTGAGGTAGCCGACGTTTTCTGCGGCGGTCAGCGAGATGCCTTCCCCGGCCATCTCGTATTTGCCGTCCTTGAAATACTCGGTCGCGGCGCAGTCGAGGGCCAGGAAGATGTCTTCGCCCGGCTTGTAGCCCGCCTTTTCGATGGATTTCAGGATGAAATCGAGCGCCTCGCGGGTCGAGCCCAGATTGGGGGCAAAGCCGCCTTCGTCGCCAAGCCCGGTGGACAGGCCTGCGGCCGTCAGCTCTTTCTTCAGGGTGTGGAAGACTTCCGACCCCATGCGCACCGCGTCGCGGATATTGTCCGCGCTGACCGGCATGATCATGAATTCCTGAATGTCGATCGGGTTGTCCGCGTGCTCGCCGCCGTTGATGATGTTCATCATCGGAACGGGCAGAACACGGGCCGAGGTGCCGCCGACATAGCGATAAAGCGGCTGGCCGGTATAATCGGCGGCGGCCTTGGACACCGCCAGCGACACGCCAAGGATGGCGTTGGCGCCAAGGCGGCCCTTGTTCTCGGTTCCGTCCAGCTCACACATCGCGGCGTCGATGGCGGCCTGTTCGGTGGCGTCAAAGCCGACCAGAGCTTCGGCCAGTTCACCGTTCACGGCGGCCACGGCTTCCAGCACACCTTTGCCCATGTAGCGCGCCTTGTCGCCGTCCCGCTTTTCGACGGCCTCATGCACACCGGTCGACGCACCCGACGGCACGGCGGCGCGGCCCATGGTGCCGTCTTCCAGGATTACGTCGACTTCGACCGTCGGGTTGCCCCGGCTGTCGAGAATTTCGCGGCCGATGATGTCGATGATGATGCTCATAGGATCGGATCCTTGAAATAGAGAAGGGGTCGCGCAGAGCTATAGCAGGGACCAGCCGAAAGTAAACGGTCAATGGTAGCGCTAACGGCCTTTGTTTCATGGGCTACTGCGCGCCGGTGGCCGACTGTTTGCGCCAACAGCGGCAGCTTGAGACTTTACGCCGCAGCCCGCCGCGCGGCCCGCACAAGGGCGCGTTCGCGCAAGAAGGTATATAGCCCGGTGCCGATGATCAGCGCCGCGCCGAGAAGCGTCAGGGCGTCGGGCCGTTCGCCGAATACGAGGATGCCCGCGATCATCGAAAAGATCAGGCGCGTGTAGCGGAACGGCTGAACCGCCGACGCATCGGCCACCCGCATCGCCTGCACGATGGCGTAGTAGCCCGTGACCGAAAAGATCAGCGTCCCCGCCACCAGCCATAGCTGCTGCGGCTCGGGCGCGATCAGGCTTGCGCCCTGCAAGGGCAACAGCAGGGCGCCCGCAACAATCACCGCCGCAAAACCCTGAAACGATACCACGAGCGAGCTGACATCCCTTGTCACCAGCCGTGTGGTCAGGTCGCGCACAGCGACAGCGCCTACGCTGACCAGCACGAACAGCGCTGCCGGTTCGAACCCCGCCAGCCCCGGTCGAATGATCAGCAGGACGCCGGTAAAGCCAAGGCCGATCGCCGTCCACCTGCGCCAGCCGACCTGTTCGCCGAAAAACAGCGCAGCACCCATGGTGATGGCCAGTGGAGTGGCCTGAAACACGGCGGCGACCACCGAGATATCGACCAGCGACAACGAGGTGACGAAGGCCGTCGCTGCCACCGCTTCCGACGCAGCGCGGATCAGCGGGGCCGGGCGCCACGCGGCACGGGCCAGCAGCGATTGGCGGCGCAGGGTCGCCAGCAGGGCAAAGACGATGCTCGCGCCGATCCCCAGAAAGATCAGGATCTGCCCGGTCGGAAACCACCCCGACAGGATCTTGATCATCGCGTCTTCCGCCGTAAAGGCGGCCATGGCTGCGACGACCAGCAGGATGCCGTTGAGGTTGTTCATCTGGGCCTTGGCGGTTGTGGAAGGGGGTGCGGACATGCCAACCGCAAAGCGCGCCGTGGCGCAAGCGCGATTGCAGCAGCCGTCATGAATTTGCGTGATGGGCGTTATATGCGCCTTGAATGAGCACTAGCGGCGCAACCGCTCTCGCCACGCGGAATAAAGCCCCGCACACAGGATCATTGCCGCCCCCAGATAGGCGAGTCCATCGGGCCGTTCCCCGAACAGCGTCATGCCAAGGATCATCCCGAAGATCAGCCGCGAATAGCGAAACGGGGTTACGGCACCGATCTCTCCTACGCGCATGGCGGCGGTGATGGTGTAATAGCCCGCGACGGTGGCCAGGATAGTGAACCCAAGCCAGCCCCAGCCGACCACGCCCGGCCAGAGCGGCGGCTCGGTGAACGAGGTGACCAGCAGGCCGGTCGGCACCAGTGCAAAGAACCCCACGGTCGCCAGTTGCAGATTGTTCAATCCCTTGGGCGCGGCGCGGGTCGCCAGATCGCGGAACGCGAGGCCGAGCATGGCGACAATCACCCAGATCGTGTCAGGGTTGAAGCCGGCCAATCCGGGCCGCAGGATCACCAGCACGCCCACCAACCCGGTCAGGATCGCGCTCCAGCGATGCAGGCCGACGCGTTCGCCAAAGATCAGGGCGGCCCCCATCGTCACCACCAGCGGTGCGGCTTGCAAGATGGCGGTGGCCAGCGATAGCGGGTTGAGCGTGATCGCCAGAACCATGCCGGTCCCCGCCACGATTTCAGCCAGAAAACGCAGGCCCACGGCGGGGTGGAAAACCTCTCGCGGGAACAGCGGCAAGCCGCGCGCCCGTGTCCAGAGGGCGAAGATCAGCGTCCCCACGGCCCCCATCGTGCCCATGATCTGCCCCGGCGGCACGATGCCGGACAGGCTCTTGACCCCGACATCTCCAAGCGCGAAGGCGGCCATCGACAGGGTCATCAACAAGATGCCGCGCAGGTTGTCGTGCATGGGAAAGGCTCCGTTGGCGGACCGTGGCTTTGCGCCCCTCATGGATCGAGGTCAAGCTCCGGTTCGCGGCCCAGATGGCGGGCGAGGTTTCCAACCGTCAGGCCCTGTACGATGATCGAGAAAACCACGATCATGTAGGTCGCGCCGAGGATCAGGGGCTTCCACTCGCTATCGGGCAGGGACAACGCCAGTGCGACAGAAATCCCGCCCTTCAGCCCGCCCCATGTCATGATCGGGATCACGCCGGGCGAAAAGCCCCGGAACGGGCTCAGCGCATAGATCGGCAGGGCCACCGCCACGAAACGGGCAACGAGGGCCAGAACGATGGCTGCCGCCCCCGCCAGCAGGATGCCCTCTGAAAAGACGACCGCGAACACCTCGATCCCGATAAGCAAGAACAAGACCGCGTTCAGGATTTCGTCGATCAGGGACCAGAAACTGTCTACATGGGCGCGGGTTGCAACACTCATACCGCCCTTGGGGCCGGTGTGCCCGATCAGCAGACCGGCCACGACCGCCATGATCGGGGCCGACACATGCAGCGCGATGGCCAGTTCATAGCCGCCAAAGGCCAGGCCGAGGGTCAGGAGCACTTCCAGCGATGGGTCGTCGATCCGCCGCATCACCCGGAAGGTGAGCCAGCCAAGCGCGGTGCCAAGGACTGCACCGCCAAGCGCCTCTTGTGCGAAAAGCAGCGCCGCGTCGGCCAGATCAGCCTCGGCGCCGCCGCCATGGCCGCCGCCTTGCGCGAAGGCGAGCCCGACAAGGACAAGAAACACGACATAGCCCACACCATCGTTGAACAGGCTTTCGCCCGCGATCTTGGTTTCCAGCGATCTCGACAGACGCGCCGCGCGCAGCACCCCAAGCACCGCCACCGGATCGGTGGGGGTCACGATGACACCAAACACGAGGGCAACGAGGAACGGCATCCCGGTCAGCCAGGAAAACCCGGTGCCGATGATCACCGTGGACAGCCCGACGCCGATCGTGGCCATAAGCGCCACCACCCGCCACTGCCCGGCCAGATCCTCCAGCTTCACATGCAGCGCCCCGGCGAAGAGAAGCAGGCCGAGCATGCCTTCCAGAAGTGCTTGGGAAAAGTCGATTTCGGACACCAGCAGCCGGAGCTGATCGTCGATCGCGAATCCCGGCACGACCGCATCAAGCGCCATCGTGGCCAGCGACGCGGCCAGTGCGACCGCGAGGATTCCGATTGCTGCGGGCAGCTTAAGGAACAGGTAATTCACCGCGCCGAAGGCCCCCGCCAGCACGATCAGAAGCGAGGTGATTTGCAGAAGATTCATCTAGGAAATCCACGCCAAAGAAAGACTTGGCCCGGTTTACCATGCGGGTCCCCGGCTTGACAGCGCCGATTGTCCGGGGCTTGTGGGCACCACAGGCAGGAGGGCTCGGCATGGAGCGGAAATCATCAATCGACCTTTTTGGGGCGGTGTCGCTGACGCTGTTTGCCATCGTGCTTGGCGTCAATCAGGTGGCCATCAAGCTTGGCAATACGGGCTTTCAGCCGGTGTTCATGGCGGGGTTGCGTTCGCTCGGGGCGCTGATCGTCATGGTGTTGTGGATGAAGCTGCGCGGCGTGCCGATCCGAATCCGCCCCGGAACCTGGCCTTCAGGCCTGTTGCTGGGGCTGCTTTTCTCGCTGGAATTCTGTTGTCTCTTCTTTGCGCTTGACTGGACCACCGTCGCGCGGACGTCGATCCTGTTCTACACCATGCCGGTCTGGCTGGGGTTCGCCGCCCACTGGTTGCTGGATGGCGAGAAAATGTCGCCGATGAAACTGGCAGGGCAGGGGCTGGCCGTGGTGGGCGTCGCTATCGCGGTGTTCAATCGGGGTGGGGCGGGCGAGGCCTCGTTGCTGGGTGATGCGCTGGCTTTGGGGGCGGCGTTCTGCTGGGGCGGGATCGCACTGGTGGCGCGGCTTGGCGCGGTGCGGCAGACCCGGCCCGAGATGCAGCTTTTGTGGCAACTCATGGTTTCTGCCCCAATCCTGCTGCTGATTTCGCCGCTTTTCGGGCCGCTGATCCGCGACTTGCAGCCCTATCACTTCGGTTTGCTGCTGTTCCAGGTGGTGGCGGTGGCCTCGCTCGGCTTCCTGTTCTGGTTCTGGCTGCTGACGATCTATCCCGCCTCGTCTGTGGCGTCCTTCAGCTTTCTGACACCGATCCTCGGGGTGGCGCTTGGCTGGCTGGTGCTGGGCGAGCAGGTCGGGCCCGGCATCCTGATCGCGCTGGCGCTGGTCTGTGCGGGGCTGTTGCTGATCAACCGTCCCGTGAAAGGTCCGCCCAGATAGGCAGGTGATCTGAGCCGCGCCCGGCCTCGCCCCAGCGGCAGGCACCGGCTTGCACCAAGGACAGCCCCGGCCCGGTGGCCACCCGATCAAGCGCCGCCAAAGGGCGGCGCGCAGGAAAGCTGCGGCCGGGGCGGTGCAGGGTGAAAAACGGATCAAGCGGGGCAAACCCGGCCTGTGGCGACCATTCGTTGAGATCGCCGATCAAGACTGTCGGTGGCCCGGATCGCGCGTTCAGGGCAGCCATGATCAGGGTCATTTGCCGTTGCCGGTCTCGCCGCCGCAGGCCCAGATGCGTGGCCACCACCCGTAGCGTGCCCTTGGGGCCGTCCAATTCGGCCACAAGCGCACCGCGCCGCTCCAACCCCGGCAGGGCAAGGCGATCGAGATGCGTCAGCGTCCAGCCCGCCCCAAGCAGCAGTGCATTGCCGTGCCAGCCAAGACTGACACGGGTTTCAGCCACATCGACAGGCGTCATCCCGGCCTCGTCCCTGATCACGGTTGCAGACAGCGCAGCGGGGCGGGGCGGCAAGCGTTTGTCGGCCTCTTGCAGGGCCACCACGTCCGCGCCAAGCGCCGCAACCACCCGGGCGATGCGATGCGGGTTGCGACGGCGGTCCAGCCCGATGCATTTGCGGATGTTGTAGCTGGCGACGCGGATATGGGCCGGATCTGGCGGGGCGGGGTAGGGCATGGCTCCAGTGTGCCGCGCCCCTGCGCCGTGGCAAGCCCCTCCTTGCGCGTGGCGGCCCGTGCGTTATCGTCACGGGGCCGAAAGCCGACGGGCCACACCATGCAAACGCTGAAAAACCAAAGCCGGATCACCTACCTGATCTGGACCGGTCTGAGCATCGAGATCCTTGCGGCACTGCTGACCGGACGCTGGACGGCCGCCTTTGTTGCGGCGTCCACCCTGATGCTGTCGATGGGGCCGCTTTTCATGGCCTCGCGCCTGCATATTCGTCTGCCGCGCAGCCTGGTCGCGCTGGTGGTGATCTTCGTCTTCGCGTCGATCTTCCTTGGAGAGGCGTTCGATTTCTACGAGCGGGTCTGGTGGTGGGACATAGCGCTGCACGGGCTGTCCGCCATTGGGTTCGGGCTGGCAGGCTTTTTGGTCGTGTTCATCCTGTTCGAGGGCGACGCCTACGCCGCGCCGGCATGGGCCATGGGGCTATTGGCGGCGACGATCGGTATCACGTTCGGTGTCTTGTGGGAGATTTTCGAATTTTCCATGGACCAGGCCTTCGGACTCAACATGCAGAAATCGGGCTTGCCCGACACCATGGGCGACCTGATCGTCGATGTGATCGGCGCGGGCTTTGGTGGCGGCTTGGGGGCGCTCTACCTCAAGGGTCGTGCGCTCGGCTCGGTCGGGGCGATGGTGGATGAGTTCGTGACGCTCAACCGCCGCCTTTTTCGCAGGTTCCGCCGCAAGGAGTAATCAGGTGCCGCAAAAGGTCTGGCGCACCTCCTGATCCGGGGTTGGGGCAAGGGTCAGGTCTGCGGCTTCGGGCTGATCGTCGAAGGGGCGCGACAGCACCTCTGTCAATCGGTGGAACGGGGCGAAATCACCTGTCAGCCCGGCGGCGATGGCCTCTTCCACGCGGTGATTGCGGGGAATGAAGGCGGGGTTCGCGGCGCTCATGCGGGCGCGCCGCACGGATGCGTCCGCGCCCTTTGCTGTCAGACGCGCCTGCCAGCGGGGCAGCCATGCGTCCAAGGTGGCCGGGTCGACGAATTCCTCGCGCGCGGCTGTCGGATCGGCCCCTGACAGCGCCCGGAATGTGCGGGTAAAGTCCGCCCGCCCCTTGGCCATGCGCATCAGCAGGTCATAGGCCAGCCCGCCGTCATCCTCATCCAGATCCGCCAACCCGAGCTTGGCAGCGAAGACCGCTTCCCACGCGGTGCCGAACAGGTCGGCGAAGCCCTCGACCGCGCGGGTGGCGACAGCGACGGCATCCTTGTGGCTCATCCCCATGATCGGCAACAGCGCGGTGGCAAATTGCGCAAGGTTCCAGACCGCGATTTCGGGCTGCTTTCGATAGGCATAGCGACCCATCCGGTCGATCGAGGAAAACACCGTGTCCGGGTGATAGCCGTCCATGAAGGCGCAAGGGCCATAGTCGATGGTTTCCCCCGCGACGGACATGTTATCGGTATTCATCACGCCGTGGATGAACCCCACGCCCATCCACTGCGCGATCAGCCGCGCCTGCCGCGCCACGACTGCCGTCAGCAGGTCCAGGGGGGTGTCCGCCTCTGGGTAGTGCCGTGCAATGACATGACCTGCAAGCGCCTTGAGCGCCTCCTCGTCGCCGCGTGCCGCGAAGAACTGGAACGTGCCGACGCGGATGTGCGAACTGGCGACACGGGTCAGCACCGCCCCGGGAAGCGCCCGCTCCCGCTGCACCGGTTCACCCGTCAAGACCGCCGCCAGTGCCCGCGTGGTTGGGATGCCAAAGGCATGCATGGCTTCGGACACGATATATTCCCGCAGCACCGGCCCAAGCGCTGCGCGCCCGTCGCCCCGCCGCGAAAACGGCGTCGGGCCCGAGCCCTTGAGCTGGATATCCCGCCGCTGCCCGGTCCGGTCGAGGATTTCGCCCAGCAAGATCGCCCGCCCGTCGCCTAGTTGCGGCACCCACCCGCCGAATTGGTGCCCGGCATAGGCCTGCGCCAGCGGTGTCGCGCCGTCGGGCACCCTGTTTCCGGCCAGCATCGCCACACCGTCGGGGCGGCGAAGCGCCTCGGGATCGAGGCCAAGAGCCTCGGCAAGGGGCGCGTTCAACGCGATCATGGCAGGATCGGCCACGGGAGTCGGAGCCAAGGGCGCAAAGAAGCGCGACGGCAGGCGGGCATAGGAATTGTCGAACGCGATCTGCATGGGAAATGTCCTTTCCCCCTAGACCTAGGGTTTCGCGGTCAGGATGCCAGAGGGGGTATTGGATCGGATCACAGGCGACCGATGCGCTCGGTCAGCAGCGAAAAGAATCCGTCGGCATCCACATCGCCCATGAACATCGCATTGGGCGCGCGGTCGGTCACGCGCCACCAGTCTGCGACGGTCATGCCTCGGGTCAGGTCAGAGCGGGTTTCGATCTCGACATTGATGTGCCGTCCGGTGAACAGCTCGGGCCGGATCAGGTAGGCGATCACGGTCGGGTCATGTAGTGGTGCGCCATCGGAGCCGTATTTTTCCTTGTCGAAACGCTCGAAGAAATCCGTCCAGTCCGCCACGATCCGCCCCGGTTCCGTCCCGAGCGCGCGGAACGCGGCGCTGCGCGCCGGGGTGACGAGCACCTTATGCGTCACGTCCAATGGCATCACGGTCAGAGGTACGCCTGATTTAAACACGATTTCAGCGGCTTCCGGGTCTACGTAAATGTTGAACTCCGCCGCCGGGGTGATGTTGCCTACCTCGAAATAGGCCCCGCCCATCAGCACGATCTCCTTGATGCGCGGCGCGATGTCGGGCGCCTGTTGCAGCGCCGTGGCGATATTGGTCAGCGGCCCCAAGGGGCACAACGTGACCGTGCCAGCGGGATTGTCGCGCAGGGTGCGGATCAGGAAATCCACGCCATGCGCCTGTTGCAAGGGCATGGTCGGTGCGGGCAGGTCGGGGCCATCGAGGCCGGTCTTGCCGTGGACGTGCTCTGCCGTGACAAGGCTGTGGGCAAGCGGGCGGTCGCAACCTGCGAAAACCCTGACCTCCGGCCGACCCGCCACTTCGCAGGTCTTGCGGGCATTTTCCTGCGTCAACGCGAGGGGCACGTTGCCCGCAACCGCGGTGATGCCGAGCAGGTCAATCTCTTCCGGGCTGGCCAGCGCCAGCAGGATGGCGACCGCGTCATCCTGTCCGGGGTCGGTGTCGATGATGATTTTCCGGGGCATGGCTGGTCCTTTGTCACGCCCGGGCAGCGTAGTCGCGGCGCGCGCAGTTGCAACGGTTCGCCGTGAGTATTTTTGCCAAGAAGAAGGGGGACGCGCGCGTTAAGGTTAACGGCGGTCCGGTAACATCCCGGCAAGGAAAAAGGCCGCCCGGCTGGGGGGCGGCCTTTGTTTGTCGGACCAGATCCGCTCAGCGGTTCTCGATATCCACGTAATCGCGGTAGGTTGCACCGGTATAAAGCTGGCGCGGGCGGCCGATCTTGCCTTTGGGGTCGGCGATCATTTCCTTCCACTGCGAAATCCAGCCGACGGTGCGCGACAGCGCGAAGATCGGCGTGAACATCGACGTCGGGAAGCCCATGGCCTCCAGGATGATGCCGGAATAGAAATCGACATTCGGGAAGAGCTTTTTCTCGGCGAAATACGCGTCTTCCAGCGCGATGCGTTCCAGTTCCTTGGCGACTTGCAGCAGCGGGTTGTTTTCCACGCCGAGCAGGTCCAGCACCTCGTCCGCCGATTGCTTCATCACCTTCGCGCGCGGGTCGAAGTTCTTGTAGACCCGGTGACCGAATCCCATCAGGCGGAACGGATCTTCCTTGTCCTTGGCGCGTGCGATGAATTCGGGAATGCGGTCGACCGAGCCGATTTCCTTGAGCATTTCAAGGCAAGCCTGGTTGGCGCCGCCATGGGCGGGGCCCCAGAGGCAGGCGATGCCGGCGGCGATACAGGCAAATGGGTTGGCCCCGGAAGACCCCGCCAGGCGCACGGTCGAGGTCGAGGCGTTCTGTTCGTGATCCGCATGCAGGGTAAAGATCCGGTCCATCGCCCGGCTCAGGATCGGGTCGGGCTGATATTCCTCGGCCGGGACGGCAAAGCACATGCGCAGGAAGTTCGACGCGTAGTCGAGGTCGTTGCGCGGATACACGAAGGGCTGGCCGATCGAATACTTGTAGGCCATCGCGGCGATGGTCGGCAGTTTGGCGATCAGGCGGATGGACGCGACTTCGCGCTGCCACGGGTCCGAAATATCGGTCGAGTCGTGATAGAAGGCCGACATTGCGCCGACAACGCCGACCATGGTTGCCATCGGGTGTGCATCGCGCCGGAACCCGCGGAAGAAGTTGTGCATCTGCTCGTGCACCATCGTGTGATTGGTCACACGCGCTTCGAAATCTTCCAGCTGCGCGGCGGTCGGCAGTTCCCCGTAGAGCAGCAGGTAGCACACTTCGAGATAGTGGGATTTTCCGGCCAACTGATCGATCGGATAGCCGCGATGCAGCAGAACGCCCGCGTCGCCATCAATATAGGTGATGGTGGATTCGCAAGCCGAGGTCGAGGTAAAGCCGGGATCGTGGGTGAACACGCCGGCCTGGCCATAGAGCTTGGTGATGTCGATCACGTCGGGTCCGGCACTGGGCGAGTGCATCGGCAACTCGAAGGTCTTGTTGTCGAATGTCAGAGTCGCGGTCTTGCTGTCTGCCATGTGAGTCCCTCTCAATATTCGCCGGCGTTGAACCGCTGGCGGTGGTCACCGGGACCGGTTTCCCGGGCCCTTCATTCGCAGGCAGCCTCGACGTCAGATCTGTCGTCAGTCGGCTGCGGCCTCCGTCAGGCGGGCGATCGTCTCTTCCCTGCCGATGACGAGCATCATGTCGAAAACGCTTGGGCTGACCGGGCGGCCGGCCAGAGCGGCGCGAAGCGCCGGGGCCAGCTTGCCCAGTTTCAGTCCGTGGCCGTCCGCCACCTGGGACACAATCGCTTCCAGCGTATCGCGTGTCCAGCTAGCATTTTGCAACTGCGGCGTCAATTCTGTCAGTATACCACGGGATACATCATCCAGCGCCTTGCGCGATTTTTCATCCCGGTCAAGTGGTCGACTGATAAGGACAAAATGCGCTTTTTCAATAATTTGCGGCAAAGATTTCGCCCGATCCTTGAGGCAATACATCGCAGCGGACAGCCCATCTTTCTGCACCTGCGAAAGGGTGGGTTGCTGCGTTGCCGCCAAGAACCGTTCGATCTCGTTCACCAGATCGTCATCGGCCATCCGGCCAATGTGATAGCTCGACACGTGGTCGAGCTTCTTGAAGTCCAGCCGCGCGGGCGATTTGCCGATTCCCTTGAGGTCGAACCAGTCTTTCGCCTGCGCGTCGTCGAACAACTCGTCGTCGCCGTGGCTCCAGCCCAGGCGGGCAAGGTAGTTTCGCATCGCGGCGGGCGGATACCCCATGGCGGCATATTCCTCGACCCCGAGCGCCCCGTGGCGCTTGGACAGCTTCTTGCCATCGGGCCCGTGGATCAGTGGAATATGCGCCCAGACCGGCTGCGGCCACCCCATCGCGGCATAGATCTGCGCTTGGCGCGCGGCGTTGTTGAGGTGATCGTCCCCCCGGATGACGTGCGTTACGCCCATATCATGATCGTCGACCACCACCGCCAGCATGTAGGTAGGTGTGCCGTCCGAGCGTAACAGGATCATGTCATCCAGTTGATCGTTGCGGATCGTGACATCGCCCTGCACCTCGTCCTTGACCAGTGTCATGCCCTCGCGCGGGGCCTTGAGGCGGACGACGTGGGGCAGGTCCGGCTGCTGTGACTCGGGCGTGTCGCGCCACGGGCTGAGGAACAGGGTCGAGCGCCCCTCGGCCTTGGCGGCGTCGCGGAAGGCGGCAATTTCTTCCTGCGTCGAAAAGCACTTGTAGGCGTGCCCGTTTGCCAGCATCTCGCGCGCCACCTCGGCATGGCGTTCGCGCTGCTCGAACTGGCTGGTCGGCGCACCATCCCAGTCGAGGCCGAGCCATGTCAGCCCGGTCAGGATCGCTTGCGTCGCCTCGGGGGTTGAGCGGGCGCGGTCGGTATCCTCGATCCGCAATAGGAACCGGCCACCGCGCCCGCGGGCATAGAGCCAGTTGAACAACGCCGTGCGCGCGCCGCCGATATGCAGGAAGCCGGTGGGCGAGGGGGCAAAGCGGGTCACGACTTGGGTGGTCATGGGGGCGTCCTTTCGGTGGCGTCCGGCGCGGCGGGCGGGGCGCGTTAACGGTTTGGCAACCATGCGGTCGCAGACTTGGCTTTGCGCGTGTTTAGGCAAGGCCGGAAAGGGTGGCAAGGGTGCGGCTGTGGCAGAGGATCAATGCAGCCCAACAGGCGCAACGAGGGTATTTGCTGCCGTGGTCGCCGGTTTGCCTGGCTCTGGGCGTCGCGCTCTTTTTCGCGCTGCCGTGTGACCCTGCGCCGTGGCACTATCTCGGGGGCATCACGTCGGCTATTGTGGCAGCCATCATTGGCCGAAAGTGGCGGGAACAGGCCGGGCCGCTGGCCACTGCCCTTGTTCTGGTCGTGGTGGGGCTGTGCCTTGCCGGTCTGCGAAGCCAGATGGTGGCGGGTCCGGTGCTGGAGTTTCGCTACTATGGCCCGATCGAGGGCAGGATCGTGGCGGTGGATCGCTCGGCCTCTGACCGGCTGCGCCTGACGCTTGATCGGGTGGTGCTGGCCCGGACCGATCCAGACCGCGTGCCGCGGCGGGTGCGGGTGTCATTGCATGGCGACCAGGGGTTTTTCACCCCCGAGCCGGGGGCAACCGTGGCCATGACCGGCCACCTGAGCGCCCCGGAAGGTCCGGGGGAACCCGGCGGTTTCGATTTTCAACGCCACGCGTGGTTTCTGGGAATCGGCGCCGTGGGCTATACCCGCACCCCCGCCCTGTTGATGGCGCCCCGGCCCGAAGGTGACATGCGGCTGGCGCATCTGCGGATGCACCTGTCGCAGGCCATACGCGCGCGGATCGGGGGGGAAGCCGGCGCTTTTGCCGCGGCCGTGTTGACCGGGGATCGCTCGGCCGTGCCACTGGCGACGATGCAGGCGCTGCGCGACAGCAATATAGCGCATCTTCTGGCCATTTCCGGGCTGCATATGGGGCTGCTGACTGGCTTCGTGTTTTTGTGTCTGCGCGCCGGGATGGCCCTGATCGCGCCACTGGCGCTGCGGGTGCCGACCAAGAAGATCGCGGCGGTGGGGGCGCTGGCGTCGGGGGCATTCTACCTTGCCTTGTCGGGGGGCAACGTCGCCACCGAACGCGCCTTCATCCAGATCGCGGTGATGTTCGTTGCGGTGCTGCTGGACCGGCGCGCGGTGACCCTGCGCTCGGTGGCGATTGCCGCGATGATCGTGTTGGCGCATCGGCCCGAGTCGCTGCTTGGACCCGGCTTCCAGATGAGCTTTGCCGCAACGACCGCATTGGTTGCGGTGTTCAACGGGTTGAAGGGCGTGGCCTGTTTGCAGGACCGCCCGCGCTGGATGCGGGCGGTGACCGGGGTCGTCCTGTCCTCCGTCGTGGCGGGGCTTGCCACTGCACCGTTCGCCGCGGCGCAGTTCAACCGGCTGGCGGTGTTCGGGTTGGCGGCGAACCTGCTGACGGTGCCGGTCATGGGGAGCCTCGTCATTCCCGCCGCAGTTGTGGCGCTGCTCCTTTGGCCGGTCGGGGCCGAAGGGATTGGTTTTGCCGTCATGGAACTGGGGATCGACTGGATTCTGTCCGTGGCCCGCCATGTTGCCGCGACCCCCGGCGCGCTGCGGCATGTGGTGATGCCGCCTGCCGCCGTGTTGCCGCTGGTGGCGGGCGGGGCCTTGGCGGTGATCCTCTGGCACGGGCGCGGGCGGTGGCTTGGGCTGCTGCCGGGCATGGTGGCGCTATGGCTCTGGATCGGTGCAGAGCGTCCAGAGCTTTTGATCTCGTCCTCCGGGCGGCTTGCCGGGGCGGCGACCGAGGCGGGCCGCAGCCTCAGCCGTGCCCGTGGCGATGGGTTCGTGGCCGGGCTTTGGCTGGAAAACGATGGTGACAGCGCCGATCAGGCAGAGGCTGCGGCCCGCGACGGGTGGACCCAGGACGGGGCGGGGCAGGTGGCGCTGCTTGGCGATTGGAGTGTCTGGCATGGCGTCGGGCGCCGTGCGGCGCGTGATCTGGCACGGGCCTGCGCGCTGCACGATCTGGTCATCACCTCGGAGGAGGAGGCGCAGGGCGTCGGGCAGCCGTTGCCTGTGGGTGCCCCACCGGTGTCCGGCGCGGCCATGGCCGAGGCGCCGATCGCGTCTTGCTGGGTGATTGGTCCGGACCTGCTGGCACGCACGGGCGCACTGGCTGTTCGCATGGGCGACGGGGGGGGCGTCATCAGCACCGCGCGCGCGGTGCAGGGGGACCGCCCTTGGGTGCGATAACCTCAGTAGGTGCGGATCAGGCCCACGAGACGGCCTTGCACAGTGACCTGGTCTTGTCGCAGCATCCGGGTCTGGTAGGCGGGGTTGGCGGCCTCCAATGCGATCATGTTGCCCTTCTTGCGAAAGCGCTTCAGCGTCGCCTCGTAGCCTTCGACAAGGGCCACGACAATATCGCCATTATCGGCGGTCGACCCCTCTTCGATCACCACGATATCGCCCTCGTTGATCCCGGCCTCGATCATCGAGTCGCCTTTGACCTCAAGCGCGTAATGGGATTTCCCGGTGCCCAGCATCTGTTGCGGCACCGCGACATGGGTGGCCACCTCGCTGATCGCCTCGATCGGGGTGCCGGCGGCGATGCGGCCCATCACTGGCAGGTCCATCGCGGCGGCGCCCGAAACAGGCAGCGCGTCGCGCGGCGGGCTGCCACGGTCGCCCTCGATCACGCGGGGGGTAAATCCGCCGCCTTCAAGACTGTCGGGCAGCTTCACGATTTCGATGGCCCGCGCCCTGTGGGCCAGACGCCGGATGAAACCGCGCTCTTCCAGTGCCGTAATCAGCCGGTGGATTCCAGATTTCGAACGCAGGTCCAGCGCCTCTTTCATTTCGTCGAACGAGGGTGGCACGCCGTCGCGTTGCACGCGGCGGTGGATGAAGGTCAAAAGGTCCAGCTGTTTCTTGGTCAGCATCGGCTGGCCTCCCTCACGAAAATCACTTTTGTTCAGTGTATGTTCTGCCACTGTTCTTGCTTCGTGTCAATCCCGGTGCTCAAAGACGCAGGATATCCACAACCGTTCCGGCAGAAAGCGGGCCTTGCCCGGCGGGGCGGATCAAGAGCGCGTCGGACCCTGCCAGAACCCGCAGCAAGGCAGAGTCCTGGCTCTCGGCGGGGCGGATGCCGGGCAGGCGCGTGCCTTGGCCAAGGGTGGCGCGCATATAGTGTTCGCGTGGTCCGTTGGCGGGCAGATCGACAACCAATTCGGCCTGTTCGCGCGGGACCGGGGCCGCCCCGAGGCCGAGAAAGGCCCGGATCATCGGGATCATGAAAATGTGGCCGCAAACCATCGAAGACACCGGGTTTCCGGGCAGCCCAAGCAGCGCCGCGCTGCCCATGCGGCCAGCCATCAGCGGTTTGCCCGGACGCAGGGCGACCTTGTAGAAGCTACGTTCCAACCCTTGCCCAAGCGCAACCTGACCCACCAGATCGTGGTCGCCGACGGACGCGCCACCGATGGTCACGATCAGGTCGGCATCAGTGGCCAGTCCCAGCACGGTTTCAAGGCTTGCCACGGTGTCGCGGGCGATCGGCAGCAGCCGGGCCTCGGCCCCGGCCTGTTCCGCCATCGCCTTGAGACCATAGGAATTGGACGCGACGATCTGGTCGGCGCGGGGCGTTTCACCGGGCTGGACCAGTTCGTCACCGGTGGCAATCAGGGCCACAACGGGTTTGCGGGCCACCGGCAGGGTGGGCAGGTTCATCGACGCGGCAAGGGCAATATCGGCGGGGCGCAGCACGCGCGGTGCGTCGATACGGTCACCGATGCGGAAATCTCCGCCCGTGGCGCGGATATTGGCCCCGTCGCCAAGACTGTCGGTCAGGGTGATACGGTCCCCGTCCCGTGCAACGTCTTCCTGGATCACGACGCGTGTGGCCCCGGCGGGCACCGGCGCGCCGGTAAAGATGCGCACGGTCTGACCGGGTTCGACCGTTCCGCCCCAAGCATGACCGGCGGCGGCCTCTCCCAACACCGTGAAACGGGCCCCCGGTTTGGCGTCGTCCCCGATCAGGGCGTAGCCGTCCATGGCAGATGACGCGAAGGGCGGCTGATCCCGCCGCGCCTCGACCGGCTTGACCAAGACACGCCCGACCGCTTCGGCAAGCGCCACGTCCTCGGGCGGCAACGGCTTGGTTAGCGCCAGACAGGCGGCGAGGGCCTCTTCTACCGATATCATGGGGTGTCCTTCGCGATCTGTTCAGTTTCCCAATCGGCGTAGGTGCGACCGTCAGGCAGTTTCCATGCGGTTCGCCCGTTTGACGAGCGACCAGAGACGACGGCCGCCGCAGCGGACGGGCTGGAAAAGGCGTAGTCCTCGGTCATAACTGCCGTGCCGTCTGTCTTTTGAATAATTCCCTTTTCCACAAGTGACTCATGCAATTCCCGATAGTTCGCGGCGTGTTTTGGATTGCCGACCCAAACCGACCGAACTTGAGATCCGGCTTTCACGACCAACTCACCGTCTGCGAGCTCGCCAACTGCATCTACGCCATGTCGAGGCACCAAAAGGTGGAACACAGATTTGGTGGTTGGCAGGGAGGTCGAGCCATGATCTTTTAGTGCGGCGCGCCGACCGCTCTGGAACAAATCCACCCGGATGGCGGGAAGCACCATGTAAAGCGTATCGAGAAAGCTCTCCATGTTGGCGACAGCCGCCTCGTTCAGACTTGCCCCGGTCGGCTGATTGCCGTTTTCCATCCGCATTGCCGCCGCTTCACGTGCTGCTGCGACGAGACGGCTTTCTAGGTATTTTACATGCGCTTTGTGCAATCCGTCACCCGTCGTCGTGACGAGGACGGCCACATCCCACCAGTCCTTTTCGCGGGCATGTTGACCGATGCGGCGGGCCATGTCCTCTGCCTCGCCGATGTATGCCAGCGGTCCATCTCCGTCCTGCCCCAGCAGCAGATAAACGCCCGTCTGGTTGGCCTGCGGGCGACGCAACCCGTCAGCAAGGCGGGTGCGCGGTATTCTCAGCACATGGCCGGTCCAATTGAAGACCTCTGCCGTCAACATGCCGTCCGGTTTGCCATCGACAAAATACAACTCCAACGACCGACCGCTGGTCATGCCTCGTACCGCCCGGACTTGCCGCCATCCTTCAACAACACCCGGATGCCACCGATCTCCATGGCCTTGTCCACGGCTTTTACCATGTCATAGACCGTCAGCGCGGCGGTAGAGACGGCCGTCAATGCCTCCATTTCCACGCCGGTCTGGCCACCGGTCTTGACGGTGGCCGCGATGCGGATGCCGGGCAGGGCGGGGTCGGCTTCCAGTTCCAGCGCCACCTTGGTGATCGGCAGAGGGTGGCACAATGGAATGAGATCAGATGTCTTCTTGGCCCCCATGATGCCCGCCAGCCGCGCCACGCCGATCACGTCGCCCTTCTTGGCCGCGCCGGAGGAGATCGCCTCCAGCGTTTCTGGGGCCATTCTTACGTAGCCCTCGGCCACCGCGATCCGGGCGGTCACGGGCTTGTCGGAGACGTCCACCATATGGGCGCGGCCGTCCTTGTCGAAATGGGTCAGATCCGCCATCAGCGCCCCGCTTGCAAAGGGTTGGCAAGCAGCGTGCGGGTCGCGTTTTCCACATCGTCCTGGCGCATCAGGCTTTCGCCAATCAGAAAGCTGCGCGCGCCGTAGCGGGCGATTTCGGCCAGATCCTCGGGCGTGTTCAGGCCGGACTCCGAAACGATCAGGCGGTCGGGCGGGATCTGGCGCACCAGCGTCTTGGTCACGTCAAGCGAGGTGGCGAAGGTGTTGAGGTCGCGGTTGTTGATGCCGATCATCCGCGACGTCAGGCGCAAGGCGCGCTCCAGCTCGTCGGCGTTGTGCACCTCGATCAACGCGTCCATACCCCAGTGGGTCGCGGCCTCTTCCAGCTCTTGCGCCTGTGCGTCCGAGACCGTGGCCATGATGATCAGGATGCAGTCGGCGCCAAGGGCGCGCGCCTCGACCACCTGGTAGGGGTCGTAGAGGAAATCCTTGCGCAACACCGGCAGGTCCACTTCGGCGCGCGCTGCGACAAGGTAGTCGTCCGCGCCCTGAAAGGACGGCGTGTCGGTCAGCACCGAAAGACAGGTCGCCCCCCCGGCCTGATATGCCCGCGCCAACGCAGGCGGGTCGAAATCGGGACGGATCAAGCCCTTGGACGGGCTCGCTTTCTTGATTTCGGCGATCAGGCCATAGCCTTCGGTCGAGGCGGTCTTCAAAGCATCGGCGAAGGGTCGCACCGGGGGCGCGGCATTGGCGGCGGTCTCTATTTCGGCCAGCGGGCGGGCGTCCTTGCGGGCGGCCACGTCTTCCAGCTTGTAGGCCTTGATCTTGTCGAGAATGCTGTCGGTCATGATGCTGTCGGGTCCGTCCAGTTGATGGTGGCCAGTCCTTGTGTTTGTAACCAGTTATTCGCCCGAGAGAAGGGGCGCGCGCCGAAAAATCCGCGATAGGCGGAGAGAGGCGAAGGGTGCGGGGCCTCCAGTTTCAGGTTCGGCGGCGCCGCGATGGCGGCGGCGGCTTTCTGCGCGGGTTTCCCCCAGAGAAGATAGACGCGCGGCTGTGCATCTCTGGCCAGAAGGTCCAGAACCTGCCCCGTCAGGTGCTGCCAGCCAAGCTTGGTGTGGCCATTGGCATCGCCCGCCGGAACGGTCAGCACGGTATTGAGCAGCAAGACCCCCTGCCGCGCCCAGAACCGCAGGTCGCCGTTTGGCGGGCAGGCGCCGAGGTCATCCGTCATCTCGCGAAAAATATTGGCCAGCGATTTCGGCAGCGGGCGCACTCCCGGCTCGACCGAGAAGGCCAGGCCGTGGGCGTGGCCGGGTGTGGGGTAGGGGTCTTGGCCCAGGATTATCACGCGGGTGGCCTCGGGCGGGCAGGCCTCCAACGCGGCGAAAACCCTGTCGCGCGCAGGCAGCCATGGGCGCGGTTCGGCGTTCAGGGCCGCTTCGATCCCGGGCAGGGTCTCGGCGAAGACGGGCAGGTTGGCCCACGGGCCAAGGCGGGTTAGGTCCAAGTGCATGGCGCAGGGGTAGCGTGGGCCGTGCGGGAAGGGAAGGGTGCGGCCGTTCGACAGGCCGCAGGGGCGGTCCGTGGGCCGGTGTTGCAAAGGTCGAATGCCTTGCAACCGGGCCAGCCCCCGGGCCAACGGAACGACCCCTGTCAGCCGAGGCTACCGCGCGCCGCCAAAACGCCGCAGCAGGACCGGCCCAAGCCCGGCGCCAATCGCCGGAACCGCCCCCATAAGGATCAACACAAGCGACAGCATCAGGTCGGTCGGGCCCGCTGCAAGGCGATCTCCACGATTGCGCTCGACCTGCGCCGGGTCATCGGGCAGCGAAATCACCGTGACGCGGTCAAGCGATCCGTTTTGGAAGGCGGTGTATTCATCGGGGGTCAGATAAATCTCTGTCTCGACCTCGCCGGATCCGGTGCCCAAACCGATGGTGGCGCTGTAAAAAACGCTTTCGGCGCTGCGGGCGGCGACCTGACTGGGCAGACGGCTGGTTGTGACCCGCGCCGAAAGAATCCGCGCCTCCACCTCGGTGCCGTGCTGGGCAAGGGCGCGGGCAATGCGGCGGGTCTCGGGCAGGTGCGAGAGGTTGAACACGCCTATCACAATGGCGACTGAGCCGACAATCACGACGAACCAGCGCAGAAACGGGCGGCCGCCAGCGGGGGCAGTCATCCTGCAGCGGCGGACGTCACCCGCGCCACCGTCTCGACGGCGCGCAGCGCAGCGCCGGAATCGATGCTCTGCGCGGCTTTCTCAACGCCGTCAGGCAGGGTGCCGACCGCATCGGCCACCAGCAAAGCCGCCGCCGCATTCAGCAGCACCGCGTCGCGATAGGCCCCGCCCGTGCCCTGCAAAAGCGCCCGGAACGCGGCGCCGTTTTCTTCGGGTGTGCCGCCCACAATGGCCTCGAACGGGTGCGTCGGCAGGCCCGCGTCGGCGGGCGTGACCTCGAACTCGCTGACCGCGCCGTCTTTCAGTGCCGCCACGGCGGATGACCCGGCGATGGACAGCTCATCAGTGCCATCCGAGCCGTGCACCAGCCATGCCGCCTCGGACCCGAGCGCCCCCAGAACCTCGGCCATTGGCCGGATAAGCCACGGCGCAAAGGCGCCGGTCAGTTGACGTTTGACGCCTGCGGGGTTGGTCAGCGGTCCCAGCACGTTAAAGAGCGTCCGGGTGCCAAGCTGCTGGCGGGTCGGCATCACATGGGCAATCGCCGGGTGATGCATCGGCGCCATCATGAAGCCGATCCCGGCCTCGCGCAGCGATTGCTCCACCACCGGCGCGCCGACCATGACCTTGATGCCCATCTGGGTCAGCGCATCCGCCGCCCCGGATTTGGAGCTGAGATTGCGGTTGCCGTGCTTGGCCACCGGCACGCCCGCGCCCGCCACGACAAAGGCCGTGGCGGTCGAGATGTTGAGCGTGCCCTTGCCGTCGCCGCCAGTGCCGACGATGTCCATGGCGCCCTTGGGTGCCTTCACCGGCACGCATTTCGACCGCATGACCTTTGTTGCGGCGGCGATTTCGTCCACGGTCTCGCCGCGCACCCGCATCGCCATCAGCATACCGCCGATCTGCGCATCGGTCGCTTCACCGTCGAAGAGCAGACCAAAGGCCCGCTCTGCCTCGTCCCAAGTCAGGCTGCGCTCGGCGACGGCGGCGATCAGCGGCTTCATCTGGTCGCTCATGCCGGTTCCTCCTGAACAGCGCCGGGCACGTCACGCAGAAAATTCTTCAGCATCGCGTGGCCATGTTCCGAGCGGATGCTTTCAGGGTGGAATTGCACGCCCTCGATGGGAAGCGTCTTGTGCCGCAGGCCCATGATGGTGCCGTCATCCAGCCAGGCCGTCACCTCCAGACAGTCCGGCAGGCTGTCGCGATCGACGATCAGGGAATGGTAGCGCGTCCCCAGCAACGGAGAAGGAAGACCCTCGAACACGCCTTGGCCCGCGTGGTGAATCTCGCCCATCTTGCCATGCACGATTTCATGGCAGCGCACGACCTTGCCGCCGAATGCCGCGCCGATTGTCTGGTGGCCAAGGCAGACACCCAGCAAAGGTGTGCGGGTTTCCGCCGCCGCCGCGGTCAGCGACAGGCAAATCCCTGCTTGCGCCGGATCGCAGGGACCGGGCGACAACACGATTCCCGCAGGGTTCAGCGCCATGGCCTGCTGCACATCCAGTGCGTCATTGCGCACCACATGTGGCACTGTTCCCAATTCGCCCAGATAGTGAACAAGATTGTAGGTGAAACTGTCGTAATTATCGATCAGCAGCAGCATCGGCCGGGGTCCTCGTCGCAAAAAGGGGTGCAGCCGGGCCGCACGCCGCGCTATACATGCACAGGGCCGCCCGGCATGGTCAAGCCATGCGACAAGAGAACGGCCTGCCCGGAAAAGGGCGAACTTGGACGAATGGTCGCGCCACGCGGGGCGCGGCAGGGGCAGAAAGAGAGAAAGATCATGGGCAGAGGTCTGATTTCCGGTCTCATCTGGGGTGCTTTGCTGGCCATCGTGGCGGTCGCGCTGTTGTCGCTTGGCGCCCCGTTGCCCGACCGCCCGTCGCCAGCGACGCCCGTGGTCACCGCCGCCCCCGAAACAGCGCCGCCGCCCCCGTCGGCAAACACCGATGACGGCAGCATGACCGGGGCAACCGGTGCGGTGACGCAGGCCCCCCCCCCCACCGAGGCCGCATCCCCCACCGAGACTGCGCAGGGTGCCAGCACGCCGTCCGAACCCGAACGCACCGCGACCGGTCCGGCCTCGGAAATACCGCTGCCCGCAGGCTCTGAATTCAATCGTCCGCCGGAAGAGCGCGACCCCGCGCTGCCCGGTATCGACACGGCCCCGGCCGCGCCTCCGCAGGTGGTGACACAGGTGCCCTCGCCGGTTGCGTCCCCGATGCCCAACACCTCGTCAGCCCCGCAACCGACGGCGACGGCCGCGGTCGAGGCGCCACAGGCGATGCCATCCCCCGAGACCGACGACACCGTGACGGGGCCGGGCAACTCCGCCCCGCTGCCGCCGCTGGCGGAAGACCAACCCACGCCTCTCGGCCTGCCGCAGATCGAGGCCGACCCCGCCGCCGAAACAGCCTCGGCCCCGCAGGGACGGCCCTTGCAACCGATCACCGATCCCCTGACCGAAGCCGATCCAGAAGGCCCGGCGCGCGCCATCGACCTTTACGCCGCGCCCTTCGATGCGGCGGAAACCCGGCCCCTGATGGCGGTGATCCTGATCGACGACGAGAGCTTTCCGCTTGGCCGCGATGTGCTGACCCGGTTCGATTTTCCGGTCACCTTCGCCATCGACCCACGCCGCCCCGACGCAGCCGAAGCCGCACAGGCCTATCGCGCCGCGGGGTTCGAGGTGGTGATGATGGCGGATGTGCTGCTTGAAGAAACCACGCCCGACGAGGTGCCGGATTTGCTGCATGGCGGCTTTGACATGGTGCCGGAGGCCGTGGCGGTTCTGGACACGCCCGCGCAGGCGATCCAGGGTCGGCGCGACGTGCTTGAAACGGTCGTCGAGGATCTGGCCAGCAGCGGCCACGGGCTGGTGGCTTATCCGCGCGGGCTGAACATGGCCGAACAGGCCGCCGGGCGCGCCGGTGTTCCGGCGGCGACCCTCTTTCGCGAGATCGACGGCGACCGCGAGCGGGCAACCGTTATTACACGTTACCTTGACCGGGCGGCGTTCGCAGCCGCGCAGGAGGGGACGGCCATCGTGGTCGGTCACACCTATTCCGACACCGTCACGGCGTTGTTTTCCTGGGCCTTGGGCACCCGGTCGAGCGAGGTGGCGCTGGCGCCCCTGTCGGCGGTGCTGACGCGGTAGGCAGGATCGCCGCGCCCGGTCGGGCACGTCGACCGGGGATGCGCCTCGTCAGGCTCCGCTGGAGCCTTCCTCGGCGCAGGGCCTCCGGCGGGAGTATTTTTGCCAAGAAGAAGAGCCAGGGGGCCAAGAAGAAACGCCCCGGCCGCAGGGCCGGAGCGTTTCTTGGTCAGGTCAGCGCCGCGCAGAACGCCTGAATGCGCTCGCAGGCGGTTTTCAGGTTCTCGTCCGACGTCGCGTAGGACACCCGAAAATTGGGGCTAAGGCCAAAGGCCCCGCCGAAGACCACGGCCACCCCGTTTTCTTCCAACAGCGCCGTGGCGAAATCCTCGTCGGTTTCAATCAGTTTGCCGCCCGGCGTGGTCTTGCCCATGCAGCCCGCGATCGAGGGGTAGACGTAGAACGCGCCTTCGGGCGTCGGGCAGGTGATGCCCTTGGCCGCGTTCAGCATATCGACCACCATGTCGCGGCGGCGTTTGAAGATCTCGTTATTCATGGCGATGTAGTCCTGCGGGCCGTTGAGGGCCTCGACCGCGGCCCACTGGCTGATCGAACAGGGGTTGGACGTGGACTGCGACTGGATCTTGCGCATCGCGCCGATGAGTTGTTCAGGCCCCGCGGCATAACCGATGCGCCAGCCGGTCATCGCATAGGCCTTGGACACGCCGTTGACGGTCAGCGTGCGGTCGTAAAGCCCCGGTTCCACCTGGGCCGGCGTCACGAATTCGAAATCGTCGTAGACCAGATATTCATACATGTCGTCGGTCATCACCCAGACATGGGGGTGACGCATCAGCACGTCGGTCAGCGCCTTCAGTTCATCATGGGTATAGCCCGCGCCGGTCGGGTTCGACGGCGAGTTGAAGATGAACCACTTGGTGTTCGGCGTGATCGCGGCCTCCAGCTGGTCGGCGGTCAGCTTGTAGGCATTGTCGGCCGACGCTTCGGCAATCACCGGCTCGCCGCCCGCCAGCAGCACCATGTCGGGGTAGCTGACCCAATAGGGGGCGGGGATCACCACCTCGTCGCCGGGGTTCAGCGTGGCCATCAGGGCGTTGTAGAGAATCTGCTTGCCGCCGGTCCCGACCGAAACCTGCTTTGGGGTATAATCCAGCCCGTTGTCGCGCTTGAGCTTGTCGCAGATCGCCTGTTTCAGCTCGGCAATACCATCGGGCGCGGTGTATTTCGTTTTTCCCGCATCAATGGCCGCTTTCGCAGCGGCGCAGATGTTCTCGGGGGTGTTGAAATCAGGCTCGCCAGCCCCGAGGCCGATCACGTCCTTGCCTGCCGCCTTCAGCTCGGCTGCGAGGGTCGAGACCGCGATGGTCGGAGACGGTTTCACACGGGCCAGCGTATCGGACAGGAAGCTCATTTTCTGTTCTCCAGAGTTTCAGGCCGGACAGATCGTCCGGTTTACATCGGGCGAACCCATGCTTAGGGTCGCCTCGCCTGACGATCAAGGGGCTAGACGTCCCGGAAGAGGAGCGATGATGACGGATACCACGCAAGAAACCGGCGACCCGGGCAGCCACGACTGGTTCTCCGATGACACCGCCACTTTCGGCGATCGTCTGGCTGGCGCGCGCGATGCGCTTGGGCTGACCCAAGAGGACATGGCCCGCCGTCTCGGTGTCAAGCTCAAGACCATCGTGGCGTGGGAAAACGACTGGAGCGAGCCGCGCGCCAACAAGCTGCAAATGGTGGCGGGGCTGCTCAACGTCTCGATCCGCTGGCTGCTGACCGGCGAGGGCACTGGCCCGGACGAGGCCGACTTTACCGATGTGGAAGGCGACCTGAAGCAGGTGCTGCTGGATCTGCGCCAGATGCGGCAAGAACATGCCCGCATGGGCGAACGCATGGGCCGTCTGGAAAAGCGGCTGCGCCTGACCCTGAAAAAGGAAGAGGATCGCCCATGAGTGGCGAGACCCGAGAGATTCGGATCAAGCGCCTGCGGATGCGCGCGTGGCATCGGGGCACCAAGGAAATGGACCTGCTGTTGGGGGGGTGGGCCGACGCCCATCTGGACGGCGCCGATGATGCGGCGCTGGACCTTTTCGAGCGGGTTCTGAACGAAGAGGATCAGGATCTCTATCAATGGGTCAGCGGGCAGCAACCAGCCCCTGCCTACATGGCGGCCTTCGCCCGCGATCTGGCCGATGGCGCGGCTGCGAAACTGATCGGCTAGGGCGCGCACCGGGAAAAACCGCGCGGCGCTTAACGCATTCTTTGGACTTATCGGCAACTCTGCCCGGCAAGCAGAGTTGCGGAGACCAAGATGAGTGTGCACAGCCCCCTAGCGGAATCGTCCCGGCATGGTGTCCTGCCGGGCTATCTTGAAACGCTGGCACTGGTGGAACGGCTGCACAGGCTCTTGCTGGATGTCATCAAGGATGAATTCGAGCGGGTTGGCACGCTGGACATCAATGCCGTGCAGGCGCTGCTGCTGTTCAATATCGGCGACCATGAGGTGACGGCGGGCGAATTGAAATCGCGCGGCTATTACCAAGGGTCGAACGTGTCCTACAATCTCAAGAAGCTGGTCGAGATGGGCTACATGCACCATCAACGCTGCGAGATTGACCGCCGCTCGGTGCGGGTGCGGCTGACGGACAAGGGCCGCGAGGTGCGGCAGGTCGTGACCGACCTTTTCGCGCGCCACGCCGAAGGAATCGAGGACCGCGGCGTGCTTGGTCCGGACGGAATCGATCAGGTGACCCATTCCCTCAAGCGGATGGAACGCTTCTGGTCCGACCAGATCCGGTATATCTACTGAGCGCTTTCTGCCCGTGTCCCGCGAAAGGGATGGCCCCGCCAGCGGGGCGAGGCCGGGGCCGGGGACGTCTAACGCCAGATCGGGTTGGTCCAGCCGCGTTTTCCGGCGGCGTCCACCACCGTCACCCGCAGCCAGGGCGAGCCTGCGAGCCGTGCCATCGGCACCTCGGCCCGCGTCATGGAGCGTCCATGGGTCGCCGTCGCAGCCGAACCATGGCCCTGCACGATTACGGCTGCGGCGCTGGTGCATTCCACCACCACCTTGTCGTTTTCGACAGCGACCGAGCGGATGTCCGGCCCTTGCGAGGAATAGAACCGCCCCGCCTTCAAGGCCTCCAGCAGCGCCTCGGGGTCGTTTTCCTCGGCTTTCACCATGACCCATCCGCCGAAATGGTCCGGCTCGGTGAAATGGGCGTCATCGGTGGCGATCGCGGTCAGGCGGCGGCCTTCGGACAACAGCAGGTCGGCGGTGTGCCAGCCATCGGGCCGGTCACAGCCGGTGGCGCAGCCGTGGTTGTAGACCTCGACCGCATGGGCGGCTTCGATGCTGCGCGCGTCGTCCAGCGTCAGGCCCGACCATTGCGGATGCGCCACGGCAACAAAGGCCCCGGCCTCGCGGCAGCGCGCGGCCAGTTCCGGCCCGGTTTCCTGCCCGTCGACGGGACGAAAGCCCGGCGCGTGGGGGGGCTCGAAATCGGCGGGCAGCCCAACGGCAAGGATGTGCCACAGCTCGCCGTTGCGCATCGCGCCGGAATGGACCTCGGCCCCGAGAATGGTGGTGAACGTCGCGTCCCGAAATCCGGCTGTGTCCACGATGGGGTAGTCATAGGCCCCGATGAAATGGTCGGTGAGCGCGATGAAATCATAGCCCTCCGCCTTGTAGCGGCGGCAGACCTCTTCCGGCGTCAACGCCCCGTCGGAGCGGTTGGAATGGGTGTGCAGGTTGCCGCGATAAAAACGGCCGGGGGCCGAGAAGAGGTCGGTCATGGACGGGGACTCCGAAGGGGTTATCGTGCCCTCATGGCACGGGAATTTCACAGTTTCATGACGTGCGCCTGTCACAAAGCTGCGTTATGAGCTGCGGGATGACCATGCTCGCCCAGCTTCCCCGTCTTTTGGCCCGTCAGGATTGGACAGGGGCCGAGGCCCTGTTGCGCAAGGCCGCTGTCAAAGGCGCGTCGGCGCCGGTCTTCTACAACCTTGCCAAAGTGTTGGAAATGCAGGGCAAGGGGCGCGAGATGGCCCCATGGCTGGAAAAGGCGGTGGCCGCCGATCCGCGCCACGTCAATGCGTGGTTCGAACTGGGGCGGCTGCGCATGGATGTGGTCGAGGATCTGCCCGGCGCGGAGGCCGCTTTTGCCAAAGTGGTGGCCCTCGGTGCCGACGATGCCGATGCGTGGCGCAACCTTGCGCGCCTGCGTCTGCGCATGGCGGATTGGCGGGGTTGCGCCGCGGCGCTGGCCCATCTGCCAGAGGATCGCGAGACCCTGCCGATGTCCTATCGCGTGGCTTGCGAACGCGGCGAGGATGCCAAGGAACTGCGCGCCCGGATGCTGGCCGACCCGACCCTGCGACCCGCAGCGCTCAAGGCGTTGACGCGGGTGGCGAAAGGCACCTTGCCCCTGCGCCTGCCTCAGGCGCGATAGCTCTTGCGATAGACACCGGGGGCGGCTTGCAGCGCCTCTTGCACGCGGCGGCTTTCGGCGACGTCCTCGGGCCTCATGGTCTCGACCGACAGTCCCGGCTGCGCGCGGGGCACCGGGATGACCTGCGCGACCGGCGTGCCCTTGGGCAGGACGCCTGAAAACGCCGCATCGGTCCACAGGGCGGGGAAATGCACATAGCCGTGGCTGAATCGGTCGCCGCTGACGACACCGGACAGCGTCTGAAAGGGCAGATCGGCGCGGTTGAGCGGATGGGTGAACAGCAAATCCCAGCCCTGCGGCGCTTCCAATGTCCAGTAATTGGTGAATTTCACCGCGACTTGCCCCGCCAGGTCAATCGGCACTCCCGTGGCCTGCTCGGGCACATGCACACCCACGGGCGCGCGGGTGATCGGCGCGTCGGTGATGGTGGGGAAATCCCAGTCCCAGCTCAGCGCGCCATCCCGCACATACAGGTCGCAGGGCAGCGGAATCACCAGCCCCAGCGACAGCGCGTCGATGAAAGGCGGACAATGCTTCAGCGTGCGCACCGTCGCGCCGCCCAGTGTCTCGCTCGCCACCTCTTGCGGCATCTCGCGCAGCCAACCGGGCAGGGCGCGCGCCGCCGGGATCGGCGGCGGCAGCAGGTCGTTCAGCGCCGGGTGGCAACGGGCGATGATCACGCGGGGCGTTCCTTTCTTTGCAGCAGGGCGTGCCCCACGGCAAAGGCCACCGTCAAGAGGATGATGATCGTTCCGACCGCGTTGATCACCGGCGGGTGGCCGTTCGGGTTGCGCGCCATCGCACCGATTTCGGTGGCGAAGGTGCAAGCGCCGCCCTTTGCGAACATCGTGGTGTTGTAGTTTTCCATCGAGGCGAGAAAGGCGATCACGGCAGCGGAAAACAGCGCTGGCGCAAGGAAGGGCAGGGTGATCCGCCGGAAGGTCCGCCAGGGCGATGCGCCAAGGTCCAGCGCCGCCTCTTCCAGTTCCACGGGCTGGCGTTGCAGCCGCGCCATCAGGATCAGCATCGGATAGCCCGCGATGAACGTCACTTGCGCCATCATGATGGTGAACAGCCCCCCGTTCACCCCGACCCGGCCCCAGAACACCAGCGCCGACAGCCCAAGCACGATCCCCGGTGCCAGCATGGGCGACAGCAGCACCCACCACAGGACCGAGTTGAAACGCGACTGCCAGCGGGTCAGCATCACCGCCCCGGCAAGGCCAAGCAGCAGCGACAGCGGCACGACCACCCCCGCCACGGTCAATGAATTGCCAAAGCACTGGGCAAATCGGTCGCGGTCCAGAATACGCAGAACCGGGTCGGCGCGCAGATCCTCGACCGGCATCCAGAAGAAGCGATACCACTTGGTCGTGAAACCTTGCCAATCCGTGACGCTTGGCGGCGACGTGTCGTTGAACGAGGTCACGATCATCAGCAGAAGCGGCGCGAACATGAAGGCAAGGAAAAGCCATGTATAGGCCGAGAGAAGACGTTTGGAGGTCATTGGGCCCTCGCGAAATCTTTGAGCCGCGTGCGCATCAGCCACATGAACAACGCGACGAGCGCAAAGCAGACGATGGTGTAGGCAAAGGAATAGGCCGCCCCGACATTGGAGTTCTCGGACTCGAAGAACTTGTTGTAGATCGTCTGGCTGAACCATTCCGCCTGAAGACCCCTGCTGATGATGCGGGGCACGGAAAAGGCCCCCGCCGACAGCATGAAGGTGGCGATGCATCCCACGGCGATGCCGGGCTTGGCATGGGGGATGATCACCCGCCAATGCACGCGGGGCGCACGCGCGCCCAGGTCCCGAGCCGCCTCGATCTGGTTCTTGTCCAGCGTCGACATCACGTTCAACATCGGGAAAACCATGAACAGCACGTAGGTGTAGGCGATCACGACAAAGACCGTGCCGGGCATCCGCGTGAACTGGATGGGGTCGGCAATCGCGCCCAGCCAAAGCAGTAAAGAGTTGATCAGGCCCCGATTGTCGATGATCGTCGTCCAGGCATAGACGCGCATCAATTCGACAATCGCGTAGGGAATGATCAGGCCCAGCATCAGCCACACCACCTTGTCGGCAGGCGTGGCCAGCGCCACCTTGTAGGCAATCGGGTAGCAGATCAGCAGTGACAGACCAGTGGCCATCACGGCAAAAATCAACGTCCGCACAAGGTTGGTCAGGCCAAGCCGCTCGTAAAGCGCGCCGTCCTGTTCAAAGCGCAGGCCGATCAGATCGTAAAGCCGGTTCGAGATCAGCCGATCCTCTGTGGCTCGCATCTCGTCGCTCAGCGGGATCAGCCGGGGGGCCATCAGCACCCGGAAATTCGACAGGGTAAAGGCCGGGGCGTTGGATTCGCGCTCCAACAGGTCGCGGTAGAGCGTGTTGCCAAGCTCGGCCAGCGCGGCGGCCTGGTCGATCTGGTCGGCAAGCGGCGCGGTCTCGTCGACAAAGACCAGCGGCAGGTCATAGATCTCGTCCAGATATTCCTCGACGCCGGCTTCGCGGACCAACCTCACATGGGTCGTGGCGCGGTCGCATTGCAGGATATAGGGGCGCGTTTGACCGGCGGGGGAATTGTTGCTCATAGACGGGATCGCCATGCCGCCTGCCGAGGGCACCGCCATGGTGCTGGACGAGGGCACGGCCATGGCGCCGGGCGAGGGCACGGCCAGCCCGCCAGTGTCGGCGGGGGCGGGGGCGTCATCCTCGGGATAGGTCGTCAGGACCGAGCGGCAGGTATTGGCATCAAAACGCAGGGTGGCGGCGATGGAACTGTCCAGATCGCGGGCAGGCGGGGTCAACGCACGCTCGACCATGGTGATCTGCGGCAGGATGATCAGCGCCAGCCCCCACGCCAGAACCGCCGCCACAAAGACCGCCGTCAGCGCCTTGCCATAGGTGCGGAGAAGCGCGGTCATGCGGCGTGTTCCCCACCGGTCTTGGCCACCGGGCCTTCGGGCAGGACCAGCGCCGCCTCGGGCAGGAAGCCGACGCTCGTGGTCCCTTGCGGCAGCGGCGCGCCGGTGTTGACCATGTGGGCGGCCAGCGGCTGCCCGGTGGCTGTGGCCCTCAGGTGCAGGGTCAGGAACGCGCCCTCAAGGTCGCGGCGCTCCAGCGTGGCTTCGATCCGGTTGACAAGATTGCCGGTGTCGATCCGCAGATGCTCGGGCCGCACGAACAGCATTGCCTTGCTGCCCTCGGCCATGTCGGTCGGGTTGCGGGCGATCATCTGGCCAAGCGCGGTGTCCATGCGCACCAAGCCACCCTCACGCGATGTGATGGTGCCGGGCAGCGCGTTCACTTCGCCTACGAAGGTGGCGGCAAAGGCCGTCAGGGGCTGTGAATAGACTTCGTCGCCGGTGCCCACCTGTTCGATCCTGCCTGCGTTCATCACCGCGATCCGGTCCGACATGGTCAGCGCCTCGGATTGGTCGTGGGTGATGTAGATGAAGGTCACCCCGGTCTTTTTCTGGATGCCGCGCAGCTCGGTCCGCATATGTTGGCGCAGCTTCAGGTCGAGCGCCGAAAGCGGTTCGTCGAGCAGCAGCACCGATGGCTCCACCGCCAGAGCACGGGCAATGGCCACCCGCTGGCGCTGACCGCCCGACAATTCGCCCGGCTTCTTCGACCCTTGGTCGGCCAGCGCAACGAGGTCCAGCAATTCTTCGGCCTTGGCGAGGCGGGCCCGCTTGGACATGCGGCGTGCCTCCAGCCCGAAGGCCACGTTTTCGCGCACGCTCATCAACGGGAACAACGCGAGGTTCTGAAAAATCAGGGCGGTCGGCCGCGCATTGGGCGCCTTGCCGGCCTGGTCGTCGCCCCCGATCAGGATGCGCCCCGCCGACGGCTGAACAAAGCCCGACACGGCGCGCAGGATCGTGGTCTTGCCGCAGCCGGAGGGGCCGAGAATGGAAAAGAACTCGCCCGGACGGATCGTCAGGTCGGTCGGATGCACCGCCGTGAACCCGTTGGAATAGGTGACGGATACCCCGTCGAGCGCAACGTCATTGCCTTGCATGGGGCCTCTTGGGGCTGTGCCGCCCCGGCATGGGTTTCGGAAATGGAAATGGGTCCGGGGGCGAAGACCCCCGGACCCGGACGCCAGCGGATCAGGCGTTGGTGATGATTTCCACCATTTCGTTCCGGATCGGAGCGAAGAAGGGGGTATCGGCCTGCCACCACCACATGTTGTTCAGAACGTCGGTGGTGTAGACTTCGTTGAACTGGCGGCGGAACTCGTCCGACGCGTAGTCGGCAGCGCCGGTCACGGCCGAGTTGTAGCCGGTGTTGTTTGCGAACATGCCGCCCACTTCCGGCTGCAACAGGAAGTTCATCAAGGCCACGGCCTGTTCCGGGTTGGCGGCCTGGCGCAGCATGCCGAAGCTGTCGAGCCAGGTGATGATGCCTTCCTTGGGCGCGCGGTAGACGAAATCGGCGTTGTCGCGGTTCAGCAGCAGGCCGGTGGTGTCCCAGGTCTGGCCGATGATACAACCGGCTTCGGTAAAGGCCGAGGTGGCTTCGGTTGCGTTGTTCCAGAAGGCGCCGAAATGCTCCTTGCGGGCAACAATCCATTCGACGATTGCCCCCCAGACGCGGCGGGCGTCGTCTTCCGAGCGATAGACGTCCAGCATGCGGTTCGACGGAACTTCACCGATAGCGTCAAGGTAGAGACCCACGCCCATGATCACCGATTTCTGGCGGAACGCGGCCTTGCCGATGGTTTCGTCGCGGAACAGGTCGGAATAGGACAGGTCGGCATCTTCGATGGCCAGGTCGGCCCGGTTCAGCGTGATACCTTCGGTGCCCCAGTCGAAGGGCAGCAGGATTTGCTGGCCGTTATGCATGCCGCCCAGACCGGCCGAGTCGCGCAGGAACGACGGGATCACGGCATCGACATTCACGTCGGCCGGAACTTCGGCGAAATAGCTGTCGCCGTTCTCGTCGACATAGCTGGCCGAGTTGGTGATCGACGGGAACACGATGTCGAAGCCGCGACCGCCAGCCGAGCGGATGGTCGATTCTGCTTCGTCATTCGAGCCAAAGGTGGTCAGGTCCAGCGTGATGCCGGTTTCGGCTTCAAAGCGCTCGGCGATATTGGGCTGGATGTAATCCTGCCACGCCAGCACGCGAACGGTGCCCGAGGTGGCCAGCGCATCGGTTGCGCGCAGAACGACGGGGGCGGCCAGTGCGGCCGTAGACAGCTTGAGAACGGAACGACGAGTCAGCGCCATTTGAGAACCTCTTGAGTTTCAGCACCCCGGCTGGGGCGAATGCAGATGCGTTACTCAGGTTCCGTAACAGCCTGACGTCGGTTTCGTGACGCGCGGGTGACAGACGCGCAGTGACCGACTGATGTTCGGGGGCGGCCGCCGGGCGACAGCCGGGGGGCACTGGCCGCCCGTCGGGCCGCGAGCCCCCGAAACGGACGCGTCCGGACCCTTGTGCAGAGCCCGGCCAGTCGCAAGGATGAATACGGCAGGTCGCCCAGCCCCCGCCGTCCGTTTCGCCCGTGCTCAGCGCAGGCGGACGCCGCTTTGCGTGTCGAAGAACAGGGCTTCGCCGTCCTCGACGCTGATGCCGACCCGGCTGCCCGATTGGGGCGAACTCTGGTCATGCGCTTCGACGATCATCCGGGTGCCATCCCCGGCGATCAGGTAGTGATAGGCCACGCCGCCCAATTGTTCGGACAGGTCCACCTCGTGGCTGTCGCCTTGGGCCAGCCGCAACCGCTGCGGGCGCACACCGACGGTGATCGGGCCGTCGCTGGCCGAGGCGGGGGCGGGCAGGGCCTGACCGCCAAGCGCGGGCACTGACACCGCGCCATTGGCCACCGTTCCGGAAAAGAAATTCATCGCCGGGCTGCCGATGAACCCGGCCACGAACTGGTTTTCGGGGTCGTTATACAGGTCCAGCGGCTTGCCGATCTGTTCCACCCGGCCATCGCGCAGCACCACGATCTTGTCGGCCAGCGTCATTGCCTCGACCTGGTCGTGGGTGACGTAGATCATCGTCGCCCCGATTTCCTTGTGCAGCCGTGCGATTTCAACCCGCATCTCGACCCGCAATTCGGCGTCAAGGTTGGACAGCGGCTCATCGAACAGGAACACTTCCGGCCCGCGCACGATGGCGCGCCCGATGGCCACCCGCTGCCGCTGACCGCCCGAGAGGGCCTTGGGTTTGCGGCTCAGGTAATCGTCCAGCTTCAGCACGCGCGACGCCTCGGCCACCTTGGCCTTGATCTCGGCCTTGGGATGGCCGGTCATGCGCAGGCCAAAGCCCATGTTCTCTTCGACTGTCATATGAGGGTAGAGCGCGTAGGTCTGAAACACCATCGCCACGCCGCGTTCCGACGGGTCCACCCGTGTCACGTCGCGCGGGCCGATCTGGATCACGCCGTCGGTGGTTTCCTCCAGCCCCGCGATCATGCGCAGCAAGGTGGATTTCCCGCAGCCCGAAGGCCCAACGAAAACGCAGAATTCCCCGTCCTCGATCTGCATGTCCACGCCGTGGACCACCTGCACATCCCCATATTTCTTGATGACACTGTTCAGCGATACGCCTGACATGGCCTTGGTCCTCCCCGGATGGCGTCAATTGACGGTGGGAAATTGCCACGCTGTGGCCTCTTCCCCGACTTTCTGTGTGGTTTGCAGCAGGTCCGGCTGAAACGCGCGGATGCTGTCGAGCGAATGGCGGGTGGTCGATGTGGCGATGGAAATCGCCCCGATGACCCGACCGCCATTGGTCATGATCGGCGCGGCGATCGAGATGATGCCCGCCTCGTGTTCTTCCCGGTCGAAGGCAACGCCCTCGGCGCGGATCTGGTCCAGTTCCTTGAGCAGCGTGTCGACGCTGGTATGGGTCGCGGGCGTATATTTCAGGAAATGCTGCTGCTTCAACGCTCGCTCGCGCCGTTCCGGCGTCATGAAGGCAAGGATCGCCTTGCCCACCCCGGTGCAATATCCCGGCGCCACCAGCCCGGTTTGGGCCAGCGTTTCGAACCGGTCGCTCATCTTCTGCTTGTCGACGAACAGAACCTGCCCCGATTCCATCTGGGCCAGGTGAATGGTCTCGCCCACCTTGGCGGCCAGCACATCCACGTAAGGCCGCGCCACCGTGGCCAGTGTCGCCTGTTTCCATGCCGAATGCGCCAGCTTCACCAGCCGCAGGCCCAGCGTGTAGCTGCCGGTATCGGGATCATGGGTCAGCATTCCCTGATTCGTCAGGGTTTGCAGCAGACGATACAGCGTTGCCTTGGGGTGGGGGCTTTGGTCCAGCAGGTCCGAGAATTTTACCGGGCGACCGAACGCGGCGACAGAATCCAGCACGTCCAAGGCTTTGCCGACCGTTCCGTCCCCAGCTTTCGTCATCCTGTCCCTCCCAAGACTGCCCCGGCGCCCCGAGGAAACTGTTGACACACTAGCGATCAGTCTGCATGTTTTCAACTATAGAAACTAAGTTTCACATAATGGAACCAAAGGGAGGACACTATGCGTTCCATCATCAAGACTCCGCTGGCTGTGCTGGCGGCAACCACCATGCTTTCGGGAATGGCCGTCGCGCAGGATGACCTGAGCGGCACATTGCGCATCTTCTCGGATATGTCGAACCCAGCCCCGCGTGCGATCATCGAAGGGCTGGCGGCGGATTTCGACGCCATGCACCCCGATCTGACGGTTGAACTGACCGTGGTCGACCGCGAAGCATGGAAGACCCAGATCCGCAACGCGCTGTCGGCCAACCCGCCGGACGTGGTGAACTGGTATGCCGCCAACCGTATGCGCCCCTATGTGGACGCGGGCCTGTTCATGGACATCACCGATTGGTGGGACGCGGGCGATTATGACGGGCTCGACTCCGTGCGTGGCGCGATGACCCTGGATGACCGCCAGTGGGGCGTGCCCTACACCTACTACCAGTGGGGCGTCTATTACCGCGAAGACATCTATAACGAACTGGGCCTGAGCGAACCGACCACCTGGGACGAGGAACTGGCCAATTGCCAGGCGATCATCGACTCGGGCCGCTCCTGCTACACCATCGGCACCCGCTACTTGTGGACCGCTGGCGGCTGGTTCGACTATCTCAACATGCGCACCAACGGCTTCGACTTCCACATGGCCCTGGCACGGGGCGAAGTGCCGTGGACGGACGAGCGGGTGCGCCAGACCTTCGCCAACTGGCGCCAGCTGATCGACATGGGTGCCTTCATCCCCGATCACCAGACCTATAGCTGGCAGGATGCGCTGCCCTACATGGTCAATGGCGAAGCGGCGGCCTACCTGATGGGCAATTTCGTGGTGCCGCACCTGCGCGAAGCCGGTTTGACCGATGACCAGATCGACTTCTACCAGTTCCCGATCATCACCGAAGGACTGCCGCAGGGCGAAGACGCGCCGACCGACACGTTCCACGTTCCGTCCGGGGCGCAGAATGTCGAGGCCGCGCGGGCCTTCCTCGCCTATATCACGTCGCCCGATGTGCAGACCGCGATCAATGGACCCGATGGCCTCGGCCAGCTTCCGGTGAACGCCAATGCCAGCGTTGCGGATGACGAGTTCAACCAGCAGGGCTTCGAGATGCTCAGCCAGAATGCCCAAGGCGGCATCGCGCAGTTCTTCGACCGCGATTTCCCGGCCGAAATGGCGTCGATCGGCATGGAGGGCCTGCAAGAGTTCATGGTCTTCCCCGACCATCTCGACGACATCCTCGGTCGGCTGGAACAGGCGCGTCAGCGCATCTACGACTGATCCCGCCCCACAGCGACGCCCCGCTTGACGGCGGGGCGTCCACGCCCCCGTTGCCATCGCATCCGCAAGCTGCTGTCCCCGAGGGCGGCTTTCGAATGCGCGCTCTGCCGGAGGAGAGGACATGACCCCCGCCACCCCGGACCAGACCTGGGTCCAACGCAACCGTATGACGATCACGCCGATCCTGTTCCTTTTGCCGGGTCTGCTGTTCTTCATCGTCTATGTCATCAGCCCGATTTTCCAGAGCTTCTCGATCTCGCTCTATGAATGGGACGGGCTGGGGCAGGCGGACTATATCGGTCTCGACAACTACCGCGAATTGATGACCGACCGATCCTTCGAGGTGTCATTGTGGAACAACGTTAAGTGGCTGGTGCTCTACCTGCTGGCGATCCCGGCGGGGCTGTTCATCGCGCTTTTCCTGAACCAGACGGTGCCGGGCA
This sequence comes from Nioella nitratireducens, assembly GCF_001879715.1. Classification (GTDB taxonomy): domain Bacteria; phylum Pseudomonadota; class Alphaproteobacteria; order Rhodobacterales; family Rhodobacteraceae; genus Nioella; species Nioella nitratireducens. The sequence continues at coordinate 157,660 of NZ_MNBW01000004.1, read as the reverse complement.
TCCGCCTTTACAAGTCGCTCTTCTTCTTTCCCTTCGTGCTGAGCCAGGTCGTCGTGGGCCTTGTCTTTTCGTGGTTCTACCTGCCGCGAGAAGGGCTGCTGAACGCGGTGCTTGGCCTCTTCGGGGCAGGGCCGGTCAACGTGTTGGGCGACCCCGGCCTTGCCACCTATGGCATCATCGCGGCGGGCCTGTGGCCTCAGACGGCCTATTGCATGATCCTCTACCTCACCGGGCTGAACGCCGTGAACCCCGAGCAGATCGAGGCCGGGCGTCTCGATGGGGCCAAGGGCTGGCGGATGCTGTGGCACGTGGTGCTGCCACAACTCAAACCCGCCACCTTCATCGCCTTCGTGGTAACGATCATCGGCGCGCTGCGCAGCTTTGACCTGATTTCGATCATGACCAATGGCGGCCCCTTCGGCTCGACCCGCGTGCTGAGTTTCCTGATGTTCGAAAAGGCGCTGTCCGAATACGGGTTCCGCATGGGCTATGGCTCGGCCATCGCGGTGGTGCTGTTCCTGATCATGCTGATCTTTATCGGCTACTTCCTGTGGCAGATGTGGCACGACGAACGCGTCGCGCGGCGCTGAGCAAGGAGAGAGACCATGTTCCCGACCCCGATCCAGAAACGCAGCCGCCCGGTGCAGATCACCTACCAGACCTTCCTGCCGCTGGCGCTGATCCTGTGGCTTCTGCCGCTCTTGGCCGTGATGCTGTTTTCCATCCGGCCGCTCAGCGATTTCACCAATGGCAATTACTGGGGCGTGCCGTCCTCTTTCGAGATGTTCCACAACTATGGCCGGGTCTTCTTCGAAAGCGACATGCCGCGTTACCTGATGAATTCGGTCTTCATCACCGTGCCCACCGTCATCGGCGCGGTGGCCCTGTCCTGCATGACGGGCTTTGCACTGGGCATCTACCGCTTCCGGGGCAACCTGCTGATCTTCTTCATGTTCATCGCGGGCAACTTCGTGCCCTTCCAGATCCTGATGGTGCCGGTGCGCGACCTGACCGTTTCGACCGGGCTTTATGACACCAAGACCGGGCTGATCCTGTTCCACATCGCCTTCCAGACCGGGTTCTGCACCCTTTTCATGCGCAATTTCATCCGCGCGCTGCCCTATGAACTGATCGAGGCCGCGCGGGTCGAGGGCGTTGCCGAATGGCGTATTTTCTGGTTCGTGGTGCTGCCCCTGATGCGCCCTGCCATCGCGGCGCTCAGCGTGTTGGTCTTCACCTTCATCTGGAACGACTATTTCTGGGCCATCGTGCTGACCCAAGGGTCCGGCGCGCAGCCCGTGACCGCCGGTATCACCAGCTTCAACAGCCAGTTCGTGGCGCAATACCATCTGATGAGCGCGGGCAGCATCGTTGCCGCGATTCCGCCGGTGGCCATGTTCTTCGCCATGCAGCGACATTTCATCGCCGGTCTGACGCTTGGGGCCGTGAAATGATCCGAACCTGGCGGCTGGACGATTCCGGTCAAACCCTTGTGCTTGGGTCCGGCGCCGACGGGCTGGCGGAACTGGTCTATTGGGGCCCGCGCCTGCCGGATGGCGAGGATCTGGTGTCGCTCTACCGCGCCCATGCCCTCGACGTGACCGGCGGGATGCTGGACGAAAACCCGGCCCTGTCGATCTGCCCGGACGCCACGCAGAGCTTTCCCGGCCAGCCCGGCCTGATCCTGCACGATGCCGTCGGCGCGCCGATCTGGCCACGTTTGCGCTTTGACCGCGCCGAAGAGTCCCCGGACGCCCTGACACTGGTCTTCACAGACCCGGCCCACGGTCTGACCTATACGGCGCGCCTGTCGGTCGACCCACAGACCCACACGGTCGCGGCGCAGGCCACCCTGGATTCCACCGCGCCGGTGCACCTGCACTGGCTGGCTGCCCCGGTCTTTCCCGCGCCCCAACAGGCCGACGAGATGATCGACTTCTCCGGTCGCTGGTGTGGTGAATTCCAGATGGCCACCACGCCATGGTCCGCCGGGATCCGCGAACGCGAAAACCGCACCGGCCGCACCGGGCATGAACATTTCCCCGGCCTGATCGTGCCCTGCCGGGGCGCGACGAACACCGCAGGGCAGGCCTATGCCTTTCACTACGGCTGGTCCGGCGGGCACCGCATGGTGGCCGAAGAGCTGCCCGATGGCCGCCGCCAGATTCAGTTCGGCCACGCGAGCGGGACCGAAACCACCCCCGGCACCCATTTCGAAACCGCGCCGCTTTACGCCATGCACTCCGAGACCGGCCTGAACGGCTGCGCCATCGGCTTCCAGCGCTACCTGCGCGACCGCATCGTGCAATGGCCCGAGCCCGATCGCCCGCGCCCGGTGCACTACAATTGCTGGGAAGCGGTCTATTTTGACCACAGCCTGCCCGACCTGAAAGACATCGCCACCCGCGCCGCCGCCCTTGGTGCCGAACGCTTCGTGCTGGATGACGGCTGGTTCGGGGAACGCGACGACGACACCACGTCGCTCGGCGACTGGCAGGTGAACCCGCGCAAATACCCCGACGGGCTGACCCCGTTGATCGACCATGTCCACGAGCTAGGCATGCGCTTCGGCCTCTGGTTCGAACCCGAGATGATCAACCGGCAGTCTCGCATCTGCGCTGCCCATCCCGATTGGGTGTTGGGGGCAGGGGACCAGATCCTCGGGCGGCAGCAAAACGTCCTGAACATGGCCCTGCCAGAGGTGCGCGATGCGCTGTTCGACAGCCTCTCCGCGCTGCTCTCGACCTACCCCATCGACTACATAAAATGGGACCATAACCGCGTGCTGCCGATGCCCGACGCGGCGCAGACCCGCGGCACCTACGCGCTGATCGACCGCCTGCGCGCGGCCTTCCCCAAGGTGGAAATCGAAAGCTGCGCCTCGGGCGGCGGCCGCATCGACTTCGGCATTCTCTCCCGCACGCAACGGGTCTGGCTTTCCGACAGCAACGACGCGCTGGAACGCCTGCGCATCCAGCACAACGCGGCGTTGTTCCTGCCCATGGCCGTCACCGGCAGCCATGTCGGCCCCCGCCACTGCCACACCTCGGGCCGCGTGCTCGACATCCGCTTCCGGGCCTGGGTCGCGGCGCAGCGGCATATGGGCTTCGAGATGGACCCGCGCGAACTGACCGAGGACGAGGCCACCGTGCTGACCCGGGTCACCACCTGGTGGAAGGCCAACCGCGACTGGATGCAGCGTGCCGACGTCCTGCGCCTCGACAGCGCCGATCCCACCGTGATCGCCGAACAGCAGATGTCGCATCGGGGCGACCGCTTCGTCGTTTTCGCTGGCAAAACCGACAGCTCTGCCCAGATCGCGCCGCGCCCCTTGCGGCTGACCGGCTTGACGCCAGCGGCCACTTACAAGATCGAGGTTCTGAACCGCGGCGACGCGCCGGGCCTCTCGCGCGGCGCACCCGCCCTCAAGACCGGGCCGCTCACGCTCAGCGGCGCCTACCTGATGAACCACGGCCTGACCCTGCCGTGGCAATTTCCCCAGACGATGTGGGTCGTGGAAGGACAAATCCAATGACGAAGGAGAGACGGAGCCGCGGCTGGTATGGCAAGATGGATAAGGACGGGTTCATTCACCGCAGCTGGATGAAGAACCAGGGCTTCCCCGACCACGCCTTCGACGGTCGTCCGGTCATCGGCATCTGCAACACGTGGTCGGAACTGACCCCGTGCAACTCGGGCCTGCGCGACCTTGCCGAAGGCGTCAAGCGCGGCGTGTGGGAGGCGGGCGGTTTCCCCGTGGAATTCCCCGTCATGTCACTTGGCGAAACCCAGATGAAGCCCACGGCGATGCTGTTTCGCAACCTGCTGGCAATGGATGTCGAGGAATCGATCCGCGCCTATGGCCTCGATGGCGTCGTGCTGCTCGGTGGCTGCGACAAGACCACGCCCGGTCAGCTCATGGGCGCGGCCTCTGTCGACCTGCCGACCATCGTGGTCAGCTCCGGCCCGATGCTGAACGGCAAGTGGAAGGGGCAGGATATCGGCTCTGGCACCGATGTCTGGAAGTTCTCCGAAGCCGTGCGCGCCGGTGACATGACGTTGCAGGATTTCATGGCCGCCGAATCCGGCATGAGCCGGTCCAAGGGTGTCTGCATGACCATGGGCACCGCCAGCACCATGGCGTCGCTCTGCGAAGCGATGGGGATCTGCCTGCCCACCAACGCCGCCCTTCCCGCCGTCGACGCCCGCCGCATGGCGCTGGCGCATCTGACCGGCAAGCGCATCGTGGAAATGGTGGACGAGGATCTGAAACCTTCCGACATCCTCACCCGCGCGGCGTTTGAAAACGCCATTCTCGCCAATGCCGCCGTGGGCGGGTCGACCAATGCCGTCGTTCACCTGCTGGCCATGGCAGGCCGCGTCGGCGTCGATCTGACGCTGAAAGATTTCGAACTGGGCGGCGACATTCCCCTGCTGGTGAACTGCATGCCGTCAGGCACATACCTGATGGAGGATTTCTGCTACGCGGGCGGTATGCCGGTGGTGCTGAACGAGCTGGGCAACCACCTGCGCGCGGCGAAAACCGTGCTTGGCGGCGATATCTCCGCCTATGCCGATGGGGCCGAATGCTACAACCGCGATGTGATCCGCGCCTTCGACGATCCGTTGAAACCGGCGGCGGGCCTGCGCGTCCTGCGCGGCAACCTCGCCCCGGATGGTGCAATCATCAAACCCTCTGCTGCCACCGACGCGCTGCTGGAACATGAAGGCGAGGCTTACGTCTTCGAGACCATCGAAGACCTCAAGGCCAATATCGACCGCGACGACCTGCCCGTGACCCCCGACACGATCCTTGTGCTCAAGGGCTGTGGCCCCAAGGGCTATCCGGGTATGCCGGAAGTGGGCAACATGCCGATCCCGAAAAAGCTGGTCCAGCAGGGCGTGCGCGACATGGTCCGGGTATCCGACGCCCGCATGTCCGGCACCGCCTATGGCACCGTCGTTCTGCATGTCTCGCCCGAGGCGCAGGCGGGCGGCACTCTGGCGCTGGTCAAGACCGGCGACCGCATCCGCCTGTCCGCCGCGCAAGGCCAGCTCGAACTGCTGATCTCGGAAGAGGAGCTCGCCACCCGCCGCGCCACATGGCAACCCGACCCACCTCACTACACCCGTGGCTACGCCAGGATGTATGTCGATCATGTGCTCCAGGCCGACAAGGGCGCGGACCTCGACTTCCTAACCGGCAAGGACACCCGCCCCGTCACCCGTGAAAGCCACTGACCCCACCTTCTTCTTGGCCCAAATACTCCCGCCGGAGGCATCCCGACCTCTCAATTGACCGACCTGCCGATCCATGCGCCAGTCATTTCGATTTCCCGTGGCAACGCGGCCCGAGGAGGCCCCCGCGCAAGCGGGGGTTGACGAGGGGCGCTCCCGGATCGACGCCAAAGGCGGCGAAACCGCAATTCATATGCACGGGGGGGTGTACAGGGGGTGTACGCCCGGTGCACGGGGGGCAGCCCCCGAAATTCGAAGGAAAACCCGATGACTCACCCGATCTATCCCGACCTGGACGGCGCGTCCGTCTTCATCACCGGCGGCGGCTCCGGCATCGGCGCGGCCTTGACCGAGGGCTTCCTGCGCCAGGGTGCGAAAGTGGCGTTCGTGCAGCGGTCCGATGCCTCCGGCTTCGTGGAAGAAATGGAGGCAAGTACAGGAAATCGCCCGCTTTTCCTGCCTTGCGATATCACCGATATCACCGCCTTGCAAAGCTGCATCGCGCAGGCCGCACAGGCCCACGGCCCACTTGACGTGTTGGTCAACAACGCCGCCAACGACAAGCGCCACACCACCGAAGACGTGACCGAAGAGTTCTGGGACTGGTCCCAGTCGATCAACCTCAAAGCCTATTTCTTCGCCTGCCAGGCTGCCGCCAAGCATATGAAAGAAAACGGAAAAGGCGCAATCATCAACTTCTCGTCGATCTCCTACATGATGGGCAATTCAGGCTATCCCGCCTACACCACGGCCAATGGCGGCATCACCGCCATGACCCGCAGCCTTGCGCGCGAATTTGGCCCCCACCGCATTCGCGTCAACGCCCTCGCGCCGGGTTGGGTTCTGACGCAAAAACAAAAGGATCTCTGGGTCACCCCCGAAGGTCTTGCCGCGCATCTGGACCGCCAATGCCTGAAGGATACACTGGCCCCCGAAGACATCGTCGGCGGCACGCTCTTCCTTGCCTCCGACAGCGCGAAAATGATGACAGGTCAGGTACTTGTCATAGATGGCGGGGTCGTGGTGACGGGATGAAAAAGACGAATTGGATCGCGGTCGACTGGGGCACATCGCAGCTCAGGGCATGGGCCATCGGCCTGGACGGCGCGGTGCTGGACAGGGCCGCGTCTGCGGATGGAATGGGCGGGTTGACGCAGGCAGAGTTCGAACCCGCGCTCCTGCGCCTCATCGCCCCGTGGCTTGGGGACGGACCCACCCCCGTCATCGCCTGTGGTATGGTTGGTGCGAAACAAGGCTGGGTCGAGGCCCCGTATCGCGCCGTTCCCTGCCAACCCGGCGCGGCCGTGCCGATGACACCCCCCACCCAGGACAGGCGGATCAAGCTCCACATCCTGCCCGGCGTCAGTCAGGACAGTCCCGCCGATGTGATGCGCGGGGAAGAGACGCAAACCGCTGGTGTCATTCACGAAAACGCTGCCTTCGATGGGGTCCTTTGCCTGCCCGGCACCCACACGAAATGGATTCACATCTCTGCGAAAGAGATCGTCAGTTTCCGCACCGCGATGACCGGCGAGCTTTTTGCGCTGTTGTCGCAGCACTCGGTCTTGCGCCATTCGGTCGGGGGCGACGATTTCGACCGCGATGCATTTGACACGGCCGTTGGCGAAACCCTCTCCCGCCCGGAACGCCTCGCACAATCGCTGTTTACCATCCGTGCCGAGGGGCTGTTGCACGGCCAGTCGAATGCCGCAGCCAAGGGGCGCCTGTCCGGTCTTCTGATCGGCGCGGACCTGGCCGCCGCCAAACCCTATTGGCTTGGTCAACAGGTGCAGATCGGGGGCGCGCCCGCGCTGGTGGCGCTCTATGCCCGTGCGCTGGAAATTCAAGGGGTTCAATGCCTTACACGGGACTCTGAAACACTGACCCTTGCGGGGCTGCGCCTCGCCCATGCCAAACTGACGGAGGCCCCATGAGCCGCCCTATCATCGCCATCCTGCGTGGCATCACACCGCCCGAGGCCGAACCGATCACCGAAGCGCTCATCGCCGCCGGGATCTCCCGGATCGAGGTGCCGCTGAATTCCCCCGACCCGTTCGACAGCATTGCCCGCATGGCACGCCGCTTTGGCGCCGACGCGCTGATCGGTGCAGGCACGGTTCTGACGCCGAAGGATGCCGCCCGTGTGGCCAAGGTCGGCGGCCAACTGGTGGTGTCACCCAACATGGATGCCGAGGTGATCGCAGAAACCAAACGCTTGGGATTGCAGAGTTTTCCCGGCGTGATGACGCCCACGGAATGCTTCGCCGCACTTCAGGCCGGGGCGGATGGACTAAAGATCTTCCCGGCCAGCCTGATTGGCCCCGGTGGCGTGAAGGCGATCCGCGCGGTGTTGCCCACGGGCACCCAGGTCTATGCCGTGGGCGGCGCGGGGTCGGGAAACTTTGCCGAGTGGTGGCAGGCGGGTATCGACGGGTTCGGCATCGGCACCGCGCTCTACACCCCCGGTCTGTCCGCCGAGGACATCAGTCACCGGGCGACGGCGCTTGTCGCCGCCTTCGATGAGGCCACGGCATGAGGGCAAGTGTCTTCGATGCGCGCCCCTGCGACCTTGGCGAAGGGCCGCTTTGGCACCCCGAGCGGGGGCAGCTTTTCTGGTTCGATATCAATGGCAAACGGCTGATGACGCGGGGTCAGGATTGGGCTTTTGATCGCCATGCCTCGGCTGCCGGCTGGGTCGGGCGCGACGCGCTGCTGGTGGCGACGGAAACCGACCTTTTGCTGGTCAATGTCGAGAGCGGCACGCAACAGCACGTTGCGCCGCTGGAGGCCGACAATCCGGGCACCCGCTCGAACGATGGCCGCGCTGACCCGTGGGGCGGTTTCTGGATCGGCACGATGGGGAAGGGGGCCGAACCAGGCGCGGGCGCGATCTATCGCTATTTCCGGGGCGACGTGCGGCGCCTCTTCGACGGGATCACCATCACCAACGCGATCTGTTTCGCGCCCGATGGCGGCTATGCCCATTTTGCCGATACCAAGCGCGGGACCGTCTGGCGGCAGCGCCTGTCCGACAAGGATGGCTGGCCCCTAGGAGAGCCGGAGGTGTTCCTCGATCATGGCCCCGATGGCCCCAATCCCGATGGCGCGGTGGTGGATTCAGATGGCAATTTCTGGTGCGCCGAATGGGGATCGTCCCGCGTGCGGGCCTATGCGCGCGACGGGTCCGTTCACCGCGATGTGGGGCTGCCCGTGTCGCAGCCGTCCTGCCCCGCGTTCGGCGGACCGGAGTTGCGGGATCTCTACGTTACCACCGCGCGCGAAAGCCTGACCGAAACCGATCTTGCGCGGGAACCATTGGCGGGGCAGGTCTTCGTCGCCACCGAAACCGCTCAAGGACAACGCGAACACGAGGTCATCCTGTGAAACGCACGCTTGGCACTTGTTATTACCCGGAACACTGGCCCGAAGCGCAGTGGGCAGAAGACGCCACCCGCATGGCCGAGGTCGGCCTGACATGGGTGAGGATCGGCGAATTCGCGTGGTCGCGGCTGGAACCGACACCGGGCGATCTGCGCTTTGACTGGCTTGACCGGGCGACTGAAACGCTCGGGGCGGCGGGGCTGAAGGTTGTGCTGGGCACACCCACGGCAACCCCTCCGCGCTGGATGCTGGACAAACACCCCGACATGCTGGCCGTCGATGCCGAGGGTCGGCCACGCGGCTTTGGCTCTCGTCGGCATTACTGTTTCAGCCACGAGGGCTATTTGCGGGAATCGGCGCGGATCACGCGGCTATTGGCCGAACGCTACGGGGCCAACCCGCATGTGGCGGCGTGGCAGACAGACAACGAATATGGCTGCCACGACACGGTGGTGTCCTATTCCGACGCCGCGCGCGTCGCGTTTCGGGCATGGTGCACGGCGCGCTACGGCACCATCAAGGCCCTGAACGATGCATGGGGCAATGTCTTCTGGTCAATGGACTACAACGAGTTCAACCAGATCGACCTGCCCACCTTGACGGTGACAGAGCCGAACCCGGCACATGCCCTGGCCTTCCGGCGCTTCAGTTCGGATCAGGTGGCGCGGTTCAACGCGGTGCAGGTCGAGATCATTCGGGAGCTGTCGGATGCGCCGATTTCACACAACTACATGGGCCGCGAGGTTGCCTTCGATCACTACGATACCGGGCGACAGATGGAGATTGCCACGTGGGACAGCTATCCCATGGGATTCCTCGAAGACCGGATCGAGGCCGATGCAGCCCACAAGCGCCGCTACGCGCGGCAGGGAGATCCTGATTTTCAAGCTTTTCACCACGACCTGTACCGCGCCGTCGGACAGGGTCGTTGGTGGGTGATGGAACAGCAGCCCGGCCCGGTGAACTGGGCCCCCTACAACCCTACGCCGCTGCCGGGGATGCCGCGCCTTTGGGCGTGGGAGGCGTTCGCCCACGGGGCCGAGGCGGTGTGCTATTTCCGTTGGCGGCAGGCCCCCTTTGCGCAGGAACAAATGCATGCGGGCATGTTGCGCCCTGACAGCGCGCCCGCGCAGGCCTTTCACGAGGCCGCGCAGGTCGCCCGCGAATTGGCGGACCTGCCCGAGGTGGAAGCGGGCCAAGCCCCGGTGGGGCTGGTTTTTGACTATGCCGCAGCTTGGGCTTGGGCCGTGCAGCCGCAGGGCCGGGGGCAAGACTATTTCCGTCTGGTGTTCGAGACCTACCGGGCGCTGCGAAAACTGGGGCAGTCGGTTGACATCCTGCCGCCGGACACCGACGACCTGACGGGGTATCGGCTGGTTCTGGCCCCCGGCGCGGTCACGCTGTCCGACCGCTTCCAGGCCGCGATGGCCGCCCACGACGGGCCGGTAATCCTTGGGCCGCGCACAAATGCCAAGACGGCCGAGATGCATATGCCTGTGCCGCTGCCGCCCGCGATCCCCGGCCTCGACGTGACCGTTGCCCGCGTGGAATCCCTGCGCCCCGACATGCCGGTGCCGCTGGCAGGTGGCGGGCATCTGCATCTCTGGCGCGAAGAGTTGGAAGGGGCGGAGGAGGTCATCCTTGCGACCGCCGAAGACGGGCAGCCGGTGGCGATGCGCGCGGGCCATGTCACCTATCTGGGTGGCTGGCTGGACGAGGCCGCGCTGATCCGCTTGCTATCGGCTGCGTTGCAAGAGACCGGGGTCAAGACCGTCGCGATGCCGGAAGGGCTGCGGCAACGGCAGGCCGGGGGCATTCGGTTTCTGATCAACTACGGGGCCGAGCCGGTTACGTTCGAGGGCGTGACCCTGCCACCAGCCGGGGTTCACTGGATGCGGTAAAACCTGTACCCTTTGCGAAGCCACGCGCAGAGGGGCGGATAAAGGGGTGGGTTTTCTGCCCTGGGGCCAGAGGGTTAGCCGACATAGCTTGGTTGTACGGTGACCCCTTGCTGAGCCGATCTTGTGCAGGCCAAGGCAATGGTCAGCGCCGCGCACCCGTCTTCGGCAGTGCCCGCGCCCCGTTCGCATTGGTAACGTCGGCACGGCTAGTTTTCACGCGGATGAAGCGTCCGCCCGCTTCGCCAGCGGCATAGTAGGTTGTGCTGCGTCGTCCCACTGACAGGTTGAACCTTGCAAGGTCGGTATCATGATACCGCTGAGTGAAATCCTGCCGTCAACGAGGCCCTGGGTGATCTTCTGGTGCGGCATGACCGTCTCCATCGCTTTGGCCGAATTTTGACCGGCCGGTCAGCGATGTTGTCGGTCCTTGTCGGTAGATTGCTCAAGCGCAAGCTTCAGGTTGGACACTGATTTAATCAGGACATAACAATCATCTTGCGCGACGCGGTAGCAATGGGGGCAAGATATATGGCTCCGGCGGTAGGGATCGAACCTACGACCAATTGATTAACAGTCAACTGCTCTACCGCTGAGCTACGCCGGAACTGGGGGCGATATAGCAATCTGGATTCCCGGCGTCCAGAGGGTTTGACGCAAAAAGTTCAACTTCTTCTACGGGGCGCGAAATGGGCCTGTTGCGGAAAGCGTGTCTACTGGTTCCGCGAGGTTTCTTTCAACCAGATCAATGAGATGCGCGAGCACATTGCGCTCTGCCATCGGTAGAAGCCGAGGGTCGACGTCGGTGTAGATCCGGCGCGTCAGGGCGGAGGGGGTGGCGGGCCCGTTGGCAAGGGCCTTCAGAATCTGTGCCTCGCGTCCATCGCGGTGGTCCAGCAACTGCTGACAGCGCGCCGACGGATCAATTATCGCCTCTCCATGGGCCGGGTAATGGATGCGGTCATCGCGCGCGATCAGGCGTCGCAGGGACTTGCGAAACGCGGTCAGGTCGCCATCGGGGGGCGAGATCAGCGAGGTCGCCCACGCCATGACAAGATCACCGACGAACACCGCGCGGTTCCACGCGAAGGCGAGGTGGTTGGCCATGTGGCCGGGCGTATGGATCGCCTCGATGCGCCAACCGTCGCCCTCCACAATCTCGCCATCCGCCAACAGGCGGTCCGGGTTGAACGCCGCATCGACACCTTCTCCGCCGCCGATCAGCCCCTCGGTTGCCAGCGCCTGCATCCTTGGCGAGCGGCCCCAATCGCTCGGGCCTGCCGCCAGAACGGGGGCGCCGGTGGCCGTGGCGAGGGGCCGGGCCAGCGGCGAGTGGTCCAGATGGGAATGGGTAACAAGGATACAGGTAATCCGTTGACCCGGGCCCACGGCGTCCAGAATCGCCTGAAGATGCGGCTCGCTCTGCGGGCCGGGGTCGATCACTGCGATGTCGGTCTCGCCGATGAGGAACGTGTTGGTGCCGTGCAGCGTCATGGGCGACGGGTTTGGCGCGGTCAGGCGGCGCAGGCCGGGGGTTAGCTGAAGGATGGTCATCTCTCTTTCCTCGGGCTTCCCCTGCGGGTTAGATGGGGTATGCGTTGGACCTGGCTCAAGACCTTCATGCCGCGCGGGCTTTACGGGCGCGCCGCACTCATCCTGATCGTGCCGATTGTCACGGTGCAACTTGTCGTGTCAGTGGTCTTCCTGCAACGCCATTTCGAGGATGTCACGTTGCAACTGACCTCGGCGCTCGGGCTTGACCTGCAATTGGTGGAACAGGAACTGCAAGAGACCGACCTGGCGACGGCGCTGCGGCTGGCCAACCGTCTGGACCTCGACGTGAGCCTTGCCGACCCGCCGGATTGGGCGGCGGTGCAAACCGAGCGGCGGCGGTGGTACGACCTGTCGGGCCTGGTTGTCGTGCGCACGCTGCACAGCATGTTGCCGGATGTGACATGGGTGGATCTGGCGGAAAACGAGCGGGCGGTCATTCTGGGCCTCGATGCGGGCGGGCGGTCGCTGCGGATCGAGGCGGCCCGGCGGCGGGTTTCTGCCTCGAACCCGCACCAGCTTTTCGTCATCATGTTTTTCACCGGTATCCTGATGACCGCCGTGGCCTTCATCTTCTTGCGCAACCAGTTGCGCCCCATTCGCCGGCTGGCCCGCGCGGCAGAGGCTTTCGGCAAGGGGCGGGTGGTGCCCTACAAGCCGTCTGGCGCGCTTGAGGTGCGGGCGGCAGGGCGCGCCTTTCTGGATATGCGGGCCCGGATCGAACGGCAGATCGAACAGCGCACAATGATGTTGTCGGGCGTCAGTCACGATCTGCGCACGCCGCTGACCCGGATGAAGCTGGGCCTGTCGATGCTGGACGATCCGACCGAAGCGGAAGACCTGTTGCGGGACGTGTCCGAAATGGAGTCGCTTCTCGACACCTTTCTTGCCTTTGCCCGGTCCGAGGCGTTGGATGACCCCGAACAGCTCGATGTGCTGGACCTCGCCCGCAGCGTTGTCGAGGATGTGCGCCGCATGGGCGGCACGGTCGAAATGGTTTTGCCGGACGAGGCCCCGAGCGTGGCGCTGCGCGGGGGCGCCGTGCGCCGTGCGGTGTCCAACCTGCTGACCAATGCCCTGCGCTATGGCAGTCGCGCGCGGCTGACCGTGACCGTGCTGGACCGCGCCCTGCGGTTCACGGTCGAGGATGATGGCCCCGGCATCGCGCCCGAGGACCGCGCGCGTGCTGTCCGGCCATTTGCCCGGCTCGACGAGTCGCGCAACCAGAACCGGGGCGGTGGCGTCGGTCTGGGGCTGGCCATCGCCAATGACATCGCTCGCGGGCACGGCGGCACCATGCGGTTGTCAGAGAGCGAGGATCTTGGCGGGCTGCGGGTCGATCTGGTTCTGGCGCGGTAACGGGCGCAGGGGGCTGGCCCGGACCATTTGGAAACCGGTCTGTGGTGAACCGTCTCAGCGCGCCGTGGCTGGCCAGAGATCTGACAGACGGCAGGCAGATCGTCTCGGGCGGCGAAACGGTCCTATCCTGCCAGCACATCCCCTGAGACGGAGTCGTCGTGCTCTCGCACCCGGCGAGCCTGAAGATTGACGCCGGAATAACCAATACCCTGACCAAATTGTCTATCTCAAAAAATCCTTGCCCGATTTCGTTTTGCATCAAGCGTTTTCAGTGGAACGGGGCGGTCACATCATCATCAATGCCGTCGGGGGGCGACCGCACAGGGACACTCGGAAAACGGCGGCCATTTCCATATCCGGCTGATTTGTGCGATGAGACGCCCGAAACGGGCACGTTCGGGACGATCAGGGCGCAGTCCAGCGAACCTCCCCGCCGCCGCGCACAATTCGAAGATCCACGAACCATGCAGATAGAACACCACGCCAGATTGTCCGTCGCGCCCATGATGGATGGTGGCGATTTCCGCTGAATATCAATGTGTTGTGTGTGACCGTGTGCAGCGTGTGTTCATGTTTTGATCGCGTGATATCGCGCTACGTCGCGTTTTCTTCGCTCCTTTTTTTCAAGGCGGCGAAAATCAGTTCTCAAATCTCATCTGCCGAAATGTCAGCGAAATGCGCCGCGTTCGTTGGAACCTCTGGCTTTTGACAAGATCTGTCTTTCTGGCCGGAATGGCATGCGTCCATTCATGGCGGGCTTCGCCTGCCATAACCAACAGGCTGTCGGGCCGGAGAAGAAGATCCATTTTCCGGGAAGACTTCTGCGAGGCGAACCGCATCACGCATGCCGAGAGAAGGCTCAGGGATGCTATCGTCTCCCCGAAGCAGGGTTGGCAATCCACGTGAGCCGAGATTCCTTGTCCCGGCTGGTACTCATTGACAATCATCTGCTCAGGCACGGTTTGAAAATGACCTTCATCGGTCAATCGCTTCGCCAACTGCTGGAACAGGTCTGGCAGTGGCCCAAGGTAATCTTCCCGCCGGGCCTGCCGCGCCTTGTAGTCGTAACGATAGCCGTAGTGCTGCACCCGTCGCTTCAGATCGGTGCGCCAGGGGGCCGCGTCGATTGTCTGAACAAGCCTGTCGGCCTCATCCTCAGGGATGTAGTTTTCCAGATAGGTCAGCCCGTCGGGCCACTCATCCGGAAAAAACGAAAGTTGCGAAGGCGGTGTGGCCATCGGCGGCGGACTCCTCGTTGGCCGTGTTCTGGTGGGTATATCCCGGGTAGTCTTTGGGGTCGAAAGTGTAGATCGCCGGAGCCGCAAAACCCGCCTTCCGCGCCGCCTCGTCCATCTTGAACGCGCCCTCGTAGAACGGGCTGTCCACGGTCGAGATGACGACCAGGCCGCCCGGTTTCAAATGGTTCCGAGCGCTCTTGAGGAACCTTGTCACCAGGACATGATTTGGATTTTGCCCGTAGCTTGGGTCGCGTGAGGCCACGTTTGGAAACTGGAAGATGATCGTTCGGAACTGGCGTTTCCCAATGGGGTCGGAGAGCCGTGTGGCATCCACGCCGGTTTTGACGCGGCATCCCAGCTTCAGAAGTCTTCGCGCATTGTCGTAGGCCGTGTCCGTCAGGTCCTCCTCTGCCTCGAACACTGTCGCCAGGATCGAGGAGGTTGGAACGCGCGGCTTGCGCGACATCGTTAGCGCAAAACTCAGATTGCCTTCACCGACAAACAGAACACTTCCCGTGCGCATGCGGGCGGGAAAGTCGAATTTCGCCGACACCTTGGCCAGTTTCTTTGTCGACAAAGCTGGATATCGGAGCGCCTGGTGAATGGCCTCCTGAAGCGTTGCGCCGCGAAATTCGTTCATGGTGATCCCCAGACCAGTTTTGCAAAACTTCGACAGATTGCCGTTATGCAGTTAATCCCTGGTTAATCATGCGTTTATCGCATTCCGCACCTCTCGCTGTATCCGGAGCTGCGCGTTCTGTGCGTACGACATGCAAAAAATCGGAACGCTGGCCGTTCGATGATGCTCTCTTGTCCGGTAAAACCGCTGCGCCCTATTTCGCGTTTCGGACAAAGTCATTTAAAATCGATCATCTTTTATAGTTTGGCTCCGTACAGCTCGGCATGACCGCGCTTCCGAATTCAAGCACTCAGGCCGGCCATCAGAGCCGGTTTGCCAGCCGCTGCAGGACATCCATTTTCTCGTGCAAGACGGCGATGATGATGGGGCGGTCGATGACTGTCCAGAAGATGTAGTGACGCTGGCATCGATGGATGCAGATCTCGTCAGGCAATTGCGGTAATGATCGTGACGGTGCTCGTCTGCTCCCGATCGCGTCGAAGCAGTCCCCGAGCTGATCCAGGTACTTGTCCGCTTGTTGGGGTCCCCAGGTTTCAAAGGTGTACCGCCATATACCCCGAAGGTCTTCTTCCGCCGCAAGCGTAAGGTCGTAGCTCGGCATGGATCGGGCTAGACCCCTGCGCGCTTGCGTTCTTCGCGCCGGATCTCGTCAAGGGACTTGCCGGAAAGCTCGCCGCGCCGTGCTTGCTTGATCCTCGGCTCCAGGAAGTTGGCCAGCGCCATGAAAGCCTGGTCCTCGCTCATCCCGGCAAGGGTAGGGGCGTCACCAAGCGCCCGACCCAGGACATAGTCCTTGATGCTCTGCCCCTTGAGAGCAGCGATGGCCTTGAGCTTCTGGTGGTCTTCCGGCGAGATATCGATCGAGAGTCTGGGCATGCCATGAAGGATAGTCGAACACGCCCCACATTACAACATTTGTTGAAGCAAGAGGGTCCGACGACGTCCCATTCTCGAAGCGAGCCCACCCAAACACCGCCGTCTTCCTGTCTATGTACGGGGTGGGGTGGCGGGACAGACGCCGTGTGCGTATGGTGTGCACAGCGGGTCCGTTCTGGTAGTGGGCGCACCTGAGGAGAACTCTGAATGCCCGACAACGCAGCCACCGCGGCAGCGCGCCTATCTTCCGCGCCTATGATGGATTGGACCGATCGCCATTGCCGGTTTTTTCACCGGCAGATGACCTCGCAGACCTTGCTCTATTCCGAGATGGTCACGGCACCTGCGATCCTGCATGGCGACCGCGACCGGTTGCTGGCCTATCATCCTGCCGAACATCCGGTGGCCTTGCAGCTTGGCGGCTCTGATCCTGCGGATTTGGCCAAAGCCACGCGGATTGCGGCGGGTTATGGTTATGACGAGGTCAACCTCAACGTCGGCTGCCCCTCGGATCGGGTGCAATCGGGCCTCTTCGGGGCCGTGCTGATGGAACGGCCCGCGCTTGTGGCCGCGTGTGTCGCGGCGATGATCGACGCCAGCCCGGTCGAAGTGACCGTCAAATGCCGGATCGGAGTGGACGACCAAAACCCCGAGCAGGTGCTGCCCGACTTTCTGCGGCAGGTCTCGGCGGCAGGTGTGACCCGTTTTTCCATCCACGCGCGCAAGGCGTGGTTGCAAGGGCTCAGCCCCAAGGAAAATCGCGATATCCCGCCGCTCGACTACGCGCTGGTGCATCGAATGAAGGCAGAATTTCCGCATCTGCACCTGTCAGTGAACGGCGGCATCGCCACGCTTGATGAGGTCGAGGCCCATCTCGCCGCCGGCATGGACGGGGCAATGATCGGGCGCGCCGCCTATCACACCCCGGCCGATGTGCTGCTCGATGCCGACCAGAGGGTGTTCGGCGCGGCCCATCCGCCAAAGACCGCGCATCAGGTGGCCGAGGCCATGCTGCCCTATATCGAAGCGCATCTGGCCGCGGGCGGCAAGCTGAATCAGATCACCCGGCATATGCTGGGCCTCTTCGCGGGCCGCCCCGGCGCGCGCCACTGGAAACGCATCCTGTCGCAAGAAGCCCACAAGCCCGGCGCGGGCCCCGAGGTGGTGGCGCGGGCGCTGGCGGCGGTTGGCCAGTTTGCCGCCTGAGGGCGCTTTCCATTCCCCGCAAGCTCTGGTTAAGTCGCCGCAAAACACGCGAGGGGACATGCGATGGCCGACTTCACCCAATACTTGCCGCTTCTGGGGCTTATCCTTGCCATAGGGGCCTTTGCCGGTGTGGTTGCGGGGCTGCTCGGGGTCGGTGGCGGCATCATCCTCGTTCCCGCCTTTTTCTTCGCCTTTTCCTCGCTCGGCTATGACACACCCGAACTGATGCAGATCTGTCTGGCCACCTCGCTTGCCACCATCGTCGTCACCTCCATCCGCTCGGTTCTGGCGCATAACCGCAAGGGCGCGGTGGATTGGGCGATTCTCAAGACATGGGGCCCCGGCATTGCCATTGGCGCGGCGCTTGGCGTGGTGGCGGCCTCGGGCCTCAAGAACGAGGTCTTGATGGGCATTTTCGGCGTGCTTGGCCTTTGCGTTGGCCTGTATCTTGCCTTTGGACGGTCCAGTTGGCGGCTTGGCGACGAGATGCCCAAGGGTGCGGCGCGGGCCGTCGTATCGCCCCTGATCGGGTTTCTTTCGGTGTTGATGGGGATTGGCGGCGGCAGCTTCGGCGTGCCGCTGATGACGCTTTATAACCGGCCCATCCACCGCGCGGTTGCCACGGCGGCGGGCTTTGGTGTCATCATCGCGGTGCCCTCGATGATCGGCTTTCTGCTGGTCGGCGGTGACGGTCCGGGGCGTCCGCCCTACACGATCGGGCAGGTCAACCTGGTGGCCTTCGTGGTCGTCGTCGCCATGACCATGATCACCGCCCCCATCGGTGTGAAACTGGCCCATGCGATGGACCCGAAACCCCTGAAGCGGATCTTCGCCGGGTTCATCATGATCATGGCACTCAACATGCTTCGAAAGGCGCTCGGGTTTTGAGCTGGCTTGCCGCCGGGTATCAGGTCTTCGGGCCGGACCCCCGGCTGCAAGACTGGCTTGCGCAGGCAACGCCGGCGGCGCTGGCCACCGCCCGCGACCCGGCACTGCGCGCGGCGTGGCTGCGCCATGGCGGCACGTGGTTTGCCGGGGTCAACGTGCTGGACAATGACGGCGCGGGCCGGATCAACGGATCGCCGCCGTTCGCCTGCGCGGCGCTCGATGCGGCACAACAGATCACCGGGCGGCTGCCGCTCGACACCGGGCAGGTCTCGGTCACCTATCCCGGCTATCCCCGGCAAGACCCGCAGGAAAGCGATGCCAATCACCGTTACCGGCGCGACCGCGATGCGGCGCATCTCGACGGACTGTTGCCCGTGGGGCCAGAGCGCCGCCGCTATCTGAAAGAGCCGCATGGCTGGATTCTCGGCGTGCCGTTGACCCGATGCGGGGCAGGGGCCGCGCCTCTGGTGGTGTGGGAGGGCAGCCATGCCATTATCCGCGCGCGCCTCGGGGCCGTGCTGCGCGCCCACCCGGTCGAGGTGTGGACCGAGATTGACCTGACCGACGCTTACCACGCCGCCCGCCGTGACGTGTTCCAGAGGTGCCGCCGGGTGGCCCTGCCCGCCGATCCCGGCGAGGCGACGCTGTTGCATCGGCTGGTTCTGCATGGCGTGTCCCCGTGGGCCGAAGGCGCAGAGGCGCCCGAGGAGGGACGTGCCATCGTCTATTTTCGTCCGCAATTGCCGGGCGGGGCGGGCGACTGGCTGGATTTGCCGTAACCTCCGCGCGCGACAGCGTCGATGGACCATGAAAAAGGGCCGTTTCCGGCCCTTTTCAAACGCTCTTCCAGCGGCACAACCGAGACCGCTCACCTCTCCGGGATCAGGCCCCTGGGGTTGAAGCGCAGCATCACCAGCAGGAACACCCCCATCGTCAGCAGCCGCATATGCGCCGCCGAGTCAATCAGGTGAACCCGCAGGGCGTTATCCTCCGCCATGCCAGCAGTCAGTGTCTGGATCAGCCACAACCCGATCGGTTCGACCATGATCCACAACCACCAGATCAGGAAGCCCCCCAACACCGAGCCCCAGTTGTTTCCCGATCCGCCCACGATCACCATCACCCAGATCAGGAAGGTGAACCGCAGCGGGTTATAGGTGCCGGGCACAAGCTGGCCATCCAGCGTGGTCATCATCGCGCCCGCCAGCCCGCAGACGGCAGAGCCGAGGATGAAGATCTGCAAATGCCGCCGGGTCACGTCCTTGCCCATGGCCTCGGAACTGACCTCGTTGTCGCGGATCGCGCGCATCATCCGGCCCCAGGGCGAGTTGAGCGCCATCTGCGTCATCCATATCAGCAGCAGCAGCACCACGGTGAACAGCGCCGCATAGCTGAGCTTGACGGTAATCGACGAAAAGGTGACGGCACTCACCCCCAACCGATCCGACAGCGACAGGAACCAGTCGGCGTTTTGCAGGTCGATTTCATAGGGCACGGGCCGGGGCAGGCCGGTGACGTTCTTGACGCCCCGCGCCATCCAGTCCTCGTTCTTCAGGACGGCCAGAATGATCTCGGCAATCCCCAGCGTGGCGATGGCCAGGTAGTCGGACCGCAGGCCGAGCGCTGTCTTGCCCACGATCCAGGCGGCGCCGGCGGCGAACAGCCCGCCCACCGGCCAGGCCAGCACGATCGGCAGGCCAAGCCCGCCGAGATAGCCGGTCAGCGCCGGGTTGACGCTTTCCACCGCGTCACGCGCAGGATCGAAGATCGCCCGGTAGAGGATGAAGCCCCCGATCAGCACGGCCAGCATCGCCGCCACGCGCAGCACCCCGGCTGGCAGCCGCTTCCACGCCTGGCTGGCGGCGAAGATCGTCGCCGCCCCGATCAGCAGCGCCAGCAGGATACGCGGGCCACCTGCCGCCCACGCCTCGGGCACCGGCGGCATGGACACGATCACCGCCGCCACCCCGCCAAGCGCGGTAAAGCCGAGGATACCGACGTTGAACAGCCCGGCGTAGCCCCATTGCATGTTTACCCCAAGCGCCATGACGGCTGAAATCAGCCCCATGTTCAGGATGGTCAGCGTGGTGTTCCACGACTGCATGACCCCGGTGGCGATATACAGCACCGCCACAAGGCCGAAGAGGATCAGGTTTCTGGGTGCGATCCGCGTCATACCGATTTCCCCTTGAACAGGCCCGTGGGCTTGAACAACAGCACGATCAACAGGATCGCGAAGCTCACGGCGAATTTGTAGTCAGTGGACAAAAGCTGCATCAACCCCTCCGGCTGCCAGCTTTCGGGCAACAGGTGCGCGGCGAAGCGGCGAAATGCATAGGTCACCGAAATCTCGGAAAAGGCGATGACGAAGCCGCCCGCGATGGCCCCAAGCGGATTGCCCAGCCCGCCGACGATGGCCGAGGCGAAAATGGGCAGCAACAACTGGAAATAGGTGAAGGGCTTGAAACTCTTGTCCAGACCGTAAAGCACCCCCGCCGTCGTTGCCAGCGCCGCCACGATGATCCATGTCACCAGCACCACCTTTTCGGGGTTGATCCCCGACAGCAGCGCCAGATCCTCGTTATCGGAAAAGGCGCGCATGGATTTGCCTGTGCGGGTCTTGTTGAGGAACCAGAACAACAGCGCCACCGCGATTACCGCGATCACCAGCGTCAGTCCTTGACTGGTGCGGATCGCCAGCGCCTCGTCCAGCCCTGTCATGCTCCGAAAGGTCCGCGCCGAGATGATGAAGCGCTCGCCATCGGCAAAGCGCTGGTCGCCCACCCCGATGATAAAGCGCACCAGCCCGTTCATGATGAACATCACGCCCAACGAGGCGATCACGTAGATCACCGGCTTGGCCTTTTGCTGTCGGTAGAACCGGTAAACCACCCGGTCGGTCCCGATCACCAGCAGCGCCGTGGCCGCAATCCCCACCGGCAGCGCCAAAAGCGCCGTGGGCAGCGGCCCCAACGTGATGCCCGCGCCCTGCAAGGCCCATGTCACGAGGATCGTCACCATGGCGCCAAAGGCCATGGTGTCCCCGTGGGCGAAGTTCGAGAACCTGAGGATCCCGTAGATTAGCGTCACACCAAGCGCCCCAAGGGCCAGCTGCGCGCCATAGGCGGTGGCTGGCACGATGACGAAATTGGCGAGCACGACAATGGCGTTGATTAGGTCCATTAGTCCTCCGTCTCACATCGGCCGGAAAAGGTTTCGAAGACCAGAGTCTGGCCCGCGCTATGCACCGTCATGGCCAAACAAGCCTTGGCATGACGGCGGGAAAGGGGCAGGCGGCCACCACCACGGTGGCCGCTTGTCGCGCCCGTCGGTGTGGCCGCGCAGACCAGCAGGGCAGGGGCGGGCAGGCGGCTCATGGCACATCCTCGCAGGTGCCGAAAAGCGTCGCGGCCGCCCCGTCGGCGTGGCGGCTGCTCAGCGCGGTGCCGTCGGCATGAATGGTGATCAGCCCGGTCGCCCCATTGTCGAGGCGATAGGCAAAGCCGTCTGGCCCGCTCGCCAGCCGCAGCGCGGGCACCGGGCCCGCATCGCCCGCGAAAAACAGCGCCGATCCGTCCTCATCCAGCCCGATCTCGGCGCGCAGGTCGGCGGGGGCGCAGTCCCCGGCGGCCGCACATGTCACGGTAAAGCTGCACCGGAATCCGGTCTCGGCCAGCGCCGGGGACGCCAGCACAAGCAGGATCGGCGCAAGCGCCCTCATTCGCTGACCTCGGGGGCTTCGGTGTCCGGCACGGCGCTGGCGCAGCGGCCAAAGCCGGTCACCGCGCGCGGGCGCAGTTGCGGCTGGTGCAGGGTAACGACGATATTGCCGGTTTCGGCCAGCGTCACCAGTTGCACCGCCTGCGTGTCGGGGTTGGACAGGAAAAGGCTCCGCAGGCGGGTCGGCTCCAGCGATCCTTCGGGGGCGGGCAGGTCTGCCACCAGATCGTAATCCGAAGGCAGCGTCGGGTCCCAGACCACGCGCCAGTCGCCCTCGGCGGTTTCGGTGACGGCGATCTCTTGCCCCCAGTCCTGACAAGGGTCGGCCTCGATGCAGATCGTGGCCATGGTGCAGGACAATTCGGCCTGCGCCGTTTCGGCCTGCGCCAAGGCGGGCAGGGGCGCGAAGGCCAGACAGGCGGATAGGGCGATGCGCCCGGCGGTCAGGGTCATAGCAGGGTCTCGCATTGTCCGTGGGATGTCAGCGCCACCGGGCCTTGGCCCGGCACCTCGACGCTGCGGGTGTGGATCGCTGCGCCGTCGTCAAAGACGCTCAGCAGTTCAAGCTGCGCGCCGCCAATGGTTCTGAACCTGCGCGCGGCGGTGTCGTCCGGCGGCAGTTCTTCCGCCGGCAGGCTGGTGCCCGCATAGCCGAACCACAGTCCGTCCTCGTGGTCGATCGGGGCGATTTCGATTGTGTAGGCGCCGGGGATGCAACCGGGAATGTCCCCGCAAGCCGGGCTGAGAAGGCACAGAAGCGGCCCCGCGACAGCGGCCATGCCGGGCGGGGTGGACCAGCCCAACGCCGCCACCACCATCGGGGCCAGCCAAAGCCCATCTATGCTGCCGCGCCCGGTCACTTGCGGCCCGCGCCGCCGGTGGTCTCGCGGCAGGTGCCGTTCAGCCGGTAATGCAGCATGTCGCGGCCCACGGCCATGTTGCCGGTAAAGACAATCGGCCCTTCTTCGCTGATCGTGGCCAGTTCCGCGCCCGCCGCGTTCACGAACAGGAAATGCAGCGCCCCATCGCTGTCGTAGACATGACCGTCGAAGAAATTGCCCTCTCGCTGCTCCATCTCGCCCGCGCCCGTGGTCGGGTTCAGGGTGAAATTGTAGGTCAGGTCTTCCGGCTGGCAGTTGCCGCCATCCGTGCGGCAGGCCTCGGTCATGGTGCAGGCGAATGTGCGGTCTTGTGCCAATGCCGGGGCGGCCAGCCCGGTCAGCAGGATGCTCAGTGTCAGAAATCTTGTCATGAACATTATCCTCCAAGAAAACTCTTCCTGACCTCGGGGTCGGCCAACAGGGCCTTGCCGGTGTCTGTATAGGCATTGCGGCCCTGCACCATGACATAACCCTTGTCAGCAATTTCAAGGGCTTGTCGAGCGTTCTGCTCGACCATCAGGATAGAGATCCCGGTGCGGGCAACTTCGATAATCCGATCAAATAGTTCATCCATGACAATCGGGCTGACGCCAGCCGTCGGTTCGTCCAGCATCAACAGCTTGGGCTGCGTCATCAGCGCCCGGCCCACGGCCACCTGCTGGCGCTGGCCGCCCGACAACTCGCCCGCGGCCTGATAGCGTTTTTCCCTGAGGATCGGGAACAGCTCATAGACCTGTTCCATCGTGCCCCGGAAATCGTCATGGCGGATAAAGGCCCCCATTTCGAGGTTCTCCTCGACGGTCATCGAGGTAAAGATATTCGAGGTCTGGGGCACGAACCCCATGCCCTTGGCCACGCGTGCCTGCGGGGTCAGGTGGGTGATGTCTTCGCCATCCAGCACCACGCGGCCTTGGCGCAGGTTCAGCATTCCGAAAACTGCCTTCATGGCGGTGGATTTGCCCGCGCCGTTGGGGCCGACAATCACCGCGATCTGGCCCTTTTCGACGGCGATGGTGCAGTCGTGCAGAATATCGGCGCCCTTGCCGTAGCCTCCGGTCATCGCCTCGCCGATCAGGTAAGGCGCGCCCTCGGCCGGGGTGGTGCTGTTGTCGAGCCCCTCGGCAGGTTGCATCGTGCCCACGCCAGAGGGGTTGGTGATCGAGGCATCCTTGTTGCCGCGGTCATCCTGATAGGCGTTTCCACTCATTTCGCGCCCTCCATGGCCCTGTCGGCAAGGTGGCGGTTTGTCTGTACGGGGGGTGTACAGGGGGTGTACGGGGGGTGCACGCATGGCGATACCCCTTTTTCGGCCCGCGCCATCATGCCGTTTCCTTGTTCTTCAGACCGGTGCCAAGGTAGGCCTCGATCACATGCTCATTGGCCTTGATCTCGGCCAACGTGCCCTGCGCCAGCACCTTGCCCTCGGCCATGCAGATCACCGGATCGCAAATTTTCTCAATGAAATCCATATCATGCTCGATGACAACAAAAGTGTATCCGCGCTCGGTGTTCAGCCGCTTGATGGCGTCGGCAATGGTATACAGCAGGGTCCGGTTGACGCCTGCGCCGACCTCGTCGAGGAAGACGATCTTGGCATCCACCATCATCGTCCGGCCCAGTTCCAACAGCTTCTTTTGCCCACCGGAAATCTCGCCTGCCTTGAGATCGGCGATGTGAGAAATCGTCAGGAATTCAAGCACTTCGTCGGCCTTGGCGCGCAGCGCGCGTTCCTCGTCGGCGATCCGTTTGCGCCCAAACCACGTGTTCCAGAGGCTCTCGCCCGACTGATCGCCCGGCACCATCATCAGGTTTTCCCGGCAGGTCATCGACCCGAATTCATGCGCGATCTGGAAGGTGCGCAGCAGCCCCTTGTGAAACAGCTCATGCGGCGGCAAGCCGGTGATGTCCTCGCCAGCCATGGTCACATGCCCGGAGGTGGGTTGAAGAACGCCAGCGATCACATTGAAAAGGGTTGTTTTTCCGGCGCCGTTTGGGCCGATCAACCCGGTGATTGAGCCGCCCTCGATGCTGAGCGTCGCTCCGTCCACGGCATGAAACCCGCCGAAATGTTTATGAAGGTCATGAACGTCGATCATGCCGGAACTCTCTTTGTTTATCGGCTCCTGAGAGCGTGCCACGATCATTCACAATCCCGCGCCCCGCTCTAACCTATTGATTTTGCATGTCCAAGGAGCGCAATACCGGTTCCCAATTTTGCACGACATGCTGTAAACGAAGCAGCCCGGCGATGAACCGGGCTGCCCCTGTGCAATCCCTTTGCCGGGGATCAGCGATATTGCGCGGTGACGATTTCACCGTTTTCGATCTCGATCTCGCGGTAGTTGCCCGCGGATTCGCCCGGCTCGATCAGTTCCACAGCCGTGGCACCTTCGTAATCGACATCCTCACCGGCAGCGATCAGTTCAAGGGCATGGGCCAATTGGCCGGGCTGGATCAGTTCGCCGGGGGCGTTTGCGACGTCCATGATATGGCCTGCATAATCGCCCGGATCGGTGGACCCCGCCGCGGCCATCGCCAGCAGCATCAGCGCAGCCGCGTCATAGCTTTCGCCGGTGAAGGGCGAGGTGCCGTCGAAGCCGGCCTCGGTGGCCATCTCCTGGAACAACGCCGCCCCTTCAGAGTCGGTGCCGGGGTGCTGGCCGAACGACCCGTCGATATCGGTGCCGAAGTTATCGACCAGCGCCTGGCTGATCATGCCGTCGGGGAACACGAACGTGTCGAATGCGCCGGTGTCCAGTGCCGCTTGAACAACGCCGGAGCCGCCTTGATCGACATAGCCCGCCACAACCAGAGCCTGACCGCCAGCAGAGGCCAGCGCGCCAACTTCGGCCGAGTAGTCGGCGCGGCCGTCTTCGTGGGCTGCCACGAGAGTGACGGTGCCGCCGGCCGCTTCGAAGGCCGCGGCAAAGCTGTCAGCCAGACCTTGGCCATAGTCGTTGTTGGTGTAGGTCACGGCCACGGTGTCGATGCCGCGATCCATCAACACATCGCTCATGACTTGGCCCTGACGGGCGTCAGAGGGCGAGGTGCGGAAGAAAAGGCCGTTGTCTTCGACCGAGGTCAGCGCAGGCGAGGTGGCCGAGGGCGAAATCATCACCATGCCGTTCGGCACGGCGACGTTGGACAGGATCGACGTGGTCACGCCCGAGCAGTCGGCGCCCATGATGCCGGACACGCCCTCTGCGGTGATTAGACGTTCCGCGGCGGCCTGTGCGGCGGCGGAGTCGATGCAGGTGGAGTCCGCGCGCACCGAAGTGACGGTCATGCCGCCCATCAGCCCGCCGGACGCGGTCACTTCGGCCATCGCCAGTTCGGCGCCTTGGGCCATTTGCGGGGTCAGCGATTCGATGGGTCCGGTGAAGCCGAGGATGACCCCGATCTTCACTTCTCCGCCGCCGCCATGACTGTCGGCGAAAGACGCGCCGGTCATGGCCAGTGTCGCGGCAGACGCCAGCAGAAGCTTTTTCATGATGTTCTCCCTGATTGAACTGTTTGTTCTTGTGGCAACACGTTATGTCGGGTTTCCGTGATTGAAAAGGGCCGATTTGGACCTTTCCCGGCAGGACAGCGGCCCGGATCGGCAATCTGCGCGGGCCTTGCGCAAAACAGGTTTCCCCGGCGCCCGCGACAGGCCAAAAAGAGGCCAAACGCCTAACGGAGGAGTCCACCATGCCCGCCCCGACAAACCATCTGAAGATCGCACTGTCCGACGGACGTTTGCTGAAGGGGCTTTGGCTGAACTTCGGATCGGCGCTTGTGACGGAAGCGGCCGGTCACAGCGGCTTCGACTGGTGCCTGATCGACGGCGAGCACAGCCCATGGGACCCGGTCGGCATTCGCGCGCAGTTGATGGCGCTGGCCGCCACCCCGGCGCAGGCGGTCGTGCGGGTGCCGGTGGCCGAGGACTGGGTGCTGAAACAGGTGCTGGACCTGGGCGCGCAAAGCGTTCTGGTGCCGATGGTCGACACGCCGGAACAGGCGCGCGCCGTTGTGCGCGCCTGCCGCTATCCGCCCGACGGTGTGCGGGGGCAGGGCGCGGCGGTGACCCGTTCGGCGCGGTTCGGGGCAGTTGCCGACTATACCACCGACGCCAATGATGAAATCTGCATTCTCGTGCAGGCCGAAAGCCGCGCCGCCATTGATGTGGTCGACGAGATCGCCGCAGTTGACGGGGTCGATGGCGTCTTCATCGGTCCTGCCGATCTGGCCGCCGATATGGGCCATCGCGACGAGATCGACCATGACATGGTGCGGGCGGCCATCGCGGGCGCTATCCCCAAGATCAGGGCGCAGGGCAAAGCCGCTGGCATTATTCTTGGAACCCCGGAGGCGCGGAGATGGGCCGTCGATCTGGGTGTGAATTTCCTCGGCATGGCCAGCGAAGCGTCGCTGTTATCGGGGGCAATGCGGGATTTGGCCGCCGAGCGTCCATGATCCTGGTCGATGCCGATGCCTGCCCGGTCAAGCAAGAGGCGATTCGCGTCGCGCTGCGCCACCAGCAGTCCATCGTCTTCGTTGCCAACCAGGGGCTTCGGCTGCCCGATCACCCTTTGATCCGGCAATTCACCGTCTCGGACGGGTTCGACGCTGCGGATGATGCAATTGCCGAGGCATCGGGGCCCGGTGTGCTGGTCATCACTGCCGATATCCTGTTGGCCGAGCGCTGCCTCAAGGTGGGGGCAGCGGTTCTGGGCCATCGCGGGGACCGCTTCACCATGGACGGAATCGGCGGGCAGATCGCCACCCGGGCCATCATGGCCGATCTGCGCGCCGGGCTGGACGGGCAGGGGATCGGCGGTCAAAGACCGTTTTCCAAGGGGGATCGCAGTCGATTTCTCGAAGCGATGGAAACCGCTTTGCGCCAGTTGCCGCGCTAGGTCCCCTGCGGACTTTCAGCGAAACACTGGACGTGCGAAAGTTATCGGTGTAAACGCGCCACCAAGAGCGTATGATAGCGCTAACATGCTTGCCAGCGGTCCTGATGGGCTGCGTCACTTTTCAGGACTTCCGGAGGAACTCTCATGGTCGCGCGCGTCATTCCGGTGGACGATTTCGATCTGGTCATTTTTGGCGGCACGGGCGATCTGGCCCGCCGCAAGATCTTGCCCGGCTTGTACCGGCGTTTCTGGTCCGAACAGATGCCGCCCGCAGCCCGTATCATCGGCGCCGCCCGCACCGATCAGGACAGCGATGCGTGGCGTGCCTTCGTGCGAGAGGCGATCGAGGAATTCGTGTCGCCCGCCAAGCGGGTGCCAGAAACCGTCGAGGCATTTCTCGATTGCCTCAGCTATGTGCCCATCGACGCCATGGGCACCGATGGCTGGGCAGACCTGCGCGCGCTGATGCGCCCCGAGGCTGTGCAGGCGTTTTACTTCTCGGTCGCCCCGAGCCTGTTCGGCCCCATTGCCGAACGGCTGAAGGACAACGCCATCGCGCGGGATGACGCCCGGATCGTGGTCGAAAAACCCTTTGGCCGCGATCTGGAGACCGCCAAGGCGCTGAACGCGACCCTCGCCACGCATTTCGACGAGGCACAGATCTACCGCATCGACCATTACCTGGGCAAAGAGACGGTGCAGAACCTGATGGCGGTACGCTTCGCCAACATGCTGTTCGAGCCGCTGTGGAATGCGCAATATATCGACCATGTGCAGATCACCGTGGCCGAAACCGTGGGCGTCGGCGGGCGCGGGTCGTATTACGACAAGTCCGGGGCAATGCGGGACATGGTGCAGAACCACCTGATGCAGCTTTTGTGTCTGACCGCGATGGAGCCGCCCGCGCATTTCGAACCCAATGCCGTGCGCGACGAAAAGCTCAAGGTGATCCGCGCGCTCGATCCGGTGGAGCCCGGCGATATCGTGCGTGGCCAGTATCAGGCCGGGGCGGACGGAGCCTCCTATCTCGATGACGTGGAGGACAGCGCCAGCCGCACGGAAAGCTTCGTGGCGATGAAGCTGCATATCTCGAACTGGCGCTGGAATGGAACGCCCTTCTACCTGCGCACTGGCAAGCGCATGAAATCACGCATGTCCGAGATCGTGATCCAGTTCAAGGAACCGCCCCACAACATCTTTACCGAGGCGGTCAGCCCGCGCTGCAACATCCTGACCATCAGGCTGCAACCGGACGAGGGCATCGACCTGCGCATGACCATCAAGGAACCGGGGCCGGGCGGGATGCGCCTGGTCGAGGTGCCGATGGACATGACCTTTGCCGAGGCGCTCGGACCCGAGGTCGCCGACATCCCGGATGCCTACGAACGCCTGATCATGGATGTGATCCGGGGCAACCAGACGCTGTTCATGCGCGGCGACGAGGTCGAGGCCGCGTGGGGCTGGACCGATCCGATCATCGCTGGATGGACCCGGTCTGAACATGTACCCTTGCCCTATGAACCGGGTACGGCCGGGCCGGAGGATGCGTTGATCCTGCTCTACCGCGACGGCCGCCGCTGGAGGGAGATTTCCGCCTGATGAACCTGATCAAATACCCCGATCGTGAAATGATGATGCTGGACCTTGCCGATGCGCTGGCCAGCGAACTGGCCGACCATCTGCGCCGTCACGATCAGGTCAGCTTTTGCGTGCCCGGCGGCACCACGCCGGGACCGATCTTCGATGTGCTCAGCGAACAGGCGCTCGACTGGAACCGGGTGACGGTGTTCTTGTCGGATGAACGGTGGGTGCCTGCTGACAACCCGCGCTCGAACACCGGGCTGATCCGGGATCGGCTGCTGGTGTCAAAGGCCGCGCGGGCGCGGTTTGCCCCGCTCTACGCCGCCGCACCTCAGCCCGAGGATATGGTGGATGATCTCGGCAAGCGGCTGGAACCCTATTTGCCGATCACCCTGCTGCTGCTGGGGATGGGCGCGGACATGCACACCGCCTCGCTTTTTCCCGGCGCCGATCGGCTGGCCGACGCGCTGGCCGACGATGCGCCGATCCTTGTGCCGATGCGCGGCGGCGGCGCGCCCGAGCCGCGCGTGACCCTGTCGGCACGGGTTCTGGCCGACGCCGTGTCGACCCATATCGTTATCGCCGGCGACGAGAAACGCGAGGCACTGGAACGCGCGCAGCGTTTGCCGGTGGCCGAGGCCCCGGTGCGGGCTGTCCTGTCGGGCGCAACCGTACATTGGGCGCCCTGATCCGATCCCGATTTATCAGCAAAAGGATGTTCTCCCCATGTCGATCTGGGACGACCTGAAAGCGCACAACGCGGCCAAGGCGGGCCGCTCGATCCTCGACCTCTTTGACGATCCCGACAGGTTCGAGGGGTTCAGCCGCCGTGCGGGCGATATGCTGTTCGATTTCTCCAAGACCAGCCTCGATGCCGGGGCAATGTCGTTGCTGATGGAACTGGCCCGCGCCGCCAAGGTCGAGGCCAAGCGCGAGGCGATGTTCACCGGCGAGAAGATCAACGAGACCGAGGGCCGCGCGGTGCTGCACACCGCCCTGCGTGCACCCGGTGGCGTGGTTGAGGTGGATGGCGAAAACGTCATTCCGGGCGTTCTGGAAACCCGCGCACGGATGGAAGCTTTTGCCACTGCCGTTCGGTCTGGTGAGATCGTGGGGCAGGGCGGGGCCTATACCGACGTGGTCAATATCGGCATCGGTGGATCGGACCTCGGCCCGGTGATGGGCACTTTGGCGCTGGCCCCCTATCATGACGGGCCGCGCGTACACTATGTCTCGAACGTCGATGGCGCGCATATCCATGACACGTTGCAGGGGCTCGACCCGACACGGACCCTTGTCATTGTCGCCTCCAAGACCTTTACCACCATCGAAACCATGACCAACGCCCGCACCGCCCGCGACTGGATGGCGGGCGCCGTGGCCGACCCGGCCAGCCAGTTCGTGGCTCTGTCCACGGCGGCCGATCTGACGGCAGCGTTCGGGATTGCGCCGGAGCGGGTTTTCGGCTTCGAGGACTGGGTCGGCGGGCGGTATTCCATGTGGGGGCCGATCGGGCTTGGCATGATGTTGGCCGTGGGGCCCGAGGATTTCAGCCAGTTCCTGGCCGGGGGCCACGCCATGGATACCCATTTCCGCGAGGCCGACCTTGCCGACAATCTGCCGGTGCTGCTGGCGCTTGTCGGAATCTGGCACAACCAGGTGCAGGGCCATGCCACGCGCGCGGCGCTGCCCTATGACCAGCGGCTGCTGCGGTTGCCCGCCTATTTGCAGCAATTGGAGATGGAATCGAACGGCAAGCGCGTGTCGATGGACGGGCAGGATCTAACCATGAATTCCGGCCCAATCGTCTGGGGAGAGCCGGGAACCAACGGTCAGCACGCGTTTTACCAGCTGATTCACCAGGGCACCCGCGTGGTGCCTTGCGAATTCCTCGTCGCCGCCGAAGGCCACGAGCCCGATTTGGCGCATCACCATCGGCTGCTCGTGGCCAACTGCCTTGCCCAGTCCGAGGCGCTGATGCGCGGGCGGCCGGTCGATGAGGCACTGGCGCTGATGGCGGCCAAGGGGCTGAAGGGCGAGGAGTTGACACGGCAGGCCAACCACCGGGTGTTCCCCGGCAACCGGCCCTCGACCACGTTACTCTACCCGAAACTGACACCTTTCGTTCTGGGCCAGATCATCGCCCTGTATGAGCATCGCGTGTTCGTGGAGGGGGTGATCCTTGGGATCAACAGCTATGACCAATGGGGCGTGGAACTGGGAAAGGAATTGGCCAAGGCGCTGGACCCGGTCCTGACCGGTGAGGCCGACGGGGCGGGCAAGGATGGCTCGACCCTTGGGTTGGTGCGCTATGTAACGGGCGGGCACGCGTGAGGCCAAGGGGATCGTCGCGCTGACGCGCGCCGATCCGGGCGAGGGGCGCTGCCCCTCGCGCTCCCCGGAGTATTTTCACCAAGAAGAAGGGGGCGGTTCGAGGGCTGCGGGGCGGGCGGAGCTGTTCTCAGAACGGGCCGTCTTCGAGCACACCGTCGGAGGACATTTGCGCGTAGAGCAGCCCTTCGCGCAGGCCACGGTCGGCGACGCTGAGGCGGTCGGTGGGCCAGGCCCGCAACAGCGCCTGAAGGATCGCCGCGCCCGACATGATCAGTGACTGACGGTCGCGCCCGATGCGCGGGTCGCGGCGGCGGCCGACGGGGCCGAGCGACAGGTAATCCTGAATGACCGAGTCGATCTGGTCCGAGGTCATCCGCAGACCATCGACCTTGTTGCGGTCATACCGGCGCAGCCCGAGATGGGACGCCGCGACAGTGGTGACGGTGCCCGAGGTGCCGATGATCTGGAAGCCGTCTCGCGCTTGGTCGGCAGCGTCGTCATAGGGTGAAAACTCGGCCAGTTGTTCCTCGAAATACCAGCTCATGAGGGCAAAGCGTGCGCCATCGTCCAGCACGTCGCGATAGAGATCCTTGAGCGTCGCCACCCCGAGTGGAATCGAGATCCAGTCCACCACCTTGGCCTTGGGAAAGATGGTGTCGTGGTGGTCAAAGCCCTGGTGCAGCCGCATGATGGCGCGCGGGCGTTCAACGCGGGGCACGCGGCTGAGGTCTATCCAGACCAGTTCGGTGGAGCCGCCGCCGATATCGACGACCAGCAATTGTTCCGTCCGGGTCGAGACCAGCGGTGCGCAGGCCACCACTGCAAGGCGGGCCTCTTCCTCTGGTTCGATGATTTCCAGCGCCAGACCCGTTTCGCGTTTCACAACGCTGATGAATTCGACGGCATTGGTGGCCCGGCGGCAGGCTTCTGTGGCCACCAGCCGCATGCGTTTGACGTCGTGGCGTTGCAGCTTGTTCTTGCAGATTTTCAACGCCGCCACCGTGCGCGCCATGGATTGGCGCGACAGCCGACCCGAGCTTTCCAGTCCGAGCCCGAGCTGCACCGACTTTGAAAAGGAATCGACAACGTGAAGTTGGTTTCCCTTGGGTTGCGCAATCAGCATCCGGCAGGAATTGGTGCCAAGGTCGAGCGCGGCGTAAAGGTCGGCCGGATCGGGGCGGGGCGACGTGGTCGGGGCAGGGGGCGGCGGGGAAACAGCGCTGATCCGGGGCGCGGCTGCGGCGCTCTGGCTCTGATTGCCTTGTTTCGATTTGCCCCGGCGGGGGCGACGGCGGCCCATTTACCTGTACCTTTTTTCTCTCTTGCCCCTGACGATAGTCGGTCGCCCCCTGGGCTACAATGCCCTTGCGCCGCTTTGTCTCTTCCGACCGGCCACGCCCGCCCCACGATGCGGCGTCTGGCCCGGCTCATCATCTTCATGAGCGGTTTGGGCTTTTGGTGGGGTGGCTCTGGCCCCTGTCGATCCTTATTCATGAACAGGCAGGTCGCAGGGACGCGGATTGACGTCGAAAACGGGACGGGTCGGGGCCGTTGTGTTGCCTAGAGTGGCCGTCAACACGCAATGCGCCGAGCGCACGCAGGAGGACAACAGGACATGCCAGCCGTCACCATCGTCTATTGGCGCGATATTCCCGCGCAGGTCATTGTCGGAAAGGGCCGACGCGGGGCCAAGGCGCCGCTGCCCGAGCGGTTCGAGCAGGCCATCGACCGCGCGGCCATGAAGGCCGGGGCCAAGGATGACGACGCCTATATGTCCGGGTTTCGCAAGGCAGAGCCCTTTGAGGTCGAAGGAGACCCGCAGGAGGTCGCAAACGCTCAAGCTGCGTCGCTGGATGCCGCATACGACGCCGACAGGCTCAAGCAGCTGATCGCCAAGGACGGCTACGCCGACGCCCCCGCCGAATGACCAAAGCCCCGCCACCCTCGTTTTGGGAGAAACTGATGGCCCTGCTCAAATTCCGCTCTTCCGCTGCCCCCGCCGCCCCCTCGGGCAACACCGCGGCTCTTGAGGCCTTTCTCGAGGGATATTCCATCGAGGTGATGCCGCGCACCGCGTCCAAGGTCGAGTCCTTCCGCGACCTGCTGCCCGCAGGCACCCGTGTCTACATCGCCCATATCGAGGGCACACCAATCGAGGACATGGTCGAAACCGCCAAGCGCCTGAACGGCGAAGGCTACGACGTGATGCCCCACTTCCCGGCGCGCATCATCAAGGATGCGAAGACCCTGGAAAACTGGATCTCCATGTATCAGGGCGAAGCAAATGTGAAACAGGCGCTGCTGCTGGCCGGTGGCGTGGAAAAACCCCATGGCGATTTCCACAGCTCCATGCAGCTGATGGAAACCGGTCTGTTCGACAAGGCCGGCTTCCAGCGCCTGCACGTGGCCGGTCACCCCGAAGGTAACCGCGACATCGACCCCGACGGGGGCGACGCCGCCGTGATGGACGCGCTGCGCTGGAAGCAGTCCTTCTCGGAACGGACCGACGCCAAGATGGCGATGGCCACCCAGTTCGCGTTCGAGGCCAAGCCGGTCATCGCCTGGGCCAATCGCCTGTCCGAAGAGGGCATCGCCCTGCCCATCCATATCGGTATCGCTGGCCCCGCCAAGTTGCAGACCCTGATCAAGTTCGCTATCGCTTGCGGGGTCGGTCCGTCGCTGAAAGTGCTGCAAAAACGCGCCAAGGACGTGACCAAGCTGCTGATGCCCTTCGAGCCGAACGAAATCCTGAACGAACTGGCCGCGCACAAGGCCGCCAACCCGGATTTCAACATCGAGAAGGTCCACTTCTTCCCGCTCGGCGGCATCAAGACCAATGCCCAGTGGGCCATCGACAACGGCGGCGCGTCCGGCGTCCCCGCAAACCAGAATTGAGAAAGAGCCAATGACCCGTACCGTTCTCGAATCCAAATCCAAAACCGTCGTCATCGGCTTTGACGAACCGTTCTGCGTCATCGGCGAACGCATCAACCCCACCGGCCGCAAGAAGCTGGCGGCCGAACTGGAAGCGGGCGATTTCTCGACTGTCGAAAAGGACGCGCTGGAGCAGGTCGCCTGCGGGGCGATGGTTCTCGATGTGAATGCGGGCGTGGTCTACAACTCGAACCCCAACCCGAACGAGACCGAGCCGCCGCTCATGGTCAAGATGATCCAGCTTGTGCAGGGTCTGGTGGACACGCCGCTGTGCATCGACTCGTCGGTTCCCGCCGCGTTGGAAGCCGGTCTTGCCGCCGCCGAAGGCCGCCCCCTGCTGAACTCGGTCACCGGGGAAGAGGACCGGCTGGAGCTGGTTCTGCCGCTGGTCAAGAAATACAACGTGCCTGTCGTGGCGATTTCGAACGACGACACCGGGATTTCGGAAGACCCCGACGTCCGCTTTGCCGTGGCCAAGAAAATCGTGGAACGGGCGGCCGATTTCGGCATTCCCGCCCATGACATCGTGGTCGATCCGCTGGTAATGCCGGTGGGCGCGATGGCGACTGCGGGTCAGCAGGTCTTTACCCTTGTGCGCAAGCTGCGCGAGGAACTGGGGGTGAACACTACCTGTGGCGCGTCCAACATCAGCTTCGGACTGCCCAACCGCCACGGCATCAACGCGGCCTTCCTGCCGATGGCCATCGGCGCGGGCATGACCAGCGCCATCATGAACCCGGTGCGCCCGGTGGAGATGGAGGCGATCAACGCCGCCAACTTCCTGATGAACCACGACCCGAACGGCGGCAAGTGGATCAACTTCGCCAAGGTGCTGGAAGCGACCAAGGAAGGCACCCCCTTCCCTGACGCGGCCAAGGCCGCCATGGCGGCCGGCGGAGGCCGGGGCGGGCGTCGCGGCGGACGTCGCCGGGCTTGATCCAGCGTTAACCGGTTCCGGGCGAGGGTGGCGATATTCGCCATCTTCGCCCAAGTCACGGAAACGATGTTTGGTTCAACCAGATATTCTGGGCCAAGGCCGTGCAATCGGGCGGTGTCATCCGGCGGCGCAAGGCTGACGTGGAACGCGAGATTGGCCTTGCCCGCTTGGAACTGGCCGTGCGCCGCCGCGGATTTCACCTTGTGGAGGCTGGCCACCAGGTCGTGATCATCTGCGATCCCCGAGACGTGCGGCTGATTTGCTGAGAATTCCCTTCTTGAAGGGATTTCTCAGTGGACCTGACGGAATTTTCACGAAAATACTGTCAGGCGCCGGTGCGGAAAGAAGATTTTTCCGGAAAAATCTTCTTTCCGGCTGCGTTTTCGCCTACATCCAGCGCTCATCTTCGCAGTCCGACAGGCCCATGTCCGAGCATTCTCGCCCCCCCGCCGCCCCGCCATCATGGCGCGAGGCCCTGCCACGGCTGGCCCTGAAGCTGGCGGTTCTGGTCGGCGTGGTGCTGCTGGCGCACGGTCTGATTGGCGTGGCCCTGGCTTGGGTCGATTCCCTTCCCGCGCATGTTCAGGCGCCGATGCACCGTCTCGTATTCGTTGCGATATTTCTCTGCTACGGGCTGTTGATTGCCGTGCCCTTCGTGCCGGGGATCGAGATCGCCATCGCCCTGCTCATGTTGCGCGGACCGGAATTCGCGGTGCCGATCTACATATCGACGCTGGCGGGGTTGATGCTGGCCTATTGCGTGGGGCGGCTGGTGCCGATCCGGTCGCTGCGCCACTTGTTCCTCGATCTGCACCTGACCCGCGCGGCCCAACTGGTTGAACAGCTCGATCCCCTCTCGCCCGACCAGCGGGTCGAGATGCTGGCATCGGCCCTGCCGCACCGGTTTTCGCAAATGGCCCTGCGTCACCGCTATCTGGCCATGGCCGCACTGATCAACATGCCGGGGTCTGGGCTGATCGGCGGCGGCGGCGGGATTTGCCTGATGGCCGGGGCGAGCGGTCTTTTCGTGCCGCGCAAGACGGTCTTGTTGCTGACCGTTGCGATCCTGCCCTTCCCGGTTTTCATGTGGAGCGCCGGCAGTTCGGGCTGGATGCCGTGGTTGCCGAATTGAGCTGACAGGCCGGGCAATGCCGCTGGCTGGCCGGAGAATGACGTTTCACGGCTTTTCCCCGCTGCGGGGAGAGATACAACAGGACAAAAGGAAAAAGGCGCGCGCATGTCTCAAGATCCTCTCGTCATCTTCACCCCCTCGGGCAAACGGGGCCGTTTCCCGGCGGGCACCCCCATCCTGACAGCAGCCCGCAAACTGGGGGTCGACCTTGATTCCGTCTGCGGCGGGCGGGGCATTTGTTCCAAGTGCCAGATTGCCCCGTCCTATGGCGATTTTCCCAAGCACGGCGTAACCGTGCGGGAAGATGCCCTTTCGGAATGGAACGCGGTCGAAGCCCGGTACGATCGGGTGCGCGGTTTGAAAACCGGTCGGCGCCTTGGCTGTCAGGCCACGGTGCAGGGCGATGTCGTGATCGACGTGCCGTCGGAAAGCCAGGTGCATCGTCAGGTCGTCCGCAAGGCGGCGTCGGCGCGGCCCATCATCATGGACCCGGCCACGCGGCTGGTCTTCGTCGAGGTCGACGAGCCGGACATGCACGAACCTTCGGGCGACCTGGAGCGTCTGCGCAAGGCCCTGTCCGCGCAATGGCAGATCGAGGATGTCTCGGCTGGCCTGCCGATCCTGAAGAAGCTGCAACCGGCGTTGCGCAAGGGCAAATGGCAGGTCACCGTGGCGCTTTACATGGGGCAGGGGGGCGAGGGCTCTCGCATTCTCGATATCTGGCCGGGCCTGCACGAGAGCGGGATTTACGGGTTGGCGATCGACCTCGGCTCCACCACCATTGCCGCGCATCTATGCGATCTGTCCGATGGTCACGTTCTGGCGTCGTCAGGCCTGATGAACCCGCAGATCCGCTTTGGCGAAGATCTGATGAGCAGGGTGTCCTATGCCATGATGAATCCGGGCGGGGATGTCGAGATGACCACCGCCGTACGCGACGCGATCAACACGCTGGCCAGCGAAATCGCGGAAGAGGGCGGCATCGACCCGCGCCTGATCGTCGAGACAGTGTTTGTCTGTAACCCGGTGATGCACCATTTGCTGCTCGGCATCGACCCGGTAGAGCTTGGGCAGGCGCCTTTTGCCTTGGCCACCTCCTCTTCGATGACGCTGCCGGCGGTGGCGCTTGACCTGACCGCCATAAACCCCGAGGCGCAGGTCTATATCCTGCCCTGCATCGCGGGCCATGTGGGCGCGGATGCCGCTGCCGTTGCGCTGTCGGAGGAGCCGAACCTGTCGGAAGACCTGGTGCTGGTTGTCGATGTCGGCACCAATGCTGAAATCCTGCTTGGCAACAAGCACAAGGTTCTGGCCTGCTCTTCCCCAACCGGACCGGCTTTCGAGGGGGCACAGATTTCCTCTGGTCAACGGGCCGCGCCGGGCGCCATCGAGCGTATCGAGATCAACCCCGAAACGAAGGAGCCTCGCTTCCGCATCATCGGCTGCGACCTGTGGTCAGACGATCCGGGCTTTGCCGAGGCAAGCGCCGCGACCGGTGTCACCGGCATCTGCGGCTCGGGCATCATCGAGGCGGTGGCCGAAATGCGCATGGCAGGCGTGCTGGACCCGTCGGGCCTGATCGGGTCGGCAGAACAGGTCGGCACCCCGCGTTGCGAGCCAGAGGGGCGGACCCATGCCTACCTGATCCATGACGGCAGCGCCGATGGCGGGCCACGGATTACCGTCACCCAAGGCGACATCCGTGCGATCCAACTGGCGAAATCGGCACTTTATGCAGGTGCGCGCCTGCTGATGGACGAGATGGGCGTCGATACCGTCGACCGGGTGACGCTGGCAGGGGCGTTTGGGGCCCATATCAGCCCGAAACATGCGATGGTTCTTGGCATGATCCCCGACGCGCCGCTCGACAAGGTGACCTCGGCGGGCAACGCGGCCGGTCACGGTGCGCGCATCGCGCTCTGCTCGCGGGCCGCGCGCAGCCGGATCGAGCAGGTCGTCGGCCAGATCCACAAGGTGGAAACGGCGGTGGAGCCCAAGTTTCAGGAGCATTTCGTCAATGCCTCTGCCATTCCCAATTCGGTGGAGCCATTCCCGATCCTGTCCAGCGTGGTGCCGTTGCCTGATGTGAACTACGGTGCCTCCGGTGGCGGTGGGGAAGGCGGTCGCCGTCGGCGTCGGAGGGGCTGACGATCAAGGGGGTAACCGCCGTGCCGGATTCCAACACGCGCGGTTTCGGTGGGGGGGCCGCAAACGCACATCGCCGCGCGCGCCACTTGCCGTTACCGCTATCGGCTGGACCGTGTCTGTCATGCCGGGCAGATTGGCGGTTCGGTCGACCGCGAAATGTGCCCCCGGCGCCCGCAAAGCCATCGAACGCGTCTTGACTGTCCGCGCGGCCCGGATTACCTCAGCCTCCCAGAGCGCGGGTATGGTGAAAAGGTATCACGCGAGCTTCCCAAGCTTAAGTTACGGGTTCGATTCCCGTTACCCGCTCCAATCCCTTCCTGACGACTGGTGTTGCGTGGCCCGCTAGGCTGCGTGGGACGCGTTGTGACGGGGCTTTCCGTTGGCCGGACGGCAGGGTAAACAGGGCCGCAAGGAAGGGCATCGGATGGCACGCAAGACAAGCGGGCGCGGGCAGCGCGAATTGAGGGTGAAGGTCAAATCGGCCCGGGGGCGCAAGCTGTCCTCGACGCTGTGGCTGGAGCGTCAGCTCAACGATCCCTATGTGCTGCGCGCCAAGCGCGAGGGCTATCGCGGACGGGCCGCCTTCAAGATCCTTGAACTTGACGACAAGTATCGCTTCCTCGTGCCTGGCGCGCGGGTCGTCGATCTTGGCTGCGCGCCGGGCGGTTGGTGCCAGGTGGCCGTGAAGCGCGTGAATGCGCTTGGCGACAAGGCAGGCAAGAAGGTGGGCACCATTCTGGGCGTCGACTTGCAGGAGGTCGAGCCGATCGCTGGCTGCGAGATCCACCAGCTCGATTTCATGGAGGACGGCGCCGACGACAAGGTGAAGGCCTGGCTTGGCGGCAAGGCCGACGTTGTGATGAGCGACATGGCCGCCTCTGCCTCGGGGCACAAACAAACCGACCACCTGCGCATCATCGCGCTGTGCGAGGCCGCCGCCTATCTGGCCTTTGACGTGCTGGAAGAGGGCGGCACTTTCGTGGCCAAGGTTCTGGCGGGCGGGGCCGAGGGCGACTTGCAGCAGCTTCTCAAGCAGAAATTCACCAAGGTCGCCAATGTCAAACCCGAGGCGAGCCGCTCGGATTCCTCTGAGAAGTTTGTCGTGGCGACCGGCTTTCGCGGCTAAGGCGCGGCGTGGGCAGGGCCTTGTCGGCCACTTGGGGTCGGTCCTCCTGGGCCAAGGATGTCTCGGCACGCGGCAGAGAGGCAACGGGCGGGGTTGTTTTCCCGTCGCAGCACTCGATTTTGGGCTTTCCCTTCCCCCCGACCCATGAGATAGGGACGTGCCAAATGAAACTCCCTGCCCAAGGAGGCCCCCATGGAGATTCGTGAGGCACTTACCTTCGACGACGTCCTTCTCGTGCCCGGTGCATCCTCGGTCCTGCCGAGCGACGCTGACACGCGGACGCGGGTCACAAAGACCATCAGCCTGAACATCCCGCTGCTTAGCTCGGCCATGGATACGGTCACCGAAAGCCGTATGGCGATCACCATGGCGCAGGCGGGCGGTATGGGGGTGATCCACCGGAACCTGACGGTCGATGAACAGGCCCGCGAAGTGCGGCGGGTAAAGCGCTTTGAATCCGGTATCGTCTACAATCCGGTGACTTTACGCCCCGATCAGACGCTGGCCGACGCCAAGGCGCTTATCGAACGCTATAACTTCACCGGCTTCCCGGTGGTGGACGAAAAGGGCCATGTGGTCGGCATCGTCACCAACCGCGACATGCGCTTTGCCACTTCGGACGATACGCCGGTGCATGTGATGATGACCTCGAACGATCTGGCGATGCTGCGAGAGCCCGCCGACCTGGAGGAAGCCAAGTCGCTGATGAAGGCGCGGCGGATCGAGAAGCTGCTGGTCTCGGACGAGAACGGCAAGCTGACCGGCCTGTTGACCCTGAAGGACACGGAACAGGCCGTTTTGAA
Source organism: Nioella nitratireducens (assembly GCF_001879715.1). Taxonomy (GTDB): domain Bacteria; phylum Pseudomonadota; class Alphaproteobacteria; order Rhodobacterales; family Rhodobacteraceae; genus Nioella; species Nioella nitratireducens. The sequence continues at coordinate 116,891 of NZ_MNBW01000004.1, read as the reverse complement.
CCCGACCGCCTGCAAGGACGACCTGGGCCGCTTGCGGGTGGCGGCGGCAACCACGGTGGGCGATGCGGGCTTTGAGCGGTCCGAGGCGCTGATCGACGCGGGCTGCGACCTGATCGTGATTGACACGGCCCACGGCCATTCCGAAGGCGTGGCGCGAGCTGTCGAGCGTGTGAAAAGCCTGTCCAATGCCGTGCAGGTTGTCGCGGGCAACGTTGCCACGGCAGAGGCGACCAAGGCGCTGATCGGGGCCGGTGCGGATGCGATCAAGGTGGGGATCGGGCCGGGGTCGATCTGTACCACGCGGATCGTTGCGGGCGTGGGCGTGCCGCAGTTGACCGCCATCCTCGATTGTGCCGCCGCTGCCGCCGACAGCGGCACGCCGATCATCGCCGATGGCGGCATCAAGTATTCCGGCGATTTCGCCAAGGCCATCGCGGCGGGCGCCAATTGCGCCATGGTGGGCAGCATGATTGCGGGCACCGACGAAAGCCCCGGCGAAGTCATCCTCTATCAGGGCCGGTCTTTCAAATCCTATCGCGGGATGGGCAGCCTTGGCGCCATGGCACGAGGGTCGGCTGACCGCTATTTCCAGAAGGATGCGGCCAGCGACAAGCTGGTGCCCGAAGGGATCGAGGGGCAGGTGCCCTACAAGGGGTCTGCCAACGCGGTTGTGCACCAGCTGGTGGGCGGTCTGCGGGCGGCCATGGGCTATACCGGTTCGGCCACGGTCGATGACATGCGCGGCGGCTGCCGCTTCGTGCGCATCACCGGCTCGGGCCTGAGCGAAAGCCATGTTCATGATGTGCAGATCACCCGCGAAAGCCCGAATTATCGTTTGGGTGGTTAAGGTTGTCCTGCGTTCTTGAGGTGGTGCGATGACCCCTGCGGCCCGCATTGCGGCGGCCATTGAGGTTCTGGATCGCTGGTTGGACGGCACCGCCGCCGAAAAGGCGTTGACCGGATGGGCCCGTGGCGCGCGCTATGCCGGGTCCAAGGACCGGGCTGCGGTGCGCGACCACGTCTATGATGCGCTGCGCTGCAAGGGCAACGCGGCGATGCTTGGCGGCGGGGAAGCGGGCCGGTCCGTGATGTCGGGCCTTCTGCGGCTGCAAGGGATTGCGCCCGAAACGCTGTTCACGGGCGAGGGCCATGCACCCGCCCCGCTGTCGTCTGCCGAGGCCTCCGTTTCAGGCGCCGCCTTTGACCCATGGCGAGACATCCCCGACTGGTTGCACGTCCCGCTGCGCGACAGCCTTGGGCATCGCGCCGATGATGTGGTGGCCTGCCTGCAGGCCCGCGCGCCGCTCTACCTGCGGGTCAACCAGCGGAAAGCGACGGCTGAAGACGTTGCGGATCGGCTGGCAAGAGACGGTATTGAAACGATAAAAACTGACTTGTCCAGCGCCCTGGAGGTTGTCGAGGGGCGGCGAAAGCTGCACCAGTCGATCGTCTACACGGACGGCCTTGTCGAGATCCAGGACCTGTCTGTGCAACTGGCCTGCGCCGGGATCGACTGGCCGGGAACCGGACGCATCTTGGACTATTGCGCCGGCGGTGGCGGCAAGACCTTGGCCATTGCCGATCACACCCGCGCGATGTTGTTTGCCCACGATGCCAACCCCAAACGCATGACCGACCTGGCAGAGCGCGCGGCGCGGGCCGGTGTGGCCTATACATCCGTGACGACCGAAGATGTGCCGGGTCATGCGCCCTACGATCTGGTGTTGTGCGATGTGCCATGTTCCGGGTCGGGGACATGGCGGCGCGACCCCGAGGCGAAGTGGCGCTTGACGCCGGAATCGCTGGCTGATCTCGGGCGCCAGCAACAAGATATTATCGCGCAAGCTCAAGGGCTTGTCGGCCATGGTGGACGCGTGATCTACATGACCTGTTCCATGCTGGAGGCCGAGAATGGGGGGGTGGTAGCCACCGCGGTGGCCGGGTCTGATTGGCAAGTTCTGCAAGAGCGCCGCTATGGCCCGCTTGACGCCTCGGACGGGTTCTACGTCGCGGAACTGCAAAACGGCGCGTCGGAGCGTTAAGGGGGCATTAAGACTTTTCTGCTGTGATCGCGGTCGAGGAATCGAGCCGGAGGATCAGGGTGGCTGAACAGTCAATCGTAGCGCGCAAGCGCACAGCCCGTTTGCGCCTGCGGCCGTTTTGGGTGCTCATCCTTGCCGCGCTTGCCTGTCTGCCGGTGGCGTTCATCGCGGAAGAGTTGGTCGTTCAGGCGTCGGCGCTGGCCGTCTCTGCCTCGATCGTCGCCTCTGCTGCGCTGCTCAGCATCGGTCACAATCGCCTCCAACGGCGCGACAAGGCCCGCCTCGCGCTGGCCATGTCCACCGCTGCGACCGATCCCGCCCCGGTCTTTTGCACAGATCGTCATGGCTCGATCCTGACCCAGAACCCCGCGGCTGAAACCCGTTTCGGCGCGTGCCAGGGACAGCCCATGTCCCGCGCTCTTTCCAGGGCGTTGCCCAATGCCTCTGCCGTCGCCTTTCGGCTGGAATCGACGCTTGTGCGCGCGCCCTCGGCGCAGGAAGCGGTGGTTACGGTGCGCGGGGCGGTCTTTGTCACGGCCTATCGCGTCGGCTCCGGAACCATCTGGCGCGTCGAAGATGGCGGTGACACGCCCGTCCGCGGTGCCGCCGGAAGCCTGCCGATGATGGTGGTCAGCCGCAATGGCACGATCCTGTCGATGAATGACGCGATGCGGCGAACGCTCGGCCACCGCAAGCGCGCCCTGTCCGATGTGTTCGAACACCTGCCGGTGCAATCGGGTCAGCGCCTGCGTCTTAGGGGGGCAGAGGGCTGGATCGAGGTCGTGGCGATCGACCTGCAATCGGGCGGGGATGGCCGCCGAGAGATTTACATTCTGCCGGTGGACCTGCTGCCGGTAGAAGACAGCGTTGCCGCGCGCGCCTTCGGGGCGCTGCCCGTGGCCTTGGTCCATATCGCAGGCGATGGCCGAATCCTGGCCGCGAACCCGCGGGCCCAGACCTTGCTCAACCTTCATCCCGGCAGCGATCTGGACCTGTCGGACGTGGTCGAGGGGCTGGGGCGCCCGATCAACGACTGGCTGTCCGATACGCTGGAAGAGCGGATACCGTCGCGCCCGGAAATGGTGCGGGCCTGCCTGCGCGATGAAGAATGCTTCGTGCAAATCACCCTGGGCCGGATCACGGGCGAGGGCGGGCCAACCTTGCTGGGCGTGCTGCACGATGCAACGGCCCTGAAGTCGATGGAACAACAATTCGTTCAGAGCCAGAAGATGCAGGCCATCGGCGAATTGGCCGGTGGCATTGCCCATGATTTCAACAACTTGCTGACGGCCATTACCGGCCATTGCGACCTGATGATGTTGCGCCATGACCAGGGCGAGCCCGATTTCGCCGACCTTGCCCAGATCCAGCAGAATGCCAACCGGGCGGCCAGTCTCGTCGGCCAACTGCTCGCCTTTTCGCGCAAACAGACAATGCGCCCAGAGATCGTCGATCTGCGCGCGTCCATGTCGGACCTTGCGCACTTGCTCAACCGTCTGGTGGGAGAACGGGTGGGGCTGACGCTCGATCACGATCCGGCGTTGAAGCCGATCCGCGTCGACCGGCGTCAATTGGACCAGGTGATCATGAACCTTGTCGTCAATGCCCGCGATGCGATGGCAGAGGGGGGCACGATCCTTGTGGAAACACGGGTTGTTGCCCTTACCAGCCCGCTCCGCCGAGACCGGGCCGAGGTGCCGCCGGGGGACTACGTTACAATCCGGATATCGGATGAAGGTGTCGGTATTCCGCCGGACCAGATAACCCGAATTTTCGAGCCGTTTTTCACCACCAAACCCACGGGAGAGGGGACCGGTCTGGGCCTGTCGATGGTCTATGGCATCGTCAAGCAATCGGGCGGGTTCGTATTCGCCGACAGTGTGGTCGGCAAAGGTTCGGCGTTTACCCTCTATTTCCCGGCGCATGACCCCTCTCTGATCGTCGAGGAGGACCTGGACACAGCCAGGTTGTTTCCCACCCAGCTATCGGAAACCGGAGCGGAGGCCGTCGTTCTCCTGGTCGAGGACGAGGCTTCTGTGCGGGCCTTCGCCTCACGGGCCTTGCGGTTGCGCGGCTTCACCGTGTTGGAGGCCGAGAATGCCGAAGTCGCCCTCGACATGCTGCGCGACCAGGAACTGGCGGTCGATATCTTTGTGACCGACGTGATCATGCCCGGAATGGATGGGCCGACATGGGTATGCGAGGCGCTGAAAACACGCCCGGACGTCAAGGTCGTCTTCGTGTCGGGCTATGCCGAGGATGTCCTGAATGCCATGGAGGCCAAGGTGCCCAATTCGGTATTCCTCGCGAAACCCTTTACCCTTCAGGACCTGACCATGACCGTTCAGCGGCAATTGCCCTGACCGGGGCATGCGTCAGATACAGGTCCAGAGATCGAATTCGGCCGCAGCCTCTCGGTGCAATCGAGACTGCATCGCCTCGGACAACGCGACTGGCGCCTGCGGCGAGACATTCGCGCGGGGCAGATCGAGCGAGGTTTCAAGGCGCGTCTCCAATACGTCTACAAGGTCGGACATCTGATCGTAGCGAAAGACCCGATCCACGGCGAGGCGCCCTTGGTCATCGGTCAGAAATGTGGCCTGCGACCCGACATCGGCGAAATCCGGGCGTTTCGGGGCAAGCCATGCATCGACGAAATCATCGAAGCTCATCCCCGCCGTCGAATTCGATTTGCCATCGAGCTGTGGGCGGCTGCGATACCGATACCAACTGCCCAGCCATTCAACCGGTTCGCGCATCACGGCGTAGACTTCCATGGGGCGATTTCCGCGTTGTTCGAAAAACTTCGACAGCCGGTTGCGATACTGCGCGGCGGACACGTGCTTTTGCCCCGGTGGGTCCAGAATAGCGGCGCTGGCATGGGGCAACAGGGCCGATTCCAAGGCCGTCGTTCCCGTTTTCGGCACCGCCAGCAGCACGATTTTCTGTTTCCAGAACACCAACATTCGCCAAGTCTCCCCTTTTCCCATCACCATAAACGCAATTTTAACCCTTCCCGGAAAAAACTGGGTTCCACAAGAATTGACTTGAAATGTTCGCGTTTTGGTCCCAAAAGGAGTTGAGAACAAGAGGCGAACATGAGCATCATTGCCGCGTGTGCTGCGGTGTGAAATAAGGAGCGGGAATTAATGGCAACGGCGAACCTTCTCGACATGACCGACCGCAAATCCGCAGACAAGCAAAAGGCGCTCGACAGCGCTTTGGCCCAGATCGAACGCCAGTTCGGCAAAGGGTCTATCATGAAGCTCGGCGCCGACAATCCGGTCGCCGAGATCGAGTCGACATCGACCGGTTCGCTCGGGCTCGACATTGCCCTCGGGATCGGCGGCTTGCCCAAGGGGCGGATCATCGAAATCTATGGTCCCGAAAGCTCCGGCAAGACCACGCTGACGCTGCACTGTATCGCGGAAGAGCAGAAGAAGGGCGGGGTCTGTGCTTTTGTGGATGCAGAACACGCGCTGGACCCGCTCTACGCCAGAAAGCTTGGCGTCGATCTGGACGAACTGCTGATTTCGCAGCCCGACACCGGTGAGCAGGCGCTGGAGATCACCGACACGCTGGTGCGTTCCGGCGCGGTCAGCATGGTGGTGGTCGATTCGGTCGCCGCCCTTACCCCAAAATCCGAGCTTGAGGGCGACATGGGCGACAGCTCGGTCGGGGTGCAGGCCCGGCTGATGAGCCAGGCCATGCGCAAACTCACCGGCTCGATTTCGCGGTCCAAATGCATGGTGGTCTTCATCAACCAGATCCGGATGAAGATCGGCGTCATGTTCGGTAGCCCGGAAACGACGACGGGCGGCAACGCCCTGAAATTCTACAGTTCCGTTCGCTTGGACATTCGCCGCATCGGCTCGGTCAAGGACCGTGACGAGGTGGTCGGCAACGCCACCCGGGTGAAGGTGGTCAAGAACAAGGTGGCACCACCGTTCAAGCAGGTGGAATTCGACATCATGTATGGCGAAGGCATCTCCAAGACCGGTGAGTTGATCGACCTTGGGGTCAAGGCCGGCGTGGTTGAAAAATCCGGCAGTTGGTATTCCTATGGCGATGAACGCATCGGGCAGGGGCGAGAGAACGCCAAGACCTTCCTGCGGGAAAACACGACTGTCGCGATGCAGATCGAAGACAAGATCCGCGCCGCGCATGGACTGGATTTCCAGATGGGCGACGACGATCAGGACATGGTCGAGGACTGATCCCCCCATCCTTTGACTCTTCAGGGCGGCCCCGCTGTGGGCCGCCTTTCGCATTTGCCTCCATTGCCCTGTGGACAGTGCGGCGGACCGGGTTTACATCGCATGGGACGCAATTTGCCTGCAGGAAAGGGGCCCCGCCAAGATGGCCAGCCTGAACGACATTCGCTCCACCTTCCTCGACTTCTTCGCTCGTAACGGGCACGAAGTGGTCCCAAGCTCGCCGCTTGTTCCGCGCAACGACCCGACGCTCATGTTCACGAATTCGGGCATGGTGCAGTTCAAGAACCTGTTCACCGGGGTCGAGCACCGCGACTACACACGCGCGACCAGTTCGCAGAAATGCGTCCGGGCCGGGGGCAAGCACAACGACCTCGACAATGTCGGCTATACGGCGCGCCACCACACGTTCTTCGAAATGCTCGGGAATTTCAGTTTCGGCGATTATTTCAAGACCGAAGCGATCCCTTTCGCCTGGGATCTGATCACCAAGGATTTCGGCATCGACAAGAGCCGCCTGCTGGCGACGGTCTACCACACCGATGACGAGGCGTTCGAGATCTGGAAGAAGGTTGGCGTGCCGGAAGACCGGATCATCCGCATCGCGACCTCGGACAATTTTTGGCAAATGGGCCCGACCGGTCCCTGTGGGCCCTGCACCGAGATTTTCTACGACCACGGCGACCATATCTGGGGGGGGCCTCCGGGCAGCCCGGAAGAGGATGGCGACCGCTTCATCGAGATCTGGAATATCGTGTTCATGCAAAACGAGCAGTTCGAAGACGGCTCGATGCGGGAACTGGACATGCAGTCGATCGACACGGGTATGGGCCTGGAGCGGATCGGCGCGCTGTTGCAGGGCAAGCACGACAATTACGACACCGACCTGATGCGGGCGCTGATCGAGGCGAGCGCCCATGCCACAAGCGTTGATCCCGACGGCCCGAAGAACGTGCATCACCGGGTGATCGCGGACCACTTGCGGTCGACCTCGTTCCTGATTGCCGATGGTGTGATGCCGTCGAACGAAGGGCGCGGCTACGTGCTGCGCCGGATCATGCGGCGGGCAATGCGGCACGCGCATCTGTTGGGCGCGGCGGATCCGCTGATGCACCGGCTGGTGCCGTCGCTTGTCAGCCAGATGGGGCAGGCCTACCCGGAACTGGGCCGGGCGCAGGCGCTGATCGAGGAAACCCTGAAGCTGGAGGAAACCCGCTTCCGCCAGACGCTGGATCGCGGCCTGCGTCTGCTGGATGACGAGCTGGCGCATCTGCCAGAGGACGCGGCGCTGCCCGGCGAGGCGGCGTTCAAGCTCTATGACACTTACGGCTTCCCGCTCGACCTGACGCAGGATGCGCTGCGTGAACAAGGCCGTTCGGTCGATACTGACGGCTTCGACGCCGCGATGGCCGAACAGAAGGCCAAGGCCCGCGCGGCGTGGTCCGGCTCGGGTGAGACGGCGGATGCCGCGATCTGGTTTGACCTTGAAGAGACCAACGGGCCGACCGAATTTCTTGGTTACGATACCGAAACGGCAGAGGGCCAGATCGTGGCCGTGGTCAAGGCGGCGACCGAGGCAGACGTGGCCACCAAGGGCGACAGCGTGGTGCTGATCATGAACCAGACCCCGTTCTATGGTGAATCCGGTGGCCAGGTGGGCGATACCGGCACCATCAGGACCGACAGCGGCGTGGCCACCGTCACGGACACCAAGAAGGTTGCGGGGCTGTTCCTGCACATGGCCGAAATCGCACAGGGCGAGATCACCAAGGGGCAGGCCGCAGAACTGGAGGTAGATCACGCGCGGCGCAGCACGATCCGCGCCAACCATTCGGCGACGCACCTGCTGCACGAGGCGCTGCGGCGCGCGCTTGGCGATCACGTCGCACAACGCGGCTCACTCAACGCGCCGGACCGGCTGCGCTTTGACTTCAGCCATTCCAAGGGGCTGACCGAGGATGAGCTGAAACGGGTCGAGGAAGAGGTCAACGCCTTCATCCGTCAGAATGCCCCGGTGGAAACCCGGATCATGACACCGGACGATGCCCGTGGTCTCGGCGCGCAGGCCCTTTTCGGTGAGAAATACGGCGACGAGGTCCGCGTGGTCTCGATGGGCAAGCTTGCCGGATCGGGCAAGGGAGCCGATGGCCAGACCTATTCTCTGGAGCTTTGCGGCGGCACCCATGTGAAGCAGACCGGCGATATCGGCCTGTTCGTGACGCTTGGTGACAGCGCCTCCAGCGCGGGGGTGCGTCGGATCGAGGCACTGACCGGGGCTGCGGCCTTCAACCACCTCAGCGCACAGGACGCCCGGCTTGGCCGCGTGGCGGCGGCGCTCAAGACCCAGCCGGGTGAGGTGCTTGACCGGGTGCAGGGCTTGATGTCCGAGCGACGGTCGTTGGAAAACGAGGTGTCGCAACTGCGCAAGCAGCTTGCCATGGCGGGTGGCGGGGGTTCTTCTGCCCCGGCGGACAAGCAGGTGAACGGCATCACCTTCCTTGCGCAGGTGCTGGAGGGCGTGACGGGCAAGGATCTGCCGGGCCTGATCGACGAGCACAAGGCGCGGATGGGCGAGGGTTCTGCCGTGCTGCTGATGGCGGAAGCGGGGGGCAAGGTCGCCGTGGCCGCCGGGGTCAGCGCTGATCTGACCGACCGGTTGTCGGCGGTGGATCTGCTGAAAGCGGCCGTGGTCGAGCTTGGCGGCAAGGGTGGCGGTGGCCGACCCGACATGGCGCAAGGCGGTGGCAAGGATATCGGCGGGGCCGACAAGGCCATCGCCGCAGCAGAAGACGTATTGAAGGGAGTTTGAACCATGGCAGGTGCATTCTGGATCGCCCATGTGACGGTGACGGACGAAGAGGCCTACAAGAAATACGCGGCCATCGCGACCGAGGCGATTTCCGAACATGGCGGCGTTTTCCTCGCGCGTGGCGGTAACTACATCCAGAAGGAAGGCCGCGAGCACGCCCGCAACGTGGTGGCCCGCTTTCCATCTCTGGAGGCGGCCAATGCCTGCTATGAATCGGCGCGCTACCAAGAGGCGCTGAGCCATGCCAAGGGCGCGTCGGAACGCGATCTGGTGTTGGTGGAAGAGGCCGAGTAAATCGTTTCAGACGCTGAAGGAAAGGGGCAGGTCCGCGTTGGGCCTGCCCCTTTTTCGTTGCGGCTTGTGCCAGATCACTCCGCCGCCCGCAGCGGCGAGCCGGGCGATGTGCTTTCGCTGTCGGTCTCGTCACTGTCCTCGGTCGGAGGTTCGACGATAAAGACCGGCTGCGGCGGTTCTTCCCAAAGGATCTCGGGGTGGCGAGTGCGCCGCGCCGCGCGGGCCAGCGACCAATCCTGCGCGCGGGTGCTGAGGCGCCGCGCCCCAAGCCGCGCGAGGGCGCGGGCGATCCAGCTGACGATCGTGCCCGCCCAGACCCGCAGGGCCAGAAGCGACGGGGTAAAGACCAGCGTCAGCACCGTGGCGATGCCAAGCCCGAAGACAACGGCGGTTGCCAGTTGCTTCCACCACAGCGCCGTGGGGCTGTCGACGGAATAGCCGCCATTGGCGAAGTCGAGCGAGATGCCATACATCATCGGCAGCAAGCCCGCCATGGTGGTGATCGTGGTCAGCAACACGGGCCGAATACGCGCTTCTGCCGTGCGGGTGATCGCCTCGATATGCGGCATGTAGCGGGAATATTCCTGGTAGGTGTCGATGAGAACAATGTTGTTGTTCACCACGATCCCCGCCAAGGCGACAATCCCCGTGCCCGTCATGATGATCGAGAAGGTCTGGTCCATCACGATCATGCCGATCAGCACGCCGGTTGTGGACAGCACCACTGCCAGCAGCACCAGGACCGAGTTATAGACCGAGTTGAACTGCGCCAACAGGATGATGAACATCAACCCGAGCGCCCCGAGGAACGCCTTGCCAAGGAAGGCTTGAGATTCTGCTTGATCCTCTTGATCGCCGGTCCATTCCCAACTGACCGACGGGGGCAGGGGCGTTTCGGTCTGCAACCACTCGGTCAGCGCTTCGATGCGTTCATTGGCGGTGATCGGCACGGCGGTCCATGCGCCGGTGCCGAGGTGTTGCTGGATGTCGGACGAGGTTTCGACGATCGAGCTTTGTTCCAGCCATGTCTCGCCGGTCTCGGTATTCGTCAGGCGGGTCATCCCCTCTTCGATATCGGCGCGGACGTTGAACACACGCGACTGGTCGATGCGGTCGATCTCGGCCAGTTGCGGCACCGGGGTCCGGGTCACGAAATTCGACAGGGGCACCAGCCCGTCGGGGGTGCGCACGCGCAGGGAATCAAGGGTCGAGAGCACGCGCGACTCCTCGGGGAAGCGCACCCGGATCTCGATTTCCTGATCCGAGGTTGGCACCCGCATCGTGTCCAGGAGGATACCGCGCGTGACCAACTGCACCATGCCGCCAACGGTCGCCACATTGGCGCCGAAGCGGCCGGCGGCCTCGACATCGACGGACAATTGCCAGTCGATGCCGGGCAGGGGCAGGGTGTCTTCGACCAGCGTCAGGCCGGGGGTGTTTTCAAAGTGGTCGCGGACCTGCGCGGTGGCGGCCAGCAACTCTTCCCAGTTGTCGCCCGCAAGGCGCAGGTTCACGGGCTTGCCCGACGCGGGCCCGCGCGACTGGCTGAAAATCTCGGTGCGAATGCCGGGGATCTGATCGAGCCGCTGCTGCAACTCGTCAATGATCACGTCGCCATCATAGGCCGGGTCCAGCACTTGCCTCGGAACCTCGATCAACCCGCCAAGCAGGGGAATTGGCTGGCTGATGGTGGGGCGCTCGTCCCACGGGGTCAGGTCGAATTGAACCTGACCGATGGTATCGCGCGGCTGTTCCGCGCCGCCGGTGTTGTTGCGCAACCCGCCCTCGCCGGAGAAGGCGAAAACATCGCGCACGGCGCGGGTCTGCATCACCTCGGCTTCGACCTGGGCCACCAGCGCGTTCATCTCGGTGACCGAAAGGTTGCCGCGTGCGCGGACGTAGACAAGGCCGTTTTCCGGCTCGGACTCCACGAAGAACTCGGTACCGTTGCTATTGGCCTGGAAGTAGACAAAGACACCGCCGACAAACATGACCACCGCCGCGATGCTGACCAGCGGCATCACCGGGTTGCCGACGATGGCGTGGATGATCCAGCCAAACCAGCTCCTGCGATAGCCCGCGTCGATGCGCTTGGGCTTGCGGTGGATCGCCACCGACCCGAGCGTCACGGACAATGCCGCCGACGCGATCAGGAACAACACCGCACCGGGGGTCATCGCCCGCAGGGCCGAGGCATCGGGCGGCAACGGCACCAGCCCGCCGGGGCTGATGGTTTCCAGCGCGGCGAGAAACATCAGGTAGGCTGCGCCAATCGTCAGCAATGCGCGCAGCGGCCAGAGCGGCACCATGCGCCTCAGGAAGTCGCTGCCATGATCGACGATCCGGGTAAATCGCGCGGCGACCCCGCCCAGAACCGGCAGGTAGATCAGCGCGACCACCAGCGACGCCGACAGGACAAAGATCAGCGTGACCGGCAACATGCCCATGAATTCCCCGGCCACACCGGGCCAGAACAGCATCGGCAGGAAGGCGCACAGGGTCGTCGCGGTCGAGGAGACGATGGGCCAGAACATCCGCTTGGCGGCGTCGGTAAAGGCCTGCATCGGTCGTGCCCCTTGGGCCAGCCGCGTGTCGGCATATTCAACGACCACGATGGCCCCGTCGACCAGCATCCCCACCGCCAGGATCAGGCCGAACATCACGATATTCGAGATCGTGACGCCCATGACCCCGAGGAAGATGAAGCACAACAGGAACGAGGTCGGAATTGCAAAGCCCACCAGCAGCGCCGAGCGTGTCCCGAGCGCGGCCAGAACCACGATCATCACCAGCGCAATGGCGGTCAGGACCGAGCCTTCGAGCTGGGTCACCATGCTGTCGACCGTCACCGACTGGTCAAGCGTGGCGGTGACCCGCACCGCCTGTCGCAGTTCCTCCGGCCATTCGGCTTGCGCGGCGGCGATTTCCTCGCGCACCAGTTGCGCGGTGTCGATGATGTTGTAGCCAAGCCGCTTGACCACCTGCAACGCCACCGCGTTTTCGCCGTTGAACCGGGCCGTGCCTTGTCGGTCCTCGTAGGTCAGGCGGATTTCTGCAAGGTCGCCGAGCGTCACCACCCGGTCGCCATTCACCGTGATCGGCAAGCGGTAGATATCTTCGGTGGTGTCGAAGCTCGACGGAATCGAGACCGAGATCGCGCCGCTGTCGGTCGAGACCTCGCCCGCCGCGATCAACTGGTTGTTGTTGACAACCGCGTCGATCAGCTCGCGCGCGGTGACGTTGTAAGCCTCCAGCGCCAGCGGGTCGATCACGACCTCGACCATCTCGTCGCGGTTGCCTGCCAACCCCGCTTCGAGGATCGGGGGCAGCGCTTCCAGCCGGTCTTGCAGGTCATTGGCCAACCGCAGCAGCGTGCGTTCCGGGGCCTCGCCCGACAGCGCCACGATGATGATCGGAAATTCCGAGAAGTTGATCTCGTTGATCGAATAGCCATCCGCCCCGTCGGGGAAGCTTGCCTCGGCGGTATTCATCGCCTCGCGCACTTCGGCGATGGTCGCGTCCTTGTCCCAGCCGAATTCAAATTCCAGGAACACGCCGGCATAGCTTTCGGCGGCGTTCGATGTGATCTGGGTCAGGCCGTCCAGATCCTGAAATTCGGTTTCCATCGGGCGGATGAGCAGGCGCTCGCTGTCCTCCGCCGAGATACCGGGGAAGGGGACCGAGACGAACAGGCCCGGAATGTCGATATCGGGCTCGCCTTCCTTGGGCAGCCCGATATACGCTCCGGCCCCCGCGACGATCGAGAGCACGACGAAGGCCAGCACCATCCGCGCGTGGGAGGCGGCCCAATCAATGAGTCCGGTCATTGCGTCGGCTCCTGCTCATGGGGGTCGACGGGGACGCCATCGGTCACGAACTCCTGGCCTACCACGATCACATCGACGGTCTCGGGCAGGTCCGCGACCAGCACCCCGTCAACGGTATCGCGCAGGAAGGACACCGGCGCGAAACGGGCGGTGTCGGTGTCATCCACGATCCGCACGCCGAGGATGCCCTCGTCATTCAAGGTCAGGGCCGACGAAGGGACCAGATGCGCCATCTGTCCGGGGGCGGCGATCAGGATGTCGGCGGTCTGGCCGTCGCGGATTTCCAGATCGGCATTCGGAACGGTGATCTCCACGCGGAAGGTCCGCGTCTGTGGGTCGGCAGAACGGCTGAGGAAGGTCACGGTGCCCTGCACCCGCTGGCCGGTGGCCAGTTGGGCACCAGCAGTGGTGCCGTTTTCGATGCGGGCGACATCGGCCTCGGGCACATATCCTACCAGCTTGATCGGATCGAGCTGGATCACCGTGGCGCAATCCGTGCCGGGCTGCATCAGCGCCCCGAGTTCCGCTGTGTCGCCTTCCAGCAGACCGGCGAAGGGCGCTGTGATGCGCAGTCGCTCGATTTCCTGCTCGGCGCGGGTGACGGCGGCCTCGGCGGACTGGATGCCGCTGCGGGCCGATTCCACACCGGCCTGAGCCGACCGGATTGCCGCTTCGGCGGACGAAACGGCGGCGGCGGTGGACACCGCGCGGGTTTCCGAGCCAAAGCCGCTTTCGGACAGGCGCGAGGCCGCGGTGTTGTTGATCTGGGCTTCTTGCAGGCGGGCTTCGGCCTCATCGACGCGGGCCTCTGCCTCGGGCAGGCGCGAGCGGGCGGTGGCCAGACCGGCCACGGCTTCGGCAAGCGCGGCCTCTCGGGTGCCGGGCGCGATTTCGCACAGCAACTGGCCTTCCTCGACGAACGCGCCCGCACGGATCGGGTCCGACACGATGCGCCCTGATGTTTCTGCGCGGACCACAACCTGCCGGGCGGCTTCGGTGCGCCCGCGCAAGACCACAGCGGTGTCGACCTCTTGCGCCACGGAGTGCCGCGTGACCACCGAGACGGTGCCGGGCCGCAGGCCCGCGGGCGCCTCTGCCTCGGGGGCGGTGTCGGCCTCGGGCATGGCGGCGGCCTCCGGCGCGGGTGTTTCCCCACGGAAGCTTTGGGCGAAGGATACCAGCCGGTCGCGTTGCATCACTACGCCGTACAGAACGACACACACCAATAGCGCCGTGATCATCGGAAAAACGCGCATCTTCGCCTCTTGTTCCCTGCTGCCCCGCGCGACTACTTCGGGGGCTTCACACATGGTTTCAACCAGTATCTACGCTGAACCGCTCCGTTCAGTTCACTTTGTGGCAGAAAGGACGCCAAAAGTGAACGGGTCAGTTCATTTTGATGCGGCCATTTTCCGGCCCCGTCCTGCGAGACTTGTGACCGGGGGGCGGTTCGGGCTATGAGGCGAGGAAAGACATCAGAGCCGCCGCGCGCGGCCGGACAAACCGGGGCACCCATGGCCAATACCGACAGTTTCATTGAAGAGGTCAACGAAGAGCTGCGCCGCGACCGGCTGTTTGCTCTGTTTCGGAAATGGGGCTGGATCCCGATCCTGATCATTCTTGTGATCGTGGGGGCCGCCGCCTATCGCGAATACAGCATGGCGCAGGATCGCGCAGCCGCGCAGGCCTTCGGGGACGAAGTGATCGCGGCGCTCGACTCTGATGAACCGGCCGCGGCCTTGGCCCGGATTTCGCCGGAAAACCCCGACGCCCAAGTGCTGTTGACCTTGCTGTCGGCCGGACAAACCACCAGCGACACGGATCAGGTGACTGCCGCCGCCCAGTTGCGCACGCTGGCCGACCGGCCCGATCTGGCGGCCCGCTATCGCGATCTGGCGTTGCTCAAGGCCTACCTGATGGACCCGCAAGACCCCGCACAGGCGATGACCGTGCTTGAAGGGTTGTCTCAGCCCGGTCGCCCCTATCGTCCGCTCGCCATCGAGCAGCAGGCTCTCTTGCACGTGTCGCTTGGCGAAACCGATCAGGCGATCGCGCTTTTGCGCGTGCTGGAAGAGGACAGTCAGGCCACGCCGGGCTTGCAACAGCGGGCATCTCAGTTGATTGTGGCGTTGGAATCCGGCGCGACCCTAGCCGATGCCGCCCCGCAAGAGGCGGTCCCGGCAACCGACGCCGCCGCAGCACAAGGCGATGCGGCGGACGGGACGGGCGGCGCACCGGCCGCGACGGGCACCGACGGGCCGAGCCAGTAACTGGCCGGTGGCGTCGGAGGAAACGAGAGCGAGGGGCAGCGGGCAGATGACAACACGCAGCATCGGAATCCTGGGGCTTGCGGCCCTCGTTGCCCTTTCGGCCTGTTCCGAACGCGAGGTGATCCTCGAAGGGCAGCGTTTCGGCACCCGCACCCCGCTGGACGAGGCCGTTCCGGGCGCAGAGACCGCGCCCGAGGCTGTCGATGCGGCTCGCCCGATTGCGCTGGCGGCACCGGTCACGACCACGGACTGGCCGATGCGCGCCTACGATCAGCGCAACCTGATGCCCAACGTGGCGCTCTCGTCTGCGCCGCAGGAATTATGGGCGACCGATATCGGCGCTGGCAACTCTCGCCGCGCCCGGATCACCGCTGACCCCGTGGCCGCCGATGGCCGCATTTTCACCCTCGACGCGGATGCGCAACTGGCCGCTGTTGGCCCCGATGGCGCGGTGCTGTGGACGGTCGACCTGACCCCCGGATTCGAACGGGGCGGCGGCATTTCCGGCGGCGCGCTCGCGGTGCAGGGCGGTACGCTCTACGCTACCACCGGCTATGGCGAGTTGATCGCGCTTGACCCGACGACGGGCGCGGTCCGCTGGCGCCAGCGTCTGGCCGCCGACATCACCGCCCCAACCGTCACCGACAACTCGATCTACGTGGTCAGCCGCGACAGTCAGGCTTGGTCGATCAATCCCGAAAACGGCCGCATCCGCTGGCAACTGCCCGCTGGTCCCGCGCAGGCGGTGCTGGCCGGTGGCGCGGCGCCTGCCGTCACGGACCGTCTGGTGATCTTCCCCTTCGGCTCGGGCGAACTGGTGGCAACCTTGCGGCTTTCGGGCGTACGGGTCTGGGGCACGACGGTGGCCGGTGAACGCCGGGGCGTGGCCTATAACAACATCAACGACATTACCGGCGATCCGGTGGTCGTGGGCAATACGCTGTATGCGGGCAACCAGTCTGGCCGCGTCGTGGCAATGGACGCTGCGTCGGGCGAGCGGCAATGGACTGCGCAGGACGGCGCTTATTCCCCGCTTCTGCCCGCTGGCGATTCCCTTTTCTTCGTCTCTGACAGGAACGAGTTGATCCGGCTCGACGCCGAAACCGGCGACCGTATCTGGGGGACCGAACTGCCGCTTTACGTCAATGACCGTGTCAGACGGCGGCAGGCGGTGTTTACCCATTTCGGGCCGATCATGGCGGGCGGGCAGCTTTTTGTCGCTTCGGGCGACGGTCTGATCCGCGTGTTTGACCCCGAAAGCGGTGCGGAAGTGAACCAGATCGAAATTCGCGGTGGGGCCGCCGCCCATCCCATCGTGGTGAACGGGGTTCTCTACGTGGTATCCGGCGACGGTCGCTTGCACGCCTATCGCTGAGTGTCCCGCCGCCGAACTGGCCGTCACGATGGTGCCTGCCGGGCGTTGGATCGGGCGGGGTCTGCTCTGGCCGTGCATGTTTTTTGGACCAAAGGCGGCAGGACCGCTTTTCATTGCCGGTGTCCTGCGCTAAGCGGCGCGGTCTGAATTGAAAGAAGGTGAGGCCAATGAGCTTCGTTCTGGCCATTGTCGGACGCCCCAATGTGGGGAAATCGACCCTGTTCAACCGTTTGGTGGGCAAGAAACTGGCACTGGTGGATGACCAGCCGGGCGTGACCCGCGACCTGCGCGAAGGCGCGGCGCGGCTTGGCGACCTGCGCTTTACCGTCATGGACACGGCTGGGCTGGAAGAGGCCACCGACGACAGTCTGCCGGGGCGGATGCGCCGCCTGACCGAGCGGGCCGTGGGGATGGCCGATGCCTGCCTGTTCATGATCGACGCCCGCGTCGGCGTCACCCCGACGGACGAGGTTTTTGCCGACATCCTGCGCCGCTCTGGGACACCGGTGATCCTGGCCGCGAACAAGGCCGAGGGGCGCGCCGGGGAATCCGGGGCGCTTGAGGCGTTTTCGCTGGGGTTGGGCGAGCCGTTGTCCCTGTCGGCCGAGCATGGCGAAGGCATGGCGGAACTGGCCGTGATGCTGTCGCCGATGATCGAAGCCGCCGCGCTGCGCGTGGAAGAGGCCGAAACCGATCTGGACGTTGAAGAGGGCGAAGAGGCCCCGGAACGCACCAAACCCTTGCAGATCGCAGTCATCGGTCGTCCCAATGCCGGGAAATCCACCCTGATCAACAAGATCGTCGGCGAAGAGCGCCTGCTGACCGGCCCCGAAGCCGGAATCACCCGTGATTCCATTGCCGTCCCGATCAACTGGGATGGGACCGAAATGCGCATCTTCGACACCGCCGGTATGCGCAAGCGGGCCAAGGTGCAGGAAAAGCTTGAAAAGCTGTCCGTGTCTGACGGGCTGCGCGCCGTGAAATTCGCCGAGGTCGTGGTGGTGCTGCTCGATGCGGCGATCCCGTTCGAACAGCAGGATCTGCGCATTGCCGACCTCGCCGAGCGCGAGGGCCGCGCCGTGGTTGTCGCGGTCAATAAATGGGACGTGGAAGAGAACAAGCAGGAAAAGCTGCGCGACCTGAAAGAAGCTTTCGACCGCCTGTTGCCGCAATTGCGGGGCGCACCGCTTGTGACCGTGTCGGCCAAGACGGGGCGCGGGATCGACCGGCTTCAGGCCGCGATCATCCGCGCCTATGACGTCTGGAACCGCCGGGTGACGACGGCGCAGCTCAATCGCTGGCTGACCGAGATGGTCGAGGCGCATCCACCGCCCGCGCCCGCAGGCCGCCGTATCAAGCTGCGCTACATGACACAGGCCAAGACGCGGCCCCCGGGCTTCGTGGTGATGTGCTCGATGCCCGACAAGCTGCCGGAAAGCTATTCGCGGTATCTCGTCAACGGCCTGCGCGACCATTTCGACATGCCGGGCACGCCGATCCGGCTCTACATGCGCAGTCAGGCGGCGGATAACCCCTACAAGGATCGCAAGAAATCCATCCCCTCGCGCCTGACCAAACATGTGAAAAAAGGCGCCACGAAAAAGGGCTGAGGATCGCGCCTCAGCCCCGTTCTTCTTTGTTAAAATACCTCGGGAGGTCAGGCGTTCGCGGCACGAATCTTGTCGGCGGCGTCCTTGTCATAAGTCACGCCGTTGGTCTCGAAGAGCTGGTCCAGCTCGCCCGACAGGGTCATCTCGGTGATGATGTCGCAGCCGCCGACGAATTCGCCCTTCACGTAGAGCTGCGGGATCGTCGGCCAGTCCGAGAATTCCTTGATGCCCTGGCGGATGTCGTCGTCGCTCAGCACGTTCACGTCGGCGAAGTCGACGCCCATGAAGTTGAGCACCCCCGCCACGCGGCTGGAAAAACCGCATTGCGGCATGGTCTTGGTGCCTTTCATGAAGAGCACCACGTCATTGGCGTCGATGGTTTCCTTGATCTGGTCTTGTGCGCTCATAATGTCCGCGTTTCCTTGTTGTCTCGTGGTGTCCGGCTCACTCCGGTGCTTTCGTCGTCAGTGCCAGCGCGTGCAATTCGCCCTGCGCACCGTCCATCTTGCCCTTGAGGGCGGCATAGACGGCCCGTTGCTGTTGCACGCGGTTCATGCCCCTGAAGCTCGCGTCGATCACCTCGGCGGCGTAGTGGTTTCCGTCGCCCGCCAGATCGGTGATGGTGATCTGGGCCTCGGGAAAGGTTTCTCGGATCAGGTCTTCGATGTCGCGTGCCTGCATGGCCATGTTGGGGCTACTCCTCGCTGTCCGATCAAATGTAGTCTGCCATCCTCGGCGCCTCAAGGGGCGGCAGGGCGGGACCGATCCCGGCCGGAACCGGACTCGAAAATTGCATGTTTTCCGCAGCTCAGCCCAGCTTTTCGGCAAAGCTGCCCCGGTAGAGCGCGGCCAGGTCGGCGAGCGGGGCCTCGGTCGAGCCAAGGCGCACGCTGTCACCGCCGAATTTCCCGACGGTCACGATCGGAACGCCGGACCGGCCTGCCGCGATCATCAACGCCTCGGCCTTGTCAAAGGAACAGGCAATCAGGTAGCGGCCCTGATCCTCGCCGAAAAGGGTGGGGGTGTCGTCCGCGTCGAGCGTGACGCCCACGCCCGACGCCTCGGCCATTTCAAAGGCGGCCAGGGCCAGCCCGCCATCCGACAGGTCCGAGCACATGTCGATCCACGTGCGGTTTGCGCGGATGAACGCGCCGTTGCGCTTTTCGACGTCCAGATCCACCGAGGGCGCATCGCCGTCTTCACGGTTGAACACCTCGTAGAGCAACGCGGATTGACCCAGATGGCCGGTGGTCTCGCCCACGAGGATCGCAAGATGCCCGTCGCGGGCGGTGCCGCCGATCATCTCGTCGACGTGATCCAGCAGGCCCACGGCACCAATGGTCGGGGTGGGCAGAATGCCTTGGCCGTCGGTTTCGTTGTAAAGGCTGACATTGCCCGACACGATGGGCATATCCAGCGCCGCCACCGCCGCGCCGATGCCTTTGATCGCGCCCACGAACTGGCCCATGATCTCGGGTTTTTCGGGGTTGCCGAAGTTGAGGTTGTCGGTGGTGGCCAACGGCTTGGCGCCCACGGCGGTCAGGTTGCGATAAGCCTCGGCCACCGCCTGCTTGCCGCCTTCAAACGGGTTGGCCTTGACGTAGCGCGGGGTCACATCCGAGGTGAAAGCGACCGCCTTGTCGGTGCCATGTACCCGCACCACACCCGCGCCAAGACCCGGCGCGCGCACGGTGTCGGCCATGACCATGGAATCGTATTGCTCGTAGACCCACTGCTTGGCGGCGTAGTTGGGCGAGGCGATCAGCGCCTTCAGCCCGTCTATTGCGTCAATGCCCGGCACCGGCTCCATCTCGTCCGCCACCGGGGTTTCAACCCACGGCCGGTCATATTCCGGCGCGGTGGAGGACAGTTTCGACAACGGCAGGTCGGCCATGACCTCGTTGCCATGGATGATCAGAAAGCGGTCCTCGGCGACGGTTTCGCCGACAATGGCGAAATCGAGATCCCATTTCTCGAACACGGCGCGCGCTTCGCCCTCTTTCTCGGGGTTCAGCACCATGAGCATCCGCTCCTGGCTCTCGCTCAGCATCATTTCGTAGGCCGTCATCGCGCTTTCGCGCTGCGGCACGTGGTCGAGGTTGAGCTGAATGCCAAGCCCGCCCTTGTCGCCCATTTCCACGGCAGAACAGGTCAGGCCCGCCGCGCCCATATCCTGGATCGAAATGACCGCCCCGGTGCGCATCAACTCCATGCACGCTTCCATCAGGCGTTTCTCGGTGAACGGGTCGCCCACCTGCACCGTGGGGCGCTTTTCCTCGATCGTGTCGTCGAACTCGGCGCTGGCCATGGTGGCGCCGCCGACGCCATCGCGCCCGGTCTTGGCACCGAGGTAGACCACCGGCATACCCACGCCCGAGGCTGCGGAGTAGAAGATCTTGTCCGCGTCTGCCAGACCTGCGGCAAAGGCGTTGACAAGGCAGTTGCCGTTATAGGCGGGGTGGAACCGCACCTCGCCGCCCACGGTCGGCACGCCGAAGCAGTTGCCATAGCCGCCGACCCCTTCCACGACGCCATGCACAAGTTGCCGTGTCTTGGGGTGGTCGACGTCGCCGAAGGACAGCGAGTTCATCGCCGCCATGGGCCGCGCGCCCATGGTGAAGACGTCGCGCAGGATGCCGCCCACGCCGGTTGCCGCGCCCTGATAGGGTTCGATGTAAGAGGGGTGGTTGTGGCTTTCCATCTTGAAGACCACGGCCTGCCCGTCGCCGATATCCACGACACCCGCGTTTTCGCCGGGGCCGCAGATCACTTGCGGGCCTTCGGTCGGCAGGGTGCGCAGCCATTTCTTCGAGGACTTGTAGGAACAGTGCTCGTTCCACATGGCCGAGAAGATGCCAAGCTCGGTAAAGGTGGGCTCGCGTCCGATGATGTCGAGGATGCGCTCGTATTCATCGGGGCTCAGCCCGTGCGCGGCGATGATGTCGGGCGTGATGGCCGGTTCCTGCATGGTCGTGATGTCCCCCGCGGGTGATGTCTCGCGTCTCTTTAGGGCAAGGCCCGCGCGGGGAAAAGGGGGCAGGGATCAAACGGGCTTTCGGAAGGTCAAGGATGTGGCCCTGTCGTATCCCGGATGGGCGCTGGCGCCGACCAGCCGAAACCCCATCGCGCGGAAACTGCGGTGATTGTTTCGCAATTCGACGCGGGTTTGCAATGCCACGCCCTTCAGCCCCGTTTCCTGGGCGTGCTGCATCGCAGCATCGATCAGGGCCCGGGCCAGTCCCGATCGGCGCTGCGCCCGGTCCACGGCCAGCTTGCCCACGTAATACCAATCGCCCTTGCGGCAGCCAAACAGGCACGCCACCAGCACGTGATCACGCTCCACGATATAGAGATCTTCCCCGGCCGCTTTCTGTTTCAATCGTTTCAGGGACAGGCGTTGCAGAGAGGAGGGCGGATCAATGACCCCGTCCATATAGACAAATGACTGTCTCAGCAGCCGCATCAGCGCAAGCCAGTCTGAAAACCCGGTTGGATTTATTGTGATCACATTCCCGCCCATGCGGATTAATCCTGCCACTCGGCCAAAAAAAAGGCCGAGACGAATCTCGGCCAAAGTCCAACAGGGAGGTAGTGATCAAGCAATTGCTTGCCGTCGATCACTGATGCTGAAATAGGCAGCACGTTAAGAACGATCAAGGAATTTCTCGCCGCATTGCCGCAATGCCGCTATGCGCGTTGCGCATGGCACACAGTTTTAGGGCAATCCTGGCGACACTGTGGCGGAATTGAGGCCAATCAGCCCTCTTGATCGCGTCGGCGGCGGCGATGTGCGATGATCTCTTCGGTGACAAAATCCCGAAACGCTTCGATCCGCTTGGAATGGCGCAGTTCCTCGGGATAGGCGAGGAAAACGGGCACCTCGGTGCTTTCCACCTCCGGCAGAACGCGGACCAGATCGGGGAAGTCGTCGGTCAGGTAATCCGGCAGCAGGCCGATGCCCAGATGGTTGATCACCCCCTGAAGCACGCCAAAGTAATTGTTTACCGTCAGGAAGCTGCCCACATCGTAGGACATGATTTCATGCACCAGCATCGCGCCGGCACTGACCTGCGCGGAATGGGGGTTCTGGGAAATCAGTCGATGATCGCCGAGGTCTTCCAGCGAGGCGGGGGTGCCGTGCGACTCGAGGTAGGTGGGCGATGCGTAAAGCTGCATCCGCACACTCATCAGGCGCTTGCGGATCAGGTCGGCCTGGCTGGGTTCCTTCATGCGAATGGCGACATCGGCTTCGCGCATCGGCAGGTCCATCACCCGTTCCTCAAGGATCAGGTCGATCTTGAGCTGCGGGAAATTATTGTAAAGCTGCACCAGACGTGGCGCCAGCCAGAGCGAGCCGAACCCCACGGTGGTGGTGACGCGCAGCTCTCCGAACACTTCTTCTTCGCTGTCGCGGATCCGGGCGGCGGCGGCATCGAGCCGCTTCGACATGGAACGGGTGGCATCGAACAGAAGTTCGCCCTGCTCGGTCAGAATCAGCCCCCGCGCGTGACGGTGAAAGAGCGTGGTGTTCAGGCTCTCTTCCAACGAGCGGATCTGTCGGCTCACGGCGGATTGGCTCAGATGCAGCGTGTCCCCCGCATGGGTGAGGCTGCCAGCATCCGCCACGGCGTGAAATATGCGCAGTTTGTCCCAATCCATTGGCTTGGGTCCATTTTCTGTTTGTGATGCCCTGTTCGCCCTCGCAACCTAAAGAATTTGGTCTAAGGTTCAATCACAAACCCCATCATGCCCAGCTTCTAGGCTTGAAAGGTCACATTTGTTGACCTATATTTGGGAAAGATTTCGGCAATCCAGCAGGAGGCGCCTATGGGAGTGGCACAAGTTTCATTGCAAGACCGGTTCGATCTTGAAAAATCCCCGGTCCTGCTGAACGGCACGCAAGCGCTGGTGCGACTGATGCTGGCACAGAAGTGGCGCGACACGCAGGCCGGGTTGAATACGGCAGGATATGTGACCGGTTATCGCGGCTCGCCGCTTGGGGCCGTTGATCTGCAAATGGCCCGCGCAAAGACGCAGCTCGACGCCGCCGATGTGGTGTTCCAGCCGGGCTTGAACGAAGACCTCGCCGCCACCGCCCATTGGGGCGCGCAACAGGCCGAGCTTCGGGGCGAAGGCAAATACGACGGCGTGTTTGGCCTGTGGTACGGCAAGGGGCCGGGGGTGGACCGTTCGGGCGACGTGATGCGTCATGCCAACATGGCGGGCACCTCGGCGCATGGCGGCGTGATCATGGCCATGGGCGATGACCACACCGGCGAAAGTTCCACCGTCTGTCACCAGTCCGATTGGGCATTGGTCGATGCGCATATGCCGGTGCTCAGCCCGGCGGGCGTGCAGGAAATCCTCGACTACGGCCATTACGGCTTTGCGCTCAGCCGCTATGCCGGGGTCTGGGTCGGGCTCAAGACCATGAAGGATACCGTCGAGGCGACCTCGATCGTCGATGGCCATCCAGACCGGATGCAGTTTGTCACCCCCGATTTCGCGCTGCCGCCCGATGGGCTGAACATCCGGCTTGGCGATCACTGGATCGCGCAGGAAGAGCGGCTGCTTGGCCATAAACGCTTTGCGGCCGAGGCGTTCGCGCGGGCAAACGGCATCGACAAGCGGGTGCTTGGCAAGCCTGGCGCCAAGATCGGTTTCGTTGCGGCGGGCAAGAATTGGCTCGACCTCGTGCACGCGATGGAACTCTTGGGTATTCACGAGGAAGAGGCCGAACGGCTCGGCGTCACGACCTACAAGGTCGGCCAGACATGGCCGTTGGACATGAAAAGCCTTGAGGACTGGGCCGAAGGGCTGGACCTGATCGTCGTCGTCGAGGAAAAGCGCAAGCTGATCGAGGTGCAGATCAAGGAGGCGATCTTCGACAACCGCCGGGGCCGCCGCGTCTTTGGCTACAAGGATGGCCATGGCGAGATCCTGTTCCCCACCCATTACGCGCTCGACCCCAACGACATCGCGGTCAAGCTTGGCAATATCCTGATCGAGGAAGGACGCGGCACCGACCGCATCCGCGCCGGGATCACCCAGGTGAACGAGGCGCTGCGGGCCGACAACGCGCAGGAACTGGCGACGCGCCTGCCGTGGTTCTGTGCGGGCTGCCCGCACAACACCTCGACCAAAGTGCCCGAGGGCGCGCGCGGTGGTGCCGGGATCGGCTGTCACTTCATGGCCCGCTGGATGGACCGTAACACCGAGGCCTTCACCCATATGGGTGCCGAAGGCGTGAACTGGGTGGGCGAGGCGCCGTTCTCGACCCGCAAGCACATTTTCCAGAATCTCGGCGAAGGCACCTACAACCATTCGGGCATTCTGGCGATCCGTGCCGCGCTGGCGGCGGGGACCAACATAACCTACAAGATCCTGTTCAACGACGCGGTTGCCATGACTGGCGGCCAGCACAACGAGGGCGACCTGCAACCCGAGCGCATCGCGCACGAGATACGGGCCATGGGTGTCAAGCACATCGCCCTGGTTCACGACCCCAAGGAAGAGATTGATTTTTCGGGATTTCCCAAGGATGTCGAACGCCACCCGCGCGATGAGCTGATGTCGGTTCAGGAAAAATTCGAAGAGATCGGCGGCGTTTCGGCGATCATCTATGTGCAGACCTGTGCCGCCGAAAAACGCCGCCGCCGCAAGCGCGGCACCTTCCCCGATCCCGACAAGCGCGTCTTCATCAACACCGATGTTTGCGAAGGCTGTGGCGATTGCGGGGTGCAGTCGAACTGCGTCGCCATCGTTCCGGTGGAAACCGAACTGGGCCGCAAACGCGCCATCGACCAGTCAAGCTGCAACAAGGACTTTTCCTGTCTCAAGGGCTTTTGCCCCAGCTTCGTCACCGTCGAGGGCGGCAAGATCCGCAAAAGCGCGACGGCCAGCATCGACGTGGGGCACCTGCCGGCCCCGACGCTGCCAACGATCGACGGCACCCATAACGTGGTGATCACCGGCGTCGGCGGCACCGGGGTTGTCACTGTCGGCGCGGTTCTGGCGCAGGCGGCACAACTGGACGGCAAGGGTGCGGGCATGATCGAAATGGCGGGCCTCGCCCAGAAGGGCGGTGCGGTGCATATTCACTTGCGCTTGGCGGAAGCCCCCGAAGACATCAGCGCGATCCGCGTGGCCGTGGGCGAGGCAGACTCGGTCATCGGGGGCGATCTGGTGGTGTCCGCCGGGGCCAAGACCCTTGGTCTGATGACCACGGGCCGCACCAAGGCCGTGGTCAACAGCCATGAGATCATCACTGGAGCATTCACCCATGATACGGAATTTCGCATTCCTGTGAATGATTTGGAGGTCGCCCTTCAAGCGCGACTGGCCGAGGGCCTGGCGCTGTTCGACGCCACGGTCCTGGCGCAAAAACTGATGGGCGACTCGATCTTCTCGAACATGATGATCCTCGGCGCGAGTTGGCAGAATGGGCTGGTGCCGCTGTCGGAAGAGGCGATCCTGACCGCCATCGAGCTGAACGGGGCCGCCGTCGAGCGCAACAAGGAAGCGTTTGAGCTGGGCCGGTGGGCTGTGCTGAACCCGGAAGAGGCAGCAAAGCTGGGCGCAAGTTCGGTCGTCGAAATGCCGAAACCGCTGGAGGAGCGGATCGCCTTTCGCGAAAACCACCTCGTGTCCTACCAGGGCAAACGTCTGGCTAAACGATACCGCAAGCTGGTCGATGGGGTCGAGGATGCCGGTCTGAAAGAGGCGGTGGCGCTCGGCTATCACAAGCTGTTGGCCTACAAGGACGAATACGAGGTCGCGCGGCTGCACCTGGAGACCGGGGCCAAGGCGCGCGAGGTGTTCGAGGGCGATTTGAAACTGACCTATCACCTTGCGCCTCCGATGCTGTCGGGCAAGGACGATGCGGGCCGCCCCAGAAAACGCGCCTTCGGGGCGTGGATGGGCACAGGTTACAAGGTTCTGGCGCGGATGAAGCGGCTGCGCGGTACCCCGTTCGATCCCTTCGGTTATTCGTCGGAACGCAAGATGGAACGCGCGCTGATCAAGCAATACGAGCGTGACATGGCCGAAATTCTGGGCGCGGTGACGCTGGAAACGCGGCAGGTGGCCCTGCACCTTGCCGAGCTTCCGCGCCAGATCCGGGGCTATGGTCCGGTCAAGGAGGCCAGCGTAGCCGCCGCCGAAAAGCGCCGTGAAGAGCTGTTGGCCGCCTTCCGCAGCGGCGGCGCGCCGATTGCGACAGCCGCAGAGTAACTTGGCGGAGGCGCTGCCGCGCCGCTTTGATGCCCCCTGTGGGCAGGCGATGAAGACCTCCGGCGTTCCGCGTCCGGAGGTCTTTTTCGTTGAGTATTTTTGCCAAGAAGAAGGGATCACGTCTTGCGGATGAGAAAGGCGGTCGCGCCCTCTTGCGGGGTGCTGGAGAGCAGCGTTTCCCCCTGTTCCACGCAGAAATGGGGGATGTCGATTTGGGCCACGGGATCATCCGCCAAGAGGCAGAGGGTTTCGCCCGAAGCCAGTGTCTGAAGTGCCTTGCGCAGGCGCAGAACGGGCAGGGGGCAGAGCAGGCCGATGGCGTCGATGGTGCGTGTGGGCGTCATGGGGCCCGCGTAGCGCAGGGCTGCGGCACTTGTCCACGGGAATGTGAGCGGGCTTGGGCTGGTGTTTTCGGTGCGGGCCGATAGGAAGGGACCATGTTCGGAATCGATCTCTTTGACGCGGGACTGCTGCCTGCGATGTTCGTGGCCCTCACGGCAGGGGTGCTGAGTTTCCTCAGCCCCTGCGTGTTGCCTATCGTGCCACCCTACCTGGCCTATATGGGCGGCATTTCCATGGCCGAGATGCAGGCGGGGCAAGGGCGGCGCAAGGCGGTGCTGGCGGCGGCGTTTTTTGTTCTGGGGCTATCCACGGTCTTTATCTTCCTTGGTTTCACGGCGTCGATCTTCGGGCAGTTTTTCTTGCAGAACCAGCAACTTCTGGCGCGCATCGCCGGTGTGGTGGTGATCGTTTTCGGTCTGCATTTCCTTGGCGTCTTTCGCATTCCGATCCTCGACCGCGAGGCGCGGATGGATGCGGGGGACCGCGGCGGCTCGGCGCTTGGGGCCTATGTGCTGGGGTTGGCCTTTGCCTTTGGCTGGACGCCTTGTATCGGGCCGCAGCTTGGGGCGATCCTTGGCATTGCAGCGGTGGAAAGCTCGGTCCAGCGGGGCACCATCCTGCTGGCGGTCTACGCGCTTGGGCTTGGAGTGCCGTTCCTGCTGGCGGCCATGTTCATCGAGCGCGCCATGGGCGTGATGACGCGGCTCAAGCGGCATATGCGGCTGATCGAGCGGATCATGGGCGCGCTTCTGATCGTGGTCGGCCTGATGCTGCTGACCGGGGCGTTGACCTCGATTTCCTTCTGGCTTCTGGAAACCTTTCCGGTCCTCGGCGCGCTTGGCTGATTGTCGCCTTAGCCTTGCCTGAATTTCCCGCTAGGGTGGCGGGCAAACGGGCAGAGATGGCAGGCCATGACAGAGCAGAGGCAGGAGGTGCGCGCGCGGCGCGTGCTGTATATTCCCGGCTTCGATCCGGTTCCGGCGCGCAAGTATCGTGAGAGATACCGGCGCGGGGGAACCGAACAGGCAGCGATTTCCGGCTACAGTCTCGACTTGGGGCCGCAGCGCACCAAGGGCTATTATGGCTGGTCGGTCGAAACCCGGATCGGCGGACACATCACCCATGCCGATGTCGAAGTGCTGGTCTGGGCCGATATCGTCAAGGCCTCTATGGCGCATGGGATCGTGGCCACCTACTGGCAATTGCTGCGCACGGCCTGGGCCTATGTCGGCTCGGGCGCGCTGTTTCGGCTGATGCGGTTGCGCAAGGGGCCGGTGATTGCCGCGCTTTACCCGGTGCTGTTGCTGCTGGGGCAATTGGGGCTGGCGCTGTGCGCCGCCGGCCTTGTCGGGGCAGGGCTTTTCGGCGGTCTCTACCGCGCGTCCCTTGCCGTCGATCTTGCTGTGGCGGGCCCGGCTGCGGTCGTTGTGATGGCATCGGTCGCGCTGGCCGCGGGGTGGGCTGTTGCATGGGGCAGTCTGCGCTGGTTCAAGAAGCGCGATCCATGGCTTGGCTGGTACCTGATGCATGACTACGCCTTTTCGGCGGGTCATGGCGGGGCCTATCCGCCCGCGCAAGAGGCCCGGATGCGCGCGTTTGCCGACCGGATCGACGAGGCGCTGCACGCCGATGTGGAGGAGGTTCTGGTCGTTGGCCATTCCTCGGGCGCCTATATGGCGGTGTCGCTGCTGGCGGACCTGATTCGGGCGGGCCGGGTGCCGGATGGCGGGCCAAAGCTGGCGCTGCTGTCGCTTGGCCACGTGGTGCCGATGGTGTCGTTCCTGCCCAGGGCGGACCGCCTGCGCGCCGATCTGGCTTTTCTAAGCACGCGCGACGACATCACCTGGCTGGACGTGACCGCGCCCGGTGATGGCTGTTCCTTTGCGCTGTGCGATCCGGTCGCTGTCTCTGGCGTTGCCCCCGAGGGGCAGCGTTGGCCGCTCGTGATCTCGGCAGCCTTCACGCAAACGCTGAGCGTCGAGCGGCAAAAGGCCCTGCGCTGGCAGCTTTTCGAGCTGCACTTCCAGTATCTCAATGCGTTTGATCAGCCAAAGGATTATGACTATTTCCAGATCACCGCGGGGCCGCTGACCCTGGCCAGCCGGTTCGCGGACCGCGCGCCCTCGCCGGGGCGCATTACCCGCCCGGTCAACCGCTACACGAGCATCGCATGATCCCACCGAAACCCAAACCCCGTGCGGATCGTGTTTCGCTCTGGCGCTATCTGCGACTGTTTCGGGCTGACATCCTGTCGGCGCAGCCTGCGCGGCTTTACCGGGCGTGGATGGCCGAGTTCAAGACGCCGTTCTTTCGCAGCTTCATGGTCAACCAGCCGTCTCTGATCGACACGGTGCTGAAGGACCGGCCTGACGACTTCCCGAAATCTGACCGGGTGGGCGAGGGGCTGCGGCCCTTGTTGGGCAATTCGGTCTTCCTGACAAATGGCGAGACGTGGAAGCGGCAGCGGCGCATCATCGACCCGGCTTTCGAGGGCGGTCGCCTGCGCGATACCTTCCCCGCGATGTGGGATGCGGCGGAGGCAGCCTGCGATCGGATCGGCACCGGAGAGGTCGAGGTCGAGGAACAGATGAGCCACGCGGCGGCGGATGTGATTTTCCGCACGCTCTTCTCGATCCCCATCGAGCACGAGGTGGCCAGCGCCGTCTTTTCCCAGTTCCGCGAATACCAGCGCACTCAGCCCATCCTGAACCTTGCCGCCTTTCTGCCCCTGCCGCGCTTTGTGCCGCGCGGGCATCGGCGCAAGACCAAGGCGACCGCCAAGTCCATCCGGGGGCTGATCACCCGGCTGACGGCAGAGCGGATGGCGGCAATCGACGCGGGAACCGCGCCTGATGATCTTGCCACCAAGATCATGACCACCACCGATCCGCAGACGGGCGAGACCTTTTCCACTGCGGAAATGGTCGATCAGGTGGCGATCTTCTTCCTTGCCGGCCATGAAACGAGCGCGTCTGCCTTGGCGTGGACGCTTTACCTGATGGCGCTGTTCCCCGAGTGGCAGGAGCGCGTGGCCGCCGAGGCGCAGGTCTTGGGGGCTTGCGATTTCCGGGTGATGTCCAAGTTGCGGCTGAGCCGTGACGTGTTCCGAGAGGCGCTGCGGCTCTACCCGCCGGTGCCGATGATGGTGCGAGAAGCGATCTGCCCCGAACGGTTCCGCGACCGCAACGTGCCAAAGGGCGCGCAGATTGTGCTTTCGCCGTGGCACCTGCACCGGCACGAACGACTATGGGACAATCCCGATGGGTTCGATCCGGGCCGTTGGCACACCGAGAACGGCAAGCGCTGCCAGCGAGAGGCCTATATGCCCTTTTCGGCTGGCCCCCGCGTCTGCACCGGGGCCGGGTTTGCCATGGTCGAGGGGCCGCTTTTGCTGTCGATGCTGCTCAAGCGGGTGCGGGTTGAGCTGGTCGATGGGAAAGAGCCGGTGCCGGTGGCCTTCCTGACCGTGCGGGCAAAGGACGGGATTCATCTGCGCGTCAGCCCGCGCTGACGTTCAGACCGTGAAATCGGCGGGCAGGGCGCCGCTCAGCCGCAAGATGTCCTCGGGTGTCATCGGGACAATATGGCGGGGCGTGCCCGCTGCGGCAAAGACCACCTCGAAGGCGGACAGGCGCGGATCGAACCATGCGCGGATGGGGTTTACATGCCCCACCGGCGCAACGCCCCCGATGGCAAAACCCGTCTGCGCCCGGATCAGCGCCGCATCGGCTTTGCCAAGCGCTTCGCCCGCCAGCGCACTGGCCTTGTCTGCATCCACCTGATTTCCGCCAGCGGTGATGAAGAGCAGCGCCTCTCCGCTGTCCTCGCCCTTGAAAATGATGGATTTGGCAATCTGGTCGATCACGCATCCCGCCTGCGCGGCTGCTTCGGCGGCGGTACGGGTGCTGCCATCCATCTCCAGCACATCCGCTGTCAGCCCGGCCTCTGTCAGGGCCGATTTCACGCGCTTCAGGCTCTTGCTCATGGTCTGTCCCCCAGTTGACGACGCATCTTTGCCGCGCCCGACCGTATTGCGCAAGCGATTGACCTTGGCCCGTCGCGCGGCCATCAAATGCCTATGCGTTTTTCATCCCGCCTGACCCGCCATCCCCTTCCTTTCGACCCCGAGCGTGGGGCCGATGTGCTGTCGTCACTGCCCGAGGTCGCCCCCGAGTTGCGCCCGCTGATCACCGGAACGGCAGGTTGTAGCCCGTATCTAGCGGGATTGATGGGGAAGGAAAGCGATTGGCTGATCGAGGCGTTGACGCAAGACCCCGACACGGTGCGCCAAGACCTGCTGCACGCCACACGCGTCACGACGCAGGCCGATCTTGTGGCCGGGCTGCGGCGGCAGAAACGTCGTGTCGCGCTCTATGCCGCGCTGGCCGATCTGGGGGGGGTCTGGACGCTGGAAGAGGTGACCGGACTGCTGACCGATTTCGCCGATGCCGCTGTCGATACT
Organism: Nioella nitratireducens; assembly: GCF_001879715.1. GTDB lineage: Bacteria > Pseudomonadota > Alphaproteobacteria > Rhodobacterales > Rhodobacteraceae > Nioella > Nioella nitratireducens. Next base: position 85,414 of record NZ_MNBW01000004.1, on the reverse strand, counting down.
TCGATCCGGTGCCTTGTGGGGGCCGAGGCACGGCGTGGCAAGATCCCCGGAATGAGCGAGGACGACGCGGCGACCGGCGCGGGCATGGTTGCGCTGGCCATGGGAAAGATGGGCGCAGGTGAGCTGAACTATTCCTCGGATATCGACCTGATTTGCCTGTTCGACGAAAGCAGGTTCGAGCCGGACGACGAGATGGAGGCGCGGGCGAGCTTCATCAAGGTAACCCGCCGCATGGCCGCCGTGTTGTCGGATGTGAAATCCGAAGGCTACGTTTTCCGCACCGACCTGCGGCTGCGCCCTGATGCCAGCGTGACGCCGGTCTGCATCTCGATGGCGGCCGCCGAACGCTATTACGAATCCGAGGGGCGCAACTGGGAACGCGCCGCCTATATCAAGGCGCGGCCCTGTGCGGGGGATATTGCGGCGGGGCAGCGGTTTCTCGATGATCTGATCCCCTTCGTTTGGCGCAAGCACCTCGATTTCGCAGCTATTCAGGATACCCATGACATGCGCGAAAAGATCCGCCGTCACAAAGGGTTGCACGGGCCGATCACGCTGGAAGGCCACAACATGAAACTCGGCGCGGGCGGCATCCGAGAGATAGAGTTCTTCGCCCAGACCCGGCAGATCGTGGCTGGCGGGCGCGACCCGGACCTGCGGTTGCGCGGCACGGTTCCGGCGTTGACCGCCTTGGCCGAAAAGGGCTGGATCGAGCCGGGGGCGCGCGACAAGCTGATCCGCCATTACCGCCTGCACCGTGAGATCGAGCACCGGGTGCAGATGGTAAACGATGCGCAGACGCATCTGCTGCCCAACAACGCAGAGGGGATCGCGCGGATCGCAAATTTCTGCGGCGAAAGCGATGTGGCGGGGTTCCGCGCTGACCTCAAGGACCGGCTGGCCGAGGTCGAGGCGCTCTGCGAGCCGTTCTTCAAACCCGAAGAGTCGGAGTCCGACACGCCGGACCTGTCCGAGAAAGCCGAGGAAATCGTGGCCCGCTGGCCCGGCTATCCGGCGCTGCGCTCGGCGCGGGGGCAGGCCATCTTTGCGCGGCTCAAGCCTGACTTGCTGGCCCGTTTCGCCGAGACGCCCCGCCCAGAAGAAGCGTTGTCGAATTTCGACGGGTTCTTGCGCGGACTACCCGCCGGGGTGCAGCTCTTCTCGTTGTTTCAAGCCAACCCGCCGCTTGTCGACCTGATCGTCGACATCTGTGGCACCGCGCCGGGGCTGTCGCGCTATCTGTCGCGCAATTCCGGGGTGCTCGATGCTGTGATCGGTGGCGATTTCTTTGCCGCGTGGCCAGAACAGGACGATCTGTCCGCCGATCTGGAGGCAGCGCTGGAGCATGAGGATTACGAGGGCGTCCTGAATGCCGCGCGACGCTGGATGAAAGAGTGGCATTTCCGCATCGGCGTGCACCACTTGCGCGGCCTGATTTCCGCCGAAGAGGCGGGGGCCGAATATTCCATGCTGGCCGTGGTCATCCTGCGCGCGCTCTGGCCCCGTGTGTGTGATGACGTCGCGCGCCGCCATGGCCCTGCGCCGGGGCGGGGCGGGGCCGTCGTTGCCATGGGCAGCCTCGGGGCCGGGCGGCTGACGGCCGGATCGGACCTCGATCTGCTGGTGATCTACGATGCCGAGGGCGTCGAGATGACCGGCGGTCGCCGTCCGCTGGACCCGCGCGGCTGGTTTGCCAAGGCGACCAAGACGCTGATCACCGCGCTGACGGCCCCCACTTCCGAGGGCAAGCTGTACGACGTGGACATGCGCCTGCGCCCCTCTGGCCGTCAGGGGCCGGTGGCGACCTCGCTTGGCAGTTTCCGGCACTACCAAAAGACCGAGGCGTGGACATGGGAACATCTGGCGCTGACACGAGCGCGGGCAGTGGCGGGCGACGACAGCCTGTGTGCCGATATCGAGGCGATCCGGATGGAGGTGCTGACCAGCCCGCGCGACCCTGCCGCCATTGCCGCCGATGTGCAGGACATGCGCGACCGTCTGACCGCCGCAGGGCGGGTTGGCACCGGGCTCGATGCCAAGGACGGGCCGGGCCGGATGAAGGATATCGAGCTTCTGGCAGAAACCGCCGCGCTGATCGCAGGCGTGCCTGCGCGCGGCGTGTCCGGGCAATTGGACTCCGGGGTCTCGCTCGGCTGGATCACCGCGGATGAGGCCCGCGCCCTTGCAAAGGCGCATCACCTCTATGGCAGGCTCAACCACGCCACGCGTCTGTTGACCGACCGGCCGCTGGATCTGGATGAGATCGGGCAGGGCGGGCGCAGCTTTATCGCCCGCGAGGCCGGTGTCGCGGACAGCGCCGAATTGGCCGCGAAAGTGGACAGCTTGCGGGGCCAATCTGCGGCTATCATGGATCACGCGTTGGCCAACCCGCCGACACAGGAGGATATGACATGAGCGACGCAAGCGACCCCAAGGGACTGGTTCGGGAATCCTACCGGATCGAAGGCATCACGGAAGGCGAATGCCGGTCCATCTTCATGGACTGGGCGCTGAGCCTGTCCGACCCGGACCCGCTGCCCCAGATCGCCGCGCTGCTGGAACGATACGGCGCGGACCACCCCGACCACCCGATGACCGGGGTGTTGCGGGCGGGGCTGGAAACACCACCCGCCGCCAAGCGCAGGGGCGGGCGGGCCGCGCGGGTACCGTCGGACGATTGAACCGGCGGGCGGGGCCGGGCGACCTACAGGCAGTCATGTCCCAGCCAAGGAGCCCCGCCATGTTTTCCCGCCAAATCCTCGTCGTGTGTGTCGCCGCCCTGTTGGGGGCGGCTGCCACCGTCGACCGCGCCGAGGCAACCTGCGTCGCCCCCGGCATCGCGTCCGGGCGCTATGAAAATGTCGACCCGAACACCCGCTCGATCACCACGGCGAACCTGCAATTCGTCTGCGGCTCGCGCCATATCGACAATGGCGATGGCACCTATACCCTCATCCATGACGCCGATCCGCATTGGACGCTGCGTCTGTGGGGGGCCTGCCACCCCAGCGATTGCGACTGGGGCACCACCCGCGGTCAGACCGACCGGGTTGGCCGCGTCCTTGCGACCTATGATCAGGGCTTTGCCCGCCGGTCCGTTGCCGTTGTTCCGTCGCGCGGCAACTTGGTGCAATTGGTCGTAACCTCGCATTACACCGACGGGCGCGCCACGCGCACCTGGTCGGAATACCTGCGCCTGCAATAGGGCGCGGTCAGCCCTTGATCCGCGTGGCCTGCGCGCCGCGTTCGCGGTATGGCGTGGTGTCGTAATGCGCCCGGTAGCATTTCGAGAAATGCGAGGGCGAGGCAAAACCGCAGGCCAGCGCCACGTTGATCACGCTCATATCCGTCTGCATCAGCAGGTTGCGCGCCTTTTGCAGCCGAAGCTCCATGTAATAGCGCTTGGGGCTGCGGTTCAGGTAACGCCGGAACAGCCGCTCCAACTGGCGGGTGGACATGCCCACCTCATGCGCCAGAATCGAGGGGCTGATCGGTTCCTCCAGATTTTGTTCCATCATCCGGATGACCTGGCTCAGCTTGGGGTGGCGCACGCCGATCCGGGTCGGGATCGACAGGCGCTGCGTGTCCTGATCGGTGCGGATCGAGGTGTAGATCTGCTGATCGGCCACTTGGCTGGCCAGCTCCTCGCCATGGTCATTGGCGATGATGGTCAGCATCAGGTCGATCGAGGCGGTGCCGCCCGCGGTCGTCATCCGGTTGCCGTCGATCACGAAGACCGACTTGGTCAACAGGACTTCCTCGAATTCTTCCGAGAAACTGTCCTGGTTTTCCCAATGAATCGTGGCCCGTTTGCCATCGAGCAGCCCGGCTTTGGCCAAGGCATAGCCCGCCGTGCAGAGCGCCCCCATGGTGACGCCGCGCCGCGCCTCGCGTCGTAGCCAGTTCACCAACCGTTTGGTGGTGGCCTTCTGAACATCGACGCCGCCGCACAGGATGACGGTGTCTTCGCGCGTCAGGTCTTCGAGATCCTGATCGAGCAGGATGCGTGTGCCGGAACTGCAATTGACGACATCACCGCCTTCACCGGCCTGAATGACCTTGTACAGCTCGGCATCGGCCAGACGGTTCGCGATCCGCAATGCGTCGATGGCACCGGCGAAGCTCAACAACGTGAAATTGTCCAGCAGGACGAAGACAAACCGCTTGGGTTGTCTCGGCACACCGTTCAGCAATGTGACCATCGCGCTCCCTTTCCTGCACGGCCGGGTGAGGAGGGGCCGCGTCGCCTAGCGAAACCACCATTTTTTCCGCTACGCAATCCCCAAGGGTTGATTTTCGCATTGGCCCCCGGCCTCTCGCCGCCTATAAGGCCCACCGAAACGCATAGGAGACGTGACATGGCACAGGCATGGACGAAATCGGACTGGAGAGCAAAGCCCCGAGTTCAGATGCCCGATTACCCCGATGCCGAGGCATTGGCGGCGGTCGAGGCACAGCTTGCCAGCTATCCACCGCTCGTCTTCGCGGGCGAGGCGCGCAAGCTCAGGCAAAACCTGGCCGCCGTGTCCCGCGGGGAAGCCTTCCTGTTGCAAGGCGGCGACTGCGCCGAAAGCTTTGCCGAGTTTTCCGCCGACTCCATTCGAGACACCTACAAGGTCATGCTGCAAATGGCCGTGGTGCTGACCTATGGCGCCAAGGTGCCGGTGGTGAAAGTTGGCCGCATGGCGGGCCAGTTCGCCAAGCCGCGCTCGGCCCCGACCGAGGTCAAGGATGGGGTGGAACTGCCCTCCTACCGGGGTGACATCATCAACGAGTTGGATTTCACCCCCGAATCCCGCATTCCGGACCCCGCCAAGATGCTGCGCGCCTACACGCAGGCGGCGGCGTCGTTGAACCTGCTGCGCGCCTTCAGCCAAGGCGGTTTCGCGGATATTCACCGGGTGCATGCCTGGACCCTTGGGTTCACCGACGGGGACGAGGCCAACCGCTACCGCGACATGGCCAACCGGATTTCGGACGCGCTCGATTTCATGACCGCCGCCGGTCTGAACTCGGAAACCGCGCATACGCTCGGCACCGTTGATTTCTACACCAGCCACGAGGCGTTGTTGCTGGAATACGAAGAGGCACTGTGCCGGATCGACTCGACCAGCGGATTGCCGGTCGCGGGCTCGGGCCACATGATCTGGATCGGCGACCGCACCCGCCAGCCCGATGGCGCGCATGTCGAATTTTGCCGGGGCGTGCAGAACCCGATTGGCCTGAAATGCGGCCCGACGACGACCGCCGAAGACCTGAAGGTGCTGATGGCCAAGCTGAACCCGGAAAACGAGGCGGGCCGCCTGACCCTGATCGCGCGCTTCGGCGCGGGCAAGGTGGGCGATCACCTGCCGCGCCTGATCCAGACGGTGCAGGAAGAGGGCGCGAACGTGGTCTGGTCCTGCGACCCGATGCACGGCAATGTCATCAAGTCTTCCACGGGATACAAGACCCGGCCCTTCGACTCGATCCTGCGCGAGGTGCAAGAATTCTTCGCCATCCACCGCGCCGAGGGCACCGTGCCGGGCGGCGTGCATTTCGAGATGACCGGCAAGGACGTGACCGAATGCACCGGCGGCGTGCGTGCCGTGACGGACGAGGATTTGTCGGATCGCTACCACACCGCCTGCGACCCGCGTTTGAACGCGTCGCAGTCGCTGGAACTGGCGTTCCTCGTGGCTGAGGAACTGTCGACCAATGGCGGAAAGACGGCTGCTGCTGCCGGGTAATCTGGCGCGCCACTCGCAAAGAAACACCCCGGTGCGGTTGTGCCGGGGTGTTTTGCATTCAGGCCCTGCCGCCCCGGATAACGTCGAAGGCCGGTGTGCGCACAGGGCGTGGTCCCGTGGGTTGTGTCTGAAACGGTTTCAAGCTGGTATGGCACAGCCGAAACCGGCGGGGCGTCAGCCCGATGGTTCCCGTCGTCGACAGAACGCCGATCGCCCGATCCACCGCGCCGGATCGCCCGACAAGGGGCAGGATCACCATACGACCCGTCAGGACCGCGCCGCATTGCGACTCCGAGATCAGCCCGGCCTCCAGCCCGGCCGGTGTGGAAAAGACCCGGTCGGCCATGTCCACCAGTTGCGCGCGGTCGGGACTGTCGAACAACGCGCGCAGCGGCATCCCGCGCAGGTCCATCCCCATCAGGTCCGTCAGGTGGCGCCCGCCAAGCCGGACCCGCAGGGTTTGCGGCCTGACCCGGTCGATCAGGAACGCGTAGGGCAGCAACGGGCCAAGCGCGCGCGGATCGACATCCCGGCGTCGGGGCAGGGCATCGCCGGTTCGCAGACCCTGCCAATAGGCGTGCAGGGCGGCGGCGGTCTGGCAAGGGCCGGGTGGTTGCCGGGGCCAGAGCGGCACGATGGTCTCTGTCGCGGGGCGCGCGATGGTTGGATGCATGGCCGAGCCTCCTTTCGCCACCCCGGACGCGCCAGCCGCGCTTGGACCGCGCGCCGGAGATGTGCTAACGCCTTGATCGTTATGCTTACCGAAGTGTTACTAACATCGGGACAAGTTTAAGAGCAGGGGGAGAATTCGCACGTGGTTAATTCGATGACCGGCTACGCAGCCCGCGACGTGGCCTCTGACGGGGTCATGCGGTCGTGGGAATTGCGCAGCGTCAACGGGCGCGGGCTGGACCTGCGGCTGCGGCTGCCCGAACGGCTGGGGCGGCTCGACATCCTGCTGAGGGACCGGCTGAAAAAGGCGCTGGCGCGCGGGTCGGTGACGCTGTCGCTGAAGATCACGCGAGAGGACAGCGTCGCTGTGGTCGATGTGAATGACGAGGCCCTGCGATCCCATCTTGCGGCGCTGGCCCACGTTCAACGGACCGCCGAGGCGCAGGGTCTGCCCGTTGGTGCCCCGGATGCCACTCGCATCCTGACCTTGCCGGGCGTGATGGCCGCCAGCGGCGATCTGGACCTGCCTTCCGACGAGGTGCTGCTGGCCGAATTCGACGCGTTGCTGACTGCCTTTCTGGCGTCCCGCGCCGAGGAGGGCCGGGCGCTGAGCCAGACGCTGAAAGGCCAGATCGACGCCATGGCGCCGCTGGTCACCCGTGCGGCTGATCTGGCCGAGGCGCGTAAGGGCACCGCCGCAGAGCGCCTGCGCGAGACCTTGCAGAAAATCCTCGACACGGCACAGGGCATGGACCCGGACCGGCTGGCCGAGGCGTTGGCGGTGCAGGCGGTGAAATCGGACGTGACCGAAGAAATCGACCGTCTCGCCAATGCCCATATCCCCGCCGCCCGCGCGCTGTTGACCGCCGACGGGCCGGTGGGTCGCCGCTTTGATTTTCTCATGCAAGAGTTCAACCGCGAGGCCAATACACTCTGCTCCAAGTCCAGCGACGCCGCGCTGACCCAGACCGGGCTTGACCTCAAGGTGGCGATTGATCAGATGCGCGAGCAAGTCCAGAACGTGGAGTGACCATGTCCCAGCCAGACACCCGCCGCGGCCTTCTCATCATCCTGTCCTCGCCCTCGGGGGCCGGAAAATCAACCTTGGCCAAGCGGTTGATGGCCTGGGATCAGACGCTGTCCTTTTCGGTTTCGGCCACGACGCGCCGCCCGCGACCGGGGGAAGTGGACGGCAGCGACTACCACTTCCTGTCCGAGAGCGCCTTCAAGTCCATGGTGCGCAATGGCGAAATGCTGGAGCACGCCCATGTCTTCGGCAATTTCTACGGCTCGCCGATGGGGCCGGTGAAGGCGGCGATCGACCGGGGCTGTGACGTGTTGTTCGACATCGACTGGCAGGGGGCACAACAGATCAAGACCAGTGCGCTGCGCGACCACGTGCTGTCGATCTTCGTGTTGCCACCCTCGATTGCGGAACTGCGGCGCCGTCTGGTCAGCCGCGGGCAGGACGCGCCCGAGACGATCCGTAAGCGGATGCAGAAAAGCTGGGACGAGATCAGCCATTGGGATGGCTACGACTACATCCTGGTCAACGACGATCTTGACGCCACCTTCGAGCAGCTCAAGACCATCGTCAGTGCCGAACGCTTGCGCCAGCCGCAGCAACCGGGGCTGGTCGGCTTCGTTCGTGGGCTGCAATCGGAATTCGAGGAGGACGAACAATGATCTACGCGCTGGACGGGGTCGCACCGGACATTGCCGGAGATACATGGGTCGCGCCCGACGCCAACGTGATCGGTCGCGTGGTGTTGGAAGCGGGGGCGTCGGTCTGGTTCGGTTGCACCCTGCGCGGCGACAACGAGGAAATCCGCGTCGGCGCCGGATCGAACGTTCAGGAAAACTGCGTCTTTCACACCGACCCCGGCTGCCCGCTGAGCATCGGGGAAAACTGCACCATTGGGCACAAGGCCATGCTGCATGGCTGCACCATTGGCGACGGCAGCCTGATCGGCATGGGGGCGACGGTGCTGAACCGGGCCAAGATCGGCAAGGGATGCCTGATCGGGGCAAATGCGCTGGTGACGGAGGGCAAGGAAATCCCCGACTATTCGCTGGTCATGGGCGCACCCGGCAAGATCGTCCGCAGGCTGGACGAAGACGCGGTGAAAAACCTGCTGGCCTCGGCCGAGCATTATCGCCAGAACATGCGCCGCTTTCGAACCGGTCTCGCCGCTATCTCTTGAAGCGTGTCGGTGTCTTTCGAAATCACGCCGCCCCGTTCTAACCTATTGATTTCGCAAGTCTGAGGGGTGCAAAAGCCGGTTGCCACTGTTGCGCGACATGCCCTAGTCCGCACGGAGGCAAAGGGTGTTGGCCCCTTCGTCGATCTGATGCGACAGGGTCAGCCCCTGACGCGACACTTCCTGCGCCAGCAGGGAAAATTGCACCCGTGCGGCGGCCGGCGGGGATGAGGGCAGGGTCAGGCCCTGCCACAACTCGGCGTCGATTGACAGTTTTCGCCCGGCGCCCCGAACGCACCATCCCCCGTCCTCGGTGATCGTCAGCGTGCCGCCGAGGGGCAGGGCCATCTCGGCGCAGTTCAACAGCAGGAACCCCAGTTTCGCGGCGCGACGGGACGGATCGCCCATGACCTGCCAGTCAACGCTCAGCCGACCGCTGCCATAGACGGCGGACAGGATGTCCTGAACCTCGCGCTCTGACAGCGTGTCGCCGGGGCGCGCCGCACCGAAGGCCACGCGGAAAAAGCGGATGCGCGCCATAGCATCGCTCAGCGCCGCGCCGATCAAGTCGAGTTCCGGGGTTTTCGGGGCACCCGACAAGGCCAGCAGTTCCAACCCGTTGGCGATGGCACTGAGCGGGTTTACAAGGTCATGACAGAGTCGTGACCCCACCAGGTCGGCCAGGTCCGGCGGCGTAACCGGTTGCAGGTCGTCCATCATGAAAGGCCCCTTATGTCCAAGGATCTGAACGCCATGCTGGAACCGGGGATGTTGGTGCGCCACCCCGAGCAGCCCGATTGGGGGCTGGGACAGGTGCAATCCAATATCGGCGGGCGCATCACCGTCAATTTCGAAAACGCGGGCAAGGTTGTGATCAACGGCGATCGCGTTGGCCTTCTCATCGAGTTTTAACCCCCTTCTGGCTGATCGTCCCGACCCTAGCCGCGCAGAAGTTAACAGTTTCCTAACATTGCCGAGGGCGACGGCGCGTCCTGTTGCAAAACCGGGGGCAATCGCTTAGCCCCGTCGGGCGGAAACAGGGCAGGACGGGGCGCGCGGGCGTGGTCATCGACGACAGTCAATTCGAGCTTCGGCTGGCACGGGACGAGGCCGACCTGCGGTTGGCCCAAGCCTTGCGATACGAGGTTTTCGTGGCCGAACTTGGCGGCGACGGAGAGATGGTGGATCACACCGCCCGGCTGGAGGCCGACCGCTTCGATCCGTTCTTCGATCACCTGATGCTGTTCGACCATGCACGCGCGGGCAATCAATGCGTTGGCGTCTACCGGCTGATGCGCGCCAATCAGGCCGAAGCCGCCGGGCAGTTCTATTGCGACGATGAATATGATCTGGGCATCTTGCGCCGCTCGGACCTGAAGTTGCTGGAACTGGGGCGGTCCTGCGTTCATGCCGACTATCGCGGCGGCACGGCGATGATGCAGCTGTGGAACGGGTTGGCCGCCTATGTCGAGGAACACGGGATTGACCTGCTTTTCGGGGTGGCGTCCTTCCACGGCACTGACGCCGACGACTTTGCTGCGCCGCTGGCGCTGCTGCATCACCGTTACCTTGCGCCGGAAGACATCCGCGTTCGTGCCCGCGACAGCCATTTTCAGCGGATGGACCTGATCCCCGAGGACCAGTTGGACCGGGTCAAGGCGGCCAAGGCGCTGCCGTCGCTGATCAAGGGCTATCTGCGGATGGGCGGCTTCGTGGGCGAGGGGGCGTTCATTGACCACCCGTTCAACACGACCGATATCTGCCTGCTGATGGATGTAAAGCGCGTCTCGCAAAAGCAGCTTGGCCTCTACCGGCAAGGGGCACGGGGATGACCGTGTGGGATGACGGCAGCCTGCCTGACCCGGTGCGCATCGGGCCGGGCGGCTGGCTGCGGGTGCTGTTGCGGGGGGGCGCCATCGTTGGGGTGTTGCTGATCTGTTTTCCGCTTCTGCTGGTCTTGCGTGTGCCAGAGAAATGGATTTGGGGTCAGGCGCGACCGATCACGCCGTGGATCACGCAATTCGTCTGCATCTGGGCCTGCCGGATCATCGGGCTGAAACGCCGGGTGCGCGGCGCGCCGACCCCGGATCGCGGGGCCTATGTGGCCAACCATGCCAGTTGGCTGGACATCTTTGTGCTGAACGCCTCGAAACGGATCTATTTCGTCGCCAAGGCCGACGTCGCGGGATGGGCCGGGATCGGCTGGCTGGCGCGCGGAACCGGCACGGTGTTCATTCGCCGCGACCGGCGCGACGCGAAACAGCAACAGGCGGTATTCGAAAATCGGCTGCAAGCCGGGCACAAATTGCTGTTCTTTCCCGAGGGCACCAGCACCGACGGCCAGCGGGTTTTGCCGTTCAAGACCACGCTCTTTGCGGCCTTCACGACCGAGGCGTTGCGCGATTTCCTGAAACTCCAGCCGGTAACTGTTCGGTACCACGCGCCCGAAGGGGCGGACCCGAGGTTTTACGGCTGGTGGGGGGATATGGGCTTCGGGCCGGGCCTGCTCAAGGTGCTGGCGGCGCCACGGCAAGGGGCGGTCGACGTGATATATCATCCGGCGATTGCCGTGGCCGACTACCCGGATCGCAAAGCGCTGGCGGCGGCCTGCGAGGCCGCCGTGCGTCAGGGGTTCAGCGCAGCGGCGCGGTAAGCGCGGCCATGGCGGCGACGGGATCGTCGGCCTTCCAAATCTCTTCTCCGATGGCGAAGAAATCGGTGACGGGGGCGATGGCCTCGATCAGCGCGACCGTCAGCGCGCCCTCGGCCACAACCGGCAGTTCGATCATTTCCGACCACCACGCGAAGAGATCATGCTCGGCGCGGGTGCCGTCGCCAAGCGGGCTGTCGCCCACGGGACCGAACGAGATGTAATCCGCGCCCGCTTCGCCCGCCGTCATCCCGTCATGGGTCGAGGCGGCACAGAAGGCCCCGACGATGGGGTCGGCGCCAAGTTCCTTGCGGGCCTTGCGAACAGAGCGAGCAGCGTCTGTCAGGTGCACCCCGTCGAGGCCGAGCCGCTCGACCATGCCCAGATGCCGCTCGATCACGATGGGAACATCGCGGGCATGGGCGATCTCGCGCAACGCGTCGGCGGCGCGGGCAACCTCATCCGCATCCGACGACGCATGGGCCAGCCGCAAACAGGCGATGTCTGTTGCATCCAGAACGGCGGCAAGCCGTGGTGCGAAGGCGTCGATGTCAAAGGCGGGCGGGGTCACGAGGTAGATCTGCGGCTGTTCGGGCGCGTCGTCCGTCATGGCGGGCTCCTGTCATGGTCTGGCGGCGGTGATAGCTGTTGCCGCGCGCGGGAACAATGGGGCGCTTGCATTGACTGGCAGGCAGTTTTAAGCGGCTGCCCATGACCATGCCCAAACCCCAACCCGCCTTCATCCTTGTTCGCCCGCAGATGGGCGAGAATATTGGTGCGGCCGCCCGTGCCATGTGGAATTTCGGGCTGGACCACATTCGCGTGGTCGAGCCGCGCGACGGCTGGCCCAATGAACGCGCCGTGGCTCTGGCCAGCGGGGCCGGGCGGCTGCTGGACAATGCCGGGCTGATGGGGTCGGTCGAAGAAGCGGTGCGCGACTGCACCTATGTCTTTGCCACGACCGCGCGCCAGCGGGGGCTGACCAAGCCGATCGTCACGCCGGAACGCGCGATGGAACAGGCCCGCGCAATTCATGCCGAGGGCGGCAAGGTCGGGGTGTTGTTCGGTCCCGAGCGGGCGGGGCTGGAAAACGAGGATATCGTACAGGCCGACGCTATCATTTCGGTGCCGGTGAACCCGGAGTTTGCTTCACTCAACCTTGGCCAATGCGTGCTGCTGACCGCCTATGAATGGCGCCGCGCCACCGCCGAGGTCGCGCCGGAGGTGATGGAAATGGCGCGGACGGATTTTGCCACCGGGTTGGAGATCGAGAAGCTGGGCGACCATTTCGAGGAACGGCTGGAAGAGGCCGGGTTCTTCTTTCCCGAAACCAAGGCCGAGGGCATGAAACTGAACCTGCGCAACCTGTGGGGGCGACTGCCGCTGACACGGGCCGATGTGCAGACCTTTCACGGGATGCTGCGCCAGATGGTGCGCTGGAAAGAGCGCGGCTGACGCTTTGGGGGCGGACTTCCGGACGGGGCGAAACAGGTCTGGCCCGCGTCACGGGCGCTGCCTCGGTCACGGATAGGTGATGATCGGCGACCTGTGTGCCGCGCGACCGATTGCCGTTCTGCTTGATCCCCCCCAAGGCTGGGGCTAGGTCTGGCGGGACCGAGCAAGGGAGCCGAGGAATGAGCGGACAGCGTAGCATTTTCGAAGAGGTTGGCGAGGCGCAGAAACCCGCCGCGACTCCGGGGGCGCTCAGCGCCGGACGCGGGCGGGGCCGGGGCTTTGCGCGGGGCTGGCTGGTGCTGCTTTTCGTGATGGTGGTGGCGATGATCATGGTGGGCGGGCTGACGCGGCTGACCGACTCTGGCCTGTCGATCACCGAATGGGCGCCGATCTCTGGCGCGCTGCCACCGATGACCGAGGCCGACTGGCAAACAGAGTTCGCCGCCTATCAGCAGACCGATGAATTCCGGCTTCAGAATTCGGCCATGACCTTGCAGGATTTCAAGGGCATCTACTGGTGGGAATGGGGCCACCGGCAGCTTGGCCGGACAATCGGGCTGGTCTGGGCGCTTGGGTTCTTCTTCATGCTGGCCAGCCGGCGGATGCCACGCGGATGGGCCGGTCGGTTCCTGTTGATTGGTGCGCTTGGCGGGCTGCAAGGGGCGATTGGCTGGTGGATGGTCTATTCCGGGCTTCAGACCGGGATGCTCGACGTGGCCTCTTACCGGCTGGCCACCCATCTGGGCATCGCCTTCCTGATCCTGTCGCTGATCGCGTGGTATGTGCAGCGCCTGCGGCGCGACGAGGCCGAGTTGCTGCAGGCCCGCCGGGGTGCGGATCGCCGGATGAAGGGGATGACGACGGGGCTGTTGCACCTGGCCTTTGTCCAGATCCTTTTGGGTGCACTGGTGGCCGGGATCGACGCCGGGCGCCTGTTTCCCGACTGGCCGCTGATGTCGGGTGGGTTCTTCCCGCCGGCGATGTGGCAGATCGAGCCGCTGTGGCGGAATTTCTTTGAGAACGCGGGCACGGTCCAGTTCATCCACCGGATCGTGGGCTATCTGTTGGTGCTTATGGCCATTGGCGTGCTGATCGCCGCGCGCAAATCGTCCTATCGCTCGGTCAAGGGCGCGGCGCAGGTGGCGGCCGGGATGATCTTTCTGCAAGCTGTGCTTGGCATCGTGACGGTGATGCAGTCCTCGCCGCTGCACATCGCCATCATCCATCAATTGGGCGCCGTGGCGACCATTGTTCTGATCCTGCGGGCGCGCTTCACCGCGATGTACCCGCCCATGCAATCCGTAAGAGGGGCCTGACATGTCCGCCTATGACGATCTGATCGCCTATCAACATGATACGCAGGCTTTGGCCGAAGTGATGGGGCGGCTTGGCTGGGATCAGGAAACCGTGATGCCGCGCGGTGCCGCTGACCAGCGGTCCGAGGAAATGGCGGCGATGGAAAGTGTGTTGCACGCGCGCCGCACCGATCCCCGCGTTGGCGAATGGCTGCAACAGGCCGAGGCCAAGGACGACGTGGCCAAGGCCAATCTGCGCCTCATCCGGCGGCACTATGACCGGGCGGTGAAAGTGCCCGCCGATCTGGCCAAGGCGCTGGCCAAGGCGACCTCGCGCGCGCAAGGCATCTGGGCCGAGGCGCGTGCCGCCGAGGATGTGGATGCCTTCCTGCCGACATTGACCGAAATCCTCCGTCTGCGGCGCGAGGAAGCGGCGGCCATCGCGGGTGACGCGGACCCCTATGATGCCCTTTTGCAAGACTATGAGCCCGGAACCACAGGGGCCGAGATCGAGGCGCTGTTTTCCCGTATGCGCCCCCGGCTGGTCGAGCTGCGCGGCAAGATCCTGTCGTCGGGCTACGATCCCGAACCGCTGGCGGGCCATTTCCCCGAAACAACGCAGCTCCTCTTCACGCACGAGATCGCCAAGACCTTCGGCTACGATTTCGCCCACGGCCGGATCGACAAGGCGGTGCATCCGTTCAGTTCCGGCTCGGGCCATGACGTGCGGATCACCACGCGGGTCGATGAGAGCGAGCCGCTCGGCTGCCTCTATTCCACGATCCACGAGGTCGGCCACGGCTGCTATGAGCAGCATATCGAGGATGCCTACTTGCTGAGCGTGCTGGGACAGGGCGTGTCGATGGGCGTCCATGAAAGCCAGAGCCGGTCCTATGAAAACCAGATGGGCCGCAGTCGCGCCTTCACCGGCTGGCTCTTCGACAAGATGCGCGACACCTATGGCGACCTCAACCTGGCCGACGCCGACGCCTTCCATGCCGCCGTGAACCGCGTGCGCTCGGGCTATATCCGCACCGAGGCGGACGAAGTGCACTATAACCTGCACATCCTGCTGCGCTTCGATCTGGAGCGGGCGCTGATCAAGGGCGATCTGGAGGTGGCAGATCTGGAGGCCGCGTGGAACGACCGCTTCCACGCCGATTTCGGGGTGGCCGTGGACAAGCCGTCGAACGGGATGCTGCAAGACGTACATTGGTCAGTGGGCTTGTTCGGTTATTTCCCGACATACACGCTTGGCAATGTCTATGCCGGGTGCCTGTTCAAGACGCTGCGAGAAGACCTGCCGGAGGTGGATGCGCAAATGGCGGCGGGCGACCTGTCTGGGGCTACCGGATGGATGGCCGAAAACCTCCAACGTCATGGCGGCCTGCATGAGCCGCGCGAGATCGTGGAACGCGCGTCGCGCGCGCCGGTCAGCGAGGGGCCGCTCCTCGATTATCTCGACGCCAAGTTCGGCGCGATCTACGGCCTTTGAGCGATGACCGCGCGTCCCGATCAGGTGGCGCGCGGCCCTGCGGTCTGGATGTTGGCCGTGGGGCAGACGCTGGCTTATGCCTGCCTCTATTACATCTTCGCGGCCCTCATCCTGTCGTGGCAAGAAGACCTGGGGTGGGAGCGTACCCTGCTGGCAACAGGGCCGACCATTGCCATCGTGATTTCCGCCAGCCTCGCGCCGCTGATGGGGCGGCTGGTAGATCTGGGCAGAGGCCCCGAGATCATGCTGGTGGGGGCGGCGCTTGGCGCGGTGGCACTGTCGCTGTTGGCGATGGCGACCACACCGGCCGCCTATCTGACGGCTTGGGCGCTGATCGGGCTGGCGCAATCGGCAAGTCTCTATGAAACCTGTTTCGCCTTCCTGATCCGCCGCCTTGGGTCTGCCGCGCGGCCTGCCATCGTGCGGGTCACACTGGTTGCCGGTTTCGCCTCGACACTGGCCTTTCCGGCGGGTGCGGCCCTGAGTGCATGGATCGGTTGGCGCGGCGCGGTCTGGGTGGCGGCGGCGATCATGGGGCCAGTGATGGTGCCCCTGATCTGGCGGGCCACCCACATCATCCGGCGCGAGGGGGCCGACCCGCAGGACCGCGCGGCAGAGCAGGGGGCGTGGGGCCGAGCAATCCGGTCGCGGCGGTTCTGGATGCTGGCGTCGATCATGGCGCTTGTGGCGCTCAACCACTGGATGCTGGTCAATTTCGCCGTCCCGATCTTCGTCGACCGGGGCGCAGCCGAACCGATGGCGGTCCTTGCTGCCTCGACCGTGGGCCCCGCGCAGGTGCTGGGGCGGCTCGTTCTGATGCGGTTCGAGTCGCGGATCGGCACCGCGCGGGCCACGCAGATTACCTTTCTGGGCATGGCGCTTGGCACGCTGGCGCTTTGGGCGGCCGGCCTGACGCCAGAGTTGATCTTCCTGTTCACGGCGGTGCAAGGCGCGGCGGTCGGCGTGGTGACCATCCTGCGCCCGATCCTGATTTCCGAGGTGATGGGGCCAGCGGGTTATGGCGCGATTGCCGGTACGATCCAGATCCCGGCCCTGCTGGCCGGGGCGCTGGCCCCGCTTCTGGGCGCGCTTGTGCTGGACGGGCCGGGGGTGCCGGGGCTGCTGGTGCTGTCGGTCCTGTTTATCGGCGCAAGCCTCGGTCTGGCCGCGCGCCTGTTGCGGCAGGGCTGACCCCGCCGCGGGGGGGCTATTGCTCCCAACCGGGATCGCGTTTTTCGAGGAAGGCAACGATGCCCTCGCCGGTGTCGTCATCGAGCATGTTCTCGACCATCACCGCGCCGGTGTAATCGTAGGCCTTGTCCAGCGGCATCTGGATTTGGTCATAAAAGGCCCGCTTGCCGATCCGCACCGCCGAGCCAAGCTTTTCGGCAATGGTCCGGGCCAGTCCGAGCGCCTCTTCTTCCAACCGGTCGCCATGAACCGACCGGTTGATCAGGCCCAGCTCCAACGCCCGGTCTGCCGAGATGAACCGGCCCGTGGTCAGCATCTCGAAGACCTGTTTGCGCGGGATGTTTCGGCTGAGCGCAACCATGGGCGTGGAACAGAACAGGCCTATATTCACACCGTTGACGCCGAAACGGGTATCGTCCGCCGCCACTGCCAGATCGCAAGAGGCGACAAGCTGGCACCCCGCCGCCGTGGCGATGCCGTGCACCTCGGCGATCACCGGTTGCGGCAGGCGCGGGATGGTCTGCATGACCTCGGAACAGCGGCTGAACAGGTCGCGCAGCGCCGCTGCGCCCTGATCGGCGTCTTCGCGCTTGGCGCGCAATTCCTTGAGATCATGGCCCGCGCAGAATGCCTTGCCGACGCCGCGCAGGATCACCACGCGTTGGCTCTGATCGGTCATCAGTGCGCCGAATTCATCTTTCAGCCGCGCCAGCATCTCGTCTGACAGCGCATTCAGCGCTTTCGGCGCATTCAGCGTCAGCCGCGTGATCGGTCCCAGATCCTCGCGCAGAAGAATGTCGTCCCCCATGCGTCCCTCCCTTGCCATTTTGTTGTTTTCGGGCAAAGCCTAGGGCCAAAAGGAGGGGCAGGGCAATGACATTGGCAATGGACAAAACAGCGCTGGCGGCGTTCCTGACAGCGGAATTTCCGCAGGTAGCGGCCGATTTCGTCATCGAAGACCTGCGCGACATGCAGATCACCGTGCGGCTCATGGTAGATGACGTACATCTGCGGCCCGGCGGCACGGTGTCGGGCCCGTCGATGTTCGCGCTGGCGGATGTGTCGGTCTATCTTGCCGTGCTGGCGATGATCGGACCCAAGGCCCTGAGCGTGACCACGAACATTTCCATGGATTTCATGCGCAAACCGGCGGCGGGGGCGGATCTGATCTGCGAGACGCGGCTGTTGAAGCTGGGGCGGATGCTGGCCGTGGGAGACTGCCTGATCCGCTCGGAAGGCCAAGAGGCCCCGGTTGCGCGGGCCTCGATGACCTATGCCATTCCGCCAGAGCGGTAGGACGCTGCGTTGCGATTGACGGGGGTGGCGCGCTGCCGGTAATTGAACGCATGTTCATTTAAGGGAGGCGGACATGGATATCGCACAGGCAAAGGTAATCGTGACCGGCGGGGCCAGCGGCCTTGGGGCGGCGACAGCCACGCATTTCGCCGAGGCGGGCGCCAAGGTGACGATTTTTGACCGCGACGCCGTGCGTGGCGGTGACATGGCCCAAACGCCGGACATCAGCTTTGCCGAGGTCGATGTCACCTCCGAAGACAGCGTCGCGGCGGGGGTTGCGCTGGCGGTCGCGGCCATGGGCGGCATCACGGCGGTGGTGAACTGCGCGGGCATCGTGACCGGGGCGAAAACTGTTGGCTCCAAGGGGCCGTTCCCGCTCGACGCGTTCCAGCGCACCATCGACATAAACCTTGTCGGTGCCTTCAACGTCGCCCGGCTGGCGGCCGTCGAGATGGCGAAAAACGATCCCGATGCCGATGGCGAGCGCGGCGCGATCGTCAACACCGCATCTGTCGCCGCGTTTGACGGGCAAAAGGGGCAGGCGGCGTATTCCGCTTCGAAGGCCGGGATTGCGGGGCTGTCTCTGCCGATGGCGCGGGACATGGGAACGCTCGGCATCCGTGTCAATGCGATTGCGCCGGGGCTGTTCCTGACGCCGATGCTGGAAAGCCTCGGGCCGGAGATGATGGAGGAGCTGGCCAAGGACGTGATTTTCCCGCGCCGCCTCGGCAGACCCGAGGAATTTGCGCGGATGGCCCGGTTCATGGTCGAGATGCCCTATCTCAACGGCGAAACCGTGCGGCTCGACGGGGCGCTGCGGCTGCCCTAGGCTTGGACGACCCCCGTTGCTTTGCAGAGTGCCATGACCCCGATTCTGACCATCACGCTCAACCCCGCCGTCGATCTGGAAACCGCCACCCAATCGCTCACCCCCGGCCCCAAGCTGCGCTGTGACCCGCCGCAGCTCGATCCTGGCGGCGGCGGTATCAACGTCTCGCGCGCCCTGTCGGAATTGGGGGGTGACAGCCTTGCGCTGGTGGCCTCGGGCGGTGGCATGGGGGCGGTGCTGGAAGGATTGCTGTCCCGCGAAGGCGTGCGAGTCCGGCGGCTGGAAGCCCCGGGGGAAACCCGCCAGAGCCTGTCTGTCTTTGAAAGCGGCACCGGAAAGCAGTTCCGCTTCATCTTTCCCGGCCCGGATTGGACCGAGGCGGATGTCGCGCGGGCAGAAACGCGGATTGCCGAGACGATCCCCACCGATGGTCTGGTGGTGCTGTCCGGCAGCCATCCGCCGGGCTTTCCCGACGATTTTCCGGCGCGCCTGGTCGCGCGGTGCAACGAAGTGGGCGCGCGGGTGGTTCTCGATACCTCGGGCGCGGCCTTGCGGGCCCTGTCGGCAGGGCGGATTTCCGGTCTGGATGTTCTGCGCCTCGATCTGGAAGAGGCCGAGACACTGGCGGGCCACCGCCTTCCAAGTGCGGGGGAAAGTGCTGATCTGGCCGACGCGCTGCGGGCCAAGGGCGTGGCGCGGGTCGTTGTTCTGGCCCGCGGTGCCGAAGGCTCGGTTCTGGTCAGCGAGACAGGCCGATGGCTGGCCCGTGCGGCGGATGTGCCGGTGCGTTCCAAGACCGGGGCGGGGGATAGTTTCGTGGCGGGTTTCACCCTTGGGTTGTCACGGGGCGAGCCATTGCCCGACTGCCTGCAACGCGGCGCTGCGGCGGCCAGCGCTGCGGTGATGACCGGCGGCACCCGGCTGTGCCGCCGGGAGGATGCCGAGCGGCTGATGGCCGAGTGCCCGGTGCAGCGCCTCTGACAACAGAAAAGCCGACCCGATGGGTCGGCTTCGCTCTGTCCCTCGTTATCTTCGCGGCCAGGTCTTGGGCAGATTGGCCGGTCGTCTTGGTCTCAGCCCCCCCAGGTGCGGACCGGGCCGCAATCCATATGGGTGAAGTTGGAGCCGGAGTAGCGCCCGACGCCGCCTGCGTTGCAGGATTCGGCTGCCCCCGCCACCTGCTGTACCGACCGCCCCTCGACCCGAAGGTCGGCGGCCTGGCCTTGCATGTGAAGCGAGTTCCGGGCCACCCCGGAGGACCGTGCGCGCAACATTGCGTTGGTTTCGGGCGAACGATAGCCCGACAGCAGCAGGTAAGGTTGCGGCGTTTCCAACAATCCGTGAGTGGCGGCTGCGATATCAATGGTGCGCGCATCAATATCGTGGGCTTCATGCACACGCCAGTCGCGCATGAAGTAGGTGATTTCTTCGACGGCCGGTCGGATGTATTCGCCGTCGATCCAGTAGACCATGTTGATGGTCTCCCCGGTGCGTGCGGAATACATGTTGATCCGCCGAATGTCGCCAGCACCCCGGAGGATGCCGAATGCATTGGCCGAGTAAGGCGCCGCGACCACTGTGGCCGCCGCGAAGGCGCCAAGAAGCGACCGACGCGAGATCGTTGCTTTCGTCATGAGATTTGCCCCGTCCTTCTGCCCGTTCCATCCGATGTCGCTGTGCTCGCGACTTGTTACATGTCCGTCCCCAGTGTGGGGTTTATGACACAATTGAAACTTTCTCGAAAGACCTGAGCTGGTCTCTCTCGTCCTTGCAGCAGCCTGTCGGCAGGATTCCGCCAAAATGGCGGACGAATCGGGGCTTTTCGCCGATTCTTCGGCAGGCGTTGCGTCCGGGACACGTCGCAATTCGAAATCGGTGTAGCAGGCCGGTCTTTCAAAAACGTGAATAGACTCCCGGTCGGCAGGCTGTTGGGCTATCTTGCAGGAATTAAGTCAACATGCGCGCGGAAAAGGTGATTTCATGATGCTCAAGTTATTCAACCGATCCCTGCTGCCCGTTCTGGCGGTGTCTCTGGGGATGTCGCTCGTGGCTCCGGCTCCGGCCGCGGCGCTTGTGACGGCCTTTCGGCAAGCCATTGCCGAAGGTGTTGCCGAACACGATGACATGGCCGCGTTCTACCGCGAGCGGGCGTTTGAACCGATCTGGACCGGCGAGGGTGACGCCGAGCGCCGTCATGCGCTGCTGGTGGCGCTGGAACATGCCAATGTGCATGGCCTGCCGGTGAACCGCTATGATCCGAACGACTTGCGCGCGGCCTTCCTGAACGCCGACAACCCCTATGATCGGGGTCGGGCCGAAATTCTCGCCTCCTCCATGTTCCTCGCCTATGCCCATGACGTGCAGTCCGGCATTCTGGACCCGAGCGATTACGTTGAAGAGATCTTCCGCGAGATTCCGCGCCGCGACCCTTCCGATCTGCTGGCCGGTGTCGCGGGCGACGATCCGCAGGGTTTCATCGACTCGCTGCCGCCCGCCCATCCCGACTACCTGCGCCTTCAGCGCGCGATGCTGGCGATGCAGCGCATGATTGCCGATGGCGGCTGGGGGCCGACCGTCTCGTCTGGCCGGATGGAACTGGGCGACCGGGGGCCGGGCGTGGTGCAGTTGCGCGACCGCCTGATCCGAATGGGCTACATGTCCCGCTCGACCACCGCCGTGTTCGATGCCGATATGGAGGCCGCCGTGCAGCGCTTCCAGACCAATCACGGTTTGCTGGCCGATGGCGTCGCCGGGCCAAGCACCATCGAAGAGGTCAATGTCGGCCCGGAAACGCGGCTGCGTGAAATCATCCTCGGGATGGAACGCCAGCGGTGGCTGAACTGGGAAAACCCTGATCGGGGCGACCGCCATGTCCTTGTGAACATTCCCGACTACCACGCCTATGTGATTGACCATGAAGAGGTGACCTTCTCGACCCGCGTCGTCGTGGGCGCGCGTCCAACCAACCAGCACACACCCGAATTTTCGGACGTGATGGAACATCTGGTCATCAACCCGAGCTGGAACGTGCCGCGCTCGATCGCGGTGAACGAATACCTGCCGGCGATGCAGTCGAACCCAGGGGCCGCCGGGCATCTGCAACTTCTGCAAAACGGCCAGCAGGTCAGCCGACAGGGCCTCGACTTCAGCCAGTTCACGCCCTCGACCTTCCCCTTCGACCTGCGTCAGGGGCCGGGGCCGGGCAACGCGCTTGGCCGGGTCAAGTTCATGTTCCCGAATAGGCACAACATCTACCTGCATGACACCCCCTCGCGCAGCCTGTTCGCGCGCGAGACACGGGCGTTCAGCCATGGCTGTGTGCGGGTCCAGCGTCCGCTGGAACTGGCCTATTTCCTGCTGGCGCGGCAGGAATCCAACCCCGAGTCCTATTTCAACCGCATCCTGAACTCGGGTCAGGAAACGCAAGTCAACCTTGCCACGCAAATCCCGGTGCATCTCGTCTACTGGACGGCGTTTGTTACCCCGGACGGGCACTTGAATTTCCGCCGCGACATTTACGGCCGCGACAGCGATCTTTGGCGCGGGATGGAAGCGGCCGGGGTGGAACTTCCGTCCTTCAACAGCTAAAGCTCAAGCCGCAACATTCAGCGGCGGAGCACGACCATGGCACTGACCATCCGCGAGATTGCCGAGGCGCTTGATGCCAAGGCCTTCGGCAATCTCGACCTCCAGATCGAGGGGCTTTCGGAACCTTCGGGGGCCGGTCCCGCCCAACTCGCCCTTGCCATGGCCCCGGCCTATGCCGAAGGTCTGGCGCAGGGGCAGGCCAAGGCCGCCGTTCTGGGGCCGGACATGGACTGGCAAGCCTACGGGCTGGACGCCGCCATCGTTGTCGGCCGCCCGCGCTATGCCATGGCCGGGCTGACCGCCTCGCTTGACCCCGGCCCCGAAATCGCGCCCGGCATCCACCCGACCGCCATCATTGACGACAGCGCCACCGTCGGTATCGGCGCCGCCATCGGCCCCTTCGTCGTTGTGGGGCACGGTGCGGTGATCGGCGCGCGGGCGCGCATCGCCAGCCATGCCTCGATCGCGGAACATGCCCGTATCGGCGATGACGCGCTCTTGATGCAGGGGGTGCGCATCGGCTCTCGCGTGCGGATCGGAGATCGCTTTATCGCCCATCCCGGCGCAGTTGTGGGCGGTGACGGCATGTCTTTCGTGACGCCCGAAAAATCCACGGTGGAACAGGTGCGCGAGACGATGGGGCAGGCAACCGCTGCGGAACAAAGCTGGACCCGCATCCATTCGCTGGGGGCTGTGCGCATCGGCGACGATGTGGAAATGGGCTGCAACGCCTGTATCGACAAGGGCACCATCCGCGACACGGTGGTGGGCAATGGCTGCAAGATCGACAACCTTGTGCACCTTGCCCACAACGTTCAGACCGGCGACCATTGCCTGTTCGCGGCGCTCGTGGGGATCGCGGGGTCGACCACGCTTGGCGACCGGGTGGTGTTCGGCGGGCAGGTCGGCGTTGCCGACAATCTCACCGTCGGCTCGGACGTGGTGGCCGGTGGCGGCACCAAGATCCTGTCCAACGTCCCCTCGGGCCGTGCCGTGATGGGCTATCCCGCGGTCAAGATGGAAACCCACGTGGAAGGCTACAAGGCGCTTCGCCGCCTGCCGCGGCTGGCCAAGACCGTCGCAGATTTACAGAAAGCCGTTTCAAAACTGTCCAGCAGCGGCTAAGTCGCGGGCAGGGATCATTTCAGGGATCGACAGACCATGGCCGACGTTGCGCAGAAAGTCAGAGAGATCATCGCCGAACAAGCCGTTCTCGACGTTGAGGACGTGAAACCCGACGCCACACTCGACGACCTCGGGATCGACTCGCTCGGTCTGGTGGAAAGCATCTTCGCCATCGAGGAAGCCTTCGACATTCAGGTGCCGTTCAACGCCAACGAGCCCGAAGCCAGCGATTTCGACATTTCAAATGTCGCGGCGATCATCAAGGCGGTCGAGGGTCTGGTGGCCTCGAAGACATGAAACGTGTCGTCATCACCGGTCAGGGCACCATCAACGCGCTCGGGGCCGATGTCGCCTCGACCAAGGAGGCAATGCGCGAAGGGCGCTGCGGCATCGCAGAGCTCGACATTCGGGATGTCGACAGGCTGGCCGTCAAGATTGGCGGCCAGATCAAGGATTACGATCCCGAGACGCTGTTCAACCGACAGCAGATATCTCTCTATGACCGGTTCACCCAGTTCACGCTGATTTCCGCCCGGCAGGCCATTGCACAAGCGGGTCTGGAATTTCATGGCGATCTGGCGGCGCATTCCGGTGTTGTCCTCGGCACCTCGGGCGGCGGAATGCAGACCCTGGATGAAAATTACCGCTCGGTTTACGAAGAGGGCAAGAACCGCGTCCATCCTTTCGTGGTGCCCAAGCTGATGAACAACGCAGCCGCGAGCCACGTCAGCATGGAATTCAACCTCAAGGGGCCAAGCTTCACCGTGGCCACCGCCTGCGCCTCGTCCAACCACGCCATGGGGCAGGCTTTCAACATGATCCGGTCCGGCATGGCCAAGGTGATGGTCACCGGCGGGACCGAGTCCATGCTGTGCTTTGGCGGCGTGAAGGCCTGGGAAGGGCTGCGCGTCATGTCCAAGGATGGCTGCCGCCCGTTCAGCGCCACCCGCAACGGCATGGTGCAGGGCGAGGGCGCGGCGGTCTTCGTCTTCGAGGAATACGAGCACGCCAGGAAACGCGGGGCAGAGATATTGGCCGAAGTGGTGGGCTTCGCCATGACTTCGGACGCCTCGGATATTGTCATGCCCTCGAAACAGGGCGCGGCACGGGCCATCGCCGGGGCGCTGACTGATGCGCGGATGCCCCCCGAAGAGGTCTGCTATATCAACGCCCATGGCACCGGCACGGCGGCCAATGACAAGGTGGAATGCGCGGCGGTGGCCGACGTGTTCGGCCATCACGCCGATGATCTGATGATTTCCTCGACCAAGTCGATGCATGGTCACCTGATCGGCGGGACCGGCGCGGTCGAGCTTTTGGCGTGCATCATGGCCCTGACCGACGGGGTTATCGCGCCGACGATCAATTACGAAGAGCCCGACCCGGAATGCGCGCTCGACGTGGTGCCGAACGAAGCCCGCGAGGTCGAGGTCGGCGCAGTGTTGTCCAACGCCTTTGCCTTCGGTGGGTTGAACGCGGTTCTGGCGCTGCGCAAGGCGACCTGAGGCCCGGTGCGGTCGTCACCCGTTGCAAACGAAAACGCCCGCGACCGGATCGGCGCGGGCGTTTTGCTGTCAGGTCGACGCGATCACTCGGATGCGGCACCGTCCGTGGCACCCTGCGCTTCGGCGGCGGCACGCATCTGTGCGACGGCGTCGTCGTTATAGGCTTGCAGCGCTTCAAACCCGGCGGTGAAGCCCGACAGCGACAGGCTCAGCGGGACCGACTGGTCGGGGGCCTGAAGCGGCACGATGCTGATGGTGGCTTCGCTGCCGGCGCGGAAGGTCTGAATGTCGTCGCTCGACAGGCCGAGGCGGACATAACAGCCGATCTGCTGACAAAAGCTGAACGGGTAGACGCGGGCGGGGTTGCTGTCCACCGCCATGCGCATCTGACCTGTCAGCAGCGTATCCAGCGGCGTCACCACGGTCGCGCCTGCCGCCAGGTCGCCGTTGCCTTCGGGAATGCCGAAGAGGTTGAACTCGGCCACCGGATTGTCCTGCGCGTCGGTCAGCAATTGATAAAGCTGGCAGGGATCGGGCTGGTCCTCGGGGCTGACGATGCAGCGCATTTCCCAATCGCCAAAAGTGTCGCTGACATAGGTCGACCCGACCTCGGGCGCACCAAGCGACAGGCCTGCTTCACCACCCCCTGCGGCGGGGGCATCGGTGGTTTGCGCGGCCAATGGCAGGGCAAGGGTCGTTGCCAAAAGGGCAGCGGACAGGGGAAGGATCTTCATCTAGGCGCCTCGTTTTCTGAACATGCAGAAGAATTTTACTCGCCCGTTGGCTAGCACGGGTGGGCGGCGCTGTCAGGAAGATTTTTTGGCGCAAGTCAGGGCGGCGGGCAGAAAATGGCCGAAACGGCCGGAAGAGAGCCAAACGAAAAGGGCCCGGCATGGGGCCCTTTTCAATGTCTTTTTTCTCTCCCTGTCGGACTGGCCGACTTTCTGGCTGAACGCTAGGGCAGGAGCGGGCAGCCGTCAACAGGGCTTTTCGTGTTTTGTGGCTGATTTGAACGGTTTGATCCCCGCTTTCCCCCAAGGGTTGAAAAAAACCGCGTCGGGGATCGCCCGACGCGGCCAGTCAACAGGGAGGAAGATCATGATCGCCGGGCCGAAAGACCCGGCTGCCATGTCTGGAGACTGGCACAGGATGGTTAAGAATGTATTGTGCCGAGAGGATTATTCGATTTTCGGGACAGGTCATGAGCGACGGAATATTCGTGGGCGGCGGCGGGCAGGGTTATGGGGCGCCGCAAACTCTCTTGCTGAAATACGCCAACCGGCACGGGCTGATCGCGGGGGCGACCGGCACCGGCAAGACCGTCACGCTGCAAATTCTGGCTGAAAGCTTTTCGGCACAGGGCGTGCCGGTCTTCCTGTCGGATGTGAAGGGCGATCTGTCGGGCCTTGGCGCGGCAGGCAGCGAGACCTTCAAACTGCATGATGCCTTCATGGACCGCGCGGGCAAGATCGGCTTCGCCGACTACGGATACAACGCCTTTCCGGTGACCTTCTGGGATCTCTACGCAGAGCAGGGGCATCCGGTGCGCACCACGATTTCAGACATGGGGCCGCTTTTGATCTCGCGCCTGCTGGAACTCAGCGAGGCGCAAGAAGGCATCCTCAATATCGCGTTCCGCGTGGCCGATGAACAGGGGCTGGCGCTGCTGGATCTCAAGGATCTGCAATCCCTGCTGGTCTGGGTGGGCGAGCACCGCAAGGAACTGTCCTTGCGCTATGGAAACGTCTCGACCGCCTCGATCGGTGCGATCCAGCGGCGGCTGCTGGTGCTGGAAGGGCAAGGCGGTGAGAGGTTGTTCGGGGAACCGGCGCTGGACCTGTCCGATATCCTGCGCACCGATCTCGATGGCCGCGGCCGCATCAACATTCTGGCCGCCGACAAGTTGATGGACAGTCCCCGCCTCTATGCCACCTTCCTGTTGTGGCTTCTGTCGGAATTGTTCGAGGAATTGCCCGAGGTCGGCGACCCGGACAAACCCAAGCTGGTGTTCTTCTTCGACGAGGCGCATCTCTTGTTCGACGACGCGCCCAAGGCTTTGGTGGACAAGGTCGAACAGGTGGCGCGGCTGATCCGCTCCAAGGGCGTCGGCGTCTATTTCGTCACGCAAAACCCCGCTGACGTGCCCGAGGATATTCTCGGACAGCTTGGTAACCGTGTGCAGCACGGCCTGCGCGCCTATACCGCCAAGGACCGGCGCGAGTTGAAACAGGCCGCCGAGAACTACCGCGACAACCCCAGTTTCGAAACCGAGGACGCGATCCGCGAGGTGGGCGTCGGCGAGGCCGTGACCTCGTTTCTCGAGGCCAAGGGCGTGCCCGGCATGGCGGAACGCACGCTGATCCGCCCGCCGTCATCGCGGCTTGGCCCGATTGACGAGGGCGACCGCGCGATTCTGGTCGCGGCCTCGCCCATCGCGGGCAAATACGAGGCGGCGGTCGACCGTGAAAGCGCCTACGAAGTGTTGGCCGAACGCGCCGCCAGTGCTGCCCGCGCGGCGGCGGAAGCCGAGCAGGCGGAACAGGCCGACGACAGCCCCTCGGGCCGCGAATACCGTGCGGCGCGGCGTTATAGCGGGTCGCGGGTCAGCCGGTCGACCTCTCGGGTGCGCGACGATGGCGAGGACGCGGCGCCATCGCGCCGGGCGTCGTCGCGGCGCAGCGACTCGGTCGGAACCGCCTTCGCCAAAAGTTTTGCCCGCCAGATCGGCACCCAGACCGGACGAGCGGTGGTGCGCGGCATCCTCGGGGGGCTGTTTCGCGCGCGATAAGCGGGGATCGGGGGCGCTTCTGCGCGGCTTTGCCGCGGCGCATCTTCACGGCTTTGCGACCGGTTGACGCCCGCCCTTGGCGGCGGCTGCGCGGTGCACTATCGTCGCGTTCATGATCGTAGAGCTTGGACATTTCACCCTCATCCTCGCCTTTGCCGTTGCCATCTTCCAGATGGTGGTGCCGCTTGTCGGTGCCTCGCGCGGCTGGCCGGAATGGATGGCCGCCGCGGTGCCCGCGGCCTCGGCCCAATTCCTGTTGACCGCCGTCAGTTTCGCGGCGCTCACCTTCGCATTCGTGACCTCCGATTTTTCGGTGGCACTGGTTACCGCCAATTCCCACACGTTGAAGCCGCTGCTCTACAAGATCAGCGGTGTCTGGGGGAACCACGAGGGCTCGCTGCTTTTGTGGGTGCTGATCCTGACGCTCTTCGGCGCCATGGCCGCGTGGTTCGGAGGCAATCTGCCGCCGCGCCTCAAGGCCCGTGTGCTCGGCGTGCAAAGTGCCATCGGCGTGGCCTTCTTCGGCTTTATCCTGTTCACGTCCAACCCCTTCTTGCGGCTGGAAAATCCGCCGATGAACGGGGGCGACCTGAACCCGCTGCTGCAAGACCCCGGTTTGGCCTTTCATCCGCCTTTCCTCTATCTCGGCTATGTGGGTCTGAGCATGACCTTCTCCTTCGCCGTCGCCGCGCTTCTTGAGGGCCGCGTCGATGCGGCCTGGGCCCGGTGGGTGCGGCCTTGGACGCTGGCGGCGTGGCTTTTCCTGACCATCGGGATCGCGCTTGGATCTTGGTGGGCATATTACGAGCTTGGCTGGGGCGGTTTCTGGTTCTGGGATCCGGTCGAAAACGCCAGCTTCATGCCGTGGCTCATCTCGGCGGCGCTGCTGCATTCGGCCATCGTGGTTGAAAAGCGCGAGGCGCTGAAAAGCTGGACAATTCTCTTGGCGATCCTCGCCTTCGGCTTTTCGCTCATTGGCACCTTCATCGTGCGCTCTGGCGTGATCACCAGCGTCCATGCCTTCGCCAACGACCCCGAGCGGGGCGTTTTCATCCTGTTCATTCTCGCCTTCTTCATGGGGGGGGCCTTCCTGCTCTATGCGCTGCGCGCGGGCGCGATGCAGGCCAAGGGGGTGTTCTCGCTGGTCAGCCGTGAAAGCGCGCTGGTGGTGAACAACCTGTTGCTGGCGGTGTCGGCCTTCGTGGTCTTCATCGGCACGCTCTGGCCGCTCTTGGCCGAAATCTTCTTCGACCGCACGCTGTCGGTGGGCGCACCCTTCTTCAATGCAGCGTTCTTTCCGTTCGTGCTGGTCCTTGCCGTTGCGCTGCCGATTGGCGCGGTGATGCCGTGGAAACGGGCCGGTGTGGGACGCGCGCTGCGGGTCGTCGCCCCGGCGCTGGTGCCGGCGGGGGCGGCTGTGCTGCTGTGCTACGCGGTCTTTACCGGTCATTCGGCCATCGGACCGCTGTTCATCGGGCTGGCGGTCTGGCTGGTGATCAGTGCGGGACTGGACCTGTTGTCGCGCACCGGTCGCGGCGCGCTTGGCGCCCGTCTGGCCCGGCTTGGGCGATTGCCAAGGGCCGATTGGGGCAAGGCGGTGGCCCATACCGGGCTTGGCCTCACCATCTTCGGAATCGCGGCCCTGACCACCTTCGCCTCGGAAGATATCCGGGTCGCCCGTATTGGCGAGAGCTTCGAGCTTGGACCCTACACCCTGACGCTGACCAACGTGCAGGATGTGCAGGGGCCGAACTATGCCTCGCGCATGGGCACGGTCGAGGTGGCGCGCGACGGGGCCGCGGTTTCGACGCTGCATCCCGAGCGGCGCTTTTACCCGGTGGCGCGGATGCCCACGACCGAGGCCGGGATCGACAGCGGGCTGACCCGTGACATCTACGTTGTGCTGGGTGATCCGCAACAGGGTGGCTTTGCGCTGCGCAGCTATATCAAGCCTTGGGCCAACTGGATCTGGGGCGGCGCGATCATCATGGCGCTTGGCGGTCTGTTGTCGCTGTCGGACCGACGCTATCGCGTCGCCGCCGGCGCGCGCAAGCAGGCCACCCGCACAGACGGAGTGCCCGCGGAATGAAGCGCTTCCTTCTGATGCTGCTGCTGCTGGCCAGCCCGGTCTGGGCTGTCGAGCCGCGGGAAATGCTGGACGACCCGGTGCTGGAATCGCGTGCGCGCGATATCTCGGCCGGGTTGCGCTGCCTTGTCTGCCGCAATGAAAACATCGACGACAGTCACGCCGACCTGGCCCATGACCTGCGGGTTCTGGTGCGCGAGCGGTTGGTGGCGGGCGACACGAATACCGAGGTCGTGGACTACATCGTCGAGCGGTATGGTGAATATGTCCTGCTGCAACCCAATCGGGACGGGGCCAACCTGATCTTGTGGTATGCAGGGCCCGCAATGGCCCTGTTCGGTCTGATCCTGGCGATCGGGTTCATTCGGCAGCAGGCCCGCAAGCGTGCCTCGGGCGAAGGTCGGCCAGACGCGCTGTCCGACGAGGAACGCGCGCGGTTGCAGCAGATCATGGGCGACTGACGCAAGGTCGCGCTTTTGCCCCGGCAGAGGCGCGCCTATTTTTCCGGACGGGCAGGGCGAGCGGACAGGAGCGGCCATGGACTATCAATGCATCACCAGTGAGCTTTCCGACGGGGTGGCGCTGATCACCCTGCAACGGCCGGAGGTGATGAATTCATTCAACACCCAGATGCGGGCGGAGCTGCTCCACGCCGTGCAAGAGGCCGGACAGACTGCGCGGGTGGCGGTGATCACCGGCGCTGGCCGGGCGTTTTCGGCCGGGCAGGATCTGGGCGATACCGGCAATCTCAATGACCTGAACCTCGAACGCCTGCTGCGCGATGAATATTCCCCCATCCTGCGCGCGCTGGCCGAGGTGCCGATCCCGGTGATCGCGGCGGTGAACGGCGTGGCGGCGGGGGCGGGGGCCAATATCGCGCTGGCCTGTGACGTGGTCATTGCCACCGAAAGCGCATCTTTCATGCAGGCTTTTTCAAAGATCGGCCTGATCCCGGATGCGGGCGGAACCTACACGCTGCCGCGCAAGGTGGGCTTTGCCAAGGCCATGGGACTCGCGCTTTTCGCCGAAAAGCTGAGCGCGAAAGAGGCCGACCGGATGGGCCTGATCTGGGAAGCCGTGGACGACGCCAGTTTCGAGGCCCATTGGCAGGCACGGGCCAGGCATCTGGGAACCGGCCCGACACAGGCCTATGCCGGGATCAAGCAAGCCCTCAGGGCGAGCTTCGACAATGACCTTGAGGTGCAACTGACGCTGGAGGCCCAGATTCAAGGGCAGGCGGGCCGCACCCGTGATTTCAAAGAGGGCGTTCTGGCCTTCCTCGACAAACGCCCGGCGCAATTCGAGGGGCGGTAGGGTTTCGCCCGCACCAACGTCAACCCGCGCAAGCCGTGATCCCCGCGAAAACTGTCATCCCCGCGAAAGCGGGAACCGCTCAACGGGATCGCCACTCGCAAGGACAGAGCTATTTCCCGGCAGATCCCCACTGTCATGGGGATGACATCTGCCACAGGGACGACAACCTGCAAAGGGATGACAAACAGGCTGTCGCTCAGCCGCCGCGCTTCAACCGGGCCGCGCGCCCGCCGCGCCGCTGCTGGATCTGGCCCCGGCGTTCGGGCAATTCCGCCATGATGCGCTGACGGTCTTCGGCGCTCATTCGGCTCCAAGCGCCGATCTCGTCGATGGTGCGCAGGCAACCGGTGCAGATCCGCGCCTCGGGATGGACCACGCAGATCTTTATACAGGGGCTTTCGATCTCGTCGCGTTTCCAGATCTGGTCGGTCATTCAGGCGCCCTTCAGATGTGACAGCCGGTCCAGCACACCTTGCAGGATATACCCGGCGGCGACGTGATCTATGACCTCTGCGCGACGTTTTCGCGACGTATCCGCCTCCAACAGGGCGCGTTCCGCAGCGACGGTCGACAGCCGCTCGTCCCAGAAGGTGATCGGCATGTCGATCAGCCGGTCCAGATTGCGGGCAAAGGCGCGGGTGGCCTGTGCCCTCGGTCCTTCGCTGCCATCCATGTTCCGTGGCAGTCCCAGCACCAGCCCGCCGATGCTGCGCTTGGTCAGGATCGCCACCAACGCCTCGGCATCCTTGGTGAACTTGGTCCGCTTGATGGTTTCCAAGGGCGTCGCCACGCTCAGGAACGGGTCCGAGACCGCGACGCCGATGGTCTTTGTGCCAAGGTCCAGCCCCGCCACCGCCCGCATCGGGGGCAGGGCGGCGGCAAAGGTCTCGGCGTCGTCGCAGATCATTCCGGCTGCTCCAGATCCGCGCCGGCCTGCCGGATGGCCGAAAGCGCGGCCTCGTTGTCGGCATAGACCGTCAGGGCCTCGTCATAGACGGCCTGCGCATCCTCGATCCGGCCAAGCACCTGGTAGGCACCGATCAGACGCGCCCATTCGGCGGGCGATCCGCCATCGGTGGCCAGCCGGTCGGCCAGACCCGCAACCATGTTTTCGATCATCGCCTGCCGATCTTCGGCCGACATCTGGCCCGCGGCGTCCATGTCGGCGGCAGAGGGGCCGCGCAGGCCACCGGCCGCGCCCCCCGGCATCGGCGGTTGCGGCAGTTGCGCCAAGCTTACCTCGACCCCGGCCATGCCCGCCACCAGTTCGATCTGCGCGCGGATCGGGGGCAGCCAAGGGTCGCCGGGCGCACTATCGGCCAGCAGGTCGCGCCAGATCGGATAGCCCAGATCGGGGCGGCCTTGCTGCGCATACATCAAGCCCACGTAATAGCGCGCGGCGCCGTTGGTCGGGTCTTCTTCCAGAACCTCGCGAAACAGCGCCTCGGCCTCGGGCGAGACATAGCCGCCAGCGGCCATGAACATCATCTCGGCAAGATCCAGCTTGGCCTGTGCCGGGGCCTCATCGCCCAGAATCTCGACCAGACGGGCCTGCGCATTGTGCGCCGCGCGATAGTTGCCAAGCCGGGCCTCTTCGCGCGCCAGCAGCCGCAGCCCCTCGGGTTCATCGGGGTGCTGTTCCATGGTCGATCGCAACTGCCGGACCAGTTCGGCCCGTTGCGGGTCGGGGTCTTCGGTGATCTCCACCGGCACTTCCGATTCCGCTGCGGCTTGGCTTGGGCGGGCCTCACGGGCTTGATCCACAAGGGAAATCCGGGTCTGGATTGGCAGGTCGGGATACCCCGGCGCCCCAAGATAGTCATACAGGGCGAAACTGCCCCCCAGCACCAGAGCGGTCAGCCCCAGAACCGCCAGCCTCTGGCCGCGCCCGGTGGCGTGCCCGCCGTCTTCGCCCGCTTGCAAGGCCCGGTCGGCTTCCAGCACCCGGCGGGAAATCTCGGTGCGGGTGCGCTCGGCCTCGTCCTCGCTCAGCACCCCGCGCGCCAGATCCTTCTCGATCTCGCGCAGTTGGTCCTGATAGACTTGCAAATCATAAGCGGCTGTCGACTCGCCGTCATCGCGCCGTCGCCAGGCCCCCAGAACCAGCGCCGCCCCGATCAAGAGCGCCAGCAGCGCCGTCAGCATCCAGAACCCCATGAGACCTCCGCAATTTCGGTTCCGGCCATATCTAACCATTGGCCCCGGCGATCAAAACCCCCAAAGCCGACACTTGACCGACGCCGTTGTCGCATTTTTGGTGCCAAGTGCCGCGAGGCGTCAGCCCGTCGGCCCCGCAATCTCGCATGTAGAGTGCGACCACAGACTCCGGGAGTCCCCATGCGCCGCTATTCCGCTTTTGCCATCGCCCGCGAAGCTGCCCGCTACCATCAGGGATGGGAACGGGCCTGGGCCTCGCCAGAACCGAAAAAATCCTATGACGCCATCATCGTGGGGGCAGGGGGTCACGGCCTCGCCACCGCCTTCTACCTTGGCAAGAATTTCGGCATCACCAATGTCGCGGTGATCGAGAAGGGCTGGCTTGGCGGCGGTAATACGGGCCGCAACACGACCATCATCCGGTCGAACTACCTGCAGGATCCCTCGGCGGCGATCTATGAAAAGGCCCGCTCGCTCTATGAAACGATGAGCCAGGACCTGAACTACAACGTGATGTTCAGCCCGCGCGGCGTGATCATGCTGGCCCAGACCCATCACGAGGTGCGCGGTTACCTGCGCACGGCCCATGCCAACGCGCTGCAGGGCGTGAAGACCGAATTCATCTCGCCGCAGCGGGTCAAGGAAATCGTCCCGATCATCAATCTCGACGGTCCCCGCTACCCGGTTCTGGGTGGGTTGTGGCAGGCCCGTGGCGGCACCGCCCGGCACGACGCCGTGGCGTGGGGCTATGCCCGCGCCTGTTCCGACATGGGCATGGACATCCTTCAAAAGACCGAAGTGACCGGCATCCGCAAGGAAAACGGCGCGGTCACCGGCGTGGAAACCTCTCGCGGGTTCATCGGCACCAAGAAGCTGGGCATCGTCGTCGCCGGTCATTCCGGGGTGCTGGCCGATATGGCGGGCTTCCGTCTGCCGATTGAATCCGTTGCGCTTCAGGCGCTTGTGTCCGAGCCGATCAAGCCTTGCATGGATTGCGTCGTGATGGCCAACACCGTGCACGGCTACATGAGCCAGTCGGACAAGGGCGAGATGGTCATCGGCGGCGGCGCCGACGGCTATAACAACTACACACAGCGCGGCAGCTTCCACCATATCGAGGAAACCGTGCGCGCCCTCGTCGAAACCTTCCCGATGGTCAGCCGCCTCAAGATGCTGCGCCAATGGGGCGGCATCGTGGACATGACCGGCGACCGCTCGCCCATCCTGTCCAAGACCCCCGTGGACGGCGTGTTCATCAATTGCGGTTGGGGCACCGGCGGCTTCAAGGCGATCCCGGGCTCTGGCTGGGGCATGGCGGAACTGATGGCACGGGGCTACTCGCCTCTGACGGCTGAGTTTGGCCTCAACCGCTTCAAGGAAGGCCGCTTCATCGACGAAAGCGTCGCGGCCGGGGTGGCGCACTGATGGAGACGAGGAAGAATTTTCAGGAAAATTCTTCGGGCCGAAAATTCTTCTTGAAGAATTTTCCTGCTCCGGGGTCGGAAATGAAATCAATCTACACGGGGAAGAGCGCACAATGCTGATCCTGGAATGCCCCTGCTGCGGCGTGATGGCCGATGAAACGGAACTCGCCCCCGGTGGCGAGGCGCATCTCAAGCGCTACGGTCCCGGCTCCTCGGATGAGGAGTTCGAGGGCTACCTCTTCCACCGTATGAACCCCAAGGGCGTGCATTTCGAACGCTGGCGCCACGCCAATGGCTGCGGCAAGTGGTTCCTCGCGGCCCGCGACACCAACACGCTGGAGGTCTTCGCCACCTATTCGGCCCAGACCCCCGAGCCACCCCAACACGTCCTCGACGCCATCCGCGCCAAACGCCCCGACTGGAGCCTTGATCAATGAGCACCCGTCTCGCTTCCGGCGGTCGCCTGATCGACCGCAGCGCCGCCCGTGAATTTTCCTTCAACGGCAAACGCCTGACCGGCTATGCCGGCGATACCCTGGCGTCGGCCCTGCTGGCCAATGGCCAGACCCTGATGGGCCGGTCCTTCAAATATCACCGCCCGCGCGGCGTGGTCGCCTCGGGCGCCGAGGAACCCAATGCGCTGATGGGCATCGGCAAGGACGGCACGTTCGAACCAAACCAACGCGCCACCACGACCGAGCTGTTCAACGGGCTGGAAGCGGAAAGCCAGAACCACTGGCCAAGCCTCGATTTCGACGTGGGCGTGGTGAACAACAGCCTCGCCAAGTTCTTCCCGGCGGGATTCTATTACAAGACGTTCATGTTCCCGCGCCCCGCGTGGAAGCATGTCTTTGAACCCATCGTGCGCCAGTCGGCGGGCCTGGGCAAAGCGCCCAAGGACCGCGATGCCGACCGCTACGAGCATTTCTACGCTTTCGTCGATGTGATGATTGCGGGCGGCGGCATTGCCGGTCTGCAAGCGGCACTGACTGCCGGGGCGACCGGCGCGCGGGTTCTGCTGGTGGAACAAACCGCCCATTGGGGTGGTCGTGCGCCGGTGGATGGGGTCGAGATCGACGGAAAACCCGCCGATGAGTGGATCAACGACGCCCTGCAAGCCCTTGAAGGAATGGAGAATGTCTCGGTCCGCAGCCGCACCATGGCCTCGGGCGTCTACGACCACGGCTATGTTCTGGCCTACGAGCGCCTGACCGATCATGCGCCGGAAATGGACGGCCCCCGCCACCGCCTGTGGCGCATCCGCGCGCGTCAGGTCATCACCGCCACCGGCGCAATCGAACGCCCGCTTTCCTTCGCGGGCAACGACATCCCCGGTGTCATGCTGGCCTCGGCCGTGCGCGACTACGTGGTGAACTGGGGTGTCAGCGTTGGCGACCGCACCGTGGTCGTCACCAACAATGACGACGCCTATCGCACCGCTCTGGCCCTGCACGGGGCGGGCCTCTCCGTGCCTGCCATCGTCGATGCCCGCGCGACCGTCACCGGCGACTTGCCGGAACAGGCCCGCGCGGCTGGCATTCGCGTGTTGAGCGGGGCCGGGATCGCCATGGTCAAGGGCAAGAAATCCGTGACCGGCGTCAGCATCTGCACACAGGCGGGCGAGGGCGCGTCCACCGACGAAATCGCCTGCGAAGCGGTCGCCATGTCCGGCGGTTGGTCGCCGGTCGTCCACCTGTGGTCCCATTGCGGCGGCAAGCTGATCTGGGACGAGGATCAGGCCCATTTCCGTCCCGATCCGTCCCGCGCGCCCACCGGCCACGACGGCAAGCCCTTCGTGATCGCCGGAGGCGCCGCCTTCGGCGAGCTGTCCTCCGCTGCCACGCTCGCCTCCGCCAACCACGCGGCGGCAACCGCGGCCGAGGCGCTTGGCCTGTCCGCCCCGGCGGGCGATACCCCCGCCACCAACGATCCGGCCGAAACCGCCATGGAGCCGGTGTGGATCATGCCGCAGGGCGCGGGCCACGCGAAGCGCATGAAAATGTGGCTCGACTACCAGAACGACGTGAAGGTCTCGGACGTGCAGCTCGCCGCCCGCGAAGGCTATGAAAGCGTTGAGCACACCAAGCGCTACACCACGCTTGGCATGGCTACCGATCAGGGAAAGCTCAGCAACATCAACGGTCTGGCGACCCTTGCTGGTGCGCTGAACGATGCTATCCCGAATGTCGGCACCACCACATTCCGCCCGCCCTATACGCCGATTTCCCTCGGCTCCATCGCCGGCGAGGCGCGGGGCGAGGTGTTCCAGCCGCTGCGTCGCACCCCGATGCAGGATTGGCACGAAGACCGGGGCGCCTATCTGGAACCGGTCGGCCATTGGCGGCGTCCCTATTGCTACCCGGCAGCGGGCGAAAGCCACGAACAGGCCGTCCACCGCGAGGTTCTGGCCACCCGCAACAGCCTTGGCCTGCTCGACGCCTCGACGCTCGGCAAGATCCTCGTCAAGGGGCCGGACGCGGGCCAGTTCATGGACATGCTCTACACCAACATGATGAGCAGCCTGAAACCGGGCCGCTGCCGCTATGGCCTGATGTGCAACGAAAACGGCTTCTTGATGGATGACGGCGTGGTTGCGCGGATCGACGAGGAGACGTTCCTTGTCCACACCACCTCGGGCGGGGCCGAACATGTCCACGGCCACATGGAAGACTGGCTGCAATGCGAGTGGTGGGACTGGAAGGTTCACACCGTCAACCTGACCGAACAATTCGCGCAGGTCGCCGTTGTCGGTCCGAATTCGCGCAAGGTGCTGGAAAAGCTGGGATCGGACATCGATCTGTCGAAAGAGGCGCTGCCCTTCATGGCGTGGACCGAAGGCAAGATCGGCGGCTTTGACGCCCGCGTCTTCCGCATTTCGTTCTCGGGCGAGCTCAGCTTTGAAATCGCCGTCCCCGCCAGCCAGGGCCGTGCCTTCTGGGATTCCCTGCACGACGCCGGGGGCGAGTTTGACGCCACCCCCTACGGCACCGAGGCGCTGCACATCATGCGCGCCGAAAAGGGCTTCATCATGATCGGGGACGAAACCGATGGCACCGTGATCCCGCAGGATCTGGGGCTGACCTGGGCGATCTCCAAGAAGAAAGAGGATTACCTCGGCAAACGCGCGCAGGCCCGCAGCCACATGACCGATCCGACCCGCTGGAAACTGGTGGGGCTGGAAACCGTCGATGGCTCGGTGTTGCCCGATGGTGCCTACGCCGTCGCGGGCGGCACCAATGCCAACGGGCAGGGCAATGTGCAGGGTCGCGTGACCTCGACCTACCACTCGCCGACGCTTGGGCGTGGCATCGCAATGGGGCTGGTCCTGAACGGGCCCGACCGCATGGGCGAGGTGATCGAATTCAACAAGGTCGATGGCGGCACCGTCGCGGCCAAGATCGTGGACCCCGTGTTCTTCGATCCCGAAGGGGAGAAGCAGAATGTCTGAAGTCAGTGCATTGATGGGCGCCGTGGCCGAGGGCCGCACCCGCGTCGAGGAAGGCGGCCTTGTCGGCATGATCACCCTGCGCGGCGATCTGGACAGCGCCAGGGTCAAGGCGGCGGTCAAGGACGCGACGGGACTGGATGTGCCCGGCCAACGGCAGGTCGTCACCGGCGACGACGCCTCGGTCGCGTGGATGTCGCCCGACGAGTTGTTGATCGTCGTGGCCCACGATCAGGCCCCCGGCACCGTCGCCGCGATGGCGCAGGCGCTGGCCGACGAATTTGCCACCGTGGCGAACGTCTCCGATGCGCGCGCGCTCTTCCGCGTCAGCGGCCCGTCGGCGCGTGAAGCCGTGGCCAAGCTCGCCCCCGTCGACCTGCATCCCGCCAGCTTCGGCGCGGGCGAAATGCGCCGCACCCGTCTGGCACAGGTGCCCGCCGCAATCTGGCTGAGCGGCGACGACGAGCTGTCGCTGATCTGCTTCCGCTCGGTCGCCAAATACGTCTTCGGCATCCTGGAGCTGTCCGCCGCCGATGGGGCAGAGGTGGGGATCTTCTAACCCATCGCCAGCCCCTTGCACGGCACCGCCCGGCCCGCGAAGTCCCGCGCGCCGGGCGTTTGTCGTTTGGCGACTGACCGCGCCGAAAATGGCCCCACGTCTGTACGGGGGGTGCACAGGGGGTGTACGGCGGGTGTACGGGTGGCGAGAGGGTCATTTTGGACATTTTCGCACCGGCCCCAAGGGGCGGGAAACGCGGCTTTTCTGGCCTCGCCCCCTTGACCTTGGGCGGGGGAAAGCTCCATCTGTGATCCAGTATTGACGCGAACCACAGGGACCAGAACCATGGCATTTGAACTTCCCGATCTTCCCTACGCCCACGACGCGCTGGCCGATCTCGGCATGTCCAAGGAGACGCTGGAATATCACCACGACCTGCACCACAAGGCCTATGTCGACAACGGCAACAAGCTGATTGCAGGCACCGAATGGGACGGCAAGTCGCTGGAAGAAATCATCACCGGCACCTATGACTCCACATCGGTTGCCCAGAACGGAATCTTCAACAACATCAGCCAGTTGTGGAACCATAACCAGTTTTGGGAAATGATGGGCCCTGGCATGTCCTCGATGCCCGGCGAGCTGGAAAAAGCCATCACCGAAAGCTTCGGCTCGGTCGATGAATTCAAGTCGCAATTCGCCGCCGCGGGCGCGGGCCAGTTCGGTTCGGGCTGGGCTTGGCTGGTGAAAGACAGCGACGGCAGCCTGA
The DNA here is from genome assembly GCF_001879715.1 of Nioella nitratireducens. Taxonomy (GTDB): domain Bacteria; phylum Pseudomonadota; class Alphaproteobacteria; order Rhodobacterales; family Rhodobacteraceae; genus Nioella; species Nioella nitratireducens. Next base: position 45,901 of record NZ_MNBW01000004.1, on the reverse strand, counting down.
AAGTGACCAAGACCGAAAACGGTGTTAACCCGCTCTGCTTCGGGCAGACCGCCCTGCTTGGCTGCGACGTTTGGGAACATTCCTACTACATCGACTTCCGCAACAAGCGTCCGGCATATCTCGATAACTTCCTGAACAACCTCGTGAATTGGGAAAACGTGGCAGCCCGCCTCGCGGCCTGATCTTGCCGATTTCCCGCATCATTGGGGGCCTGCTGGCGGCGACGCTGGCAGGCCCCCTTTGCGTTTCTGCCCAAGGCATTGCGCCCGGGGTCAGCTGGGACTGGCAGTTGCAGGCACCGCTCGATCTGGGCGTGCAGGTCGAGGTTTTGGCCCTCGACCCCGACGAGGTCAGCGCCGCCGAGATCGCCGCCCTGTCGGCCCGAGGCGTGACCACGGTCTGCTATGTCAGTGTCGGCACGGTCGAGGACTGGCGCGACGATGCCCACAGGTTCCCGGCGGCGCTAGTGGGCCGCGCCTATGGCGGCTGGCCGGGCGAACGTTTCCTCGACATTCGCGCCCGCGATCGGCTTTTGCCGATCATGGTGGCGCGTTTTCGGCATTGCGCCGAGATGGGCTTTGACGCGGTCGAACCCGACAATATCGACCTGCATATCAACGACACCGGATTCCCGTTGACGCCCCCCGATGTGGTCGCGTGGTTCGTCGATCTGGCTGCGGCCGCGCATGATCTGGGGCTGCTTGTTGCGCAGAAAAATGCCCCCGACCTGACAGCGAACCTTGCCCCTTTTGCCGATTTTGCCGTAACCGAGGATTGCTTTGCCGATGGCTGGTGCGCCGATCTGGCGATCTATCCGCGCACGGGCCGGGCAGTGTTGGCCGCGGAATACGGGGCGCCGTCCGATAGCATCTGCACCGCCGCCGCACAGCTTGACGCGTCGGTCATCTTCAAACGCCGCGACGTGACCCGCTGGCGACGGCTGTGCCCGTCTTGACCTTTCCAACCCACAAGCGCAGAGCCGGGGGGCAGGAAAGGAGACCGAACCGATGAGCGAAGCGCGCAAGGGTGTCATAGCGATGATCGGGGCCTGCCTGATCTGGGGCTTTGCCCCGATCCTCTACAAGCAGCTTTCGCACCTGCCGGCTGCCGAAATCCTTGCGCATCGGACGCTGTGGTCCTTTGCCACCTTCGGCGCGGTGCTGATGGGGCAGGGCCGGTTGCGAGAGCTTGGCAGGCTATTCCGGGCAGGCTCGCAGACCGCGCTGTTGATCTGCGCGGCGGTGGTGATCTCGGTCAACTGGTTCTTCTTCATCTTCGCCATCGGCATCGGTCACGCGATCGAAGCCTCGATCGGCTATTACATCTACCCGCTGGTAGCCGTGCTGGCCGGGCGTGTCGTGTTCGGTGAATCGATCAGCCGCTGGCAGGTGGCGGCGGTCGCGCTTGCCGGGCTGGCGGTGCTGGTTCTGACGGTCGGCTTTGGCGTAGCGCCGTGGATCAGCCTTGTTCTGGCGGTCAGCTTTACCTCTTACGGGGTGCTGAAACGCTGGATCTCGGCCGGGCCTGTTTTGTCCGTGACGGGGGAAACGCTGGTGCTGGCGCCGCTGGCGCTTGGCTATCTGGCGCTTTGGGGGCAGGGCGGGTTTTCCGGGTCGGCCCGCGACGCAGTCATGCTGGTGCTGTCGGGGCCGTTGACCGCGACGCCGCTGATCCTGTTTTCCTATGCCAACAAGCGCGCGCCGATGGCGCATGTCGGGCTGACGCAATACCTGAACCCGACGCTGCAATTCCTTGTGGCGGCGCTGGTTTTCGCCGAACCGGTGACCCGATGGCACGCCATCGCGCTGCCGATGATCTGGCTGGCATTGGCGCTGTATTCCTGGTCGGCTTTCAGGCGGCCCGCGCCCGGTGCAGCCCTGACATGAGCGTCGGCACATCCTCGACCACCTTGAAGAAATCAAGCAGGCTTGCATCGGCAAAGCCCTGTCCGACGATGTGGTCAACCAGATGTGCCAGCGGTTCCCAATAACCGGCGGTATTCAAGAGGAAAATCGGCTTGTCATGCAGGCCGAGCTGGCGCCATGTCAACACCTCGAAGAATTCGTCGAGCGAGCCCGCGCCACCCGGCAGGACCACGATCGCATCGGCATTCATCACCATGACCTTTTTGCGCTCGTGCATGGTTTCAGTGACGATGAACGTATCGAGATCGCGCTTGCCCACTTCGCGGTCGAGCAGGTGCTGGGGAATCACGCCGAAAGTTGTTCCGCCCGCGGCCTTGGCGGCCCGCGCGACGATCCCCATCAGGCCAACATCGCCCGCGCCATAGACCAGCCGCATACCGCCCTCTGCCATGGCGGTTCCAAGCGCCTCTGCCTGCTCGGCATAACGCGGTTTGGCCCCGGCACGAGAGCCACAGTAAACACAAACGGAATAGGACATGTAGGAACCTGACTTGAAGACGTTTCGGCCCGTGATAGACCTGTTACAATAATCGCACAACTGCACTGGTCCCAAGGGGACGGGACCGGCGCCTGAGGGGAGAGCGAGTAGATGAAAGCTTCGGCTGGATTGGGCCTGGGTCCTGCGACCCTGGCAGCGGGTGCGGCGGTTGTCGCGGTCGTCGGCGTAGCGGGCTATCTGGTGCTGGCCCCGTCGCCAGACCCGTCCCCAGACCCCGTGGATACATCTGCAACGGCCCCCGCCGAGACAGCCACCGCCCCGGCTGAAACGCCAGAGGCCACACCCGCGCCGACAAACGCGCCGTCGCCTGCCGTCGCACCGCCCGACGTGCCCGAGGCGGACGTGGCGCAGACCCCCAGTTTCGACCTTGTGCGCGTCGATGCCGCCGGCGGCGCACTGATCGCCGGGCAGGCCACGCCCGACGCCAACCTGATCTTGCGGCTTGATGGCGAAGAGATTTCGCAGGTCAGCGCCGATGGCACGGGCGCTTTCGTGGCGATGTTTACCATTCCACCCGCCGCCGTGCCCCGCGTTCTGAGCCTGGAGATGGTGATGGAGGATGGCTCGGTTCTGGTCTCCGAGGAAAGCGTGATCCTGTCCCCGACCCTGCGCGTCGCCGCCGATGACGGGGCAGGCGACACTGCCCCAACCGGCACGGGGCCCGCCACCGGCCCAGAAACGCCGCAAGCGCCCGCAATTACCGAACTGGCCGCCGACGAAGCTGCGCCGACATCGGCCCCGCCGCAATTGATGCCACCCGATGACAGCGCCCCCGATGTGCCCGCGACCGTCACGACAGAGCCTCAGGGCGAGGTTGTCGTGGCCGAGGACGCCACGCAGGACGCGCCCGACCTTCAGGTTGCCTTGGCCGACACTGGCAGCGAGGCAACGGAGTCTGCCGTCTCTCGCGGGTTGACGGCATCGGACGCTGGGGGGGACATCATGCCGCCCGCGTCAGAGACCGTTGCGGATACGGTGGAGGAAGGGTCGACCGCGCCAGTGACAGACGGAATGCCCCCGGAACAGCCTGACGAATTGGCCACGGCTCCGGCGCTGCCCCCCGAAACAGGCACGGCGCAAGGAACGTCGGAACCGCCTGTTGTCGCTGCCGACGACAGCCCCACGGCGCCCCCCACCGACGCGGTCGAAATGGCCGACGCGGCGGATCAGGCAGAGGCCCCCGAGGTGCCCCCCACGACCGGCCCCGAGGCCCCCGCCGATACCACCGCACCCTCTGAAATTCCAAATGCCGGTGCCACGCAGCCCGAGACCCTGATCGCCGCGCCCCAGGCCCCCTCTGCCCCCGGAACAGCGCCGCAAAGCCCGGACACGCCCGCCCCTGTCGGCACGGCCCCGCCCGACGCGGAACCGTTGGAACCGCAGGCCCCCACCGTGCTGATCGCGGATTCGGACGGGCTGCGCATGGTCCAGTCCGGCCCCGCCCCGCAGGTTCAGGCACAGGTCACACTCGACACCATTTCCTATGACACCCAAGGCGAGGTGGTGTTGACGGGCCGTGGCCCGGCAGAGTCCGACGTGCGGTTCTACCTCGACAATCGCCCGGTGCAGTTGGCACGAATCGACCTGACCGGCGCCTGGCGCATCGCGCTGCCGCAGGTCGACCCCGGCACCTATACCTTGCGTCTGGACGAGGTGAACGCCGAGGGCGACGTGCAAAGCCGGATCGAAACACCCTTCCTGCGCGAAGAACCCGAACTGTTGGAAAGCCTGCCTGCACAGGCCGATGGCCAAGAGGTGGTCACCGTTCAGCTTGGCAATACGCTGTGGGGCATCGCCCGCGAACATCTGGGCGAGGGGATCATGTATGTGCAGGTCTACGAAGCCAACCGCAGCCTGATCCGCGATCCCGATCTGATCTATCCGGGCCAGATCTTCACCATTCCAGAGCTGGACGAATAGCCCTCGTCGGGCCTGTCCTTGCAACTTTGCACAACGCTGTCGCGCGTGGGCTGACTGGTCATTCCCGCGGGTGGCCCCTATGTTCCGCGCTGATCCAGAAACGACCGAAAGCCAGCCCATGCCGCCAGCCATCATCACCGACCAACCCAAGGGGGCCGAGGCCCGCCGCAGCGGTATGCGGACCATCCGCAAGGTTGCGCCCTACCTGTGGTCGGACGAATACCCGTGGGTAAAGCCGCGCGTCGTGATTGCGATGGTGATGCTTGTGTTGGGCCGGTTGATTGCCGTCTTCACGCCGTTTCTCTACAAGGGGGCGGTGGATGTGCTGTCGGGCGATGCCTCGCCCACCGACATGCTGATGTTGGGCGCCGCCGGGCTGACCGTGGCCTATGGCGTGGCGCGGGCAATGGCCGTGGGCTTTCAGCAGCTGCGCGATGTTGTCTTTGCGCGGGTCGGGCAGAGGGCCTTGCGCCAACTGGCGCTGGAAACCTTCGAACATATCCACGCACTATCCCTGCGCTATCACATCACCCGCAAGACCGGGGGCCTCAGCCGCATTATCGAGCGCGGGGTGAAGGGCGTCGAATTCCTGTTGCGATTCCTGCTGTTCTCGGTCGGTCCGCTGGTGATCGAATTGTTGCTGGTGGGGATCGTGCTGGCCGTGGTGTTCGACATCTGGTATTTCGTCGTGGTTCTGGTGACGCTGGCGTTTTACATCTGGTTCACCTTTGCGGTGACCGAGATGCGGGTGAAGATCCGCCGCGAGATGAACGATCAGGACACCGACGCCAACCAGAAGGCCATCGACAGCCTGCTGAATTTCGAAACCGTCAAATATTTCGGGGCCGAAAGGCGCGAAGCCGACCGCTATGATGCCGCGATGGCTGGCTATGAGCGGGCCGCGCTCAAGACCGCCTATTCGCTCGGTGCGCTGAATTTCGGGCAATCGGTGATTATTACCATCGGCCTTGTGATCGTCATGGTCATGGCGGCGTTCGGGGTGCAGCGGGGCGATCTGACCGTGGGCGATTTCGTGATGGTTAATGCCTACATGATCCAGATCACCATGCCGCTGAACTTCCTCGGCACGGTCTACCGTGAAATCCGGCAGGCCTTGGTCGATATGGGTGAAATGTTCGACCTGCTGGAACAGCCGGCGGATGTGACCGATGCCGCCGATGCCCGTGAGATGACGTGTGACAAGGGCGAAGTGGTCTTTGACTCTGTCCGCTTCGGCTATGAAGCCGCGCGACCGATCCTCAAGGGGTTGTCGTTCTCGGTTGCGGCCGGGCACACGGTGGCGCTTGTCGGCCCCTCGGGGTCAGGCAAATCCACCATCGGGCGGCTCATGTTCCGCTTTTACGATGTCGATGGGGGCGCAATTCGCATCGACGGGCAGGATCTGCGAGAGGTGACACAGAACAGCCTGCACAAACAGATCGGCGTCGTGCCGCAGGACACCGTGCTGTTCAACGATACCATCCGTTACAACATCGCCTACGGCCGCCCCGAGGCCAGCTTTGCCGAGGTGCAGGCAGCGGCGAGGGCGGCCAAGATCCACGACTTCATCGAAAGCCTGCCGGAGGGCTATGAAACCCAGGTGGGCGAACGGGGCCTGAAGCTGTCGGGCGGTGAAAAACAGCGCGTCGGCATTGCCCGGACGCTGTTGAAAGACCCGCCGATCCTGCTGCTGGATGAGGCGACCTCGGCCCTCGACACGGAAACCGAGCGCGAAATTCAGGAAGAACTGAAGATGATGGGCGAGGGGCGCACCGTGATCACCATTGCGCATCGCCTGTCTACCGTCGTCGACAGCGACCAGATCATCGTGCTGAACAAGGGCGAGATTGCCGAGCAGGGCACGCATGAGGAGTTGCTGGCCCTCAACGGTCGCTATGCTTCGATGTGGGCGCGTCAGGCGGCAGAGCGCGACGAGGCGGCCTGAGCCACGAAACCAAAGGGGATCACAGCGGCAGCGCCGTGGTCTCCTTGATCTCTTCCATCACGAAACTGGCCGAAACATCGGCAATCTCTACCTTCGCGGTCAGGCGCTGATAGAGCCGGTCATAATCGGCCATATCCGCGACCCGCGCGTGCAGAAGATAATCCAGATCGCCGGTCATCCGGTAGGCGGCGAGGATCTCGGGCATGTCCCGCGTTGCCCGCGAAAACCGGGTCGACCAGTCGGGGCTGTGCGCACCCGCTCGGATCAGCATGAACACCGACAGCCCCAGCCCGAGCGATGCCGGATCGAGCAGGGCGACCCGCGCCTTGAGAACGCCGCGATCTTCCAGGGCCTTTACCCGCCGCCAGACCGCGTTGCGCGACAGCGCCGCCAGATCGGCCAAAGTATCGAGCGACAGGGTGGCGTCGTGCTGCAAGGCGGTCAGGATCTTGCGGTCATATGTGTCCAGGTTTTCCATTTAGGCAGAATGAGCGAGAAAACGTCCCAAGAAAAGCGGAAAAATGCGTGACATTTGGGATGGGTATTGGCCCGCCTTTCGGCACATTGTCCCGGCGAGACAGACCAACAGGAGACCGCCATGATCGCCCGCCTTTTCACCGATCACCCGCAAAGCGTCGATGAAACCTATCTGGAACACGCCGCCTTTGCCGCGCGCTTTTCCGGCTGGCTCTTCCTTGCGGCCTGCGCCGCTGCCGTTCACGCATTGCTGCCGTTCCTGTTTGAAAAGACCGCCAGCCGTATCACGGCCCGGCTGTATCAGCGCACCCATCATCGCGGACAATAAGCCCGCTTCCCCGCCCCCGAATTCCACGTTAGAGCAGGCCAGACCGCCAGCAGGAGAGCCGCATGTGCCGTTGGGCCGCCTATATCGGGGCGCCGATCTTTCTCGATGAAGTGATCAGCCGCCCGGGCCATTCCCTGATCGCGCAAAGCCAGCACGCGACCGAGGCCAAGACCGAAACCAATGGCGATGGCTTTGGTATCGCCTGGTATGATGCGCGGTCCGAACCGGGGCTTTACCGCGATGTCTACCCGGCGTGGTCCGATCCAAATCTGCGCTCGCTCGCCGAACAGGTGCGCTCGCGGCTGTTCCTTGCACATGTGCGCGCTTCGACCGGGTCGGCCATCAGCCGCAACAATTGTCACCCTTTCGTCGTGGGCCGCTGGAGCTTCATGCACAACGGACAGGTCGGCGGGTTCGAGGGGTTTCGCAAACATGCCGACATGCTGGTGCCCGACGCGCTTTATAGTTTTCGCAAGGGGGCGACGGATAGCGAGGTGCTGTTCCTGATCGCCTTGGCCGAAGGGTTGGAGACAGACCCGATTGCCGCGCTGAGCCGGGCCTGCGGGCACCTGTCGGGCCTGTCGCGGAGCAAGGGCCTGGCCCCCCACCTTCGCCTGTCGGCGGCCTTCAGTGACGGCAAGGCGCTCTATGCGGCGCGTGGCTCGTCCGACCACATCGCTCCGACGGTCTACTACCGTTGGTCGGCCTCTCGGTCGGGGTGGGCGGTCGTCTCGGAACCGCTGGAAATGGACGAGGGCGACTGGACCCCGCTTTGCCCCGGCACCGTTGCGCGGTTCGAGGGGGATAAGCTGGATATCTTCGACCTCTCCCTCTGACGCCGCTCGTCGGTCTCGACCTCCGAGAACTCGGGGCGTTTTTGCCGGAAATACGCCGCCATCAGGGAAAGCCGCATCGACAGGCTGTCCTTCTGGTCGTGCAACTGGCGCAGGGTCATCCGGCGGCGGCGCACCACGGCGCGCGCGACCCGGAAATCCCACCGGCGCTTGCGGTCAAGGTAGCTCTCGGGCAGGCGGCGGCGGACCCATTTCCATGCCCAACCCAGTTGCAGGAAGGCGATGACCTTGAACAGCCACTTGGCCAGCGTTGTCCACAGCATCCGCCAGAGTGCCCCGACACCGGCGGCGATCATGAAGGGCAGCTTGACCGAGAACAGGATCACCCACAGGCCAATGGAACTGACCGACAGGCTGAGCGTGGCAAGGACCACGATCATCGCCGCGACCAGTTTCTCGTACCATTCCAGCCCGGAATACCAGCCCATCATCGCCTGATAGCGCGCCTGCGCGGCGGCCTTGAACCGGGCGAAGATCGCCTCCAGCCGGTTGCGCAGGGCCGAGCCCATGATGAGCGGTGCAAAGCTGCTCATCAGCCATTTCTTGAGCAGTTCGATGCGCAGGAACAGGCGGGATTGCGTCTTGAGCCAGACCAGTACGGCGGGCAGTTCGATCGAGACGATCTTTTGTCCGATGACCTTGAGTTGCAGCAGGATCAGCCCAAGCGCGATCAGCACTTCGTCCCCAAACCAGAGGGTCAGGGCCACCGACAGCGCGGTAACAAGCACAAGCAAAAGGACAGCGCGCCAGAACATGGGTTTACCCTACCGATCTGGGCCGCCATGCCTATTGGGGATTGGCGGGGCGGCGCAGAAGCGACCTGAGCCGAAGCAGCAGAAAGATCACCAGTGGCATGAGAAGCGCGGCAGCCCCGAGTGCCGAGAGGGTCAGGACCGTTTCCGCATCCCCGCAATCGGCGGCGTCGAAATCCGGGATCGCGGCGGGGCCATCGGCGCAGTTGTCGTTCCAATAGACGCGCATCCGCAGCCATAGCAGACCCGGAGAGACCGACAGCCCCGCCGCGATGAAGATGAGGATGCGGGCCGTGCTCATCCGGCGAGCGCCTTGTTCAGATTCTCGTCGATCTTTTCGAGGAAGCCCATGGTCGTCTGCCAGCCCTGATCGGGGCCAACCAGCAGCGCAAGATCCTTGGTCATCACGCCCGATTCAACCGTTTCCACGATGACCTTTTCCAGCGTGGTTGCAAAGCTCATCAACGCGATGTTCTCGTCCAGCTTGGCGCGGTGCTTGAGCGCCCCGGTCCACGCGAAGATGGACGCGATCGAGTTGGTCGAGGTCTGTTGCCCGGCCTGATGCTGGCGATAGTGCCGCGTGACGGTGCCATGCGCCGCCTCGGCCTCCATGATCTTGCCATCGGGCGTCAGCAATTGAGAGGTCATCAACCCGAGCGAGCCATACCCTTGCGCCACCGTGTCCGACTGCACGTCGCCATCGTAGTTCTTGCACGCCCAGACAAACCCGCCGTTCCATTTCAGCGCGCAGGCCACCATGTCGTCGATCAGCCGGTGCTGGTACTCGATCCCGGCGTCCTTGAACTTCGTTTCGAACTCCTCTTCAAAGACCTGCTGGAACAGGTCCTTGAAGCGGCCGTCATAGGCCTTGAGGATGGTGTTCTTGGTCGAGAGGTAGAGCGGCCAGCCGCGCCCGAGGGCGTAATTCATCGAGGCGCGCGCGAAGTCGATGATCGACGCGTCGAGGTTGTACATCGCCATGGTGACGCCCGCGCCCGGCGCGTCGAACACCTCGCGTTCGATCACCTCGCCGTCCTCGCCCTCGAACTTGATCGTGATCTTGCCCTTGCCGGGAAAGCGGAAATCGGTGGCGCGATACTGGTCGCCATAGGCGTGGCGGCCGACGACGATGGGCTGCGTCCAGCCCGGAACGAGGCGGGGCACGTTGCGGCAGATGATCGGTTCGCGGAAGATCACGCCGCCGAGGATGTTGCGGATGGTGCCATTGGGGCTGCGATACATGCGCTTGAGGCCGAATTCCTCGACCCTTTGCTCATCGGGGGTGATGGTGGCACATTTGACGGCGCAACCGACCTCCAGCGTCTTTTCGGCGGCATCGACCGTGATCTGGTCATCGGTGCGGTCGCGTTCCTCGATCCCCAGATCGTAATAGAGCAGGTCGATGTCCAGATAGGGCAGGATCAGTTTGTCCTTGATGAAATGCCAGATGATGCGGGTCATTTCATCGCCGTCCATCTCGACGATGGGATTGTCCACTTTGATCTTGGTCATCGGAAACCTCGGGGAACAGGGGGAATCGTGCTAGTGCCTACCTAGCGGAAATCGGCGCAGAAGGGAAGAAAGGTATGCAAATGTATACCGAAATTTCCGCGCGGGCCGCAGAAACGGTTTTCCCGAAAATCTTTCCCCGGAGCCGGAAAAATCTTCTCGAAGATTGTTCCCTTGGCAGGAAAATTCCTTCGGGGGAATTTTCTGTCTGCCGGTGTCATTCCTTGCCGAACCACGCGGTCAGCTTCGGGCTGAGCCAGTCCCACAGCCCCGGCGCGCCGCGGGCGATCTTGGGGCCCACGCGGCTGCGCACCTGTTCCTCGGTCACGTCGTAGTCTGGCCAGCTGCCGCCCTCGGAATGCAGGTTCAGCACTGGCGGCTGGAACCGGTCCAGCGATTTGGCGAAGATGGCGTCGGGGCTTTCGGCGGCCTCGAACTCTTCCCAGAGCGCCCGGAACTCCACCGTCTGATCCCCTGGCAGCAAACCGAACAGCCGGTCGGCGGCCGCCTGTTCGCGCGCCGCCATCGCCTCCGTGTCCACCGCGCCGTGAATAGGCGCGTCGCCCGCGTCTATCTCGACGATATCATGCAGGATCAGCATTCGGATCACCCGGTCGATCTGCACGCCCTCGGGGGCCTGATCGGCCAGAACGAGCGCGAAGAGCGTCAGGTGCCAGCTGTGTTCGGCGCTGTTTTCATGGCGCGAGCGGTCGGCGAGATAGGAGGCACGGGTGATCTGTTTCAGCCGGTCGGCTTCCAGCAGGAAGGCAAGCTGCGCGTCGAGTCGGGCGCTCACCCCTCGGCCTCTTTCACCTGCTTTGCCTTGTCGATACGGTTGGACAGCCAGATCCGCGCCCGCTTCTCGGCGCGGCGGATGCGCACCGAGGTCATGAACGCCTCCTGCAACGTCATCGAGGCCGCGCCGATCGTGGTCGAGAGTTGTTCGATCAGGCGATCGTCGTCCAGCTCATCCTCGGCCTTCAGTGCATCCTCGGCCAAAGCATCGGCAAGCTCTGTGACGAAGTCCATCCCGGGGCCTCAGCGCGTGGATTCGGTGAGGCGGCGGCGCACATAGCCCTGCACCGAGTCGATCATCGGCTCCATGTAGGGGTCTTCGAAGAAATGCCCGGCACCCTCCATCTCCTCGTGGGTTATGGTGATGCCCTTCTGTTCGTGCAGCTTGTCCACCAGGATGCGCGTGTCCTGAGGTTTCGCCACCCGGTCGGCCGATCCGTTGATGACCAGACCCGAGGCGGGGCAAGGCGCGAGGAAGCTGAAATCATACATGTTCGCGGGGGGCGAAACAGAAATGAACCCGGTGATCTCGGGTCGGCGCATAAGCAACTGCATCCCGATCCATGCGCCAAAGCTGAAACCGGCGACCCAGCAATGCTTGGAGTTCTGGTTCATGGATTGCAGGTAATCCAGCGCCGAGGCCGCATCGCTCAGTTCGCCCACACCCTGATCGTATTCGCCCTGGCTGCGGCCCACGCCCCGAAAATTGAAGCGCAGCACCGTAAAGCCCATCTGGTGGAAGGCGTAGTGCAGGTTATAGACCACCCGGTTGTTCATCGTCCCGCCGAATTGCGGGTGCGGATGAAGGATGATGGCGATGGGGGCGTCTTTGGCCTTTTGCGGATGGTAACGGCCTTCGAGACGGCCCTCCGGTCCGGGAAAAATCACCTCAGGCATCGCGGCTCCTTCGTTCTTCCTGAGAGGGGCGGCAGGCGTCATTGACGACCGGGCGCGGCGCTCCCTAGAATGGTTTGTTGGCCTGTGGTTCTTGCACAGGCAGGTGGATCGCAGTTAAGCGTCCCTGCGCGAAAGGTCAACGTTCAGAGGGGCCTGATGGCCACGCAGAGGGCAAAAACCGATGAAATTGAGCACCAAGGGCCGCTATGCGATGGTTGCGCTGGCCGATCTGGCCCTGCAACCCGACCGCGGACTGACCTCGTTGGCGGAAATTTCCAAACGGCAGAGCATTTCGCTGCCCTATCTGGAACAGCTTTTCGTCAAGCTGCGCCGGGCCGGGCTGGTCGACTCGGTCCGCGGGCCGGGGGGCGGTTACCGGCTGGCGCGACCGGCGTCCGAGATCCGGGTGGCCGATGTCTTGGGCGCTGTGGATGAAACCGTCAGCGCGCTGCACACCGGGGCGGGCGCGTCGGGCGGGGCTTCAGGCAGCCGCGCGCAAAGCATGACCAACCGTCTGTGGGAGGGGTTGTCGGCGCATGTCTATGTGTTCCTGCACCAGACACGGCTGTCGGATGTGGTCCAAAACGAACTGACGCCCTGTCCGGCGGTTCCGGGGTTGTTGCACGTGGTGGACGAGGACTGAGACCTCAGACAATCCACGGCAGGAACGGATAAAGCACCGCGATGCCAATGGGGCCAAGCGGCACCAGCCATGGCAGGATTGCCACCCGCAAGGGCAGGGGGGCAAGGTCCGCACCCCGCCGGCGGCCAAGCGCCGGGGCCGCGGCCAACACCAGCAGCACCGCGAACAGGATCGTCTGCGACCAGCGGCCATAGTCGACCCCGAGAACAAACAGCGCCAGCCCGGCCACCGGCGCCAGCAACAGCAGATCGGGCGCGACCGCGTTCAGCCGGTAGTGCCGCCACAGCAATAGCAGCGGAACAAGCGCCATGTAGGCGGCAATCGCGTAGTGCAGCGGCGGAAACCCGCGCGCCGGTTCCAGCAGGTCGCGCGTCCAGACCGAGGCGGCGAGGTTGACCTCGGGTGGCAGGGCCGTGGCCAGATCGACCTCGGTCCCGCCCCACAGCACCAACGCCCCGGCGGCGGCCAGGACCGGACCGGCGACAAGGGCAACCGGGCGAAGCGACCCGGTGCGCATCCATGTCACGGCCAGCAGCACCGGGATGCCGTAAAACAGCACCGCCTCGTGGATCAGCATCGCGGCGGTTGCACAGAGCGCGGTCAGCCAAAACCGCCCCCGCATCACTGCCCAAAGGGCCAAGGCAACCAGAGCGAAATTCAGGTGGTCCAGCCGGGCCAGATCGAACCCCGCCTGCATCATCCCCACCGGCGAAATCAGCAGCGCCACCGCAAACAGCCTTTGGCCGGGCACAGCGCCGCCCAAGGGCAGGAACAGCCGCGAGGCGACAATGGCCAGCCCAAGGCAGGCGAGGGCGTCGATTCCGATCATCACGGCATATTCGGCCAGCCCGCCATCGGGCAGCAAGGCAAAGAGCGGCGCCACCAGCGATCCAACCAGCCCCCGGCGCAGAAAGCCGAACTCTTGATAGCTGACGTGGAAATGGGTCATGTTCCAGACCAGCGGATCGGGGGGCGTGCCGGACAGGGCCCAGCCCATCAGGTGGGGAGCCGCGCCGATCAGCCATGCGATCATCGCCAGCAGCACAAACGCGTTGCGCCGTTCCCGGTTCCAGTCGATTGCCATGCCTGTCGGTCCCCGTTGCCTGTTGCATGCAGCTTAGGGGCTTTGGACGCCGGCACAAAGCCTGATCGGGAAACGCTCAGTCCGCGTTGCGGAAACCTTGGCCATAGATCAGGAAATGCAGCCCGATCCGGGCGCCCGCATAGATGCTGAGCAACGCAATAGGGGCGCTGATGGCCAGCACGGAAAAGGCCGACAGGCCCTGTCCCACGGAACAGCCCCCCGCCAGCACCGCGCCCACGCCCATCATCGAAGCGCCGACCAGTTGCCGCCCCAGTTCGCGCGCGTCATCGCAGGCTTCCCACCGGAAATGGCCAAGTCGCGTGCTGCCGAGAAAAGCCCCGAGAACAACCCCCAGAACCGAGCCGATGCCGAAGGTCAGGCCCGAGCCGGTGGAGGTCATGACATAGAGGATGGTTTCGCCGATCGGTGCTGCAAAGCTGTGATCGGCGACCGGGATTGCCTCGAAACTGTGGAAATTCAATGCCTGCATCGCGGCCCATGTGGCGGTGATGGTCGCCCCGACCACCCCGGCCCACAGGGCGTATCGACGAAACCCGCCCCAGTCCGCACCGCGCAACGCGAGAATGACCAGCACGGCGGCAACGATCGCGGCAAACAGCCATTCCGGCAGGCCCGTCGCCCGTGCCAGCAGCCCGCCCAGACCGATGGCCTCGTCGCGCGGTATCGGCTCGGCCCCCAGCAAGGCCACCCGCAGCGGGGCAAGAGGCCCCGAGATCGTGGCATAGGCCATGATTCCCATCGTCACGACGACCACGCCCGAGCGGAAATCGCCGCCCCCAATGCGCGCCAAGGCCCCAAAGCCGCAATTGCCCGCAAGCGCCATGCCGACCCCGAACAGAAGACCGCCCGCGACGGCGCCCCCGATCGACCAGTTGCGCAGGTAGAACACATCGCCGGGCACCAGCAGGCCCGTCGCAATCAACAGGTGCGTGCCAAGGATCGCCACGCCAAGGGCAATCCCCCACATTCGCAGCCGGTCGCCATTGCCGCCATAGGTGGCGTCCTCGATGGCGGCGAGGGTGCAGAACCGGCCCACACGCGCCGCCAGCCCCAACACCAACCCGGTCGCGAGGCCGATCAGCGCCGCAAGCGCCGCGTCGGAAAATTCTGGCATGTCGTCCTCCCTTGCGTCCGGCGGGCAGGCAGGGCCTCAGCCGTCGTCGGACGTTTCGGGATTACAGAACATATCGTAGACAAGTTCAAGAATTCTCACCGTGCGCGGATCGGACAGGCGGTACCAGATCGTCTTGCCATCGCGCCGGGTGCTGACCAGACCTTCCAGCCGCAGCCGCGCCAGTTGTTGTGAAACGGCGGCTTGCCGGGCGTGCAGCAATTGCTCCAACTCGGTCACCGAGCGTTCCCCATTCGCCAGATAGCACAGGATCATCAAACGACCCTCATGGCTGACGGCCTTGAGCAGTTGGGCAGCCTCGGTTGCGCTGTTGGCAAGCCGCTCCATCTCGTCGTCCTCAAGGTCCGCAATCTGTGCTGGAAGGCCCATGACGCCCCGTCCGTTCTTGCCCATGGGCGAAAATGCTGCCCGATACCAAGGTTGTAGAGCTTATGGACCTTTTTTCCCACATCCGTCCAGACCGTACCGGCCCATTTCGGGACTGGCACGATGACGCGGCGCGGGAAAAGGGCTGCGAAAAGAGCGTTTGCCCGGTCATTGGGCAGCCGGTCTTTCAGACGGCAAGGCGCGGGACAACAACTCCATCTGCATCCAGAACAATTCTGCCCCCGCGTAGCCTTCGGCGCGGGACAGTTCGGTTCCATCGTCCATCAACAGGAAAGTCGGGGTGAAGACCACGGCCCTTGCCGGCGAAAGATCATCGGGCAGATCGTGCAGGTCGACCCGGCGCAGGGGCATGGCCTGCCCGAAATCGCTGCGGGCATAGCTTTCGCCGATCTCGGTATGCCAGCGGCGGCAATAGACGCAGCCGTCCTGTTCGACCATGACCAGTTCCGGTTGGGCGACCAGCGGTGTCGACAGCGCCAGAAGGGTCGCCCCGGCCAGCCCAAGGATTTTTGCATTCATCGGCATACTCACGATTGACGATCCCTATACATAATGTATTTTGAATGTGTGAATATGGCAAGTGCAGGGGAGGGCGCGTGCGTGTTTGACATCAGCTTCGGTGCAGCGGCCCTTGCGGGACTTCTATCGTTCCTGTCGCCGTGCATTCTGCCCATTGTTCCGTTTTACCTGTCCTACCTTGCGGGGATGAGCGCCGACGAGGTCATGGCCGCGCGCGACAATGGCGCGGCCAGCCGCAGGGCGATCTTGCCCGCCATTGCCTTCAGCCTCGGTATTCTGACCATCTTTATGGCGCTCGGCATGGCGGCCTCGACCTTTGGCCAGACCGTACGCGAGGCGATGCCGGTGCTGCGATGGTTCGCGGCGGCGATCATACTGGTCATGGGGCTGCACTTTCTGGGGGTGGTCAAGATCCCGCTGTTGTATCGGCAAATGCGGGCCGATGGCGGTATGGACCGGGGCAAGGGATTGCTCGGTGCCTACTTGATCGGGCTGGCCTTCGCCTTTGGCTGGACGCCCTGCGTCGGGCCGGTTCTGGCGGCGATCCTGTTCACGGCGGCAGATGCCGGCACGGCCGGAAAGGGCGCGCTGCTCTTGATGGTCTACGGGCTGGGAATGACGCTGCCTTTCGTGGTTGCGGCGGGGTTCGTGGGGCCGTTCATGCGCTGGATGCAACGCTTTCGCCGCCACATGGGCAAGGTTGAAAAGGGCATGGGCGTGCTTCTCATCCTGTTCGCGGTGCTCATTGCAACCGATTCCGTCAATCGCATCGCGGAATGGATGATCGAATATGGACCCGACTTTACCCGGCTTGGGTAGGTCGTCTGAGGGGAGGAACGATGAAACAGCTTTTTTATGGTCTGATCGGTCTTGCCATGGGGCTTGCCCTTTCCGCACCAGCGATGGCCGAGCTGGACGATGCCGGCCTGCATGTCGAGCCATGGATCGAGGACACCTTCCTAGATCTGCGCGAAGATCTGGCCGACGCCAATGCCAACGGCCAACGCCTGTTGATCCTGTTCGAACAGCGGGGCTGCATTTATTGCCGCGAGATGCACGAAACCGTTTTTTCCCGCGACGACATCGCGGCGATGTTGACGGATGATTTCTTCGTCGTGCGGCTCAACCTGCACGGAAGTCTGGAGGTCACCGATTTCGACGGGACCGTGATGAGCGAGCGAGACATTGCCCGCCGCTGGGGCATTCTGTTCACGCCGACCCTGATGTTCATGCCCGAAGAGGTCAGCGAAGACCGGACCGCGCCCCAGGCCGCGGTGGCGTCGATGCCCGGGGCCTTCAGCGGTTGGACGACGTTCAACCTGTTCACCTGGGTGTTGGGGCACGGCTACGATGAAGAGGAAGGCTTTCAGCGTTATCATGCCAGAAGACTTCAGGAAATGGGCATCATCGAGTGACCGTCATTGACGCCGGTCAACGCTTTCGCATTCAAAAATGCGAATTTAATGTTGCAAAGACTCGACCCCGGCCCCTATGGTGGACGAAAGAATACAAACGGGAGGAATGGACGTGAAACTTACAGCTCTTGCAGCTGGCGCGCTGATGATCGCTGCCCCCGCGATTGCCGATGAGGTGGCGCCGGGAGATGTGGTTTTCGGGGAGTATGGCGTGGTCGAAACCTCGCTGACCGGCGTGGTCGGCGACCCCGCCGCGGGCCGGGATACTTTCGCCAACCGCAGGCTGGGAAACTGCCTGGCGTGCCACCAGAACAGTGACCTCGCCAACGAACAGTTCCACGGCAACGTGGGGCCAACCCTCGACGGGGTGGGCGACCGTTGGACCGAAGCCAACCTGCGTGGGATTCTCGTCAACGCCAAGAACGTGTTCCCCAACACCATGATGCCCGCCTTCTACGTCAATGAAGGCTTCGTAAATGTCCGAGAGGATCTGGCCGGTCAGACCATCCTGTCGGCGCAACAGGTGGAAGACGTGGTCGCCTACCTGATGACGCTGCACGACTGACCGCATCCAGAGATCGAGAGTTCAGGAGGAGAAAACAATGAACCTGACGCGCAGACAGGCGCTCATCACGGCGATCAGCGCCGCAGCCGTTGCGGGCTTTGTGCCGCGCTCGGCGATGGCCACCACGATGGAAGAGGCGATGGCCGCCTTCACCGGCGGGGCCGAGGCCACCGAGGGCGGGGCCGTCATCATTACCGCGCCCGAAATCGCCGAGAACGGCAACACGGTGCCGGTGGAAGTGGCGGCAGAGGGCGCTGCCCGCATCACCATCTTTGCATCCGGCAACCCCAACCCCGAGGTCGTAACCTTCGCCTTCGGGCCGTTGGCCGCCGCGCAGCGCGCGTCTACCCGGATTCGCCTCGCGGGCACTCAGGACGTGATCGTCGTGGCCGAGATGGCCGACGGTTCGTACCAGATGGCCGCGCAGGAAGTAAAAGTCACCATCGGCGGCTGCGGCGGCTGAGCGAGTATAGGAGGAGAGAAAGACCATGGAAGGTGTTCGCCCCCGCGTCCGCGTCGACAATGCCACCGAGGCCGGTGCCAGTGTCGAAGTCAAAACCCTGATCAGCCACCCGATGGAATCGGGTCAACGCCGGGATGGTGACGGGAACCTGATCCCGCGCCAGATCATCAATCGGTTCACTGCCGAATATAACGGGGAAATGGTGATCGACATTGCCATCGACCCGGCAGTGTCCACCAACCCCTATTTCGAATTCGACGCCACGGTGCCGGAGCCCGGCAGCTTCACCTTCACCTGGTACGACGATGACGGAGATGTCTACACCGCCACCGACGACCAGAGCTGGTAAGCGGTCGGGCATCCAGGAAAAGAAAACCAAGGGAGGACCAAGATGCCAGGATATACGCGCAAAGCGACGCTGGCCGTTCTGCTCGCAGGGACGGTCATGGTTGCGCCGGCACTCGGCGACGAATCCGCCGAACTGGTGATTGATGGCGAGACCCTCATCACCCGCGCCCCGGCCCCCGAGCACATGGAAAACATGAGCGAGATCATGTCGGGGTGGCTGTTCCGCTCGTCGGAAACACAGGCCGTCCAGATGGACGACTTCGACAACCCGGGCATGCTTTATGTCGATGAGGGCCTCGACCTGTGGAACGTCGTGGAAGGCGAGGCGGGCGAGTCCTGCGCGTCTTGTCACGGCGACGCGGAATCGATGGCCGGCGTCCGCACGCAGATGCCGCATGTGAACGAGAACGGCGAGTTGTGGGCCATGGAGGACTACATCAACAATTGCCGCACCGAACGCATGGGCGCCGAAGCCTGGGGCTGGGAAAGCAACGAGATGCTGTCGATGACGACGATGATCTCGTACCAGTCCCGCGGCATGCCGATGGATGTGCAGATCGACGGGGAAGCCGCCCCCTATTGGGAGCAGGGCCGCGAGATGTACTACACCCGCACCGGCCAGTTGAACTTTTCCTGCGCCAATTGCCATGAGGACAACTACGGCAACATGCTGCGGGCCGATCACCTGTCGCAAGGGCAGATCAACGGTTTCCCGGTCTACCGCCTGAAATGGGCGGGCGTCGGCTCGATCCACCGCCGTTTGCGCGGCTGTATCACCGACACGCGGGCGGAAACCTATGGGCGCGGCTCTGACGAATTGACAGCGCTGGAGCTTTACGTCGCGTCCCGCGGCAACGGCTTGTCGGTCGAGGCCCCCTCGGTCCGAAACTGATCATCCGTCGGTCCAATTGGTCCGCCATACGACTTGACCTCCCGGCGATACGTCGGGGGGACACCTGACCCTTTGCCAACTGGAACGGAACCAACCGCATGATATCCCGCCGTGAATTCTTACAGGCCTCTGTCGCCGCCTCGGCCATTCTGGGGGCGTCGGGCACGGGCAAATGGGGCCGGCTCGCCGCGCAACAAAGCCTGATGACGCAGGACGACCTGCTGAACATGGCGCCGGTAGGCAATGTCACGCTGATCCACGTGACTGACATTCACGGTCAGATGAACCCGATCTATTTCCGCGAACCCGAGATCAACCTCGGCGTCGGTCAGGTCGAGGGCCTGCCGCCGCATGTGACCGGGGCCGATTTCCTGAATATGTACAACATTCAGCCCGACAGCCCCGAGGCCTACGCGCTGACCTACGGCGATTTCTCGGCCCTGTCGCAGCAATATGGCCGCATGGGCGGGCTCGACCGGATCGCCACCGTCGTCAACGCAATCCGCACCGAGCGCCCCGGTGCGCTGCTGCTCGATGGTGGCGATACCTGGCAGGGGTCGCTCACCGCGTTGCGCACCGATGGCGGTGACATGGTGCGGGCGATGAACCTGCTCGGGGTCGAGGCGATGACCTCGCATTGGGAATTCACCCTTGGCATCGACCGCGTCACGCAGATCGTTGAAAACGAGCTGAATTTTCCCTTCCTCGGCGCCAATATCTTCGACGCCATGTGGGATGAACCGGCCTACGAGCCCTACAAGATGTTCGAACGCAACGGCGTGCAGATCGCCGTGATCGGGCAGGCTTTCCCCTATATGCCGATCGCCAACCCCGGCTGGATGTTCCCGGATCTCAGCTTCGGCATCCGCGAAAGCCGCGTGGCCGAAATGGTCGCGGAAGTGCGCGCAAACGGGGCCGAGGTGGTGGTGCTGCTGTCGCATAACGGCTTCGACGTAGACCGCAAGCTTGCCAGCCGCGTGCCCGGCATCGACGTCATCCTGACCGGCCACACGCATGACGCGCTGCCGGAACCCGTGGTGGTGGGCAACACGCTGCTGATCGCCACCGGAAGCCACGGCAAGTTCGTCAGCCGGGTTGACCTCGACGTGCGCGACGGCGGGGTGCAGGGCTATGGCTATCGCCTGATCCCGGTCTTCTCGGACGTGATCGCGGGCGACCCCGAGATGCGTGCCCTGATCGACGCCGAGCGCGCGCCCTACCAGGCGGAGCTGGGCGAGGTTCTGGGCCAGACCGTCGGCACCCTTTACCGCCGTGGCAACTTCAACGGCACATGGGATGACCTGCTGTGTCAGGCCATGCTGGAAGAGCGCGAGGCCGATATCGCCCTATCGCCCGGCTTCCGCTGGGGCAGTTCGGTGCCCGCCGGGCAGGACATCACGCGAGAGCTGCTCTTCAACGCCACCGCGATGAGCTATCCGGAATGCTACCGCTCTGAAATGACGGGAGAATTTATTCATACCATCATGGAAGACGTGGCCGACAACCTGTTCAACACCGACCCCTATTACCAGCAGGGCGGCGACATGGTGCGCGTCGGTGGCATGGGCTACCGCATCGACATCAGCCAGCCGCAGGGCAGCCGCATCTCCGAGATGACGCTGCTTTCGACTGGCGAGCTGATCGACCCGACCCGCACCTATACCGTCGCCGGATGGGCCAGCGTGAACGAGGGCACCGAGGGTCCGCCGATCTGGGATGTGGCGGAAAGCTACATCCGCCGGGTCGGCACCGTGGATATTCAGCCGAACCGATCCGTCATCGTCAGCGGAACCTGAGGCCAAGGGATGAGCAACATGACTGAAAAAGACAGAGGTGAGCGGAGAACTCAGATGACCGACAGTCACCAGAAAGACGGCCCCACGCGCCGCAGTTTTCTTGCGGGGTCTGCCGTGGCCGGGGCGGCTGCCCTGACCGGCACCGCCGCCCGCGCCACCGATCCCGATCCGGCGATCACCGAGGTGCAGCCCTGGGCGCGCTACTTGGGCGACGGCGTCGATGCGCGGCCCTATGGCCATCCTTCGGAATACGAGGCACAGGTGGTGCGCCGCAACGTGGAATGGTTGACCGCCGATACCACGTCGTCGGTGAACTTCACGCCGATTCACGAGCTTGACGGTATTATCACCCCCAATGGATTGTGTTTCGAGCGTCACCACGGCGGCATCGCCGAGGTCGACCCCGCGCAATACCGCCTGATGATCAACGGCATGGTCGACCGCGAGTTGATCTTCACCCTGGAAGACCTCAAGCGCTTTCCGCGCGAAAACCGGGCCTATTTCCTTGAATGCGCGGCGAACTCGGGCATGGAATGGCGTGGCGCACAGCTTAATGGCTGCCAATACACCCACGGCATGATCCATAACGTGATGTATACAGGCGTCCGCCTGCGCACCCTTCTGGAAGAGGCTGGTGTTCAACCCGCTGGCGAATGGCTGCTGGCCGAAGGGGCCGATGCGTCCGCGATGACCCGCTCGATCCCGATGGAAAAGGCGCTCGACGATTGCATGGTCGCCTTCAAGATGAACGGCGAGGCGCTGCGCCCCGAACAGGGCTACCCGGTGCGACTGGTCGTGCCCGGTTGGGAAGGCAACATGTGGGTCAAGTGGCTGCGCCGTCTGGAAGTGGGCGACCAGCCATGGCAGCAGCGCGAAGAAACGTCGAAATATACCGACCTTCTGGCCGATGGCCGCGCCCGCCGCTTTACCTGGGAAATGGACGCGAAATCCGTCATCACCAGCCCGTCGCCGCAGGCCCCCATCACGCACGGACCCGGTCCGATGGTTCTGACCGGTCTGGCGTGGTCGGGTCGGGGTACCATCCCGCGCGTCGATGTCACGATTGACGGCGGCATCAACTGGGTCGAGGCCCGGATGGATGGCCCAAGCTGGGACAAGTCGCTGCATCGGTTCTACTACGAGTTCGACTGGGACGGCTCGCCCATGATCCTGCAAAGCCGCGCGCATGACAGCACCGGTTATGTGCAACCTACCAAGGACGCGCTGCGCGACGTGCGCGGCGAAAATTCGATCTACCACAATAACGGCATCCAGACCTACGCCGTGGCAGCCGACGGGAGCGTTGAAAATGTCGAAATCGCTTAAGCTTCTGCTGACCGCCGCCACCGTCGCCGGTCTCGGGGCCGTGGCACAGGCGCAAACCTACGGGCTGGGGCGCGAAGCGCTGCCCGAAGAGGTGGCCGCATGGGACATCGACGTGCGCCCCGACGGGCTTGGCCTGCCGGAAGGTTCGGGATCGGTGCTGGAGGGCGAGGATATTTTCCTTGAACGCTGCGCCAGCTGTCACGGCGGTTTCGCCGAGGGGGCCGGCCGCTGGCCGCCGCTGGCGGGCGGGCAGGGGTCGTTGTCCTCGGACGATCCGCTCAAGACCATCGGCTCCTATTGGCCCTATCTCTCGACCGTGTGGGACTATGTCCACCGCGCCATGCCCTTCGGCGATGCACAATCGCTGGAACCGGACGAGGTTTATGCGATCACGGCCTTCCTGCTTTACATGAACGATGTGGTGCTGGACGACCAGTTCGTTCTGTCGAACGAGAATTTCACCGACATCCACCTGCCAAACGAGGACGGGTTCTTCATGGATGACCGGGAAGAAAGCCCGCTGTTTCCGCCGCACGACGTCTGCATGACGAACTGCGCCGACAGCGTGGAAATCGTGATGCGGGCCAACATTCTGGACGTGACGCCCGAGGATGCCGCCGCCCGCGAGGCCCGCGCCGCCGTTGCTGCCGGGACCGAAACGGCCGCCGCCGAGGAACCGGCCACGCAAGAGCCCGCCGTGGACGAAAACGCCATCGACATGGAGCTTGCCGCCGAGGGCGAAAGGCTCTTCCGGCAATGTGCCGCCTGTCACCAGGTTGGCGAAGATGCCCGCAACCGGGTCGGGCCAATACTGAACGGGGTCGTCGGGCGCCATGCCGGGGCTGTGGACGGGTTCCGCTATTCCGGGCCGATGACGGACGCGGGCGACTCCGGCTTGATCTGGACGCCAGAAGAGATCGACGCCTTCCTCGAAAACCCGCGCGCGTACATGAACGGCACGCGCATGACCTACCGGGGCCTCGATGATGCGGACGACCGCGCGGCGATCATCGAATACCTGCGCACGCAGGAATGACACCGGGGCGATGGGGCAGGCGGGTCACCTGACCCTCCGCCTTCCCCGGTGAAAACAAGCGGTCCCGCCGCCTGATGCGGCGGGCACCAGTCAACAACGGGGAGAACCGATATGATCCGACAGCTGTCCCTCGCTGCCCTTCTGGTCGCCGCAGGCACCACCGGCGCGCTGGCCCAACAGGCCGTCACCTACAGTTTCGACGGCAGTTTCGACGATGCCGCCTTCGGCGTGGAAAGCGCCATCGTGGGCCGGGGGTTGGTCATCGACTACACCAGCCATGTGGGCGAGATGCTGGAGCGCACCCGCGCCGACACGGGCAGCGACGTGGTGATCTTCGACAACGCCGATATCTACCTGTTCTGCTCGGCCCTGGTGTCGCGCGACGTGATGGAAGCCGATCCGATGAACATCGTGAACTGCCCCTACAGCGTCTTCGTGACCGACATGGATGGTCAGGTGCAGATCGGCTATCGCGTGATGTCCGAGCCGTCGATGGCCCCGGTCCAAGACCTTCTGGATGCCATCGCCCGCGAGGCCGCCGGGCAATGACGTCCCGGCCCTATGACACGTTCTTCAGGGCACAGCTCGATGCCCTGAAGGACGACGGCAACTATCGCGTCTTCGCAGAGTTGGCGCGCCAGTGTGGCGCTTTTCCACAGGCCCGGAACCATGGCGATCATGGCGCGGAAGAGGTCACCGTCTGGTGCGGCAACGACTATCTCGGCATGGGCCAGCATCCCCGCGTTCTGGCAGCCATGCACGAAACCATCGACGCCTGCGGCGCGGGCGCTGGCGGAACGCGCAATATCTCTGGCACGACCCATGCGCATGTTGCGCTGGAACGCGAACTGGCCGACTTGCACGGCAAGGATGCGGCTCTGCTGTTCACGTCGGGCTACGTGTCGAACTGGGCCTCTCTTTCGACGCTGGGGTCGCGCCTTCCGGGCTGCACCATCCTGTCGGACAGCCTGAACCACGCCTCGATGATCGAAGGCATCCGTCACGCCCGTTGCGACCGCCAGATCTGGCGGCACAATGATGTCGAAGACCTCGACCGGCGGCTGGCGAAGCTGGACCCGGACGCGCCCAAGATCGTCGCCTTTGAAAGCGTCTATTCGATGGACGGGGATATTGCCCCGATTGCCGAGATCCTTGACGTGGCCGAGCGGCACAACGCGATGACCTATCTCGACGAGGTACACGCGGTCGGGCTTTACGGTCCGCGCGGCGGCGGCATTGCCGAACGCGAGGGGCTGATGGATCGGGTGACGCTTGTCGAGGGCACTCTGGGCAAGGCTTTCGGCGTGGTTGGCGGCTATATCACCGGCTCGGCGGCATTGGTCGATTTCATCCGCAGCTTTGCCAGCGGCTTTATCTTTACAACGGCCTTGCCCCCCGCCATCGCCGCGGCGGCGACGGAATCGATCAAGGTGCTGAAGGGCTTTGAGGGCGCGCGGTTGCGCGCGAAACAGCAACGGCAGGTGGCGCGTCTGCGCGCGCGGCTCGACGGCATGGGCATCCCGCATCTGCCCAACCCCAGCCATATCGTGCCGGTGATGGTCAAGGACCCGGTCAAGTGCAAGATGCTGTCGGACATCCTGCTGGACCGCTACGGCATCTACGTGCAGCCGATCAACTACCCCACAGTGCCCAAGGGCGAAGAGCGGTTGCGCTTTACCCCGTCGCCCTTGCATGACGATGACGCGGTGGACCGGTTGGCCAATGCCTTGCACGACCTGTGGAGCCAATGCGCCCTGGCCCGGGTGGTGGCGTGAACGGATAGGGTGGCGTCGCCGCCTTTGGGCTGCGACCGGCGGGGGACCAGCCCCCGTTGCCCATTGGGCTTGGCCCAGTGCCGCCCGATGAACGACCCGCCCGGGGTATTTTCACAACCAAGAAGGGGCGATGGCTCCGGTCACAAGGGGAGACATGAGATGAGCACGATCACGCGCAGGATGCTGATGGCGGGGGCGGCGGGCCTCGGGGCGGCGGCGCTGATGCCGCGTTGGCTGCACGCCTCGATGCAGATGGGTGAGTGGCAGATCGACACGTTGAGCGACGGTCATCTTGTGCTGCCCGCCGATTTCATTCTTGGGCCGATGCCCGAGAACGCGGTGGCGCCGATCCTCGCCCGACACGGGCTGACCGGCGCGACGGAGCTGACGCCGCCCTGTAACGTGACACTTCTGCGCGGGCAGGGGCGTGTGGTGCTGTTCGACGCGGGATCGGGCCCGGCGTTTCAGCCGACGGCAGGCAGCCTGCTGGACGCGCTCGACGCGCTTGAGATAACCCCGCAGGAGGTGACGGACGTGGTGTTCACCCATGGCCATCCCGATCACCTTTGGGGGGTGTTGGACGATTTTGACGAGCCGGTCTTTTACGCGGCGCGGCATGTCATGGGGGCCGGGGAACTGGCCTATTGGACCGACCCCGACACGGTGTCCACGATCGGCACCGCGCGGCAGGCCTTTGCCGTCGGCGCAGCGCGGCGGTTGCAGATGATGGGCGACCAGATGCAGACCTTCGCCGACGGTGACACGGTGCTGCCGGGGGTGACGGCATTGATGACGCCGGGCCATACGCCGGGGCACATGTCGTTCCTTGTCGACGGAGGCGGGACGCCCACGCTGATCATCGGGGACGCCATCGGCAACCATCACGTGGGGTTCGAGGCGCCCGAGATGCCCTCGGGCTCGGACCACGACATGCCGACCGCAGCGTCCACGCGGTTGACGCTGCTTGACCGGATCGTGGCCGATGACATGCCGGTCGTGGGCTTTCACCTGACCGGGGGTGGCATGGGCCGGGTGGACCGGATGGGGGCGGCCTATCGCTTTTTGCCCGGTGTGCTGTAGTCGGCGACGCGCCTTGACGCTGTCCATGGGGTCTGCAACGTAGCCGTGTCAGCCACAGGAGGCCCCATGGCGCGCATCGTTTTCGACCTCGACGGGACGCTGATCGACAGCCTGCCGGACATCCATGCCATCGCCAATGCCGTTCTGGCCGAAGAGAGAGCAGAGCCGTTGTCGCTGGAGGAGGCGCGCGGGTTCGTGGGCAAGGGCGCTGCGGTGTTCGTGGCCCGGATGCGGGCCGCGCGCGGGCTGGCGGATGCCGATCAAGAGCGCCTGCACGCGGGGTTTGTCGGGCGGTATGACAAGGCAGTGGGGCGGACGCATCCCTATCCCGGTGCCGTCGCGGCGCTGGAGTCGTTGCGGGCGACGGGCCACAGGCTGGGGCTGTGCACCAACAAGCCGATGTCCCCGACGCGCGCGGTACTGGACCACCTCGATCTGGCGCGATTCTTCGACTCGGTCCTTGGCGGCGACAGCCTGGCTGCGAAGAAACCCGATCCCGCGCCGCTTCATGCCGTCTTTGCAGCACTTGGGAACGGGCCGATGATCTACGTGGGCGACAGCGAGGTCGATGCCGAAACCGCCGTGCGCGCCGGCGTGGCGTTTTTGCTGTTTACACAAGGCTATCGGAAGACGCCGGTCGCAGAGCTGCCCCATGCCGCCGCCTTCGAGCAGTTCGACGCGCTGCCCGGCTTGGTCGCCGGGCTGCTGGATCAAAGCGTGACTGCCTGACCGGTTCGGGCCGACTCCTGCGCTGCCATCCCCATCCGCACCGCCCAATCGCCATCGCCGAGCGAGACCTGCGGCTGCCCGCCAGCCAAGACCGCCTGCTGGAACAACCGGTGCTGGTAGAAGGTCGACCCGTTGTGATCGCCCGCCGCCAACAGCGCGGGATCGACGGGGATGTCGCGTTCCTCGGGGCCTTTGGGCGCGCGCGGGCTGACCACCAGTTTCGGCACTGGCGGCGCACCCAAGTGGTCGGGCCAGAACCGGCCGGGGCCGGGCACCAGCGCCTCGATCTTGCCGGTGGGGCCGACGGCGCTGATTTCCTCCTGATAGCGGGCCCCTTCGGCGAACATGCACAGGTCCAGCATCGCTCGCGCGCCATTGGCAAAATCGACGATGACATAGGCGTTGTCCCAGATATCCGGGGTCTCGCCGTCATAGGCCTCGTCGAGATGGTTCACGGATTGCCCGGCAGAGGCCATGACGCGCAGCGGATCGGCCCCGATGGCCAGCCGCATCAGGTCGAAGAAATGGCAGCATTTTTCCACCAGCGTGCCGCCAGTGTTGCGGTTGAACCGGTTCCAGTCGCCGACTTTCGGCAGGAAGGGAAAGCGGTGTTCGCGGATGGTCAGCATCCTGATGCCTCCCGTCGTCGCAGCAGCCTGATCGAGGAAGGAGGCAATCGGCGGCATGTAGCGGTATTCCATCGCCACCCAGACCAGGGCCGGATAACTGGCGCGAAAGGCCTCCAGCCGGGGCGCGTCGGCCGGGTCGGTATAGAGCGGTTTTTCAACCAGAACGGGCAGGGGGCGAATGCGGGCGATCTCTTCCAACTGGCCGATATGCAGGTGGTTGGGCGAGACGATCAGCAGCACGTTCACGGCGTCGAGGGCCAAAAGCTCTGCGATGCTATCGAAGAAGACCGCGCCGGGGGCAAGTCGGGCGGCCTCGTCGCGCATGGCTGGATCCGGCTCCAGTATGGCGGCGACCTCGGCGTTCTCAAGCAGCGCGATATTGCGGATATGCTCTTGTCCCATCATGCCGCAGCCGATGATCCCGTAGCGCAAAGTGGCGGTCATTTTCTGTTACCTCATCCGGGTGACGTGGCGCGCCGTGTCGGCGTCGAACCAGTTGCGTGAAACTTCTGCGATGCTGCCGTCGGGCGTGTGGCTGATCCGGTCGACCAGACCACAGGGCGTGCCGGGGCGTGGCGGAAAGGCGTCGGGCGCCCAAACGGGGACGGTGCCGACACCCACGCGATCCTCGGCGCGGGTGATGCGCAGGCCCAAGGCTTCGCGGTAATGCAGGTAGAGCGACTCGGACACCGCTTCGGGGTCGAGCGCCTTGGCATAGGCCCCGTCGAGCCAGATTTCCTCAAGCACGGCGGGAATTCCAGAGAGGAATCGCAGGCGGCGAATCCTGTGCGCGTCGATTGATGCACCGAAAGCGGGCAGGTCGGCGGGCTTTTGCATCCGGGTGATGTCGAGCACTTTCGCCGTTGGCAGACCGCCGCCACCCTTCAGCTCGATACGGAAGAAGGCGTAGACCCCGGCGGGCGTCGCCACAGGCCGAACATAGTTGCCGGACCCATGGCGGCGGTCCAGTAATCCCCGGTTTTCAAGCTCGGCAAGCGCCTTGCGCAGGGTGCCGACCGAGATCGACAGGTCGGCGGCCATCCGGCGTTCCGGTGGAAAGCGCTCGCCCTCCAGATAGCGCCCGGCTGCAATGTCACGGGTCAGCATTTCGCTGATCTGCAAATAGACCGGCAGCGAACCGGCGGGTTTGGCGGGAGGGGGCACGATTGGCGACTCCAGAAAATTGATACATTATTGATCTACATATGCGACGGTGATACGCAAGAGGGAGATTTAGCTTTTTGGGAGGAAGCACCAGCATGACAGTCGTCCCCATCACGTCGCCCGATCTGGACGCGGCAGAGGTTTCGTGGTTCGCGGCCCTGTGCTCGGACGATTACGAGTATCTCGGCGTGCCCGACGGCGCGTTGCGGTCAAGCTGGGAGCATTGCTCGGGCATTCTGCAAGAGGCCGAGCGGCAGGGCTTTCGCAACATCCTGTGCCCGTCCTCCTATCAGGTGGGGCAGGATACGTTGAGTTTCGTGGCCGGGTGCGCCCCCATCACCGACCGCATCAACATGCTGACCGCCGTGCGCTGCGGCGAGATGCAGCCGATCATGCTGGCCCGTACCATCGCCACACTGGACCACATGCTGAAGGGGCGTCTGACGGTCAACATCATCTCGTCCGACTTCCCCGGCGAGGTCGCGGAAAGCGCGTTGCGCTACCAGCGGTCGCGTGAAGTGGTGGAGATTCTCAAGCAGGCGTGGACGCAGGACGAGATCAATTACCAAGGTCAGGTATATCATTTCGAGGGTCTGACGACCGATCCGGCCAAGCCCTATCAGACAGGTGGCCCGCTGCTCTATTTCGGCGGCTATTCCCCCGCCGCGCTGGAGCTATGCGGCCAGCATTGCGACGTCTACCTGATGTGGCCGGAACCGAAAGAGCAACTGGCAGAACGGATGAAGGCGGTGAACGCCGTGGCCGAGAAATACGGGCGGACGCTGGATTACGGTCTGCGTGTCCATGTGATCGTGCGCGATACCGAGGCCGAGGCGCGGGACTACGCGGACCATCTCGTATCCAAACTGGACGACGAATACGGGCAACTGATCCGCGACCGGGCGCATGACTCGATTTCGCTTGGCGTGGCGCATCAGGCACGGGCGCGTGAACTGGCCGACACGTTCGGCTATATCGAACCGCATCTGTGGACCGGCGTTGGCCGCGCGCGGTCGGGCTGTGGCGCGGCACTCGTCGGCTCCACCGACCAGATCCTGACCCAGATCGAAGAGTACAAGAAGATGGGCATTCGTGCCTTCATCTTCTCGGGCTACCCGCACATGGATGAATGCCAGAGCTTCGGCCAACGGGTCATGCCGCATCTGAAAACCTGCTCGCTGCCCGAGGCCTATGGCCGGGTGCCGAGCACGCCGCCGCAAACCCCGCTGGCCGCAGGAGAGCGTCGATGAGCATGGAGCGCGTTTCCCTTACCCCCGATCTCAGCCTGTCGCGGCTGGTCTACGGCATGTGGCGCGTGGCCGATGATGCAGACACCTCGCCCGCCCATGTGCAGGCCAAGATCGGCGCCTGTCTGGATCAGGGGATCACCACGCTGGATCAGGCAGATATTTACGGCGACTACGGCGCGGAAGAGGTTCTCGGTGCGGCTTTCGCGGCCGCCCCCGGCCTGCGCGATGCCGTCGAACTGGTCACTAAGTGCGATATCGTCGCGCCGATCGGGAAATATGCCGACCGTCGTGTGAAGTACTACGACACCAGCGCTGCGCATATCACGGCCTCGGTCGAGGCCTCGCTGACCAACATGCACACCGATCGGATCGACCTGTTGCTGATCCACCGGCCCGATCCGCTGATGGACCATGTCGAAACGGGGGGCGTGCTGGATGCGCTGGTGGCCTCTGGCAAGGTTCGCGCCGTGGGCGTCTCGAATTTCAAGCCGCATGACTGGGCGCTGCTGCAATCCGCCATGTCGACCCCGCTTTGCACCAACCAGATCGAAGCCAGCGTTCTGCACCACGCACCCTTTGCCAATGGCGATATCGCGTGGATGCAAAAAGATGGTATCGCCCCGATGGCGTGGTCGCCCCTTGGCGGCGGGCGTCTGTTTTCCGACGAAGGCGCTGCCGTCCACGCCGTGCTGTCCCGGATAGGCACAGAGCAGGGCGTTGACGCCACCGCCGTGGCCGTGGCGTGGCTGCTGGCCCATCCCGTCGGGATGCTGCCGGTGATGGGCACCAACAGCCTGTCCCGCATCCGCGCCATTTCCGACGCCTGCAAAGTCTCGCTCGACCGGGAAACGTGGTTCGAGATCTACACCGCCGCCTTGGGACAGGAGGTGCCATGAGCATGCAATCCGTCATAACCCCCGACCCGTCCGATGCAGCAGCGCTGCGCGGCGCGCTGTCGCGGTTCGGTACGGGCGTCACCATCGTCACCACCAAGGGCGAGGCCGGTCCGGTCGGGATCACCGCGAACAGCTTTTCCTCGGTGTCGCTCGACCCGCCACTGGTTCTTTGGTCCGTGTCGCGCGGCTCCAGCCGCTATCATCACTTCGCCAAGGCCGAACATATGGCCATCCATGTGCTGTCGAGCGACCAGCAACCGCTCTGCCGGGCGTTCTCGAAATCCGCCCATGCGTTTGACGAGGCCGCCTGGGAAGAGGGCGCGCATGGCGTGCCGCTGCTGACCGGCTGTCTCGCGCGGTTCGAATGCGAGCGCTACGCCGATTACGACGGCGGCGATCATGTCATCCTTGTGGGCCGCGTCACCCGCGCGGTGCTGCACGAGGGCGATCCGCTTCTGTTTTGGGGCGGCAGTTTCGGCGGCTTCGCCTGCGGCGGGGACGGCTGAGGCATGGCCGGGCGCGCCGATCTGGAGCGTCTGCTTGGGGTCCGCCTTGGCGCGGCCCGGTTCGACAGCGTGCAGGTCGTGGGGCAGGCCCCGTTTGGCGATTGGGTGCTGGAGGATCTGCGCATCGACATGCATGGCGAGGGTATTCCCGCCACCTTCCTGCGCCCTGAAACCGGCCCCGTGCCCGCGCTGATCTATTGCCATGCCCATGGCAACCGCTACGAGATGGGGCGCGAGGAACTGACCGAGGGGCGACCCGCCCTGACTGGCCCATACGCGCCCGACCTGTGCCGTCTTGGCATTGCGGCGTTGTCAATCGAGATGCCCGCCTTCGGCACCCGGCAGCAGCCGTGCGAAAGCGCGCGGGCCAAGGCGCATCTGTGGCGCGGCACGACGCTGTTCGGGCAAATGCTGGCGGAACTGTCGGCGGGCCTGTCCTTTCTGTCCGATCATCCGGTGATCGACGCGGATCGCCTTGGCGCGCTTGGCCTGTCCATGGGCAGCACCCATGCCTTCTGGCTTGCCGCGCTGGATGACCGGGTTCGCGCGGCGGCGGCGCTGTGTTCCTTTGCCGATCTCGACCGTCTGGTGGCGACGGCCGCGCATGACGGGCACGGGATCTACATGACCGTGCCGGGGTTGCTGCCGGGGTGGTCCACGGGGCAAATCGCGGGGCTTGCCGCGCCGCGGGCGTTGCAAATCTGCGTCGGGATGCAGGACTGGTCCACGCCCGCCCATGCCTTTGCCCCCGCGCGGGCCGCGCTGGAAGCGGCCTACACGGCCACCCCCGATCAGCTGGAGTTTCATGTAGAAGAAGACCTGGGCCACGCCGAAAGCCCGGCGATGCGGCAGGCGGTTCTGTCCTTCCTGACCCGGAGGCTCGGCGATGTCAGGGACTGAGCGCATCCACATCCCGCACCAAGGTAGCCAGCCAGTCGGCTGTGCCTTCCTCCATGTCGAGCAACGCACAGCCCGCGCGGCAGAAGGCATCGGTGTCGTCCGCCCCGCGCACCATTCCGGCCAGCCGCCCTGCCGCTGGATCGGCAAGGGCGCGCCCGGCCAAGACCTCACGCCGCACAAATGCCAGCCATGCCGCAACCGCCTCGGTCACGTTGGGGGCGAGGTCGCCCGCGGCGCGGCGCAGGTGCCAGACGGGAACCAGACGGACCGGCAATTTCAGGCTGCCATCTTGCGCGATCTGCGCCAGCTCGTGCCGCATCCCGGCCCCTTCGAACCGGTCAAGCAGCGCGGTGCGGTAGGCGGGCGTTGTGTCGGCCACTGCGTCGGGCAGGGTGCTGGCGGCTTCGTCCCAGATACCTTCCACGATGGGGCGCAGGCGCGGATCGCGGATCGCCTCGTGGACATAGCGGTGCCCCGCCAGTTGTCCGGCATAGGCGAGATAGCTGTGCGCAGCGTTCAACAGCCGCAGCTTGCGCATCTCGAACGGGGCCACATCGGGCACGATCTCGACGCCGACCTTGTCCCACGCGGGGCGCGGTCCGGCGAAATCGTCTTCGATGATCCATTCGGAAAACGCCTCGGTCAGCACGGGCTGCGGCTCGTTCTTCCCGGTGATGGCGGCAATCTCGGCGCGGATACCGTCGGTGGTGGCAGGGGTGATCCGGTCCACCATGCTGTCGGGAAACCGGACATGGGTGGCAAGAAAATCGCCAATGTCCAGCCCGGCGGCCTTGGCAAAGCCATGCACCGCATGGGCCAACTTGTGCCCGTTGCCCGAGATGTTGTCGCAGCTCAGCACCGTGACGGGCGCGCCGGCCGCCACCCGCTTGGCCAGCCCGTGGGCGATCAGGCCGACGGCTGTCTGCGGCAACGGAGCCACCAGATCGGCGGCCAGTGCCGCCCCGTCCAGATCCGGCGCGCCGGTGGCGGGGTTCAGGTGATAGCCCTTCTCGGTCACCGTCAGGCTGACGATATGGGTCTCGGGGTCGGCAATCGCGTCGATCACCGCCTGCGGGTCTTCGGGCACCACCAGCACCCGGTCATGCACGGCGATGTGCCGCGCCTCCAACCCATCCGTGCCGCGAATCCCGAGTGTATAGGCAAATCCGCCCGCGGCCAGTGCATCGCGCAGGTCCGGGCGGCGCATGGCGACGCCGGTGATCGCCCAGTTTTCGCCGAGCGCATTGGCGGCGGCGGTGTAAAACGCCTGATGGGCGCGGTGAAAATTGCCGAAGCCGAGATGCAGGATACGGTTCATGGCTCAGTCCTCCAGCCGGTAGGCCATCTTGGCCAGATCGCGCGCCAGCAGCGGCGCAAGGCGCTTGGCGTCGCGGCGTCCAAAGGTGCCCCGCTCCACTTGTCCCGCCAGATGCAGCGCCACACCGCGCCGCCACGTATCGTGACGTGCCGGGATCGACAGGAAGGCGCGGGTGTCGTCGTTGAAGCCCGCAAGGTTCCAGTAGCCCGCACTTTCCACCACCTGGTCGAAATAGCGCCGGATGCCATTCGGGCTGTCATGGAACCACCACGGGGGGCCAAGCCGCAGGCATGGCCAATGCCCCGCCATCGGGGCCAGTTCGCGGGCATAGGTGCCTTCATCCAGCGTGAACAGCAGCACCCGCAGGCGCGGGTCGTTGCCGACGCGGTTGAGCAGCGCGTCCATCCCCGCCACCCAGTCGACCGCATGGGGAATGTCAGCGCCCATGTCGGGGCCGAATTCCGCCAGCAGGGCGCGGTTCGTCGACCGGCGGCTGCCCGCATGGATCTGCATGACCATGCCGTCCTCTGCCGACATCTGGGCCATCTCGACCAGCATGTGCCCGTAATAGGCGCGCCCTTCGCTGGCAGACAAAGCCCCGGCAATCGCCTTGTCATGCAGCGCGCGGATCTGGGCCGGGTCGAGCCAGCGGGTCATCAGGTCGGGCACGTCATGGTCGGTTGCCGTGGCCCCAAGCGCGCGGAAGGCGGCGCGGCGGGTCCGCAGCGCGGCAAGAAAGCTCTCGTAGCGGCTCACGTCCTCTCCGGTCATCTCGCCAAGCCTGGCGAGATTGTCCGCGTGGCCCGACCGGGCCGGGTTCAGCACGTCATCGGGGCGGAAGGTGGGGATGACCTTGCCGGACCAGCCAGACTCGCGGATTGCCTGATGCGCGGCGAGCGGGTCGAGCGCGCCATCGGTGGTGGCGAGGCATTCGAGCCCCATGGACTCGAACAGGGCGCGTGGGCGAAAGGCCGACGTGGCCAGACGCGCGGCGATCTGGTCAAAGACGGTATCGGCGGTGTCCGGCGTCAGGGCCACCTCGATCCGGAGCGTCTTGTAGAGCGTGTGCTCCAGCCAGCCCCGGCTGGGGGTGCCGAGGAACCTGTCCCAATGCTGCGCGAAAAGCCGGAAGATGCCCCGCGGATCGCGGTCTTCGCGGGCGACGCCAATGCCGAGATCACGCAGCGAAACGCCCTGGCTATAGAGCATCCGGAACACGTAGTGATCGGGGATGATCAGCAATTCCGCCGGATCGGGGAAGGCGCTGTCCTCGGCCCACCAACGCGGGTCACAATGGCCGTGGGGCGAGACGATGGGCAGTTCTGCGATGGTCTCGTAGAGGTCTTGGGCAAGGCCGGACAGGGCCGCCTCTTGGATGGGGGACATTCGGGTCCGTCCTTTCCGGGTCTATTCGAAGAAATCGGTATGTGCGGCGATCAGGCTGGACAGCGCGCTGAGGATCGAGCGCAGATGCGTCCGCATGGCCTCGACCGCCCTGTCGGTGTCGCGGCCACGGATCGCGTCCAGAATGGCGCGGTGCTCTTCCAGAAGGCGCGTCATGTGATCGGTGTCGCCGAGCGAGAACACCCGCAGCCGGTCCAGCGCCGCCTTTTCGCGGATCAGCAGGGTTTCGGCCCTCTCGAACCCCGTGGCGCGGGCCAGGGTGGTGTGAAATCGGTCGTCCTGCGCCTGAAAGCCCAGCGTGTCGCCCTCGGCCACCGCGCGGCCCTGAATGTCGAGAATGCCGGTCAGTTCACCGATGACCGCATCGGGCAGGCCCCGCTCGCAAAGACGGGTGACATTGGCCAGTTCCAGGGCTTCGCGGATGAATTGCGCCTCGCGGATGCGCGCTTCGGACAGGCGCGAGACATAGTTGCCCCGGCTTGGGCGGGTCACGATCAGCCCGTCGGTGCGCAGTTGTGTAAAGGCCTCGCGCACGGGGGTGCGGCTGGCGCCGAAGCGTTGGCCGATCTCGTTTTCCGAGATCAGGCAGCCGGGCGGCAATTCCGTGGTCAGGATCGCGGATTTCAGCGCCGCGAAGATTTGCTCCCCGGCAGGGCGGGTCAGGTCCAGCGGCGGGAAGGCGATAGCGGCAAAACCCGGCTCGCCGTCCGCCGTGGCGATTTTGTCGGGACTCTTCGGGGCGTCATCCATGGGCATTTCCGGGCTCCTTCATTTTCCGGTATACCGGTGTGCAGCTCTGTTGACAACCGGTATACCGGTGTGCAACCTGCGGCCAACCGGAACAAGAGGGAGGGCGCGTTTCCGTGGCTGACAGCGAAATATTGACCTGCGTGCTGGTGGGCACGGGCATGGTGGCCCGCACCCACCTGGCCGCGCTTCGGGCTGCGGCGCCAAAGGTGCGGCTCAAAGGCGTGGCTGCCCGGCGGCCCGAAAGCGCCGCCGCCTTTGCAGACGCGGCACAGGGGGCGCCGTTGCAGGTTTACCCAGACATCGCCGCCATTGCCGCCGATCCCGAGGTGGACGCGGTTGTGATCGCCACGCCGCCCGACGCCCGCGCCGCGTTGGTGCGGCCCTTGGCCGAGGCGGGCAAGCATATCTTGTTGGAAAAGCCTGTGGGGCGGATCTCGGCAGAGGCGGAAGAGGTCGTGCGCATCTGCGAAGACGCGGGCGTGCGCCTTGGCATCTTCTTCCAGCATCGGATGCGGGCCGCGTCACTGAAAGCGGCAGGGCTTGTGACCTCTGGAACGCTCGGCGCGCTCGGGCTGGTTGAGATCACCGTGCCGTGGTGGCGCGAGCAGGCCTATTACGACGAGCCGGGCCGCGGCACCTATGCTCGTGACGGCGGCGGAGTGCTCATCAGCCAAGCGATCCACACGATCGACCTCGCGCTCAGCCTCGCCGGGCCGGTCTCGCAGGTGCAGGCGATGGCTGCCACCACGCGGTTCCACCAGATGGAGTCAGAAGATTTCGCCACGGCGGGCCTGCGCTTTACCAATGGCGCGGTCGGGTCTCTGGTGGCCAGCACCGCGAGCTTTCCGGGCGGGGCCGAGACCATCACGCTCCATTTCGACAAGGCCAGCCTGCATCTGGGCTCGGGCGTGCTGACCCTGCGCTGGCGGGATGGTCGCGAAGAGACCTTCGGGGCGACTGCCACCACCGGCGGCGGGGCCGATCCGATGGCCTTCACCCACGACTGGCACCAGGCGATCATCGAGGATTTCGCCGCTGCCCTGAACGAAGGGCGCGCGCCCGTGGCCTCTGGCCGCGACGCGCTGGCTGCCCATCACCTGATCGACGCAATCGCCGCCTCTGCCAAAGAGGGGCGCATCATGGACGTTTCCCAATGACCCGACCGCTGAACATCGCCGCCCTTGGCATTGATCACCGCCATATCTACGGGATGGCCGCCAATATGGTCGAGGCCGGGGCCTTCTTTTCCAAATGGTGGACGGACGGCACGCCCGAAACGCTGGACGGGTTCGAGAAGCGCTTTCCCGACGTGCCACGCGCAGCCAGCAAGGACGAGATCCTGAACGACCCCGAGGTGGACTTGATCCTGATTTCCGCGATTCCGCGGGACCGGGCCGATCTGGCCATCGCCGCGATGGAGGCGGGCAAGGACGTGATGGTCGACAAGCCCGGCTGCACGACGATGGCGCAGCTTGATGCGATCAAAGAGGTCGCGGCGCGCACCGGTCGCATCTGGTCGGTCGACTTCTCGGAACGGTTCGAAGTGCCCGCCGTCACCCGCGCGGAAGAGCTGGTGGCAGAGGGGGCCATTGGCCGCGTGGTGCAGACCGTGGGCCTTGGCCCGCACCGGCTGAACCGCCCGTCACGCCCCGACTGGTTCTTTGACCGTGACGCCTATGGCGGGGTGCTGGTGGATATCGCCAGCCACCAGATCGACCAGTTCCTGCTGTTCACCGGCTCTTCCGATGCCGAGGTCAGCATGGCCAGTGTCGGAAATTTCGCCAATCCCGACGATCCCGGCTTGCAGGATTTCGGGGAACTGGCGCTGCGCTCTGACAGCGGCCACGGATATATCCGGGTCGATTGGTACACGCCGGACGGTCTGCCCACATGGGGCGACGGGCGGCTGACCATCCTGGGCACCGAGGGCTATATCGAACTGCGGAAATATGTCGATGTGGGCGGGGCCGAGGGCACCGACCACCTCGTGCTGGTAAATGGCACGCGCTGCGAAAAGATCTCTTGCGCCGATGCCGGGCTGCCCTACTTCGCGCGGCTGACACAGGATGTTCTGAACCGGACGGAAACCGCGATGCCGCAGGCCCATGCCTTCAAGGTGATGGAACTGGCGCTAAAGGCGCAGGCCATGGCGGAAGGGGGCGCCGCATGATCCGTGTCGCCATCATCGGCACCGGCATCGGCGCGCAGCATCTGGCGGGCTATCGCGCCTTGCCGGACCGGTTTGCCGTGACAACCCTGTGCGATCTGGACCCCGAGCGTGCGAAATCCGTGGCGGGGGACGATCCGGCGATTGCGATCACCGCCGACCTCGACGCCGTGCTGGCCGATCCCGCGATCGACCTGATCGACGTCTGCCTGCCGCCGCATTTGCATTTCCCGGTGTCCAAGGCGGCGCTGGAGGC
The DNA here is from genome assembly GCF_001879715.1 of Nioella nitratireducens. Taxonomy (GTDB): domain Bacteria; phylum Pseudomonadota; class Alphaproteobacteria; order Rhodobacterales; family Rhodobacteraceae; genus Nioella; species Nioella nitratireducens. The sequence goes on along the minus strand of NZ_MNBW01000004.1, from coordinate 7,549 downwards.
GGGCAAGCACGTGGTTTGTGAAAAGCCGCTGGTGCGGTCGCTGGCCGAGGTCGATGCGCTCATCGCGGTGGCCGAGGCAGCGGGCAAGCAGGTCTTCCCGGTCTTCCAATACCGCTATGGCCCCGGCACCCAGCAGATCCGGGCGCTGATCGACGCAGGCTTGGCGGGCAAGCCCTTTGCGGCAAGCCTTGAGACCCATTGGAACCGCGGCCCCGACTATTACGCGGTCCCGTGGCGCGGGACATGGGCGGGGGAATCCGGCGGGGCTGTTCTGGGCCATGCGATCCACAATCACGACCTTCTGTGCAGCGTTTTTGGCCCGATATCCGAACTGTCGGCCAGCACGGCGACCCGCGTGAACGAGATCGAGACAGAGGATTGCGGCGCGATCCTGCTGGTGCATGAAAACGGCGCGCTCTCGACAAGCTCGATCACGCTTGGCGCCGCCACCGACAGCACCCGCCTGCGCTTTACCTTCGAGGGGGTCACCGCCGAAAGCGGCACCGCCCCTTATGCCCCGGCCGAAGACCAGTGGACCTTCACCGCCCGCGCGCCCCATGATCAGGCCGCCATCGACGCGGTGCTGGCCGGGCTTGAGGCCCCGCTGGCGGGCTTTGCCGGGTATTTCGACGCCATCGCCGACGCGCTGGAGGGGCGCGGCGGTCGAGAGGTGACGTTGCAGGATGGACGGCGGTCCATCGAATTGGTGACCGCCGTTTATGAAGCTGCGCGAACAGGGCAACGGGTGTCGTTGCCGCTGAGCAGGGCTGCCCCGCTCTACGAGAGTTGGCTGCCATAACCACGGGGGGCAAGCCCCGATTTGAAAGACTTGCATCAAGGGAGGAAGTCGAAATGAAAAAATCCATCATGACCACCACGGCGCTTGCGGCGTTGTTCATGGCTGGCGGCATGGCCGCGCAAGCGCAGGAAGTGCGCTTCATGTGCTATTCCGATGGCAATGAGTGCGAGGTCTATGACGATGTGCTGACCCGGTTCGAGGCGGAAAACCCCGGTATCGACGTGATCGTCGACGTGGTGCCCTATCAGGCCATCCTCGAAAACCTGCCGGTTCAGCTGGCCGCAGGCAGCGGCCCCGATATCGCCAAGGTCACCGACCTCGGCGGTTTGCACGAGTATTATCTCGACCTCGCGCCCTATGTGGACCGCGATTATTGGGAAGCCAGCTTCGGCGGCACCCTCGACTGGTATCGCGGCGGCGCGGGCGATGACGGCCTTTATGGCCTGCACTCGCAGTTGACCATCACCGGGGCCTATATCAACCGGACTCTCTTCGATCAGGCAGGCGTGGATGTGCCGGGCGCGGATGCGACCTGGGAAGACTGGGCCGCTGCAAGCCGCGCGGTCGCCGAAGCCACCGGCACCCAGTTCCCGATGGCGATGGACCGCTCGGGCCACCGGATCGCGGGCCCCGCGATTTCCTATGGCGCGCAGCTTTTTGACGAGGATGGCAACCCGATCCTCGTGGACGAAGGCTTTACCAACTACGTGCGCCAGTTCGTGGAATGGAACCAGGACGGCACCATGGCGCGTGACGTGTGGGCCGGGCAGGGTGGCTCGACCTATCAGGACGCGGCACAGGAATTCGTCAATGGCGAGCTGGTCTACTACTATTCCGGTAGCTGGCAGGTGTCGCGCTTCGACCGTGATATCGGCGACTTCTTCGACTGGCAGGTCGTAGGCTCGCCCTGTGGCGATGGCGGCTGCACCGGGATGCCCGGCGGAGCAGGCATCGTGGGCTTCAGCCAGACCCAGCACCCCGAGGCGGTCGCGGCCGTGATCGACTATCTCGCGCAGGAAGATGTCTACGCCGAAGTCACTGCCCGCACCCGCAACATCCCGGCCCATGCGGCCGTGGCAGCCGCGGGCGTCGAGTATGAAGACACCTCGCCGCAGGCAGCAGCAGCGCTGAACGCGTGGGCGGCACAGGTGCCGAACATCTCGCCGATTGCCTACGCCTATCAGGGCTATGCCGGCAACCGCGCCATGTTCGGGATCACCGTGCAGCGTGTGACGCAGGCCATCGTGGGGGAACTGACCGTGGACGAAGCGATGGATCGGGCCGTGTCCGACCTGGCTGACGCCATGGCCGAAACCCAGTAACCCCACGCGGCGTTTCAATACCAAACACGCATGGCCTTCGGGCCGTGCGTTTCCCCCGCGCCAGCCGCGCCGGGGCAGGGAGGTTCCCCATGCTGTCAATCCTGTCACCGATCATGCGGATCATCGAGATCCCGCTTCAGGCCCTGCAACGCCGTTTCGGCATTCAGCGCCTTGCCTGGGCATTCCTGTTGCCCAACCTCGTGCTTTTTGGTCTGTTTGCGTTCCTGCCGATCATTTTGAATGTCATCTATGCCCTGACCGGCGGCGACAACGTGTTGCTGGGCGACCGGCCATTCGTGGGTATGCAGAATTTCCAGACGCTCGGCGCGTGTTCGAATTACCTCGACCCCAACACCTGCACCAAGGATCTGTTCTGGCGCGCGGTGTGGAACACGGTCTGGTTCGTGACGCTGCAAGTGGGCTTCATGGTGGGCTTCGCGCTGCTGACGGCACTGGTGCTGAACCGCGATATCCGCGCCCGCGGCTTTTTTCGCGGTGTGTTCTTCTTTCCCGTGTTGCTGTCGCCCGTCGTGGTGGCGCTGATCTGGAAGTGGATCCTGCAACGCAACGGCGTTCTGAATGCCGGGTTGGAGGCCATGGGCTATGACAGCTTTGCGTGGCTGGTGGATCGGGGATGGGCCTTTACGTGGTCGGTCTTCCTGTCGGTCTGGGCGCATATGGGCTTTTACACTCTGATCCTGCTGGCCGGGCTTCAGGCGATCCCGCGCGATGTCTACGAGGCCGCGCTGATGGACCGTGCCAGCCCGTGGCGCAGCTTTACCAAGATCACCCTGCCGCTGCTGTCGCCAACGCTGTTGGTGGTGCTGGTGCTGGCCCTGATCAAGAGCGTTCAGGTCTTTGAAGAGGTCTTTGCCTTTACCGGGGGCGGTCCCGGCTCGGCCACGACCTTCATGATCCAGTTCATCTACCAGACCGGCTTTGCCGGGGCGCCCAGGTTGTTCGGGTTGGCGGCGGCCGCCTCGATCCTGCTGGCGCTGGTTCTGGTTTTGCTTACCGCCCTGCAACTCTGGGCCAATCGGAGGAATGTCGATGGGTAAGATCGTAGAGTTCATGACCCGCACACGCGGCGGCGGCAAGATGGATTGGACCGACTGGCTGACCTATTGCTATCTGGTCCTTGGCATCCTGTTGATGTTCGGGCCAGTGATCTGGCTGGTGCTGTCGTCCTTCAAGACCGAGGCCGACCTGCAACGCTTCCCGCCACGTTTCCTACCCTATGCGCAGGAAACGGTAATGGTGGACGGCTACGAAGACCCGCTGCCATTGTTCCAGATCACTGCCGGAGAATATGAGGGGCGGACGTTGGCCCAGTTGCGCCGGGTCGGGCTGGTTGCGCAGATGATCGACCCGGCTGACCCGGAAACGCGCCTGCGTGTCGATATCTCGAACCGCGAACCGCTGGAGCATCTTTCGCTGGCGGTCGAAAATTACACCGGCCTGTTCGAACGCTTCAATTTCCTGCGCTTTCTGTGGAATTCGACTTTCATCACGGTGATGGCCACGGTGATCATGCTGCTGGTCAATTCCATGGCGGCCTTTGCGCTGTCGAAATACAAGTTCCGGGGGCGCATGACCGTGCTGGCGATCGTGATCGGCACGCTGATGATCCCGCAGACGGTGGTTCTTGTGCCGCTCTTCCTGATCACCCAGCAACTGGGGATGCTGAACAGCCTGTGGGGCGTCATCATTCCCGGTGCGGCCACGCCCACGGGGGTGTTCCTGCTCAGGCAATACATGATCACCATCCCGGACGAGATCCTGGACGCCGCGCGCATGGACAAGGCCAGCGAGTGGAAGATCTTCTGGCGCATCATTCTGCCGCTATCTGCCCCCGCCATTGCGGTGTTGGCGATCCTTGCGATCATGTGGCGCTGGAATGACTTCCTCTGGCCGCTGATCGTTCTTAGCCAGACCGAGAATTTCACCCTGCAACTGGCGTTGAACTCGTTCCAGGGCGAGCTGAACACGGAATGGAGCAGCCTCTTGGCGATGACGGTGCTGACGCTTCTGCCGATCGCGCTCGTCTTCATGTTCCTGCAAAAATACATCGCCACGGGCATTGCCTCGACCGGCGGCAAGTGACCGGCGACGGCGAAAGGAGAAACTGACATGGCCAGCATCGAACTGAGAGATGTCCGCAAGAGCTATGGCGCGGTCGACGTGATCAAGGGGGTCGACCTTGACATCAAGCACGGCGAATTCTGCGTCTTCGTCGGCCCTTCGGGCTGCGGAAAATCCACCCTGCTGCGGATGATTTCGGGGCTTGAGGACATCACCGGCGGCGAGATCGCCATTGGCGGCGACGTGGTCAACACGGTGCCCGCCGCCGACCGGGGGCTTGCGATGGTGTTCCAGTCCTATGCGCTCTACCCGCATATGACCGTGCGCCAGAACCTGAGCTTCGGGCTTGAGAACATCAACACGCCCAAGGCCGAGATCGCGGAAAAGATCACCTCGGTCGCCAAGATGTTGCAGATCGACATGCTGCTTGACCGACGCCCCAAGGATCTGTCGGGCGGCCAACGTCAGCGGGTCGCCATCGGCCGCGCCGTGGTGCGCGAACCCAAGGTGTTCCTCTTCGACGAGCCACTGTCGAACCTCGACGCCGAATTGCGGGTCGATATGCGCGGCGAGATCGCCTCGTTGCACCGCCGTCTTGGCAACACGATGATCTACGTGACCCACGATCAGGTTGAAGCGATGACCATGGCCGACAAGATCGCGGTCCTTAAGCTTGGCGAGGTCGAACAATTCGGCGCACCGCTGGAACTTTATAACACCCCGCGCAACCTGTTCGTGGCGGGGTTCATCGGCAGCCCCAAGATGAACTTCCTTGCCGGTCGCATCGAGGATGGCGACCGGGGGGAATTGGTCCTGCCGTCGGGAGAGCGGGTGCTGATCCCGGAAGACGGCTACGACCAGCGACCGGGGCAAGAAGTAACGCTTGGCATTCGCCCGACCGAAATGCAGCCCGCCGCCGATGGCCCGGTCAGCATCGAGGTCAAAAGCGTCGAGCAACTGGGCGGGGAATCCTACATCTACGGCACCACCAGGGATGGCACCCCGCTGACCGTGCACAGCCCCGGCCAGACCCGCGTGCGGATCGGCGAGACCATCGCCCTCGGGGTGCCGCCGGGGCAGATCCACCTTTTCGACACGCAAAGCGGGCTCAGCCTGCTTGGCAGCTAAGACCCTGCCAAGGGGCCATCCGGGAAAGGATATGCGATGAAACAGACATGGCGCTGGTTTGGACCGGCTGACGAAATCTCGATCTCCGAGATCCGCCAGACCGGGGCCGAGGGGATCGTTTCGGCCCTGCACCATGTGGCCCCGGGCGAGGTCTGGACGCCGGGCGATATCGCAACCCGGCAACGGCAGATCGCCCATCCGCAATGTATCGAGTCCGGCCTTGGCTGGGACGTGGTCGAAAGTCTGCCGGTGTCGGAAGCGATCAAGACCCAGACCGGTCCGCTGCGCCCTCATCTCGATGCCTACCGTGAAAGCCTGCGCAATCTGGCCGCTGCGGGGATTTCCACGGTCTGTTACAATTTCATGCCGGTTCTGGACTGGACCCGCACCGATCTGGCCGCCGCAACGCCCAATGGCGGGCGGATGATGGCTTTCGACCTCGTGGAATTCTGCCTGTTCGACTGTTTCCTGCTGGGGCGTAGCGGGGCCGAGGCTGACTACCCCGACACCTTGCGCGCGCAAGCGGCAGACCGCCACGCCGGCATGAGCGACGCGGCCAAGGCTGCGCTGGCCAACAACATCGTCGCCGGTCTGCCTGGGGCGAATGACAATTGGACGCTGGAGGATGTGCGCGCCCATCTGGGCACCTACCAGGGGATCGGGTCCGACCGTCTGCGCGGCCATCTGGTCGACTTCCTGTCCGAAGTGGTGCCGACGGCAGAAGAGCTGGGGCTGCGCCTGTGCTGCCACCCCGATGATCCGCCGTTTTCCCTGCTTGGCCTGCCGCGTGTGATGTCGTCAGAGGACGACTACGCCCGCATCATGGCGGCCGTGGACAGCCCGGCCAGCGGCATCACGCTCTGCACCGGCTCGCTCGGGGTCGCAGAAGATTTCAATCCGGTCCGCTTTATCGAGCGGCTTGGATCGCGCATCCATTTCGTCCATCTGCGCAACACCCGCCGGGCGGGCCCGGCAGCGGGGGACAAGCATTCGTTCCACGAATCCGAGCATCTGGACGGCGATACCGACATGATCGCCACGATCCGGGCACTTCTGGCGGAAGAGGCCCGCCGCAAGACCGAGGGCCGCGCCGATTGGCAAATACCGATGCGCCCGGATCACGGGCAGTCGCTGCTTTCCGATCTCGACCGCCCGGTGATGCCCGGTTATCCGCTGGTGGGCCGGATGCGCGGGCTGGCGGAACTGCGCGGCGCTATGGCGGCGCTTGGGGGCTGAGATGCGCGTGCTCTCTATCGGGGAATGCATGGTCGAACTGGCCGAAGCGGGTGACGGGCTCTACCGCAAGGGGGTGGCGGGCGACACGCTTAACACCGCGTGGTATCTGCGGGCCTTGGCTCCTGACGACTGGCAGGTGGGGTACTTCACCGTGCTGGGGCGCGACACGACCTCGGATGGCATCCACGCGTTCATTGCCGGGGCCGGGATCGGGACAGACTGGATCAGCCGCCATCCCACCCGCGTGCCGGGGCTCTACATGATATCGCTGGATCAGGGCGAGCGCAGCTTCACCTATTGGCGCGACAGCTCTGCCGCGCGGACGCTGGCCGACGATCCGGCGCGGCTGCGTGCGGCCTGCGACGCGGCGGATGTGATATACCTCTCCGGGATCACGCTTGCCATCCTGTCGCCCGAGCGGCGCGCCACACTGCTGGACACGCTGCAAGGCCGCCGCGTTGTCTTCGACCCCAACCTGCGCCCGCGCCTGTGGGAAAGCCCCGAGGCAATGCGCAGGACGGTCGAGGCCGCGGGAGCCTTGGCCGAGATCGTATTGCCCAGCCATGAGGACGAGGCTGCGTGGTTTGGCGATGCCGCGCCCTTGGCGACGGCCACGCGCTATCTGGGGCTTGGCGCGCAAGAGGTCGTGGTGAAAAACGGCGGCGGTGAAATGGCGCTTGGCCAACGCGGGCCGGGCGCGCGGCTGCTGCCGGACCTGCCGCGTGTCGTTCCCACGGACACGACCGGCGCAGGCGATAGCTTCAACGCAGGCTATCTCGCGGCGCGGTTCCGCGGTGCCACGCCCGACAAGGCGGTGCAATTGGGCCATGCGTTGGCCGCGCGGGTCGTTGTCCACACGGGCGCATTGGTCGCTCAGCAAGTGGTGCGGGACGTGCGGTTCCAACGTAACCGCCTCATTGTTACCGCGGCGATTCAGCTTTGATGCGCGCCGCCAGATCGGTGTCATCCACGAAGTCATCAA
>NZ_MNBW01000039.1 GCF_001879715.1 Nioella nitratireducens | reverse complement strand
ACCCAAACCGGTCAGCAGGTGCAACGAGTAGCTTGATTTACGCCAGATCCTGTCCAACCGATGGGGAGTAGCTCAGACATCTTCGATCCGTTCGAACGGTGCCGTGACCTCATCACCCCAGATGATGGGAAGCCATTCCCCAGGCAGAACGATGTCCGGACAGACGATCAGCCCTGCGCAGAATCCATCGAACTCGCTCATGAGCATCCCTTCGTTCTCCTCAGGGAGAGAGAGCAGCAGTTCGTCGAGTTGGCGGAGATTTTCGTCGGTGCTCATCTAATGTCGTGCCCGTGTTCCTGATTAGAGGTTACCATCAGACCGTTTGGAAGTGCGAGCAAGAGTGGACTTTTTGGGGGTGACCTGACCAGCCAGATACCTAATCTGTGCCAGCGGCGACGGTCGCCTCCAAATGGTAAGCATTTTCGGAGGACCAAGATGCAGGATCGCTACGCCGGAGATGTCGGAGACTACGTGAAGCTCGGCCTGCTGCGCGCTCTCTCCCCTGGACGGCAACTGGGCGTGGCCTGGTGCCGATACCCGGACGAAGACCACAATGGTGATGGGCGGCACATCAGCTATCTCGACCAGCCAGATCGATACGAACACCTGGACCGGGTTCTGTTCCGCCATCTTCGGAACATCACGAGGGATGCACGGTCGATCTCCTCGCTCCTGCCAGTCCTGCACGGCGCGATCTCGTCTGATGAGGCCGTGGACAGCAGCAGGATACCGCCACGCCAAAGACGCGACTGGCGCAACGCCTGGTTCAACCACGTATTGGATCATCTATCAGCGTGTGACCTGGTGTTCGCAGACCCTGACAACGGTATCATCGATGACAACGATCAGCGAAAGGGCCGAGCCAAGTTCGGCAAGCAGATACCTCTGGCGGAGGTCCAGACACTGGCCCATGGACGGTGCGCGGTCATCTACCACCACAACACCCGCCGTCGTGGTGGTCACGACGCAGAGGTCAATCACTGGCTGGGTGAGATCGGCATGCCCGGTATCGCAGTGCGAGCAACCGCTTACAGCCCGAGGACATTCTTCGTTCTGAACCCGGATGAGGAGATCGCGGAACGGGTTCGTGGGTTCTGTCTGAGGTGGGCTAGCATGAAGGTCATGCTGCATGGGGTCCGGTAATAGTGGTGGTGAACGGCCCTTAGCTGACCTTTCACATTCATGCTGAGAAGGTCCGATCTACCAAACTACGCCGCTGAAACCATACGACACGAAAAATGACGCTTTTCGAGTAAAGGTCACTTTCTATTAGCTTACGCGTTTTCCGCCACGCGTCGCGCCAGCGCTTGCAGCTGCTCATAGATCTCGAAACGATGAGAGTGAAACTGCTGCATCGCGCGTTGCGGTCGATAGGTGTCGCTGAGTGAGGTCATGCAGGCCATTGCCACTTCGGTGGTGGGATAGGCCCCGCCCGCCACAGCGCCAAGGATGGCCGAGCCGAGTAGCACTGGTTCCTCCGCCGTCGGGGCGGCAAGTTCCAGGCCCGTGGCATCGGCCAGGACCTGGCGGATCAGCGGACTGCGCCCGGCCCCGCCGCTGATGACGATACGTTTGACATGGGCGCCTGCCGCTGCCTGCGCCTCGACGATCTGGCGCAGCCCGTAGCCGATGCCACACAGCCCCGCGAGGTAGAGCGCGATCAGGCTGTCCTCGTCGCGGTCCATCCCGAGCCCGGCAATCATGGCGCGGGTATTCGGGTCTGCGAAGGGCGCCCGGTTGCCGAGGAATTCGGGCACGACCTGCACCTTGTCCACAAGCGGGCCGATGTCGGAAAGCGTTTCCAGCCGCGCGGTCGCGCGCTCGGCCAGCCAGTCGGGCAGCCCTTTGCCCTCTTCCTTGGCCAAAACGCGGGCCTTGGGCGTATACGGGTGGAAGTCGAGCAATTGCTCGATAGCCGCCCCGGCTGCCGATTGCCCTCCCTCGTTCAACCACATGCCCGGCACCATGGCGGAATAATACGGCCCCCAGACACCGGGGACGAAGACTGGGTCCACCGTCGTGGTCATGGTGCAGGAGGACGTGCCGAAAACATAGGCGAGATTGGCCGTCGGCCCCTCGCCCACACCGACCGATCCGATCCCGCCCGCATGGGCGTCGATAAGCCCTGCCGCTACGGGCGTGCCGGGCAGAAGGCCAAACGCGGCGGCGGCCTCTTCCGTCAGACCCTTGCCAAGTGCGGTGCCGGGGTCGACCACGCGCGTGCCGATCCGCGCGAAGCCATCGGCGGCCAGGTCGCCAAGCCCGATCTCCTCGAAATAGCTCGGATCCCACCGCGCCTCGTGCCCCAGGTAGGTCCATTTGCAGGTGACAGTGCAAATCGAGCGGGCCAGATCGCCCGTCGCGCGCCATGTCAGGAAATCGGTCAGGTCCATGAATTGCCACGCGGCGGCGAAGACCTCGGGCTTATGCTCCTTCAGCCAGAGCAGTTTGGGCGTTTCCATCTCGGGCGAGATGCGCCCGCCGACATAGTCCAGAACCTTGTGGCCCGTGGCGTTGATCCGCTCCGCCTGGTCCAGCGCGCGGTGATCCATCCAGACGATGATGTTGCGATCAGGCCTGTCGGCCTCTCCAACGGGCAGCGGCACGCCACCTTCGCCCAGAACCACCAGCGAACAGGTGGCATCAAAGCCGATGCCGCCGATGCTTTCCGGCGCGACCCCCGCGGCGGCCACGGCCCCGCGCACGGCAGCAACCACCGCGTCCCAGATTTCCCTGCTCGACTGTTCGACCCGATGACCGGCCGCACGGAAGAGACTGATGGCGCATTTGTCGCTGCCCAGCATTTGCCCCTCGGCGTCGAAGACGCCTGCCCGGGCGCTGCCGGTTCCCACGTCGATGCCAATGAAATACCGGCCCGCAGCCGTGGGTTGGGTCTGGGTCTGGGTCATCATCTTTCCAATCGGTCTGCCCCGGGGGCCAGGGCGCTGTCGTCAAAGATCCACGCTGTTGGGCAGGATCACGAGATCGCGGATCACCACGTTTCGCGGGCGGCTGAGCATGAAGAGCACCGCCTCGGCCACCTCACGCGGCTGCATGAGCGAGCCGTTGGCCAGCGCCTCTTCCATTTTCGCTTTGGGCCAGTCGTCCAGCAATGCCGTGACGACTGGCCCGGGGAGGACGGCACCCATGCGGATGCCGTGTTCGGAAACCTGCCTGCGGGTCGCGTGCAGGAAGGCCTGCACCGCGAATTTCGACGCGGTATAGATGGGCTCCCACACCACCGGCACCACGCCCGCGACAGAACTGGTGAACAGGACATCGCCGGTCTTGCGCTCGATCATGCGCGGCAGCACCGCGTTCACGCAGCGAAAGGCCGCGTTGATGTTGAGGTTCAGCATCCGGTCCCAGGCATCCGGGTCGCCCTCGGCCGCCGGGCCGCCGATATAGGCCCCCGCATTGGCGTGGAAGATGTCGAGCGGGCCGACGAGAGCCTCGATCCTCGGCATCATGTTCGACACCGCATCGCCATCGAAGAGGTCCAGCACCAGCGGGTGCGCCTTCGGTCCAAGCTCCTCGCAAAGCATCGCCAGCCGGTCCTCGGCCCGGTCGATCAGCACGACCTCGGCCCCTTCTTCCAGCAGGATCCGCGCGCATTCCAGCCCGATGCCCGATGCCGCCCCGGTGATCGCCGCCGTCTTGCCTTGCATGAGGTTCGTCATGGTCGCCTCCTTACGCCTTGCCGTGGCTTGCACGGGACCGCCGTGCCAGCGAGTCGACGATCACGGCGATGGCCAGAACGCCCCCGGTGATCATGTAGCGCAGGGACGAGCTGAGGTTGAGCAGCGTCAGCCCGTTTGAAATCGCCTGGATCACGAGGATACCAAGTAGCGCCGACCAGGCCGACCCGCGCCCGCCGAAGAGGGACGTGCCCCCGATCACGGCTGCCGCGATGGCATTGAGGTTCACGTCGCCCGTCCCCGCCTGCTGACTGGAGGACGCCAGTCTCGCCGCCGAGAAGACACCGCCAAGCGCAGCAAGGGACGAACACAGGATGAAGGCCGACAGGCGGATGCGCTTCACGTTGATGCCTGAACGGCGCGCCGCCTCGGCATTTCCTCCCACGGCGAAAAGCGACCGGCCCCATTGCGTGCGCGTCAGAAGGTAATCCATGATCACTACGAACGCGACGAAGGCACCGAACATCCACGGCACACCTCGGCCCTGATTGAGATAGATCACGGCGACCAGAAGCGCGGCGGTCAGAAGGCCCGCCTTGGCAAAGAGCACGCTCGAACCGGAACTCGACAGGCTTGCGGCAGCGCGGCGTTTCATCGTTGCCATGCCGGTCACGATGATGACAACTCCGGGGGCCACGGCCAGTGCATAGGACAGCCAGGCAGGCATGATCAGGATTTGACCGAAGCGCACCAGCGGCGAGGTATACGGCAGGTTGATCGAGCCGGTGGGCCCGAGGATGTATAGCTGCATCCCCAAAAGCGCGAGCAGCCCGGCCAGCGTGGCCACGAAACTCGGCATCTCGAACTTGTTGCGCAGGAAACCATAGACCAGCCCAACGGCCACGCCCGCAGCTACCGCACCCGCAATGGCCAGTGGCAGCGGCACGCCGGAATTGACCCATAGTACCCCGATAAGCGCTGACGCCAACCCACTCATCGACCCGATGGACAAGTCGATTTCCCCCAAGAGCAGCACAAAGACGACTCCGAGCGAAATAAGGCCGACGGCGGCAGCATCGAAAAGCAGGTTCACAAGGTTGTTGGGGGCCAGGAACACAGGGTTCAACGTTGTGAACACGACCGAAATCAGCACCAGCCCGATCACCACTGGCAGCATCCCCAGATCGCCAGAGCGCACCCTGTCGAAAAAGGCGCGGATAGCACCTGCGATACCTTCGTCATGACGGACGCGCGTGTCTGCCCGGTCGAGTTGCATGTTGGTATTTTCGCCGCTCATTGGCTTGCCTCCGTGGCGTCCTGCTTGCGCGCCATGCGGCGCGAGACGGAATTTTCGCTGGCACCAGTGATGGCGGCGACCAGCTCTTCATGGGATGTGTCGGCGGTGAAGACGCCGTTGTTCTTGCCAAGGCGTAGAACCACAATGCGGTCGGCCACAGCGCGCACGTCTTCCATGTTATGGGAAATCAGGATCACGCCATGCCCCCGGTCGCGCACCCGCTCGATCAGGTTCAGCACCTCGGCGGTCTGCGCCACGCCAAGCGCGGCAGTGGGTTCATCGAGCATGATCACATGCGGGTCGAGTAGCAGGGATCGCGCGATGGCAACGGTCTGTCGCTGCCCGCCTGAAAGCGAGGCAATCGGTTCGCGGACAGAGGGAATGCGCGCCGCCAGCTCTTGCAGAAGGGTCCAGGCGCGGACCTCCATCTGCACTTCGTCAAGCTTCCACGGCGACAATTCATGTCCGAGGAACAGGTTGGCGACCACGTCGAGGTTTTCGCAAAGGGCGAGGTCCTGAAACACGGTGGCAATGCCCATCTCCAGCGCGGTTCCGGGGCTGTCCAGTGCCACGTCCCTGCCTTGGAATTCAATTGTGCCGGAGGTCGGCTGATGCACGCCCGCCAGCACCTTGACCAGCGTCGATTTGCCCGCGCCATTGTCGCCCACGAGGGCCACGACTTCACCGGCATGAACGTCCAACTCGATATCGGACAGCGCAGTCACGGCGCCGAACTGCTTGGATATGCCGCGCAGCTTGAGAATCAGCTCGCCGTGCTTGGCGCCGTTTGGGGTGGGCTGTGACATGTCCCGAAAAACTCCTGCTTGTAGGTGGGGCGCGACCAGGGAGAAAGGAGAGCCGCGCCCGATGGTCCGCCGCGCCGAAGGGTCCGGCGCGGCAGGGTCGTGTCAGTCGACGAGGCCAAGCTCGCGGCAGGGCTCGACATATTCGCCGGTGCAAACATCTTCAGCGGCCTGGATGCCGGTGTCGAAGATCTCCGCGACGATGTTTTCACGCGTCACCACGGCCGGCACGAAGAGTTGCGAGGGCGTGTTGTAGAGCGTGGTGGTCGCCTCGGGCTCTTCACCGTTGAGCAGGTCCATCACGACCTCGGCGGCGGCGGCGGCCACGATTTCCGACGGCTTGGAGATCGTGTTGTACTGGGTGCCCGCAATGATCCGCTGAAGCGCCGCGATGGTTGCGTCGTTGCCGGTGACGGGCGGCAGCGGGTCTGCGCCAGCAGCCATCAGGGCCGCGATGGTGCCCCCGCCGGTGCCGTCATTGGCAGCCACGACACCCATGATGTCGCTGCCGAAGCGGGTGATTTGGCCGGCCACCCATTCCTGCGCACGCGGCGGTGCCCAATCGGGGGTATCGAATTCTGCCATTGTCACGTAGGGCGAATTATCGAGCGCAGAGTCGATCCCATCTCGGATCAGACCCGCAGCCGCGTCTGTGGGCGAGCCGTTGACTTGCAGAACACCTGCGCCAGCCGGAACGCCGCTGGCCTGAAGATGGTCGACCAGCGACTGGGCGATGGCGCGGCCGATACCTTCATTGTCGAAGGAGACATAGAAGTCGGCCGGTGTATCAGGGATCGGACGATCATATGCAATAACCTGCACATCCTGTGCATGAGCGATTTCCACCAGCGCGGCGGCCGCAGCGGAATCGACCGGATCGAGCACGATCACCGATGCGCCCTGCGCGATGACCGAGTTGAACTGCTGCTGTTGCAGCGCAACGTCGGCGTTGCCGTTCTGGTAGATCAGCGTGCAGTCAGGGCACAGCTCTCCCATGGCGGCCTGGAAGCCAGGCCAGTCATGTTCCTCGTAACGGGTCGATGCCTGGTCGGGCATCAGGAACGCAACGGTCGCGTCTTGCGCGACGGCTGCGGTAGCCAGCAGGCCCGCGACAAGCGTCGAGGCCGCTGCGAGGGATTTGGTCTTGTAGGTCATTGGGTCTCCTCCAGATCATTCTGCCCCAAACACTCAGCACGCAGTCAGGGAGGAGACGCACCAAGGTGCGCCAAGACAGTTGAGCCCGGTATGCCCGGCCCACTGGCACGATATCTCCTCCCTGCGCACCTTGTTAAGGGGTGCACTATCGATTGCGCAAGCTTGCTCAATCGATGGAGCATGATTGCCAGTGTGTTTTTTTACTGTCAAGCTCCTTGCGCAAAACATATGGTAACGAGACCAGTGAAAGGCCCGAGCGCATGCCCCCCAGGGACGGCACTTCGTCAAGAAGAACAACGATTTACGATCTTGCCGAAACGGCAGGAACATCACCGAGCGCGGTCAGCTCGGTTCTCAACGGATCGTGGAAAAAGCGCCGAATCAGTCAGAAGCTGGCAGAGAAAATCATGCGCGTGGCCGAAGAACAGGGATACTCGGTCAACATCCAGGCCAGTGTGCTGAGGCGCGAGAAATCCAACATCATCGGCATGCTGATCCCCAAATACGACAACCGCTATTTCGGTGCCATCGCGGAACAATTCGAAACCATGGCCCGTGCACGCGGCCTGTTCCCGGTCATCACCTGTACGCAGCGGGACCCCGACCTAGAAATCGCCGCCGCAAAAGAATTGCTCTCCTACCAGGTCGACTGCCTGATCGCGACCGGTGCCACCGACCCCGACAGGATCAGTGCACTGTGCAGCGCTGCCGGTGTACAAACGATCAATCTCGACCTTCCGGGTACCAAAGCGCCTTCCGTCATCTCCGACAACTTCGCCGGAGCAAGAGACCTTGCCAGCCTAATTCTTGATCACCAGAGAACGCCGTCAGCCCCCCTACTTTTCATTGGTGGGCGTGAAAGCGACCACAACACAAGGGAACGGGTCCGAGGCTTTGTCGCCGCGCATGAGGATCGCGGAATGAGTGTGAGCTCCAACCTCATTTTAACTTGCGGTTATGCCGCCGATAAAGCCGAAGCTGCGCTCATGGCCTTCGACGGACCAGTTCCCCGAGGGCTTTTCGTCAACTCGACGATCACGCTCGAAGGCGTAATGCGCTGGCTATACCGCCAATCGCGCGAGGCGCGTGCCGCCATCCGCTACGGCTGCTTCGACTGGGATCCGTTCGCAGCCCTCCTTCCCGCAAATGTAGGAATGGCTCGCCAGGACGTGGTGTCCATGTTGGAGCTTGCTTTCAGGTTGCTGGACGCGGAACCCGATACCGTTAGCAGCCAGCAAGTGCCATGCGTGCTGACCTGCTTGGTGTAGCCCTCAGAAACTGACCCTCTTGCGGATCGAGGCGAAGGTCTGCATCCTGCCCTTGTTACCCGTTAGGTTGCAGCCGTAGCGAACGGCTGCTTTCCGCCCGGACTCACGGGATACTGTCATCTAACGCTTGGTGATCGGCTGCATGCCGTTGGAACCATGAGTATCGGAGCACCTGGGTCTCACATGGGACATCCCCAACGAGATCACACTCGGCGCACCACGAAAGTATCAAAATTGACGAATCAGTATCCTATTGATACTATCTCATATGATCATGGTGTATGTGATACTGGAGGTGGTTTTTGGATTTGTGGGGTTATGTGCGGGTGTCGGTGGATCGGGTTCAGCAGGCCGCTGGGTGGGAAGATCAGATTGACACGCTGAGGAAGGTGGGATGCGAACGGTTCTTTTATGAAGAAGCCTCGACTCGGAAGGAACGACCCGAATTCACCAGGATGCTGTCCGAGGCAGGCAAGCTCGCAACGCCGAACCGTCGTATTTGCCTGGTCGCAGCCAAAATGGACCGCGCTTTCCGCGATCTCGCTGCCGCTGATGAGGCCATTACCCGTCCTGCAAATCCGGATGTGATCTGGTTGCTCCCCGATCTGTCCCAACACCCCCTCGATCCAAAGGACCCTACCCAGATGTTGCTGGTCCGGATGATGGGCGCTGTTGCCCAGTTCGAACGAGACCGGCTCGCCGAACGTCGAGCCTACGGGATCGAGCGGGCCAAGAAGCAGGGAAAATACAAGGGGAGGAAACCGACCGCCCGTGCAAAGATCCCGGAGGTCCTGAAACTGGTCGAGCGCGGTTTCCGACCGGATGAAATTGCCAAGCAATTGGAGATCGGCAGGGCTTCGGTCTTCAGAATCCTTCGCGATCACCGCACTGAGAGCAGTGCTACAACCGGTGGGTGATCAGGGCAGACCTTCGCCAGTATAGGTACTGACGAACGATGGTAGATCAATCACCCGGGGTGTCCTGCGGCGCTCGCCGGTTTCTTTTTCGAACTGCTCCTCGGCCATGCAGTAGACATCAGCAACCTGCTTGAGCCGACCTGGGATTCCGGGTTGGCCCTCGATCTCTCGCCAGGCGAGCTTTACGAAAGGCCAAAGTTTCATCTCGAAAATCAGATCATCCAGCGTCAGTGTGCCATCCTCGGAACCAGAGACCATCGGCAACCTTCGCAGAAAACGAAGAAGCTCACGATCACCAGCGCGAGAGAGGAAACCTTCAGCATCGCCGAGGCCATGGGCTTGGTCTGATCTATCCCTCGAATTGGTCACCGTCACGCCATCTCGTCTACCAGAGGGGAATTCCAAAATACCTCGTTTTGGGCATCAAAGGTCTCGGCACCATCGACCGGACCACCCCAAAGCCTGGAGCCTAGCTCGATCATTTGTTTGCCGAACCCAAAACCTCGGTAGTTGGGCTCTACGGAAAGACGCTCAACAACGACCTTCCCCTCTCTCTCTGAGAACGCAGCACGGGCTGCGGGGAGATCGATATCATCAACGTTGATGATATCGATCTCCCACCAGCCGTTTCGGGCCGCTTCCGAGTAACCACGCACGTCATGGTTCTCGGTCAGTTCGTGATCGACGGGGATATCACCAGGGAAATAGGCCGCAGACACGACGAACGGATGCTCCATCGGATCAAATTCTGTGGGTGGTTTCTCCAGGGTCTCCCGGATGAACCTCGAAATGCTCTTCATCTTCTTTGCTGTTATCTTCTGCGCCATGCTTCAGTCTCCTTGCCGTGTAAGTATTTAGGCAACGAGGGCAGACTCCTTGCACAGGTTGGGCAGACCCACGAACAACAGGTACGAGGAGATGAAAGATGCCGTTCGTATTCTACGATCTTGAGACTTCAGGCACGTCCCCGGCCTTTGACCAACCGCTTCAGTTCGCGGCCATCCTGACCGACGATGACCTCAACCCGTTGGATCGCATCGACATTCGCTGCCGCCTGTCGCCGCACATTTTGCCAGCACCCCGAGCCTTGCTGGTAACCGGCGTGACGCCGCACATGCTGACCGATCCGTCACTGCCATCGAGCTTTGAGTTCATGCAGACCATCGCCGATCTAATCGACCGGTGGGGTCCGGCCACATGGACCGGCTACAACTCGATTTCTTTCGACGAGGAGATGCTGCGGCAGGCGCTGTTCCAGCATCTTCACCCGAGCCCGTATCTGACGCAGATGAACGGTAACGACCGGCTCGACATTTTGCGGCTGGTCTATTCAGTTTGGGAACTGGCACCGGATGCCTTGGCCTGGCCGACCGATGAAGACGGGCGACACATCTACAAGCTGGACCGCCTCGCCCCAGCCAACGGCTTCACCCACCATGACGCCCACGACGCCCTTGGCGATGTCGAGGCCACGATCCACATCGCCCGATTGATCCGGGACCGCGCACCTGCGGTCTGGGAGCAGGCCCTGCGGAACCGTTCCAAACATCAGGTGAACGATCTATTGGAAACCGGCCAGCCACTCCGACTGGTTGAACGGTTCGGCGCGGCACCACCACGATCATACGTCGGGGCCTACACCGGTCGGAACCCTACCAACCCCAACGCCGTCGGTTTTCTAGACCTGAATCAGATCGACCCTGCTGATCTCGCCCTTGCCAATGACGATGAACTCTTCGAGGCCGTCGATGCCACGCCCAAACTGATCCGCACCGTCACTGTGAATAAGGTCCCAAACCTGTTCGAGATCGATGCCCCTGATCCTGTGATCGCGGATCGTGCCGCCCGGCTCGCAAATATGACCGAACTGCATGCTCGGATCGGTATCGCTATGTCGGCAAGGTTCGCGGATCGGGAAGCTTCCGTTCATGTCGAGGAGCAGATTTATGCAGGTTTCTACAGCAGCGCCGATCAACGGCTACTCGACAGGTTCCAGACCGCATCATGGGAGGAGCGCCCGGCTATTCTCGACCAGATCAATGACCAGCGGGCACGTCAGCTTGGTCGGCGGCTCCTATACCTGCACCGGTCTGACCAGCTTGATTCCACTGTCGTGGATGCCATGACCACGGCGATTCGGCAGCGGTGGATGTCGGTTGATCCGGATGCGCCCTGGATGACCTTCGCGGCGGTCGAGAAGCAACTGGCCGAGATCGAAGCGGAGGGCGCGATGGATGCGGCGGGGCTTGCCACCTTACGTGGCTACTATGTTTCGCTCGGCATGACCTGAACCGGATCAGGCATCCCTCTCGTCGAAACACGTCTCATCGTTCCGCTTGATCCGAAACCTCAGATAGACGCCACGGCAGAGGGCTCGGGGCGGCTCAGCACCGTTGCGATCTCCTCCACATCGTCATCTTGGACCGGCAACAAATCGATGTAGGTGGCCAGAGCGTCGGTCACAAAGCTTCCCATGGTTTCATGGCGGTTGGCGCGGACAATCTCACGCGCTTCAGCCAGGATATCGGGTTGGATATTTCTGATGGTAGTACGGTTGTCCTTCATGGCGGTTCTCCGTAAGCGGTGCGCCGTTCACACGTGATTGCCGTAATTCCAGGGCAGCAGCAGGTTGATATCGGTTTGTTTGTGCCCG
>NZ_MNBW01000038.1 GCF_001879715.1 Nioella nitratireducens | reverse complement strand
ACCCAAACCGGTCAGCAGGTGCAACGAGTAGCTTGATTTACGCCAGATCCTGTCCAACCGATGGGGAGTAGCTCAGAACCTCGACGCTATAAGTCACTGTATAATCATCTAGAGGAGTAAGACGTGAACGCCTACAAGCAGAAGTCCATCGTCGCCGCCGCCATTGTTGCACCCAGTGTCCCTCGCCTCTTCATCGCCTACCTGCGTGTGTCATCCGATGGTCAGGGTGAAAGCGGAGTAGGCCTTGCAGCACAGTTGGCTGGCATCAAGGAGTTTGTAAAAGCCCGAGATGGTCAACTTCTTTTTATTTTCGAGGAGGTGGCATCTGCTCGAGGCGCGAACAACATGTCTCGGCGCCCGCGCCTCACAGAAGCACTCAAGGCCGCTGCACAGAAAGGTGCCACCTTGATAGTTTACGACTGGGAGCGTCTCACGAGGGCCGAGTCCGACAGGAACGCCATTACCGCCATCCTACCTGCGGATCGTATCCAGTCGGTCCGAGAGGACGAACTCTTAAGTAGTCTATCTGCGCCCGGTCGCCTTGCCTATGCCCAGAAGCGTGGTGAAGCCATCTCGCGGTCGACAAAGGAGGGTATGGCGCGAAAGAAAGCGCTGGAGGGCGTGACATTCGGCAACCCTGAAATAAAGAGCTTGCAGCCGAAGGGAACCGAAGCAGCGCGGGAAAAGGCACTTCGGTTAAGGGAGGCTGTGGCGGATGTTCTCGAAAAACACGGCGGGCTCGATCACGGCCTGTCCAATCACGAACTTGCCGATATTCTGAACAAGCGCGGAATGCAGACAGGGCAAAACAAGCCTTTTACGAACCGCACCATTGTGGGCCCTCTAAAAGGCGCCGAGGAGATCCTGACGCAGCGGCTGAATACCTGTTCCGGCGCAACGCAAGAAGATGAAAATTCCACAGAGGAGGAGCATGAAAGGCGCCCTGCCTACTGGGGGCGCTTCTGAATCGGCTCTTCCGGCATGCTCGATCTGGAACAGGATCTAGAAGGCGATTGGCAGCGAAGGTCCGGGGTGGAATGTCGTCTTTGCCCTGGATACGTGCATTGCGAACCGCCGCACTCCGATCATCGGCACGGGCAGAATTGATCCCCCACTCTCGGCGGCACCAGAACGCATCGGGATCGAGCTCAGTTGGTTTTCCTAGGACTTCCATCTGGTCCGAGGAGGGATCCGCCCACAAACGGGTGCGGAGCTGGCCATTCCTCTTCCGGCGGCGTCTTGCAACCTAGACATTGCGATGGCGAGAGCTGTGAGATTTCAGCCTACCTTTGGAGGCCGCCAGGCTAAGCCTTTGCCATTCGACTCGACACGGTATGTTCCCTGATGGCCATTCCACGTGAACACATCAGCAGGGTGTCGGACTGAGCAAGCCGTTCCAGTCAAGGAATTCTTGCAGCAGACAGGCTTCGAATGAGCTCCGGCAAAATGTCCCCGTGCTCAAATGCTTCCCTGATCCCCATTGTCGGGTGTGGGAAGATTGTTTAACTCCAAGATCGCCCGTGAAAACGAGGTTTGCAATCGCTGCATGTTTTCAGCCATCCAGCGCGACATGCCTGGCCAGACCGCCTTGCGTGCCAGAATATCGGCCGAGAAACTCTCGACCGCGACCTCAGTGCCGACAACTTCGAGCGGCACCCAGATCGCCCCGGACAGATGGTCGATGTTCTCTGCTAGCCAGGGCGTGAACTCTAGGGCTTCGTGCGCCCAGGCATCTCTAAAGGGAAAAATCGGTCAGGCGGTCGAACTCTATGTCACTCATGCTTCACCTTGATATGTCGACAATCATAAGAGAGGCATTATCCGTAGATCACAGCGGCAGTCCACCGAAGAGCGGCGCGTTGCAATCCTGCCGTTCAACCTTTCACGCCCTTTTTAATGCGCAAAAATGCACATATCGGGCCAATCTGCGCGCCAGCGCACATGACCTCCAGCTGTTCGGGTGCTCGCCAGAAACCCCAATACCCGTTAGTCCATGATGTCTACGGCGCTCGGTAGTCCACCTTCCGAACCTGCCAATGTGTGAACCGATCGATCACGAATGCACTATTTTTTTGTTTTGCGTGGATTTGGTAAACTTTCTCCCGAAAACCCTTGTTTTATTGACCTTGGCCTCTTTGCTTGGGTTGCATATTGGCTCGAAAAGGTAACATCCCGAGCTCCGAAGTTTACATCTTGGGTGACAACCGGTCCCAGTAATGTTGACGAAAGTTGACATCCGGTTGACAGATTTGGGCTCAGGAAGCCTGCCACGGTGCAAGCCGAAAATTGTGGCTGACTACCCATTATGGCGGGATTGATCACACATCCGGCGGATGTGGCGGTATTCTTTCACAATCATCCATCCAAGCCCGTCTCAGGGCCTGCACCATAAGAAGGTCGGGCGCAGGATCCCGGTCATCGGTGATCACCCGAATGAGCGTGATCCAGGCGAGTTCGTTCTCTGTCATGGGCCGTTCCGCCCGCAGCCTGAAGCCCACGGCATTCATCTCCTCGCTCATTTGCCGAAGATCCCCCTCAGTGCGGTGCGTGACCGTGCGGTGAGCCTGGGATCGCCGTTCCCGGATGCGTCGCGGATCTCTTCGATCCAGTCCAGTTCGTTCCGCGTGACCACGGTGCCGAAGATTTCCTCCACCGCGCTCAGGGTCGTCTCATTGCCACCCTGCTGCAGCGCGAGCAGGAACAGCCGCCGCGCATCGCAGTCGAGCGCCTTCGCCAGAGCCGGCACCCGATCAAGCGGCATCTTGGTTCGGCCCGATTTCAGCAGGCTCATCATGTTCGGGTTCGCGAACCCCGCCTCGACCGCGATATCGCGCTGGCTTTTCACCGTCTTCAGTTCCAGCACTCGCTTTATCAAGAACCGTGAAAAGGCGCTTCCCTCATAGGGATTTCCATTCGTCATGCTCGTGTTTCTCCGTATGAATGCAGCGTTTGACTGATTCAGTTATACGGGTGGCATCGACGGGAATGCTGAGGGGATGGGTGGGGATAGCGCTACCCTGAACCTGCCATCCGGATAGTGTGTGACTGTCCATGTGCTTTGTTTGTGCAAAGGAAGATATCGAGCGTCCGCCTCATGATCGGTGAAAAAAAGTAGCAGCAGAAACGTTAGATCTAAGGTATCTCGGTTAGTCAAAGCAACTTACTGGATGTCATGCGCTAACCTAAAACCGGTATGACTGGCACCGGTATCCGGCGCCCTATCGGATCTTGCGGTCAAGCACGGCTTGCAGCGCCCTCGGTTGATCCCCGCGTGTGCGGGGAACGCATCGTCGTCAGAAACGCGGCGGGCGAGGACATCGGTTGATCCCCGCGTGTGCGGGGAACGCGGCGTTGCGGCGGGTGGGGCTGAGGTTGCCGACGGTTGATCCCCGCGTGTGCGGGGAACGCTGCCTCCATTTCGCGCAGGACCTGCCGGGCGGCGGTTGATCCCCGCGTGTGCGGGGAACGCATTTCGGCAACCCCTACACCAAGCGAACCAGCCGGTTGATCCCCGCGTGTGCGGGGAACGCTCTGACAGGGTCTCCTCTGGCATCCGGTATCCCGGTTGATCCCCGCGTGTGCGGGGAACGCGCATCGCAGCCCATAGGCCGGATGTTGCGGGCCGGTTGATCCCCGCGTGTGCGGGGAGCGCGAAGACGCGGTGAACGTATTCATGGAAGAATACGGTTGATCCCCGCGTGTGCGGGGAACGCACTATCTTGAGAACGGAATGATAGACCAAGCGCGGTTGATCCCCGCGTGTGCGGGGAACGCGGAGGCACTAGCGGACAATGCGGAATTTTCTGACGGTTGATCCCCGCGTGTGCGGGGAACGCTGACCCATTACCGCATGCGTGTCAGACACGGCCGGTTGATCCCCGCGTGTGCGGGGAACGCGGGGCCGCGCGTCCCGACTGAGTTGCGCCAGCCGGTTGATCCCCGCGTGTGCGGGGAACGCGTCCAATGGAATTTCAAGGTCAATCTCCCTTCCGGTTGATCCCCGCGTGTGCGGGGAACGCGCGTATCAATTTGTCACGTGGGGGTCAACCCGCGGTTGATCCCCGCGTGTGCGGGGAACGCGACATGAAAGACGCGGGGGCGCGGGGCTACTACGGTTGATCCCCGCGTGTGCGGGGAACGCGACTACATCGGCCTTGCCGCCCATGATTTCGACGGTTGATCCCCGCGTGTGCGGGGAACGCGTCAATGACCATTGCCCCGCAAGAGCTTACTGCGGTTGATCCCCGCGTGTGCGGGGAACGCCCGTTTTTAGAAACGGACGGCTGCGAAGTCACCGGTTGATCCCCGCGTGTGCGGGGAACGCCGAGATCGAGCGCGCCTATGCCGAGGTGGACGCGGTTGATCCGCGCGTGTGCGGGGAACGCCCGGGGTTTGGCGCACTGCGATTGTCGATTGGCGGTTGATCCCCGCGTGTGCGGGGAACGCTTAGCCTAGGCGCGATCTACCTGCTTCTGTTGCGGTTGATCCCCGCGTGTGCGGGGAACGCCGACAATCTTGGAAACATCAATATCGAGAACGCGGTTGATCCCCGCGTGTGCGGGGAACGCTGGACGCCAGCGGCGACAAACGAGGCGGGCGACGGTTGATCCCCGCGTGTGCGGGGAACGCACCAGCCGACAAAAGCAAGCCCGCCCTGTCATCGGTTGATCCCCGCGTGTGCGGGGAACGCGTAAGCAGCCGCCGCCTCGATCCCCCGCGCATAGGTTGATCCCCGCGTGTGCGGGGAACGCTCAGCGGCGACAAACTTGCCATTGCCTGACATCGGTTGATCCCCGCGTGTGCGGGGAACGCTTGGGCAAAAGGCTGCGGGCGGGGACATGTCCCGGTTGATCCCCGCGTGTGCGGGGAACGCCCGCCGAGGCGGTGCGTGAGGCCTCGCAGGGCCGGTTGATCCCCGCGTGTGCGGGGAACGCGACACACCACCATACAGCGTCACCGTCTCCCGCGGTTGATCCCCGCGTGTGCGGGGAACGCGGGCCATGTCGCCGCAAGAGTGGTTCTGGGAACGGTTGATCCCCGCGTGTGCGGGGAACGCGCTGCTAGTGGCCACGTCAAGGCGATATTTGCGCGGTTGATCCCCGCGTGTGCGGGGAACGCGTCGGGGGCCGGGCTTTCGCCGGGGCCAGATGCGGTTGATCCCCGCGTGTGCGGGGAACGCCCTTTGCCAGAAACCTCTGAAAGCACACAATTATTCAATTGTCAAAGAGCATACCGATATTTTCCGGTTTCCGGTCGATGCCGAGATTCACCCTTTTGACGGAAGGAAACGGATCAGTTTCAGCCCGTCGAAATCTTCTGGCATACGGCGGTTCTGGCCTGCGGTGGCGAAGTCGAAACCCTGGTCGGTCGGTGAGTGCCAGACGATCACGGCGTCCCCTTGCTCGATCCCGCCGAGGACCTGATCCCAGATCCTTTCCCGGGTGCGCCCGGAGTAGTCACCGACATAGACCCCGGCTCGGATCTCCAGCAACCAGGCGGCGAGACGTCCTCGCAGCCGGGGCGGAGCGCGGCTAACCACGATGACCATCATCGCCACTTCCTTGATTCTCCTCGAACGCCGGAGCGACCGCATCGGGGGGCGGCTCGGGCTTTGGCAGGTCGCCAGCGGTCAGGACCTCTTCGATCTGCGGGATGATCTTCGACAGAAGCCCGGTGCGGCGGAACGCATCGCGGCAGGCCAGCCGCACCGCCCTGTCGGGCGCCATGTCCAGCTTGCCTTTCGCTGCCTGACCGGCCACGCGAAAGGCTTCGGGCACCACGGTCTGCAATTTCCACAGATCGGCGATGTCGTAAACGAAGCTGCGTGGCTTGCCGCTATGCAGGAAGCCGATGGCAGGCGCATATCCGGCTGCCAATATCGCGGCCTCGGTCAGCCCGTGCAGACAGGCCGTCGCCGCCGACAGGCACCGGTTGGGGATGTCGCCCGCGTCCCAGTCCTTCGGATCATATTTCCGGCGCGCCCAGTCCACCCCGAATTTTCGCGCCAACAGCGCATAGCTTTCGCGCACACGAACGCCCTCGATCCCGCGCAGCTGGTCGATGGAGCGGCGCAGCGGCGCGTCTTCGCCGAACCGGATCTGGAACATCCGCCGCACAATGCGCAGGCGCGCGGTGTCGTCCAACGCAAGTTGCGCCTGCCACAGAAGCTTGTCTGACCGAGCACCGCCGGGTTGACCTGCCGAATAGAGCCGCACACCGCCTTCGCCAACCCAGGTGATCAGCGTTCCCGTGCGCGCCGCCAGGGCCACCGCCGCGTGGCTGATCCGGGCTCCGGGTTCCAGCATCAGGCCAGCGAGGCCACCCACGGGAATTTGCGTCACGGTGCCATCGGCATTGACGGCACAAAAGGCGCCATCGCGCACATCAAGCTGCGCGCGTTCGACGAACACGAGCTGCGCCCTGTCCTTGAGCGGGATCGGGCGTGGTGGCGGCAATCCGGGAGGATGGGCCATGTCAGATCCGCCGGATCAGCATCAGCCCGCAGCCGAAGCTCTTGGCCCGCCCAAAGCCCTGCGCCAGCTTGGCGAGGAAGGCATCCGGATCGGTGACCGAGATCTCTCCGATCAGGTCGAGAATCCCGAAACGCCGCGCGTCTTTCCGGCCCTTGGCCCCGGGTAACGAGACAGTGCTGTAATCCTGAACATCGACCTGTTCGGCTGCAAAGCCCGCGCGCACGCCCTGCCCATCCATCCAGTCGCGGGCCGCTTGACTGGCCCGGACCATGCGCTCGGCCTTGCGCTGGTCGCGGGGAAGGCCGTGCAAGCTGTTCATGACCACATCGACACGCTGTCGCGGGGGGCCGCGCAATTCTCGGGTGGCATTGGCGCGCAGCAGGAAGGACAGACGATCGCCAGATCGCAGATCGGGCGCGTGTTCACGGATGTCCGGGGGGTCGAAGAACGGGCTGTGACCCGGTGGGCGCGCAGATTGCACAAGGAAGACCCCGTGGCCATCCGCACGCCAGAGGAAATCGCGCCGCGCTGAAGGGGAATCCGCGAAGAGCGACCAGATCAGGCGGTGCTGCGCATCGGTGCGCGGGCCGACGTCGTCGGGGTCGAGAAGCGCGTTGAGCGCTGCAACTTCGGGTGCGCGCGACAGGCGCAGCCGCGACAGATACATCATGACGGCACCTCCTGTGCGGACACACCCGGATGAGCGACATCATAGCGGCCCGGCCCGAAGTGCCACAGAAGCCGATCCAGCGCCCGGTCATGCCGCGTTTCGACCCGCGCGGGGGTGCCCAGGTCGGTGCCATGCTCGGCCACGATCTCGATCATCTGCCGCGCGCCGATCCAGGGGGGCAGGCGCAGATGGCCAAGGGCCACGGCCGGGTTTTGCGCCTCGACCACCTGCGGATCAAAGGGCGCCGAGAGTGGGCAGGACTTGCGGCCCAGGAAGGTCTGGAACACAGGCCGCTTCAGGGCCCGGGCCAGCAGCGGCAGGTCGCCGCCCCAGACAGCAACGCCGAAGACGCAATCGCAGCGGTAGTCCCGGGAGGTGAGCGCGGTGTTTACCTTGCGCCCGGCATCGCGCAGCGCCTGAGGCCGGGACTGAGGCTGCTTTACTGCTGCACTCGGCACCGTCTGAACCGTATGGTAATCGCGCAAGGGTGTGGTCCGTCCAAAGCTGGCAATCGCCAGCCCCAAGGCATCGAGATCGGAAAAATCCTGATCTCGCCGACGGCCAAGTGCGGCCCCGATGGTGCCAATCACCGCCGAGTGACCCGGCAGGCCGAGCGTGCCGCGCCGGTCATGGCCACCGAATTCCCCCATCGACCCGATCGAGGCGACCAGCTGAAAGATCAGGTAGTCAGGCATCGGCTGAAACGCCCCGCACGGCTTCGGCAGCGAAACCGGCGATTTCGTCGAGGCTGCCCACGCCTTCGGCGACATCCATTTCATTCACCTCGCAGGACAGGCCATAGGCACGGTCGAGGCGCTCGGCCATAGCCGTGAGGGCGGTGACGCTGGCGCGTTCATCGGGCGCAACCGCTTGATGGAACGCCCCCGACAGATCGCGCGGCTGGTCGGACCCCCGCTCGACCCGGATATAGCCCGCCCTCGGGTGGTGGGCATGGCTGTTCTGCTTTCCTTTCGGGGTCGCCGTGGCCAGGGCGCAGGCCAGCGAGGCAAGGCCCCGTTCGGCAAGCGCCCGGTCGCCGTTCAGATTCTCGATCAGCAGATCGACATTCGCGCAGGCATAAAGGTAGTAGACCCCCGACCCGAATCCATGTTCGCCGATATGCCCCGCGCCCGCATCGTCATCGCGCGTCTTCAGGTCGTCGACGGCCGAGAACCAGTCATCCTGCACCTGGGCGCGATGAGTCGTGAAGGCATGAGCAACCTGCACCGCCGCATCGCGGTTATATTCCGGGCTTTCGGCCAGCATGCGCCCGAACATGGCAATGTCCACGGCCCCGTCGGCACGGCGCAGTAGGACATTCCTCAATTCCTTTTCCGTCGGGAGCGCCTCGCCCGCCACGGCTTTCGCCGCCAGTTCCCGGGCCATCGCCCATTCATCGGGCGAGATGAAAGCCAGGGTCGTGGCATTGGTGGAGCCCTTTTCCAGCTTGGAAAACGCAACGCCAATATCCGTGGCGATCTTCTCGGCCTGGGTCTCCTCGACACCCTGATCCACCAGTTCGGTTTTCAGCTCGGTGGCCAGTCTGCGGGTCCGGGTGCCGGTGTGACCGGCCAAATCCTGCATGAAGTAACTGCTTTCCCGCACTGCCCGTTTAAGCGATTGCGACGAGATCCGCAGCCGCGGGCTGCCTCCGATCAGCGCCTGTTTGGGGCGGCCCTGATCGTCGCGGTTGGGGTTGGACAGCGGATAGGTGGTCAGCATGTGGAATTGAACGAAAGTCGTCATTGGGCGGATTCCTTGGATAAGGCAGTCTTGGGGGGCTCGGCCCCGTAATAGTCAAAGCACCAGCGGGTGCGGATCGCGTCGGACCAGAGTAGAACCGACTCGCCCAGATGCGCCACGTTGGCCGCATGGCCTGCCATCTCCAGGGCGCGGCGCAGGGCGGCTTCCAGTTCTTCGCCCTCAGACCTCACCAGCCGTTCGAAGCGCAGTTGGGACATGATCGGCGGATCGCCGGTGCCAAGGCGTCGCGGCAAGCTACGCGGGCCGTGATCGCGCACATGGGCCAGAACGCGCGCCAGCCTGGCAATCCGGGCGCCATCACGCAGCCCCAAATGATGCGCCAGATCATGCACAGGGCGTTCGCACAAGACGGTGACATCATCGCCGCGCCTGAGCCGTGCCGACAGGCCCTTCTGCGCGCCAGTCGTGCGCGCCCCCAACTCGGTCGACCACCAGCCAAGGATGATCTGCCCGGGCCTCCGTTCGCTGTCAGGGTTGCTCATGCATCGACCTCCTTTTGCAACTGCGGTGTCGGGTCCGGCGGGGTCAGGTCCAGTCCGGCCCAAAGCTTCTTGCCCGCCGCACCGTGCCCTTGCACCAATGATCTCAAGCCCCGATGAGCTGCCACGATCTGGCCTGCCTTTTCCATCTTTCTGTCGGCCAGCCCGGGCAGGGCCAGCGCCTCGAACTGGCGCAGCGCCTGGCGACCGATCGCCGCCAGGAAACCGAGCGAGATCGCCGCCGTGTCGAACACGGCCTGGCTCAGCTCCGCCAGGGCTTTGGTGAAATCGGCCTCGGTGTCGGACCAGAAACGGTCAAGCTCCGCCTCACGTGCGCTGCCTTCCTCGACAATCACCGTCAAGGCGCGGCGCAGACCCGAGGTCACTGTATCCGCCGCAACAATCAGCGCCTCCGCCCGCGCCTGCGCCGCCGCGTCGAAGGACAGAAGCGGCAGCTCGGCCCAGAGGAAATCCTTGGGTTTCATATTGTCCATTGCCCACCCCGCCGCAATCATGCGCGTCGGGGCGCGCGCGAACCTGTCGAAAACGCCGTCGATCGAGGTGGCGCGCAGCCGAAGGTTGTCACCGGGCTGCGCAAGGACGGTCCCGGCCCAGTTTCGATAGGGCAATCGCCCGCCGGCCGGGTGGCGCGGAAGCAGTTCGGCCCCTTCCTTCATTCGATAGTAGGGGGTCAGCGGATGCCGCCACAGCGCGTAATTCGTGCCGTAGGGACGCTGCACGACGCCGGTGATCCGATCGTCTCCAACCAGCCGCAACCGGCGCGGCATGCCAAAGAACGCTTCCACCGGATGCGCCTGCGACGGCGTGACCTGCTGCGCTTTCTCCGACGTGCGCGTTCCCCGCATCCAGGGCAGATCACCTGCGCTGGCGGGCTGGCCGAACGGCACATTGGCCCAGACCAGATCCCAGAGCCCCGTGCCGGGATCGACAAGCGTCACCAGAGGCCCGCCACCGCGCATGGAGGTGCGATTTCCGGCACCGCCGGCTGGCGCGAATTGCTGGAAGGCATAAAGAGCCATGGCTGCCAGCGGCAGATCCAACGCGCCATAGCGGTCGCGATGCACCATCAGATCGGCATTGTTCTTCGCCGCATTACCACCCGCAGAATCGATGAACAGCATATCTGTCGATGATGGCGCGCCGTTCAGGTGATCCCTGTCCTGCAGGAAGCGTGGACCGTCGCCGAGAAGGTCGAAGGCAGTCAAGAAGGCGGACAGCCGTTCCTGCAACAAAGCCTGGTCTGGCCGATTATGCGCCCAGTCCCGCAGATTGGTGGGCGGGCAGGTCATGAACACGAGCCCGACCAGAAACTCGTAGCAGGCAAGGTTGAGATCCGCGCGCGGCCAGTCCGGGGCAGCGATGGATGGATCAGCCATCTGATGCGGCGCAATGACCCTTGTCGAGCCATCCTCCATCCTGACGGGAATCCAAGAATTGGAAATCAGATTTAAAGACATTCAGCCATCGAGCAGAGTTATCGGAATGAGCACATTTCAATAATTAGCTTCCTCCTTGAAGCTTGGGATTGTCAAAGGCTTTTTACATCGATTCCAGACATCAAAACGAATGGAGCGGAATGGCGACGCCTCCCCGAAGAAATGACCTAAAAAAAGACGCGCAACCCCTGTGGGGATCAAACTCTATCATGCGGCGCGCGAAGATCCGCAGAGCAAACCACGTTCCGGATCATAGGAAAGCCCCTCGCAGATCATCCCATCTTCACTGACCGGACATAACGTCAGACGTGCCTGCATCCAGTCCGGCCAGTCGCGTTTCACGGCGCGGATCTCTGGACTGGATTGATCGGGAAGCGGCAATCCCTGCACACGGTAGGCGGCAATGCTGACCTCTGACAATTGGCGGCTGTGCGCGCTCCAGTCGACCCCCTCCAACGGACAAAGCCCCGCCGTCGCCTGGCGCGCCAGAACCAGCACACGCTGTTCGCGCCCGAGCCGGGTCGGGAAGTCTGCATCTTCGGAAAACCCTTTGATGTTCCTATAGGTGGCATCCAGGTCGATCAGGTTTTGCCGTGCCAGATCGGTCTGGGCGTATCCCTGCGCCTGACGCTCGAACTCTGCCTGGTGCAGCGCTTCGGGCAAGTCATCGCCAGCCAGACCCGCCTCGATCAAGTCACGCAAGCCTTCCGGCGCGTTGATCACGCCGACCGAGAACAGCGCTCGCGCTGCCCGCCATTGCAAGTCCAGCGGATAGGTGAAGGCCCCCCTGTCCAGCACCCCGCGCAGCCAGAGCGCATCGGCCACCTGGTCCGGATCGGGGGACAGAACATGCAGGACAGGCGCAGGACAGGCGCGGGTTTCAGCAGGGCGACGGTCCATGTGCCGCCACAAGCGGCCTGCCCGCTGAACCAGCGCCGGGATCGGAGCGAGATCCGAGACCATCACGTCGAAATCAAGATCGAGCGAACTTTCAACAACCTGCGTCGCAACCAGCACACGGCCGGGCCGGGCCTCGCGGGTTTTGCCGAACCGGGCCAGAGCGGCAGTTTCATGGCGCATCCTGTCGACAAGGGCGAACCGGGCGTGCAACAGATCAGCCGCGACGCCACGATCCCGCAAGGCCTCTACGGCGGCAATCGCATCATCTACGGCATTGCGCACCCAAAGGGCAGCCGCGCCCTGGTCCGCCGCGGCCGCCAGCAGGACGATGGCGTCTTCGGGTCTAGAAAGGCGCGAGACCTTGACCGGGCCGCGCCCGTTGACGGAACCGATGCCCGTAACCTGCCGGTGCCCCCCAAGTTCGACAGCAAATCGACTAAGTGATTGATATTGTTATGGCAGGATTCGCCATTGTGTGACTACCGAGATGT
>NZ_MNBW01000037.1 GCF_001879715.1 Nioella nitratireducens | reverse complement strand
CACCGCAGGGGAACGCGGCTTTCCAGTGGAAAGCCGCGAGGGAGGAACGCCATGAGCGGTAGCGAATGGCCAGCCTTTGAACAGTTGGCGGACGTGCCGGGCTTCACCGTCCCGGTGCACCGGGCGCTCACCGAGCCGATCCTGCTGGCCGGTGCACCGCGGGCCGTCGCGATCCTGAACGGCACGCTGGCCGGAGCCATCGGGCTCGGGCTGCAGCTCTGGGTCGCCGGGATCGTCATCGGCCTTCTGGGCCACCTGGTGGCGGTCTGGGCCGCGCGGCGCGATCCGCTCTTCGTCGAGGTCGGGCGTCGGCACTTGCGTCTTCCCGGTCATCTCGAAGTGTGAGCGCGCGCTGATGATGAACCTCACGGAATATCGCCGGAAAGGAACGCGGCTGGCGGATTACCTGCCCTGGGCGGCGCTGGTGGCGCCCGGCGTGGTGCTGAACAAGGATGGCAGCCTGCAGCGCTCGGCCCGGTTCCGCGGTCCCGATCTCGACAGCGCGGTTGCTGCGGAACTCGTGGCCGTGGCAGGGCGCATCAACAACGCTTTTCGCCGCTTGGGATCCGGTTGGGCGATCTGCGTGGAGGCGCAGCGCGTGGCCGCTGCCGATTATCCCGACAGCCGCTTTCCCGATCCGGCCTCGGCGCTTGTCGATGCCGAGCGTCGCGCAGGCTTTGCCGAGCAGGGGGCACATTTCCAGTCCGAGTATTTTCTGACCTTCCTCTACCTGCCGCCCGCCGAAGAAGCCGCGCGGGCCGAGACCTGGCTCTACGAAGGCCGCGACAAGACCGGTATCGATGCGGGCGAGGTGCTGCGCAGCTTCATCGACCGCACCGACCGCGTGCTGGCGCTCTTCGACGGCATCATGCCCGAATGCCGCTGGATGGATGACAGCGAAACGCTGACCTACATGCATTCCACGATCTCGACGCAGGCCCATCGCGTCCGCGTGCCGGAAACCCCGGCCTATCTCGACGCGCTTCTCGCCGACCAGCCTCTGACCGGTGGGCTCGAGCCGCGGCTGGGGAACGCCCATCTGCGTGTCCTGACCCTCTCGGGCTTCCCGACCGCCACCACACCCGGGATCCTCGATGATCTCAACCGGCTGGCCTTTCCCTATCGCTGGGCGACCCGCGCGATCCTGATGGACAAGGTGGAGGCCGCGCGGATGGTCGCGCGCATTCGCCGCCAATGGTTCGCCAAGCGCAAATCCATCGCCGCGATCCTGAAGGAGGTGATGACCAACGAGCAATCGGCGCTGGTCGACACCGACGCCGCCAACAAGGCCGCGGATGCGGACATGGCGCTGCAGGAACTCGGTGCCGATATCGCGGGCGAGGCCTATGTCACGGCGACCCTCATTGCCTGGGACGAGGACCCGCGTCGCGCCGACGAGAAACTCCGCCTGATCGAGAAGGTGCTGCAGGGCCGGGACTTCACCGCCATGGTCGAGACGGTCAACGCCGTCGATGCTTGGCTCGGCTCGCTGCCGGGGCAGGCTTACGCCAATGTCCGCCAGCCGCCGATCTCGACACTCAATCTGGCCCATATGATCCCGCTCCCCGCCGTCTGGGCGGGGGAGGAGCGGGATGCGCATTTCGACGGCCCGCCGCTGCTCTACGGCAAGACCGAGGGCGCGACGCCCTTCCGTCTGTCGCTCCATGTCGGCGATGTCGGCCATACACTGGTCGTCGGTCCCACCGGGGCCGGCAAATCCGTGCTGCTCGCGCTCATGGCGCTGCAGTTCCGCCGCTATCCGGGCGCCCAGGTCTTTGCCTTCGATTTCGGGGGATCGATCCGCGCCGCCACGCTCGCCATGGGCGGCGACTGGCATGATCTTGGCGGCGAGCTGACGGAGGGTGACGAGACAACAGTCTCCCTCCAGCCGCTCGCCCGCATCGGCGATCCTGCCGAACGGAGCTGGGCCGCGGGCTGGATCGGTGCGATCCTCGCCCGCGAAGGCATCGCGATCACGCCGGAGGTGAAGGAGCATCTCTGGTCCGCCCTGACCTCGCTGGCCTCGGCCCCGGTGGGCGAGCGCACGATCACCGGTTTCGCCGTCCTGCTGCAATCCACCGACCTGAAACAGGCCCTGCGCCCCTATTGCCTCGGCGGGGCGCATGGGCGGCTGCTCGATGCCGAGATGGAAGAGCTTGGCGCGGCCTCTGTCCAGGCCTTCGAGATCGAGGGGCTGGTCGGCACCGCCGCGGCACCCGCGGTCCTCTCCTCTCTTTTCCACCGCATCGGCGACCGGCTCGACGGGCGGCCGACGCTGCTGATCATCGA
The DNA here is from genome assembly GCF_001879715.1 of Nioella nitratireducens. Classification (GTDB taxonomy): domain Bacteria; phylum Pseudomonadota; class Alphaproteobacteria; order Rhodobacterales; family Rhodobacteraceae; genus Nioella; species Nioella nitratireducens. The sequence continues at coordinate 12,335 of NZ_MNBW01000037.1, read as the reverse complement.
CGAGGGTTGGCTCGCGCTCGATGATGAGGGCTTCGCGGGCCAGCTCCGCGAATGGCTGAAGACCCTGCGTAAGAAGAACGCCTCGGTGATCTTCGCCACCCAGTCGCTCTCGGATATCGACGCCTCCGCCATCGCGCCCGCGATCATCGAAAGCTGCCCGACCCGGCTGCTTCTCCCCAATGAACGCGCCATCGAGCCGCAGATCACCGCGATCTACCGCCGTTTCGGCCTCAATGACCGGCAGATCGAGATCCTCGCCCGGGCCACGCCCAAGCGCGACTACTATTGCCAGTCGCGGCGCGGGAACCGGCTTTTCGAACTGGGCCTCTCCGAGGTGGGCCTCGCGCTTTGCGCCGCCTCCGCCAAGTCCGACCAGGCGCTGATCTCGGATATCCTTGCCGAACATGGCCGCGACGGCTTCCTCGCCGCCTGGCTCCAAGCCCGCGGGGTCGGCTGGGCTGCCGAGCTGATCCCGGGCCTCACCAATCTTGCGCCGGAGCCCGAGGCACCGGACGCACCGATCCCCCAAGCCCCCGAACCCGCAAAGGAGACCACCCCATGACCCAAGCCGCCCATCGCCTGTCCCGTCTCGCCAGCGCCTCCGCGCTAGCCCTGGCGCTCGCAGCCCCCATCGGTCTTTCGCCGATCTTCGCGACGCCCGCCCAGGCCTTCCTCTTCGGCGGGGGCGGGCGCATCGTCTATGACCCGCGCAATCACGCCGAGAACATCCTCTCCGCCGCCCGCGCGCTCGAGCAGATCAACAACCAGATCACCCAGCTGCAGAACGAGGCGCAGATGCTGATGAACCAGGCGCGCAACCTCGCGAGCCTGCCGTATTCTTCGCTGCAGGCCCTGCAGCAGAATGTCGATCGGACCCGGCAGCTTCTGTCCGAGGCCCAGAACATCGCCTTCGATGTCGCCCAGATCGACCAGGTCTTCCAGCAGGACTACGCCAACATCCCCATGGCCGCGCCCGAGGCGCAGCTTCTGGCCGATGCGCGCTCCCGCTGGGAAAACACCGTCGGCGGGCTGCAGGACGCCCTGCGCGTGCAGGCCGGCGTCGTCGGCAATCTCGACGGCCAGCGCGCCGAGCTTTCCGCCCTTGTCGGCGAAAGCCAGTCCGCCGTCGGCGCCCTGCAGGCGACCCAGGCGGGCAACCAGCTTCTGGCGCTGCAGTCACAACAGATCGCCGACCTGATCGCGGTCGTGGCCGCCAATGGCCGTGCGACTGCGCTGGTCGAGGCCGAACGGTCCGCCGCGGCCGAACAGGGCCGGGTCCAGCGCGAGCGCTTCCTCACCCCGGGCGCGGGCTATCAGCCCGGCAATGCCCGGATGTTCAACAACTGAAGGGAGACAGGCCCATGGAGGGATCGGTCCTCGCGCGCATCGCGGCCATCGTCTTCGTCGCCATCGCGATCACCGCGGCGGTGGTGGAGATGGGCCGGGACGAGGCGGGGCAGGCGACGCGTCCGGCGACTCCCCTCATGCAGGAGGTCGACCCGCTGCGGGCCGAACAACTGCGCTGCCAGGAGCTGGGCGAGGCCGCGGCCTCCGATCCCAACTGCCTCGCCGTCTGGGCCGAGACCCGCGACCGCTTCCTCGGGCGCGACCGGACCGGGGGCGAGTGAGCCATGGGCGGCACCGGCGTCATCGACACCTTTCTCGGGGTCTTCACCTCTTACATCGACAGCGGCTTCGGGCTGCTGGGCGGCGAGGTGGCCTTCATCGCCAGCACGCTGATCGTGATCGACGTGACGCTGGCGGCCCTCTTCTGGGCCTGGGGCGCGGATGACGACATCATCGCCCGCCTCGTGAAAAAGACCCTTTTCGTCGGTGTCTTCGCCTGGCTCATTTCCAACTGGAACAGCCTCGCCGCAATTGTCTTCGACAGTTTCGCCGGGCTGGGGCTGCTGGCTTCCGGCACCGGGTTTTCGCCCGCCGACCTCCTTCGTCCCGGACGGGTGGCGCAGACCGGGCTCGATGCCGGGCGGCCGCTTCTGGAATCCACCGCCGATCTCATGGGCTTCGTCGCCTTCTTCGAGAACTTCATCCAGATCGCCTGCCTGCTCTTCGCCTGGGCGCTGGTGCTTCTGGCCTTCTTCCTGCTGGCCGTGCAGCTTTTCGTGACGCTGATCGAGTTCAAGCTGACCACCCTCGCGGGCTTCGTGCTGATCCCCTTCGGTCTTTTCGGGAAGACCGCCTTCATGGCCGAGCGGGTCCTCGGCAATGTCGTCTCCTCCGGCATCAAGGTGCTGGTTCTGGCGGTGATCATTGGCATCGGCTCGACGCTCTTCGGCCAGTTCACCGCCGGCTTCGGCGGCGTGACACCCACGATCGACGAGGCCATGGCGATCGTCCTGGCGGCGCTCTCGCTCCTCGGTCTCGGCATCTTCGGCCCCGGCATCGCCACAGGCCTCGTCTCCGGCGGGCCACAACTGGGCGCAGGGGCCGCCGTCGGGACCGGGCTCGCCGTGGGAGGCGCCACCGTCGCGGCGGGTGGCGGGGCCATGCTCGGCGCCCGCGGGGCCGGGGCGCTCGCCTCGGGCGGGGCAACCGCCACGCGCGGCGCTGCTGCCGCCACGGGTGCTGCCTCCACCGCCTATAGCCTCGGATCGATGGGCCAGAGCGGCGCCGCCGGTGTTACCTCCGGTCTCGGCGGCTTGGCGCGGGCAGGGGGCGCGGCCGCGCTTTCGCCCCTGCGCCGGGCCGCCGCCGCGGCCTCGGGGGCCCTCAAGGCGAGCCATGCCGCAGGTGCTCGCTCGGGCTTCGCCGCCACGGGCGGCACCTCATCCATGGGCAGCGTTGCAGGTGCGTCGGCTGCCATGGCCGCCCCCGCGGGCAGCCCACCGGCCTGGGCGCGCTCCATGCACCGCAGCCAGGCCATGAGTCAGGGCGTCTCCGCCGCCACCCACGCGCTGCGGGCCGGGGACAGTCCTGGCTCCGGCGCCTCCGTCCCTCTCTCTGAAAGCGACCGCCCATGAGCCTCTTCAAACGCGCCGCCGCGCATTACGGCAAGACCCCAACCCCAGAGACCCCCTACCAGAAGGCCGCCCAGGTCTGGGACGAGCGTATCGGTTCCGCCCGGGTGCAGGCGAAGAACTGGCGCCTCATGGCCATCGGCTGCCTGATCCTCGCGGGCGGTTTCGCGACGGCGCTGGTCTGGCAATCGGCGCGCGGCACCGTCGTGCCCTATGTCGTCGAAATCGACCGGCATGGCGAGGCGCGCGCCGTCGAGGCGGCGAGTGCCGGGTATCGACCCAGCGATCCGCAGATCGCCTGGCATCTCGCCCGGTTCATCGAGGAAGTCCGGGGCCTGCCCGCCGATCCCATCGTGGTCCGACAGAACTGGCTTCGCGCCTATGAGTTCACAACCGACCGCGGGGCACTGGCGCTGAACGACCATGCCCGCGCCAATGATCCCTTTACGCGCGTGGGCGAGGACCAGGTCTCGGTCGAGGTCTCGAGCGTCATCCGCGCCTCGCCCGACAGTTTCCGGGTCGCCTGGTCCGAGCGGCACTATGAGAACGGCCAACTGGCCCGGACCGAACGCTGGACCGCCATCCTGACCATCGTGATCGACCCGCCACGCACGGCGGACCGCCTGCGCGCCAATCCCCTCGGAATCTATGTGAACGCGATCAGCTGGTCGCGGGAGATGAGCCAATGACCCGACCGATCCTGCCCGCCACTCTCGTTGCCACCCTGCTTCTGGCAGGCTGCGCCAGTGACCGTCCGCCCGCATTCGCCTATGACGACGCGGTTCCACCCTTGCCGTCACCCCCCGTGACAGCACCCGATGACCGTCCGCGCCCGCTCCATGTCCCGCCCGCTTGGACACCGAGCCGGGGCGGGGAGGCGGCCGCCACTCCCGTCGCCCAGGTCGGCAATGCCAATGCCGCCGCCCGCGTCGATCCGCGCCAGGCCGGGTATTTCAACGCGATCCAGATCTATCCCTGGTCGGAAGGCGCGCTCTATCAGGTCTACGCCGCCCCGGGCCAGATCACGACCATCGCGCTCGAATCTGGCGAACGTCTGGCGGGCACCGGCCCGATCGCGGCAGGCGACACCGCGCGCTGGATTATCGGCGACACCGAAAGCGGCGCGGGTCGCGACACCCGCGTCCTCGTCCTCGTGAAACCCACCCGGCCCGACATCCGCACGAACCTCGTGATCTCGACCGACCGGCGGACCTACCTGATCGAGCTCAACGCCAGCGAAGAAACCTGGATGCCCGCCATTTCCTGGGCCTATCCGCGCGCGCCCGACGCCCCACGCGTCGCGCCCGCGACGCCGCGCATCCCGCCCGCGCATGCACGCAACCACCGCTACGGACTGCAGGGCGACAGCCCGCCCTGGCGGCCGGTCTCGGTCTTCGATGACGGACGCCGGGTCTATGTCGTCTTCCCGCGCGGCATCGCCCAGGGCGAGATGCCGCCGCTTTTCGTACTTGGCGCCGATGGGGAGCTGGAGATCGTCAATTCCCGCATCCACGGAAATGTGCTGATCGTCGATCGCCTTTTCGGCGCGGCCGAGCTGCGCCTTGGGCGCGGTCCACGGCAGGAGGTGGTCCGCATCCTGCGGATCGAACCCCAAACCGACGCGACCGTGGTGCGGCAGGAAGCGGAGCGGGGGACATGAGCGAGACTTCAACCGATACCGCCGCCGCGATGAGTTTGCGTGCCGATCCGCCGCGCGTCACGCGGATTTCGCGCAAGGTAATCGTCGGACTTGGCGTCGTTGCGGGCCTCGGGATTGGTGCCGCACTAATCTTTGGCTTGCAGCGCCCGGACAGGTCTGCGGCGCCGGAAGAGCTGATCACAACCGATCGCCGCCAGCCCGCCGATGGTCTCCGCGATCTGCCCGGTAGTTATGACGCGATCCCGCGGCTCGGACCGCCCCTGCCGGGCGACCTTGGCGGCGGCATCCTCGACGCGCAGCAACGTGGCCAGCCCATCGCGGCTCCAAGCCTCGCGCCCCCGACCATGGACCCAGCGGAACAGCAACGGCTCGCCGAATTGGAGGCCGCTCGGGTCAGTGACCTCTTCTTCCAGACGCGGTCCGGGACACCGACGTCTCCGGGGTTCCAGATACCGCCTGCAGCACCCGGGGGCGGGATGGCGGCCACCCCAGAAACCGATCCACGCCAGGCCTTCCTGACCGGTCCGACCGACCGTCGGACGGTCGCCCCCGACCGCTTGCAGCCGCCAGCGTCCCCATACCTCCTGCAGGCCGGCTCCGTCATCCCGGCCGCGCTGATCACCGGTATCCGCTCCGACCTGCCTGGCCAGATCGCTGCGCAGGTCACCCAGAACGTCTATGACAGCCCCACCGGCAGCCTGCTCCTGATCCCGCAAGGCACCCGCCTGATCGGCGCCTATGACGACAGCGTCACCGTCGGCCAGCGCCGCGTGCTGCTCGTCTGGACCCGGCTGATCTTCCCCGATGGGCGATCTCTTGTGCTCGAACGCCAGCCCGGGGGGGATGCCGCGGGTTTTGCCGGTCTCGAAGACCGCGTCGACAATCACTGGGCCAGCATCCTGCGCGCCGCGGGGCTTTCGACCTTGCTGGCCGTGGGCGCGGAGCTTTCCCTCGACGAGGAAGACCGCCTCGCCCGCGCGCTCCGGGACGGGGCCCTCGACACGATCAACGAGGCCGGACAGCGCATCGTTCAACGCCAGCTGGAGGTCCCGCCGACCCTCACCATCCGTCCGGGCTTCCCCGTCCGCGTGATCGTCACGCGCGATCTCGTCTTCGCGCCACCCGGAGGCTGACATGACCAAGCTGAAACTCGGGCCGATCCCGGACGACAAGCCTGTGAAACTCACCTTGGACCTGCCAGAAGAGCTGCATCGGGACTTGATCGCCTATGGGGAAATCCTCGGCCAACAGGCCGGGCAGGGGCCAATTGAACCCAAGAAGCTGGTGGTCCCCATGCTCGAGCGCTTCATCGCAACGGATCGCGGCTTCGCGAAGGCGCGGCGCTGAGGAGGCCAGGGCCGTTGATTGCTTTGGTCGCAATTAAAGGAAATGCAAATTTGCTTTAGTAGAGGCTTATGGCCTTCTTGGGTTGTCCTCGTGCGACTGACAGGCGCGCATATCCTACAAACGGCTTTGACGCCAAGGTATCCGAGGAGACTCAAGAAAACCTACCAACTAAAGCCCGAGTGCCGCATCCATCCGTTCATGTTCGAAGGCCGGAGCGCAGGCGTTCAACCCAGCGCCGGCAAGCCCCTGGTGGCGCAGCTCGTCCCGCCACGTGTTACCGATGCTTTGTGCCATATCCCGCGCCAAGGCCCGGGCTTCCGGCGCACTGATATCGAAAAACTCAGCTGCGTCGATTGCGGCAGAAATGTCCGGCTCATGCCCATGGACGCGGCTGATCCCGGTTTCCATCTGGGCGTGTCGCCGGGGCTGCGGATTGACGTCGAAGAGCGGCGAAAGACGCCACAGGTTCTGACCCGCATAGATGAACCCGTGGTTCTTCAGGTGGTCATCCGTGTTGGTGACAAGGATCCCAAACACCATGCGGCGCCAGATTTCCCCCAGATCATCGCCGGGCCGGGCCGAAATGCTGCGGATGATATCCGCAATATCCGTGTAAAAGCCGCTCGCATGTCCAACCTTGCCCAGGGCGGTGCGCGCGGAGATATAGGGGACCCGGCCGCCGCCTCGGCGATCAAAACGGCTGAAGAGTCCGATCGGGTGCGCGCTGCCAGGCAGCTCAAGCCGACATTCCGGCGTACGCAGACCAAGACGCCCGGCCAGCTTCATCGTCGCCACCTCGAGACGTTCCACCGGCCATGTGTCGTTGATGGAGGTGAACTTGGCGAGCCAGAGCCGGTCCCCATCCCTCACATTGGCTTTCGGTCGCGCCCCGCCCGGCGTACCGGCGGCACCAACGAGATCCAGCGCATCTTGCTCCGCGCCTGCCGGGTCTTGTTCGAACCTTTGTGCGATCTTGAGCAGGTCCTCGATATCAGCCAGGCGCGGGACGGCTTTTCCGATCCGCGGGAATGGCTCACCGTTTTCCTGCAAAAGGCGTAGTGCGCCTTGGCGGGCGGTATCGTCGCATGCGGTCAGGAAGTCGAACTCGGTTGCCGCTTCGCCCAGAACCCGACGCATCAATTTGCGGCCCCAGCTGTCTGGGGACGTATCCGCAAAGGGCCCGGCGATAACATCACGCTTCCGGCTGTCGCGCCCGCCGGAGCTGGCGTGATAGGGCGTGTTCACCCGCGGCATTTGCGGGCAGAGGTCGAAGCCGCGCGGGTTATCGAGCCAGTCCTGATCATAGAGGAAAGTGGAATGCGCGCGCCGCCCATCCGTCTCAAAGATCAGACGGCCGACCGGAACCAGCCCTTCCCCGAGAGCGACACGCGCCACGGCCATCAGAAAGCGCTCCCTTCGTCATCGATCTCATCCGATCTCTCTTGCGTGATGGCCGATCTGCCGGAGGCCGGCTTGCGGCGATTGACGATCCGCTCTGGCAGGCGGGCTTGATCGAGGACCAGGCCGGTATCGTCTTTCGCCGGATCCAGAATTTCGCCGAGCCGGTGGAGCTCGCCAAGGACCATGAGAGCCATGGCCATTGTCTCGAGCCGCACACCGCCATCGCCCATCTCGAGTTTGGCAAGCGTCTTGTCGGTCACACCCAGGCGCTCACAGAAATCTGCGACGGACATGCGCCGCTTCTTCCTGGCCACACGGATGTCATGGCCAAGTCGTTTCAGGGCGGTCTGAACTTGGTATGAAGACATGTTTGACCGGAGAAAACTCCGCCTTGTGCTGCTATATCCGTACTTTTGTCCGTGTTAGGCGGTTTTACATGGGAAGTCAATAAAATGCACCGCAAGGCGGAATATAATCCGATGTAAAACTCTCAGAGTGGACTTTTGTCCGAGTTAATGTGCAGGGTCTTGTGACCTTGCTGATCATCAGCGGTGGGTCGGGCAGGTCGCACCAGACGTCCCTGCCGTGCGTGTACCTTGCCTGAGACGCGCTCAGGCTGCGACCGCGGCAGGCAAGGTTCGCGCCAACAGGCGTTTCAGGGCTTCGATATGCGCATGTGCAGGGCCTGTGACATCCAGAGTCGCAACTTGGAGGGTCTCTTCGGCGCCGTCGCTGCCGATCGCGTAGCGGGTCGAAATCGGCTCCGGCGGCAGATCACCATGGTGTGGATAGAGCAGCATGACCTCCGGGCAGCGGTAGAGCTGGCTATAGGCCATCAATTGATACACATCGGCCTGGCTGACACCCTGCTTCGGGTCGTCGATGCGCGGCGCCATCCGTTTCCATTTGGTGTCGATGACGAGGACGGTTCGATCCCCCTGCCGGATGATGAGGTCCGGCTTGGTCCGAAACCGCCCCGTACCCGCTTCGAACAGGCAGTCACGGTGCCCGCCTTGCGCTGCGACACGGTAACCGCTTCCGGCCAGAGCACGGGTGACCAGTCTGGCGACGTATTGCTCGAACAAGGCATTCATCTCGAACAAGAGCGCATGACCATCTGTAGCCCCGGCACTGGTCTGCTGATGTCGATCCCCAAGCAGGAGCCGCGCGAAGGAAAGAAGCTCGCGCCACCGCTGATTGGTCCGATCCAGTATGATGTGGTCCCATCGAAGCGCAGGGACGGGAACCTCGGTCACGTCCGCATAGGCGAAGCCCAACTCGCGCAGGATACGCTGATTGTCAGGGGCCTGAGCCACACGCTGCAAACGGGTCACGGCGGCGCGCATCACCTGGTTGAGCGCAATGTCAGAGGACAAGTCATCATAGCGACAGGCCAGCTTTTGCGGTGCCACTGCATGGCGTGAAAACTGCCGGGTGACATCCAGCCTGCCGCGCAGGGCAGGGAGGTCGTCTGCGTGCTCCACATACCGGCGCGGCAGTCCCATGCGCACCGCTTCCATGAGGCGCGCACAAAACAGCCGGATCAACAATTCCAGAATGGTGTCCTTCTGCCATCCGAGCTGGGCCAACGATCCTGCATCAATCCGCAGATCGTGAACCACCGCCAGCATGTGGATCAGGCGGCGGCGAAGGGCTTCGTCCGTAGTCTCGTATTCTCCCAGGCCCTCGATCTTCGGGAGGATCTCCAACTGACAGTCAGGCGCGGCAATCACGCCGACCACGCCGCGCGCCCGCAACCCTTTGCGGCCATGTTCAAGAACACCTTCGCCGCCACGCCCTGCGAAGCTCGAGCGCGCCGCAACGGCGGCAATCCGATCAGCCTCGGCGGGCGGGATGGTCCTGTCGTCATCGCCGTAGCCGATGCGCTGCCATTCGCGGAGCGTGCGGCGAATCATGAACCGAGCAGCCGCGCGTAATCGAAGCTGTCTTCGCGAACGTCCCACCGGAAGCGCGGCATCGCCTCGCCATTGTCGAGCCCCGGCGGCGCCTTCAGGACAGACCTGTTCAGAAAGCCCCCCTTGATCGGCCCGTCATGAGTATCCAGATCGCCCAGCACCGCGGCGATCTTGCCCCAGTCTTCGAAGAAGTACTCGGCGAGCAGGGGGATCACCTTGTGCCGCATGACCTCGTCCACATCCGCTCGAGAGTCGCAGCCGGTGAAATAGGCATGACCGATCCTGTGGTCACGGTCATAGAGGTACTCGATCCGTTCATTGATGATTGCCAGAAGGACCGGCAGATCGATGCCCGTGCGGGCGGCAGTGTCCTTCAGAACAATCGGATCGGGCACAATTTCGCGGAATGTGAACCGTCGCCGCAGCGCCGTATCGAGCAGGGCGATGGAGCGGTCAGCCGTGTTCATGGTGCCAACGATGTGCAGATTCGATGGAACACCAAACTCGTCACCGGAATAGGGAAGGCGCACCTTCAGCTGGTTCGGCTGACCGAGCCGCTTGTCCGATTCCAAGAGCGTAATCAGCTCGCCGAAAACCTTTGAGATATTGGCGCGGTTGATCTCGTCGATGATCAGAACGAAAGGTTCGGGTTCGGATGGCCCCTCGTTCTGCTGGCTGTTCATGTAGCGTTCCAGAGCCGGCACGTTGAGCTCGGCATCATAGAGCGCGTAAATCGACTTCTGGGAGAATTTTCGCGAGTAGATCTCGCCGACTGGTACGCCTTCGCGGTCGATCCAGAGCCAGCGGACGGCCCGCCGATGGGCATAGTCGCCTTCCGGGCGAGGTGCAAACTCGTAGCCACCTGTAAACACACCGATTGCCCGAAACAGGCCATTGCCTTTCGACACGATGACGATGTCACCGTCTCGGACCCAGTTCCGGAAAATGAACGGCATCTGCACCATACCGGATCGCGCATCCACATTGGCGTTGTGGTGGCCCTGCGCCTTGCAGGCTTCGATGATGGCTTCGCGGTTCGCGAACTTGTCGTCTGACCAGTCGATGTCCTCGAAGCCAAGGAGGGCGTAGCCGCCCTTGATAGCCTCCTCGAAGAGATGCGCGTCTTCAGGGTTGTTCGCCTCGCCGATCGACATCTTGAAGACCTGGCGGCCTTCAACACGTATCGTTTCCTCGTCGGATGCATGCCCACGGCTGGTCTCCGCGCGTTTCGCGATACGCCTGAAAATGCCGGGCACCGTCTCCAGCCGGAAACCGCCCGAGGATGTGTCCTCGCTATCATCCGCGCCGGTCATCGGCTGTCGGCCCTCGACGAACTCTTCATAGGCCATGGATTGGTGGAAGGTGACGAATTCGATCCGTCCCGCGGCCAGCAGGCCTTGGTAGACGGCCATGAGATCGTCGCGGTCCTCCGGCATTTCCTCCCCACATAGCCTTACGGCTTCGGCCGCCGTACGATAGGTCTTCCCGGTGCCAGGCGGGCCGAACAGGATCAAATTTTCTGCGTCTGTTTTTGCTGAATGCGGCATGTCTTCGCCTTTTGTGAAGCCTTTCGGTCTGAGCTCGAAGGTGAACATTGTCGTGGTACTTCTCGCGGGTCCCTCAATTCTGGGAGCAGGCACCTTGGCCAGCGACTGAAATTTTTCGCCTTCCAAGGCCTGACAGACGTTCGCCCAGTTTTTCTCGAGCCCGCATAGATCGTGAAGTTCACCTGCGCGAATGGCGACGCTTGACTGTCCAGCTTCCCGCGCCGGTTCGATGAAGTAGTTGAGGGCCACGAAACGGGCCCTGTCGGCACCGCGCATCAGGTGCGAGTATTCTTCCGGCAGCGGCAGCGGAAGGTCATTCTTGTCAACGATGACATATCCCGCCTCGTGCAGTTTTGCCGCCGCATCAGAAGGTTGGCTCCAGCCACCGTTCAACGTGCTTGAGGTCTTCTGACTTAAAAATCCGACGATTGGTTTTGTCGGGTACTTTCTGTCCTCTCGAGGCTTTGTCGACCTGACCCAGTATTTCGTTGGTTCCTTGAAAGCAGAAAACACGGTCTCAAACTCGGCCGTTTCGCGCAAATCGAAAGCATCCATGGCTGCTTCGATCGCCTCGCGTGTCAACGTGTCCTTGTCTTGCGTTTCCGTAGGCCGCACGATTTCGTAGCCGAGTTCCTCGAGCTTCGAGAAGGCTTGCGCCTCGCCAAATCCGTTGAAGAATTCTTTCGCGTTCAGAACAATTCTTTCAGGCAAATACTTCAATGCGACAACGACGATAGCCTTGGCCGGATATGTGAGGCCATTGCTTCGATCTGCAAACCTAGTCTTTATCCTGGTAAATCCGCTGTTTGCCAGAAATGCACTTTCTCCCAGCGAGCGGCACTCTTCCATTGCGCCTTCAATCTCCTTGCGCGACAGTCGATCAACCAAAGACTGATGGGCCGATTTGTCTGGCATGTTGCGACGGGTTGCCAGAAAGCTGTGATAGAGTTCGAGGGCTTGCCGAATGCTGGCCAGCCCAGTTCTCAAGACACCGTTTATTGGTACTGGTGAAGGGTTTGGTCGTCCTTCACGTTCATCTTCAGTGCTATATGCGAACTGCTCGAGAACCTTTTCTTTCGTCTGAGTTGAAAAAATTTCATCGAGATCACCAAGGTACTGCTCTACCCGTTTCGCACTGCTGATCCGAGAGGAAACCGTCTGGGCTGACTGACCTTTTTCTTCCAGCCACGCCTTGAATTCATTCTCGTCCCTCAAATTACTGTCCTTCGTTGTTCATCTGACTGCAGTCTTCAACGGGGCTATGCTTCGAGATACCGCCTGCGATCGTAATCAGTTGGGATCGCGTCTTGAGCTTCGGATATCGGAATTATAGACTGTATTTCAGACAGATGTAACCTGAGTTGGCGGCACCGTATGGGGCTGATTAGGTCGTATTGACAAAAGGGATTCCCATCGGCTCGCAGGCGTGATTCAAGCTGGTATCTGTTATGGAGACCAGCTTGGCACGAGACCTGATGTCGGACAA
>NZ_MNBW01000036.1 GCF_001879715.1 Nioella nitratireducens | reverse complement strand
TAGCCGTAGGGCAGGTCGAGTGCGACCTCGATCCACTTCCAGCCCTCAACCGCAACCGTCTCAGCCTCGGCCTGGAGTTTTTCCGTCACCAGCCGATCGAGCAGGGCAGGGTCTTCGAGCCAGCCACCGTCATCGCCCTGGAAGAGGTCATGCAACATCGTGCCGCCCGCCGCTTCATAGGCCTCAACACCCACAAAGACCGCGCGTCGGTCAGACGCCCGGACCGAGGTCTCGGTCAGCATGCGCCGAATCTGGAATGGCTCCTTGTTCCAGGATGAATGGATCACATCCCAGACCTGAACCTGACGCGCGTGATCAGGGTTCACGGTGAAGGCCATGAGCTGCTCCAGCGTCATGCCATCCTCGGCATAGATCTCAAGCAGGGCAGGGGCGACGGAAGCGAGTTTTAGGCGCTGCTTCACGATCAGCGGCGTCACGAAGAAGGCGGCAGCAATCTCTGCATCGCTCTGACCCTTGTCACGCAGGGACACAAACGCGCGGAACTGGTCGAGCGGGTGCAGGGCGACGCGCTGCATGTTTTCCGCAAGGGAATCGTCCTCGGCCAGGATCGCGGACGCTGCATCGCGCACGATGCAGGGAATGGGCGTGGTCTTTGCCAACCGCTTCTGCTTCACCAGCAAGGACAATGCTTGGAACCGACGACCCCCGGCCGGGATCTCGAACTTCCCCGTCTCGGTGCCATCAGCACCCACCACGGGCCGCACGCTCAGGCTCTGCAACAGACCGCGGCGAGCGATGTCCTCGGCCAGTTCCTCGACGGACACGCCGGCCTTGATGCGCCGCACATTGGACTGGCTCAGCACCAGCTTGTCGAAAGGGATATCCCGGGACGGGGACAGGGTGATTTTCTGGACAGCTTTGGTCATCAGATCTTCTCCACGACGGGCGCCGGAAGCCACTCTCCCGATCTCACTTCCCGTCACCCTTAAACCAACAATCCTTTCCCTCTCGATGATCGGCAAAAAGTTTCAGTCAGCGGTCTTCCAAGAAGCAAAATCGTCGTCGAAGATGGAACGAAACTCGCTTGATTACTGATCATCAAGGTTCTGAATCAAGGCAACGGTCTAGATTCCAGATTGTCATTGGACCGGAATCTGTGGTCGTGGAAGAATCGTGCCATGACCTTGCAACGGCCCCTACCCCTCTACATGACGCGCTGTGACCCGGCGCAGAATATGGCACGGTTCTATGCGATGTCGCTCGCGCCTACCCTTTTTGGCGAAGTGAGTCTGATGAGGAACTGGGGTCGGATTGGGTCCAAGGGACAGGTGATGATGGAAACTTTCCAGAGCGAGGACGAGGCGATAAAGGCTTCAGAGCGCCTGGCGGCAATCAAGATGCGCAAAGGGTATCTGCCCCCCTGCCCCACCGATCATCTTTCGTCGGCCACCACCTGAACATCGCGAATAGCTCTGTTCTCGACGGTCAGCGATGCCAATAACCTTGTCAGAAAATGCGTTCGAACGTAGTTGGCATGAAACCGCGACGGAGCGAGAAGCGTGAAGGTTCCGCTTTCGAAGTCGAGAGGTTTCAGGGGCGCAAACCAGGCACCGTAAATCGGTGCATCCTGAGCCTGCAATCGTTTGGCCGCTTCGGCCCAACCGGTTCCATCGTTATCAGGAAGAGTCATATCACGCCGCAATGGAACGATGTTCGACTTCGAGGGCTCGTCCGGTTCCGGTGAATTGGTCATTCGTGCGACGAAGTCCGGTCCGACGGCGTCCCAATGGGGCATGGTCGCATTCAGGACGGTCGCCAGGTTGATCCGGTGTTGTGCCACCCTGCCACGGGCAGCTGGAACTAATACTGAGATCCAGCCCAAGCCGCGCAGATGGGCCATCTCGCGTTTGGCTGTGCGTTCCGTGACGCCCCACATCCGAGCCATTTCTTTTTGTCCAACAGCAAAGCAACCATTGCGCCAGTTGAAACGCGCGGTGATCAGCAAAGAAAGCCTCAGTGCCAGGCGTGCTTCGACAGCGTCGCCCTGGGCAGCGGTAACCAGCAGCGCGGTGAGAATATCGTATTTGACGGGGGAGGCGCCTGGCCCAGTAACTTGCTTAGAAAGGGCGGGAAATCCCGCTTTGCCATATGTCACGTCGCGCTCCTGCCCCGGTGCGTGCCTAATCTGCCTTAGAGAAAAGCACCCTCCGTCTTGTGCGAAGCTGGTTTTGAACGCTTTCCCCGATCTTTCTCTGATTAGCGTTTGATTGGCGGGATTTGTCAAGGATTCGAATCCGAAGGGTCCTTTTCAAAATCCCAATTTGTAAGAAAAATGGTATGAATTGGTATTGGGTGACGTGCAGGATGTCCCCCGGTTAGGCCTTGATGTCCCCTCAACATGTGGTTGGCCCTTCGTCATGTCCCCCTAAATCCTACGTGCTACTCTGGCCTGAACGGGTTCAACAGCGTGATGCCGATTCGAGTTGGTTTCCTCAAGCACGCCTTGTTCCGTGGGTTTTGCCATTTTCTTATCCTCAGAATATCGATCTCGACAAAAAGTGCAAATTCAGCGTAAATCAGGCAAATGCAAATATCTACGTCCGAGGGACCATGCTTACTCATTCCGAACTCCGAACCCTTCAGGCCCGCTCGCTCAAGATGCAAGGCTGGATCCGGCAGCAGACGTTCTCGCCTGAAAAGGTGAAGACCCTACGCCGCTTCTCATCCTGGGAGGTGTCCGAACTGATCTTCGGTATGAACCAATCCACGTTTCGCGGCAAACTGGCTGCCGACCCCACCTTACCCGCGGGTAAGGTCGAACCTGACGGACGGCAGCGCTGGTTCACCTTGGAAGAGGTGAATACGCTGCGCCGCAAGCTCAAGCCGCGCGGCAAGCCGCTGATGCCCGCCCGCCCTCAGGGTCGTGCCTTCCGCACCGCGATTGCCAACTTCAAGGGTGGCGCTGGAAAGTCCACAGTGGCCCTGCACTTCGCTCACGCTGCCGCGCTCGACGGTTACCGGGTGCTCTGTGTGGATTTCGACCCGCAGGCGACTCTCAGCCACTCAATGGGTCTGACCGATGTCAGCGAGGAGCATACAGTCTGGGGCATCATGGCCCGCGATCTCGTGCGAGAGACCGAGGCGCAGAACAACGCCCCCCGTGGCGCGGCGAGCGGTACTGCCCTGCCCCGCCGCTCGATCCCGTCCAGTATCACCGATCTGGGCTTGCAGGATCTTCGGCCGTCCGACTTCATCCAGTCAACCAACTGGCCGACGATCGACGTGATCCCGTCCTGCGCCAACGCTGCCTTCGTGGAATTCGCCTCCGCCCAGTATCGTCACCTGAATCCCGAGTGGTCCTTCTTTGCGGCGGTCAGCCGGTTCCTCGACCAGCTGCCCGATGACCAATGGGACCTGATCCTGTTCGACTGTCCGCCGGCCATCGGCTATCAATCCATGAACGCGGTCTTCGCCGCTGACATGCTCTATATCCCCTCGGGCCCCGGCTACTGGGAGTACGACAGTACCACCAGCTTTATCGGCCAGCTTAGCGAAGCGCTTGAAGATCTGGCGCACGGATTCGAAGGCACCTTGTCCACGGGTAAGATCACGCTGCCCAAGGTGTTCCATGACATTCGGTTCCTGCTGACACGCTACGAGCCTGGCAACGATCTGCACCGGGCGATGTTTGAAGCCTTTGGTAAGGTGTTTGATGATAAGCTTGCGCGCCATCCAGTCGAGATGACTCGCGCGGTGGAGCAGTCGGGGCGGTTCCTGAATTCAATCTACGAAATGGATTACCGCGACATGACACGCGAGACTTGGCGCCGCGCAAGAGCCAGTTTCGACCGGGCCTACGGCGAATTCAAAGAGACGATGCTGCCCCATTGGGAGGGGATGGCGACGGGCACCTTACCCACGGATAAGGTCGTGCCCGATCCGATGACGCAAGGAGACGAGGCATGACACGCAAGAGACGGATGTTCGATATCGAGTTACCTGAAGACGAGGCGCCGGCGCTTGATGCCGTTGCCCCTTCGACGCAGCGGCGCGGCCCGATGGCCAGCGCCATTTCGGAAAACGCCGAGGCGCTTCAGGCTCGCAAATCCGCGGCCGAGGCGATCCGGGAAGAAAACGATGCGCTGGCTCATGAATACGTGGCGCTGCGGGATTCCGGTCATGTGGTCCAGACGGTGCCGCTGGATGACGTGCATTGCCACATGCTCGTGCGTGACCGGTTGCCCGGTGATGATATCGAATTGGCGGAGCTTGTGACTTCGATCCGTGAACTGGGCCTGTCAAACCCGATTCGCGTGCTGCCACGCCCAGATGGTCAGGGCTACGAACTAGTGCAGGGCTACCGGCGGCTCTGTGCCTATCGTGCTCTGCTTGAAGAGACGGGGCATGCGGATTGGGAATGCGTCCCGGCGCTGATCCTGCAAGGGGCGGCGGATGTCGCCGGGCTCTATCGCCGCATGGTGGACGAGAACATCATTCGCAAGGACTTGTCCTTTGCCGAGATGGCTTTTGCTGCGCAGAACTATGCCGCCGACCCGGCGACTGAAGCGAAAGACCTGGGCGAGGCCGTCGCAGCGCTGTTCCAGTCGGCCCCTTATTCCAAGCGGAGCTACATCCGGTCCTTTGCGCATCTGCTGGATACCATTGGCGACACGCTGCGCTTCGCAACCGAAATCCCCCGCGCATTGGGAGTGGAGTTGTCACGTGTACTCAAGGACCGTCCAGAGCTTGCGGAAGACATCCGCCGTGAGGTGACTGCCCTTGGCGACAACCGCAACATCCGGGATGAACTGGATGTGCTGCGTCGCTACACCAAGGCCGATGAGTTCGACATTGTTGCGTCCGGGGCCACGGTTGCCAAGCCGGCGGGACGGGCGGGGCAGGGCGGTGCGAAGGCGAAGACGACCTTTCACATCCGCAGCGCCTTCGGACAGATCAAATGCACGGCGGGGCAGGGGAGGCTTGAGATCAAGGTCGATCGCGATTTCTCATCCATCGATCGTGCGCGATTGGAACAAGCCATTGCCTCCCTGGTCGACGGTTTGGGCTGACCTTATCCGCGGGTAAGGTCGGTAGAGCGAATGGCGTTCTGTGGACGCCGTGGGGACTCGGTTCGCAAGGTGATGGTCATTCCGTTCGCTCTGCTAAGCGGTTGTGCACCTCGAGAACGAGGCCCTTTGACATCGGGCATGTTGGTGAACAACCGTTCTGGAATTAGCAGGCCCATTGATAGCAGTCACTCTATCCTCATCGCTCAGTCGAGCAGTCCCATTCGGCTCGCCCGCTCCAGTAGCATTTTCACAGAGGAAGGCTGCCAGCTTGTGCGCCCGCGGGGTGTCCGCTCGCGCATGGCTTCCAGCCGGTTGCAAATGGCTTGCAAGGTGATGTCGGGATCCGCGCCCTTGATTGCCGCGACGATCGTGGGCAGGCGGTCGTCTGCAGTTCTTCGCCCGGCTCGGCCAAGAACAGCCTCGGGAAGGAAACCGTCACGCACATAGGCTTTCACGGCGCGCAGCAGGCGGCTTTGCGTCCAGCGCCTTTCGCGGGGCAAGGGGGCGTTGACAATCCGCAGCACGTCTTCCCAAGCCATGTCGGGTCGTAGGCGGCGGACATGCGGCACCCAGTCTTGCGCGGTTGCGTTCAGGCGGTCCATGTAGCCGTCCTGCCGCGCCAGCCGCACCTTCCGAAGCGCTTCGGTATCCTTGGTGCGAAGCCCAGGGTTGCCGCCGACGCGCCCCTTCGCGCGCGCGGACGCAAGCCCTGCCTTGGTGCGTTCGCGGATCAAAGCGCGTTCAAACTCGGCTGCGGCGCCCAGGACCTGAAGCGTGAACTTGCCTTGCGGGGATCCGGTGTCGATCGGGTCCTGAATGGAACGAAAGAACGCCCCCTTGGCCTCCAGCCGTTCGATCACCTCGAGAAGGTGCGACAGAGACCGTGCGAGCCGGTCGATCCGTACGACAACCAGCGTGTCGCCCTTGCTGATGCGCTCCAGCACGCGCGCAAGCACTGGCCGGGCACGATTGCCGCCTGAGGCGTGCTCTTCGAAGATCTCGACGCATCCCGCAGTTTGTAGGGCCTCAGACTGGGGCAGGGGGGTCTGATCCTCTGTGGATACGCGCGCATAGCCTATCAGGGGCATGAAAACCGGCCGTTTGCAATTTCATATACCGTTACTAAACGACCGATTGTAAACGAATGCAAGGGCGCTCACTGTGGCCCTGCTCAACGGAAAGCCCTTGGTTTCTATACGCAGAGCGCGATCAGAGAGTTCTCGCGGACCATCGCGCGCGCATGCTATGTAAGGTGTCTAGACGCGCTCTGATAAAACCCTTGGGTAAAGTGCAAAACAGCAGTATTTTGCACATATGATGGCTAGAACCCCCTCATTATATGATGAATCCGACGCCCTCGTCATTGATGCTGAGGAGGTCGAACAGGCGTCCGAGGACGACCTGTGGTTCCTACCCGGTCCGATGGACGACGAGCCGGACTACCTGCCGCCGGGACCACGGGCCGAACCGCGTGAAACCGAGGTCCTCGACGATTGGCGGAAGGCAGAGGGAGGCCAGGCCGCGCGTCTTGCCCGTGTGGCCGGCCGCATCGGCGCGCTGGACGACCGCCTGAAGCGCGGACCGGAAGGATGGCGGCATCGGCTGGCGCTGATGGATGCCGCAGATCTGAGCTGGCACACCGGTGACCGCATTAGCCAGGATCGGCTGGCACTCTGGATCTCGCTGCGCCTGTCCGGCGTCCAGGACGGCACGGCGGCGCTGGCGCGAGTCGGATGGGCGGTTCGGCGACTGACTGGTGGACCGGGACCGGAGCAGGACTTGGCCGCCTTCCTCGACCGTCGCGACCCCGGGAACCTCAGTGATGAGAGCGAGCCGTTCATGGACCGCGCGAGCGGTTGGCTGGATCTGATGGGGCAGGCCGCAGACCTGCACCCGATCACTCGCGCCGCTATGGGCTTTCACCTCTGGCGCCTCGCGGGGCTCGGGCAGCACGGTGACCAGATGGAAGCCGCTGTCGTAGCTGCGCGGATCGCTGCCAGCGAGGGGAGAGGCGCAGTCTTCGCGCCTCTGGCCATGGGCGGGGCAGAGGGGTTACGGGCCGGTGGTTCACCGTCTGATCGTCTGGCGCGCTGGCTCGACGGGATGGAGAAGGCCTGTCTGACCGCGATGCGCCACCTTGACGATATCGAGGCATGGTCAGCGCGGGCGGAGGCCGAGATGATCACCCTCTCGGGCAAGACGCCGCCGGCCTTGCGCGCAGTGCTGACCGAATGGCAGCTCGTCTCTGCGCCGATGGCCGAGGCCCTGACTGGTGCCAGTCGCGCCGCTGTTCAGCGCAACCTTGCATGGATGCAAGAGCGGGGTCTGATCCGCGAGGTCACAGGGCAAGGGCGGTTCAGGATGTGGAAGGCGACAAACTGAAGGTTAGCGTGGGTGTCACCCGCTCACTCGGCAGCAGCGATGACCGCGAGCACGCGGCAGGGCGTGCAGAAACTCACCAACACTTAATGCATTTGTCGCACTTATTTCATATATGGTGGTAGAGATCAGAAACCGGAGAGGAGACCACCATGAACATGCTGGCACACCGACATCTTCCACCGACTCCGCAGGACGCGGCAATCGCGCGCGTCTCCGGACAGGCCCTGTCGCGCTTTGCGGCGACCCGAGGACCCTTGAAGCTTCGCGTTTCAGACGCGGAGCAGATGGAACCGATCGAACTTCCCGCAGGCGCTGTCGCGCTGCTCATGGAGATCCTTGAGGCGATGGCAGCCGGTCGCGGCGTCACCATCATTCCCGAGAACGCCGAACTCTCGACAGTGCAGGCAGCTGAGGTTCTGAACGTCTCGCGACCGTTCCTGATCAAACTGCTCGAGGATGGTGCCATACCGCATCGGAAGGTCGGCAAGCATCGCCGCGTCCGCATGGAAGACGTGATGTCCTACAAGGCTGCCATCGACACCGAGCGCGAAGCGGTGCTCGACCAACTGGCCGCCGACGCTCAAGAGCAGGACATGGGCTACCGCTCGAAATGAGCCAGTACACTGTCCTGTTCGACGCAAACGTCCTTTATCCCGCGCCGATGCGCGATGCACTGATGCAGTTGGCGGTCACGGACCTTTTCAAGGCCAAGTGGACGGCTGACATTCATCGGGAGTGGATTGATGCCCTTCTGCGCAATGAACCTCATCGGGACCGCGCGGCGCTGGAACGAACACGTGACTTGATGGACAGGGCCACACGCGATTGTCTGGTCACCGGCTACGAGGCCTTGGTGCCGGCCCTCATATTGCCGGATCCCGAAGACCGGCACATTCTGGCGGCCGCTATCGTCGGGCGCTGTGACGCCATCGTCACTCAGAACCTGAAGGACTTCCCACCAGAGGCACTTGCACCATTCGGCATCGAAACTCAGCACCCCGACGACTTTTTCCGGAACCAGCTTTCTCTCGCGCCCGGTCTGGTCTGCTCCGCGCTGCGAAAAGTTCGCGCCCGCCTCAAAAACCCGCCCAAGAGTGTTGACGAATATCTGTCGATCCTGACGCAACAAGGGCTGGTCGCAACTGTTGCTGACCTGGAGCAGTTTGCCGATCTGCTCTGATTGGCGCCATCGCGCGCGGGAGTGGACAGAACATGGGGGTCGTCGTCGGTGATCTGGCCTGTGCTAAGATAAGGTCTTTGCGTGGGGGGCTGCCATGGACGTTCGGATTACGGTCGAAACGACCTTTGATAATGGGGAGATGCGCACACATCAGCTTGACGGCATTTCTCGACCCTACCGGGTGACCTGTCCAGACGGGATCGGGCTGCGCCTCGAGGATGGGAAGAGGATCGTCGAACAGATCCAGAGGGTAGTCCTTTACGACCAGGTCGATGAGATCATACGAGAAAGCCGCGTATGCCCGGATTGCGCCTCGGTTCGAGCCATTCATGACTATCGCACGCGCGATCTCGACACGCTCTTTGGGCGGGTTCGGGTCAAAGCCGCGCGCTTGCGCCGCTGTTCTTGTGATGCCAGGTCGGCCGCAATGCTCGGCAGACCTATTTCTCCGCTGGCCTATTTCTTTCCAGACCGGGCTTCGCCGGAGCTGCAGCGGCTCCATGCGGAGCTTGGGTCCCGGCATTCCTTTCGCGAGGCCGCGCGGCTGATGAAAAGCTTCCTCCCCTGCCACCCGCCTCATCACACCACGGTGCGTGACCGGTTGGGAAGAGTAGCCACGGCGCTCGAGAAAAGTCGAAGGGCATCAGGCGATCCCGTTGAAGCACCGCCCAAAGGTGGTTTGACGGTTTTTCTGGACGGTGCGCATATCCGCTGTCGACCGGAGTATCAGCAGCGACACCTCGATCTTGTGGTCGGTAAGATTGAAAGCCGCAATATGTGTCGACGATTTGGCTTGGTCGCCAATGCGACGGCATCGCCAGACAGCCGTATGCGAGAAGAGCTGTCAGACTTTGGATGGAAGCCGGGCCGTCTGTTGACAGTGATCTCGGATGGTGAGCTTGCTCTCCCGAACCTCATACGCAATGCCATGGGTGGCGACGGCCAAGTGAAGCATATCCTCGACTGGTGGCACATTTCGATGCGTGTGCAGCATGTCGAGGCAGCCGTTCAGGGTCTGGTCCAGATACCGGGGTTCACTGGAATTCCGGTGCTGTTCCAGCGACCCGCGAAAAGCCTCCGCTGGTGGCTTTGGCATGGCAGAGCACGGGTCGCGGAAACATATCTGAAGGGGCTCATGCACGATTGCACCCGCCTTGCGGAAGAACCACTGGCTGTCCGCACCGCTGCCGCTCGTGTGCGGGCCCGATGCGAGACACTGTACACCTATCTCGCGAACAACATGGAATCCCTCGTCGACTATGGCCGACGATACCGTAACGGGCTGCCCATCTCGTCATCTCGTGCCGAAGGATCAGTCGATGATATTGCCAATGCCCGCATGGGAAAGCGCAGAAGGATGCGGTGGTCGCCCAAAGGGGCTCACCGAGTAGCCGTCACAAGGGCCGCGGTTCTCGATGGCCGGCTAACCGTCGCAAACCGAAAACGCGCCGCGTGACCCCCATGTTTTGTCCACTCCCTCGTGCTTCAGATTTAAGGGCAACGCGACAACCGTCGTAATTATCCAACGGAAGACCAAACAGCGGAAAGGATTCAATAAAGGCACCGCGCCCGACCATGATCTCGGCGCGCCCCTGGGTCAGGTTGTCCAGCATCGAAAACTGTTGAAAGACGCGGATCGGATCATCGGAACTCAGCACGGTAACGGCGCTGGAAAGGCGGATATTCTTGGTTTGTGTAGCCGCCGCTGCCAGCGACATCGCAGGATTTGAAACCGCATAGTCGGGGCGGTGATGTTCGCCGACGCCGAACCAATCCAACCCGACCTGATCGGCCAGCACGATTTCCTCAACCAGATTGCGCAGCCTTTGCGAAGGGCTGATGCCGCGATCCTGATCTGCTCCGGACCCTGCGCCCGATTCAGCGAATGTGTATATTCCAATTTGCACGATGTGGCCTTATTTAAAGCGTTTCGGCCTGGATCTGAATCGCGGGGGATTCCCTTGAGGCGGCAGATGTGATTCATCCTTATTGGGAGGATGGATTATGTCAGCACCTTTGCCATCAGCGCTCCGGGCGCGGTTTCAGAAGTATATTGAAGAAGGGTTTAGCGGGCGTGCGGCGGCGTTGCGTTTGAAGGTTTCGCCCGCCACGGGTGCAAGGTGGGCGCGTCAAGTTCGGACCAGCGGCCATGCTGGACCCGCACCACAAGGCCCGCCGCGTGGCCGGGGAAAGCTGGCACCGTATCAGGCTTTTCTTGAGGAACTGGTCGAGCAAGATCCTGACATCACGCTCTTCGAGTTGCGCGATGCGCTCGCCGACGCTGAGGGCGTGCGGGTGCACCATTCCTCCATCGCGAACCTGCTGTCCCGGCTCGGCTTCACGTACAAAAAAAGTCGCTGGTTGCCGCCGAACGCCGCCGTGCCAAGGTAAGGCAGCAGCGGGCCGATTGGTTCAGACACCGGCTCCCCGCCATCTCAGCCTTGCCTGATCGTGTTGTCTTCATTGACGAAACTGCGGTGAAGACAAACTTGACCCGCCTGCGCGGGAGGGCCAAACGAGGTCAACGCCTGATGGTGGACGCGCCGTTTGGCGGTTGGGGAACACAGACGTTGATCGCCGGGCTGACCCCGGACGCACTGATCGCGCCATGGGTCATCAAGGGGGCAATGGACGGTCCGGCCTTCGCCGCCTACATCCGCGAAGTGCTCGTTCCAGAGATCAATCCAGGCACCGTTGTCATCCTGGACAATCTGGCGACCCATCGGAACAAGGAAGCAGCTCAGGCCCTGCGCGACCACGGCTGCTGGTTCCTCTACCTTCCGCCATACTCGCCGGACCTGAACCCCATCGAACAGGCGTTCTCAAAGTTGAAAGCTCACCTTCGAAAAATCGGAGCCAGAACCTTCACCGACGTCTTTGAGGCCATAGGAACAATCTGCGATCTCTACGACCCGGCCGAGTGTTGGAACTACTTCAAGGCTGCCGGATATGTCGCAGGTTAATACCGAAATGCTTTAGGGCGGGCTTTAGGGCGGGGGCGAATGGCTCGCCCCCGCACATATATTTGTGAATTCTAGCCGCCAAACAGGGCCAGAGCCGGTGCAAACGCATCCTTCCACGAGGCGCGCGCCTCAAGTCGTTCGATCCAGGCCGCGACATTCGGAAGATCGTCAAGCGAGATCTCAGACTGCACACGATACATGAATGTCGAGGCCAGCGCGAAATCCGCGACGCTCAGATCGCCCGCGATCCAGTCCTTGCCCGCGAGGCCGATTTCCAGCACGGCCAGAAACTGAGCGACATTTTTCAACTCGCTGTCGACAACGCTTTGATCCGGCTCTCCCATGCCGAACTTCGCCTTCAGGAACCGCTCGAACGACAGCTTCTGCATCGCCGGGCCAAGGTGTATCGTCTGCCAGTAAAGCCACTGATCCACCGTTGCGCGGACCTTTGGGTCGTCGGGATAAAGACCGCGCTCGGGTTTCTTGCTTGCCAGATACGAATTGATGGCGCGCGATTCCCAGACCACGAAATCGCCGTCCACCAGCACTGGCACCTTGGCGTTGGGGTTCATTGCCAGGAATTCAACGCTGCGGTTGTCGCCGCCGCGTATGTTGACCTCGATGATCTCAAGGTCGATCCCCAGTTCCAGGGCAACCGCCCGCACCCGAAGGGCGTTGGGCGAGAAATTGGCGTTGTAAAGCTTCATGATGGGTTCCTTAATGCGCCGGCGGGGTCAACAGAGCCGCCTTGTTGGCAATCAAAAAGTCACGCGCCGACTGGCCGGCTTGTCCGGTCAGTTTTTCCAGATCACCCGTTGCAACATTCAGATAGTCCTTGGCTATCGCCTCGTCGAAGGACGCAAAAACCTTTGCCATGAACTCTGGCAAGCCAGCGCCGATCATGGCCTGAACCAGATCGTCGGTTGAGATCGGGATATAGGGGATATCCTTGCCCGAGATTTCCGACAGGATGGCCGCGATGTCACCTTGGGAAAGCGCCGCAGGGCCGGTGATGTCCAGAACACTTGAACCGGTTTCCTGCATCAGGGCCGCTGCGGCGGCGCGGGCGCAATCGGCGCGGGTGACATAGCCAGTTTTCCCCTCAGCAGCAGCGGCGAAATGCTGCCCCATACCAATGCTTTTGCCACCACCCATCAGCACCAGATCGGTGTAAAGGTTGTTGCGCAGGATGGTATAGCTGGCACCGGTTTCTTTAATCAGCGCTTCGGTGTCGCAGTGATCCTTGGAGAACGTGATCGGGCTTTCCTCAACCGGGTTTGTCAGCGAGGTATAGACGATATGTGTGATCCCTTCCTTCATCGCGGCTGCGACGGCGTGTTTATGCGCTTCCAGTCGCTTTCCTGGTTCCAGATCGTCGGTCGAAATGATCAGCAGACGCTTGCCACCGGCAAAAGCCGCGCTCAGCGATGCGGGGTCATTGAAGTCACCCTTGCGGGCCTCGACTCCCTTGTCAGCCAGATCGGCCAGCTTTTCCGGCGAACGCGAAACGGCGATGATCGGACCGGCACCGGCCGCAATCAGATTGGCGATGACCTGTCGGCCAAGTTGGCCGGATGCACCGGTGACGATGAAAGGGCCGTTTTGAATGGTTGTCATTGGGTTTTCCTTGATTTTTCGGGTTGGATCTGGATGTTCAAGCGTCGGATGGGATTCAGCCGAAAGTAAACGCGCTTTCGACTGCGCCTAGCACGCGATCTTCCAACGTTTTCACGCCTTTGTCGGCAAGGGCTGCCCCCGCGACCACATGCAGCGGAATCAGATGTTCCTCGCGCGGGTTTGCATCGCGGGCACCGGGAGCGTCGGCCCATTGTGCCAGCATTCGATCACGCTCTACCGGATCGGTGCGGGTGGCCGCATCGCTTAGCCAGCGGTCAAATTCCTGCCCGTTCACGAAATCGGCGGCGCCACCCCGCATCGCGCGCATCATTTTTTGCATGTTATGATAGGTGTTGCCCGAACCGATGATCAGAACACCTTCATCTCGCAACGGTGCCAATGCCCGCCCGACCGCAATATGCGCAGCCGGGTCAAGATCACTTCGCAGGCTCAGCTGTACACAGGGAATGTCGGCCTGCGGAAAGGCCACCTTGAGCGGAATGAACACGCCGTGATCGTAACCGCGCGCTTCATCAACGGGGCAGGGAAACCCGGCCGCCTCGAGCAGCGCCTGCACCCTGTCGGATAGCGCAGGAGCGCCGGGCGCGGGCCAGGTCAGTTCGTAGGTGTGGGGTGGAAACCCGTTATAATCGAACAACAACGGTGGGGCCGGGTTTCTCTGCACGGTGAACTGCGCCTCTTCCCAATGGCCCGAAATCACCAGCAACGCCTTGGGGACTTTCGGCAGTGACGCCGGTAAGTCGGCAAGGAACTCGCGCTGCCGTTTCCAGGTGTCTGGTGGGTCCCAGTCCATGAAAAAACATGGGCCTCCACCGTGTGGAATGAACATCGTCGGCATCCGAGTCATGTACTGCGTCCTTTCGCTTGTTTTACTGGCAGAGCGTGATGGCCAGCCCGGCATGTGGCCGTCGGAAAATCCGGTTAAGCGGCGCTCTTCAGCATATCACCGTAGGGTGATTTCTTTGCGCGCACCCGGTTTTGCGTCAGGAACGACACAATCAGCGCAATCAAGGTAACAATCGCCGGCAACGAGTTCGGAGAATCGGCCGCAGCCATATGCGCCGAGGCGGCCAGCAACAGGTGCCAGAACATCGCCGCATAGGCGAAATCGGACAGAAACGTCGACGGGCGCCAAAGGATGACTACGGCCGCCACGATCTTCAGCATTGCCAACGGCCAAATTATGTAGGTTGGGTACTTCAACAGGCCCTCATACATTCCCGCAACCATGTCATGCGAGGAAATGTAAAATGCCGCTCCGCCCAGATAGACCAATGCAACCAGCCCGGTTGCAGCCCAGTACGTAATTTTCGCAGATTTGTCGCTCATCCAGACGTCCTCCATTTGTATAAATTGCCCGGGCATTCTTCCCTATGGGTTATCCTTGCCAGGTTTTGCTTTTCACTTTAGTGTTAATAAGCGTCTTGGTTTTGAAGGATAAGTAGGCACGAAAAAGTAACCATCCATGGAGATCCTCAAAATGAAACAGAAAACACCGCCCGCATGTCCCATGGACTCCATTCTGCGCCTGCTGATGGGTCCGTGGACAACCTATATTCTCTGGGTCCTTAGCGATGGCGGGCCGCAACGTTTCGGAGCGCTGAAGCGGGCAGTGCCGGGAATCTCAACCCGGGTGCTGACGGAACGGTTGCGAATGTTGCAGGCGGCCGGAGTGATCTGGCGCGATCAGACCCAAACGATCCCACCCGCGGTTACCTATGGTCTGGCTGAGCGAGGTGACGATCTTCGCCAAGTGCTCGAATCCTTAGGTGAAATTGCGCAACGGTGGCAATACGAAGGGGCGTTTGAAACTGACCTGCCACGGGATTTTTCCTCCACCGTCGATTAGAGTCCGGCCCAACCTGAGGACGGACAATGAAGCGAACGAGATTCACGGACGAGCAGATCATCGGCATCCTGGCCGAGCACGAGG
>NZ_MNBW01000035.1 GCF_001879715.1 Nioella nitratireducens | reverse complement strand
TGGAAAAGCCCGGTCGCCTTCGAACGGAAAGTGGCCTAAACGAGCACTTGGGGCGGCACAAAGACGTGACAGGTCCAAACAGACATGCGAGCCTACCGGGGCGGCATCGGGCCGATTGTTCCGGCGGCCTGGCCAGACTGGAGCGTCGTCTATGATCTCCAGACCTTCCCGGACGGCTCCAAAATCCAAGGCAGGACACTCAGCAAGGAAAGTCCGCCAGCCCGGCTTGGCTTGTCCGTCCCCGCCAAACGGTTCCGCGGGCAGGTCATCCCGCCAGTCCGCATAGCGCTGTTCCATCCGCGCTCGCAGCGCCACCATGACGTCTCTCCCCTGCTCTCTGCTCTCCGCCAAATGGTATCCGATAACCCGTCTTATCGGATACAAGGAAAGGACCAAGGGCATTTTCCTGGGCCTCTGCCCCGCTCAGGTGGCGAGCACAAGGTTCAGCGCCGTCAGGACCTTCTCCAGCCCTGCTTCCGACCGTAACATCCCCGCGTCGAGAACCGAAGGGTCGGTGAACGCCCCCTCGAGGGGGATCGACCACACCCGATTTAGCAGGCGCTCGAGTGCTGGCATCGCGTCCTCAAACAGGTGGCGGCCATCCTCCGGGCTCGCCCCAGGTGGGAGATGTAAGCACCCGATCACCCAGGTATCGTCGACGGCATCGCCGTGGCCGGTGATGTCGAGCAGGCCCTCCAGATCGCCGGTGGTGTCGAGCCGGGCATCGAGGCTGTCGAGCGCGAAAATGAGGCCGGATGCGCTCTGAGCAGGCGTGACGACAGGGGTGAAAGCTATCAGGTCCATTGCGCACCTCCGTTTCGATGTGTCCAAGGCACTTCGGCGCGATGGCCGCGTCGGGTGAGATGGCGAACATTGCCGCCGCGGCCGTCAAGATGGGCCCCGGCGCTGCCAGACCCCGTCGCTTCAGGCCACCAGTGCACGGTCCAGCGTCGCCACGATGTCTTCGAGCCGCGCACCAGACCAGCGCACATGCGTGCCCGGCGCTTGGCTGGCTTGCGTCTGGGGTCACGTCCTATACTCTGCCACGAGGGGCAAGACGTGGATAAGAATGGACAAGCGGCTTCTTTCCGAACGGGATATTTGTAGCAAATACATTCTGCCCGCGCTTACGGGTTCCGGATGGGATCTGCATACTCAGATCGCTGAAGAGCGCACTCTTACTGCTGGCCGCATTATTGTCCGCGGGAAACTCGTGGCCAGAGGCCAGAAGAAGCGGGCGGACTTTGTTCTTTATCTGAAGCCAAATATCCCGATCGCGATAATCGAGGCGAAGGACAATCGGCACACGGTGGGTGACGGAATTCAACAGGCACTCAACTATGCCAAGATGCTCCAGGTGCCATTCGCTTTTTCTTCGAACGGAGATGGCTTTGTTTTTCACGATCGAACAGGCCAATCCCAGGAGGCTGAGAAGGAAGTCGCCCTCGACGCCTTCCCTTCACCGGAAGAGCTGCGCGCGAAGTTCCTGGCGTGGAAGGATCTGAGCGAAACACAAGCGCAGACCGCCCTGCATCCATACTTCGAGACGGGCAAGGAGCCGCGCTACTATCAGGTCAACGCAGTCAATGCGTCTCTTGAGGCGATCGCCAAGGGTCGGGACAGGCTCTTGCTTGTCATGGCGACAGGCACCGGCAAAACCTTCACGGCGTTTCAAATCATCTGGCGGCTATGGAAATCCGGCCGGAAGAAAAGGGTGCTGTTTCTCGCAGACAGGAACGTCCTCATAGACCAGACCATGGTCAACGATTTCCGCCCCTTCATCGGCTCGATGGCCAAGCTATCAACGAACTCCAAGACGATTGAGCGCCCCGACGGCACGGAAGAAACGCTGACTTTGGCAATGGACCGGCGCCGTATCAATACCGCTTACGAGATCTACCTGGGCCTCTATCAAGCCCTGACCGGGCCGAAAGACAGCCAAAAAATCTATCGCGAGCTCAGCCCAGATTTCTTTGACTTGATCATCATCGATGAATGCCATCGCGGCAGCGCCGCAGAGGACTCGGCATGGCGCGAGATCCTCGAGCATTTTTCGGGCGCGACGCAGATCGGCCTGACCGCCACGCCAAAAGAGACGGAATATGCTTCCAACATCAACTACTTCGGAGAACCGATCTATTCCTACACATTGAAGGAGGGCATCGATGACGGCTTCCTCGCGCCCTACAAGGTCATCAAGTGCCACGTGGATCGAGATATCGAAGGCTACCGCCCGGCGCAGGGACAGCTCGATCGGGATGGCAACGAGGTGGAGGACCGGCTTTACAATACCAGGGACTTCGACCGGACGCTCGTCATCGATGACCGAACCAAGCTCGTTGCCAACCGTGTCACCCAGTTCCTGAAGGAAAGCGGCGACCGGATGCAGAAGACCATCGTCTTCTGCGTCGACCAGGAGCATGCCGGACGCATGCGGCAGGCGCTGATCAACGAGAACCAGGATCTCGTTGCCAAGGATTCCCGATACGTCATGCGGATTACCGGGAACGACAAGGAGGGCCTGAACGAGCTGGCGAACTTCATCGACCCAGAAGCTGATTACCCGGTCATCGTCACGACCTCCCGCCTCCTGAGCACCGGCGTTGATGCGCAGACCTGCCGCCTCATCGTCCTCGATCGGGAAATTGGTTCGATGACGGAGTTCAAGCAGATCGTTGGGCGTGGCACACGCGTGCACGAGGACACTGGCAAATACTTCTTCACACTCATGGACTTCCGGGGGGCGACGTCTCACTTCGCCGATCCCGAATTTGATGGCGAGCCGGTGCAGATCTATCAACCTGGTCCCGATGATCCCATGACGCCGCCGGAGGACGGGGAAACGCCCACAGACTGGGAGGATGACGATCCGGAAACCGTCCTGATCGATCCCGTTTCGCCTGGGCCGTCAGGAGACCCACCTGACTCCGATGATCCGGGCGGTGGTCAGGGACCGCGCAGAAAGATTTACATCGACGGTGTCGGCGCGACGATAATCAAGGAGCGCGTGGAATACCTGGATGCCGACGGGAAGCTGGTCACCGAGAGCCTCCGCGATTTCACCCGCAAGCACCTCACGCGCCGGTTCGCGTCGATGGACGACTTCCTGCGTAGATGGCATGCAGAAGATCGGAAACAGGTTATCATCGACGAACTCGCCGAAGAGGGCCTCGACCTCGAGCTGATCGGTCGGGAGATCGACGGCAATCTCGATCCCTTCGATCTCGTATGCCACGTCGCATTCGGCGCCAAACCATTGACCCGCCGAGAGCGCGCGGAAAACGTCAAGAAGCGCGATGCCTTTAATCGGTATGGGGGCCAGGCCCGCACTGTGCTGGAAGCGCTCCTCGAAAAATACGCCGACGAGGGCGTGCTGACCCTCGACGACACGAATATCCTTCAGATAAACCCCTTCTCCCACATGGGGACGCCGGTGGAGCTCATGCGAGCCTTCGGTAAGAAACCCGACTACGTGCGCGCGATCCGTGACCTGCAAGGAGCCCTGTATGACGCAAGTGCGTGAATTGACTGATCGGCCTTCCGACCTGAAAGAGCTGTGCGAGCGTATACAAGGTCGTCTCCAACCAGATATTTCGGAGTTACGCACATACAATTGGGTGGGTTCAACAGAGACTAAACGATTTGAGTTTATTAGACGCGCCGCAGTGGTTCGCCAAGCAGAGGCTTGTTCAGCTATTCACACGCTGGTTTCTTCCGGCAATGGAGCCATGGGTGTGGTGTTTTTGCGTCCTGCATATGAAGAACTTCTTTGGATCGAGTATTTACAGAAAAATTCAGAAATTGCTCCTAAACTCGCATCTATGCTAACAATTAAGGAACTGTCCGAGGCTCATCATGCGCAAAGGACTTATCTCGGACAAAAAGGAATTCAGAGGCTTGGCTTCTCGAGAAAGCTTAGCCGGCGGCTTGACGCGATGAAAGAGAGCCAAGATAAGGAATTGAAAGAAATAGGGAAAACTTTAGGTTGGCGACAAGGAGCAAGCCAGCCTTCTATGGCATTTGTGGCAAGGCAAGTTGGGCGCGAAAAAGAGTATAACTACATCTATCAAGGGACTTCTCGGGCCGTTCACTTTTCACCACACGAACTGCAACGCCGAGTTTGGGGTAAATTTGGGGAGGTGTCGATTTCATCCAGCAGCTTTGACAGATACTGGTCTGATTTTAGTCTATACTGGAGCACCCGAATATTGTTCGAGACCATGATTTTCTCCGGCTTCACGAAAAAGCTCGAGGAGGCTCAGCCAGCTTCCGGCGAGGATTTTCACAAAGAGCTAAAAGCTCTCCGCCCTGTCCCTATTCTAACTGCCGGCGAGCTTGAAGCGTGGGATGAGCCCCGGTGGAACGCCTCCGACCTATGGAATGCTAAGCCATGAGAAACCTCGTAAAAACCATTCAGGACGTCATGCGCAAGGACGTCGGCGTCGACGGCGACGCCCAGCGTCTGTCGCAACTGGTCTGGATGTTTTTCCTCAAGATAATCGACGACCAGGACGAGGCGCTCGAATTCACCCGCGACGACTACACCTCACCCATCCCGGAACATCTGCAATGGCGCGCATGGGCGGCGGACCCGGAGGGCATCACCGGCGATGAGCTTCAGGACTTCGTGAACACCCAGCTGTTCCCGACCCTGAAGGAGCTGCCCGCCACAACGCCCCGCGCCCGCGTGGTCCGTTCCGTCTTCGAGGACGCCTACGACTACATGAAATCCGGCCACCTCATGCGGCAGGTGATAAACAAGATCTCCGAGGTCGACTTCAACAGCCTTTCCGAACGCCAGCATTTCGGCGACATCTACGAACAGCTCCTGAACGACCTCCAGAACGCGGGCAACGCTGGGGAATACTACACCCCGCGCGCCGTCACCGCCTTCATGGTCCAGCAGATGGACCCTAAGCCCGGCCAGATCCTCATGGACCCCGCCTGCGGCACCGGCGGTTTCCTCACCTGCGCAATGCGCCACATGCGCGAGCATTACGTCAAGCGCCCTGAGGACGAGGTCACCATGCAGGCCTCCCTCCGCGCCGTTGAAAAGAAGCCTCTGCCACACATGCTCTGCACCACAAACATGCTCCTCCATAACGTCGAGGAGCCGTCCTGGGTAAAGCACGACAACACCCTTGCCCGTCCCCTCATCAGCTGGACCAAGGCCGAGCGCGTCGACATCATCCTGACCAACCCGCCCTTCGGCGGCAAGGAAGAGGACGGGATCGAAAACAACTTCCCCGCCTTCAAGACACGCGAAACCGCCGACCTTTTCCTCGCCCTCATCATCCGGCTCCTCAAGAAGAACGGCCGCGCCGCCGTTGTGTTGCCCGACGGCTCACTCTTCGGCGAAGGGATCAAGACGCGGCTCAAGGAGCACCTGCTGACCGAGTGCAACCTGCACACCATCGTCCGGTTGCCGAACTCGGTCTTCAAACCCTACGCCTCCATTGGCACCAATCTGCTGTTCTTCGAAAAGGGTTCGTCGACGCAGGACATCTGGTATTGGGAGCACCGCGTCCCAGAGACTCAGAAGGCCTACTCCATGACCAAGCCGATCCGGCTGGAGCATCTGGACGACTGCGCCGCATGGTGGGGCGGGCCCGAGCGCGAGGGGCGTGAAGAAAGCGACCGCGCCTGGAGGGTCTCCATCGATACGATCAAGGAGCGCGGCTACAACCTCGACATCAAGAACCCCCACGTGGTCGAGGACGACTGGGGAGACCCGGAGACCCTGCTAAACGACCTGACCAAGGCAGAGGCCTCGGTCGAGAGCCTGCGCGCTGAGCTGAAATCCATCTTGACCGAGGCGCTGGCCCGATGAGTATTCCGCATGTTCCCGACTACGCCCTCGGCCACCTCCGTGCTGCCAAAGCCGCGATGCTGGATGATCGAGAAGTCACCGATATTCTGGACGCCAAAGACAGCGTGATCGCCCGCTACAGCCCTGCCTTCCAGCCGGGACGCATCGAGGCAATCGAAGAAGATGTCCTGCGCTCCTTTCTGTATTTTGAGAATAACAGGCACTGGACAGGCCTCAATCGGCAGGTGAACCGTGTCTGCGCGGATATGGATGCCACACGGGCCGCCCTGGCCCATCTGGTCGACGAAACCCGTCCGATCGCGGACCGGATGCACCCGGTGACAGCGATCAAGGGGATGGGAAAAGGCATCATCACCGCGATCTTGCATGTCGCCTACCCAAGCGCTTACGGCGTTTGGAACAACACGTCGGACCAAGGCTTGGTCGAGCTTGGCCTCTTCCCGCCGATCCCCCGGGGTGCCACTTTCGGCGAACGCTACGCCGCCGTGAATGAAGTGCTGGTCGCACTCAGCCAAGCCCTCGAGATAGACCTCTGGACCCTCGATACGGTGTGGTGGTTTCTGCAAGCGTCCAACGCCGATGACGATGCAAACTTGGACGAAGTCTCCTACGCGCCGGAAGCAGTGCCGACCGCCCCCTCGGTCAAAACCACCCGATTTGCACTGGAACGACACCTCCACGATTACATGGTCGACAACTGGGAGATGCTCGACCTCGCCCAGGAGTGGGAAATCTACGCGCGCGATGGCGAACCCGATGCGGGTTATGAATTCGTCACCCCCGTGGGACGTATCGACCTCTTGGCGCGGCACAAAAGTGATCCGCGCTGGCTGGTCATCGAACTGAAGCGTGAGAAGTCATCGGATGCTGTCGTCGGTCAGGTCCTGCGATACATGGGCTGGGTCAAGCGCCACCTCGTTGAAAATGGCGAAACCGTTGAAGGGCTGGTCGTCGCCACAGAGGGTGATCCCCAACTGCACTACGCCCTCGATGTTGTTCCCTCGGTTTCCTTCAAGTCCTACGAGGTGGAATTCCGCCTAAGGAACGGGCCCACCTTCGAGGAGTTCGCCAAGCCATGAACGCCGAACGTCTTTTAGAGGTCTACGAGAAGATCAGCGAGGCGCCTGACGCCATTACACGGCTGCGGCGGTTCGTGCTGGATTTGGCGGTTCGCGGGAAGCTGGTCGAGCAAAGCCCGGCGGATGAGCCTGCATCTCGACTTCTGAATCGGATCGAAGAAAGAAAGGCTGAGATCTTATTAGAGACCGGCATGCGGAAACCTCGCAAAGTTGCCGATATGGACCCTGCCGAGACTTGGGCCGATCTACCCTCGAATTGGGCCTGGACGCAAATTTCGAACCTTGGTTTCATCTCTCCACGAAACGACGCGGATGACGGTGTCGAAGCCTCGTTCGTGCCGATGCCAATGATTTTCGCCGAGTATGGCGTTGCGAACGATCACGAGACCCGCCCCTGGGGAGAAATCAAAAAAGGCTATACGCATTTCGCAGAAGGCGATGTTGGACTTGCGAAGATCACGCCATGTTTCGAAAATGGGAAATCCACCGTTTTCCGCAACCTGACTGGAGACTTTGGAAGCGGCACAACAGAACTTCATATTTTGAGGCCAGTCCTCGTTGATCCTGACTATGTGGTGCTGTTCCTGAAGAGCCCGCAATTCATCGAGACCGGCATTCCAAAGATGACCGGCACCGCTGGGCAAAAACGTGTGTCCAGTGAGTATTTCACGAGCTCACCTTTCCCTCTCCCTCCTCTCACCGAGCAGCGCCGGATCGTCGCTAAGGTCGATGAGCTCATGGCGCTCTGTGATCGGCTGGAGGAGGCCCGCAAGACCCGCGAGGAGACGCGCGACAAGCTCACCGCCGCCAGCCTCGCCCGCCTGACAGCCCCCGACACCACGCCCGAGGACTTCCCCGCCCACGCCGCCTTCGCCCTTGAGGCACTCCCCGCCCTCACCACGCGCCCCGACCAGATCAAGACCCTCCGCCGAACCATCCTCAACCTCGCTGTCCGTGGCCAGCTGGTGGAGCAGAACGCGGCAGATGAGCCGGCGTCGGCATTGCTGAAGCGGATCGTGGCGGAACGCGAGAAACTGCTCAGGGCTAAGGAAATTCGTAGACAGAAACCGGTCCCGCCAGTCGAAATCACCGAAGCTCCTTTTTCGATACCAGACGGTTGGGAGTGGTGTCGTCTTGGGTCGCTGGTTCTCGATTCCGATGCTGGCTGGAGCCCGAGAACCGAAAACCATGCTCGCGTTGGTGACGCATGGGGCGTGTTGAAGGTAAGCGCAGTTTCGTGGGATCAATTCGATCCTGATGCCAATAAGCAGGTCTTGCCCGGAACACAGCCAAGACTTCAGGCACAGGTGCGAAAAGGGGACTTTTTGATCTCACGCGCCAACACGGCGGAACTCGTCGCTCGCGCCGTGCTCGTTCTTGAAGAACCGCCGCGCTTGATGATGAGCGACAAGATTGTCCGTCTACGCCTTGCTACCGAATGCGTTCATCGTTTCGCATGGCTGATCAACAACTACAGCGACTACGGACGAGACTACTACGCCGCCAATGCAACCGGCGTCAGTCCGTCAATGAAAAACGTTTCGCGCGCAGTAATATTGAATTTGCCGACACCTCTACCGCCCCTCGTCGAACAACACCGCATCGTGGCCAAGGTCGACGCCCTCATGGCCCTCTGCGACCGGCTGGAGGCAGCCCTGACCACCACCGACGACACCCGCGCCCGCCTCCTCGAAGCCCTCCTCCACGAGGCGCTGGAAACGGCGTCAGTCACATTGGAGGCCGCTGAATAGCATGGCGACCTCAGACACCTTTCCCAGGATCTGGCTTCGATCCTTCTTTGGCTTCAACCCAGAGGAAGACGGCTACATCGGATGGAGCAAAGAGGCGAACCGCAAACATGTCATCGACAAGATCGCACCCGGCGATTTGATGATGATCTATGGCGCAGGCTCAAGCAGCACGGCGTCCTCTGAAATTTTGAGGGTATTGGGCTTTCTACAAATTGATCCAAAGCCCATTCGCGATATCGACAAAGCTTCTGCCCATGGGCTTGAGCGAAAACGCCAAAATGGATGGAGCGATAAATGGACCTATGCCTTGCCCGTTCGGCGTGCGTGGCGGGTCACGCAGCCTGTGCGTTTGGACCAAGTCGCCTCTGAGACCTATCAGCCTGAAAAGGGGCGCGCCATTGCTGCGTGGAGCCCTCAGATTTCAGAGAGTGACCTGCAAAGGGCCATGGACTTGCGGGTGACTGAGGTCCCTGTTTTTGGAGAACCGCCCCTCGTCGGCGGTTTGGTCGATCAACCGTTGCGCAATGCGTTTAGGAGCGCCGGAGATGACGCTCTTCGACCTGAACATTTTGCGACGTCCTTCGTGCGCTTCCAGTCCCTGATCACAGCCTATGACCAGCCTTTCACCCGCTTCGACGAAGGCCTCATCGCCGCTTGGGAAAGCTACAAGCCACGGGTCCGTGACGTGGCCCTGGATCGCCTGAAGGCCGATGACTGGACGCCGGATCAGATCGGATCAGGCGAGATCGTCGCGAAGGTTATCGACGCCATCGAGATCCAGGCGACCCATGGCGATCTGACCAACAACATGGTCTTCTGGCAGAACCGTTTCGGCCACGCCAATAGGGATCATCGCGCGCTAATCGAGGCCGCGACTACCGGGGCGGGCGTGGCGTCGCTCGAGCGGCTTCTTTTCGATCTATACCGAGGAGATCGGCAGGAAGATGAGGTATTTGAAGAGCTTAGCGAAGCCGCAGGGGCGAAATACCCTCTCATGGCCTATCTGTTCTTTCTCAAGGACATGGACCGGTTCATGCCGATCCAGCCGACAGGCTTTGACCGCGTATTTGCAGAGATTGGGCTTGAGTTCCGGACCCTCAGAAACTGTTCCTGGCCGAATTACGAAGAGTTCAACGACATTCTGAATGGCCTTCGGCAACCTATTGCCGACGAAACCGGGTTGGATCATGTCCGCCTCGTCGACGCGCATTCCTTGCTCTGGATGTTCTCGACGCTGCTTCGGATGGAGGCGAAAGGCGAGCTTTCCAATGGCGCGAAAGCCAGCGAGAGATTTCTGGGCGCCCGCGAGAAATCGATCGCCGAGATCAAGTATTCTTTGGGAAAGACCGTATTCAGTTCGAATGGTCAGGTGATCGAGACAAAAGTCAAGAACAAGGAGCTGCACATGTCCGATGCGGAACTTGACAAGCTCTTGCGCGAGCTTCTGGAAGTTCAGGATGACCGCTGCGCCATCACTGGATTGCCTCTCCAGTTTCGCGGGGCGCACACTGATGCAAATATGCTGCCGTCGCTCGACCGCATCGACAGTAGTGGACACTATGAGCGGGGTAATCTCCAGATCGTTTGCCGGTTCATCAACTTCTGGAAGCAGGCAGCAAATGATGGCGAGTTTCGACGCCTCTTGAACGTGGTCCGCGGCATTGAGGTTTCCGACGGCTAAATTTATGGCGGCCTAAAGTTGGTCAAGCGCTGAACTGAATGCGATGGAGAGCTAAGTAGGATGTGGAGTGATCGAGAAAGCGCCAAGGATTTTCTGAACTTTACGGAATTGGCTGACCAGATTAGCACGCTTGCCACCACGGCGGACATGCTTCCCCTTTCAATTGGAGTCTTCGGGACTTGGGGCACCGGCAAGTCGACTGTATTGCGTTTAGTGCGGGGGAAACTGGAAGAAAGCGAAAAGAGACCAATTTTCATCGACTTCGACGCATGGCTTTACCAAGGCTTTGACGATTCAAAAGCGGCCTTGATGGAGGTCGTAGCCGATACCCTGCTCACGGCAGCGAAGGGCGATGAGAAGCTATCTCAGAAAATAATGCATTTCGCGTCGCGCGTGAACTACTTCCGTGCGATCGGAATGGCCGCTGAATTTGGCGTCGGCATGGCGTTCGGCGTTCCACCTGGCTTGATGACCAAGGCGGGCTCCGCCATTTCCTCACTTGTCGCCGGCACCGGTAGCATCGATGACGCTGACCGCCTTGGGGAAGTAGCCAGGGAAGCCTCTGAGGGGTGGTCAAAGCTTGTTCGGCCGGATGAGGCGAAGACGCCACCCAAGGAAATTGCAGCGTTCCGCGCTGAATTCGCGGAGATTCTTGATCAGCTTGGTCGGCCAATGATTGTCTTTGTGGACAATCTCGACCGCTGCCTGCCCGACGTCGCAATCGGAACCCTTGAAGCAATAAGGCTGTTTCTTTTTCTTCCCGGAACGGCATTCGTCGTCGCTGCCGACGAGGACATGATCAGGCATTCTGTCGCGAAGCACTTCAGCGATCCAAACGCGAAACATGTCCACGACTACTTGGATAAAGTGATCCAAGTCCCTTTCCGTGTGCCGCGTGTAGGTGTCGACGACGTCCGAGCCTACATGTATTCCTTGTTCACGCAACATCTTGCGCCTCAGTCTCTGGAAACGGTTCAAGCCGTGCTTCTCGAAGCGCTCCAGAACGCTTGGAATGGCGCCAGCTTCACAGCAGACCAGATTGACGGTCTCGCAGGCCGCCCCGACGGTCTCTTGGAGATGCTCGGCACAGCCGATGGCCTTGCTCCCACACTCACCACGGCCGACAAAATCGATGGCAACCCCAGGATCATAAAACGCTTACTCAACGCCGTGATGTTGCGCCGATCGCTGGCAGCATCACGGAAAATGAATGTTGACCTCGGGACATTGGCTAAACTTGCGATCTTCGAGCGAGGCACGGACGCCGCAGCTACGCAAACGCTGTATACTTTAGTCATGGCCGACGAGGGTGACGGCAACCTACTGCTGAAAGCTACGGAGGACTTCGAAGAAGGTGCCGCTCGACCTCAGGTTCCGGCTGCATGGAAGACGCATGAGACATTCATCGAGGAGTGGCGGCAACTCGAACCACGTTTCAACGACCTCAAGGCCTTGCAACCAGCGCTCTTCCTCAGCCGCGACGTAATGAGGCCGCCGACCAATTTGACAACAAGCGACAACGTAGGTGCTGCCGTGAAAGCCCTTCTTGGTGTGACAAGCGTAAATTCACCGGCGGCGGCAAATGTGATTGAAAACCTGAACGATGACGAGCGCGTCGCCGCAATGTCGGGCCTGGTCGCGAGCATGCGCGAGGGTGACTGGAGGACCAAGCTACCGGGCATACAAGGTGCCATCATGCTCGGTGAAAGATCAGAGGGAGGCAAGCGGCAGCTTAAAGCTCTGGTTGAAGGGGTTCCAGAGCAGACAATGAATGCGGGCGTTAAGTTCGCATTGCGTGGCAAAGGCTATTTGAAGGGAAAATAGATGGGGACGTCGCAATCAAAGCCAACAACGCCGGGCGGTTCCCCGCTGGTTCCGCCATGGGCGGATCAAGACCCTCCTCCGCCAGACCAGCCGCAGCCTGATCCGCCGATCCCGGACCTGCTGCCACCGGCGCCGATGTCGGGAGTGCGACGGGCGCTTCGAAAATACATGAACACCGGTGATGTCGCAGCGGGTCGTAGCGCGCTTGGGAGGTATTCTCGAGCAATGGGAGGAGCCCGGGCGTCGGCGCGCCATGCACGCGCTGCTCGGACCGGCGGCGCGGCTCTGTCTGCGCTTGCATCGGCCGCGCAATCCCGCGGCGCACCGACGCCGATCGCGGAGTTCGACCTTGGCACATTGACCGGCCGCCCGCTTGAGCAAGCGATCGCCGTGATCGTGGACGAGTTTTGCCCACCCGGTATACTCGATGAGGATATGGTGCGGTCTGCCATGGCGGAAGCACTCTTCGAAGCGCTCGGCGATCAATTAGTTTTCGACGTAGACGCCGTGACAGATCACGTCGTGGTCATCGCGACCGTGTGCTTCGTCTCGGAGCTGGTGTTTGCTTCGGTGGCCGTCGAAATGGGCGCATCTGCTGAGAACGTTCCACCTGCGTCAGCCGTTCAACGTGAGAACGCATTGAGGGACTTGGTGCGAGCAGCGGCTGACGAAATAGCTACTCCCGTCGTCCAACGGTTCGGCGGCTCATTCGATCCTAACCGACTTGAAGCGCTCATCGCCGAAATTACGAGTGCAGTCTATGGGGAGATGGCTCAGTGGTAGATCTTTGCGTTCGAGCTACGCCTGACAGAAACAGTGCCATCGAGGCACACAAGCAGCCTAACACAATTGGTGTGCACTTATTTGCGAGCGGATCAGCTGATCTACCTGGGCTCGGGGCGACCCTGGCCGATCGTGTTCGCTCCGGCCTTCCGGCCTCACCGAGTGTCGCGGCTTGGGATTTCCTCTCCATTGCAATGTCTGTATTCGCGGCTGACCGATTCGTGCGGCGGACGGGATCTGCCAATGGTTGGACCCGGGTGATTGCCTTGGAAGTATCTGTGGTCGAGCCCGGCGCTTGGACGGCGAATTCGGTGAAACTTGCGGACGCACTCCGTTTCTTGACCGGCGATGTTTGGCATCTTTCGTTCCGCGACGGCGGTCAGTCCCGCCCCCGTATTCAGGGCAGACTTCATGACCGCAATGCAGTCTGCCTTTTCTCCGGTGGATTGGACAGCTTCCTCGGTGCGCTCGCGACTCTGCACGACGGGGCCCGCCCATTTCTCGTTAGCCAAGGTTCTACCAAGGAGATTGGCCCGCAGCAGCGGCTCGCCGCAGCGTTGGGTCTTAATGGGAGCAGGTTCGAGGGTCGCGTTGGCGAGCGGTGGCGGCAGCCTTACGAGGGCTCGACACGTGCAAGATCGATCCTGTTTTTTGCATATGGAGCACTGGCGGCCACTTCCACCAATGTTCCTGAGGTGCTGGTGCCCGAAAACGCCCTGATCGCAATCAATCCGCCGCTTACTCACAGGCGGATTGGGTCACTCAGCACTCGCACAACGCACCCGCACTTCCTGACGAAGTTGAATGCAGTATGGGCTTCGGCCGGGGTGGAAGCTGAGCTTCGTAACCCATTCTTTTCTACCACCAAGGGCGAGATGCTGGCGAGAGCCCATCACCCGCAACTATCCGAGTTAGCGGCTTCTACATATTCCTGTGGCAAGGGAAAGCGCGCGAACGGGCAATGCGGGAGGTGTGTGCCGTGCCTGATCCGCCGCGCCTCCTTCCACGCCGCCGGTATGCGTGACGACACGGTCTACCTCAATGATCTTCCCGCAAATTCACGGAGCGACGACGTCTTGGCGGTAAGGCATGCTGTGGCTCAATTCAGGACGGCCGATGACCGTGAGATCGGCATATGGGCAGGAAA
Organism: Nioella nitratireducens; assembly: GCF_001879715.1. GTDB lineage: Bacteria > Pseudomonadota > Alphaproteobacteria > Rhodobacterales > Rhodobacteraceae > Nioella > Nioella nitratireducens. Next base: position 1,094 of record NZ_MNBW01000035.1, on the reverse strand, counting down.
GGCGGGGCCGCTACCGACTGACCCCAAGACGCGAGAACTTACGATCGATGCAATCGGACGCGGATTGAAAGAGTTAAACGATCTCTTCCGTGCGGTCCAATGGCGCTAATCGATTTCCACTGCCACCTCGACTTATATCGGAGTCCCAAGGATGTGGTTCGCAGGGCAGTCGAGGAGGGTGTCTACATCTTGTCAGTCACCACGACACCGAGCGCTTTCAAGGGAACCTCAGCGCTCGCTCCGGCTGGTAGTCGCATCCGCACGGCGCTCGGCCTTCATCCCGAGCTCGCCGCAAGTCGACGGAAGGAACTTTCCCTTTTCCACGATCTGCTCCCGAGCGTCGAATATGTCGGCGAGGTCGGACTCGACGGATCTCCACCACACCGTGACACACTTCCGATCCAAGCGGAGGTGCTTCACGAGATTCTTGACGCATGTGCTGCTGCGGGCGGCCGAACGATCTCGCTCCATAGCAGAGGAGCTGCGAGTATGCTCTTGGACATGCTGGAGTTCGAGCCAATGGCTGGGAGGTTCGTCCTCCACTGGTTTGCAGCCAAGCCGGCCTTGGTTGATCGCGCGGTTCGCTTGGGATGCTGGTTTTCTGTCGGCTCTGCCATGTTGGCCAGTCGATCGGGCCGCGCCGCTGCGAACACCATGCCGCTTGAGCGTGTGCTGCCCGAAACCGACGGACCGTTCGGATCGGATGGCGGCACGTCACTTTCTCCTGGCGGGGGTGGAGCAGTTTATCGTGAGATCGCAGTTTTGAAGAATTGTTCCGCAACCGAAATTGAACTGGTGATGACTGAAAACTTCCGACGGTTGAGCCTTCTTTCTTCCAAGAGACATCAGCTTGCGGATCAAGACAGACCCTGGACCCTTTGATCATATGCATCGGCGAGCGAACCGAGCCTAAGACACATTGCGCACGAGAACGGCGAGTGGACACAAATTGATGGTCGAATGGTCATCTGAACGGGTCCAATGGCCAAGTTATGGTGGTCGCTTCACCGGTAAACCGTAAGCGGTGCGCCGTTCACACGTGATTGCCGTAATTCCAGGGCAGCAGCAGGTTGATATCGGTTTGTTTGTGCCCG
>NZ_MNBW01000034.1 GCF_001879715.1 Nioella nitratireducens | reverse complement strand
TTGTCCGACATCAGGTCTCGTGCCAAGCTGGTCTCCATAACAGATACCAGCTTGAATCACGCCTGCGAGCCGATGGGAATCCCTTTTGTCAACACGACCTAGCCTTTCAAGTCAGATCTTTTGCGGAATACAGACATGAACTTCTGAATTCCCGACTCTCAAAAAATGCAAAGCGGGTGCTTCCCATGTTTGAATTACGCAAAGAGCGAAGCCGGACTTTGGCCATTTTCATGCCACCTTTATCCTGTATGAATTATTTATGAATAACGCAGATATGGAGTAGTTAGATGAAGGAAGTCTTTTTGCGTCGGAATTTGAAATATGGAATGGGCGTTTCCGTTCTTGCCCTGATCCTATCGACACCGATTGCCCATGCCGATCTGGGCGGTGCCTTGGGGGGTGTCGGGGACTCGCTCGGTGGCGGCCTCGGTGAGGTCGTAGGGGGCGTCGGGGATGTTGTCAGCGGCGTTGGCGATACGCTGAACGGCGCCGACAACGGCGGAACCGGCGGCCTCGGCGATACCGTCGGCGGGGCCGTTGGTGGCGATCTCGGCGGCGCTCTGGATGGAACGGTCGACACGGTCGGCGATGTTTTAAACGGTGGATCAAGCACTTCACCCGAAAATCCGGACAATCCATCGACGCCGGGAACCCCCGGCATGCCCGGAACGCAAAACCCCGATGGCCAAAGGGATGTAGCCGGTCGAGGGGCCGGAGGTGGTGGCGGACCGCGCTGCGCCGCGGGCGGAAACAGCACAGCCTACAACGGCTACCAAGTCGTCGATCGCCGGGGCAACCCGCTTGGCTGGGTGGAAGACGCCACGGTGGATTCTCGACTGAATGTCGACCGGGTCCGCTTCATGGCCAACGGCAATGTGACTGGTGCCCCAGCCTGCATTGAATTCGGCGGAGGCAACATCAGCGTATCGAATGGAAACGTTCAATTGCCGATCTCGCAATCCGATGTTGCAAGGGCCTATGCCGGTCAATAGAGAGATTGGGATAATTGGAATGGCGCCGCAAGATTTAATTCTTGCGGCGTTTTCATTTTGCGTCTCGCCCCCTGACCAGCGTCACAATATTTTCCCCGCTATCGAACCAAACGAACCAGTCCGCAATGTTGCTGCACCAATGTCAGGTCCGCCTCCCCTACCCCGACGCCGAGCGCGTCCAGCAATCCGTCCAGAATCCCGTCAACAGGTGTGAGGAGGCCCGAAAGAATGCGCCCCGGCAGCAGGTCAATCACGGTGTTGACCACCGGGGCGACCAACACTGTTACCAAGCCCGCGTCGTCAGGGGATACGCGAAGGTCGAGATTGCCTGCATCCAGCAGATCGGCCACTCCGGAACTCAGCAGGTTTTCTGACCCGAAGGTCTCTGTGGTCGGGCTGCCCGCCGTATCGGCGGCGGTGAAGGTGATCTCGCCTGTATCCGAGACCCCGACCGTGGCATGGGATTTGATCTGGAGGGTCAGCAGGCCGATCTGGATATCAGGCAAGAGCGGAACCGCAATGACCAAAGAAAGGTCAAGGAAATCCGCGTAGTCCAGCGTCGAGGCTGACAAAGGGATGGACGAGTCGAAATCGGGTGGGGCGAAGTCCCCAATGAATAGGTCCGCCACATGGGTGCCCGCTGTTTCATCGACGGCTTGCAGCCCGGTGTCAAAGGTAACTGCGGGATCGAACGCGGCCTGCGTGCGGCAGTTGTTTGAGGCAAGGCTGGCCGTGGCTCCGGCGATCTCGGCATAGATCGGCAAATGAAGGTTCAGGACTTCCACGCCCACGCCCAGATTGCCGAGGAGGTCGGTGTTCAGGTCCGCTTCGGCCCGTAGCCTTGTCTGTGCGGTGTGCAGGGTCGATCCGGGCTCGCCCACCATGACCCAGCCGGAATGCGCGGGCCGTTCCGAAACGCGCAGCTCGGTTTCAAGCGATATGAGGCCCTCGACATCAAGATCGGCGTCAAGGGCAACAGTGCGAGAGGCGTTGATCACATCCGCCGTGGCAAACAGGACGTCCAACGCGCTGACATGTGTCTCGTCAAGGAAATCCAGCAGGTCTACCCCGAGGTTCGGGTCAGAGACGGAAATGATCCGGTCGAGCGGCACGAGGATGTTGTCCGCCGTTGACGCGATGGGTGTGATCAGCAGTTGCGTCGCGGTTGGGGACACCACCCCAAGCGCCTCGAGAAGATCAGGCAGGTCGGCATCAAGATCGAGGATTTCGACATAATTTCCTGCGGAAAACCCAATGTCGGTGCCAAGGGCCTGAAGAAAGGGCAGAAGCGCGATATCCGCATTTGCCAGCGCGTCATAATCCAATGCGTCGAGGGTGATATTGGTGCCGAACGCGGCGTTGAGAAGGTCGTTCAAAATACCTGCATCAAGGCGAAGTAGCCGCGACCCAAGGGTAAAACTGGCGGCATCGACACTTGCCGCGCTGGCCTGAGCGGTCAGGCGCAGGCTGTCGCTGTCGGAAAAGATCGCACCGAAGCTGAGGGGCACATCGTGCGCGATGCTGACCGTGACCGCGTTCACGTCGGCATCGCTGGCATCGCGGGTGGCCATGCGATCCTCGATCGCCATATCGGGGTTCGCGGTGAAACGCCCATAGCTGACGGAGTCGAGATCGCCCGCTGCCATGCTGTTATGCTCCAACGCGCTTTCGGCGCGGGTCGGGGCCGAGGCAATGTCGGCAACTGCGGTAATCGCGGCAAGGTCCGCACGGGTTTGCAAAGTCCGCTGCTCGAAGAAGAGATGAGCCACCGACACCCCAAGCGCCACGAAGCCGATCAGAACGGTCATGGATACGGCCACGACAATCGCCGTCGCGCCGCTCTCGTCCGCCCGGAAGCGGCAAAGATTCTGGCCGTCAGTAGGCAACATAGGCAGAGACCGAAATGGTGGATAGGTCCAACCCAAGGAAGCCGTTGGCCAGACCGAGAATTGACGTGGACAGGTCGTAGTCGACATCGACCGTGATCGAGGCGGTGCTGCCGGTATCGACGACAACTGTGCCGGTCAGGGCCGATTGGTCCAGGATGGCAAACCGGGTGCCGCCAGCGTCAACGAAATCCTCAGCCAGGTCTTGCCGCTCGGAGCTGGTGATCCCATAGACCGATGCCCGTGCGGCCTCGGCGGCCAGTTGCTGAACCGAGTGGGCCACCATGAAAAAGTAGCCAAAGCAAATGATCCCGAAGAGCAGCGTGAACAGCAGCGGGGCCAGCAAGGCAAACTCGACCGCGACGGCCCCCTCTTCGGACCCGGCATGACGCCGGACAGGGTGCAACAGGCGTTTCATCAGAACGCGCCGATGATGTTATCGATGATCGTCAGCACGGCAGGGCCCACAAGCACCACGAAAATCGCGGGCATGATGAAGAAGATCAGCGGCACGGTCATCAACGCCGGCAGGCGGGCTGCCTTTTCTTCAACCCGTAGCAGACGGTCCGCACGCTGATCACGGATCAGGGTCCGGATCGCGGTTGCGAAGGGTGTGCCGTATTTCTCACTCTGAGAAAGGGTTTGCGTGAAGATCGAAAACTCGGGCAGCGGCACCCGCGCCGAAAGGTTCTGATAGGCCGCCACGCGGTCGCCGGTCATGCTCAGCTCGGTCACCATTTGCGACAGCTCTGCTGACAGGATGGGCTGTGAGATGCGCATTTCCCACGCGACCCGGCTCATCGCCTTTTGGGGCCCGAGGCCCGCCTCGCTGGTGATGACCAGCAATTCCAGCATATCGGGAAAGGATTTCCGCAGGGAATAGAGCCGCTTGGACCGCAGATGCGATAGCACCATGTCCGGCGCCTTGGAAAAGACCAGCCCGCTGCCTGCCACCACGATGACGCCCGAGATCATCGGCACGTCCGCAGGGGCAAGGAAAACGTACCATACCAGCCCGACGGCGACGGCGACCAACGGCAGGATCGTCTTAATGAACGTGAAGACCACCAGAGCATCGCGCCCACGAAACCCGGCTGTCACCAGAAGGTCCGCCGACTTCTCGGCTTCGCCGCCCCCCATGATGGAAAAGCGTTCCACCGTGATCTGCGCAAGGCGATGTATCCAGGCCATCACACCGCTGCTGAACGAAACCGCATCGCCCAACGGACGGGGCTGGTGGCGCGCCGTCGGGTCCGCCAGGCGGTGCAGCCGCGCCATCACGATCATCCGGCGGCGCTCGATGAGGATCAGGGCCAGTGTCGCGACGCCAATCAGGCATACTCCCGCGATCGCGCCCCAGAATTCGAAACCGAGGTCAGACATCAATTTTCGCCATTCTTGTCATTACGTAAATTCCCAACACCACACTTATCACCGCGAGGCCCAGCATGATTTGCCCCCTGAGGTCGTGAAACAGCGGCGTCAGGTAGTTCGGGCTGACAAACAGGATGACGGCACCGATCGCAAAGGGCAGGCTGGCCAGAATGGTGGCACTGACACGCACCTCGGCCGAGAGTGCCTTGATCTTCTTGCGCAGCTTACGGCGCTCGCGCAGTTGCTCGGTCAAGCCGTCGATCGTCTCGATCAGGTTACCGCCGGTCTCGGATTGCAACGCGGTTGCAACGGCGAAGAACTGGACTTCCGCTGTCGGCATCCGTTCCGAGAGGTTGCGAAAGGTGGTTGCCATATCGGTGCCAAGGCGCAGTTGATCCCGACAGAGGGCAAATTCGCCCTTCAAGGGCGGTTCGGCATTGGCGGCTGTCAGCCCGATGGAGTCGGTGACAGGGCGACCGGCGCGCAAGCCGCGCCCGAACACGTCCAGCGCTTCAGGCAGGTCATGCGTGAACCGTGCGATGCGCTTGGCTTGGGCGATCCCCAGCAACACGCGAACCGACAAAACCGGCCCACAGATGGCCAGAACCAGCCCCAGGATGGATGGCAGCCCAAGACCCAGAACCGCGCCGATGAAGACAGCGACCCCGAACAGGGTGCTGCCGATGATCAATTCAGAAGGCGACAGGCGCAGGCCCGCCTCGCTCAGCGCTTTTTGGAGCGTTCCGAACACGGTTGCCTCCAACGGAGTGCGCTGTTTTCGCTGACCGGGTGTGTCTTTCGGCGGTTCCGGGCTGTTGGCCGTTTTCACAGGCAAGCCCGTAGTGGCCATGGCCCGGCCCAACCGGTCGCGCCAGTCACGCCGCGACCTGTCCAGCGTCACAACGCCCCAAAGGCCAGTTGAACTGACAACCAGGAAAACGCCGATAAAAAGAAATACGTCCCAATACATACGTCACCTCGACAAGACATCGTTGAGCTGTGCCCCCAGCCCATGTTCAGTTGCACGTTCCAGAAAGTTCGGCCGAAAGCCCGTGAAGGCATGCTTGCCGCGGATCTCGGTCTGGGTGGTGGTGTCGTCGTAGGTAAAGGCGAAAATCTCCTGCATGGTGATGACGCCGCCGTTAATGCCCACCAGTTCCGAAATCGAGGTCACGCGCCGCTTGCCATCGCGCATGCGGTTGACCTGCACGATGATGTTGACCGCCTCGCGGATCTGGGTGCGCACGATGCTGACCGGCAACTCGATACCCGACATCGCTACCATGTGTTCGACACGGGTCAGCGCGTCGCGCGCGGTGTTGGCGTGCAGCGTGCTCATCGAGCCTTCGTGCCCTGTGTTCATCGCCTGCAACAGGTCCAGCACCTCGTCACCCCGCACCTCGCCCAGAATGATCCGGTCCGGGCGCATCCGCAGGGCGTTCTTGACCAGCATCCGCATCGTCACCTCGCCCCGCCCTTCCATGGTCGGCGGACGGGTTTCGAGGCGCACCACATGCGGAATCTGAAGACGCAGTTCGGCCGTGTCCTCAATCGTCACGATCCGCTCTTTCGGCGAAATAAGCTGCGACATCGCATTGAGCAGCGTGGTTTTGCCCGAGCCGGTGCCCCCGGATATCAGGATGTTCAGGCGCATCCGCGCGGCGAGTGCCAGAAACTCTGCCATCTGGTCGGAGATCGAGCCAAGCCGCACAAGTTCCTTGAGCGTGATCTGCCGCTCAGGGAATTTGCGAATGGTCATGACGGGGCCGTCGAGCGCGAGCGGCGGGATCACCACATGCACCCGACTGCCGTCGGCAAGCCGCGCATCGACAAGAGGGGAGGACTCGTCGATGCGTCGGCCCACCTGGGAAACGATGCGATTGGCGATGGTCATCACCTGCGCATCGTTTCGGAACGTCACGTTCGACCGTTCGACCGACCCATTCCGCTCGACATAGACCTGATGGGCACCGTTGATCATGATGTCGGTGATGCCGTCATCGGCCAAGAGCGCTTCCAACGGGCCAAGGCCAAGCATCTCGTCGATGATCATTCCGGTGACGGCGTTGCGTTCGGTCAGGTTCAGTTCGAACCGGTTGTCGGTGCAGATCGCCTCGACCATCTCGCGGATATCGCGGCGCTGCTCGTCCAGCGGCTTTCCGGCGAGAGCGGCGAAGTCGACACGCTTCAACAGTTGGCGCGAGATCTCGTCGGCGATGTGTTGCGACCGCGACGCGACCGCAGCGCCGGAAGAATGGCCGTGCGCGGCCCCTTCTGCCGTCTCGCGCGAGGATACCGGGGCGCCGGTCAACAGCAAGGGCCGCGCGTTGGCGCCCAATTCATCCAGAACACGGCGCATGATGGCCCGTTGGGTGGCCAGCGGCAGGAACCCGTCCCTCTGGTCGGCAAAGTCGGTAACGGCGGCGTTGACGCGGTCGATCAGAGGGTCGTCCGTCGCGTCTTGACCTGACAGCGCAGCGACAATCTCTTGTGCCGCCTGTTCTATCGCCTGAGTGTCATGTTTGGCCGTCATGGGAACCTCAACGCCGCGCTGCCAAGCTGGCCGGGTTGTCCGATTGCAGATCCTGCCAAAGCGACCGCACGGCCTTGCTGTAGCGGGCCCGCGGCAACATGGTGACAAGCGGTTTGCCCTTGACCTGCGCCTTGGTGATCTGCGCCTCGCTGCGCGGCAGGATGTGCGTCAATTTCGTCTGAAGCGCCTTTGCAAGGTCTTTGCGAGAGATTTTCGCATCCTGGCGCACCTCGGACAGCACCGGAACGATCCGCGCCTGCGGTGCATGCTGGACGCACTGCGCGGCAATCCGGCTGAAGGTGTTCAGCCCGGCAAAGCCCGGCGGAAATGTCAGAACAATATGGCCAAGGGCAGCCAGAACCTGCGGATGGCGGGCGGCGGTCTCTCGCGGGATGTCCAGCACGATAGTGTCAAACATCGGAGACATCCGGTTGACCAGATCGGACAAGGCACCTTCGTAGCTGGCCAAGTCCTGTTCCAGACCGGCCTGCCCGGAATACATCATCAGGTTCGGCGTCACTGCCGCCATCGACGCATCCAGAAAGGTCCGGTCGATACGCTCGGGGGCCGACAGCGCCTCGAACAGACCGGATGTGACATCTTGGTTGAGGTCGGTGGCCAGCGTGCCGAACCGGAAATCGAGATCGACCAGGGCCACGGACCGCGAACGATCGGTGGCGGCCGTGGCGGCGAGGTTTCCTGCCAGCAGGCTACCCCCGACACCACCGCGGGTCGAGATGACACCGACGATCTGTGCGGTGGGAGGGGACGGCTGAATGTCGTGCTTGCCGCGCCGCTGAACAACCTGAAGAACGTCGGCCAGCTTTACGGGGAAGGTGAAGAAATCCTCCGCGCCAGCGCGGCGAAATTCCCGGTAAGTGTCAGGCGTGGCGCTTTGGGCCACGACAAGAACGTCGGAGCCGAACTTGGCCAGTTCGGCGACGCTTTCGCAGGCCATATCGAGGGGCATCTTGCCCACCTCAACCACGACCACCCCGGCCAAAGGGGAAGAATCCACCAGACGCGCCGCGGCGGCGAGTCCCCCGGGATGGATTTCGCGGGGGTCCCACCCGCAATGTCGAGCTACCGCATTCGATAGATCCTTACCCGCCGGAGTGGCGACATAGGCAGCGAACGGTTTTGCAAGCTGAACATTCATGGGACGGTCCCCCGCGTTTGCTATTAATATGTCTTTCAGGACGTCCCAATTAGGGGCAGGCGGCGGAACCGGTCGCCGTGATTCCGGCGTCGTGCAGGGTGCAACTGACGGTATCGAAGCCCGAATCCGTTTGCGCCCCAAGTGTTGCGACGGTTCCCACGATGACCGCGCCGATCAGGGCCGCGAACAGGCCGTATTCGATTGCAGTTGCGCCTGATTCATCACTTGCAAAATTTGCAATCTTGCGAACCGAGGTCATGACATTTTTGCAAAACATTCTTTGTCTCCTTGCGTTTCGTTTTCAGGTGGATCGTCCTGACATTTCGATCACCAGGGTCGATTCCACTCTAAGAACAGGCTCGCATCGGATCAGGGCAAAAATTGGGCAAATCTGAATATATATCGAATATTTATGTATGAGAGGCCACTATACATTTGAAAACAAATGACTTTATGGATATTTTGACATGCCATACTGATTATCAATATGGCATTAAACAGTAATTGAGGGTGTGGAATGTGCAAAAGATACCACACGACAAGAATTCGTGCCTCACATAAATTGAAGCAAGTCGTTTATAGTGAAACTCTCACTTGGTAAATTTTTATAAAAGCGCTTCGAAAAGGTTAATTTACAAGCTGTATTTTTAAGCCCACATATAGCTATATCTCCGGCCCAATCTCAAAGGGACGTTTCGAATTGAACCTCTTGATCACTCGGTGAAAAAGTGGGGTATCCATATAGGCCGCATAATCTTCATGTTTCGCGCAGCATGCTTCTTCGTATCTCGCTCTGGTGAAATAAATCGCGTTCACGGCAACAAGCCCGAGGCAGTTCATCATGGCCGTCGCCGGCGACGCACCGAACATCGGAAGCTCGATCATCCAGTAGGCTATGTTCTTGCAGGTATAGGCTGGGTGCCGGAACACGCGATATGGGCCATGCGTGACGACCCCCCTGTAGGTCAGATTGGAAAAACGGTAACCAAATGAGACGGTTGATAGCGCATAGGTTCCCATGAGCAGCAGAATTAGCGCGCCCCAAACGACATAACCTGCGCTGTCTTGCGGGAAGAGCGTGCCCCAGACGATCTCGTCCGAGTAGCTGATGTAGTTGCGGTTGATCAGCTGCCAGAACGGGGCGTAGCAAATCAGGCAAATGACCCACCCTCCGATGGACATTTCGGGCCATCTGAGGTGCGCGTTCAACAGGCGAAAGCTGCAACTGTATCCAATCACCGCGAAACTGACGTCAATCAGAAGCCAGAATTGATACAAGAACTCATAGATCGACCGGAAGCCGCCCTGCTGGAACTCGACGGCAGTCAGACGCCCCCAGTCCTGCCCCCCGAATCCAATCATCAAGGGCAGAAAGAAGGTCTTGATCATCAGGCCGAGGAGGTATGATTTCACCTCTTCGCGGTTTCCCGTCGCGCCAAGCGTCAGGGCGAATTGTCCGAAATTCGACAAGCTATCCTTAGGTATAGGTCGCCAGAAATGAAACAGGATCACGTAGATCAGCAGGCCGACCAGAAATATGACAATCGCGGGGCGGGCCGAGTCAAACACTGCGGCGAACCATGAGTCACGATAGATCGGAAGCCCTGTATACAAGGCCTGTGCGATTGCCGCGCTCACGGCCAGACCCGCCATTTTCTGGCCCAAAACAGGCAGGTTGAGCCTGTCGCGGCTGAACCGGAACGTCAGTTGCCCCACATCAGGTTGGCGATGCACACGGTGCACCGCAAGGTCGATGACGGCCATGGTGGCAAAGACGATCGCGCAAACGACGAAGTACCCGTTAGTGGTTTGCAGGAATGCAGAGTGCTGAGCTTTCCGGAACAGGGCCAGGAACACCAAAAGGCCGATATATCCGGTCGCCCAAGGTTGGGCGTTCGGGATAAGCCCACGTGAAATTGATCTACCTTGAAGGGTGGTAAGCATGGTCCTGGTCCTGCTGGGCCAGCGTCCCGTCCGCGGCAGTGCAGTCGGAGCGCCGGGATGTTCGAAGCGGCCTAGCGCGAATTTGCCAAGCGATCCGCCGTCGTGCGAACGCCAAGGCTGCCCGACCCCACCTCGACAGGGCCACCAATGACAACGCAGGTCGGATTGGGGAACACCTGCGGGCTGGCGAGGAACCGCACCCCGACAATATCGAGGTTCGCATCGACAGTTGCGTCCTGGACAACACCCAGGGTCTGGTCGTCAGCGCCCGTAACCAGGAAGCCGTTATAGGCCACGGTGTTGCCGGTCGTGCGGCAAGTCGCGCCACCACCACCACCGGAGGTCATGGCCGTTGTCCCACTGGTTCCTGAGGTACCGGATGACCCGCTGGTGCCAGATGTCCCGCTCGTGCCGGAGGTTCCGCTCGTGCCAGATGTCCCGCTCGTGCCAGATGTCCCGCTCGTACCAGAGGTTCCGCTCGTGCCAGATGTCCCGCTCGTACCAGATGTCCCGCTCGTACCAGAGGTTCCACTCGTGCCGGAGGTACCGCTCGTGCCGGAGGTACCGCTCGTGCCGGAGGTTCCGCTCGTGCCGGAGGTTCCGCTCGTGCCGGAGGTTCCGCTCGTACCAGATGTCCCGCTCGTGCCGGAGGTTCCACTCGTACCGGACGTACCGCTCGTGCCAGATGTCCCGCTGGTGCCGGAAGTACCACTTGTTCCCGACGTCCCGGACGTGCCCGAGCTCGCGTTGTTGCCACCGTTCAATGCATCGCCCACATCGTCGATCACATCGTCCAGCCCCGTCCCGAGACTGCCCCCCGCCGTACCTTCAACAGAGTCTCCCAAGCCACCAACACCGCCTGAGTCGGCACCGTTCAATGCATCACCGACATCGCTGACCGCTCCGCCGACACCACCGACCACGTCGCCAAGGCCGCCTCCGATAGAGTCACCCAAGCCGCTCAGCCCACCCCCCAAATCTGCCATTGCAACGGGGGCCGCCAATATCGCGGTCGTCGCCAGCACCGCGGCCAAGGCATATTTTCGGGTGGCCGGTCTAAAGCCAGTTCCCGATGCAACCTGATTTTCTTGTTGGGGCATATCGACTGTTCCTTTCTTCATCCTCACGGCCCGGACGAACGGGGCCAATCACTTGTTCAAGCCGGGGCCAGTGTGGATGGGGTCCATTGCGGAAACGACACAAAGGGCGACATCCCGAACTGATGAGCATCGGCTCGATGAAACCGGAGGTGCGACCACGGGGCCACCCGACTTCAGTCCCAATTTTCACCACCCCAACCCATGTCCGACCAAAGTCGGAGGGCCGCAGATTGCGCCGATATGCTGAGCAACGCCTGTGCATCAGCAAGCTGGGGGGCTGCTAAATGCGCCCGGCCGAGATCGCCGAGACGTGGTTTGGAAAATGCCGCGCCATTGGAATGGCCGATGACGCGGCAAGGTGATCAAGGTGCAAGTCCCTTCATTTACGAGGTAGAAGGGTGAGGGACTTTAGTTTGAAGCCGCGGATGCGACAGCGCCTTGATCGACCGGGACGGAAACGACGCTACCGGAACTGGTGATGCCATCTCCACTGACTGTCACGCAGCTGCGCGAGCGGGTGACCCGTCCATTGGACTGAAAGCGAACCGACCGGATCGTAAGGTCGGGGTTGACGTTGGCCGTGTGGACGGTGCCAAGCGGGTTCCCGCTTTGATCGACAACTGTATAGCCGTTATAGGCACCGCTGTTGCCGCCCTGGCCGCAACCGGAACCGCCGCCACCGAAAAGCCCGCCCAGAAGGCCTCCACCGCTCGTGCCAGATGTGCCGCTGGAGCCGCTCGACCCAGACGAACCGGAAGAACCGGACGACCCAGAAGAGCCGCTGCTCCCCGATGACCCGCTGGAGCCCGAGGTGCCGCTGGTGCCAGACGTGCCGCTCGTACCCGATGTACCGCTGGTGCCAGACGTGCCAGAGGTGCCGCTGCTGCCCGAGGACCCGGAAGAGCCGCTGGAGCCACCGTTCAAGACGTCACCAACGCCATCCACGACCCCATCGACCGCGCCGCCGACATCGCCGAGGCCCAAGCCGCCCACGGCATCGCCAAGACCGTCGCCGAGGCCACCGTCGCCGCCATTGTCGGCGCCGTTAAGGGCATCGCCAACGTCGCCGACCACGTCACCGACGCCACCGACGACGCCACCGACCGTATCGCCAAGGCCGCCACCAATTGCGTCGCCAAGACCATCACCCAATCCCCCGACAGCGCCAGCGAGATCGGCGCGGGCCGGAACGGCCAACGTGGTCAACGCGACGGCAGATGCCAGCAAGCTCGTGCGAAGGAGCCAGCCTGAACTCTGAATCCTCATTGTCTTTCCTTCCATACTTCAGTTTTCAAATGCCCGTTGCGTAAAGTGTCTTTTCAATCCAATTCATCCGATCGGTGTTGAGCGGGTCTGATCGTTGACGATCCAGAATTTCCCTCGCGACCGCGTTCTCCTCGGAAAGCCCCACCGAGTCTGCTTCTTCCACACACAACGAACGTTGCGCGCCGGAGCCGACGATCGCTGATCCGGGCACTGATCTTGGAAACGACCTGGTGCCTCGGCATTGCGAACTGTCCAATTCCGACGCCACCAGCAGTCCGGTAATCTATCGGCCAGCGCTATGGTCTGATGGGTGGAGTACGACCATCGTCGCATATCCAAACACAGCCCTTTTCGGCTTCTTCTTGCGAACGGGCTTCTCTTGAATCCGGGCGCCACTGGCGCGGGATGCTCAACGTGGGCGGCTCGGATGCAACACAAGGGCGACGTTGAATAGTCATTGCCTCCACTACGGCCTGATCTTGACACGATCCGATGCCAAGAACTGTTAAGGACGATGAGGACACGATCAGTGAGCAAAGAAGACAAATCCATCCGTCACGAGCCGGAAGTGTACCAATGTCGGATCGCTCAAACCGGCCGACCGTTCAGGGCCGCCGCCTGTCGTCTCGCCGTTGTTTGCGTGGTGTCGCTTTGTACAGGTGCCACCGGTGCCTCTGCGCAAACGGTGGTGGCACCGAGCCAACACAGATTGGTGGAAAACGGCGTGGAAATCATTGTCGAGCGCCCGCCGGAATACCGCTATCTTGATGTCATCGACGCGCTTGACCGCGACGGATATCAAATCCTCTCCGTCACAACGACCTTGTTGAACCGTGTCCGCATTCAGGCACGCAACGACATGCATCTGCGGGAAATCGTTATCAGTCGCGCCAGCGGTACCATCCTGCGGGATGCCATTCTGGAACGTTACAGGTAGCGACCGATGCACATACTTTGCCTGAAATCCATCCCCGCCGGGCCGCGCCTGTTTGTCATGCCAGGCCGCCCCGTCCCATTTGATGGCGCCGCTGTCCAACGTGGTGCACGGCTCAATTTGCAGGCGAGACACCAAGTATGAACGCCAAGAAACGTGAATTGCCGCTGATCCTGACGCTGGTCCCCTTGATTCTAATTCAGGTGGCGAGCGCGGCCTATTTTTCGTTCAAGATCCTGTCGGATCTGTTCGTCTGGCAGCCATTCATTGTGCCTTGGGAATATGTGGAGATCCTCGAAATCCTCGCGAGTCTTGGCATGTGTGTCGGTGTGATCAGCAGCCTCATGTTGCTGAGGAAGAGCGCGCAGCGCCTGCGTCATGCGGAACAACAAATCAACGCCGCCGCCGGCGAAATCCACAAGCAGATCCTGCAGCAGTTCGACGAATGGAAGCTGACCCCGACCGAACGCGACGTCGCGCTGATGGTCATCAAGGGGTTCAGCAACAATGAAATCGCGACCTTCCGCAACACGCGGGAATCGACGATCAAGTCGCACATCACCTCGATCTTTCGCAAGTCCGGGCTGACGAACCGCCAGCAGTTGATCACCCATGTGATCGACGACCTGCTGAATGCCGTGAATCCCGACTGACCAAATGCGTGACCGCGGTTCATTCACGGTTTGACCCGCCCCCCCTGCCCCGGAACGCCCCCGACCTTTGGTGTTTGGGTCCGACAGCCTCCTCCGACCTAGGTCGTAGTTCCCCGCGACATGTAGCTGAAAGCGATCAACCGCGACCTGCGTCCAATACAGGTTACCGCGTTCAGAGGGCAGTTTGGGTCTGTGTTCGGGTGCAACGTGGAAAGGCTCTCGCGAACGGAAGACGACCAGGACGTTCCTGGACATCCTCTGGTCTGGCAGACCCGTAAGCGACCGTAGCCATGTAACCCCCAAATAGCTGCGATGGCTCGACCTCGTTGCACGCGGACACGCCTCATCCGGCTTTTCAGCCGCCCGCCATGTAACGCAAGGAAAGGATAACCCAATGGCGCTTATCGACTCTCTTTATGGCTTTGACGGCCGCCAAGATTCGGGCCTGGGCCAATTCGCTCGCAAAATGCGGGGCCTTTTCGGGTTTAGCAGGGGCCACGCGGATCTGGACGATCACGACATGAACGTCATCTCGCTGGTCGACCAGGCGGCCCAACGCGAACAGGCGAATTTCTCTCTCATCGACGGGCAGACGCTTGGCGACTGGGACATCAACATGGTGGCCTATCCCAGCGGCGGGTTCCGCAACCATTTCGACTGGATGTCCTCGGTGGCGCGCGGAGTGAAGGTGCACGAAACCCCGGCGGTGGCGTTTAACAAGATGGCGCGGGCAAAACCCTATTCCTCGATCGCGGTGGTGGATATCGACGTGTTCGACGATTTCGGCGATGCCGTCGACGCCCTGCGGGAATTTCGCATGCGGGCCCCCATGGTCCCGACTGTTATCGGGTCGCGCCGTTTCAAGTATAACGACTTCAGCACCTCGCGATTCCCGATCGCCGACGCGTCGATCAAGCTGCCGGTTTCTCGGGTCGGACTCGGCCTTGCGCTGAACGCAGCCTTGGGCAACCACCAACATGTGCTTGAACGCGAAGTCTCCCGTGCGCGCCACTAAGGAGATTTGACGGGACCAACGACGGCGCATGGGGGGCTGTCGGGCTCCTGTCGCAAACCCAAATGGCCGGTTGCTGCGCCTCGCAGCGGCTGGCCATTTTGATTGTGAGGTAGATACTGCGGGGGCGCCCTTCATCGCCAAGCAGCGAAAGCCCGAGGTTGTTTTCAGAGGCCAGCGTTTGGCGGAAGGAAAGGGACCGGGATCGAGCGGTGTTCACCTCAGTATCCATCGTTTTCAGTGGAACGGGTGAGCATTGGGATGACGATTTGCCGTCACGCGACGGGCATTCCCGGTTCGCGCCTTGTGAGAAGACCCGCCTCATGCGGTGGATCGACATCTACTGGGCCGGATGCAGCACGCGGTCCTGTCTCGGGGGCAAGCCGAACTTGCGGGCGTATTCCCTCGAGAACTGGGCCGAGCTTTCGTATCCCACCGCGAATGCGATCTCGGAAATCTTTCCATTCGTGCTTCGCAAGGCCTCGCGTGCGCGCAGTAAACGCAGGTCCTTCTGGTATTGCAGCGGCGACGTGCCCGTCACCGCCTTGAAGTGTTCAAAGAAGGCCGAACTGCTCATGCCCGCCCGCTGAGCGAGATCCGTGACAGCGACAGTCCGCGCGAGATCAGACTGAATCACAAACGTGGCCTGAAAGATGCGGCTGGCAGCGGACTCATGCCAGAGGAGTCTGCGAAGCTGTTCGGCATGCGGCCCCAACAAAAGACGCGCGTGAATTTCCCGTACCGTGATGGGGGCCAGCAGGCGACGGGTCTCCACGGTCTCGCATTGCCGGAGATAGCGAAGGAGCGCCTCTTCCATTTCGGCATCGCTTGGGCACAGCGAGATCGAGAATGGATCTTTCGCGCCGACGCCGGTTTTGGGTGTCACATCGGCGGCGAGGCCCCGGAGGATGTCTAGGTCGATGGGGAAGACGAGCGCGACATAGGGGCGGTCATGCGTGGCCTCGGTGATGCGAGAGACGACGGGAAGCGCATGGCTTACGACAAGGGATTGCCCGTCCGCGACCCATAATGTGCGTGCGCTGGTGCCCACTTCCTTGGCGCCCTGCATCACGAGGCACAGCAACGGGCGGTAGACGGTGGCGTCCTGCACGGTCGGGGATGAATACCGCAGGAAGTGCATACCGCTTGGCCCATGCGCGAATGCGCCTTGCGCCAGCCCTTCCCGGTCAAGCAGCGCGGATACGTGATTCAGCAAGGCAGCGGGGGCCATGTCTTTCTCCTTTCGAACCAAATAGCACATTCTTGGGATGTATTAATCGAAATTATCCTTCAACGGAGGATTAGGCAAGAAAACTGGTTTATCATGAAAGAATGGCGGATGTTGTCGAAGTATGGTGTGGATCACAACCTGAAAGGACGACGACGATGGCAAAGGTCTTGATCACGGGAATTGCGGGCGGTTTTGGCAGGCCCACGGCACTTAAGTTGCTAGAGCGTGGGGACACAGTCGCAGGCAGCGTGCGCAGCCGCGAGGGCAAAAATGCCGACGCGGTCGCAGAACTGGAAGCCGCAGGCGCCAGGATCGTAGAGATGGACGTGACCGAAACGGCCAGCACCGAGCGTGGCGTCGCCGAGGCAATTGCCACGCTTGGCGGTGTGGATGTCTTGTTCAACAATGCCGGTGTCGGGTCTTATGGCATCCAGGAACTCATGTCGCCCGAGGACATGAGCCGGGTCTTCGATGTGAACGTCACGGGCGTGCAACGGGTGATGCGCGCGGCCCTCCCCCACATGCGGGCGCAGGGGCGCGCTACCGTCCTTTATACCTCAAGCCTGATCGGAAGGGTCGCCACACCGTTTTACGGCACCTACTCCGCCTCCAAGTGGGCGCTGGAGGCCATCGTCGAATGCTACAGGACAGAGTTGTCGGGCTTCGGAATCGAATCCTGCATCATCGAGCCCGGCGCGATGCCGACAGCCTTTTTCGACGCGATGGTGGCTCCCGACGACCCGGAGCGGGAGGTCAGCTACGGCGACTTCGCCCAGGTTCCAGCGCTGGCGGCGGCAGGCCTCGCCCAGATGCTGGACGCGACGCCGACGCAGCGGCCCGAACGGATCGCCGAGGCAGTCGTCGCGCTGCTGGACTTGCCGTTCGGGCAGAAACCCTTTCGCACCGTCGTCGATCACACCGGGGTCGGCCCAGAGATCGAGCACTACAACGAGGTGCTGCACGACGTGACGCGCAGGATCCTGACAAATTTTGGCATCGAGCGGATGCTCGATCTGAACACCTGAGGAGACGCACATGAAGACCATTCTGATCACCGGGGCCTCTTCAGGCATCGGCAAGGCCACCGCCCTGCGCTTTCAGGCCGAGGGCTGGAACGTGGTCGCCACGATGCGCGACCCATCGGCCGGCGCCGACCTCGTGGCACTGGACAATGTCCTCGTCACCCGGCTCGACGTGATTGACGCAGGGTCCATCGCGGCCGCTGTCACCGCAGGGATCGACCGGTTTGACAAGATCGACGTGCTTCTGAACAACGCGGGGTACGGTGCCTATGGCCCGTTAGAGGCGTTCTCGGCGGACCGCATCCGCCGCCAGTTTGACACCAATGTGATCGGCCTGCTGGAAACGACAAAGGCGGTGCTGCCACACATGCGGGCGAACCGATCGGGCACGCTTGTCAACATTTCGTCCATCGGCGGGCAGATCACCTTCCCTCTCGGCGCGCTCTACCACGGCACCAAGTTCGCTGTTGAAGGTCTGTCCGAAGCGCTTCACTACGAGTTGGAGCCGCTCGGAATTCGGGTGCGGATCATTGAGCCTGGCATGATCAGGACGGAATTCGGCGGCCGATCCTTCGATTTCGCAATGGACGAGGGCCTGTCGGACTATGACCCCACTGCTGCGGCCATGGGGCGCCTGTTCGGCAAACTGGCCGCCAACCCGTCCTCCCCCGATGTCGTCGCCGAAGTGATCTGGGAGGCCGCCAACGAGACCGGCAACCGCCTCCGCTTTCGCGCCGGCCCGGATGCACATGCCTTGCTCGGAGATCGAAAAACCCAAGACGACGCAACCTTTATCGGCGGCCTCAAGGAGTTGATGAAGAGCTGACGGGACTTCTCGGGGCGATCGTCAGTCTGATTTGGCAAGGTTGTCAGTCCAAGGTCCAAGCCAAGCTGTGCCGCAGCCCATCGTAAGCGGTGCGCCGTTCACACGTGATTGCCGTAATTCCAGGGCAGCAGCAGGTTGATATCGGTTTGTTTGTGCCCG
>NZ_MNBW01000033.1 GCF_001879715.1 Nioella nitratireducens | reverse complement strand
CCTCCGAACAGTGTTGAAGCTTGGTAACTCCAACCAACTCGGTCAGGATCGAATGGACAACCTGTTGAAAGCTCACATCTAGCGCGTCCACTCGCCCCGCGCGCGGATCTCGGTCGAGGATATATCGACCATCGGCACATTGAGAAAGCACCACGCCGGGGCCTCCATCCGCGCCAGCCCCTTGGCCCGCGCCGCCCGCACCTTGTAGGGGCGGTAAATCTGCGCGGCTTTCGCCGTACGCGCCGAAATCCGCTGTCCGGGCCGGGCCAGAACCCCCACCGGCACATTCCGCAAGATCCATTCCCATCGCTGCCAGCGGTGAAAACTGGCCAAATTGTCCGCGCCCATCAGCCAGACGAACCGCACACCGGGATAGAGCGCAAAAAGATGGTCCAGCGTTTCCGCCGTGTAGCGCGTGCCAAGCCGCGCCTCGATGTCCGTAACCTCGATCCGCGGGTGATGCGCCAGTCGCTTCGCCGCCGCCAGTCGCCGCGCCAACGGGGCGGGCCCCTCGGTCTTCAGCGGGTTGCCGGGGCTGACCACCCACCAGACGCGATCCAGCCGAAACCGTTTCAGCGCCTCGCGGCTCACATGCACATGGCCCTCATGCGGTGGATCGAACGATCCCCCGAACAGGCCCACGGTCATTCCGGGGCGCACATATGGCAATCCTGCGCGCATGACCGCCTTTCTTGCGGTCCAGCGCGTGACTGTCCAGAGGGTTCAGCATTCTTGACAGCGCTTTCGCAGTGGATGCATCCTGATTGCAGCAAAGGGAGCTTCGCCATGACATCCTTCGATACGGAGAAGGCGGCTGACCTGCACCGCCATTTGCACAGCCATTTACCCTCGGACCCGGCGCTTAGGGTCAAGACCCTCGAAAGCCTCGCGGTGGAAAAGGGGCTGGTGGCGTCCGAGACCATCGACGCATGGGTAGAGGCCTATAGCGAACAGATCGGCCCCAAACGGGGCGCCCGCGTCGTCGCCCGCGCATGGCGCGACCCCGATTTCCGCGCGCGGCTGCTCGACAATGCGGGCGACGCGATCAAGGAGTTCGGGTTCGAAGGTTCTGCCACCGGCCATCTGGTTGCGGTCGAAAACACCGACGACACACACAACATGGTCGTGTGCACGCTCTGCTCCTGCTACCCGTTCTCGATCCTTGGCATGTCCCCGGCGTGGTACAAATCCTCGGAATACCGCGCGCGCGCCGTGCGTGAACCGCGCAAGGTTCTGGCCGAATTCGGTGTCGACCTGCCCGAAGACGTGGCCGTGCGGGTTTGGGATTCCACCGCCGAGGTTCGCTATATCGTCATTCCTCAGCGCCCCGAGGGCGCCGACGGCTGGGACGAAGAACGCTTGGCTGCCATCGTCACCCGCAATGCGATGATCGGCACAGATCGCATTCTGAAAGCAGAGGGCTGAGCCATGGACAGCATGCATGACCTCGGCGGCAAACAGGGCTTCGGTCCGGTTCCCGTCACCACCGGCGATGCGCCCTTTGCCTTCGACTGGGAACGCCGCATGTGGGGGCTGGCGCGTGCGGGCATCCTGCGCGGGATTACCATCGACTGGTTCCGCCATGGCCTCGAATGCATGGTGCCGGGCGACTACCTGACCTATCGCTATTTCCAGAAATGGGCGACCAACTACCTGATGGAGATGATCGACAACGGCACCATCACGCTGGACGAGGCCGTCTCGGGTCAGACCGCCACTCCCGCCGCACCGGCCGAGGTCAAGACGGTCGAGGACGTGATCGCCATCAACCGCGGCGGGCATATCAGTTTCGAGACCGAGGCCCCGGTCCCGGCCGGATTCGCCGTTGGCGACCGGGTTCGGACCAAGCGCTTTACCAGTTCCGGCCATACCCGCCTGCCTGCCTATGCCCGCAATTGCGAGGGCACGATCATCACCTATCACGGCAGCCACGCTTTGCCCGACGAAGGCGCGCGAGGTCATCACGTGGGCGACCACCTTTATACCGTCAGTTTCACCGCGCCCGATCTGTGGGGGCCCGAGGCCAATCCACGCGATACGGTGACGCTGGAATTGTGGGAGAGCTATCTTGTTCCGGCCTGACGATCCGCTCGCCCCGCGCGACAGCGTCTTCGATGAAGCGTGGCAGGCGCAGGTGCTGGCCATGGCCGACACGATGGTGCGTGGCGGCGTCTTCACGGCAACGGCTTGGGCCGAAACCCTGGGGGCCGAACTGCGCAGGGCCGAGGCCTTGGGCCAGCCCGATACGACCCAGACCTATTACGAAGCCGCGCTCGGCGCCCTTGAGGCGCTGACAACCGGCACCACGGACCTGACCGAAACCGATCTGAGCACCCGCAAGGCCGAATGGACCCGTGCCTATGAGCGCACGCCGCATGGGCAGCCGGTGATCTTGGACCGGGGCCGGGACTGAACAACCAGACAGCCCGCGGCAGGACCAATCGGACTTGTGCTTCAGATTTACCTGACCTAGGTCAGACAAATGATCGACGCCATTCACCGTATCCGCCGATTCAATCGGGCCGTCACCACCGAGGTGGGGGCGCTGGACACCTCGTTCCTCGGCCGGGGCCGCCCGCTTGGCGCGGCGCGGGTGCTGAATGCCATCGGCCATGGCATGGGCGATGTGGGGGCGCTCCGCGACTATCTCGACCTCGATTCAGGGCTGGTCAGCCGCCTTCTGCGCAAGCTGGAAACCGAAGGGATGATCCAGACCGTCCCGCATCCAGACGATGCCCGCCGCCGCGTTGCCCAACTGACCCCCGCGGGGCAGGCCGAATTTGCCGCCTACGAAACCCTGTCGAACGACCGCGCAAGGGCGTTGCTGGCCCGCCATCCCCGCCCGCAGGCCCTGCTTGACGCGATGGACGTCATCGCCTCCGCGCTCGGGCAGGACCGGATCCTGTTGACCGAGACCGACCCGCGCGGCGCTGACGCTGCCCATTGCCTGCGCGCCTACTACGGCGAACTCGCCCGGCGCTTCGATCAGGGCTTCGACGTCAACCTGTCCCGCGACCCTGAGGCAACCGACATGCTCCGCCCGCGCGGCGTGTTCCTCGTCGCACTCTCCGATGGGCTCCCTGTCGGCTGCGTCGGCCTCAAGGGCACCGGCGCGCCGACCGCAGAGATCAAGCGCCTCTGGGTCTCACCCGCCGCGCGCGGGTTGAAACTGGCGACCCGCCTGATGACCCGCGCCGAAGATATCGCGCGCGAACTTGGCATCGACAGGCTCAGGCTCGACACCAACTCTGCCCTGCCCGAGGCCGCCGCGCTCTACCGCAACACCGGCTGGACCGAAATCCCCCGCTTCAACGACGACCCCTACCCCGACCTTTTCTTTGAAAAGTGGCTGTGATCCTTCTTCTTGGTCCAAATACTCCGGGGGAGTCGCCTTCAGGCGACGGGGGCAGCGCCCCCGAAAAGGGGTGGGCGGGCGGGCCCGCCCCACACCCCCATTGCCCCGCCCTTCCCCCTTGTCTATGTGGGGAAGCAACGCGAATGCATGAGGGTTCCAATGGCTTCCTACCAGTACGTCTATCACATGGATGGCGTCTCCAAGACCTATCCCGGCGGCAAGAAATGCTTTGAGAACATCCGCCTGAGCTTCCTGCCCGGCGTCAAGATCGGTGTTGTCGGCGTCAACGGTGCCGGTAAATCGACGCTGCTGCGCATCATGGCCGGCATCGACAAGGATTTCTCGGGCGAGGCCTGGTCGGCCGAAGGCGCCAAGGTGGGCTACCTGCCGCAGGAACCGCAGCTCGACGAGGGTCTCAATGTCCGCGACAACGTCATGCTGGGCGTGGCCGCCAAGAAGGCCAAGCTCGACCGCTTCAATGAATTGGCGATGAATTACTCGGACGAGACCGCCGACGAGATGGCGCAGCTTCAGGACGAGATCGACAGCCAGAACCTTTGGGATCTGGACAGCCAGATCGACGTGGCGATGGAGGCCCTTCGCTGCCCGCCGGACGATGCTGACGTCGCCACCCTGTCGGGCGGCGAACGGCGCCGGGTGGCGCTGTGCAAGCTGCTGCTTGAAGCGCCCGACATGCTGCTGCTCGACGAACCGACCAACCACCTCGACGCGGAAACCATCGCCTGGTTGCAACAGCACCTGATCGACTACAAGGGCACGATCCTGATCGTCACCCACGACCGCTATTTCCTCGACGACATCACCGGCTGGATTCTGGAACTCGACCGTGGCCGGGGCGTCCCCTACGAGGGCAACTATTCCGCGTGGCTGGAACAGAAAGCCAAACGGCTGGCGCAGGAAGCGCGCGAGGACAAGTCCAAGCAGAAGACGCTGGAACGCGAACTGGAATGGATGCGGCAGGGCCAGAAGGCCCGGCAGGCCAAGCAAAAGGCGCGGATCAACGCCTATAACGAAATGGCCGGTCAGTCCGAGCGCGAGAAGATTTCGCGCGCGCAAATCGTCATTCCGAACGGCCCGCGCCTTGGCTCAAAGGTCATCGAGGTCGAAAACCTCGCCAAGCACTACGGCGACAAGCAGCTCATTGAAGATCTCACCTTCAGCTTGCCGCCGGGTGGCATCGTCGGGGTGATCGGTCCGAACGGCGCCGGTAAATCGACCCTCTTCCGCATGCTGACCGGGCAGGAACAGCCCGATTCCGGCACGGTGGACTATGGCGACACGGTCAAGCTGTCCTATGTCGACCAATCCCGCGACGCGCTCGACGCCAAGGCCACGGTGTGGGAGGAAATCTCGGGCGGCGCCGAACTGATCGAACTGGGCGACGCGCAGGTCAACAGCCGCGCCTATTGCTCGTCCTTCAACTTCAAGGGCGGCGACCAGCAAAAGAAGGTGGGCCTTCTGTCGGGCGGGGAACGCAACCGTGTTCACATGGCCAAGCTTTTGAAAGAGGGCGGCAATGTGCTGCTCCTCGACGAACCGACCAACGATCTGGACGTCGAAACCCTGCGGGCACTGGAAGACGCCCTGACCGATTTCGCCGGCTGCGCCGTGGTCATCTCGCACGATCGTTTCTTCCTCGACCGGATCTGTACCCACATCCTCGCCTTCGAAGGCGAGGCCCATGTGGAATGGTTCGAAGGTGATTTCTCGGCCTATGAGGAAGACAAGAAACGCCGTCTGGGACCGGACGCGCTGGAACCGACGCGGGTGAAGTACAAGAAGTTCAGCCGTTAAACCGGTTTTTGGTTTGCCCTGAAGGGTGGGCAGATTTGCCCCCTTCAACACCCCCGCGTCTGCCAGGACCCCGAAAACGACAAAGCAGGAGGCGCTATGGCAACGCCTCCTGCCCTTGTCCCAGCCAAACCGTTCCGTGAGCGTGGCACAGCCGGGTGTCTTGGCCCCGTTCGCCGTCAGCATCTTGGGCAGATCTACTGGTCGGCGTGGGGTAAACCTAAGGGGCCAAAGGAAAAAGCGGGAGACGGCAGAGGTATAGGTGAATATGCTTTCGTATAGGTCTGCCGCACGCACAAGATGCTTGCATTCAGCCGCCCGGCACCCCACTTATTGACCAAGTCAATCAAAAGCGAGTCCGACGCATGTCCTCTCACAAACTCACCTGCCTTGAGTGCGGCGCCGTCAACCGGGTGCCAGACGCGAAACTGTCCTCAGGCCCGAAATGCGGCGTCTGTGGCGCGCGGCTGGCCGATGGCAAGGTCAAGGCCCTGGACCCGGCGACGTTGGCCAAGGCCACGAAAAATGACCAGCTTCCGCTGCTCGTGGATTTTTGGGCGCCGTGGTGTGGCCCCTGCCGGATGATGGCCCCGCAATTCGAAACGGCGGCCCGCGCCCTTGCCCCGAATGCGCGCTTTGCCAAGATCGACACGCAGGATTTCCCAGCCGTCAGCCAGAAGTTCGGAATCCGGGGCATTCCGCTGCTGATCCTGTTCCAGAATGGCACCGAAATCGGGCGTCTCAGCGGGGCCCGCCCGGCGGCCGAGATCGAGGCCTTTGTGCGTAACTCTGCCAAGCTGCCAGCCTGAGCGGAAATTGAACCAGGCGGCATGCTGGCGCGACAGACAGGTATCCCCTTGATCCCGCCGCGAAAGGACATCACCATGACCGCCCGCCGCCCCGTCAACACCGAAACGCCCCGCCGCAGGACCCCGCCCCAAAGGTATCGCTTCACCGATTGGGCGATGATCTGAGTGTCAGCCCGGCAAGTCGGGCACCGGGCGCGGCTGGCCGTTTTCGTCGATGGCTACAAAGGTAAAGACCGCCTCCGTTACCTTCTCTCGGGCCCCCAAGGCCCCGCGCCGCACCCACGCCTCGACCTCGATCGCCATGGACGTTCGCCCCACCCGCTTGATATGCGTGTAGACGCACAGCACATCGCCCACACTGACCGGGCGGATGAACTTCATGGCATCCACCGCAACGGTGGTCGAGCGGCCTTGCGCCCGCTCTCGCGCAACGATCCCACAGGCGATGTCCATCTGGCTCAGCACCCAGCCCCCGAAAATATCGCCATTGCCATTCATGTCGGCGGGCATGGCCACGGTGCGCAGCGTCAGCTCGCCCTCGGGCGCGTCGGATGTGTTGGTCATCGGTCCTGCCTTGGCTTGGGGTGCCCCCTAATTTGGCACCCTGTCCGGCGACAAACAAGGCTGGCATCCACCACGGTGCCCCCGTATCTTTGGCATAGTTCTTTTTGACGTTTGGAGATCACCCATGCGCGTATTTCCGGCGCTCTTCGCGCTCTTGACGATGGCCGTG
Source organism: Nioella nitratireducens (assembly GCF_001879715.1). GTDB lineage: Bacteria > Pseudomonadota > Alphaproteobacteria > Rhodobacterales > Rhodobacteraceae > Nioella > Nioella nitratireducens. Next base: position 12,010 of record NZ_MNBW01000033.1, on the reverse strand, counting down.
CCCGCAACCGCCCAAAGCGTTGAGGAAACCGAGTTGGTCCATGCCCTGTTTCGCAGCATGAACCCGCAATCCATCGCCCATAACCGAGAGGTCTGCGGATATGTCGTGCGCTCTCCGGCGGGGGAACTGGGGATCAGCAAGGTCAGTTGGGGCAGCCCTGCCGCCTGCGCCACGATCCCGGTGGAACCGGGATTCACCATCGTTTCGTCATGGCACACCCATGCAGCGTGGGCACAAGGCTATGACGGCGAGGTGCCCTCGACCATCGACGTGGAAGGCGACATGCAGATGGGCGTAAACGGCTGGGTCGCCACCCCCGGCGGGCGGCTGTGGTTCATCGACGGGCAAAGCGGCTTCATGTACCAGGTCTGCGGCAGAGAATGCCTGCCGACCGATCCGGGCTTTTACCCGGAAGAACACGGGCCGGTGGAAAAACGATACACCCTTGCGGAATTGCGGCGTCGGTTCGTCGGACGGTAACGGGCGCCCGCGTCCATGCGAGCGCCCTCTCGTGCTTATTCCGCTGCGTCGAGATAGTCTTCCAGCGGCGGGCAGGTGCAAACCAGATGCCGGTCGCCAAAGACATTGTCGACCCGCCCCACGGGGGGCCAATACTTGTCCACCCGAAAGCTTGCCGGCGGAAAACAGCCCTGTTCGCGGCTATAGGGCCGGTCCCATTCGCCAATCAGCGCATTAACGGTGTGCGGCGCGTGCTTGAGCGGGTTGTTCTCGCCGTCCATCTCGCCCTTTTCGATGGCCGCAATCTCGTCACGGATCGAAAGCATGGCCGTGATAAACCGGTCAAGCTCGGCCTTGGTTTCCGACTCCGTCGGTTCGACCATCAGCGTTCCCGCGACCGGCCAACTCATCGTCGGCGCGTGAAAACCGTTGTCGATCAGCCGCTTGGCGATGTCGTCCACGGTCACGCCCACGCTGTCGGCAAAGGGCCGGGTGTCTAGGATGCATTCATGCGCGATGCGCCCGCCGGTGCCCTTGAACAGCACGTCATAGGCGCCTTCCAGACGCTTGGCGATGTAGTTGGCGTTCAGGATCGCCACCTTGGTCGCCTGCGTCAGCCCGTCACCGCCCATCATCAGGATATAGGCCCAGGAAATCGGCAGGATGGACGCCGAGCCAAGCGGTGCGGCACTGACCGGCCCTTGGGCCCCGCCGGTTTCGGGGTGGCCGGGCAGGTAGGGTTCCAGATGCGCCTTGACGCCGATCGGACCCACGCCGGGGCCGCCGCCGCCATGCGGGATGCAAAAGGTCTTGTGCAGGTTCAGGTGGCTGACATCGCCGCCGATATCACCGGGCCGCACCAGCCCCACCATGGCGTTCATGTTGGCCCCGTCGATATAGACCTGCCCGCCATGATCGTGAGTGATCTGGCAGACCTCGCGCACGGTTTCCTCGAACACGCCGTGGGTCGAGGGGTAGGTGATCATGCAGGCCGCCAGCCTGTCGCCCGCCGCTTCGGCCTTGGCGCGGAAATCGTCGAGGTCGATATCGCCGTTCTGGGCCGATTTCACCACCACGACCTTCATGCCGACCATATGGGCCGAGGCAGGGTTGGTGCCATGGGCCGAGACCGGGATCAGGCACACGTCGCGGTCCGTATCGCCATTGGCGCGGTGATAGGCCTGAATGGTCAACAGCCCAGCATATTCCCCCTGCGCCCCGGAATTGGGTTGCAGGCTCATCCCGTCATAGCCGGTGATCTGGCACAGCTTGTCGCTGAGATCGCGGGCGAGTTCGGCAAAACCCTCGGCCTGATCGGCGGGGGCAAAGGGGTGCAGGTTGGAAAACTCGGGCCATGTGATCGGCATCATTTCCGCCGCTGCGTTCAGCTTCATCGTGCAAGAGCCGAGCGGGATCATCGCGCGGTCGAGCGCCAGGTCGCGGTCTGCCAGACGCCGCATATAGCGCATCATCTCGGTTTCCGCCCGATTAAGGTGAAAGATCGGGTGCGTCAGGTACTCGCTTTCGCGCAGCATCCCCTCGGGCATGGAAAATTCAAACGGCCCACGGGTGTAGGTCTTCTCGATGCCAAAGGCCCGCCACAGTCGCTCGATGGTTTCGGGCCGCGTGGTTTCATCCAGAGAAATTCCGACGCGGGTGTCACCGACTTTGCGCAGGTTGATCCGCTGGCCGCGGGCGGCCTCAAGGATCACACCTTGCAACGCCCCCACATCGACGGTGAGCGTGTCGAAATAGTGCTTTGGCTCAACGATGTATCCCTTGTCGGTCAGGGTCTTTGCCACCTGCGTCGCCTTGTAATGCGTGCGCTGTGCGATGGCCTTCAGCCCCTCTGGTCCGTGGAAGACGGCATAGAAACTGGCGATATTGGCCAGAAGCGCCTGCGCGGTGCAGACATTGGACGTGGCCTTTTCGCGGCGGATATGCTGTTCGCGCGTTTGCAGCGACAGGCGATACGCCTTGTTGCCCTGCGCGTCGATGGACACACCCACGATCCGGCCCGGCATGTTGCGCTTGTAGGCGTCCTTGCAGGACATGTAGGCCGCCGACGGCCCGCCATAGCCCATGGGCACACCGAACCGTTGGGTGGAACCCACGGCGATATCCGCGCCCATGGCGCCCGGTTCCTTGAGGATCGTCAGGGCCAGCGGGTCGGCAATGACGATGCCGATGGCCTTGGCGTCATGCAGGCGGGCGATCTCAGCCGTGAAATCGCGCACATGGCCATAGGTGCCGGGATACTGGAAGATCGCGCCAAAGACGGCCTCGGGGTCCAGGTCGTCGGGATTTCCGACGATGATCTCGATGCCAAGCGGCGCGGCGCGGGTCTGCATCACCGCGATGTTCTGCGGATGGCAGTTTTCGTCGACAAAGAACCCGGTGGCCTTCGATTTCGCCACCCGCTGCGCCATGGTCATGGCTTCTGCCGCCGCGCTTGCCTCGTCCAGCAGCGAGGCATTGGCGACCTCCAACCCGGTCAGGTCGCTGACCATGGTCTGGTAGTTCAAGAGCGCTTCAAGGCGGCCCTGCGAAATCTCGGGCTGATAGGGGGTGTAGGCCGTGTACCAAGCCGGGTTTTCAAGGATATTGCGTTGGATCGCGGGCGGGCAGACGGTGCCGTAAAACCCCTGTCCGATCATGGTGGAGAAGACCTTGTTCTTCTTGGCCACCTGTCGCATGAACCACAAAAGTTCCCGCTCCGACTTGGGCGCACCGAAATTCAGCGGCTTGTCCTGACGCAGGCTGGCCGGGACCGTCTGGTCGATCAACTCGTCCAGATCCTTCACCCCCAGCACCTCGAACATCTCGGCCATTTCGGACGGGGACGGGCCGATGTGGCGGCGGTTGGCAAAATCGTATGGATTGTAATCCGTGGGGGTGAAGGCCATCAGGTCTCTCCTCAGCCGATCATGTCTTTGTAGGCGGCCTCGTCCATGTAGTCGTCCATCTGCGACAGGTCCGAGGCCTTGATCTTGAAGAACCACGCCGCGCCGAGGGGGTCTTCGTTCACCATGCCGGGGTTGTCGGCCAAGGCGTCGTTCACTTCCGTGATCTCGCCATCAATCGGCGCCATGATGTCGGAGGCCGCTTTCACGGACTCGATCACGACAATCTCGTCATCCTTGGACACGGTCGTTCCGGCCTCGGGCAGTTCCACGAACACCACGTCGCCAAGGGCCGAGGCCGCATGTTCGGTGATGCCCACGACCACCACGTCATCCTCGACGCGCAGCCATTCATGTTCTTCGGTGAATTTCATCGGGTCTCTCCCTGGTCAGATCAGCGTTTGTAGTCGGGTTTGTTGAACGGCAGTTCGGTCTGCACGGCGGGCAGACGTTTGCCGCGCACTTCGCCATAAAGGGTAGCGTCGGCGGCAACGGATGAGTCGATCAAGCCCATTGCGATGGGGGCCCCGATCGAGGGGCCGAACCCGCCCGACGTGACTGTGCCCACCTGCGCGCCACCTTCTGCCGCATCAAACAGCGGCACGCCCGCGCGCATGGGTGCCCGGCCCTCGGGGCGCAGGCCAACGCGGCGGCGTGGCGCGCCGTTTTCCATTTCGTCTAGGATACGGTCCGCACCGGGGAACCCGCCCTCGCGGGCGCCACCCGTGCGGCGGGCCTTGCTGATCGCCCATGTCAGCCCGGCCTCGATCGGTGAAATTTCCTCGGCCAGATCGTTACCGTAGAGCGGCATCCCCGCCTCCATCCGCAGGCTGTCGCGGGCGCCAAGGCCGATGGGCAGAACCTCGTCCATCTCCAACAGCGCGGTTGCGAAACCCTCTGCCGCGTCAGACGGCACCGAGATCTCGAACCCATCCTCGCCGGTATAGCCCGAGCGGGAAATCCACAACTCGACGCCATTCCACGCCACCTGCGCCACATCCATGAATTTCATCTGGGCAACCGAGGGCACCAGCCGTTCCAACGCCGTCACGGCCAACGGCCCCTGCAACGCCAACAGCGCGCGGTCGGTCACCTCCTGCACGCCGTCGATGGTGCCGCGCATATGGGCGATGTCATGCGCTTTCCGCGCGGCGTTCACGACGAGAAACAGATCCCCTGCCCGGCGCGCGATCATCAGGTCGTCCAGAACGCCGCCCGCGTCGCTGGTGAACAGGCCGTAGCGCTGACGCCCCTCGTTCAGCCCGATCACATCGACGGGCACCAGCGTTTCCAACGCCGCATCGGCCCCAAGCGGCAGCAGCACTTGGCCCATATGGCTGACATCGAACAGCCCCGCCTTTTCGCGCGTGTGCAGATGTTCCGACATTACGCCAGCAGCATATTGCACCGGCATGTCATAGCCCGCGAAGGGCACGAACTTGGCCCCGTGGGCCTCGTGCACCGCGCGCAGCGGCAATTGTTTGAGATCGCTCATGCAGCCTTCCCCATTGTCGTCCGGGTCGGGCCCGGCATCGTCCCCGCGCGCCGAATCGCGCGCTGCGATGCCCCCTCTGTCCTTTCGCCTGAGATCGTTATCCCTTCGGCGGACGCATCCCGCGCCTCTCTCCAGAGTTTTGTGGTTCAGCAGGTCCTGGCGCCTGAGAGTTTACCGGGGCGGTTGCTCCTTCGGCACCGGCGCGAGGCCGGATTCTCCCTGCATGAACGAGCGACACATTAGCAGGCATTTCCGACGAGGCAAGGGGGTTGCATGCCGCCGCATACGGGGTCACATGTGGGGCCATGTCAGACCCCTTTTTCTTTGGCTACGGCAGCCTCGTAAACCGCTCGACCCATGCCTACCCCCGCGCCGCACAGGCGACGGTGACGGGGTGGGCGCGGGCCTGGAAGAAGTCGAAACTGCGCAAGGTCGCCTTCCTGACGGCGGTCGAGGCGCATGGCGAAGAGATCGACGGGCTGATCGCGGCGGTGCCCGGATCCGACTGGGCGGCGCTGGATGAACGCGAGCGGGCCTATGACCGCCTGCCCGTGGCCGAGATCCGACACAGCCACCCGACCCTGCCCGATATCCAGATCTACCGCGCGCGCGCCGATCATATCGAGCACGAGGCGGGCGAGCATGTTCTGCTGCTGAGCTATCTAGACGTCGTCGTGCAGGGCTACCTCCGGGAATTCGGGGTCGATGGGGCCGAACGGTTCTTTGCCACCACACATGACTGGACCATGCCGATTTGCGATGATCGCGCCGATCCCGTCTATCCCCGCCATCAAAACCTGACCAACGACGAGCGGGCCTATGTGGACGGATGGATACGGCGGATCGGGGCAGAGGTAACGGACCGGCGCCCATAACGAATAACGCCCCGGCCTTTCGACCGGGGCGCATCCAATATCGTAGCAGGGGGGGGTGACCCCAGCGAGTGCTTAGCCGCGCTCTTCGATGATTTCCACGAGGTGCGGGATCTTGGCGACCATGCCGCGGACCGCGGGGGTGTCTTCCAGTTCGCGCGTCTTGTGCATCTTGTTCAGGCCGAGACCGATCAAGGTCTGACGCTGGACTTCGGGGCGACGGATCGGCGAGCCGATCTGCTTGACAACGATGGTTTTCGCCATGGGTCTCAGGCCTCCTCAGCGACTTGGGCGCTTTCCTGCGGCGCGTCTTCGCGCTTGGGCAGGATGTCGGCCACTTTCTTGCCGCGGCGTGCAGCGACCTGACGCGGCGAGGATTCGCTGCGCAGACCGTCCAGCGTGGCGCGGATCATGTTGTAGGGGTTTTGCGACCCGGTCGATTTGGCAACCACGTCCTTGATGCCCAGCATCTCGAACACGGCGCGCATCGGACCACCGGCGATGATACCGGTGCCTTCCGGCGCGGTGCGCATGACGACTTTACCTGCGCCGTGATGGCCGGTGGTGTCGTGGTGCAGGGTGCGGCCTTCACGCAGCGGCACGCGGATCAGGTTACGCTTGGCCTGCTCGGTGGCCTTGCGGATCGCCTCGGGCACCTCTTTGGCTTTACCCTTGCCGAAGCCGACGCGGCCACGCTGGTCGCCGACAACCACGAGGGCTGCGAAGCCGAAACGCTTACCACCCTTGACGGTTTTCGACACACGGTTGATCGCGACAAGGCGATCTGCAAATTCCGGGGTTTCTTCCCGTTCCTGACGGCGACCACGGCCCCCGCGGTTTTCACGTTCTGCCATGAAAGGCATCCTTTCTCAGGTGGCGCGTGATGCGCCGGTTTGTCTCAATCGTGGTGGGCCGCTGCACAGCCCCCAGATCATCGAGGCGGCACCTGCACGGCGCCGCCTGCAAAGGACCCGAACCGGGTCTTAGAACTTCAGACCACCTTCACGCGCGGCGTCGGCCAGAGCCTTCACCTTGCCGTGGAAGAGGAAGCCGCCACGGTCGAAGTAGCACTCTTCGACGCCCTTGGCCTTGGCACGCTCGGCGATTGCCGCACCCACCTTGGTCGCTGCTTCGACGTTGTTCTGACCGACCACGCCCAGATCCTTCTCCAGCGTGGAGGCGGAGGCGAGGGTGACGCCGTTCACATCGTCGATCAGCTGGACGCTGATGTTCTTGTTGGAGCGGTGGATCGACAGGCGCGGACGCCCGTTTGCCAGTTTCCGCAGCTTGTTCCGAACGCGCAGGCGGCGTTTTTGGAACAGATCTCTTTTGCTGTTTGCCATTTTGCTCGCCCTTACTTCTTCTTGCCTTCCTTACGGAAGATGAACTCGCCCTTGTAGCGGATGCCTTTGCCCTTGTAGGGCTCGGGCTTGCGCCACTCGCGGATGTTGGCTGCGACCTGACCGACCAGTTGCTGATCGTTGCCTTCGACGACGATTTCCGTCGGTTTCGGCGCGGTCACGGTGATGCCCTCGGGAACCTCGAAGTTCACTTCGTGGCTGAGGCCGAGCGACAGTTTCAGGACATTGCCCTGCATCTGCGCCCGATAACCCACACCTTGGATCTCCAGCTCTTTCTTGAAGCCGTCGCTCACACCGGCCACGAGATTCGCGACCTGTGTCCGGGACATGCCCCACTGTTGCCGGGCCCGCTTGGACTTGCCGCGCGGGGTGACCGACACGGTGTTGTCTTCGACGGTGATGGTGACATCGTCAGTTGCTTTGAAGGTCCGGGTGCCTTTCGGCCCCTTCACTTCGACGGTCTGGCCGGAGACGGATGCAGAAACACCCGACGGCAGCTCGACCGGTTTCTTACCAATACGAGACATTGCCAAACCTCCTTAGAACACGGTGCAGAGCACTTCGCCGCCAACATTGGCGCCGCGTGCTGCTGCATCCGACATCACGCCCTTGGACGTGGAGACGATGGAAATTCCCAGGCCCTGACGGACCTGAGGGATGTCATTCACGCTCATGTAGACGCGACGGCCGGGCTTGGACACGCGCTTGACTTCGCGGATCACGGGCTCGCCTTCGTAGTACTTAAGCGCGATTTCGATGGTCGGATGGCCATTGGCGTCCGTGCCATGCTCATAGCCGCGGATGTAGCCTTCGTCGGCCAGCACATCCAGAACCCAGGCCCGCAGCTTCGAGGCGGGGGTCGACACGATCGACTTGCCACGCATCTGAGAGTTGCGGATACGGGTCAGCATATCACCGATAGGATCGTTCATCTGTCAAACCCTCCTTACCAGCTCGACTTGACCATGCCGGGGATCTGGCCGTTCGAGGCCAGGTCACGCAGCATGATCCGCGACATTTTCAGCTTGCGGTAGTACGCCTTGGGGCGGCCGGTCAGCTGGCAGCGATTGTGCAGACGGGTGGGCGAGCTGTTTCGGGGCAGTTTCGCCAGTTTCAGGCGAGCCTTGAAACGCTCTTCCATCGGCAGGTTCTCATCGGTCGCAATTTCCTTCAGCTGCGCACGCTTGGCGGCGTATTGTGCCACCAGACGTTCGCGCTTCAGCTCGCGTTCGACCATTGCTTTCTTAGCCATGTATACTTCCTCTTCCGCGGATCAGCTGTTGAACGGCATGTTGAAATGCTTCAACAGCGCCTTGGCTTCCGCGTCGGTGTTCGCGGTGGTTGCGATCACGATGTCCAGACCCCAGACCTCATCAACCTTGTCGAAGTTGATCTCGGGAAACACGATATGTTCCTTGATGCCCATGGCATAGTTGCCACGGCCGTCGAAGGATTTGCCAGGCACGCCGCGGAAGTCGCGGATGCGGGGCATTGCAATCGTGATCAGACGATCGAGGAATTCATACATGCGGTCACCGCGCAGGGTGACCTTCGCGCCAAGCGGCATGCCTTCCCGAACCCGGAAGCCTGCGATCGACTTGGAGGCCTTCGTGGTCAGAGCCTGCTGGCCAGCGATTGCAGTCAGGTCTTCCTGGGCCGATTTGGCTTTCTTGGAATCGCGGACCGCTTCGGACCCGCAGCCGATGTTCAGGACGATCTTGTCCAGGCGCGGGATCTGCATGTCGTTCTTGTAGCCGAACTCTTCTTTCAGGGCAGGGCGAATGCTGTCCTTGAAGGCGGCCTTGAGGCGCGGGGTGTAGTTTGCGGAATCAAGCATCGATCACGTCCCCCGTGGTCTTGGCGAAACGCACCTTCTTGTCGCCTTCCATGCGAAAGCCAACACGGGTCGGTTTGCCGTTTGCGTCAAGCAGAGCGAGGTTCGACAGTTGGATCGGCATTGCCTTGGGCAGGCGGCCGCCTTGGTCGTTCTGGCTCTGACGGGTGTGGCGGATGGCCATGTTGATGCCTTCAACCACGGCTTTGCCGACACTCGGGTCGACGGAAGTAATGGTGCCTTCCTTGCCCTTGTCCTTGCCGGCCAGCACGACGACCTTGTCGCCGGTCTTCAGTTTAGCAGCCATCTTACAGCACCTCCGGGGCGAGCGAGATGATCTTCATGAAGTTCTTGGCACGCAGTTCGCGCACGACCGGTCCGAAGATACGGGTTCCAACCGGCTCACCCGCGTTGTTCAGGATCACGGCGGCATTGCGGTCAAAACGGATTGCGGTGCCGTCTTCACGGCGAACTTCCTTGGCGGTGCGCACGACGACGGCCTTGCGGACGTCCCCTTTCTTCACGCGGCCGCGCGGGATGGCTTCCTTCACCGAGACGACAATGATGTCGCCAACGGAGGCGTATTTACGCTTGGAACCACCCAGGACCTTGATGCACTGCACCCGGCGAGCGCCGGAGTTGTCAGCGACATCCAGATTGGTCTGCATCTGGATCATGTGGTTTCTCCCGACCTGTGGGGGCTGGTCTTGTTCTGTCCCCCAGGGTTTCGTTCAAACTGAAAGGGGATCGCCTAGTTGACGATCACTTCCCAGCGTTTCGACTTCGACATGGGGGCACATTCCTGGATGCGGACGGCATCCCCCACCTTGAAAGTGTTGTTGGCGTCGTGAGCCCGGTATTTCTTGGACTTACGGACGGTCTTGTGCAGCACCGGGTGCTTGAAACGGCGTTCGACAGACACAGTGACGGTCTGGTCGTTGGTGTCCGAGGTGACGGTGCCGGAAAGGATACGTTTGGGCATCTGAGTGGCTCCCTCTTACTCGGCCGACGCAGCGGCGGCTGCTTTTTCGTTCAGAACGGTCATGACGCGGGCCGCATCGCGGCGCACCTGACGCATACGCGCGGTGTTTTCCATCTGGCCAGTGGCCTGCTGGAAACGCAGGTTGAACGATTCTTTCTTCAGGTTGGCAAGATCTTCCCGGAGCTGGTCCGGCGTCTTGTCACGCAGTTCGTGGGCGTTCATCGCCTTTTCCTTTTCTCAATACACCAGAGAGCCCCTCGTTCGGGTCACCCTTCGACCTGGTGGTTGAATGACAAACGACGAATCCCCGGGCGGACCCGGGGACTCGGCAGATGCGTCCCTATAAGGGAGGTGCGCCTTGGGGGCAAGGGAAGATTGCAGTTTCCCGGTCCCGCGACACCGATCCCCCTCGCCCGCCACATCGCATTGGGATAAGAGCAGGTCATGGCCCAGATATCCTCCCTCTTCGTGACCCGCCTCTACCGCGCTGCCCTGTCGGAATTCGCCCCCGTCCTCGACGCGCGTGAACTCGAAACCTCCTGCCTCGTGATCGCCGAGGATGACGAGGCGGGGCAGGACTGGTGCGAGGAGAACGGCTATCCCGGCTACACCTCCTACGCGTCGCTGACCGACCTGCCCTGGCGCTTCCCGATCTTCGCGGATCTGGTGAAGGTGCTGGACGCCCATGTCGCGGCCTTTGCCGAGGATCTGGAATTCGATCTGGGCGAGGGCAAGCTGGTGCTGGAGGATCTCTGGATCAACATCCTGCCCGAGGGCGGGATGCACGCCAGCCACCTGCACCCGCATTCGGTGATTTCCGGCACCACCTATGTGGCGATGCCCGAGGGCGCCAGCGCGCTGAAACTTGAAGACCCGCGGTCCGCCCGGATGATGGCGGCGCCCGCCCGCAAGAAAGACGCGCGGGATGAATTGAAGACCTTTGTCTATGTGAAACCGGCTGTCGGCGACGTGCTGCTGTGGGAAAGCTGGCTGCGCCACGAGGTGCCGATGAACATGGCCGAGGACGAGCGGATTTCGGTCAGTTTCAATTATCGGTGGGAATGATCCGCGGCCACTCTACCACCCTCCCTTGCCGCTTGTGCTTGCCCCCCATGGGGCGGCGCCGACTCATACCGTCTTGACCGATTAGCCAACACCGCCGATCCTTCTGGTCATTCCGCAACCAGCATTTTGCCCCGGCGAGACGTGCCGATGGCATGAACAGAAGGACTTTTCCGATGCAATGCCACGAAGTTGACTACGAGATTTTCGGCGATGACATGCAGATCGTCGAGGTGGAGCTTGACCCCGCTGAGGTGGTGATCGCCGAAGCGGGCGCTATGAATTACATGGATGACGGGATCGGGTTCGAAAGCCGCATGGGCGATGGCGGGCGGCCGTCCTCCGGTTTCATGGACTCGCTCTTCAGTGCCGGAAAGCGGGTGCTGACCGGCGAGTCCATCTTCATGACCCATTTCACAAACACCGGGCAGGGCAAAAAGCGCGTTGCCTTCGCCGCCCCCTATCCCGGCAAGATCATCCCTATCGACATGGCCGAAATGGGTGGCGAGCTGATCTGTCAGAAAGATGCGTTCCTGTGCGCCGCCTTCGGCACCACCACCGGCATCGCGTTCCAAAAGAAACTTGGCGTCGGCTTTTTCGGCGGCGAAGGCTTCATCCTGCAACGGCTGAACGGCGACGGGATGGCCTTTATCCATATCGGCGGCACCGTCATCCGACGCGACCTTGCGGCCGGCGAAGTGCTGCGGGTGGATACCGGCTGTCTTGCCGCGATGACCGGGGGCGTGGAGTATAACATCGAGCGGGCCGGGAACCTGAAGTCGATGATCTTCGGCGGAGAGGGGATCTTCCTCGCCACCCTACGCGGCCCAGGCACGGTCTATCTGCAAAGCCTGCCCTTCTCGCGCCTCGCCGACCGCATCCTGCGCGCCGCCCGGCCCGGCGGCAGCAAGGGCGAGGGCTCGGTGCTTGGCGGGCTTGGCGATATGTTCGGGGATCGGTGAGCCGTAAGCGGTTCGCCGCCCCCACACTTTCGAGCTGACGTGTGATCTGCGATTCAGAGGCTTCTTTGGTTTGTGGGGAG
>NZ_MNBW01000032.1 GCF_001879715.1 Nioella nitratireducens | reverse complement strand
AACGGCGGAGAGTTTCCTGGGCTTCATCGACATAACATCGATCCGCCTCTGGCTCCGCCATTTGTCAACATGACCTAGCAAACCCACAGTCCAATCCTTTGGGTATTTTTGATCCTTGGAGAAACTCTAGGCTTCTTTTGGGTCGGTTTCTGGAAAACTCTTTCGTGATATTTAATCAAGAGGGTGGTGAGGTTTGCAAGCGGCACGCATGTGTCCCGTGTGCCTACCGCCCGTACATTGGGCGCTCGTCTCGGTGAACGATATGTCAGACGGACAGGATAGTGAGTGTGCTCGTTCCAGCCTGTGTATCAAGCCATAGCGACGCCCCCAAAAAAATTCCAAAGTGCAGGGGCAAGAAAGTTGATGAGCGGTATGATAAATTGGCTGAAGGCGATTTTTTTGTTGATCCCGTTCTTGTGTGGCACCGCAGCGAACGCCAGCGGGACTTGCTCGGGAAGAGCGGAACTCTGGTTTCTCAATGATGAATCGGGAAGTGTTACCGATACGGAGTTCGCGAGTGCGCAGTCCTTTCTGGCGTCTGTTGCATCGAGTTTCGACTTTGCGACAGCAGGCGGTTTCCGTGGGTCATTGGTCGCCTGGGATCAGACACCGACCCTGATAAGTGGATTGACCACCACATTTCCAACTGTCGCGTCGACCTATTCCAGAAGCGGCAGCGGATCGACCTATCCTGGTGCTGCGATGGCGTACGCAGCTGGGGCGATAACAGGATACTCCGGTAGCGCATATGCGACAGACGGGGGAGCGGCAGCGCGAACGGGAGTGCCTTCTATTGTCGTGCTTATGACAGACGCGGATGGGACCAATTCTCAACGTGGCGGCGTTCAGGATGAAACGGTTTTGTTGACAGCGGCCAATAATCTGCGCGCCGCAGGCAGTGAAGTCGTGATCATGCTGATTGCCGAGGCAGCGGATCGCTATGACAGCAGCAATGGGAACTATGAGGCAGACTTTGAAACGATGATGAATACGGCGGCGGGATCTTCCACCAACGTGATCGTCGGAGCAACTTATGCTGATATCGCCAATCCTGCCAACGGGTACATCTCCAACCTCTCGAACCGGATATGCGATGTGGCCGCGACGCTTTTTCCTGCCGGCATCAGCTTCCCGACCACGGCCGGCACGTCGAGCCAGGACCTCACGGCCTCCGAGGCGGGGGACAGCGCGACGCTTCTCGTTGTCCTCGATGCCGCGCCGACGGCGGATGTCGCGGTCACCTTTGCCAACGATGCACAATGCGGGTTCTCTCCGGATCCGATGACCTTCACGGCAGCGAATTGGGATACGGCGCAGGCCGTGACGGTCACGGCAACCGATGACAGTGCGATCGAGGGTGAGCACAGCTGCACCCCCGTCATGACCATCGCGTCGTCGGACACCAATTACAACGGCCTGACCCCGAGCGAGCCGACGGTGACGATCACGGATAATGACTTTGCACAACCAGCGCTTTCGATCAGCCATAGTTTGCAGGATCTGACCCGCGAATTTACTGGTGTGTACATGGTCTCGTTTCGGACGACCCTCCAGAACACGGGTAACGTAGCCCTGACAAACATAGTTTTGGACAACAGTTTCGCTGATTTCGTCGGGGCGTCGAATATCGTTTCCGTTGTTTCAACCGCTGTCGTCGAAGGTCCGTCAGGCGTTATGGTTGACTCGTCCTATAACGGAAACGACAGTGCTGGATTGTTGCCAAGTTCGGTGACGCTCGATGTATCTTCTCGACTTGTCGTGACAGGGACGGTTCGTTTCAGGACGCCATCGGGCTTCCCGAGCGGCCTCAACGTAGCAACAGCGAATGCGAAGGAACTTGCTGTCCCCGTCTCGGACGACGCAGGCCTAGGCGTCACGGACACCGACAATGATGGTGGTGTCGATAGTCTCGAGTCCGATACGGCCGACCGGGACGGTGACGGGATCGTGGACTCGCAGGATTACGACCCCACCGGTTATTTCTATTGCGAGGATGACGGCCATATCCTGACTGGGGGCGCGGTGTCCGTAACGGATGCCGCCGGGTCTTCGGAGAACGTCACAATCGTACAGAATGGCGCTGGAGGTTACTACCAGTGGTACGCGGCGGCCGCCGGAACTTACACTATGGCCATCACCTACCCGACGGACGTCGGCATTCCGAGTACGAGCCGACTGGTGGAGACGTCGGCGCTTGATGTGACTTCTTTGTTGCCAAACGACCCTGCGTTCCTGGGCTCGACCGAGTTTGGTTCATCCGGTGCCCTGGCGGATTATTCTCTGTCCGCAAACCCCAGGTTCTACCGTGTTTTCGAGATCGCGGCTGGAGATCCCAATGTCATGGCGAACAACATCCCCATGACCCGCTGTGCCACCAATACAGCCTCTATCTCTGGCGGGGCAGACGGGGCCGAGTCCAACTCTGCGACCCCCTTTGATGGGAGCTTCACTGTCTCGCTGGTCCGGCAGGCCACTGCGGATACGCTGATTACCTATACCATCGGAGGAACGGCAACGGCGGGGACAGATTACGTGTCCCTGTCCGGGAATGTCACCATTCCATCCGGCGACACCACGGCCGATATTCCGGTGGCCGTTCTGGAAGACGGACTCATCGAGTCGCCGGAAACGGTCGCTATCACGCTGACCGGATTGTCAGGGGGAGACAGCCGAACCAGCTTGGCGACAGACGGAAGCCAGACCCGACAGATCCAGATCAGCAGTGATGACGGCGCCGGGATCGACGTGACGAATGTCGATCTGACCGCGAGCGAGGCAGGAGATACCGCGACGATGCGGTTTGCCTTGACAGCTGTGCCGTCGGCACCAGTCACCCTGACGTTCACCGGGGATGCACAATGCACGGTTAGTCCTCAAACCATGGTTTTCACCGCGGCCACATGGAACGTGTCCCAAGATCTTACCATCTCTGCGATTAGTGATGGCGTCGTGGAAGGCAGTCATGTGTGTCACCCAACGGTCACGGTTGCGTCCGCAGATTCAGATTTTGCGGCCCTGACACCAACCTTGGGCGAAGTGACGGTTTCAGATGGTCTGATTGACCAGGTTCGAGATCAGCTCACAACCTATCTGGAGCGGGATCTTGAAGCGACAGTATCGGATCAGGCCCGCGGAATCCGAGGATTTGCATCGGGGGCTGGGGACCGTCTGCGTGCAGAACCTGTTGACCTCGGCTATTGTAATGGTCCCGACACACTGGAGCCGACCGGAAGCATTTCCTACCACAACGGCACTCTCTCGGCAGATGTGTCGGTGACGGATGATTATGTCGATTGCGTGCGCGATGAACGGGTTATCGTCGAGACGGGAATGCGGATCCGATCCGTCGATGGCATTGCAGATGTCCTGTCGTTCTCCGGATCGTACCTGCGCGAGTATCGCGATGACAACCAAAGTATTCAAGGGCGTTTCCTTTCCGCGTACCTCAACACGCCCTCTGGTGGCGCCAACGGCGACCGGTTAAGGGGCATGGGTTTATCCTTTGGAGTCTATGGGGCGAACCGATTTCAGGGCGAGTTGATCATTGAGCACTATCTCGGCCTCGGTGTCGGCTACCATGATTTTCGGCTTAGTTTCGGTCGCGACACCCCCATTCTGGTCGAGGGGGGCTACCGATACGCAGCATTTTACGGTGGCATCGCGCTCTCCGGTGCAGTTGGAAACGATGAACATCCTCTCGCCCTGCGAGGCGGAGTCGATCTCGCCTATGCCCTCCCAGACGATGCCCGAGTCGATGCGAGACAGGGAGACGCTTTCGAACACGGGTCGCTGACTCTTCACGATCTGGGTGCATTTCGTCTCTTTTCCGAAGCTGACGTTTCGATCCGGGCAGGCGACGTCCCGAATGCTGCGTCAGAACGGACCGTCATCCTTAGTCCAGGGCTGTTTTGCAGCCTTCTAACGGCGCAGGAGCAACGGGCGAACTGTGGCGTTTCCCTAGGCCTAGATATCCAGGTTCGATCGATTGACGGGTCTCGTGAATTCGGGCTCGAGCTTGATGGAGAGGTCACGCGGTCAACGGCGTCGGCGGGAATACGGCTTCGGCGCACCTGGTTCTTCGACGACCGAGCGGGTCAGTCGGAGGTTGGACTGGGCGTGACCGCGACCCAATCACCCCGACTTGACTACGCGCTGAACTGGTCCTTTTGACAGTTGAGATAGACAACAACCTGAAACATCCCGCCTGAATACCGGGGTGTTTTAATTCGTTCCGAAAGTCCTGAAGTCCTCTCTCTGTATGTCTTCGTGTCTGGGGTTTGATGATGGGTTGGGTAGCCTTCAACTTCGGCACTTCGCGGCGGGCGGCGCGGTCGGTGTCGGTCAGGTCAACCTTGGTCCACGCCTCGGCGGGGTGGGCGCACAGCACGCCCGCAAAGGTGCCCGATTGCAACCGATCCGATGAGCGCCGACGTCGGGGTTGACCTTGCCATACCCGTAGCTCGCTTGAATCCGCGTCTCTTCCGCCAAATCCACAGGATTAAATGCGCCAAACTGGAAGGCCGCCGGATATTCAACCTGTGCGCGGCGGCGGGGACTTTCGCTGAATTACGCCCCGATCGTCGCGAACGCGCCCGTCTCGGGCGTCGCGTCGCACAAGTCAGCCGGATATGCAAATGGCCCACGTTTTCCAAGTGTCCCTGTGCGGGCGCGGCCTGCGCCAAAGGGCAACCGGAGAAAACGAGTGGGTCTCGAGAATCGCGCGTGCAAGGGCGATGCGCCGCGGAGGAAATTCACCGCGTCCCGCGCCGGCCCGAGTAGGCTCGCCTGCCACTATGACCGAAGACGAACGACCCGGTGATTTGCCTGAGCCGCTGCAATCGCGCGACCCAGCGTGCCGCGCGATACCGGCAGCTTTACACTTGCATCCGCAATCGGAGCCCGGGTCAACGACAGGTCAGTCCCCCCGAAGGCGTGCGAGGCGACAATCACCACCAGATCCGGCACGGCCCGCCGCAAGTCGATCATGGCCTGCACCGTATCATCGAGATCGTCGAACTGATCGAGATCGACCAGCAGGATCGAGGCCCCCGCCGGCGCACGTCTGAGCTTTAACATGCTGCA
Organism: Nioella nitratireducens; assembly: GCF_001879715.1. Lineage (GTDB taxonomy): Bacteria > Pseudomonadota > Alphaproteobacteria > Rhodobacterales > Rhodobacteraceae > Nioella > Nioella nitratireducens. Next base: position 14,193 of record NZ_MNBW01000032.1, on the reverse strand, counting down.
AAGGATCTGTTTCGCTGCGCGGCAGGAAAAGGACGTGGCCGTCAACCAGCCTTCATGAAACCCGAGAGACGATTCGGGATCGGCGCAGATTGCCACGGAAGGCGTTGCCATGTCGGGTACGGAGCCCCGTGACAGCAGTTCATCGGTTTTATGGCGGAGGCGATCAAGCAGTGATGCCCAATCGGGCGGCGGGTTGGACCGGACAACCCGCAGCAAGAGCATCAAGAGAGGGGGCGGTTTGGCGATGGTCACTCCATACATTGATTTCAGAGAGGAACCTGTCGGCATGCCGCACCCAGTTTGCAATACGCTATCCTCTTTAGGATCGCCCCTCACCTATTAAATTTCAAATCACCATTTGTTAATTTACTGTATCTTTAAATTAAAAAATATATCGAAGGTGTGTTAAGTGTAAATTCGATAATTCCAGACAGTGCATCGCGCTTCATTCCGCACAATTTCAATTTATGAAATTCACTACATTGTGCGTCACGTCGGATCGCTGATTGAGCGCTTCTGTTAAATCGAAATATTTACAATGACCCGAAAGATACATTCTGCAATCCATCGCTTGATATTTTTGCGCCCCGTTCGCCTGTAAGGTATTGAATTGGAACGAGATCGGGCAAGGAATTTTAGAAATGAAAAATTTGGTCAGGGTATTTGTTGTTCCGGCGACAATCTTCCTGCTCGCCGGGTGCGAGAGCACGACCGCGCCGTCTCAGGTGATGTGTTGGCAGGATACAACAGTTTCGCCGCCAGAGATGATTTGCGTGCCGATCCGTCAGATGTATGGCCAGCGGATTCCGGACAACGCGTTTATCGTCAATGACGATGGCGTGGCCTCTGGGCCGGACCCGGTGCCTGGGCCGACGCCCCCAAGTTCCACTCCCTCGTCGGAACCCGATCCGATCTTTGAATCCGTGTCAGCTGGCGGAGGCTCTTTGTCGACGACGACTGTCTCTGCGACCGGAGAGGTCGAGTCTGTGTCTATCGAGCATCCCAACGGGCGCTTTTCGGCGGGCACGGTATCAACGGTCAGCAGTGCAGGAACAACATCAACCGGCGGCAGCGGCCAAGGACAATCCACCCGCGAATTGACTCAGAGCCTTCTGGATCAGGCGTTCTCAGACGTCGGTCTGTCGCGCTAACGCAAGGCTCAGATCATGACTTTTCAGCATCTTCGCCACCTGACTGTTCACAGTGTTCTGGCAACTGTCGCAATATGCTTTCCGCTTGGCCTCACAGGCCCCGCAATGGCGCAGAGCTTTTCTTCGCCGGGGCAAAACTGGTCTGCAAGCTGGGGATTCAATTCTGCCTCTGACCGCAGCGTGCGCCTGCAAGAGGCGCAGGCCATCCGCAGCGCCGAGCAGCAGGGGCCCACTGGACCAAGCACCGTCGTCTACAACACGACAACCAACGATTACCGATCCAACTACCAGGATCTGTCCGCCATCAGCGGTACGCTTGGGCCGGTCGATTTCCACATCGGGGATGAGATAGGCCAGAACACCAATTCTGTCGGAGCGATGAACACCGGGCAAACAACGATCGAGGTGCATGGCGACAGCAACCTGATCGACGCCACCAACTCGGCCGATTCTGCGGGTTGCGTCGATGGCAGCGTGGTGAACGACACTCTGTCGTTGTCTGACAACCTGACACAGGGCAGCAGCAACCTTGGGGGCCTGACCCTTGGGCAGAGCGGAAATTGCCAATGATGCCGTCCCCTGCCCCATGGTCCCGCCTTCGCCTCGCATCGGCGCTGGCGATCTGTGCCGCCGTGGTCTCTGGCTGTTCGGGGTCGTTTGGTGCGTTCACGCCGCCGACGCGAAACATGGTGCTGCCGGACGGCCCGCCCGTGGAAGAGATTGTGACCGTCTTCGACGACGCCCTGCAATGTCTGCGCGGGCAGGTGCCTGGCGGCGTCACCTTCGGGGTCGGTCAGGTTGTCGATGCGACGGGGCGCGAAAGCTATGCAGAGGGCGCTTCGGGGCGGTTCCTGTCGCAGGGCGCAGGCGAGATGGTGCAGTCGGCGCTGTTCCGGGCCGGAGCCGCGGTGGTGAACCGACGCAATCCCGATATCGCGGTGATGGAAACCCAGTGGGGCATTCGTGACATCCGCCAGCAGTTGCCGGTCAATTTCTACATCACCGGCAGCATCAACAGCCTTGATTTCATTCCCGGTGGTGGCACCAGCTTCACCGTGGCCGGGGTCGGCCCGCAATATCGCCAAAGCCGGATTCTTGTCGGGCTGGACCTGTCGCTGACCGATGCCTTCACAGGCCGTATCGTGGCCAGCGTGCCGCTGCAACGACAGATGTTCTCGCGTGAGTTCGGCGCCAGCATCGGGCGCTTCTTCGGCGATACGCTGGTCAGCCTCGACGCCGGCGGGCAGCAACGGGAAGCGGTCCATTTCGTGCTGCGCCAGATGCTGAGCCTCGCGACGTTCGAGCTGGTCGGTCAACTGGTCGACGAGTCGACCTATCGCAATTGCCGTTCGTCGGTGGCGCAGTATATCGGCGGATCGGACCAGTTCCAGACCGGCGCCCCCGAGGCCATCCAAGCCGCCTTGGCCACCGCCAGCGACCTTGCCACCCGGGACGCCGCCGCGCCCCAGCAGGCCGCCGCCGCACAAGAGCAGCCGTCCGGCTCGCGGGAAGTGGCGGCGCTGTCGGTCGAGGATCACATCCAGCAACTCAACAGCCAGGCGTCGGTTCTGGGCGCCCGCGCCATCGCAGCGGCCGAAGAGGCGTTGGCGGCGGAAACGCTGGATGTCCAAGCACAGAAGACGGCCGAGGCGCTGCAACTTGTCCGTGCGGCAGGCCAGTACCTGCGTCGTGCGGCGGAACTGGGCCTGACGGGGCCTGCCGGGGACGCCACCGCGATTGTCGTGCAGCGGGCACTCGAGATGGCAACGGAGGCCAACGACCGAATGTCGGCTGCGGCGGAAAACGGCACCGATGCGCCTGCCCCCAGCCCGTCATCGGAGGCGACCGGCAGCCCCGCGGCCGCAGTACCCGGAACACCGGAATACGAGCGCATTCCCGGCGCTCGATAGCAGATCCCGCGGCGTCTGAGGCGACGCGGGAAAAGACCCGAGGGACGAAAACTTGGGCACTTAAAGGGGGCCCCAAATCCCCCCGAAAAATTTAACGCTACGGGGATTGGGGCCCGAGCAAAGTTGAAGAAGAGAATGAAGATGAATAAGCTTCTTGCTACTTCCGCCATCGCACTCGTCGCCCTGAGCGGCGCAGCGTCGGCACAATCGGTTCTGGAACGTGTTCTGACCCAGATCGACAACTCTACCAATCTGGCCTCCGTCAACGGCACCTTCGCCAACGTCGCGGAGAACATCGGTTCTGCAACGGCGGTTAACACCTACGACGCATTGACCGCAACCAGCACTACGGGCACAAACTTGGTTGCAAGTGCAACTCAAGCACAGTATGACGCGTGGGTCGGAGCCAATACGGCGTCCCAGACGTACAACGCCGTTGGGACGGATTTGGTCTACTACGATGTGTCGACTGGCACGGTTATCCGTACTGCTGAGTACAATAATTTGACTGCAACACAGCAGGCAGCCTACACCGCAGTTGGAGATGGAAATACCCTGATCCAAAACGCTGACGGAACTTTCGATACGATCGTTACGACCGGCCTGGCTGCTGAACTTGCTGCTCGTACCGCTGACCTTGTCAATGCCGCAGCGGGTGTAACCACGGCATACACCGGGCCTGCTGAAGGCATCAACGGATCGATCACCAACACGATTGCTGGCCTGACTGCTGCAACTCAGCAGGCAATTGCAGGCACCGTGACGGCGACCGATTGGGGCACTCCGACCGTGAACCTCGGTGACATGGCGACCACCGCGCTCGGTGCCGTCAACACCGGCGACATCACCCTCGGCGTGAACGCTGCCGTTGACAACGCCCAAACCTCGACCACGTCTGCAGTCTCCAACATCATCAGCCAGATCGGTGGCTCGGCTGACACCGGTGCAATCGTGCTGAACATTGCCTCGAACATGACCGGCGTGAACGGCGGGATCGTCAATACCATGGATGCCGTGAATGGCGCCGTTGGCGCACTGTCCACCACAGCCCTTGGTGCAGTCAACACCGGCACCATCACCTCTGGTGTTGGCGCAACGGTTGCTGGCATTGTCGGCAGCACTGCTGGCCAGTAATTGGCTTTTTGAAATTGGTGGGGGCCACACGGCCCCCACCCCGCCACACTGCAACAGTCTGGGTCATGGTTTGCACGGTTTTGTCAAAACCAACACCTATTTGTTTGGCATTTTTCAATGCATGTCGTTGACCGTGCGTTATCTGCCCGATCCGCGCGGTCCGGGGCCGTTGTCCCCCCAGGGAGGGCCCCGAAGAAGTTCGGCCATGGCGCGTGCTGTCGCTGGCTGTCGTGGTCGAACTTCTTCCCCCCGTTTTCAGGTCTGCCTGGCTTGAAACGGGGGGCTTTTGTCATTCTGGTGGCCTTGGCCCCTGCCCCCACCGTGGCGCAGAGCGTGTTGGAGCGGGTCTTGCCGCTGGTCGCCCAGATCGAAAAACTGAATGCCGGGTCGCTGTTTGCCAATATCGCCGAAACCGTGCCCGGCGACTGGACCACCGCGCCCCGCCGGTTGAGCGGTGGCGACCGCGTGGTCATCGGCTACACCCCCGATGGCCAGCCAAGCCTTGCCGTGGCCGGGGCGGATGGCCTGACCATTACCGCAGCAGACACCGCCGGCCATTCCCGCGGCCTGCCGCCGGGATACTACCCAACTGGCAGCCTGCTGTTTGCCCTGCCTGCAGGGGCGCAGATGTCGCTATATCAGACCGATGCGGACGGGGCGGCCCTGGCCGTGGCACAGGAACAGATTCAAGCCCGCATCGACGGGCGCATCACCACGCAATTGATCGGCCTGACCCTGCCGGAAGAGTTGACGACGATTGCCGCCGTTTCCGGTGATCTCGCCAGCTATGTAGATATCGGCGCGATCCAGTCGACGACCCTTGGTGCGGTCAATACCGGCCAGATCGTGACGGATATTCAGGTCGATTACGTTCCCGGCCTGAGCGGCCCCGAGATCGGCTATGCCAGCTCTCAGATCGCCATGGGGTCCAATGCGCAGATCGACGCCGTCATTGCCTCGGCTGCGCAGGCCAGCAGTCTGGACAGCCGCTCGCTCGGCGGAAGCGCCGAAGCGGCCATCATTTCGCTGAACGTGGCCAGTAACACGGTCGAGGTCACCGGCGCGATCCTGACACGCGTGCAAGGCCGGGCTGCCTCGGTCCAGACGCAGATCACCACGGTGCTTGGCGCGGTAAATGGGGGCGTGGTCGAAATGCGCTAGGGGCCGGATTGCTACGGCCCCTGTCCCGGCGCGCCTTGGGTCAGCCCCTAGTGGCGAATGACCTCGACCACCTCGCGTTCCACAATGATCCGATAGCCATCGGCACGATCGACGAACAGCGTGTCATAGCGCTGTGCGGCATCGCGGCGCGGGATCAGGTCATGGACCAGAGCGCCCATGTCTGGTCTGCGGGCATAGGCGCTTGGCACGACCGCCGGCATATGCGGCACAGTGATGCGGGCATCAACCGGCCCGAGCCCCAGTTGCCCCGGCGTGGATCCCGGCGCAACCGGCAACAGTTGCACACGGCCAGTCCCTGCCGGATCTTCGACAACGTTGAACACATGTGGCTGCGCGGCCCGCAAGGCAAGCTGAACGGCGGTGTCGGTCTGAGGCCCCCAGATGCCGTCGATCGCGCCAGCGTAGTAGCCGTAGCCCTGAAGATGGCGCTGCACCCACCGTGTCAGGCTGCGGTCGCTCTGCGATCCATGCTCGGCCACCAGCAGAACATCCGACAGCCGTGCCTCTTGCGCCTCGGCGGCGTCAGTCGTGGCGGCGGCAAGCAAAATCGCAAGGCCAATGGCCCATCGAGTCACCATGGTGAAACCTCCTCAAATCGTTCAAATTTCAGGGTTTTTCTTATCATGAAACCGATGCCGACCAACGGGAAAGCCGCCGCGTTCAACGAAAGACATCAAGGGCCAGTTCTTTTGCATCTCGGCGCGGTCGCTTTCGGGCGACCACGGGGGTTGGAAAGCGATGCGGGCCTAGATGTTCAGTTCACCACAGAGCCGCTCGGCAGAGGCCAGACGACCGGCAACGCTGTCGAGAAGGTCGGAGGAAATATCCGGCTGCCCGGCATTCGCGAGCAGTTCCAGTTCCTGCAGGGCTTTGCTCAACGCGCCGAAGCCAACCATCGCAAGCGCCCCCGCCGCGCGGTGTGCGTTGAATCCCGCAGATGGCTGGCCCTCGCGGGCGGCCTCCAGCGCGGCCCGGGCAAAGCCGATTGACTCGCGGATCAGCTCCGATCCCATGTCGCGGCCAAGCATCGTGATGGTGCTGGACACCCGGTGGCGCGTGTCCTGTTCGATGGACGGACTTTCGGAGTCGGCCCGTGGATCGCGGCTTTGGCCCACAAGAACGGTCAGCCGGGTCAGCATTCCATCCAATGCCTCAAGCGAGAACGGTTTCACCAGCACCTCGCAAAACCCGGATTGATAGAACTGGTCTGAGGCTACAAAATCGACCTGTGCCGTTATCGCGATGATCGGCACATTCCGCGAGGCGCCGCCGTCCTGAATCCGGGCGGTCGCCTCCAGCCCATCCATGCCCGGCATCCGCAAATCCATCAGCACGGCGTCGAAACGCTGTTGATCCGCCTGTTCAATGGCCTCAGGGCCGCTGAACGCACAAGACGCGCTATGGCCGAGCTGGTTCAACATCCGCATCACGAGTTCGCAATTCAACCGGTTGTCATCGACCACGAGAACCGACAACGGGCGTGTGGCTGTCACGACGTCACAATCGTCCGGGTCCGGGCGCGAAACCTCTACCGTCACTGGAAGGGCCGTGGCGAGTGGGATGGTGAAGCTGAACCGTGACCCGACGCCGGGACAACTGTCCACCGTGATCGTGCCCTGCATCTGCTGGACCGCCTGTCGGGCGATGGCCAGGCCCAGACCCGAGCCGTCAACCCTGCCATCGCTGCCGCTATGCAACGCACGCTGATACGGCGAAAAGATCGCTTGGTGATGTTCGGCCGGAATCCCGGCCCCGGTATCAATGACCTCGGTCAGCAGCGAACACGCGCTGCCCGTGTCGTCGCAAACATATGTCAGGTGCATCCGCACCTCGCCCGTCGAGGTGAATTTCAACGCGTTGCCGACAAGGTTGTAAAGCGTCTGGGAATAGCACAGTGGCATGCCCAGAAAACCGCACCCTGCCGGCGCGCCTACGATGTCCAAGTGCAGTTCCAGCCCATCCTTTTCGGCCAGAATGCGCAGTTCATCGGCGATGTCGCGGGCCTCTTGGCCAGGGTCGAACCGAACCGGCACTTCGGTGCGGACGGTCCCCTTGATCGCCGCAAGCGCCTGATCGACCTGAATAAGTGCGCGCTGGCTGCTCTTTTTCGCAGCCAGCGTCAGGCGGTCCAGGTCCGCCGACGAGGGACGTTGCTGCATAAGATCGAGCGCCGCGATCATGCCGTGCAGCGGGGTGCGCATTTCGTGGCTCATATTGGCAAGGAACCGGTCCTTGGCTGCCGCCGAGTCCCGCGCTTCTTCGAGGGCTGCGCGAATCTTGGCCTCTGCCCTGAATTCCTCGGTGACATCGCGGATGAAGACCAGAACCAACGGCTCCTTGTTCACGCCCGATGTCGCACGTATGGCCAGTGAGAGCGGAAAGACCTCGCCATTTGCCCGCCGTCCATAGCATTGCGCGGGTTCCAGGATGACACCGTTTTCATCCTTTTTTCCCAGAAGAAGGCTGCTGAACGCAGCATTGGCGTCATTGCCAATCAGCGGGATGATGAAATCATCGAGGAACCGACCACGCAGGGTTTCAGGACCGGTGCCGAAGATCCGTTTTGTTTCGAGATTGCTGAGAACGATCCGCCCCTCGTAATCGCAGACGGTCAAACCGCCGAGAGATCCGTCAAAAGCCTGGCGCACCAAGAGGTTCGCCCGCGCGGTGGCTGCAGCATGTTGTTTCAAACGGCGGGTCAGGAAAAACGCAATGGTCGCCCCTAACAGCGTGGTCGCCAGCAAGGTCAGGGTCTTGGCCAGGAATGTGGCAGACAAGTCTTTGTTTTCCAATCGGGCCACTTCCGCCTCTGCCGAGATGGCCTGCATCGCGCCGCCGGTCACGGCACGCACATCGGATGCCAGCGCCAGCAAGCTACTGTCGATCCCTCCAATGGCGGTCAGATCGGTCGGGCGCAAATCATCGACCATCCCGGTCATGATGTCGACGGTGTGGACAAGGGCCTCGACATCCCCTGACACCTCGTCGGGCAGATGCAGCCCTCGGGCCGTGGCCAGAAAGACGTCGACCCGGCTCAGGAAGATGTCGGTTTCAAGCCGCAGGTTTTGCATGGCTTGCGCGATGTCGTCCGCCGATCCGCGTAAATTGGCAACCCGAAGGTGGGCCAGTGCCAGCCAGACCGCCTGATAATCCACTTCCAGCTGCGTGACATTCCAGACCCGGTTATCACCCTCGGCTTGCCGAACAGAGTCGAGCGAGCGGCCGAAGTGAACCGCGCTGACCGATAGCGACCACGAGGTGAAAATCAGCAAACCGAACAACACCAATCCGACCAGATGGTAGCGGGTCGGGACCGGGAGGAGAGAGTTGTTGCGATCGGGCGTCATCCCACGACGTCAATGCGGCGCAGTTGCCAAACGCTGAGCGTATAAATCACCTCGGACCGGAACCGTTCGTTGGAATCATAGGGAAAGACGATCCAAAGCGGCCCCTTGTCCCGCACACCGAAAGGCGCCCCGTCGATCCGGTTGGCAAGGATTGGGACCGTGTCTTCGACCACCGCCACATCCATATGGACAATATAGTCGTTCAAAGCCTGCAGACGCAGCGTTTCCGGGCGCGCCACACCCTGTGCAGCGGCCAGGACGTCGGACAGCGAAGGGCCGGAAAAGGTTTGCACCCCGCCCGTCCAAATCGTCGAGGTGTCAAACCTCTGCTGTGGCAAGGCCATCAGGTCCGCATCCGAGAAATGAACCGGCGCGCGATCGGATCCGGGCGTCACACTCAGGATCGTTTCGGCCCCTGAAACTTGGGATTGCGCCCAAGCGGCATGGGACATACCCCCCCCAAGGGCCGCAGCCCCCGCAATGCGCATAAGGTCTCGGCGGGTCATCCCGGTTGCGTCGTTCATCTTGGTCCCTCGTGGTAGCCGCGTATCCGGAGGATACTTGTCCGTATCCTGGCTTAATACAAAGGACGCAGAAGGTTGTGGACCCTATCTAAAGATACATGAATGGGTCAAGAGCAGTATACTGGCTTTTTATACTGGAAATTTTGCGCGGCGAGATACATTCGAGAGACATAGGGATAGTCGGTAGAATTCGAAAAATTCGAACCATACCAAAGATATACCCAAACTTTATGTTTGGGAGACGGGACAACGAGATGGACGAAAAGAAACAGACTCGGGTGCTGATCGCGGACGATCACGTGCTGCTGGGTCAGGCCGTGGCAACCGTTCTTCGAGCGGTTGAGGGGTACGAGGTCATTGTCGTCGATTCATTTGAGGCGCTTCAGGATAACCTCGCAAACACGGCGGCCGATATCGTGATGCTCGATGTGAAAATGCCGGACATGAAGGGCCTGCCCAGCATTCGCGAGGTTCTGGAGCTTGCCAACGAAGCCCGGGTGGTGCTGTTCTCGGGTCAGGTGGATAACCAGTTTGTAACTGATGCGCTTGCCCTTGGGGTGCAGGGCTACATCCCCAAAACAATGCCGCTGCAATCGCTGGAAAGCGCGCTGCGCCTGATCCAGTCCGGCGTCGCCTTCGTGCCGATGCAGACCGGGCAGGCCAAGGCGGACCGAGAGAGCGTTCGCGAGAACCTGACCGACCGGGAATCCCACATTGTCAAACTCGCGGCGGACGGATTCACCAACAAGGAAATCGCCCGCGATCTGGATGTAACCGAAGTGACCGTGAAAATGCACATGCGCTCTGTTTGCAAGAAACTCGGCGCCCGCAACCGTGCCCATGCAGCAATGATCTGCCGCGAGCGAATGCTGATTTAACCCGCAAGACAGGGGCACCGCACCGGGCCCGGAACAAGGGGCTATGCGGGAAGTGAATACCTTTACCTAAGGCACATCATATTTTGATCTTTTGATCGATGGTCGTGGCTTCATTGATGGCTTGGATGCCCCCTCCCGGCGGCATCAATGAGTAACGCTGCACGATCCATGAAACTCGGCCGCAAGCCCTCGCCTTGGCGACCATCGCCTAAGGGCTATTAGGCGGAAATATAGCGCGAAAGCGATTTTGACGGAATATCGCCCCTGAGCTATCAGGATTCATGGAGAGTCTGCCCGCCTATCCCATTCGAAGCCTGCGCCAAGCCGGGACCGTGCTGCGGGCGCGGCGAGCGGCGCGGAAGATCAGCCAGAAGCAGCTTGGCCAGATGACGGGAACGGCGCAATCCACCATTTCAGATATCGAGAACGGTGTCGTATCCGTCAGCCTCGACGTCTACCTGCGCCTCTTGGAAGCCCTCGGCGCCGAACTGTCCGCGACGGATCGTATAGCTGACCCTGGGCAGCGCTAGGATGGCACGCATCGCACGCGCGGGTCGCCGCACACGCCAAAGCATGACAGCCGTCTGGTACGAAAGGTCGAAGGTGGGAACGCTGACCCGCGCGACGGATGGTGCCATTGCGTTCACCTACGATCCTGCCTGGCTCCTGTCCGAGGCAGCTTTTCCGGTTGCCTGTGCCCTGCCGCTGACCACGCTGAAATGGCAGGGCGATCCCGTCATCGCCGCCTTTGACAACCTGTTGCCCGATGCAGAAGGCGAGCTGCGCGAGAAGATCGCCACGCGTGTCGGGGCGCAGGGCAAGGATGTGTTCTCTCTGTTGTCTGTGCTGGGGCGCGACTGTGAGCCCCTCGTCCATTACACAGATACCGGCGGCGTGTCGGACCACGTCTTTGCTCTATTCCACCTGTTGGGGATGACCTTCGCGCCGCGTTTGCGCGATTTTCCCGATCGGCGGTTGGCCTGCTTCGGAAGCGCGAAGGCGTGGGCAAACTTGTCGCCCATCATCGGCAAGCCGATCAACGAAGAGGTGAACCGGCAGCATTGGGGCGACATCATGCGGCTCGCGGCCAGTATTCAGGACAAGTCTCTGAAACCGTCCGAAATCCTGCGCAAGTTTGGGGCGTACCGGCAACAGAACCGGCTGTATCTTGCCCTCGGTGAAATCGGCCGGATCGAACGCACGCTCTTCATGCTCGACTGGATCGAGAACGCCGATCTACGCATGGAGTGCCACGCAGGTCTCAACGGGCGAAGCGCGCCACTCGCTGGCCAGAGCCGTATTTGCGCATTCACAAGGGCGTATCCACGATCGCTCTGACGCGGCCCAACAGAAACGCGCCATGGCGCTCAAACTCGTCATCGCCGCCATCACGTTCTGGAACACGATCTACATGGATAAAGCCGCCGGCCATCTCGCGAAGTCCAGCCCCTTATACGATCCAGCCCTCCTGCCGCATACATCGCCGCTCGGATGGGAGCACATCATCCTGTCCGGCGACTTCGACTGGCATTCAGGAGCCGCTGAGCGCAAAATTGCACGACCGTTAAACATCAGGCCAAACCGAGACGAAAGCTCGCGATCGGGTTCGCTAATTGTTCTCACTTAGCGTGGTTCTAAAAAGAAACCTTCCGACGGGGCCAGACAGTAGTGACGGTCGATCGAGGGTCAGTCAGAAGCCGATGATCGCGCTCGTGGCCACATCTGCAGCGATGGTCAGATAGGGGCGACCAACGAAGACGCCGTAGTCGTCAATCACCTCGACAAACTGGATGTCTGAGGGTGGCAAGCTTGTGTGCTGCAACAGAGAGATTTGTCTGCGTGATCCGTCGCAGGATCAGGCCGGTCGTAGGTTCCATGGTCGAGGTCTCCTTGGGGATCCGACGCCATGTCGTGAGACAACAACATTCTTGCCAGCAAGACAACTTTGCTGGTTGCAGGTGTTTTAGCCGTGCGCTAGGAAACTCTTGTTCACGGAGTTTTCTTGCACGGCGTCAGGCTTCACGGTCTGGCGTCGTCTCCTTTTCTGGGTGTGGTACACATTCTTCGGTGCAGGGCTTTTGGGACGTGTTCGGGAGGTCGGGCGCGAAGGTTGTTAGTAGCGAACTTCCTCTGAGCCGTAGTTCCCGGCATGATCTCGCCAATCGACGAAGACAGAGCGATAGGAATAACTGCGGCAAGTGTTTGGGATCGAGAGCTGCGAACTCGGCGGAACCAGACCGGCGTTGGACGAGGTCCAGCGATAGTCACCTTGCACGCCGTAAGATCCCAAGCGCGTCGAGTCGGTCTGATTGCACTCACCCTCCTGGTTTTCGCGCTGACCGTACAGAATATGAAAAACCCGGATGCTCCGCACGAAGCCGAAGGCGTCGCCTGAGATGTCGATGTCGGCTTGTTCGTTCGCTTGGGCCTCGATCACCGGAGCACCACTCGGAAAAGACTGCCGCGGCGGCGCCACCCGGAATGTGGCATCGAACAGACGTTCGCGTGCTCCGGGGACTTCCAGCGGCGCGTAAGAGGTACCCATGGGACAGCGCCAGATCTGGAGCGGTGGTTCGATGGGCCAGGGGGTGATCCGGCGGATGAATACCGCTCGGGCATGGGCACAAGGTGCCGATGCGGGCCAGCCGCCAGCAAGACAGAGCAGGATGGCGCAATCCACCTGGTAGGCACTGGCGGGCGTCGCAAGTGGAACCTGGCCCGAAAGCGTCAATGTCGCGGCCATCGCCAGCCGCATGATATGGCGTCTCATGTATCGACTCCTCACAAAACTATTTGGGCGAATGCAATACAACACGATCGGCGGCAATCGGAATTCTTTGATTGGAATATCCGGCTCGAAGGCCCAGGATCTATGGCTTGGATGCGGCAATTGCTCGGAGAAGCGGGGCAGAGAGAATCAATCACTTGCCTTATGTCGCCTTATGCATACATAAAGGCTTCAATAAGACCGAGGATAGCAGCATTGCCTGTGTCATACCTTCCGCCCCCTGCCGCCAAGCGGGCGATCCGAAAGCTCGGGTCCGATATCCGTGACGCACGTTTGCGCCGCGGCTTGCCGGCGTCTGTTGTCGCCGAACGGGCCGGTATTGCGCGCTCGACCTACCACAAGATCGAAAAAGGTGATGCTGGCGTGTCCATCGGCATCTATGCGGCTGTGCTGCAAGCATTGAACCTGATGGATGGACTTGCAGACCTCGCTGATGCCAGGAACGATCCCCAAGGTGCACACGCAGCTCTTGAGCGCTTGCCGAAACGCGCGGTTCTTGCGCGCAAGAAACCTGGCTCCAAGGAGAGCAGCTAGGCCATGGCAGAACGGGTTGTCGAAATTGACATCGAGCTCGATGGTGCGTCGGTGCCTGTCGGAACCATGCGTTGTGTGCCATCCCGGGCGCGCGAAACGGTAGTTTTCGAATACTCGGAGGATTGGCTGAACCGGCCAGAGCGATTTGCTATTGATCAGGGTGTGCCGCTCTCGCCCGGGCCGTTTGTGCCATCAGGCAATGGAGAGATGTTTCCAGCCCTTGGCGACAGTGCCCCGGACAACTGGGGCCGTGCCTTGATGCGGCGCCGCGAACGGCGCCGCGCTGCGCGGGAGGAACGTCCGGTTCGAACCTTGTTCGAGACGGATTATCTTATGGGTGTCTCCGATGTCAGCCGCATCGGAGCCTTGCGGCTGCGATGGCGTGGCGATGCCGACTATGCAGCACCCATCCAAGATGGCGTTCCGGGGTATATCGCGCTCCAGCGTCTTCTCGACGCAGTCGGGCGTTTCGAAGCTGGCGAGGAACGAGACGAGGACCTCGATCTCATTTTTGCGCCCGGGGCATCGCTTGGCGGAGCACGCCCAAAATGCTCGGTCTATGATGTGCAGGGCAAGCTCTCGATCGCCAAGTTTCCCAAGGCTGACGACGATTACAGCAAGGAACGCTGGGAGGAGATCGCCGCGCGATTGGCAGATCGGGCCGGCCTGACCATGGCTGACCACTCTCTGGCAAACATCGGTGACCAGCCGGTCTATCTGAGCGCCCGGTTTGACCGACGCGCAG
>NZ_MNBW01000031.1 GCF_001879715.1 Nioella nitratireducens | reverse complement strand
AGATCTGTGGCACGCGCCACGAGATCGGAATGCGCCATCCGCCGGGTCAGACCGCCAGCGGAAATGCCTGCCCCGTAAGGGTTCACCTTTTCATGCAGCGCGTTGACGCCGAAGCTGAGGCAATGCGCCAGCAAGGCCAAGCGACTGCCCTGATCGAGGACCGTCAGATAGTCCCAGAGCGCTGCATCGTCGCCAAGCGGCAGATCGGCTTCCCATTCCGCGTGACGCTCGTCGACCCGCTTGGCCACCACGCTGTCCTTCAGATCGGGCGCCTGCGCCGACATGTAGACCGGACGCACGGATGCCTCGAGACAGCAGCCCGAAGCAGAGGAGGTGCGGAAGGTGTCCGTGACGAGCTTCAGGAGCAGCAGCGTCAACGCCACGTCGGGCGAGCGCCCGATCGCTTCACGCAGCGCCAGCGTCCGGTGGGCCGTCAACTCCATGACCAACCGCTCGGGCAGCGGCTTCAGCGCGCCGTCGTCTTCCTCCTCAGAAAGGTCTGCGCCGATCGGCTGGCCTCCCGACATGATGACGGTTCCGGCATGAGCGGCACTGTCATAGCCATCAGTGAGATCACGATCATCCCCCTGCCCCGCCACCGCAGGATCAGCACCATCCTGGACCGCGGTCTCGTCAACGGGCTCATCCTCTGGACGCACATAGCCGCGATAGACTGCCAGAGCGCCGTAGCGGTCGAGCGTGACGAACGCCCCTGCCCGCCCGATCTCCTCCGCGTCGAAGATCAACGGCCGGGTCTCGATCTTTTCCATCTCCGTTTCCAACACGCCAAGCCGCGTGTCGATCTCGTCGGGGATTTCATCCTGTCCCGCGTATTCTTCCTCGAGCGCCCGATACTCGGCGAGCAGTTTGGCATGGGCCGCACCTTCGTCATCCGTCATGGGTGCCGGATCGCCGGACAAGGATCGCAGGCCGTGGCTGTAGCCGTAGGGCAGGTCGAGTGCGACCTCGATCCACTTCCAGCCCTCAACCGCAACCGTCTCAGCCTCGGCCTGGAGCTTGTCGGCCACCAGCCGATCGAGCAGAGCAGGGTCCTCGAGCCAACCACCGTCATCGCCCTGAAAGAGGTCATGCAGCATCGTGCCGCCCGCCGCTTCATACGCCTCAACACCCACAAAGACCGCACGCCGGTCGGACGCCCGGACCGAGGTTTCGGTCAGCATCCGCCGGATTTGGAATGGCTCCTTGTTCCAGGATGAATGGATCACATCCCAGACCTGAACCTGACGCGCGTGATCGGGGTTCACGGTGAAGGCCATGAGCTGCTCCAGTGTCATGCCATCCTCGGCATAGATCTCAAGCAGGGCAGGGGCGACGGAAGCAAGTTTCAGGCGCTGCTTCACGATCTGCGGCGTCACAAAGAAGGCGGCAGCAATCTCTGCGTCGCTCTGACCCTTGTCACGCAGGGACACAAACGCGCGGAACTGATCGAGCGGGTGCAGGGCGACGCGCTGCATGTTTTCTGCAAGGGAATCGTCCTCGGCCAGGATGTCGGACGCAGCATCGCGCACGATGCAGGGAATGGGCGTCGTTTTCGCCAACCGCTTCTGCTTCACCAGCAGGGACAATGCTTGGAACCGACGACCCCCGGCGGGAATTTCGAACTTGCCGGTCTCGGTGCCATCGTCAGCTAACACAGGCCGCACGCTCAGGCTCTGCAAGAGGCCGCGGCGGGCGATGTCGTCGGCCAGTTCCTCGACGGACACGCCAGCTTTGATGCGCCGCACGTTGGACTGGCTCAGCACCAGCTTGTCGAAAGGGATATCCCGCGAAGGGGACAGGGTGATTTTCTGGACAGCTTTCGTCATCAGATCTTCTCCACGACGGGCGCCGGAAGCCACTCTTCCGATCTCACTTCCCGTCACCCTCAAACCAACACTCCTTTCCCTCTCACGGTTGTTCTTGACCGCGGTCAAGAAGTTCATGTGGGAGCAAGTTGTGTGCGTAGGATCCTTTCGAAATAGGCGTTAGGGTGTTTGATCGTGTCTGCTCTTGCTATCAGGTAGTCGAAGACGAGAAGCAGTTTTCCCGCGCCAGCTTTCTGGATGCCATACCGAAGTTCGTCTTGGCTTATTCTAAGCAATCGACCGAGGTCGTATAGAATGCGGGTGAGGGCTTCTCCTGTACGCGGCGGTTCTGGGAAAAATCCCGCAACATGGGTGAAGTCTTCCCATGCCATGCGTGCTGGGTCTCGGTTCATCGTCGATTTGGTTTTTGTGGTTTGTTCACCGGGATTGTCCGTAGAGGGAGCAATCTTTTTAATATCTTTTTTTATAGACTCTATGTGCCGGACATTTTGTCCGTTTGTGGCGGGCAGATCGTTGGATTCTGGTGCATAAGGTTGGTGTTCGATAGCTTGTAAATTATCTTCGGAACTAGCTTTTGCTGCGGCATGGTGTTCACCGTAGCTTGCGTGGGTATCGGCTCCGAGGGCTCTAAGTTCCGAGATAACGCTCAGGACTGCATCAACGGTTAGTGTTGCTCGACGCAGGACATTTCTGATCATGTTGAGGGTAGAGAGCTTTGCTTCATCGAAGCGTGTCTGTTGGAGTAGCGAAGCACGTAGGGCCAACGCCTCAGCCTTCAGTGAGCGCAAGCGTTCGCGTTCTTCGGTGAGTTGCAAGGCTTGTGTCGCGAGCGAGCCGTACCTCTGTATCAAGGGTTTCAGGTCGATACCGAAGGCATCTCTGATAACGCCTCCATACCTCAGCGGAAAGCGTTTGCCATTTGCTGAGTTCTTGCGTTCGATCAGTTCAGCAGCTGAGAGGCGTCCCAGGCTGCGTCGAAGTGTTCTCTCATCGAGTCCATTGGCGCGCTCTGACAGAGAAGCGTTCGATGGGAACACGACAGTGAGCGTAAGTCGCTGGCTGTCCTGAATCTCAGGTTCTTTGCGGGGTAGGAAGCTAATGAGCGCGGTCAGAACGGCGAGGTCATTGGTTGTGAGACCGAGCTCCTTCCTCAGTACGCGAACTGGGCCCAGAAGCTCGTAGGGGTTAGGGCAGGGCAAAGATGTCCGTTCCGCCAGGGCGGTTGTTGTTTCAGTTGCATGTTTCATGGTGTTTCGGAAGAAAAAGCTTCCCCGTTCACCGCGAGCGGTGTTGAAATCGATTCGTTTTGGGGGTATCAATCAGGTGTCGAGACTGATTGAGGCCCTTCGGAAGCATCGCTTTCGGGGGGTCTTTCTTTTTCTAGCCGGTCCTCCTTTCGTTTTCTGCTCGTTGCTTTTGATGTCTTGACCGCGGTCAAGACACGGGGTCGTCACTTTGGCCCGTCTTGACCGCGGTCAAGAAGCTCCATGACCAGTTTCCGGACTGCCTCCTCAACACGAGGGACAAGATCAGCGTCCACATCGATGGTGATGCGGTTGCCCTTTCGGCCGATCTTCACGCGCTCACTGAGATGTGTCTTCTGCGTCGACGGTTTGGTGGCTGTCAGCAAGGTAACCGCCGCTTCGAGACGGTCGGGGCCCGGTACGTTGCGAGGGATTTTGCCGGCAACTTCTCGGGCTCTCGCGACGTCTTTCTCGCACAGCCTGAAAAGCTTTTCCCAAACCCGTCGACCAACGCCGTGTGCAGGTCCGATAGCCTGGATCAGTTCCATCGGAATGCCCGTAGCTATACGGTTCATCCGCGAGACGAGCGATTCATCGATCTGAAGTGCCCGATACGCGATCGTTTGAGCGTTCTTGCGCGTTTCGTCGGTTTTCCCAAGTTCTCGAATGATCCCGGCGACAAACAGAGCCCTTTCGATGAACGATGGGTCTTGACGCGCATTATTCTCCACGCCTTGGGCAATGAGAGCTTCCTCGTCGGTCATCTCCATGACCGTGGCGCGCACTTTCTGACCAAGTTGGCGACAAGCGAGAAGCCGACGGCGTCCATAGACGATCTCAAGCGCACCGTCCTGGGTTCGGCGAACCAGCACTGGAACCTTTTGACCGTGCTCGCGGATCGACGAGACAAGCTCATCCAGACCATCGCTTGGATCGATGCGGTCCATGACCGCGGACATCCGAATGGCGGTCGGGTCGATCAGCCGCGTGGCGTGTTTATCCTCTTCGAGCACGGATGCTTGTGCGCGAGCTACAGTCGGGCTCGTTCGCTTCACATCCAGATCCTCGTCCGAAGGCGGCGTTTTGCCCATCGCGTTCTTGAGTGAGTCCCCGAAGACCTTACGCGCCATGGCTACGCCCCCATGCTTTCAGGATTTCGCGTTCAACTTCGTCGGTCACGCGCGAGACGGACTCGATCGCGCGCTCGTAAGTTCTGCGATTCACGTCGCGAGGTTCGACCTCGAATATGCTCTGCTGGGTGTTCGCAGCATCACCCACGGCTGTTGATTTCAGAAACTCGGCAGACAGCACGGCATCCCCGAGGACTGTCCGAAGCAGAGATGAAATCTGCACCTGCGGACCATCCGTATTTTCGTAGCGGGTGATCAGAACTCGCACGAAGTTCAGTCCATGTTCCGGGGCATGTGCCTCGACGACGCCCATCAGGTTGCTCGCCATGCCCAGAAAGCTCGCCAGCGACATGACATCGAGCATCGACGCGTTGAGCGGGATCAGAACCCCAGTTGATGCAAAGAGTGCAGAGATCACAGAGAAGTTCAGCTGCGGTGGGGTGTCAAATATCACCACATCATATCGGTTGAGGACGGGCTCAAGCGCTTCCCGGATGCGGCTATGGAACGTGGTGGCGCCGTGCCTGAAGCTCAAGGCGACCTCGAACTCGTACTCCATGATGTCCATGGATGCTGGAATCAGATCCACAGTCGGGAAGTTCGTTTTGCGAATGATATCTGCTGCGGGCAATGGATCGTCGGATCGGATAAGATCGTATGAAGTCGGCATATCCGGATCGAGCTCGGGAGTAACCCCGAACAGGTTTGTCAGACTTGCCTGGCTGTCGAGGTCGATCAGCAAGACCCGGTAGCCGCGCAGACCCAGTAGTTGTCCTACGTGGGCAACAGATGACGTCTTTGCCGAACCACCCTTCAGGTTGAAGATCGTCAAGACCTGACAAGCCTCTCCCGGTCTTCTGTGCGGGTGTTCTTCTGGCTTGATCCTTCCAGTCTCGAGAAGTACGCGTTGTGCCTCGACCATCTCCTCTGCAGAGAAGCTACGGCGGTTGCCGCCCTCCAGAACACCTTCGGGGAAGCCTTCGAGGTTTGACACATGATGGCGGAAGGTGTTCTGATTAATGCGAAGAAGTTCAGCCGCTTCCCGCATGGCGAAGCGGCGGAGGCCCTTCTGAGCGTCCGGTGGGAAGGTTTCCTGCGCATGTTCACGCAACCGACTACCAAGCCGCTTGGACATGACTTCAAATCTCTGGGAGGCCCGTATCCCGTTCATCACTGCCCTCAAGTCTTTATTGTTTTGCAAAGCTTAACAGATATTGTGGATAAATCCAGACCAAACCGTTGAGCGGCCTGAGCGCGTTGAAGGCGCTGATTTCTGTCGACGGTAAACTGTTAAAAATCAGCGTCTTGGGCGACTGCGCTCTCACTCTACTTCAACACCTCGTTGCCAGGTACGAAGTGACCACAAGATGTATTGTGAGTGCGTACAGAAATCAGTCGGCAGAATCGGATGGACGATTCTCGGGGATCTCAGTCGAGCAACCCCAGCCTCTCGGCCCGCTCCAGCAGCATCTTCACCGAAGAAGGCTGCCAGCTTGTCCGCCCGCGGGGCGTGCGCTCGCGCATCGCTTCGAGCCGGGTGCAGATCGCTTGAAGCGTGATGTCAGGATCTACGCCCTTGATGCCAGCAATAATGGCGGGCAGGCGATCGTCCGTTTCGCGGCGCCCGGCGCGGGCCAGCACCTCGGTAGGCAGGAAGCCGTCGCGGACATAGGCATTCACAGCGCGCAGCAGGCGGCTTTGGGTCCAGCGACGCGCCTCGGGCAAGGGGCCGTTGATGATGCGCAGCACGTCCTCCCAAGCCAAGTCGGGTCGCAACCGGCGCACATGGGGCACCCAATCTTGTGCCGTCTCGTTCAAACGCTCCATGTAGCCGTCCTGTCGCGCCAGCCGCACTTTGCGAAGAGCAGCAGGGTCTTTGGCACGCAGCCCAGGGTTCCCGCCCACGCGGCCCTTTGTGCGCGCGCTGGCGAGGCCGGCCTTGGTGCGTTCCCGGATCAGGGCGCGCTCGAACTCAGCCGCAGCGCCCAAGACCTGCAGCGTGAACTTGCCTTGCGGTGATCCGGTGTCGATCGGGTCCTGAATAGAACGGAAGAACGCACCCTTGGCCTCGAGCCGCTCGATCACCTCCAGCAGATGCGACAACGACCGCGCCAGGCGGTCGATCCGCACGACGACGAGCGTGTCGCCCTTGCCGATGCGCTCCAACACCCGCGCAAGCACCGGCCGCGCACGATTGCCGCCCGAGGCTTGCTCCTCAAATATCTCGACGCAACCTGCAGTCTTCAGAGCCTCTGACTGGGGCAGGGGGGTCTGATCCTCGGTTGATACGCGGGCATAACCTATCAGGGGCATCAAAACAGGCCGTTTGCAGTTTCATATACCGCCAATAAACGACCGTTTGTAAACGAATGCAAGAGGGTATTCTCTCGTCGTGCTGGCGTACAATGCCCTGGTTTCCTTGCGCTGAGCGCGATCTGAGAGGTTCCACCGGCAGTCGCGCGCGCATACTAAATAGAGAGCGAAGGCAACCGCCACAAAATCACTTGGGTAATGTGCAAAAGAACAGTATTTTGCACCTATGAATACCCAAGCATCCATTTTTACTGATGATTTTAACGACCCCCTCATCACCATCGAGGAGGATGAAGAGGCTCGCGAAGAGGATCTCTGGTTTCTGCCGGGACCACTCGAAGAAGAACCAGATGATTTGCCTCCCGGACCACGGGCAGAACCGCCCGACACTGCTGTCATCGAAGACTGGGCAAAGGCAGAAAGCGTTCACGCTGCGCGACTGGCACGGGTCGCTGGACGCCTGGGTGCTCTGGATGACCGGCTGCTGCGCGGCCCGGAAGGCTGGCGACATCGCCTCGCTCTTATCGAGGCAGCGGACCTTAGCTGGTTCGCAGGGGATCGGGTGAGTTCTGATCGTCTGGCGCTCTGGATATCGATGCGGCTGTCAGGTGCACAGGATGACCCAAATGCACTGGCAAGAGTTGGATGGGCTGTTCGGCGCCTGACAGGCGGTCCTGGGCCGAAGGCTGACCTGGCCGCCTTCCTGGATCGCCGCGATCCCGAGAAAATTGAAGACAGCGCTGAGCGTTTCGAAGATCGCGCGGGCGGATGGTTGGACGTAATGGCCGCAGCAGCCGAGCTCCACCCAATCACGCGGGCTTGCATGGGCTTTCATCTCTGGAACCTGGCTGGCCTCGGACAACACGGCGACCAGATCGAAGCGGCCGTCACCGCGGCTAGGATCGCGGCAAGCCATGGAAGCGGTGCCATCTTTGCACCGCTCGCTTTGGGTGGAGCAGGGGGACTGCGGGCCTCTGGCTCCCCACCAGAGCGCCTTGCTCGCTGGCTAGATGGGATGAACAACGCGATCCTAGCAGCGATGCGAACACTTGACGATATTGAAAGGTGGAGGGGGCGGGGAGAGAACGCCATGGCACATTTGTCGGGCCGCACGCCGGTCGCCTTGAGAAAAGCCTTTTCCGAGTGGCCTTTGGTGTCCGCCCCAATGGCAGAGGCCATGACAGGTGCCAGTCGCGCCGCCATTCAACGCAATCTGGCGTGGATGGAAAAGTACGGTTTGATCCGCGAGGTGACAGGGCAGGGGCGGTATCGAATGTGGTGCGCAACGAACTGAATGGGATGCAAGGGCGCGAGGCGTCAGTTGTCAGGGGATAGGATCGCCTCGGCAACCTGTTTTTCAGAGCTTTGGTTGCCATCGACCAGTAGGACGAAGCGCATCTTACGCTATCCGTGCAGGTGCGGCGCCCTCGCGCCGTCGCGACTGCGCCGCCCAACACATGTCGCAGACGTCATCACCGTCCGAAAGCGTCCGGCCCCTGCGACAATGACCGCGCACCCTGGCCCCCCGCGATCAGGTCAGCGTCCGGCCAGTCATAGTTGCACCAACTCTGGCGGAATGTTTCGAGCGTATCGGGGTTGTCGTCGGTCTCGGCCACTTGGCGCACGAAGCTCAGTGGCGGGCAATTGGTGAAATGTGTGAGGATGTCATCGCCGTCGCGCCGCGTCTCCACCGAATATCCGGGCGTACCCGGGGCACTGAACGGGGAAACCAGCAGCGCGCGGATCGTCCAGCGCAGTCGCCGCCCCGGGTCTCGCGAGACCAGCCGTGCGGGCAGCGAACTCAGCCGTAGAATCCGGCGATAGACTTTCCATCTGAGATCGGCCGCGACGCGGCGCGCGGTCTCAGGCGTTAGTCCAGACGACGCAGGCTGCGGTCGGCTGCTGCGCTCAACACGGCCAGTTCAACCATCACGGTGTTGCCGAGACCGAGGGCTTTGTCGCAACAAGACCGCTGAAAACTGACCGCAACGATCCATTTGATCAACAACCTTTCGGATCGGAGGGCATCATGCGAGAATCGCATTGTTGACCCTAGCCCCATGGAAATCTCAGTGTCGGAAGAAGGACGTGATCGAGAGGCAGAGGCGGAAGGCGCCCATTTGGCGTTCGATAGCTTGGATATCGGCCCAAGACTTCTCCTATTGCACGCTTTTCCGGGAACTGGAAAGACTACCATACTGTCCCAGCTCGCATCGCAGCACGGGGTCCGAGTCAACCGCCAGATGGAGGGAGATCCTTTATCGCGAGCCAAGCTGGTTCTGGTCGACCTTCCTGCAGAAGAATTCATTTCAATCCCGCCCTCAGATGCACAGCACTGGATCATTGCAGCAACACCCGCTCAAATTCGCGATTTTTCACGCTGGGCCCTCTACGGTGAAGTCAAAGAGATCGGAAATGCAGATCTATTTCTGCCCGACGATGGCTCGGAAGCATGGCGGCGTTCATCTGGTTGGCCGGCACTTTACGGCCACTACTCTCGCTCGCCCGACGACGACGCCACCGTTCAGGCATTTTTGAAATCGACGGTGCTGCCCGGGCTTGCCTCGGATTTGCGGGCGCTTCTTCAGTCCGTGTCCAGCGCTCATCACGGAATCATGGACGTCAGGTTGACGGATGCGCAGCGCGCCGGGTTCGCTTGGCTGCAACCGCTTGTCGAGCGATCTCCGCATGGTTTCTGGCACCTGCCGGATACTCCGTTGTCGCAGCTGCTGCGCCAAACCATGGAGGATGAGGCGCAATTGTCAGAAACGGCCCGAATTCTATACCGTGGCGGAGAGCCGGATGCGGCCATTCGTGGCCTGTTGGCGGCGGGGCGTCGCAAATCAGCGGTGTCATTGTTGCAGAAGGGCGGAGGGGTGATGTTCGGTCACCGATACGGCCCCCAGGCGGCGCGCGCGGTTCTCGACGCGTTTGGCGAAGACAATGACCCATCGGTGCTGGCGCTGAAAGCGATGACGGTCATGAAGGCCGGACAGGTCGGACATGCAAAGCGGCTGCTCGATGCGGCCATGAGTGATCCCGCGATTGCGCGGAATGTCGAACTGCGGATCGCGCGATTGCTTCTGCAGGTCTATAACAACAGCGCGGCGGTCCGGACGGGATCTCAGTCGGAATACGGGGCGTTGCTGGCTGAAATTCCGCCCGAAAACAGCATTTTGCGAGGGTCGGTTTACAACATCGCGCTCGATCACCAGATCGAAATGGGCATGACCGGCGAGGCCGAGGCGACGGCGACGCGTGCCTTGCTGCACTATCGTGAGGCAGAGGCGCCCTACCTCGCGTTTTACATCCATGTCCACCTGTCCCTGATGCATCTCATGCAGGGGGCGATCGCCAAGGCCGAACCTTACCTCGACCGAGCGGCCGAGGAATTGGCGGCGACACCATTCGATACGCCGCAGGATGATCGGTTTCTCGAACTGCTGTGGGCACAGGTGGCTTACGAGCGGGGCGAGCCCAAGGCCATGGCGGATTTCGCCGAAACCGCCTTCGAGGGCTTCGTGTATGGCGAACTCTGGCCAACCATAGCCGAGCAGGCGCTGGCGTTCGGGGCGGAGGCTCTGTTGCAGATGCGGGGTGTTGAATCGGCAATGTCCTATCTCGAAGGGTGGCGCGTGCAGATGTGGCGGACGCGCCGCTTTCGGCTCGCCGTCGAGCGGCGCGAAATCATGCTGCTGCAAACCGTGCGGCGCTGGCATGAAGCGCGGACCAAGCTCGAGTCGATGGCCACGCGGATCGGGCGGGTCTGGATCGACAGTGCGGGAGAGAACCTCGTTGATCTGCGCGACGCCGAAGATATCATGCAGGCGCTCATCTGGTTGCGGCAGCACCTTTTCGAAAGGCCGCGGGATCAGATTCTCGCGGACCGTTTGTCCTTTCTGGCGGCCAACCCGAACCTGACATGGCGGCAAAGCCAGATCGTGAAGATCTGGCAAGCCGTCTCGGCGCGCAGGCGCGGGCAGGTCGGGGATGCGCGCCACCTTCTGGCGGATGCGCTTGAACATTGCACGGCGCGACAGTGCCTCGCGCCGATATTGGAGGAGCGCCCGCTGGTGATCGGGCTTCTCGACGATCCCCGGATGGCGGGTGGCCCCATGCGCCATGTGAAGCCGCCGCGCCAGCTGCGCACCGGTGTTGTCGGCCAAGCGCCCACAGGAGGCCTGTCGCGGCAGGAATTGCGGGCGCTGCTGTTGCTGGTCGAAGGGTGTTCGAACAAGGAAATCGCGCACCAGATGAGCGTCAGCCTTCCGACCGTCAAGTTTCACCTGAAAAACCTGTTCCGAAAGCTCGACGTCTCGGATCGGCGCAGCGCGGCCATGGCAGCGCGGCATGCGGGAATCGTCGAGACCTGACGGTCACCTGTTAGCTTCTCTGAAGACCCGTCCTTTCTTTTCCCGGCAAGCAACCGGGCGAGAATGGGTGTGTTCAGCATCTATATCTAAAAAACCTATCCTAATATCTAAAAAACCTATCCCACTCCTTTCTGGATTTATTTCCGGCGGTTCGCGAAGCTCTGGTATCGGCCCCAAACGGAGCGTTGCACCTCATGCATTCGACCTTTCTTGAATTCCTTTTGCGAAGAATCGTCGGCTTCGCCGCAGTGCTTCTGGTGCTGTCGCTGATGATCTTTCTTCTGGCCCGCGTTGTTCCCGGTGACCCCGCCCGCATGGCGATGGGGCCCGCAGCAAGCGAAGAGCAGGTTCAGGATCTGCGCGAAGAGATGGGCCTCGAAGACCCGTTGCCGACTCAGTACATCCGCTTCCTGTCTGGCGCGGTGCATGGCGATTTCGGCACTTCCCTGATTTCCGGCCGCCCCGTGACGGACGAGATCATGCGGGTTCTGCCGGCAACTTTGGAACTCGTGCTTGTCACCCTGCTTCTCATGGTCGTGGTCGGTCTGCCCCTGGGCATGATGGCCGCCCGGCACAGGAACGGATGGGTCGATACGGTCTTGCGGCTTTTGTCGATGGTCGGGGTCACGATGCCCGCTTTCCTCGTAGCGATCCTGCTACAGCTCTTCGCGGCTTACTACCTGTCCGATTGGCCGCTTCTTGGGCGCATTGACCGCGATCTGACTGTGCCGGACGGCCCGACCGGTCTGCTGATCATCGACGGGTTGCTGTCCGGGCAATTCGCGGTCGTTCTGAGTGCGCTGCAGCATCTGGCGTTCCCCGCGTTGGCCTTGGCGCTCTCGGGGATCGGGCAGATCATGCGGATCACCCGCTCGGCCATGATCGAGAACCTCCGCCGCGATCACGTGCAGACCCTGCGCAGCTTCGGCGTGCCGGATCGGGTGGTGACCTTCCGCTACCTTCTCAAGCTCTCGTCCGTTGCGCCCCTCACGATCCTCGGGCTGGAATTCGCGTCGCTCATTGGCAACGCCTTCGTGGTAGAGATGGTCTTCGTCTGGGGCGGCTTCGCCTCGCACGGGCTGGAATCGATCATGCAGAACGACCTTAACGCCGTGATGGCGGTGGTGATGGTCTCCGGCATGTTCTTCGTGCTCGCCAATCTTGTCATCGACATTGCCATCGGCGCGCTCGACCCGCGCCTTCGCTTGAAGGAGGGCCGCTGATGTCCGCCACTTCCGTTTCCATTCCCGAGCCTGACGCCCCGGTCATCCTGTCAGCCCGGCGCATGGCCTGGCTTCGGTTCCGCGCCAACCCGGTGGCCCTGATCGGTGCCTTCATGGTCATCACTGTCTTGCTCTGTGCAGCATTCGCGCCGTGGATCGCGCCTTATCCGGATCATGCGGGCAACGTGATCGACTTTGCCAATCGCCACGCCGCGCCATCCTCCGAACATTGGGCCGGGGCCGACAAGGTGGGCCGCGATATTCTGAGCCGGGTGATCTTCGGCTTCCGTGTTTCGCTGCTGCTGGTGGTCGGTGTCCTAGGGGTTGCCGTTCCGGTCGGCGCGGCCCTAGGCCTCTGTGCAGGGTATTTCGGCGGCCGGACAGAGTTCCTGATCACCGGCTTTACCAACGTGATGCTGGCCATTCCGCCGCTGATCATGGCGTTGGCCGTCGGCAGTGTGCTGAGCCCGACGCTCATCAACGCGATGATCGCCATCGCCATGCTGTGGTGGACGTGGCACGCGCGGCTGGTTTACCGGGTCGCCAAATCCGTCGCGGCTGAGGATTTCGTGGAAGCCGCACGGCTGGCCGGGGCAACTCATTGGCACATCCTGACCAAGGAAATTCTGCCCAATTGCATCGCCGTGATCTCGGTCAAGACGACACTCGACGCGGCCTTCGTGATCCTTTTCGGCGCAACGCTGTCCTTTCTTGGCCTCGGTGTTCGCCCGCCCACCCCGGACCTTGGGTCGATGGTCGCCGACGGGCGTCAGTTCCTGCCCGAAATGTGGTGGGGCGTGCTGACCCCGGCGCTCGGGATTTTCTACGCAACCCTCGGCTTCAACCTGCTGGGTGACGGCCTGCGCGACATGTTTGACGTGGAGGTCTGAGAATGGCGCTTCTTGAGATCAATGACCTGAACGTCTCGTTTTCGTCCTACAGCCAGCGCACCCAGGTTCTGCGTGATGTGTCGCTGAAAATCGAACAAGGCCAGCGCGTGGCCCTGATCGGGGAGACAGGCTCGGGCAAATCCGTGACGTCCAAGACGATCCTCAACACCCTGCCCGGAAATGCCAATGTCGAGAGCGGCCAGGTGTCGTGGCGCGGAGAGGATCTGCTGAGCAAATCCGATGGCGAGCGCGAGCGCCTGAAGGGGATCGAGATGTCGGTCGTCATGCAGGACCCGCTGTCGTCCTTCAATCCGGTCTTCACCATCGGACGGCATCTGGAAGACGTGCTCTACTGGGCCGACCGCCGCGCAGGCAAACGGCGCAGCCGGGCCGATCGTGTGACCCATATTCATGATGTCTTGCGCAAGGTGCAGCTTGGCGACCCCGAGCGGGTGATGGCCTCGTATCCGGCGCAGCTGTCGGGCGGGATGCGGCAGCGGGTGCTGATTGCGCTTGCCCTGATGAACCGCCCCGCGATGTTGATCGCGGATGAGCCGGGAACGGCGCTGGATGTGACCACGCAGGACGAAATCCTGCGGCTCATCAACGACCTGGTCACGGAAGTGGGCCTGTCCCTCCTGATGATCACGCATAACCTCGGCGTGGTGCGGATGACGGCCGATTACGTCTACGTCATGCGCAAGGGCGTGATCGTCGAGCACGGGCCGCTGGAGCAAATCTTCGACAACCCGCGAACCGACTATACCCGCGAACTGATCAACGCGATCCCGCCGCTCTACGGCGCATCGGTCAAGGATCAGCCGGTCTCGTCCGAGGCCCCGCTGGTCAAGCTGGAAGGCGTGAGCAAGACCTTCACGCGTCGCCATCTCCTCGGGGCGAGCGATCACACCCATGCGGTGCGTGACGTGTCGATCGACATTCCGCGGGGTGAGATTTTCGGGCTGGCCGGTGAAAGCGGCTCCGGGAAAACCACCGTGGCCCGCATGGTCATGGGCATGATGGGGGCCACCTCGGGCAAGATCACCGTCGATGGCATGGACCTGAGCGCCCAGAAAGACGGGCGGATCGACCGCAAGCTGGCCCAGA
Source organism: Nioella nitratireducens (assembly GCF_001879715.1). Lineage (GTDB taxonomy): Bacteria > Pseudomonadota > Alphaproteobacteria > Rhodobacterales > Rhodobacteraceae > Nioella > Nioella nitratireducens. Next base: position 6,420 of record NZ_MNBW01000031.1, on the reverse strand, counting down.
TCGTTTACCAGAACCCGGGCACGTCGCTGAATCCCAAGCGCACTGTCGCGCAAACGCTGGACGTGCCGCTGCGCTTTGCCGGGCTCGATGCGACCGACCGGGCAAAACGCACCGACGAGTTGCTGGAGCTGGTCAACATGCCCCGCCATTTCGCGGCCCGTTATCCGCATGAACTGTCTGGGGGGCAAAAACAACGGATTGCCATCGCGCGGGCGCTGGCCGCCGATCCCAAGCTGATCGTGCTGGATGAACCGACGTCGGCACTCGACGTGTCGGTGCAGAAGCGGGTCATCGCATTGCTGGAAGAGCTCCGGTCCGACCTTGGGCTGACCTTCCTATTCATCAGTCACGACCTCTCGCTCATGCGCAATTTCTGCTCGCATATCGCGATCATGCTGCGTGGCGAACTGGTCGAGCAGGGGACACCGGCGCAGGTTTTCGCCGATCCCAAACACCCCTACACGCGCGCGCTGATCGCTGCCGTTCCGGTCATCTCGACCGAGGAAGAGGCCGCGAAGCCGATCGTTACACAAGCCGAAAAACAGAAGTTCCTCGTGTCCTCTGCGGCATGACCTGGAAGGAGAAAACGCATGGTTTTGAGATTGGGAATTGATGTCGGGGGCACGAACACCGACGCCGTCATTCTGGACGGGCGCAAGGTGCTGGCCGGCGTGAAATGCACCACGACGGAAGACGTCATGAGCGGCATTTCCGAAGCGTTGGAGGCGGTGCTGGAGAAAGCCGGTGTCGAACGCGCCAACGTCGACGTTGCGATGATCGGCACGACGCATTTCACCAACGCCGTGATCGAGCGCCGCGCGCTTGACCCGGTGGCGGCGATCCGGCTTGGCTTGCCTGCAACGGCCTGCCTGCCGCCGATGGTGGATTGGCCCGAGGATCTGGCCGAGGTCGTCGGCGACCATCGCTACATGCTGCATGGCGGCTACGAGTTCGACGGCCGCGAGATTGCCGAACTGGACCGCGACGGCCTGCGCCGTATCGCTGACGAGATCGTCGCCAAGGGTATCCGCACCGCTGCCATTTCCTCGGTCTTCTCTCCGATCAACCGCGAGATGGAAGAAGAGGCGCGGGACATTCTGCAAGCGGCTGTGCCGGGTTTGTCGGTCGTGCTGTCGAGCGAGATCGGCCGGATCGGCCTGCTGGAACGCGAAAGCGCTGCGATCATGAACGCAAGCCTGCTGTCGCTTGCCGACAAGACCATCACAGCGTTTGGCGATGCGCTGAAAGGCGCGGGCCTGACCTGCCCGTTCTACGTCACCCAGAATGACGGAACGCTGATGGCCGCCCACATGGTGCGGCGGTTCCCGGTGCTGACCTTTGCGTCCGGCCCCACGAATTCCATGCGCGGGGCAGCGTTCCTGACCGGCGTGAAGGATGCGATCGTGATCGACATTGGCGGCACCACCACCGATGTGGGGTCGCTGCAAAAGGGCTTTCCCCGGCAGGCATCGACCGTGGTCGACGTGGGTGGCGTGCGAACCAACTTCCGAATGCCCGACGTTTTCGCCATCGGTCTCGGCGGCGGCACGATTATCTCGGGCGAGAAGGATGACCTCACCATCGGGCCGAAATCCGTGGGCTACCGGTTGGGGTCCGAGGCCCGCGTGTTCGGCGGCGGGACCCTGACCTGCACCGATATTGCGGTTGCAGCGGGAGAAGCCGAGATCGGCGACCCATCCAAGGTTGCGGATATGGACCCGGATTTCGTGGCGGCGGTGAGGGCCCGCATCGGAGAAATGCTGGAGGACGCTGTTGAACGCAGCCGTGTCAGCCCCGAGCCGCTGCCGGTCATCGCCGTGGGTGGCGGGTCGATCCTGGCCCCCGACCGTATTGGCGACCTGGAGGTTCTGCGCCCTGAAAACTTCGCCGTGGCCAATGCCGTTGGCGCGGCTATCGCCCAGATCTCGGGCGAGGTGGAACGTATTTTCTCGCTCGCCAGCCAGTCCCGCGAGGATTGCCTTGCTCAGGCAGACTCCGAAGCCCGTGCAACGGCCATCAATGCCGGGGCCGTGGCCGAAACGCTCGACGTGATCGAGCGCGAAGACGTGCCGCTGGCCTACCTGCCGGGCAATGCAACCCGCATCCACGTCAAAGTGGTCGGCGACATGGAGGGGCTCGATGCTTGATCTGTCCAAAGGAACCGTCAGCCTGACCGAACAGGATCTTGAAGCGCTGGAGATCGGCTCGGGGATTCTCGGGACCGGCGGGGGTGGCAACCCCTATATCGGCAAGCTGCGCGCCCGCGAGGTCCTGCGTGCAGGGTATGAATTGCGCGTGCAGCCGCTTGAGACGCTCGACGACCAGGCGCAGGTGATCCCGCTCGGTGGCATCGGTGCGCCCCTCGTCTCGTTTGAACGGATCAAGGAAGGGCGCGAGGGCCTGCGGTGCCTGCGCGCGCTGGAACAGCGCCTTGGCATCACCGCCGACGCCGTGGCCTGCGAGGAAATCGGTGGTCAGAACTCGATGGAACCGCTGGTGACGGCGGCGCTTGCCGGGCTGCCGGTCGTGGACGGTGACGGCATGGGCCGCGCCTTTCCGGAAATGCAGATGACGACCTATGCCATCTACGGCCACCGCACGACACCGTCGGTGATGTGCGACCCGCATGGCAACATTGTCATCTTCGATCATGCGATCACCGAGAAATGGCACGAGACCATGGCCCGCGCCTGCGTCGTCGCGCAGGGCGGGGCGTCGGTTCTGGCCGCCGCGCCCATGTCCGGCGCGTTCATGAAGCGCTATTCGATCCCGCACACCTACACCCAGGCCATCGGCCTCGGTTATGCCGTGCTGGAGGCGCGCCGCGACCATGAAGACCCGATCAAGGCGATTTGCGACCGCGAAGGCGGGCGGCAGGTTTTCGCGGGCAAGATCACCGACCTGAAGCGCCACTTCAAAGGCGGTTTCAACGTTGGGGTTGCCCAGATCGAAGGGCTGGAGGGCTGGCGCGACTCGGAAGCAGAGATCGTGATCCAGAACGAATTCCTGATCTTCAGCCGCGATGGTGAGGTCGAAGTTTGTGTGCCCGACTTGGTCGTGGTGCTCGATCTCGACAGCGGGCTGCCGCTGACGACCGAGGTGCTGCGCTACGGTCAGCGGGTCGCGGTTCTGGCGTTGCCCTGCCATCCGCTGCTGCGCACCAGCGATGCGCTCGATGTTGTTGGCCCGAGTTGCTTCGGCCACCCCGAGGTGACCTTCCGTCCGCTCCCGGCGAAGGAGGCCGCGCCATGAGCTTTCACATCGGACCGGAAGATATGGAGGAGATCGCCCTCGGCGGCGCTTTCCTTGGAACCGGAGGTGGCGGCGATCCCTATATCGGGCGGCTGATGGCGCAGTCGATGATGCGCAAGAACGGCACGGATGTGGAGGTCGTCGCTCCCGCGGATGTGCCGGACGATGCGCTGTGTGTCCCTGTCTGCATGATGGGCGCGCCCACGGTGATGGTCGAAAAGCTGCCCAACGGTGACGAAGCCCTGTCGGCACTTGGCGCGCTGGAGGACTATCTCGGACGGAAGGCCGACTACCTGATCTGCATCGAAGCGGGCGGTCTGAATTCCACCATTCCTTTCGCTGTGGCAGCCCATACCGGGCTGCCACTGATCGACGGCGACGGGATGGGCCGCGCCTTCCCGGAACTGCAAATGGTCAGCCTCACCCTGCACGACATCGCCGCCACGCCGATGGTGATCGCTGACGACAAGGGCAACAACGGGGTGCTGAACGCCATCTCGAACCTCTGGACCGAACGGATGGCCCGCTCGGTCACCGTCGAAATGGGTGGCGCCGCGCTCGTTGCGCTCTACCCGATGTCCGGCGCCCAGATGAAGGCGGGACTCCTGCGCGGAACGCTGAGCCTCGTGCGCGATGTTGGCAGGACCATTCAGTCCGAGCGCAAGGCAAACCGACACCCCGGTGACGCGCTGATCTCGCGCTGCGGCGGCGTGGCCCTGTGCACCGCGCGGGTGGTTGATATCGAGCGGCGCACCATCGGGGGGTTCGCCCGCGGAAAGGCACGGCTGCGTGGCCTCGACGCCGATCAGGGGCGGGAGTTCCTGCTGTCCTTCCAAAACGAGTTTCTGTGCCTGGAAGACGCGGACGGAACGCCCCTGGCGCTGACACCCGACCTTATCTGCGCGCTCGACGCCGATGGCGGCCTGCCGGTCACCACTGAGTCCCTGCGCTTCGGCCTTGGCCTTCGCCTGATCGGATTGCCCGCCGATCCGCAATGGCGCAGCCCCGAGGGGCTCAAGCTCGCCGGACCAGGCTACTTTGGATACCCACACGCCTTCCAACCCCTTGAAACCCTTGCTGAATCACCAGCTCGGGAACCTGTCTTCACTTGATCCAACAGGAGACCAGACCAATGAAAAAACTGCTGAATGCAACCGCGATGGCCGCAGCCATTGCCCTGACGCTGCCCGGTGCAGCGACCGCACAGGAAGACGATGTGCGCATCACCGTGAATGTGGTGCAGATCTTCGGCACGATCGACCCGTCCAAGATCACGGACTACACCGAGTACATGGCCGCCGTGAACCTCTATGACGCCATGACGACGGTTGACGCCGATGGTGCCGTGGTGCCGCAACTGGCGGACAGCTGGGAGATTTCGGACGACAACCTGACCTACACCTTCCACCTGAACCCGAATGCGACCTTTACCGATGGCAGCCCGGTCGAGGCCTCGGATGTCGTCTATTCCATGCGGCGTCTGCTGACCCTGAACGAAGGCCCGGCCTACCTGTTTACCGACGTGGTGTCGGAAGACAGCATCGTCGCCGTCGATGGCCATACCGTGCAGATCACCCTGTCCGAAGTCTATTCTCCGTTCCTGGCCATCACGCCGCTTCTGTTCGTGATCAACGAAGGGGCGGTTGAAACCACCGATGACGATCCGTGGGGCGAGGATTTCCTGTCGGAAACCTCGGTCGGAGCCGGCCCCTACACGCTGGCCGACTGGTCGCGCGGGTCGCAGATGACCCTTGAGCGCTACGATGGTTATCACGCCGGGTGGCCGAGCGAACGCCCGATTGATGAAGTCCGCTTCGTGATCACCCGTGACGAGGCGACCGTTCGTTCGCTGGCCCGCCGGGGCGAGCTGGGCCTGTCTTCGCAGTATCAGGCGACCGAGACCTACGAGGGGATCGCAGCGCAGGACGACTACCGCCTGATCGAAGCGGAAACCGCGACGGGCTTCTACTTCAAGGTCAATAACCAGATCGCGCCGACCGATGACATCCATATCCGCCGCGCGATTGCCCTCGCGACGGATTACGACACCATCCGCAACGTGCTCTATCCCGGTGCGCCGATGACCGGTCCGCTGGCCAGCACCTTTACCGCCGCCGTGCCTGCGGATGCCGAGGCGCCGGTCTTCGACCTGGAAGCGGCCCGCGCAGAGGTGGAACAGTCGCCTTACTACACCGGCGAGCCGATCCCTCTGACCCATGGCTATGTCGCCAACACGCCGTTTGAAGAGGAAATCGCCCTGCTGATGGCATCGAACCTCTCCCAGATCGGCTTCGACGTGACGATCCAGCCTGACCCGTGGAACCGGATTACCGAACTGGCCACGTCGCCGGAGACGACTCCGCATTTCAGCCAGATTTTCTACGGGCCGACTTATCCGTCGCCGGATTCCGTGTTCTATGTTCAGTATCACTCGGATTCGGCAGGGACCTGGTCGTCGATGGATTGGGTGATGGACCCCGAGATCGACGCGCTGATCGACCAGTCGCGCCTTGAAACCGATCCGGACGCACAGAATGCGCTCTACCAAGAAATCTTCACCACGCTGAACGAGGATCAACGGACCATTCCGCTGCTGGCATCACAACAGCGCCATGTGATCCATGAGTGCCTTGAGGGCTTTGCCTATGTTCCGATGCAGAGCGTGGCGTTCGATTTTTCCCGCTACCACTGGACCTGCGAATAAGGCTAAGCGAGGTCTCAAGGCCCCACTGAACATGAACGCCTGCCGTATCACGGCAGGCTTTTTCCAAAAGCCGCAGGAAGGCTTTGCCTACCTGGCTGGCGTCATCGACCTCTTCTCGCGCCGCGTGGTCGGCTGGTTCATGCAGAGCCGACAGACGACTGACGTTGTGTTGCAGGCTCCGGTCGGGCTACGCCCTCCCTTCGACACACACCCGCCGCAACGTCTCATCCTGATTGTCGCTGAGTCTCATCCAGTTTGTCGCGCCGCACCCCCTCTACGCATGGATCGACGACGCGATCGACACCAACCTGGCTGTCAATCGGCGCCCAACTTTGACCCCCTATAGGCGTCCAAAAATGACCCCCCTGTTGCACGGGTAGCGGGCCCCCCAAGTTCGACAGCAAATCGACTAAGTGATTGATATTGTTATGGCAGGATTCGCCATTGTGTGACTACCGAGATGT
>NZ_MNBW01000030.1 GCF_001879715.1 Nioella nitratireducens | reverse complement strand
CGCAATTTGGAGGCTGCGCGCGTGGCCATAACCTGTCGGCAGCCCTTCTTCCCGACGTGCTATGGGACGGAACTGACCAGTAACGCGATCCTGCGGTGGTGTTCCGAGCACCGGATCGAATGGCACTACATCGCGCCGGGCAAGCCGATGCAGAACGGTTTCGTCGAAAGCTTCAATGGCAGGATGCGTGATGAGTTGCTCAACGAGACCATGTTCCGCAACCTGGCCCATGCGCGGGTCGTGATCGCCGCGTGGGCTGCCGACTATAACACCGAACGTCCGCACTCGGCTTTGGATTACCAGACCCCGGCCGACTACGCGCGGACCCTGACCACCGCAATCGCCCGCCCCGCTGCGCGAGATGAAAGCTCCGCGCGTCGGGCGATTGCTCAACCCGCGCCAATCGGCGTAAACACCAACCGGGCTCCGGTCGCGGCTGGATGAAAGTTCAGTGGCAGGTCACAGAGCACCGCGACGAAGCCAACGACCAGCAGTTCGCAAAGATCGTGACGCGCGTTGTCAGCTCGGGGATCGGGGATGTCATCGAAAGCGGCGAGGAAGATAACCATGCAGGGAACGGGCTCCAAAAGGGCGATCCCCACCCCAGAATCCATCCCGCCCAAGACCGCAAGACCCCTCAGATCACCTCAAATCCCAAACGCGATTCCCCTGACCCCTCACCGCAGGCCTACTTCGTTCATCCTGAACAACGATCTCAGGCGGCGATTTGCAGTGCTTGAGGGCTGCCAGCGCCCCGCGTGAACCCTCGGAGCAGTGCGATCCGCCAGATGAACTGGCGCAAAAAGACCCTCAGATGGCGCAGGATCATGCGGATGTTGTGACCGCATCCGCACAGGACCGCGAAGAGGGCGTCGCCGGTTGTTCCCTTGAGCGGGCATCTGGTCAGGCGGCCGTCGGTCTTCATGTGGCCGATCATCGGCTCTATGGCGCTTCGTCGTCGCAGGAGTTTCGCGATCGTCCTGGTGACGCCGCGCCTCGCACCGTTGATGAAGACCTTCACGGTCTCGACGCCATGACCGCGGTAGCCGCGATCGACGAAGACCATGTCCGGGCGCTGATCGGTCAGGACCTCCAGCTGTTCCAGCGCCTCGTGCAGGGTGTGGCCGTCGTAAGGATTGCCCGGCATTGCCCGCATGCCGACGACGAAGCCGCCTTGCGTCGTGGTGGCGACGCTGACCTTCGTGCCGAACTCGTAGCGCTTGTGCGCCTTGCCTTTCGAGATGCAGTCGACGGCCGGCTCATGCAGGCTGTAGAGCTTCTTGCGGTCCTTCGGCTTCTGCGCCAAGAGCCGGGTCACCAGGGCCACCAGATCTTGCAGCCGCAGCTTCAGCGGTCCCTCGGCCACCTTGTCCATCTGCCGCTCGATGTCGCGCAGCACACGCCCGGTATAGCCCTTGAGCCGGCGCAGCGCCTTGCGCATCCGTTTGAACTGCCGGGCATGGGCGTAGCGTCCGACCTGCGCGCAAAGCCGCGGCGCGAGCCGATTGTAGTTCTGGCGCAGGCTGATGCCGGCCTCGCGCGCCATTGCGACGAGTTTTCGCCGTGCCTTCTCGTGAAGCCGGGCATCGGTGGGATGGGCGATGTGCTTTTCCATCACCGTGGTGTCGACGGTGATCGTCTTCAGGTGATCGTCCTGCACGGTCCCGGCGCGCTGCCCGGCCCTGATCGTCTCGGTCAGCAGCCACTCCACACCCTCCTCACCGATCCGGTTGCGCCAGCGGGTCATCGACGAGGGATTGATCGGCGGGCGATGCTGGAAGAAGGTCTCGCCGCAGAAATGCTGCCAGTAAGGGTTCTCCGACCACCGCGCCACGACCGCCTCATCGGAGAGCCGGAACGCATGCTGGAGATAGAAGAGCCCCGCGACCAGGCGGGTCGGCGTGGCCGGACGACCGACCGAGGACGGGAAGAGCTCCGCCCATTCCCGCTCGAACACCTCCCAGTCGATCAGGGCGGCGAGCTTTACCAGTTCGTGGCGCATGTCGATCATCTCGACCAATCGTGCGCGCAGCAGATCATCCTGTTCCGGGGGCGGATTTCTGGGCTTCATATCGCAGCTCGAAATTGCAGGGTTCTGGCTGCAATAGTTCATCCTGAACAACGATCTCAGGCGGCGATTTGCAGTGCTTGAGGGCTGCCAGCGCCCCGCGTGAACCCTCGGAGCAGTGCGATCCGCCAGATGAACTGGCGCAAAAAGACCCTCAGATGGCGCAGGATCATGCGGATGTTGTGACCGCATCCGCACAGGACCGCGAAGAGGGCGTCGCCGGTTGTTCCCTTGAGCGGGCATCTGGTCAGGCGGCCGTCGGTCTTCATGTGGCCGATCATCGGCTCTATGGCGCTTCGTCGTCGCAGGAGTTTCGCGATCGTCCTGGTGACGCCGCGCCTCGCACCGTTGATGAAGACCTTCACGGTCTCGACGCCATGACCGCGGTAGCCGCGATCGACGAAGACCATGTCCGGGCGCTGATCGGTCAGGACCTCCAGCTGTTCCAGCGCCTCGTGCAGGGTGTGGCCGTCGTAAGGATTGCCCGGCATTGCCCGCATGCCGACGACGAAGCCGCCTTGCGTCGTGGTGGCGACGCTGACCTTCGTGCCGAACTCGTAGCGCTTGTGCGCCTTGCCTTTCGAGATGCAGTCGACGGCCGGCTCATGCAGGCTGTAGAGCTTCTTGCGGTCCTTCGGCTTCTGCGCCAAGAGCCGGGTCACCAGGGCCACCAGATCTTGCAGCCGCAGCTTCAGCGGTCCCTCGGCCACCTTGTCCATCTGCCGCTCGATGTCGCGCAGCACACGCCCGGTATAGCCCTTGAGCCGGCGCAGCGCCTTGCGCATCCGTTTGAACTGCCGGGCATGGGCGTAGCGTCCGACCTGCGCGCAAAGCCGCGGCGCGAGCCGATTGTAGTTCTGGCGCAGGCTGATGCCGGCCTCGCGCGCCATTGCGACGAGTTTTCGCCGTGCCTTCTCGTGAAGCCGGGCATCGGTGGGATGGGCGATGTGCTTTTCCATCACCGTGGTGTCGACGGTGATCGTCTTCAGGTGATCGTCCTGCACGGTCCCGGCGCGCTGCCCGGCCCTGATCGTCTCGGTCAGCAGCCACTCCACACCCTCCTCACCGATCCGGTTGCGCCAGCGGGTCATCGACGAGGGATTGATCGGCGGGCGATGCTGGAAGAAGGTCTCGCCGCAGAAATGCTGCCAGTAAGGGTTCTCCGACCACCGCGCCACGACCGCCTCATCGGAGAGCCGGAACGCATGCTGGAGATAGAAGAGCCCCGCGACCAGGCGGGTCGGCGTGGCCGGACGACCGACCGAGGACGGGAAGAGCTCCGCCCATTCCCGCTCGAACACCTCCCAGTCGATCAGGGCGGCGAGCTTTACCAGTTCGTGGAGCATGTCGATCATCTCGACCAATCGTGCGCGCAGCAGATCATCCTGTTCCGGGGGCGGATTTCTGGGCTTCATATCGCAGCTCGAAATTGCAGGGTTCTGGCTGCAATAATACCAAAGGCTGCATTCAAAACCAAAGAAAAACACTGCTTTATCAAGCGAAATCAGCAGGATGAGAGCTGTTCAGGATGAACTACTTAGGAACAAGATGTGCATACAAAAAAAGCCCGCCGGATGACGGGCTTTCTCGCATTCGATGTGCCGCGATTTACAGCGCGTCAATCAGGGCCGGGACGGCCACGAAAAGGTCGGCGACCAGGCCGAAGTCAGCAACTTGGAAGATCGGTGCTTCTTCGTCCTTGTTGATCGCGACGATGATCTTCGAGTCCTTCATGCCAGCTAGGTGTTGGATGGCGCCTGAGATGCCAATGGCGATGTACAGGTCCGGGGCGACGACCTTGCCAGTCTGGCCCACCTGCCAATCGTTCGGCGCAAAGCCCGAGTCCACAGCCGCGCGGGATGCGCCGACGGCGGCGCCCAGCTTGTCGGCCAGTTTCTCGATCAGGGCGAAGTCGGTTTCCGAACCAACGCCGCGCCCGCCCGACACGACCACGCCTGCGCTGGTCAGTTCGGGGCGGTCAGAGGCGGCCACCTTATCTTCGACCCATTCGGACAGGCCGGGGTTGTCGCCGGTGGCGATAGCTTCGACCGGGGCCGAACCACCCATGGGCGCAAGGTCAAAGGTCGAGGTCCGGATGGTCATGACCTTGACGCTGTCGGTGGATTTCACCGTCTGGATCGCGTTGCCCGCATAGATCGGACGTTCGAACGTGTCGGCATCGATCACGCCAACCACGTCGGATAGAATCATCACATCCAGCAAGGCCGCTACGCGCGGCATGATGTTTTTCGCATCGGTCGTGGACGGTGCCACGATATGCGAATAGCCCGAGGCGAGGCTGACGATCAGGGCGGCCACGGGTTCGGCAAGGCGGTGGCCGTAAAGCGCATCCTCGGCGACCAGCACCTTCGACACGCCCCCGATCTTGGCGGCCTCATCCGCCGCCGCTTTGGCCGAAGCGCCGGTGCAGAGCACGATCACATCGCCCAGTTGTTTGGCCGCGGTCACTGCCTTGGCGGTGGCGTCCAGCGCCAGCGCGCCATCGGTCACTTCAGCAATCAGAAGAACAGCCATTACACAGCCCCCGCTTCTTTGAGTTTTGCTACAAGCTCGTCCACCGAGGCCACCTTGATGCCTGTTGCGCGCGCTGCGGGTTCAGTGGTCTTGACCACAGTCAGACGCGGGGTGACATCGACGCCGTAATCGGCGGCAGTCTTTTCCTCGAGCGGCTTTTTCTTTGCCTTCATGATGTTGGGCAAAGACGCATAGCGCGGCTCGTTCAGGCGCAGGTCGGCGGTGACGATGGTGGGAAGTTTCACCTTGATCGTCTGCAGACCGCCGTCCACCTCGCGGGTGACGAGCGCATGATCGCCTTCGATCTCCAGCTTGGAGGCAAAAGCCGCCTGAGACCAACCCAGCAGCGCGGAAAGCATCTGGCCGGTGGCGTTCATGTCGTTGTCGATGGCCTGTTTGCCCGCGATCACCAGACCGGGGTTCTCCTCGGCGATGACGGCCTTGAGGATCTTGGCGACGGCCAGCGGTTCGATGTCGGTGTGGACGTCATCAGCGGCGTTAACCAGAATGGCACGGTCGGCGCCCATGGCCAAGGCGGTGCGCAGGGTTTCCTGCGCCTGCTTGACGCCGATCGACACGACGGCGACTTCTTCGACCTTGCCGGCCTCTTTGAGGCGGATCGCCTCTTCGACCGCGATTTCGTCGAACGGGTTCATCGACATTTTGACATTGGCGAGATCGACACCGCTTCCGTCCGCCTTGACGCGGACCTTCACGTTGTAGTCGATCACGCGTTTGACAGGCACAAGTACCTTCATCTACGGTCTCCTTGGGTTCTTCGATATAATTTCGACCGGCTTATCGGTCCGTGAATTGAGGTTTGCGTTTCTCTGAGAACGCTTTCATGGCCTCTGGAAAATCATGCGCGCACAGCAGAACGCTTTGGGAATCGCGTTCGATATCCAGAGCCTCAATATAACTACATTCCGCCGTGGCGCGCATCACGCGCTTGGCGGTTTGAACGCCGAACATCGGATGCTGTGCAATCTCGCGCGCGATCTCAAGCGCGCGTGCCTCGACCTGTCCGGCCGACACACATTCCTCGACGACGCGCAGGTCGCGGGCGGTGCGCCCGTCGATCTCGCGCCCCGTGAGAACAAGCATCCGCGCCACGCCCGCGCCGGCACGTTGCTGAAGAAGCCAGCTCGACCCGGTGTCGGGGCAGCCACCGACACGGGCAAAAACCTCGCACAGCCGGGCATCTTCGGCCGCTACGACGATATCCGCCGACAGGGCCAGGCTGAGGCCGGCACCAAATGCTACTCCGCATACAGCAGAAATCAGAGGCTTGCGAAAAAGATAGGCCGCGCGCCCGCCATCATGAACGCGGTCGATCATTTCGGATGTCGCCCTGGCTCCTTTGGCGATCTCAGCCTGAAACCCGACGAGATCGCCACCGCTGCTGAAATGATCGCCGCCGGTCATGACGACGACGCGGATTGCATCATCCTGGTCGGCCTCGCGCAAGAGCGCCACCAGTTGCTCGACGAATGCCAAGCTGTAGGGGTTGCGCTTTGTTGGCTGGAGAAAACGCAAGATGCCGACAGGCCCTTCCCGGTCAAGATGAATAAGGTCAGTCATTCCAATCTCCATCATGTACCCGTCCAGACCGGCGCTCGTTTTTCGGCGAATGCCCTGGGCCCCTCAATCGCGTCGTTGCTGGCGTATACAACCTGGTGCAGGCGCTTACCTTCTTCGAGGCCCCCCGCACAGCCCAGGTCCATGGTCGCGCGAACGCCGCCTTTGGCGGCGATCACCGAAAGCGGGGCCCCGCTGGCTATGCGTTTGGCAAGCTCGAATGCCCGTGCGCGAACGGCATCGGGGGTGTCCTCGATATAGTTGGTGAACCCGTATTCGTGGAGCCGCTCGATCGGCATCAGGTCTCCGGTCAGCAGGATTTCCATAAGGATGGGCTGCGGTAGCATGGTCAGTGCCGGCGAAGCCCAAGGCGACCCGCGGCCGATCTTCACCTCGGTAATGCCAACCTTGGTCCCCTTGAGTCCGACCCGCAAATCGCAATTCAGCGTTAGCATCATACCGCCCGCCATCAGCGACCCCGTCATCGCCGCGATGATCGGCTTCTTGCAGGCGCGCATGGTTTCGTGAAACGGATCGCGCATCTTGGTCAGGATATCGACCCCTTCATCGCGCGCAATCTGCGTAGCTTCCTTCAAATCCAGCCCGGCGCAGAACACCCCGCAATCGGCCGAAGTCAGAATGGCCACACGAACGCTTTCATCCGCCTCGATCTGTTCCCAGGCATCGGTCAGCCCGTTTGTCGCGGCCACGGAAAGCGCATTCTTTCGCTCGGGCCGGTTGATTGAGACGGTCGCGATGCCGTCTTCGATCTTCAAAACAATGGGGCTCATGATACCTGCTTCGTTCTCATTGGATAATTCTGGGGCGAATCTTCCCCACGACAGGTTTGCCGCGGGGAAGTTCATGCTTGTTCGATCGACTTAATCGACGGTGAACGTTGCGGAGCTGTGCCGGATGACTTCCCAAACAACGTCAAGATAGTCGGCGCTCCAGTCGGTCAACGGAACCCAGCTTGACCCGTCCCATTGTTCGACGCGCGTCCTGCCGCCGCCGCCGTGGTCGTTCGCAGTGACGGTGACGGGTGCCATGAGGCCATTGCCATCGAAGTTCTCAATCGATTCATAGGCCGCCTGCATGGTTTCCGGCGTGATGGGCCAACCATTTTCGGCAATCGCGATACGTGCTGCCTCGAAACCGACCGAGTAAATCGCCAGGCCAGTGTTGTAGTACACGTCACTAACCAAGCTCTCGGGACCGCTGCCTTCGCCGTTGTCATAGTAGGTTTCCAGCATCGTCCTGACGATCGGCACTTCCTGGCCTCCGGCGACGTTTGTCCCGCGAAGGATGCCTGTTGCCTCTTCCGCGCCGATGTTGTTGATATCGACCTCGTTCATCCAGTTCACCGACAAGTAGCGGTCAATCGGGAACCCGTTGCGGCGCATTTCCCTGGCCGCAACCACGTGCCCACCGGCCAGCAGCCAGCTGATCACATAGTCCGGCCGGTCGCGGCGGACATTGCTCCACACACTCGCCTGGTCCGATCCCGGCAGCGGCACCGGATAGAGTACAAGCTCGAAACCTTCCCTCTCGGCCAGAGTCCTGAGAATCTCGATCGGTTCCTGGCCGAACGGATAATCAAGATAGACAAAGCCGATCGTTGCATTGGACAGATCGCCTCCCATCTGGCCTCTGATGAAGGCGACATCGTTGGCGGCCTGCTGCCAATAAGTCGGACCAACCGGGAACACCCAGTCGAACACTTCACCGTCAACCGCGTCGCCGCGGCCAACGAAGGACTGCATCAGAATGTTTCCGTCCTCCATGGCCCGCGGCAGGACCGCGTTCGTGACGGGCGTGGACAGGAAGTTGAAGATGAACACACCTTCGCGCCTGAGTTGCTCATAGCATTCCACGCCACGTTGCGGTTCGTTGCCATGGTCACGAACGATGATCTCGACCGGATGCCCCCCGATTCCACCGTTGTCGTTGGTATACATCGCAAGGTCCTGCGCGGCCTGGGCCACTTGCGGAGAGATGAAGGTGTAAGATCTACTGAGGTCGAAACAGAGCCCGAACCGGATCGGTTCTTGGTCTTGCGCGGACGCGGCTGTCCCGCCTGCCGCCAACGCTGTGGCGAACGCCACAGTTTTGAGTTGTTTCGTAAGGTTCACGGTGTATTCCTCCCATGGATGATAGTCGAACGGCTTGATCAGTCTTCGGGGCGCGCGGCAGCCGTAACCGATTTTTTCCCGAATTCTTGTTCGTTTTTTGCTGTTGGTATTTCGAAGAGCTTTTCTTCACCGCATCCCATACAACATCAGTAAATTCAGAGATCCAGTCGGTTTGCGGCACCCAGGCCTTACCGTCCCACATCTCGATCCGTGTCTTGCCACCGCCGCCATGATCTTTGGCAGTCACGGTAATAAGTGCCATCAATCCGTTCGCGTCGAAGCCTTCAAGCGACTCCAGTCCCGCCTTGTAGGACTTTGCGGTGATCGGCAGACCTTCGTTTTCGACCGCTTTGCGCGCGGCCTCAAACACGATGGAGTACATAGCCAGTCCGGTGTTATAGAAAACGTCCTGGGTCTTCTCTAGCGGGCCGGAACCTTGCCCCTTGCCGTAGAGCTCGGTCATGATTTCTTGGTACAAGGCAAAATCCTGTCCACCCACGACATTGGTGCCGCGCTTGATACCGATAGCTACTTCGTTGCCGATATTGGCAATATCCACTTCGTTCAGCCAGTTGACCGAAATGTACTTCTCCATCGGGATGCCATTTCGCTTCATCTCTTTCGAGGCGACGACATGCGCGCCTCCGAGCATCCAGACGATCACATGGTCGGGGTTTTCACGGCGTACCTTGGACCGCACACTGGCCTGATCGCTGCCCGGCAGCGGCACAGGGTAGAGGTGGAGCTCGAAACCCTCTTTCTCGGCCAAGGTTTTCAGAATCTCGATCGGCTCCTGCCTAAACGGGTAATCGAAATAGACAAAGCCCACCTTCACATCCGACATGTCGCCGTCATGCAATTGCTTGATATAGGCGAAGTCGTTGGCTGCCTGTCCCCAATAAGTCGGCCCGATCGGATAGACCCAGTCAAAGACCGTGCCGTCTACGGCATCGCCGCGACCGACAAGTGACTTCATCAGAATTTTCTCATCTTCCATGGCCCGCGGCAGGACTGCCAGAAACACAGGCGTGGAAAGCGTGTCAAAGACGAAGACGCCTTCGCGGCTGAGCTTTGAATAACACTCAATGCCGCGCTGCGGCTCGTTTCCGTGGTCGCGAACGATAACCTCGACCGGCTCGCCACCGATCCCGCCCTGCATGTTGATCAGCTTCGACAAATCCATCGCCGCCTACGACGCCTGCGGCGTGGCGAAGGTGCAGGCCTTGCTGAAATCATAGCAAACCCCGACCTTGAATGGCTCCGCCAGAGCCTGGGTGCCGGCCATCCAACTCCCCATCATGGAAAATACAGCCAGTGCCTTGGTGAGTTTCTTCATCTTGTCCTCCCTGAGCAATCAGTGTCTAAAGACTTAACTCAACCATCGCTTGCGGCGGCTGTAATGCTTGACATTGTGAAAGTTGGTACCTTCGCCGCCGCCCAGGTAGAATTCCTGAATGTCGGAGTTGGATTTGAGCGCCGCGGCTGTCCCGTGCATGACAACGCGGCCGTTCTCGATCAGGTACCCTTGTGAAACAATCTCCAGAGCGGCCAGTGCGTTCTGCTCCACCAGTAGGACCGACATGCCCTCCTTGCGGTTGATCTTTTGCAGGATGCCAAAAATTTCGGCCACGAGGAATGGCGCAAGTCCAAGACTCGGCTCGTCGAGCATCAGCAGACTCGGCTGGGTCACAAGAGCTCGGCCAATGGCGAGCATTTGCTGTTCGCCGCCCGACAGATACCCCGCCTGCGAATTACGGCGTTCTGCAAGCCGCGGAAAATAGTCGTAGATCTTTTCTTTTTCTGCATTCAGCACCGATCGGGACATTCCGCGCGGCGCAGCGGCGATCAGGTTTTCGTCGGGGGTCAAGTGTTCGAAGACTCGCCGCCCTTCGATGACGTGACAGATACCCATCGCGACGCGGTTTTGCGCAAGCACTTCGGTTATGTCTGTTCCCTGGAACGCAATTTCACCTCGGCTGATGCGTCCGCGCTCTGCCTTCAAGAGACCGCTGATCGCTTTTAGCGTGGTGCTTTTTCCCGCTCCGTTCGAGCCCAGGAGCGCGATCATCTCGCCCGTTGGCACCTGGATCGAAACGCCTTTGATCGCCAGCATCACATTGTCGTACAGCACCTCGACACTGTTCATTGACAGAATGGGCGCGGCTTCAACTTTTTCTTGCATCGGCATTTCCCTTATTTCTTAAACTGATCGAAGGGCCAGACCATCAGGTAGTCTCTGATGTTGCCGTAGAGTTTTCCCAAACCAAGCGGTTCGATCAGAAGGATTATGACGATCAGCGCGCCATAGACCGCATTTGGGATATGAGCGAGGGTTTCCACGTTGACCTGCATGCCAAGCCCGTTGCTCATCGCGACGACGAGACCGTTCACCAGACCGGGAACAAGAAGGATCAAGGCAACACCGAAATAGGATCCGATAATACTGCCAAGACCGCCGACGATCACCATAGCAAGAACCTGGATTGAAACGGAGACTGAGAACTGCTCTGGCGATGCAAGAAAGTAGAAGGTGGCGACAAGCAAGGCACCACTGACACCCGCAATGAAAGACGAGGTAGCGAAGGCCAGGATCTTGTAATAGAAACTGTTCACACCCAAGATCGCTGCGGCAAAGTCTTTTTCCCGCACGGCGACCAAGGCGCGGCCAAGCGCGGTGCGTTTGAGGTTGAGCATGAAGATCGTCACCAGCACACACCATCCGAAGACGACATAGTAATACCCGGTATCAGAAGTAATCTCCTGACCGAGCAGCGCCAGCGTGGGCGATTGAAGCGACGCGTGCGAGCCACCTGAAATCGCCGGCGAGTGGTTCAGAACCCAGTCCATCACGAATTGCATCGCAAGAGTCGTGAGTGCGAGATAGAGACCCTTGACCCGCAATGCGGCAAAGGCGAACAGGCTGCCGATCACAGATGACGTCAACCCGCCGATTACCAGGGCGAACTCCCATGGCACCCCGAAACGCGCGGCGTGAATCGCCGAATACGCTCCGACCGCCATTACGGCAGCATAGCCCAGGTGAAGCTGGCCAGCCCAACCTGTCACCAGGTTCAGCCCAAGCGCGGCGGCCGTCCAGATCAGCCAAGGCAACATGTAATTGTTCAGGTAGAGCGACGGTATGATGAACGGCGCAGCAAGACCCAACAGAAAAAGGAATACGGTCAGGTTGCGGTCAGCAGGTACCTTGAAGATACGGCTATCCGAAACATAGTTCGCATGATGGACACCGGAAAGTCGATAAAACATCCCTTACACCCTTTCGATGTCGTGACGGCCAAACAGCCCGTGCGGACGGATCATGACCGTCAGAATGAGCACGGATGCGACGATGAGTTCGCGGCTGCCGCCTCCGACAAGCGGATCAAGAAAGTCCGCGCCGACATTTTCGATCACGCCCAGGATGATGCCAGCAACGATCGCGCCCAGAATGCTGTCGAGACCGCCCAAAACTGCGACAGTCAGACCCTTGAGAAGCAGAAGCGACAGTGCCTGATCGACACCCTGAATCTCGCCCCAGATGACACCTGCCGCCACGGCCACCACAGAAGCAAGGGCCCAAGACAGCCCGACACCGTGCTCGACCGAGATTCCGACCGACCATGATGCCATGTAATCATCCGCGATCGCCCGCAATTTGATCCCGGTCCGGGTTCGAAAGAACACCATGAAAGCGACAAAGAGGGCAAGCGCAACGCCGGCACCGACAAGATGTATGCGGCTGATGAAAATGTCGCTCAGGATCAATGGGTCATAGCTGACACCCAGTTCGACCGAACGCGACGTCCCACCCCAGATCGCAAGCGTTGTGCCCCGCAGAAAGATGTCGAGGCCAAGTGTCAACATCAGGATCATGATGACTGGACGGCCGGCGAGGCGCCGAAGCGCCACCCGCTCGATGCCAAAACCCAAACCGAACATGATAACTGCGGCAAGCGGAATAGCCAGCCACAAAGGCAAACCCGCATCGTGCGCCAAGGCAAGAACCACATAGGCTCCCACCATCGTCAGCCCGCCCTGCGCCAGATTGGGCACAGAGGACGCCTTGTAGATCAGCACGAGGCCGATGGCGAACAGCGAATACAACAGACCCGTCAGGGCCCCGTTGATCGCAAGCTCGGTTAGAAAGATCCAATCCATTTATACCTCCCTGACGGGAAGGCTTCTTTCGACCTTCCCTACTTCCCCGGTCTCGTAAGTCACCTGCGCGCTTACATGGACCTCTTTTGAACCGTCGTAGAGCGCCGCGATTACGTCGGCATAGCGCTCCTGCACGACCTTGCGTCGCAGTTTTCGGGTCCGCGTAATCTCACCATCGTCCGGGTCGAACTCCTTCGGCAGGCAGACAAAGCGTTGCAGACGCAATGGCTCCGTGACGACCTTGTTTACCCGCTGGAATGCCTCGTGCAGCAGCGCGGCGACCTCGTCGCGTTGAGACAGATCGGAATAGGACACATAGGGAACTCCGTTCACTTCGGCCCAGTGTCCCACTGCCTCGAAATCCATGCAGACCATGGCCGTCAATTCGTCCAGACCGGCGCCGATAACAGCCGCATCCTTGATATACGGGCTGAACTTCAACCGGTTCTCGATGTAGTTTGGCACATAGCGCTCGCCTCCGGCCGTATGCATGACCTCGGAGACACGTCCCAGAACAACCAGGTGGCCGTCTTTCTCCAAGTAACCGGCATCGCCAGTATGCAGCCACCCGTCCGTCAGGGCTTCGGCGGTCGCTTCGGGTTTGTTGAAATACCCTTCAAACACGCTTTCCGCGCGCAAGAGGATTTCACCGCTCTCGTCAATCTTCGCCTCGACACCCGGCACCGGCTTGCCGACGGTATGCAGGCGCACTTCGTTGGGGCCTTGCATCGCGGTGAACGCGCTGTTCTCGGTCTGGCCGTAGAACTGGCGCAGCTTGATCCCGAGGGCGCGGTAGAACACGAAGGTATCTTCGCCAATCGCCTCGCCACCGGTAAACGCACTCCTCAGGCGGCTCATGCCAAATTGATCCTTGATCGGACCAAAAACCATCACCTCACCCAAAAGTCGACCCAAAGGCTCTAGCAGACCGCCGCTTTTACCATTCAGCTTGCGCGTCTCGGCGGCGATCGCCCGGTCCATGAAGAAATGGTAAAGCCATTTCTTGACCGGGGTCGAGTTCTCCATGCCCACCTGGATAGTCGTCAGCATTTGATCCCAGCTTCTCGGTGCCGCCAGATAGAATGTCGGAGCGATTTCGCGCATGTCGCGAACGACGGTTTCCTGACGTTCAGGCACGTTCACGGTGAACCGACAGAGCAGCGCCGCCGCGACGGTAATGGCGAAGTCGCCCACCCAGGCCGTCGGCAGATAGGCGAGGATTTCCTCGTTTTCGCCGAATACACCCGCTGCATACCCGTTCCTGGCCGCAGCAAGAACGTTCTTTTGACTCAGAACGATACCTTTCGGCTTTCCCGTGGTCCCTGACGAATGCAGGAAAATGGCCGGGTCGCCGGGCTTTGTCCGACCAAAGAGCTCTTCGCGCAAGCCCGGGGTTTCATTAAGATCGTGCTGACCGACTTCGATCAGGTGATCCCAGGACATCAGCCCTTCAACCTCATAGAATCCGAGGCCTCGCGCTTCATCATAAATAATGTGGTCGATACCCTCGGCGCCCGCGTCCTTCAGTTCCAGGATCTTGTCTACCTGCTCCTGATCTTCGGCGATGGCCGCGACGATTTCGACTTCGCCTAGAAAGTGCCGAAGTTCTTCGAGCGTCGCGCCGGGATAGGCAGGCATTGCATAGGCACCGAGCAACGAAACAGCCAGCATGCCGCCATATAACCGTGCACGGTTATCGCCCAGGATAAGTACAGCCTTGCCCGGCCTTACGCCGATCTTTTCAAGTCCGGCGGCGCAGGCAAGCACCTCTTCGGCGTATTCCGCCCAAGTGGTTTCTTCCCAGATCCCGCGCTTCTTTTCGCGAAGCGCGATATCCTTTCCGTGGCGCGACGCGTTCCGCGCCAGAAGTGCACCAATCGTGTCGCCGCCCGAAGACTTATTCTTCGTCAAATCAGTCATGCGACCCTCCGATATATGCCTCGATGACCCGCGGGTCTTTTACAACGTCTTTCGGAATGCCGCTGGCGATCATTTCGCCATAATTCAACGCCAGCATCCGATCACAAATGCCGGTGATGACATCCATATGGTGCTCGATCAGGAGAACGCTGACGCCACGTTCGGCACGGGCATCCAGAACGAAGCGGGACATATACCCCTTCTCTTCCTGATTCATGCCCGCCATCGGCTCGTCAAGGATCAATAACTGCGGCTCTGCCACAAGAGCCCGTGCAAGCTCGACTCGCTTTTTCAGCCCGATCGGGAGACCGTCGACCAATTCATGCCGGATGCCTTCAAGCTGCAGAAACTCGATCACCTCCTCGACGATCTTACGGTTCTCGATTTCCTCATGTCGTGCGGCCCACCAATAGAGCGCCGTGCGCAAAACGCCCGGTTTCATGTGGATGTGCCGCCCGAGCAAGATGTTGTCGAGAACACTCATCCCATTGAACAGGGCAAGGTTCTGGAACGTTCTGGCAACCCCGAGCTTGGCCACCTTGTGAGGAGCCATGCCCGTGATGTCGCGCCCGGCCAGCCGTACAGCACCCACATTTGGCGGGTAAAACCCGGTGATAGCGTTCGTCAGTGTTGTCTTGCCACTCCCATTCGGACCGACAAGCCCAAAGATTTCTCCCCGTTGAATAACGAGATCCACACCCGTGACAGCGACGATGCCGCCAAACCGGCGTTCGATCCCGCTGCACTCGAGTATCGCCCCATTGTCGGCTCCAGCTGATATTCTGTTTTTCGTCGTCATCTAGATCCTATTGTCCCCACTAAGGTTCATGGCTTTCATCAGGAAATCCGGAAGTAGTCCGGTCGCCCCGTTGGCCATGGATCTCCCCACAATTGTTGCCCACCGTCGATGTTCAGAACTTCGCCGGTTACAAATTTACCGGAATTGGCTGCCATATAGACAACGCCTTCAGCGACATCCCATTCGTCCCCGGCGTGCCGCATCGGATTGGAGTCCTGAAAGGTTGCGGCCCCCTCAGCAGGATAATTCCCGAAACCGTTGCTTTCACAGCAACCCGGCGCCACGCAATTCACGCGAATCCCATGCGGCGCCCACTCTACCGCGACCGATTTTGACAAGTATATCACCCCTGCCCGCGCGGCACAGGTATGCGCGATGCCGGGCATGCCGCGCCAGATATCGGCCACGATGTTCACGATGGAACCCGGTTTCTTGCTCGCAACCCAGTGGCGCGCGGTGGACTGCATCATCCACCAGGTTCCGTTGAGGTTGGTGTCTATAACGGCGTTCCAACCTTTCGGGGAAAAATCCAGCGCGGCCTGCGGAAACTGCCCCCCGGCATTGTTCACCAAAACGTCTATGGAACCGAATTCCTGATTTGTCCTGGCGACAAAATCCTCGACCTGTTCAGGGTCACGGATGGTCATGGGCTTGGCGAAAACCCTGCCGCCAAAGCTCTCGAGGTACTCTTTGGCCGAGGCCAGCTTTTCCTCGTTGCGTCCATTGATCGCCAGATTGGCGCCCAACTTGGCGAACAGAGTCGCAATTACCAGCCCCAATCCGCCACCTGCGCCGGTTACAACGACGTTTTTTCCCGCGAACAAATCTTGTGCGTAAACGGTTGTACGGTTTGACAGGTCCTCTCGCGAAGACCCGAACTGCGTCTCACTCATGACGCCTCCTCCCTTGTTCCCCGGTTGGGGCATTTTTCAATATTCTAACGGTCGTTAGAAAAAAATCAAGCAGAGAATGTACGCTGTCCCAGAACGTGACTCGCGGTCAGTAAGACTTTGGAAGTCCAAGCGCTTTTTCCGCTATGAACGATAAAAGCATCTGTGGCGTCACCGGTACGATACGGAACAACAGTGCCTCCCGGACCAGACGCTCCACGTGATATTCCTTGGCGTATCCGAATCCGCCAAAGGTGATCTGTGCGGCCTCGGTTGCCTCGACCGCGGCGTCGGCGGCCAATAGCTTGGCTGCGTTCGCTTCGATGCCGCAAGGCTCTCCCGCATCGTAAAGGGCAGCGGCGTGCATCACCATGAGATTGGCCGATTCCATCCGCGCCCAAGCCTGAGCCAGCGGATGCTGAACGCCCTGATTCTGACCGATGGGCCGGTCGAAAACCACCCGTTCTTTGGCATATTGCGCTGCGCGCGCCAGAGCATTGCGGGCGATGCCGATACATTCGCCGGCCACTAGGATGCGTTCCGGGTTCAGCCCGTGCAGGATTTGCCGAAAACCCTTGCCCTCTTCTCCGATCAGGTCTTCAGCCGGTATCGGCAGCCCGTCTATGAAAACCTCGTTCGAATCGACCGCCTTGCGCCCCATCTTTTCGATCTCTCGCACATCAACGAAATCGCGGTTGAGATCGGTATAGAACAGGCTCAGCCCTTCGGTCGGGTTGATCACATCCTCAAGCCGCGTTGTTCTGGCCAAAAGTAACATTTTGTCCGCCACCTGCGCGGTCGAAATCCAGACCTTCTGCCCGTGCACGACATACCTATCTCCCTGTCGCACCGCCATGGTTTTCAGCTTGGTCGTATCCAGCCCGGTCGTCGGCTCGGTTACAGCGAAACAAGCTTTTTGATCGCCGGCGATCAGGGGGGGCAGCATGCGCGCGCGCTGTTCATCGGTTCCGAACTTGACCACCGGGTTGAGCCCGAAAATGTTCATGTGAATGGCCGAGGCCCCGCTGGCGCCAGCCCCCGATTCGGCAATCGCCTGCATCATGATGGTCGCTTCGGTGATCCCTAGACCAGAACCGCCGACGTCTTCCGGCATGGCAATACCAAGCCAGCCACCATCTGCCATCGCCCTGTGCAATTCATGCGGGAAACCCCCGTTCCGATCCCGGTCCAGCCAGAAGTCGTCATCGAACTGCGCACATATACGCAGGATCTGATCTCGAATTTCCTTTTGATCACCCGTCATCCGAAATGTCATTGTGTCTCGCTCCCATCCACACCTACAAACCCTGCCTCACACAGGGCAGTGATCCGGTCGTCGTCATATCCAAGATTGCGCAGAATGCTTCGGCTGTCCGCGCCCGGCGGCCGCCCTAGCCAGCGCAACTCACCGGGGGTGGCGCTGAGATGCGGAATAGGTCCGATCACCTGCGTTTGCTCGCCCTCAACCGATACGATGTCGCCGCGATGACGTATCTGCTCATTCGTCACGATCTCCTCGACGCTCAGCACACGAGAGGCAACCGCATCATGGTGGGCAAACTCCGCCTCGACTTCCGCAAGCGTGTGTTGCGTGACGAAATCGTTTATGGCGTCGAAGACCACGGCCATATGCTGCGACATCTCGCCGAGAGTAGCGAACCGCGGATCATCGGCCAGCACATCTCCGCCGACCGCCCGCAACAGGCGTTGCGCTGTTTCTGCACTGCCAGCCGAAACGGTCACCCACACCCCATCAGTGGTTCGGAACATGCCCCCCGGCGCAAAA
This sequence comes from Nioella nitratireducens, assembly GCF_001879715.1. Classification (GTDB taxonomy): domain Bacteria; phylum Pseudomonadota; class Alphaproteobacteria; order Rhodobacterales; family Rhodobacteraceae; genus Nioella; species Nioella nitratireducens. The sequence goes on along the minus strand of NZ_MNBW01000030.1, from coordinate 2,828 downwards.
TCCATCGGCTGGCGCAGCCCGTTGCGCCGCGGCGAGAGGTTCGCGCCCGTCAATGCGGGCACGGGATAGTCCATCAGTCGAAGCAGTGCCTCGAACACCGCAAGATCGACGACCTGACCACGCGCAATCCCTTTTTCCCGGGCAAACAGCGCGATCATGATCCCCAAAGCACCCATCAACCCTGTCGTGCTGTCGGCCGCTGGAAATCCGGGGTGCATCGGTGGCCCGTCCGCAAAACCAGTCAGATGGGCGAGACCACTCATCGCCTCTGCCGCGCGCCCGAAAGCGGGTACGTCCCGCATCGGGCCGCCCTGACCGTAACCCGAAACGCGCAGAATAACCAGATCCGGGTTCCACTTATGCAGGGTTTCGGGCCCGACACCCGCACGTTCAAGCACGCCTGGCCGGAAATTTTCAACAAGTACGTCGGCGCTTTCAACCAGTCTGCGCAGGATGTCCCGTCCTTCGCCCGACTTCCAGTCGAGGCTCAGAATTTTTTTGTTGCGGCCCAGAGTTTTCCACCAAACGCCAACCCCATCCCCGGCCTTTGGTCCGAGATCGCGCATCATGTCCGTTCGGTTGGGTGCCTCGATCTTGATGACGTCTGCCCCAAAATCAGAAAGCAGCGAGGTCGAGAGTGGTCCAGCAATAACATGACCGAGCTCGATGATTTTCAGCTGATGAAGTGGGGAGGTCATATGATCTCTTCGCTAGTAATCTAACACCTGTTAGAATATTAGCGAAGATGCGGACCAAGTTCAAGCCGTGAGTGCGATTCGAATGGCTCGGGAACGGGTCAATAGTTGCAGTCTTTGGGAGTGGGCAAAAGCTGGAGGTCAAGCGGCCCGCTTTGAGACGCCTAGCAACTGTGTTTATTCGCCGAGCTGAAGCTGCCACGGGATGCCAGTTTTGATGATCGCGTTGGCGATTGTGATCAGCCTGCGTGCGATTGCGATGATGACGAGCTTGTGGGGCTTACCGCGTTCTTTCAGACGTTTTGCGACCGGTTTGAGAACTGGATTATGGCAGGCAGCGGCGAGCGCAGCCTGGAACAGAACACGTCGCAGCGATCGTCGACCGCCCGCAATCGTTCTCCTCCCTCGCATTGCCCCGCTGTCGTGTGGGACTGGTGCCAGGCCAGTCATGGCACCGGCTTCGCCTGATGTCATTCGACCTAGTTCGGGCAATTCGGCAATCAGCATCGCAGCTGAGACCGGACCAATTCCCGGGATTGATCGCAGTAGGTTCGCCTTGGCGGCAAGAGGCTCCACTTGTGCGATGACGTTTTCGATCCGCCGTTCGATTTGATCGATCTGAGTATCGAGCACCTCTTTGAGTTCATCATCCATGGTCTCGACGTCGGCAGAAATACCCTGCTTCCTGCGCGCGGCGATCTGGGCTTTGAGCCGCTTGCGCATATCGACAAGTTGCCCCCTCCGCGTCGTCAAGGTTCTGAGAATACGTAGATTCTCATCTGGAAGTTCTCGCCCGGCCTCAGGTCTGAATGCCATGAACCTGGCGATGAGTTCGGCATCGATCCGGTCAGTCTTCGCCAGCGTGCCCCGGGAAAGCGCGAACGCCTTGATCTGTGCCGGAGACAGCTGGACAGCGATAATCCCTGCATCGACAAGTTCCGTCCAGAGCACCCATTCATGGCCACCTGTAGCTTCAAATCCCACTTTCACGGGGCCGGATAGCTTCTGGATCATCGCGACCAACGCAATATGGCCATCCGCCGTGTTGGGGTGCCGGAACCGATTCTGGCCAGGAAGGCAGAACCCGTCCAACCAGTCGCGCGATACATCTATCCCAAGGATGGTAGTCTCAGATATCATGTCACTCTCTCTTCCTTATGCTTCGCGGTCCCACAAAACGGGCCGCCGTCAACTGTTCGAGACGGTGAAGAGAGGCAGGATCAGCCTGCTAGATGACGTGGTCATGCCACAAGGTGTTTAGCGCTGTATCCAACCCCGTCGCCGCTCCTGGCCGGGAGCGGCGACGGGGAAGCTATATCAGGGCCGAGACACATAAGGTGTTTGATCCCACGGTTTGATGGTGCGATCCTTTCGCAAGAATGGAAGGAAGCATTATGGGACAAGTTCGCCATGGGAGCGCCACGACCACGCACGCCGTCAGAGCTGCAATACTGAACTGCCCCGGGTTTCCGAGAGGCTTCTTTGTTCAAAACCTAAGCGGCTTTTTCAAGGGTTTTCATTTTTTCGTAGAATGCCTCCTCCACTTCCTGCGGCGGCCGATGACCGATGGCACTGTGTAGCCGCTCATTGTTATACCAGCTGACCCATTGCAGGGTCTCCCACTCGACCTGTGCCATAGACTTCCAGGGGCCGAGAAAGTTGATGACCTCCTGACCTGCCACTGAACTTTCATCCAGCCGCGACCGGAGCCCGGTTGGTGTTTACGCCGATTGGCGCGGGTTGAGCAATCGCCCGACGCGCGGAGCTTTCATCTCGCGCAGCGGGGCGGGCGATTGCGGTGGTCAGGGTCCGCGCGTAGTCGGCCGGGGTCTGGTAATCCAAAGCCGAGTGCGGACGTTCGGTGTTATAGTCGTCGCGCCATGCCGCAATCAAATGGCGGGCATGGCGAAGGGTCGAGAACAGGTGCTCGTTCAGGCACTCGTCGCGCAAGCGTCCGTTGAAGCTCTCCACAAAGCCGTTCTGCATCGGCTTTCCCGGCGCGATGTAATGCCACTCGACCTGGCGATCTTCCTGCCATTTGAGCATGGCGTTCGACGTCAGTTCCGTCCCATAGCACGTCGGGAAGAAGGGCTGCCGACAGGTTATGGCCACGCGCGCAGCCTCCAAATTGCG
>NZ_MNBW01000003.1 GCF_001879715.1 Nioella nitratireducens | reverse complement strand
CTCCCCACAAACCAAAGAAGCCTCTGAATCGCAGATCACACGTCAGCTCGAAAGTGTGGGGGCGGCGAACCGCTTACGGTTGAAAATTCCCTGAATTTTCTGCCACCAAGCCTCAAGAAAATAAGGAAAATCTGACACCCCTTCGCAAAGAGGCTTCCACCACACCCCCTACATTTCTTCCACCAGAAATTAAGCGCGGGACAACAAAAAAGCCACCCATCCGGGTGGCTTCTGGTCGGAGTAGATCCGCTACGGTCTATGCCGCGAGGTCTGACTTACGATAGATGTTCGGGACCGCCGCCTGACGTGCCGGAAGGGGGTGTATACCCTTTTCGGACAGGATTGCCTTCATGGATTTGGGCGTCATGCCCTCGCTGGCCGCGAGTTCAACCAAGCCGATGTGGTTATCACGAAACGACTGGACTTCGGCTTCCCGGAACATCCGAACGCCGACACCCTTCGCGTTCGTCACGACATGCTTGGGGATATAGTCGTCCCCGTCGGGCGCCGTCATGTTCAGGACAGCCACAGCCGCCAGCGGAGAAAAGCCGATCACCTCCACCGCGCGTTCGAGGCTGATCAGACCGGACGCGGTCTGGTTGGCCATCGCGGTCGCCACCTCTGCCGGATCGACGAGGACCCCTTTGAATTTCAGGGCGGGATCCACGACCTCCACACGGGACAGACCGCCGGAGACCAGCGCGCCGACGATGTCGATAACAGGCCAGCGCGAGGTGACGGACGCCGTCAGGATGTCCTGCATACCGTCAGATGGCGCGGCGACTTGGGTAGCCTTGGACATGAGGTTCGTCAGAAAGCTTTCCGCGTGTTCAAGGGCGACACCCTTCAGAACCCCGGTCGCTTCGTCCAGATCCGAGATCCGGGGGATCATTCCGGTCCGCACCAACTGCTCGGCCTGGGTCCGGTTGCAGTTCAGGAACTTAGGGAGGGCGAGAACCGGGATGGCGGTTTCGATCCTTCGGGCCAGCGCCTCCGCGGCGACCGCATCAAAACTCCTGACCCCGAGGGAAACGTCCGGATCTCCCTCGGCAAGGCCCGTCAGCACGACGGCCCGGTTCAGCGTCTTGGGGTGCTGACCCGTTACCCGGGCGAGGCTGCCGACCGTGTGAACGCGCCGGACCGCGACGGGCTCGCCGAAAAGATCGTCACCGACCTCAAGGGGGAAACGATCCATGATGAAATCGCGAACCACATCACGGATCGGCCCCTTGGGCCGGGCGTTCTTGTTGAACTGGAGCCACTGATACAACCGCCCAAACACCTTCTGCGGCCCCCCTTTCAAACCATCTTCGACGAACTGGTCGAAAAGCGACTGCAGAGCTTCGCGAATACCCGCCTCACCACGCGCGGTGAACTCGAACCCGACGTGCCCGGCACGATGCCAGTCCGCGTCCGGCAGGGTGTTCAGGTTACAGTGGGCCCCCTCGGAGATGATTACCCCCAACATCTCGCAAGCGCGGGCGGCGAGATCGAGGGGTTGTTCATCCAACCATGCCGGCCCGGCCCGCCCGGCCAATCGATCCTCGACATAGGTTTGCAGATCGGACGGGGCGAAAGTGGCCGCAGCCTCGACGAGATCGTGCAGCTCGGCATCATCCGGTGCGACCTCGGACATGAGCTGGAAGCGTTCAGCATAGGACGCGTTCTGACGACGGATGAGGGCGATCCCGTGAACCGGGCAGGCCCGGACATGTTCGACCTGCCAAAGGACTCGTCCAACACGGGTGCCCCCCGACGGGCTGTTCTGGTGAGCATCTGCGAGCAGGCAGGCCGGGCAGAAGCTGGTCTTGTCCAGCTTCGCGAATTCGGCATGCACGACTTCCCCACAGAGGGACCGGGCCCGGTTGCCGAGCGAAACGAACGTCATGCGCGTCAAGGTCTCATGGGGCAGCCCCAACAGACCGGACAGGCGACACAGGGCTCCAGTGTCGGGGGCCATGGCGGCGGACCTCGGGAACTCGATCATGTCGAGGAACGCGTATACGTGCGCCCGCGCATGAAAGTGTGCCGCCCGTGAAAGGTAAGAGGTCAGGCTCTCACCGTCGATCACCGGCAGGATGGGATGAAGGGCCATGATCAGCCCCTCCCCTTCCTGGATTTCGCCGCCTTCTTGGGTGCGTATCCGGAATTTGCGGCCTCCTGCGCCTCTTCATCTTCGAGTACGAGCGAAGGCCAGTCGTTCATCGCGAACACGTTCAAGGCGACTTCACACCCCTCCAGCTGGCCCCACGCGATCTCGAAATGCTCGATCTTAAGGGCATCCGCCCCGTCTTCGAGGGCGCAGCGAATGGCGCGAATGATCGTCTCCATGCACCGACCGAAACGATAGCGGCTCCCGTGCATGAGGCGCATGATCGCATCCCCGCGCAGGTCGGTTTTCAGGCCGGCGCGCTCTGCGTAGCTGTTGATCAGGCCCGAGACCCGATCGTCATCCGCCCCGAATTTAAGCGGCTTCGGCCGGATCTTGCTGAACCGCCGATTAACCTGGGATTCGACCCCGGTTATCGCGGACAGGCGTTCGGTCCCGCTCAGGACGACAACCACCGCATGATCCCCCTGCATCAGGGTTTTCAACATGAGGAGCATGTTCTCCGTTTCCGTGGAGGTCGGCTTCTTGAACATGTCGTGCGCCTCATCCAGCCAGAGCAGCGAAATGCCCATCACCATGAGGCGGTGCCGGACCATATCCCAGATTTCGTACACCTTCGCCCGATCACTGACCTTGTCGACCCCCAGCTGGTTCAGGATGTCGCAACCGAGGCTGCGCAGCGTGGCGGGGTTCTTGACGATCACGGGCACCCAGCGCGGCAGCGTGGTTTCGGGGTTTTCCGCGAGGGCCTTGAAGCGCGTCAGGCCCCTGTGAATGGTCGTGGACTTCCCGCCACCGGAACCATCGATATAGATGATGCCGTGCGCCTCATTCCCGCGCGTGAACCGCATGGGCTCATGGGTGAGCTCATCATCTTCTCCCACCTTGAACAGGTGGGAGAGGTGCTCCTCGAACTCCTTGTCGTTTTCGGTGGTGACGTGCAGATCATTCAAGGCCTCGATGATCTGGCTGATCTCGTAGCGCGAATACTTCATCTTTCTTCTCCTATGCTTGAGGGGCGATCAGTCGCCGATGGTCCACTCGCCCTTCGCGGGGGCGACTTCCGGTGCCTTGTCGATGGCGGCCCGGGCTTTGGTCGGATTATCCGGTTCCTCGGGGACGACGGACATGCCGTAGCTGTCTGCAGCCTCGGTGGTGACAGGACGGTTAGGGACGATGTCGAAGGACACCACAGCCTCGTCCTCGACCTGACTGAACCGCTCGATCGTCCAGCCATGGTCGAGGACGTTGTAGGCTGCCTTGCGTGCAGCGGTCAGTGCCTCGATGGACCGGATGGCGCCGAAGATCGCCTCTTCCTCCCACGCTTTTCGCTTGGGGTCCTTGGCGCGGAGCGCCCGCCGGGCCGCGCTCCAGGTGCTGGCGTCAACGCCGTTGAACAAATCGGTGGTAGCGGGCACCTCGGTCCACTGACCGTCGAGCAGCACTTCGACAACGCCGAGGTCCTCGTCGAACCAGCGAACCTCCACGGCTTGCGATCCGTTCTTCAGAAACCACCGGGCAAGATCACCGGAGTGGTAGTTCACATTCAGTGCACGGATCCCATCCTTCTGAACGATGCGCTTCAACGACAGTCCAAAGGCGAGACGTTTCTGCCGCTGGGTAGGCGCGGAATGGAGCGGGTAATTCCCGTCCTTCATGTCCGCTTCCCATTGGGCGAGAGGCGTCCGCCCACCCAGCCCATCATGCGGCTGGTTGTGGTAGATATCGACAACCCAGCGGACAAGGGCGAACGCGAGATCCTCAAGGCTCAGACAGGCCCGTTTTTCGGCGGGGTGGTCTCCCCGCATGAGGGTGTTCCGGAATGTCTGCCCCGTCAGACGCGGCATCAATGAGTGCCCGAGCGTATTGTACAGGCTCTCGACGCGACCGCGCATTGCGGGGTCGCCAGCGATCGTCGCGACCTTCATAATCCCAGCGTCCGCGCATGCGGTAGTGAAGGCGACTGACTTGAAGGCGCTGCCATTGTCGACGGCGAGAACCTCAGGGGTTCCGAACATCGACCAAGGCGAGAGCGCCCCGACCGCATCGGAAAACGTTCCCTTGTCGCTCATCACCATCTTCAGGCACTTAATGGCCGCCGAGGATTTCGGGTTTGCGGTCAACACCATCCCGAGGATCAGCCGGGTCCGGCAGCAGATGGCGGTGACCAGCCACCAGCGTTTCGTGCGGTCCAGCAGTCCCAGTTCTTTAAGATCCTCCTCTTCAAAGAAGAGAAGGAGGCCGCTCTTGGTCAGAATGGTCAGGATGTCGATCTTCCATTCGTCCATCTCGACCCTTGCGAGGGGCCGAGCGACGTGAAGACCGGTCTTGACGGCCCTCATCTTCTTCATGGCCGTTTTCTGGCCATGCCGAGCAACGAGTTTGCGGAACTTGTCCATCGCGCCGATGAACGCGTACAGCGTCTTACGACTGGGACATTTCAGCGATGCTTTCCCCTCGTCAGTCCGGCGCTCGTTTGCGTCACGGAACGCGATCTGCATATCCTCGTACACCCGAGGCACGGTCTTGCGCTCGAGCGTCATGTAACTGTCGTTGACCACCCTCGCCATCAGGGAAACCTCCTCGAGGGCAAACTTGGTGTTCCTGTTTCCCTGATTGTGACGACTGTCGATCAGGCCCTTCTTCCCCTCGAGTTTGTACGCCTTGAGCCAGTTCCTGAGGGTCCGGGCGCTGACCGCTGTGGGGATGACGGAGTCCTTTTTCATCTTCGGCTTGCGGCCCTTCCCCTCTTTCCAGAGGCGAACCTGCTCAGCGTATTCAGGGTCCGGCAGTTCCTGTTCCAGGAAGTCCGCAGCGGCGTGGCAGACCTGCGCCATGCCGGCCGTGATCGCCGTGTCTGTGCCCTTGATAAGGCCAGCCTCACGGAGCGACAGAAAACCCTGAACCATCGCGTGACGGACCTCGACGTCGCGACGGTGTGCCGGAGACAATCCGGCGAGGCTCAACTGGTCCAGATCGTTGTCCGGGGCCTGACGGAGTTCCTTGGGCATCAGACCGAACGGGACAACTTTCACGGACCCGTCTGCGTTCATGCGGTTAAGGGTTCCGACGGGGAAAGTGACAACCTTTCCCGGGTCTTCGATCGCCGAGAACGTCACCTCTTCGGTGTTCTTATAGACGAAACGCCAGTCATCATCCCCGATCCGATAGCGATGGTGCATATCGAGGCTGAAGGTCGGGTAGGTCGTAAGGAAGTCTTTCGGCATGATGTCATGCTCCTATCTGGAGGGCGGAACGCCCGGATTCAGGTAAAGAGGGACCGTGCCCGCGCGTCGTCGACGCGCGGGGCGGAAGTGTTTTTCGAGGGGAAGCCGATTTAGGCGGCGCAGAATGCGACGGCGCCGTGACCCGGACCTTCAGGACTGAAGGGGTCGTTGGCGGCAATCAAGCCGGGATCCGGCCGGTCCGATGCCCGGCGCACGAGGGTCGTCGGCGTGATCGCTTCCGGCTTCAGCGTTTCCAGAACCCCTTCACGGAGCAGACGCAGAAGCGCCCGATATCCCCGCGCCTCAAGGCCCGTTTCGATCGTCAGGGCGCGCAGGCTCAAACCGCCACCGGCCGGCATCCCCGAAACGACCCGACGCGCCGCCGCCATGGCGTCCGGATCCGGGCTGTTCCGCATCACGGCGAACATCTGGGCGTTGTGGAGCGTCACACGGTTGATATCCGCATCGGTCAGGATGCGCACGTCATCTGCGAAACCCTTGTGCCGGACCCACCAGGCGACCTCCTGCATCTCTTTCAGGAAGCGCCCGGATTTCAGCCGGATTTCCGGCTTGACCGCGTAGGCGATGACCTGCCCATCCCGCATGGTGACGACCATGTCGAAGACGTGTTCGTCCGGCTTGTTCGGGTTCCAGCCGTAAAAGAACCGGACCTGTTCCTGGATGCTTGCGACGTCGCGCCGTGCGTTGAGAATAAGCTGGTGACGCATCTCAAGGAGGCTCTCGCCCTGGACGCGGATACCCTCATCGTCACCGAGGACTGCCCAGGTCGTGCAGTGTCCGGCGGAGGCCATCGGCACGTCCCTGACGGCTTGAGACTTGCGCGGCAACCGAATGCCGCAGGTTTCGTGAAAATTCATGGGTTTTCCCTCATCATCTGAATGGATGTCCCGGCCAGGAATTTGGCCTGGGAGTTCTCTGTGGCACTGGAGCAAATCGGTAGACCGGGGACCGGACTGCTGATCCGTCAGCGCGAGGGTCTCGACGGGCCTGCCCCCTAAGGAGAAGGCGGTGAGACGTTTCAGAACGAGCGGAGGGGAATCCTTGAATCTGGGAGCAAGTAGTGCTACCAGAACCTTAGCTAGAGGCGGGTTCCGATCCGTCGTCTTTAGAAGCACCTGGTCTGTTGGCGCAGATCAGGTGTTTTCGTTTATGCGGTCATCTGTTTCTCCTTTCTCAGAACTGCCCCACTCGGGGACTTTCTTTTTTCGAACGAGGGGGCCTCTATCAGACGCGCCACTCGATGAAAAGTTTTTTAATTATTTCAATGGCTTACGCGAAAATCTGTGTCTCTCACTTTTTCGCAAACCTGACTGGAGGCACCATATCTTGCGGTCCGGTTCCGCAATCGACACCGTCAGTAGTCTGAAGGTCACACCCCGTTACGAACACAGTTTCCGTTTTCCATCGTGCCGCGAGCACTGGCGATGTTGAATGTCGCAATGCTCGAACCCGACGCGGAGATGTGGGAAGCAAGGAACGCCGCAGTTCCCCATTCCGCAGGGCTTACCGATTCGCGGCCGCCAAGCTGTGCTGTCCTCTTGGTCATCATCCTACTCTCCTCTTTTCCTCTACGGCGTTCGGCTCCACTGCATCATCCCTCAGGCCTTAAAGATGCTGGTGAGCCTTCCCAGAAAGGTCTGTGTGTAACGGAAGGTGAACTGAGGCCTATCTTCCCTAAGCGTGCGAGGTCCGCCGAAGTCGACGATGAACATGTAGATGCCGTGCCGAAACTCGATGCGGGCTGTAATCGGCTCCCATGAAACCGTCGCCTCGAGCAAGAAAACTCCTTCGGACGCAGGACGGCTCTCCAGGTCCGGGAGCCGCTCAATGATCCCGGCGACAGACTGCCCGAAGGTTGATGCCATCGGCAGGAGATCACGCGGATAACGCTGTGACCACGTTCCTTCGAGGATACCTTTCGGTGTCAGAGCGGCCAGTTCATCCACAAACACAGGATCCGGGTACTCACGAACCATTTCTTCACGCAAGCACCTTCCCCCGGTAAGCGGGAGCGAACTGATCTCGTCCACCTCTTGCGCGGCCCCCCGGACCGCGCGGCGACCAGTCAACGCGAAGGCGAGGTGTGTGAGGTCCAGCGCGCTTACTGCACCGGCACCCCGGCCGCGCGGCAGGCGGGCACGCAGGCCGGCGGCTGCGAGCTCACGATCGATGACATCGACGGAGTTCGGCAGCGTGTCGAACAACTTCGCCAGGGCGGGGATGATATCAACGCGGGTGGCCATGGTCCGGCTCCTTGAAAAAAACGGTCATGAGACGACCGATTCGGTATCGTTAAAGAATATGTATAATGTATCGCTTTTATTCTCAATCACTCTTTTCCACTGATCCTGAACGCCGCGCACACAGCCTGCAGCGACGACGCGTAAAGGCACGTGAATTCTATTTAATGTATTGTTTTTATTAGTATTTATATACAACAAAGACCATGCCCGCCGAACAGTCAGATCGTAAGCTGAAGGGGGCCGCCGCGCCCTCTCATCAAATGTAAAATAAAAGTATATATTACTTTTTATTGACATGAGAAAAGGATTCACTGTAGTGCAATATCATCCCGGCCTGAAAGGTGGAGACCGACGGCGAACCAGACCTAACAGACTAAGCCCCAGCCCGTGACTGTTAGATGAAAAGTACCCCATACCTTTAAGGAAGTCATGGAAATCTTAAACGCCATAGAACGGACCGGAAGCGCTTCCTCATCCGCCGATGCCTTCATCGTCCTGATTGAGGCCGCCGGCGCGATGGGAGCGGGCGCCGCCAACGCTGGTCAGCGGGCGAGCCTGAACGAGGCCCGCAGCATCCCACCCTTAGAAGAGGCGGCAGCATCCCTGATAGCCAAGCCTCCAGCTGTCCGGTTCAACGAGGTATGTGAGTTTCTTGACCGAAACACGGACCCCGCCTTTGAGGGGATTTGGATGAGGGAATCCGCCTGCCATCAGATCCTCCACCTCATTCGCGGGTCTCCAGCCGTTCGATTTTCGTTCAGCGCAGCATTCCGTCCGTGTCTGGCCTTCGCCTTCGATGCCGCTTCGCGAGACGAAGTTGTCAGCGTGACCTTCGTGACACCGAATGCGGAAGTCGCGCGGCTGATGTCTGGCCTGGTTCATCTCCTTGATCTGTCCGGTTATATCAACGTCAAGGAAGGATGGCCTTGGGGCCATCCTGAACAGGTGAGCGTCGATGTCTTGTTTCCTCCGTTCGGGCTGGACATTCGAGATGATGAGACAATCCCGAAACCGGTGCTCGCGAGCGTCGGGGTCACGGATGCACAGGCCGTACGCCTGACAGCCGAGAACGTATCACTTGCCTACGCGCTGGAATGCCTGGCTGCGCGCACCCTACTGGCGACGACCGACAGTGAGTTGTTCCGGATGGTGGGGGTCGAACCGATTATTCGCCGCAACCTACTTGAGAGCGGTCGTTTGGTGGCGGTCATGGGTGTGCCGGGCGGGCTCGCTTTCTCCAACACCGCGGTCCGGACCAACATGATCGTTCTATCAGATCAGGACGAAAAGCACGAAACAGTCCGGTTCGTCGACCTTGGGCACGAAACTGCCGCCCAAAGGGGTCGGCGCGGACGGCTGGAAGTCAGTCCGGGGGTTGGCTGGTCTGACCTCCTGAAATCAGCACCCCGCGCCGACGAGGGCCTGACACGGGACGTCACGCACGAAGAAATCGTGGCGAACAATACCGTTCTTCTTCCGGACCGATACCTCAATACCGGTCCACGGAAACGCATCAATCGGCTGCTCGAGAAATCAGAAGTCGTCACCCTTGCTGAAGCAGTAGATCTGATCCGCCCTGTAAGTCTGACAAAAGACGCGGCTGGCGACTATACGCTGCGAGAGAGCGCGCCTTCGGACATCAAAGACCGTGGCTTCGTTGGGGAGCCGTCCCGGACCGTAGGCGTCGACCGCGCGAAATACGTTAAGGCCTATAATCAGCAGCTCCGGCCCGGCGATCTCGTGATCGCCGTGAAAGGGAACGTCGGGACCATCGGCATGGTTCCGGATCTGGTTCCAGGTGACGGTGAGCAGGCGGTCTGGACAGCCGGTCAATCCATGATGATCCTTCGCCCCAAGAAGCAGTCCGGGATCAGCCAGCTCACCCTGTATGAATACTTGTCGAACACGACAGTTCAGGCGTTCATCCGATCTCTCGCAGGTGGTGCCGCGATCCAAAGCCTGGCGATCAAGGATCTGAAGAGCCTACCGGTCCCAGTTCCGGACCGTGAGACCGCTGCGCGGATCGAGGCGGGTTTTGCGGAGCGGATGGCGATTTTCGAACGGATCGATGAGCTAAAAAAACAACTTAAGGAGGTCCGCGACCGCGAGTGGCCCCACTCTTTCCTCTGAACTGGATTTTATGAAGGATTACTATACGCAGTGCTGGATTAAACAGAATCGATCAAAACCTTGCGTATAAGGCACGTGTAGATCGCTCAATCGCGGCAACGTAGAGCGGGTCAACCTGTAGATGACACGCTATCTCCTCCAGATACCGCAGTTCAGCCTGCTCCAGCTTCCCGTCTGCCGCCACAACGTCACACGCGATCGCGTACGCCGTTTCGCGTAATCTGGGGGGCAGTATAACTTTCAGAAACGTTAGGAAACGATCGATGCCATCCGGCATCAGTAATATCGCGTTCATGACAGCGCATACCTTTTTAACATCAGCTTCATTGTATTCGGCGAAAATGGGAAAATGGTCGATGACGCTCTCAATCGTCAATAGTTCCGAAGTCCTCACCACACCGTCGGACATCGAAGCTAAAATCATGACCCCCAAGAGACAATCATGGACACCCAACCCATACAGGTCTGTGTCGAACGAATCCGTCATTTTCTAGACCCTGACGTGATGCATTATCATTTACTACCAGCGGTCCACCGAAACCCCCAGCCGTAGCTGCTGTCCATCTCTTTATGACCTTTGTGGAACGTGACCTCTCGAGACACCCGCACCTGACCGTTGCTATTTTCCAAAGATGCTACCGCACACATGCCTCGTTTGTCACCAAACTCGTTCATCCGGACCTCGACCTCGGGCTGCCCCGGGACGATGATTTTGACGACCCCGTCCGTTTGTTGCCAGTTTGGCACGCCTTCGTAGATGAAAGCGTAAATCAGGATGCGATCGATATCGGCCCACTTATCGCCGTTTATCTCGAGCCACTCGCCGTCAGTCACAGCACCGGTCCGGTCATCACCCAGCAGCTTAACGAATGGGGGGGTTCCAAAACCGCCGAACGCGTTCCCGAGAGCCTGTACGACCGACCGGTTACCGTTCCTCATTTCGACGAACGCGCCGAGGTCGAGGTCGATATTCGAAGAGCCGAAGGAGAAGAGGCCGGTTTTCTGGGCCTTCTGATTCCAATTAAGGTTTACTCGGATCTTTCCGAAACGGCCGTCATCCTTCTGTAGGTTGACAGTGCTGTTTTGTTTGGTCAACGACACTTTTGACAGATTCACCGTCGAGGGCGGAGCAGCTGGGGCGGGTGCTGGCGAAGGGGAAGGCGCAGGTGTCGGTGCGGGTTCCGCGATCTCCACGCCCAGGTGGGTAGCCAAAGCGGCGAGCCCCCCGTTGAAGCCCTGCCCGACCACACGAATCTTCCAAGACCCGTTCCTCCGATAAACCTCGGCCAAGATGAGTGCGGTCTCCGTCCTACCGGAACAGGGAATCTTGCCAGTCAAGACGCCCACCTGAACCTCCATTTCAGAGAGCTGTCCGAAGGTTCCTCTGTTCTCATGAATCGTAGCCGTGAAAATCACCCTCTCCACTCCGGCCGGGATCCTACTAGGCGCAACCGTGAACCGGGTCTCTCCGCCGGAAGCACCCGCGAGCGCGACCGCGCCTCCGGCGACGGACGGCTGACCGTAGAAACACATGTCAGCGTCGGACCGGACCTTCCCGGTACCTGTTACCAGGAAAGTGGAGACGTCGATCTCCGCGCCCGGGATCATGCCGTGCCGGATCAGGACGGTAAGGTCACCCGAGGGGAGAGGGGCGTTCGCGCCCGGCGAAAGAACGGTCATGGTCTGATCTCCTGTCCTGTCATCTTACAGCTATTTTCTATTCACACGTTCGCGTATTTCCGGGTCCCAGCCCCGAGCATCCTGGCGAGCATCGTGCGCCCCTTCTTGAACACGGGCGCCCCGTCGAAAGTTACGTTAAGGTCGCTCCCGTTACGAGTGATCCAAGGGGTGTTCTCGCTACCCCGCGCTGAAGTGAGGCCGGACAGCTTCACGTCCAACTCGTCCCGGTCAACGAGGATCGTCGCGATCACGTAGGTGTAGACCCCTTTTGCGGCCTTACCGTCCGGGAAGCTGTACTCGCAGCGGATCACGTTTCCTCGGTACTCGACCGTCATCGTCGGCTTGAGGGAGGCGATCGAGACCGGACCGTTGGAGATCGCGCTGTAGATGGAGAAGACCAGCCCGACCGGACCGCCCAGCTTGTGGGAAATACCCGCGTCCACCTCGATGATCTCAGTGCCGGGCGCGTCACGTGTTGCGCTGCGAACATCCCCCATGTGGCGGGCGAAGGGGGAAGCGGTGAGCCCGCCCGGATGGGACGCGGCGAGCCAGTGCATCGACCCGTCCGGCATCAGGATCCCGGCGCGCAGGTCCAGGTCGTCGTTGTCGGACCGCCGGTCCCCGTTGTCGATCCAGGTCGCGGTCACCCGGACGACCCCGCCAGCGGACTTGTCGAGCGATATCCGCGAAGACGCCCCGCTCTTCGTCAGCGTCACCTTGGTCAGGGAGACCGGCTTCGGGGGCGGGGCCGCCTCCACCCTCGGGGCCGGGGCGGGCTCCGCCTTCGGGGGCGCGGGCGTCGGTTTCGGGGGCGGCGGAGCGGGCGCGGGCGCGGGCTCCGCGACCTCCACCCCGAGGTGCGGGGCGAGCTTAGCGAGCCCCCCGTTGAACCCTTGCCCCACCACCCGGACCTTCCAGGCCCCGTTCCGCTGATAGAGCTCCGCCAGGATCAGCGCCGTCTCCGTCATCCCCGCGCAGGGGATCCGGCCGCTGATCCCGCCCACCTCCAGCCCGATCTCCGGGACCCGGCTGAACGGGGCCCGGTTCTCGTGGATCGTCGCGGTGAACACCACCTTCTCCACCCCGGCGGGGATCCGGCCCGGGGCGACCGTGAACCGGGTCTCCCCGCCGGAGGTGCCCGCGAGCGCGACCGCGCCGCCCGCGACCGACGGCTGGCCGTAGAAGCACATGTCCGCGTCGGACCGGACCTTGCCGGTCCCAGTCACCAGGAAGGCGGACACGTCGATCTCGGCGCCCGGGATCACACCATGCCGGATCAGGACGCTCAGGTCACCAGAGGGGAGGGCGGCGTTCGCGCCGGGCGTGAGTTCGGACATGGGGCGGCTTTCGGTCAGAGCGCGGGCGGGGCCGCTGCGAACATCAGGAGGATCAACAGGCCGACCACTGCCGCCACAGCAACCCCGACCCAGATCGGAACACCGCGTATCTTCCGGCTCTGCCGCGACGCCTCGACGGCCTCATCGACGCAGGTCGGATCATCGCAGCACCAAACTTCGCGCTGTCGATAATAGCTCCGTCCGCCCGTGTTGAAAAGGGTCCGTATGACGGAGCGACGAGCGGACCGGCTCCCAACTACGGCGCCGATGATCGTGGCCCCAGACAAGGACGCCTTGGACTGGCCCGTCTCCACGAAGATGGCCTGACGCGTCATCTCGGGTTGGCGCGCTTGGGCCCCACAGAAGTGGCAGGTCCGTCTTGCATGCTGTCGGGCCATTTCGACCTCCTCTTACTCGTCTTTGCAGGAGCATCGTAGGTGGCGCTCAGGAATCGATGAGGCCGCCCGAGTAAGGACGGCCCGGTCGATTATTAGCCCATGTTGACACCATGGGAGGCCGCCAGTGAGCCGAGCCCACCCGCGAAGCCGGACCCGATCGCTTTCATCTTCCACTCGTCGTTGTGCCGGTAGATCTCGCCGAAGATCATCGCCGTCTCGGTCGAATAATCCTCCGAGAGATCATACTTCGCAAGTACCGATCCGCCGACCGAGTTCACGACGCGCATGAACGCGTTGGAGACCTGGCCAAAGTTCTGGTTCCGGCTCTCTGCCTCGTGGATCGTTACGGCGAAGACCAGCTTCTTCACCTCCGTCGGGACCTTGGACAGGTCGACCTTGACTTGTTCGTCATCCCCGTCCCCCTCGCCGGTCGTGTTGTCGCCGGTGTGTTGTACCGCCCCACCGGCGCCGGTCTTGTTATTGTAGAAGACAAAGTCCGTGTCCGAGCGAACTTTCCCGTCCTCGCCGCATATGAAAACAGACGCGTCCAGGTCGAACGCGGCCCCGTCGGTGACGCGAGCGTCCCAGCCCAGGCCGACGGTGATCGCGGTGAGGCCCGGGGCCTCCTTGGTGAGGGAGACGTTACCCCCCTTGCTCAGTGAAACGGCCATTAGCAACCCCTTTCTATATTTTGAGTAAAGCTCAAATCGCGAACGCGATCAGATGTTGATACCATATTGATGGCACATCGCCTTCAGGCCACCTGCGTAACCTTGGCCTATCGCCTTAAACTTCCACTCACCATTGTGCCGATACACCTCACCAAACACCATTGCGGTCTCCGTCGAATAATCCTCCGAGAGGTCATATCGGACCACCTCGGCGCCGGTCGCCTCGTTCACAATTCGGATGAAAGCGTTGCTTACCTGGCCGAAGGACTGGCGTTTCTCCTCCGCCTTGTCGATCGTGACGGTGATGGCGATCCGCTGCACATCCGTCGGCACCATCGCAAGATCCACTTTGACCGACTCGTCGTCACCGTCCCCCTCACCAGTCCGGTTGTCCCCCGTATGAACTACCGAGCCGCAGCCGGACTGAAGCTGGTTATAGAAGATGAAATCCGCGTCAGAGCGGACCTTTCCGGACTCTGCAAGAAGGAACACTGAGGCATCGAGGTCGAAATCTTGACCGTCAGTTGCGCGTGCGTCCCAGCCGAGGCCGATCAGAATATTTTTAAGACCGGGATCTGTCTTCGAGAGTGAGAGGTTTTGACCCTTAGAGAGCGAGAGTGCCATCTGTGTTTTCCTTTTTGCCAGTTTTAGATCATTCTTCTAGTTTGATGTGAGGGCTTCGGCGACGCCCCCATATTGCGCGATGTTGAACAGTAAATAACTCACGGCAAGCGCGATCCCGGCGATCCGGCCAATCCGACCTACGAAGAGCAGGAACACCGCGAAGACCGCCGTTACAGCGAGCACGACCGGGAGGTCGAAATATACGAAACTGGGGTCGATAATCAGTGGCTTCACAGCGGCGCTGACCGCCATCACCGAAAGGATATTAAAAATGTTCGACCCGACGATCCCGCCGACGATCATGTCGGACTGCCCCTTCCGGGCTGCTGCGACGCAGGTGGTCAACTCAGGAAGGGAGGTTCCAAAAGCGATCACGGTCATCCCGATAACCGCCTCGGGCACCCCAAGGGCGTAACCCCCGGCGACAGCGCCCTGGACGAGGATCTCGGAGCCGAGCACGAGGACGCCGATCCCCACGGCGACCAGAAGAAAAGGGTTCCCCGGAAGCTCATCGCCGTCCTCCTCCTCGTCTACGTCGATCCGGCTCGCATTATACTGGTACACGACATAGCCAACGATCGCAGCGATCATGGCGAAACCTCCCCAGCGTGGCAGGATCTCGGCCCAAACCGCTACGGCCATCGCGATCGTGGCCACGATCATCACAAAGGTGTCGACCCGCACCGCTTTACGGTCAATGATGACAGGTGCTATCACAGCCGCAACGCCGATGACCATCAGGACGTTTGCGATGTTGGACCCGATCACGTTCCCGACGGAGATACCAGGGAACCCGCTCAGGTTAGCGTTTACTGAGGTGAACAGTTCCGGCGCCGAGGTTCCAAAGGCGACGATCGTCGCCGCGATGAAGAGTTTCGAGAGTCCGGAATTCTCGGCGATCCGCACAGCCGAGTCGATCGTGAGATCCCCTCCCTTCACTAGAAGCCATATCCCGAACCCGATCGCCCCGAGAGCGATCAGGGCAAGTTGGTATTCACTCAGTCCGTTCATACGGCGTTCCTGTTAAGATTAAGGGTCACTTCATAGTGTCGGGTTCAGAGATCAAAATCTGACGGGTTCAGACCGAGTTCTTTGCAGATATCGCGGACCACGGACCGCTCGTTCGGGTCAAAGTCGCCGTCGGAGGCGCCGATCGCGCAGGCGACCCGAACCATCACCCGGGCCTGCTCCTCGTTGCCACGCAAGCGGCCGATCACCTTCAGAGCCTCCGCCTTCCCGATGTCCGCGTCGAAGTCGAAGTTCCCGACCACCTTCTCGAAGAAGGCGATGACGTCGGTCATTGAGAAATGTTTAAGTTCGTCCGAATTCCGGATGAAACCGGCCATCTTCTGCTTCTCCTCCGCGGAGATGGTCCCGTCCGCGGCCGCAACCATCGCACAGGCGGCCACGGTCGCCTCCATGAAGGTGCGGTTCTTGAACTTCGACACCTCGGCTGTGAGGCGCGTGCGCGCCTCGTTACCCTTGTCCTTAAGCCAGTTCAGCATGTCTTTTCCTCCCCGATCAGAGAACAGATTTGGCATCATTTACTAGGTCACTGACCCTGGTCCCGCGCCCAGGTCGGCCGTGCGCGGTCATGGTCCAGCCGTCAGCCCCCTTGGACAGCGACGCCATGATTACGCCGGTATGCGCCCCCTGCTCGCGCAGGGTGAAGGTGCAGATCTCCTGATCCATCGTCTCGTCCACCAGTCGGGCCACCGCGTTGTCAACCTCATTGAAGGTCTGCCCGCGGAAGCTATTCACCGTGAAAACGAGATGCGCCGCGCGCGGGTCGAGTCGGGACAGGTCGACATATATTACCTCGTCATCCCCCTCCCCCTCTCCCGTGAGGTTATCCCCGCCGTGCCGTATCGCGCCATCATTGGATTTCAGCTTGCTGAAGGAGACCGTGTCGATCTCGGACTTATTAGCGTCCAAAATGATAACGCTGGCGTCCAGATCGATCGCACCTCCGCCGCCACCAAAAAGGCTGCCGAGGAAACCGCTCTTCTTCGCCGGGTCCCAGCCCAGCCCCATGAACACCCGGGACAACCCGCTATTGTTCTTTTCGAGGCTGAGAGACTGGCCTTTCGAGAGTGAGATACTCATAGTCTTTTTCCTTTTAACGCTGTTGTAAGTTCAGTAAGGCTTCTCCGATCATTATACAATGCGTCGGGGGTTACATCCTAAGCTCCAATCCGGAGCGCAGCTCGTCATATGCACGGTTGATGTCCCTGAGCCGTGTTTCAGCAATCCGGATCAGTTCAGGAGGCAACCCTTTAGAAATCAGAAGGTCCGGGTGATTTTCGCGCGCTAGACGCTTCCACGAGGCCCTCACGTCATGTGTTGAGGCGTTCGGTGCCAAACCGAGAACCGCATACGGACTCCAGGCCTCAGGAACATGGCGGGCACGAAGCTGTTCGAACTGATCTGCCCCCATCTCGAGAATGCGTGCCACCTCCCGTAGGAACCGGTCCTCTTGCGGATGGTACTCCCCGTCAGCAAGAGCGATATGGAAAAGCCCATCGACGAGATTCATTCGGACTTCGTCAGCGTTATCGTGTCCACGGATAAGGCCCCATATCTGTCGCGCGTAATGCTCATATCCCCCAACGTGCCGGGCACACAGGTCATACACACGAGCCGCGTTGCGCTCCTCCTCCGGCGGGATGTCGATGATCCGCCGGAACATGACCACCTCGCTCACGGATACCCGACCGTCCGCCTTTGCGAGCTTCGCCGCAAGGGCGATGAAGGCTATAGAGAAGTCAACCGATGAGGTAGGGTCCGGCGGACGAAACCAGTTGCCCAGATCGTGACGGATCGCCTGAAGGCGCTTGAGTAGGTGGCTCCAAAAGCTCATCCGGCCGCCGATCTGACCGGGGGGGCAGGTGACCCGAACCGGTCCGCGCGCGCAAGGGTGCGTCGCGCCCAGGAGGCGTGGGTCGCCGGCTCGCACATCACCCCACCGACCTGAAAGACGGCACGCGCGTCACGGTCGAGGATCGCTTCAGCCGCGGCGAGTTCCTCAGGCGGGACCGCGAATGCCCCCTCGATGACCGGGACCTGAACCGGATGGATCGCCGTCTTCGAGACGAAGCCCATTTGGACGTCCCGCTCCACCTCGCGGCGGAGCGTCTCGAGGTCCCCGATGATGTCGAAAACGGGGGCCGCGACGGGGAGTCCGGATGAAGTCAACAGGCCTGTCGCCATGGACAGGAACCAGCCGAGCGGCCCTTCATATGCGGTGACGCCCCGGACCCGGCGCAGCGCCATCGCGCCTAGCAGGTCGTTTCCGCCTAGCCGGACCGCGGCGATCCGGTCCAGACCGGCCCCGAGCAGAAGGTCGCGGAGCTGGATCAGGCGGGACGGCTCAAACAGATCCGGCGTCTCTAGGGTCGGCATCAGGCGAAGGCGGGTGCCGTTGAGGAGGGAGGTCCAGTCCGGGATCGTCTCCGGGCGCGCCTTAGGGATGACGAACCCGTCGACCCGGTCGATCCCCCGGATCGCCCTCAACCGGCAGGCCATGTCATAGGAGCGGGGCCGGACGAATACGTGCGGGCGCGCATCTAGTTCTAGCTCGCGGCCGGCAAGAAGCTCGGTCAGGGTCCGAACGCCCCGCTCCACGTCCGTTTCATGCAGCGCGTCCTCGAGGCACAGTACGATGGAGGAGGCGGGAGCTGGGGCGCGGCCGGACATGATGTCGGGCACCTTCGGATGAATGACCGGCATGTAGAGGGTCGCCCCGAGCCCGTAGGCCGCGAACATGTGTGATGCGACAAGTGTCATGTGGTCTCCCTGATGACGGTGAGGGCCCGGTAGGGTCCGGTCAGGTCCGGGTCCGCAAGAACTGGGACTTGATCGCGCTCGCAGAGGTGAAGGAGGGCGGAAAGGTCCGGATCCCCCTCAGCGGTGCGAACGAGGACCCGGTCCGGACGACGGCGCAGGACCGCCCGCGTCGCCTCCGCGATCCCTGGCTTGATCCGGTTGAGGTTTGTGACCCCGAACCGCTCCACGACCCGCCTGACCGTCGCGTCAGCGGCGGCGCGGAAACGGCCCGCCGCCTCCGTCCTGACGTCCGGACACGGCGCGCGCCCGGCGACCAGCTCACGCAACGCCGCATCAACCCGGTCCACGAAAGCGCGGGACAGGTCGACCTCCGCGAGGTGATCGAGCAGGAGACAGCCGTGATACTCCCCCTCTCCGATCAGGTCCTTACTCAGAATGGAGCGGGAGATGAGCCCTGACACGTTCCCGCCCAAGATACCGGACGGGATCAGCCAGTCCTCGCGCGAGGCGCAGAGGCCCGCCCCGCCGCACGGGTCCGCGATCACCGCGAGAAGTGGGGCCCGGCCGGAGAGCTCGCGCCAAGACCGGTCAAGCTCCGTGGCGATCGCGCCCTTCCCGGTCCACCCGTCCACAAAGATGACCCCGTCCGCCGGCCGCTCCGCGACGACGCGTGCCATTGCGACCCCATCCAGGCCCCTGTCCCGGATGATCGACACCCCGAAATGGGCCACGTCCACGCCGGACCGCTCCAGGTCCCGGCGCAGGACGACCCCGTAGGGGACCCCTGCCCGCACCAGGCTGCACAGGGTGACTCGTTTGTTGAGGCGACCGGTTCTGATCAGATCAAGGACCTGACCAGTCAGGGAGCGGACGTCGCGCGCGAGCCGGGGGACCCCCGGCCCGCAGGCCGCCTCGAAAAGGTCTAGATACCGGGCATCCGGGCGGCGCTCCTCGGAGATCATCTCCGAGTAGTGCGCGGCCCCGGTCTGAATACGACGCTCCTTCTCCTCGACCGGGGTCGGGCGCATCTGGACACGTTTCAGGAGGAACGTCACGTCTTCGGGGGCATAGCTGCCGGAGAAGCCGACGAGGGGGGGCAGCGACCTGTTCATCCATCGCACCCCGGCTGGAGGATCCGGGTCGCGATCTGCGACCGGGACGGGATCATCATGAAGTCGCACAGGCCCATGAACGACAGGTCCGTCAGGCTGTCTCCCAGCCCGATCAGCGGCGCGCCGCCCCGATCCCCGAGCCGCTCGATCAGGTGGAGGCAGGCGTCCCGCTTGGAGATCCCGATCGGAGTGAAGGAGAGGTTGTTCCCGTTCAGGTGCGCCCACATCCCGGACAGGTCAAGCCGTCCGCTGAGCAGATCGCGCGCGGCCGTGATCCCCTCGCGCACCGCCAGCTCCTCAGCGGCGTTCATCTTGACGCAGAAGTAGACGGGCGCCCCCTCCTCCGCGACGACCCAGCTGCGTGCGGCCTCGCCGAACTCCGCCCGGATCAGCGCTGACATCTCCCCGAAGAGCGGGTCGAACCGGCGACCGATCCGGCCCGTGTGGTCACTCCAGTCAGAGTCCGGACGACCTGTCTCGTCCCGGACCACCGCCCCGTTCGCCAGCACCGCCCGACCGGTCCCGAAGTCCAGATGAACCCGAGCGAACGCGTCCGAGCTTCGGGCCGTGACCGGGATCACGTGCCCGGTGGACCGGAGCGCCGCAAACAGCCCCCGCTGCGCGGCGTTCATGTGGCCGTGATGCCCGTTCGTCGCGGTGGTCACGCGGGTGAGCCCGACCGGGTCGGGGTGCTTTACGAGCGATCGGAACAGGGTGTCGTCCAGGTCCGTGAGATAAATGCAGCCGCTCATGTCGTCCCGAACTCCGTTACCTGTGCGGCCCCATCAACGATCAGGCCCCTCCCCAGATGAGACCGGAGCTCTGCGCATACCCCGTTAGCATCCGTTTCCGTCATGATTATGACATGCGCCTCGGGGCGGGACGGCACGTTGTGCAGATACATCGGGACCCCGAGCCCGAAATGATCCGGGAAGGTCACCTTGTGACGGATCACCTCCCCCTGCAGGATGGGCGACCGGGTTGTGGCGACCAGCCGTACCTCCGCCCCCGCCTGTTCAAGCCGCTCGGCTAGGAGCATCGGGCCCCAAACGTGCTCGCCGGTCCCGATCACAAGGACCGGCGCCCCGCGATCCGCGGGCCGGAGCCGGTCCGCAAGCCGGTCGAGCCCGTCCGCCTCCGCCATCCGAATCGCGATTCGTGGCGTGCGCAGGAGCGGGGCCCCGGACCGGTCCGGTCCCCAGACCGGGGCCCGGACGAACCCGGACCAGACCGGCACGTCCGGCGGGACGGCGGCGGCGTCCCGGGCCCACCCCCAGCGGCCCCGCATGAGCGAGAAGGCGTCCACCGGAACCCCCGGCACCGCCTCCGAGACGGCCCGCACCGCCTCGCCTCCGGACCAGTCCGTCAGGGTGACCAGAAGCACCCGTCCTATCGGGAGCCCACCCTCCCTCAGCGCGCCGATCAGCGCCGCGAAGGTGCGCCCGGTCGTTGTCTCGTCATCCACCAGCACAAGGGTTACCGGGGCCCCGCGCAGGAGGCCCGGCTCGGGCCGCATCACGTGGTGCGCGGTCGCGTGGCTGTGCCCTTCAGAAAAGCCGGCCCACGAAAGCCCGTCAACCGGGTGCCGTGTCGTGGACTGGTACCAGGTAGGCTGATCCGCCCGCCTCCGTGATATGCGGCGTGCCACCGCCGCCCCGATCCCGACCGCCGTCTCCGCGTACCCCATCACCAGGACAGGCCCCTCAAGGAGCCGGTCCGGGATCTGGCCCACCACCCCGTCAACCGCAGCGAAGTGATCTCGCGGCCGGACCGGGATGTGACGCCCCAGCACGGTCGAGACGAAGAGGAAGCTCCGTTTCGGGTTGATCCGCTCCGCGACCCGGAAAAGCTCCGAACCGGCGTGGTTGGCGTCGATCGTCAGCGTCAGAACCCCCGTCCCCAGCGTGTACCGGTTCTCCCGGTAATGTGCCCCCATGCGCTCAGGCACCCCGACCCGGATCGTCCGGGCGGTTCGAGGTCGGCTGGTCCCGCAGGAGCCAGTCCTCATGTCCGGCATCGCTGACCGGCGGCACGGTCCGGCTCGCGGCCTCCCGCGCGCGCTCCTCCGAGCGACGGGCCAGCGCGGCCTCGACCCGGGCCCGGGCCCGCTTGACGGTACGCCACGCGAAAAAGCCGCCCGTCAGAAGCGTAAGGATCACCGCCATGTTGAACAGGGGGATGTGCCGGTATCCCAGCTCGACCGGCCATGCGGAGATAGCGTTCGGGAACATCGACAAGACCGGGATCCGCCACCCGTAGTGCCGGATCGCAACCGCCTCCACCGCCTCATCCCGAGACAGACCGGTCGCGCGTGCTTGAAGATTGGCGGAGTCGAACTTCAGATAAAACCATGCATCATCGTTTCGGAAAACTCGAACTGCACCCCCATCAATCAGCTGTGCCTGGATCATGTAGACGTCACGCGTGCGCTGATCTGTGTCCTCCCGCTTGACCTCGACGCCCAACACCTGCACGGTGGAGACGCGAGGCAGCGCGTAGTGCAGTCCGAGACCGGCTACAAATGTGAGTAACGCGATCAGGGCGATCGTGACTTTTCTCATGGAGGCTCCGAGCATGCTTATTCATGGGTAGTACGGGTTGAGCAATAACAGGGCTATTGTTACATGTAGAGACATCTTTGAAAAAAAAAATTCTGGCATTTACTGGGTACTCGCGGCTGAACTTCACCCAGTTTTATCAGCACGGGAACGAAACCACGATCGGATATTCGAAATTATTCCTCATCGCCCACACAATGCACTAAGCCTGCCGATGTTGTCTTCTGATGAGCCCATCGACATCTCTGTTTTAATCTTGACTAAGTCTCGCATCATGAGGCGGTTGGTTTTTGCATTGTTTTTTGGGTCAGTGGGTTGGGTCATTGATCCGCCTAAAGTCCAAGCTGAGGTTCCTGTCGTACCAAGAGGTCAAATTTTTGAGTGCACACCCACTCATGTATGGGATGGAGATGGGCCTATATGGTGCGCTGAAGGACCAAGACTGCGGCTGGCGGGCATTGCGGCCCGGGAAATTGATGAGACCTGCTCACGGGGTCATCCGTGTCCTCAAGCGACTGGTCAGGAAGCACTAGCAGCTTTGGTTTCATTATTAGGCGTCCCGACCGGAACGGGCAGGCACGGCCACACATTGGTTCACGGACCAACGATTACATGCCGGTCAGATGGATCTGCTGGCGGAAACCGTACCGCTGCGTGGTGCATTTCTCCTCGTACAGGGGATATCAACTGTTTGATGGTTGTTGGTGGTTGGGCACTACGCTGGGATCGATACTGGAACGACCATATTTGCTAGCCGGCGAATATCCTCAGAAGGGGCGGATCGGCCGGAAAATCCCTGTCCGCGTCAAATCTCGGCGCAGGTCGAAGCCTGACAGAGCATCTGACGGGTCGATCACGTCCAGGCGCGAAAAGTTGATCCGATTCCAGCCGGACCGGTCAATCCCAACCGAATAAAGGTACTCGTCCTCGACCTCGCCTGTCGTCCGGCTCTGTCGCTGGCTAAAACGTAACCGCCCGATTGTGACCGCCTGCCGCAGGGGGGGCTGATAGCCTAAGAGACGTGCATAGCGACGTCGTTAATGACGTCTCTTATTCGCGGAGGGGTCATGCGGGGCGAAATTCTGGGGGTCGAGCGGCGCCGTTATTGGGGTGCCGACGAGAAGCTGGCGATCGTGAGCGCGGTCGGTGTTGGCGGCGCGACGGTGACGCAGGTCGCGCAACGCCACGAGGTGACCCGACAGCAGATTTATGCGTGGCGTCACGAGCTGAAGCGTAAAGGCCTCTGGTCACCGGATGCTGGAGCGCTGTTTCTACCAGTTGACGCGCCATCCATTCCGGATCTGCCCGCAGTGACCAATCCTGCGCCTTCTGTCTGGATCGAGCTTCGTCTGGCGAAGGGGCGCATGCTGCGGTTCGAGAGCGATATTGCCGAGGCAGCGCTGACACGACTGATCCGCGCGGTGGATGGCGCATGATCGGGCCGGGCACCGGTGTTCGGGTCTATCTGGCTTGTGGCGCAACGGATATGCGCAAAGGGATTGCAGGTCTGGCAGCGCTTGCCCAGGATGTGTTGCGTCAGAAGCCGACGGGCGGCGCGGTGTTTGCGTTTCGGGGGCGCAAGGGTGACCGGTTGAAGCTTCTCTATTGGGATGGCCAAGGGTTCTGCCTCTATTACAAGGTGCTCCAGCGCGGGCGCTTTCCCTGGCCGAATACGACTTCCGGGGCCGCGCGTCTCACCTCGGCGCAATTGGCGATGCTGTGGGAAGGAATTGACTGGCGCAGGCCGGATTGGGGCGCGCCACCGGCGCGGGTTGGGTAATTTATCTATCTGAAATGGCTTGTTTTTATGGTGTTTCCTGAGCCGCTATGGTAGTCAGCGGCATGTCGAGTGATGCCGTAATCCTGCCCGAAGACCCCGCGCTTTTGAAGGCGATGATTGCTGCCTTGCAGGCGGAGAATGCGCGGATGTCGGCGACAATCCGGGCTCATGACCAGCTGATCCAGACCCTGCGGTTGCGCATCGCAAAACTGAAGAAGCAGGCTTTCGGCAAATCCTCGGAGAAAGTCGAGCGCGAGATCGAACAGCTCGAACTGGCGCTGGAAGACCTGCTGATCGCAGCCGCTGAAAGTTCCACTGCCTCCGCAGGCGATGGTGCCGCAGATGATGCGCCTGCAGATGCCAGCAAAGATACCGCTGAGCACAAGCCCCGCCGTCGTCCCCGCGTGTCAGATGCCACGCCGCGCGAGCGTCGCGAGCTTGACCCCGGCACCTGCTGCCCGGATTGCGGTGGCGACCTGCGTCTTGTGGGCGAGGATCTCAGCGAGATGCTCGACCTGGTCGCGGCTCAGCTCAAGGTCCTGCAGATCGCGCGGTTGAAGAAGTCCTGCCGTCGTTGCGAGAAGATGGTGCAGGAACCAGCACCCAGCAGACCCATCCCCGGCAGCATGGCGAGTGCTGCTCTGCTGGCCTACATTCTGGTCTCGAAATACGATGACCACCTTCCTTTGTATCGCCTGGCTGAAATCTTCGCCCGCATGGGCGCGGATATTCCTGACAGCACGCTGGTGGACTGGTGCGGACGCGCGATGAAGAACCTGGCCCCGCTGATCGAGCGGATCGAAGCCGATGTCATGGCCAGTGACCTGCTTCATGCCGACGACACCCCGATCCGCGTTCTGGACAAATCCTTGCGCGACAGGGGGCTGGGAAAGGGCGTGAAGAAGGGCCGGATCTGGGCCTATATCCGGGATCAGCGGCCTTGGGCGGGGGCCTCGCCCCCTGGCGCGGTCTACACCTTCGCGCCGGATTGGAAGGAAGAACACGTCCATCGCCATTTGGCCAATACACGCGGCATCCTGCAGGCGGATGGGTATAAAGGGTATGCCAAACTCTACGTTCCTGACCCTGGCGGAACGCCCCGCCTGCGCGAAGCGGCATGCTGGGCGCATCTGCGCCGCGACTTCCATGATGAATGGAGCAAGACTAAATCCACCATCGCCCGCGAGGCGCTGGACCATATCGGCGCGCTCTATGACATCGAGCGTGAAATCACGGGTCAGCCTGCTGATATCCGACTTGCAGCCCGTCAGAAGCACAGCGCCCCAAAAGTTGGCGCCTTCTTCGCATGGGCGGAAAGCCAACTTGCGCTGATCCCTGGCAAGGGTGATCTGGCCAAGGCCTTCCGCTATGGCCTCAGCCGACGCGCCGCGTTCAGCCTGTTCCTCGAGGACGGTCGGGTAGCCATTGATAACAATCCGGCTGAACGGGCACTCAGACCGATTGGAATCGGAAGAAAGAATTGGTTATTCGCCGGGGCAGACACTGGCGCCGAGACCCTCGCGCGGGCAATGACAGTGATCGAAACGGCAAAGATGAACGGCCTTGATCCACAGGCCTACTTGGCTGACATCTTGGCGCGCATACACGATCACAAGATCAATCGCCTCGACGAACTGCTCCCGTGGAATTGGTCGCCGCTCGCTGTCCCAAACGCAGAGGCAGCGTGATGGCTGCCATCACCCACATCTACGCCCTCGAATACGCCGCCAAGATGATGGACGAAGACCTGGAGCTTCTCGAGGCCATCGTCTGGAATGACGACAACTTGACCTACGGATCAATCATCAGCGTCTATACCGGTCCGGACGAGACCATCACAGCACTGACCGACGACGGCATCGAGGAACTGACCAACATGCTCCGAGATGCCCGTATTACCACCAAAACCTGGCACGAATTCCTCGATACCTTTGTCGATGACAAAAAACTCGTCACGCGCATCAAGGCTCAACCACCGCGGTAACAACCGGTCGGTTACGCTAAAACCGCTGATGAGGACGTTCCGCAGACTAGGCATAGCGGCGAACGCCTCGCCGGCGATACGGAACGCTATCGAGTGGACATGCGTGACGTAGTCGAGACGCCGCTCCGTTGCCCCCTTAGGCCGCATCTCGACCCGCATCTCGCGTTTCAAGACTCGTGCGGTGTCGGCGGGCATGTCTTCCAACTCAGGGAGATCCACATCCACCCGAAGATCCGTTCCGGTGGTCTGATAGGAAATCAGCGTTTCTCGGGGCCAGCTGATCCCGCCAAGGCGATCTTCTAGAAGTTCCTGAGCAGCAATCGCGTCCCCGTCCCGCCAACGTTCATGACGTTTCCTTGCGGCTTCCTGATCAGTGCCGTGATTTTCCTCGGCCGCGCGCCACTGCGAGATCGCCACGCGGTAGGACGCGAGCTCTTCCTGATAACGGGCATCAGCCCGCTCCCGGCCCCCGAACCAGGAACTGATAAGGCTCACCTCCTCAGGATCCGGCTTTTCCGGACGCGGAAGTTCGAACGGTGCCGGGACGAACGCGTCGTTAAATGACATGGGCGTCGGCGTTTGCAGGTGAGGCCTGATCAACCGGTCAGACCATTCGTTGAGCTCCGTCGCGCGTCTCTCAAGCAGGTCAATCAAGTCAGGTCGGTTCCTCTTAAGCGCCGCTGCGTGCTCATCTTCCGGGAATGGAAGCCCGTCTGGCCCGGTCAGGAGGAGCCGACCGTCGTCACTTATCGACGCGGTGACAGGTACGGGCTGGACGGTATTTTCCGCACCATCAGGTGGGGATGAGATATTGGGGCGACCGTCGAGACGCGTTCGATAGGACAGGCCGGTCCCCGGCATCCCGACGTTCCCGTAGACCCCGTTTCGGCCGATGGTGATGCTGGCCCCCCTCGGCCCAGCCGAGAGGCTTGCACCACGTGCCCCTAGGTTAAGCCTGAGCCCCGGTGCCAAACTGATTGTTCTTCGAAACCGCATACCCATCAGTCAGCTCCTTTCCGTAACAGGCCTAGCCTGCCTTCGCCCTCACCACGATCCGGGCGTTCGATAGGTCGAAAGCCTCGTTCACCGAGAGCGGTCGCGTCCGCTCTTGCATCAGATCATGCAGCGTGACCCGGCCGCCGGACAAGGAGACTTTCGCGAAATGCGCCTTCGCCCCTGGCATTTCGGAGAGGCGGACGTCAGAATCCCCGGAACAGCCGAAAAGGACCGGCTTCTCCCCGAGCGTGACCGTAAGGGTGCGCTCCTTCTCGAGCGAGACCCCGCGGGGCTTGATCGTCACCTCGAGCCAGGCACTGCGGAAGGCGGACTCGGCGAGCGCGATCGCGAGCCCGATCGCCGCGCCCGTGGTGGCGACCCCCATAGCCAGCGATGCGATCAGATACATGAGAGCACAGCCCAAAAAGCCGCCAACCGCGCCGGCAGCGCTCGCAGTTTTCGGCTTGAGGTTGGGGACGACGCGGGAGACTGCGAACCCCACTACCAGACCGCCGAGCGTCCAGCCGAGGAACCGCCCAGAATCAGCGCCCCCTCCGAAAAGTCCGGCTATCGGAAACCCGCCATAAAGGGCGATTAGACCACCCACGGCGCCGCCCGCTCCGCCTATGATTGCGGTTCGTGAGAGACCACGCAGATCGAAAGTCTTCCCGGTGTAGCGGGCTTGGGCGAGCGCAAGGCAGGCTGCTATGAATAGTCCGTCAAAACCAGTCCCGATGACCCAAGAGGTAAAGGCGCTTTCGAGCCTGGTCATCTCATATGCGAACGCGCTCAAAAGGCCGCCGATCCCGCCGAAACCGGCGAAATACGCCCGCTTGTCCGAGAAAATCCTTTTCATCATCCCTGTCGTCCTTCTTGTTGCTGGTGCGCCCGTCACAGGTCGAGCCGGATCTCTCTCGGCGGTACCGGCAGGGGTGCTCCTGGGGCCTGACGTCCCACGGTGGCAATCGAGCTGCTCACCCACCGAAACAGGCTCGAGAAGCCAGCGCTGTCCATCGTGTCGAGGGCTACGACGTGGTCACACAGGAGGCCGATATCCTCCCCCGTCCCGTTCGGACCGGTCAGGCAGCCGATGATCTGCGAGAACCCCAGCGTCCGCAGGTGTCGGGTCTGCGCCACGAACAGATGCGGATCGGCGACCCGACCCCTCGTCATCAGAATCAGGGACGGGGACCAGTCCCCCTTCCGGTCCGCCGTTCCGCGCCGCAGCTCACCGGGCACCCGCCCTGCGAGCGTCTCGAGCGCGAGCCCGAGATGGGGGGGGCCGGATCGAGGGACCGTTATTTCCGGCACCTGGATCATGTCGATCGGGGTCAGGGGGACGATCTCCGTGACCTCCCTCGCGTATCCCAGCACGCTCATGTGGGCCGTCTCGAGCGCGTAAGGGTCCTGGCGCAGGGCGCCAAGGAGGACCCGGACGGCGTTATTGACCGACGCGATCGGCTCGCCGCGCATTGAGGCGGACCGGTCAATGAGAAGATACACCGGGAGCCGCCGCTCGGACTGGGGGCGAGGGGGCGGCTTCGGGGTCGGCTTCACGAGGTTGATCCCGGCCGGGGGGCTCACCGGGGCTGGTGGAGGCGAAGGGGGTGGGGCGACCGGCGGGTCAAGCCTGATGACCCCGGGGGCGGACGGGGGCGTGACCCTGGGGGCCGGAGGCCGCGAGGTAAGGGCGTGCGCGGGCGGGGCCGGATTGGGGGCGGCCCCCTTCGACTTGACCCGCGCTTTCCCCGATGGCCGGGTGATAGAAATCCGGGACGGCGGCGCAAGAGCAGGAGCTGACGCCGGGCTTGGAGCCGGCGCCGTCACCGGGGCGGGGCTTGGGACCGGCGCATCAGACCGGAGCGCGCGGCGCTCCTTGTCCCGGACCCGCCCGCTGAGGACCAGCCACAGGTCGATGAGCCAGAGGACCCCGTAACCGCCGAACGTGAACAGCATCAGCAGCCCGTACCAGATCTGGCCGAGCCGCATCCCATCCGCGTCCGTGAGCTCACCGCTCAGGATCCGGATCACGTCGAGTGCCCACCATAGCATGACGACCAGGACCCCTATCGCCGGAACGGACCCCATCTGTCCGCTGCCGGACCAGAGCGGGGAGAAGAGCGCCGCAAGCATTATCAGACACATGGCAAGCCCGGAGCGGTACCGGCCAAGGTAGAACCGATGCGCCCCGAACAGGCCGACCAGGCTGAGCAGGAACGCGGCCCATCTGGCACGACCGGAGCCGTTCCCCGGGGCGCTCATGTGTGCTCACGCGTCTGGGACGCACCCTGCCGCATCTCTGTGTCTCACCCGTTCACCAGCTGAACGTGAATGAGCCGGCCCCCGTCCTCACGAGACAGGAGCACCTGTGCCCCGTCGGTCAGCTTGACGTTCCCACCGACCGGAACGTCAAGCTTCGCGATGACGTCATGCATCTGCGGCATCCCCTCATTCACGAGGAACCACTCCCCCTGATGCCGCTGGAAATACCCGACCCGCTTGCGCTGATCCGGGGTGAGGTGCTCGTTCGGGAACACTTTGCGGTTCACGTGCCAGGGGAACAGGGACTGCCCGTCCCACACCATGACCCGGTGGTTATCCGCCTGGTAGGCTCCGGCGTGCCGGCTCGAGTAGAGGTTCAGGACTGGCAGCGCCCCCTGATAGGGGGTTCCGCAGCAGGGGCAGCGCGGGGCGGTCGTGTTGTCGAAAACGTACCAGCCCATCTCGCACTTCGCCGAACAGGGCTGGATAAGGTCCATGGTCCGGACCAGCGCGTTCTCCCACTCTGACGGGGTCGGCCGGTCCTGGGGGGAGTGCAGCCCGTCCACGAACGCCTTCCGGAACAACTCGGCGAGGAGGGGCCCGGCGATCGTGTAGGGGATCCGGGCCGGATCCCCCCAAGGGAGCTGGAACTTACCCAGATGGTCCGGACGGACCCGATTGCTCGCGTCCGTCGGATGCTCGACGAAGAGGGCCTTGGCCCCCATCGAGAGCTCCTCGTCCTTCGTCGCGTCCGGATCGTGCACCTTCCCGCCCCGGAGCGGGTGACGATAGAACAGGTACATGTAGATGAGGACCGCGAGCGCGTGCCGGTCGGTGAGCGCGGACGGGAGCTTCCGGCTCGGGTCCGTCTTGCTCAGGTGCTGGGTCGCGATCACCTCGGGCGCGATGAAGTCCGGGGTGCCGACCACGTCCGGCGGGAACTTCCCCGGGACGACCAGCCCATCGATGTCGATGATGCAGGCCTTGCCGGTTGAGGGGTCGACAAGGACGTTCTTGTAGGACAGGTCGGAGTGGGCGAGCCCGGCTGCGTGCAGGCGCCGGACCGCCCGGCTGATCATCAGACAGATCTGAAGATGGGAGAGCCAGGTCCCCTTTTCCTCCGAGGCCAGGAACTTCGCCCGGTTCGACGCGCTCGCGAACCACTTCCCCTCCTTCTCCTTCCCCTTGATCCCGAGCATGTCGTTGCTGACGGACCCGTGTGAGAAGAAGAAGTGGGGCCGGTAGACGGGGGCCACGACCCCGAACCGGCCGTCCTTCTCGACGATCCCAGTCGGCCAGCAGAACAGGTCTCGCCAGTAGTCCCCCCCCTTCTGGCTGTAGATCCCGTCCCGGTAAGCGCCAACGATCGACTTGAGCCGCTCCTTCCCCTGGAAGTCGAGCTGGTCCCGGAAGAAGGCGACTACGTAGGACCGGTCCGGGCTGAAGTAGACGTCCTTCATCCCGCCCTGACCGATGATCTCATCGCGGTACTCGACGGGCTGCCCGTCCGTGGTGGTGAGTTTGACGATCGTCAACCGATCCTCCTCATGGCAACATGATCGCAATGGTGCGATCGTCGTGATTTCCGGGGGACCAGAAGTCGAGCCAGGCCAGCAGCTCCCGCTCAATGGCCGAGTTGTCTCGGTCCAGCAGGACCGACTGTGACAGGTCCGTCTCCCAGAAGCTGCACCACACGTCAGCGCTCGCGAAGGCGCTGTCGGTCGGGAATTTCGGGTCCGTGATCCCGTCCGTCATGGCGAGGACCGCCGTGAAACCGTCCCGGACGTCGAAGAAGAGCCGCTTGGCCACCTCCTCATAGCCTGCGGCGAATTCGGACTTCTGAAGAAATCGGGTCTGACCGGCGAACTCACCGCTGTCGGCAAGGGTGAGCGTCTTCACCGTCCGCGAGGGGAGGTCGAAGATCGCTGCCCCGCCGTCCCCGATCGAGAACCCAGCGATGAACCAGCCGTGCGGCCCCTTGCGGGCAACGCTCAGCACAAGTGTAGTGGAGAAGGCGCCTGCGCGCTCGTCAACCCGTGTTGCCTCCTCCCCAATCGCCTTCGCCGCGTTGAAGGCGGCGGTCGCAAGGGACAGGTAGAGCTGGGTACTGATCCGGTCCTCAGCCCCCTCAACCCCTTTAAGGTATTCGGCGACCAGCCCGTCAATCTGGCCGGTGAGGTGCTCTTCAAGAAGAGGCGGCAGGTCCCGGACGATCGTCCGGACCGCGATCTGGGACCCGCGCCGGGAGTACTTCGCCGACCCGGCCCCGTCCGCCACCACCGCGATGTTCCAGCCGCCCGGGCCGCCGGTCCAAAGGGCGAAATCGTCATCCCGGAACAGCCCCTCCTGGGCGTGCGAGCGCCCCCGCTTGCTCGCGGCCACGCAGAGCAGATCTCCCCGGTTGACGCCGCTGTCCTCGTCCTCCTTGGCGAAGGGGGCCGTGGGGTCGTGGGGTTTGGAGATCCAGAGCGAACGCGGGTCTGGGATCACCGCCAGGTTGGCGACCACGTTGCAGCGGCGGCCCGACAAGAGCCCCTGAATCCGGACGATGAAGTCCCCGCTCGCACCCGGTTGGCCGCTCAGCGTCCCCGTCTCCTCATCAAGGGCCAGACCAGTCCCCCCGTCATCCAGAAGGCGCATCCCCTTGAGCCCCGGAACGTCGATCTGTCCGAGATAGGGCTCGCTCATGCGGGCGTTCTTGAGGTAGACGGTCTTATTCACGATCTCCAACGGCGTCACGGCGGCATCCCCCTGCGTTGCGGCCCGCGTCGGCATCGTTGGGACGCCGCCGGGCTGTGGAACCTCTACGAGCTTCTCTACAACGGCCGGGTTTACAGATTGTTGAGCATCTCGGGCCGGATCCGAACCCGTCTGGGCCTCAGGGGTAGGCTCTTGATCCAGCGGCATGATGCCTGCGGCCGCGGCCGCGCCCTCAGTCACCGCTTCCGCCTCATACGGTTCACGCTTCTCTACCGGCTCATCTTCCGAAGCCGGGTCCGACGTCAACCCGTCCGGCTCCGGGTCGATCTGGGCGATCACTTCTGCGGCGCTTGATGGCTCGGTGAGGACATGCTCCTCGGCAATGGAACTCAGCTGTTCAGCCGGTCTTGGCTTCAGCTCGGCCCTTTCCGGAGCTTCAGGCGCCCGAAAAGCCCCATCTTCAGACGGATCCCCCGCCGGTCCCGTTGGGGGCGTTGCGTCCGGGATCAGGGTGTCGGTATCGAGCGTCGATTCTTCCGCAGGCATTTTAACCCCTGAGGATACGTGTTCCAAGGCCGCCAGCAGGAGCCGCTGCTCCGTAGAGAGACCGGTTATCCCCGCGTACCCGTCCTCAATCGGGCTCACCCCCTCAGCCCGGAGCGCCTCGAAGAGCACCCCCATGGCCGCCTCAACGCTAGATCCGCTCATCCGCGCCCCCGTCCTATGTTAAACCCGTCCCCGGAGGCCGCGGAACCGTAATGGCCCGTATGCCCGCACCAGGGGCAGGTGCGCTCCCCCTCCCCCTCAATACAGTGGATTCCGCCGCAGCGACATACCGCCATCCCGAACCGGGCCAGACAATGCGGGCAGACCGGCTGACCGATCAGCTGGTCCGAGCTGACCGAGTGCGCGGCTCCCCCCTCCTCGGTCAGGTCGAAATAGCTGTTCTTGACAGGAACTGCCGTGTTCAGCACGTAGCTCCTCGTCTCTAGGAGCTTCGCGAGCGCCGGGTCCCGCGTCTCGAACCGGCCGAGATGGCGCTCAAACTTGACCACATAGGGGAGCCGCGTTTTCGCGCAGCGGCCCAGAAAGACCGCGAACCGATCATCGACCCCGGAGAACGGGGTGAGGGCGCCTGCGCGCTCAACCGGGGCAAGAAGGCCCTCCTCCGGCTTGGCAAGGCTGACCTTCCCGTCCTGGCCCGCGCTCACGCTCCGGCTCTGGGACTGGATTGACATGGATATCCACCGGATAAACCGGGCGAAGGCGTCCGGGGCGGTATCGTCGAACACGATCACCTCCTCGGTGAGCCGTTTCAGAACCGCATGATCCGCACCGCCGCCGATGGACACGGCGACGAGGCTGACACGGGACCGGTAGGACCGGTTCCAGCGGTCGATCGGACGGCTTACGTCATCCGTCGGCGCCCCGTCGGTCAGCAGGAAGACGATGGGACGCCAGTCCCCTTTCCGGTCGGGCCGACTTGTTAAGACTGTCCGGTCAATCTCGCTCATCAGGTGATCGAGGGCCGCGCCGAGCGCGGTCCCACCCCCGACCGGGAGCTCCGGCGGGTGGAACGCGAACAGCTCCGTGAGCGGGATGATCGTTCGCGCCTTCCCGGCAAAAACGATGACGGAGAGGTGGGCCGTCTCGAGGGCGTAGGGGTCCTTTCGAAGGGTGGAGACCACCGCACCGATCCCCTCCTCAAGCTTGTAAAGGGTCTCCCCGACCATAGATTCGGAGACGTCAACCATTAGGAAGATCGGGAGTCGGCGCATCAGACCCCCCTCAGAGCACGATCTGGATCTCTGGCGGCGGCGGCGGCAGGCTAACCGTCGAGGTGGCCCCCATCGACCGGTTCCCGCCGGAGATCGCCGCGGTGACCCACTTGAAGAGGCTGGTGAAGCCGACGCTGTCCATCGTGTCCAGCGCGACGACGTGGTCGCAAAGCGGGGTGAGGTCCTCCCTGCGGGCCTTCGGGCCCGCGACGCAGCCGATGATGTTGGCGAAACCGAGAGCACGCACTTTCGGGCTCTGCTGCTCAAACATCTGCAAGTCGGACGGCTTCCCGTCCGTCATGACGAACAGATATGGTGCCCAGTCACCCTTCTGCTCCGCCGTGGACCGGAGAACCTCGCGCCGGACCTGTGAGCAGAGCGTCTCAAGGGCCAGCCCGAGATGGGTCGGGCCGGACTGCGGGGTCGTGATATGCGGCAGCTGCAGCTCATCCAGCGCGGTGAGCGGGGTCAGCACCCTCGCATCCGCGTCGAAGGTGATGATGCTCACATGCACCGTCTCCAGCGCATGCGGGTCCTGCCGAAGCGCGCTCACCATGACCCGGATCCCTGTGTTCACGGCCTCGATCGGTTCGCCACGCATCGACCCGGAGGTGTCAAGCAGCAGATATACGGGGAGTCTTCTCACGCGACGCCTTTCGCTTCTTCCGGATCAGACCAGGGTGATCTGCGGGGGCGGTGGGGGGAGCTCGCTGATCTGGGTGGACTCCGACTTCGCTAGGTCGATCTTCTTCGAGCTGGTCGAGATGGAGGCGGAGACCCATTTGAAGAAGGCGCTGATCGTCGAGCTGTCAGCGGTGTCGAGGGAGACGACCACCTCGGTGATCTGCTTGAGGATCGAGGTGTCGACATCATGGCCCGCCGCGCAGGCGATCACCATTCCGGGCTTGATCTTGCGGAACTCCGTAAGCCCCTTCTGCCAGTCGTCCGTTGGCTGCCCGTCCGTCATCAGGAAGACGAGCGGTTTCCAGTCCCCCTTGCTGTCCGTCGTCGTCTTGCGGACCTCCCGTTCTATACACTCCTTGGTCACCCGGAGCGCGTCCCCGAGCGACGTGGTTGAGCCGGCCTCCACATGGGGCGGCTGGAACGCCATCAGCTCTGTCAAGGGCACCACCTGACGCGCGGTGTCATCAAACACGATCACGGAAAGGTAGGCGGTCTCGAGCGCGTACGGGTCGGTGCGCAGGGTGCTGACCAGCATCTGCATGCCGTTGCGGACCGCCTCGATCTTTTCTCCATGCATGGAGCCAGAGACGTCGAGGACAAGATAGACGGGAAGACGGCGCATCTTGAGTTCTCCTGAGCTCCGCACCGCGTCAGCGATACGGCGTGTTGACGGACCCCGTCCACGATCGGCCGATCCGAGAGAGGCCGAAACGGCCAAACGGACCAAGCTCCTATCCCACGGACAGAAATATGAAATGTATCATTTAACTTCCCCGCGACGCTAGTCAGGAGCGCGGATCATTGCAAGGCTATCTGAGGAGATCTCCAGAAAAATGAGGTCACGAGAGGCCTTTGGGAAAGGTTAGCCTTCTTCGTCAGTTGTAAATTTCGTTTCGCTCACGCAAAACGTGGCAAGGCGGATGATGGCGGTCATCACGCTCATCCCGACGATAATTATCATACAAAGAGTGACCGCGCGGATCCTTTTCAATCACCATATCGCCGGCGCGGCCGATACGATCGAGTTGATGCGCCGGGGTCGACGCGACCTTTTCGTGATAGCGACCCATGAGCGGCACGACACGCCGATCCGGCTCGTCGCAGACCGGTTCTTAGCCGAGCCGTCAGATACCCGGAGAATGACATCGGCCGATTACGCGAACTGGCTTCTGGGGATCGCCCTCTCCGAGAAGGCGAAACTCGTGATCCCGTATCGGAGGCGCGATGAGCTGGCCCGGGACCGGTTCGCGGAGCGCGGGGTCCGGCTCCTGACCGCATCGGAAGAGACCACGATGCGGCTTCTGGAGGAGAAGCCCAAACTCCTTGATCGGATGGCGGAGGCTGGGGTCCCGATCACCCCGTTTCGGCTCTTCACCGGGCTTTCCCAGTACGAGCGGCTTCGCTCGGGCCCGCCCCCCTTCTCGGACCATCCGGGGGACCTTTGCGTGAAGCCCGCCTCCGGGATCTACGGTGCCGGGTTCCGGATACTTCGGGAGCGGATTGGTGACCGGACGCCCCTGTCCGCCCTGTCGAGTTTCGAACTGGCGGAGCCTGCTTTCCAGGCGATGCTAGGCGCTCTCCCCGGAGCGGAACCGATGATGCTGATGCCGTTCCTGCCCGGCCCGGAGCGGAGCGTCGACTTTGCTTGTCTGGAAGGGCGGCTGCTCGGGACCGTTACCCGCCGGAAAACCCTGACGTCTCAGCTTCTTCATCACGACCCGGAGGGGGAACGTCTAGCCGGTCTCGTCGCGTGTGAGTTCGGGTTGACGGGGGTGCTGAACCTTCAGACCATAGAAGACGCTTTCGGGGTACAGCGGCTGCTTTAGATTAACAGCCGCACGTCCGGAGGGATCGGGATGACCGGACTCACCAACGTTAACCTACCCGGCCTCTTGCTTGACGCCTTAATCGGAATCGCACCTAAGAACCCCGCGCAAGTGGAAAGAAATGTTGTTGCAGGGAAGCGGGAGGTGTTCTGGAATGTCGTTCCCTGATAGTCTCAGGGCATCGCGTTGATAAGCTCAAGTAAAATAAAACGCCATAAACTCCCCAGATTAGCTCACCTCAAACCTTACCCACGTGGATCGCGAACCATATTCAAAGGATGTCCTTACGGCTGACGACCGCTTTCGTGCCACCTTCGCGCCCGTGCGCGGAGCAGTGTACCTGATTCTTGATCTGAGAGACACCGCGGATAAACTGCGCCACCACGGGCGATGAGAAAGGCGTTAAAAGTTGCGTGTGATCAAGCGTCTTCGACACAACGCAGGCCCCAGCGCAGGCCGTAAATGTGTCACAGGAGTCACATTATCCAACTTAATGTGACTCCTGTGACACATCCGGGCCCTATCATAGGAATCCCGCCTACTTCGCGGCGAAAGATCGGTCCAACAAGATTTTTCGCAGATCGCAGAAGCGATCCGGGTATAGCCGAGGCGGAAAAAACCACCTCGGCCAGTTTTTCTCAAAGCCCGTATTGATCACGCGCGTAGTCGCCGAGGCCGACCGCATCGAGCTTGGCGAGGGGCGCGAGGAAGGTGACCTGGATCACGCCCGGCGCACGGCCGATCTCGATCGCGCCGTTCACGGTGGCGCGGTTGCGCACCTCGGCCACGGTCATGTCGAGCAGGGCCGCTGCGCGGGACAGGCCATTCTCGATCGCCTCGTTCAGGTTCGCTGCCGTGCCGATCACCGAGACCGGGGCCAGCGGCTCGATCTCCGTCACGCCCCATTTGTCGGCAAGCCGGCGCCCCTTGGCCTTCTCCGCCTCGGAGAAGGGCCTGGCGAGTGGCGGCAGGTCTTCCTCCAGAGGGAACAGGACCGGCCCGTCGATCGGATAGTTTTTCACAACCTCGACCTGGAGCGTCACGCTGCCCGAGACGTCCATCGTGTGACCGGCGATCTCGCCGTCGCCCTGACCGGCGTGCATGTCGCCCATGTAGACTCCCGCACCGGGCACCTTGACCGGGCACACCAGGATCGCACCGGCCCGGACCGCATCGATATCCATGTGACCATCGGTCTTATGCTGGACAAGCTGCTCTTCGGTGATCGCGTAATCATGCGGGGCGCCGACCAGGAACGCGCCGAAGTCGCCCGCGTTGTGGCTGTCGGGCATCGCCATCGACGGGCAGGTCCCGAGCTGCCCCATGAAGGGCCGCATCCGCACCAGCGTGCCCGGCATGTCGGAAGGCGCGTAGGTCAGGATCGAGTGCTGGCGGCTGCCGTCGGGCAGGGCAGCGTAATGGTTCGCGTCGCGCGCCACGGTCTCGGCGGCCTCTTGCGGCAGGGTGAGGCCCACGCTCCGGGTCTCGTCGAAGGTGACGGTGTAGCCGTGCACGATCTCGAAGGGCTTCACCGCGTTGCCGCAGGCGTCGCATTTCACGGCGTCCTGACCGATCCCCTCGACATGGGTTTCCGGCCAGACCGTGTCGCAGACCGGGCAGCGGGCTGCTACATAGGGGTCGCCTAGACAGAACCCCTCGGGCGAGCTGTCATGCCCCGATGCGGTCGCGATCGAGGTCACGGTGATGTCCCGGATCCGGATGGCCACGGCATCGCCCACCTCGGCCCCCTGCACGAAGACAGGCGTCGTCACCTCATGCCCGCCACGCAGGCGCGGCGTAATCATCGGGCCCCAGCAGCCCGGGGCCGTGTTGGCGATGATCGTGCCGCCGTTCTCGACCGGGCCCAACATAGGGGCCTGTGGGTCTAGAACCGAGTTCGTGAATTCCGAAACGACGACGCTTCGGCGTGACGTGGGTGTGCTGCCATCGGGCATGAGGATCTCCCTTTTGTTGTTCTTCATGGATGCGAAAAATTAGCGTGAGATCATAGGCCTGCAAGGACAATCCCGATCACCGCCTGTAATTGATAGGCCCCCTCCGGATAGGCCGCACAAGCGGATATGCCCGTCTCCTGCGGGACCAGATCCACACGCACCGAGCTTCCCAGTGACGAATCAGTAAGGCCAAAACCGAGGTCATCAGCCTCGGATTCCCACCATCAGTTGCCAGACAGCCCCGGACCTTGTCTGCGAAACCCGACCCGAGTTCCGCTTTCGTTCCCAAAATAGCCACCCCGGCGGCCGCGCCTCTAGGGGCATCCTCGTTTTTCGGATCACCTAACATGCTAACCTGGCTGGCAACTCGCCCTGAGGATGCGGCCTGTGGGACCTGCGGAAATCAGAAGACTAGCCAGAGGTTTTTTCTTGTTTCGCATCAGATACTTACGAATAGATTCCGGGTGGCGCAGGCCAGCCCGATCCTGTATTCCTTGGCTCAACCGAAGGAGAACGTAATGCGAACCACAACCCTGCCCGGCGGACCGTGATCCGCCTCCCGTCAGTTCAGGCCTGGACACAAACCCGGACCTCCTGACGGCACTGAACCTCACCTGCATCGATACCCCACAGGACCGCGCCTTGGCGCGACTGATCCCCTTTTTTCGCAAGGAGCCGCCCATGATCCAGACACCATTCAGAGCGCAGCCTTCGCGCCTGCCGCATCGCGGAGGCAGTCATGGATAACACCCGCCCCACACCCGGACTTCACGAAGCGCTGGCGTATCTGGACTCGCTTAGAGCTGGCGACCTGGCCCCCCAGGCAGATGTCCCTGAGCACGACGAGGACGCGTCCTATGATACCCTCGACGCGCTCGTCGATCAGCAGGACGCGAAGCCCACGCTTCGACCTAGCCCAGATGAGGCGTTGACCGCGATTGCGATCATGCGCCTGTGCCACGCCGCAGAAAGCGCCGGGCCGGACCTTCTTTGCCCCAGGCCGAGCCTTCTGTCTTTGCTCTTTGTCTCATCTCACGAGGAGAGGAACCGGGTCGCGCGGCGACACCCGGATCTTTGGCGACGACTATCCTTGCCGTTCCCTGCTCTCATGATCGAGGATCCCCTGGGCCGGGTCGGGGCAGCGAAAGATTTTCATGCCAGGCTGGCGGGAAGGCTCCTGTCAGGCAACGGGGTGCTCGCCATAGTCTCAGGTATGGCGCAGCTCCCGCCCGAACTAGATACGCTGGTCACAGCGCGCGCGACCCTGCCACCCATTACGCGGCGCATGCTTGCCCTGATCCTTGAGTATCTTCACCGGGCGCACGATGTGGATCTCCCGATATCCGAAAATCAGCTCGGAAAGCTGGCCCCAGTCGCGCTGGCCCCCGTGCTCGCCGCCGAAACACTCGACGCGGCCCTCACCCAGCTCCGGCGCCTCCAGGATGTCGCACGGTCCCCGAACGATGGTCCGCGCCTCGACGATGTCTTCGGCCAGCCAGAAGCGGTCGAGACGTTGCGTCAGACCGTATCTGATCTGGACGCCTGGCGGGCCGGAAAGTTGGACTGGCGCGAGGTTACGAAGAGCTTCGTTTTGGCAGGCCCGCCCGGCACGGGCAAGACCATGCTGGCCGGGGCGCTGGCCCGGTCCGCCGGTATCACCCTCGTCAAGACATCCTATTCAGACGTTCAGAAAGCGGGGCATCAGGGCGATGCTCTGAAGGCGCTCTATGCTGCCGCCGAACAGGCCAAGGCAGGCCGTCCATCCGTATTCTTCCTCGATGAGGTGGATAGTTTTTATAATAGAAATCAATCATCTAACGGATACATACTCGGCATGGTGAACGGACTCCTCACTCTCATCGACGCCCTGTCTACGGTCGAAGGTGTGGTTCTTGTCGCTGCCACCAATGACCTCGAGCGTGTGGATCCGGCAGTGATCCGAAGCGGGAGGTTCGATCGTCATATTCGCGTCGGGCGACCCGACCGAGCCGGGGTCCGCGCGATGTTGAAGGCGGCCCTTCAATGACTGTGTCTGACCATGAAATCGACCTGCTGGCGGATCAGCTCCTCGGCCTGACCGGGGCCGCGATCGCGTCACTGATCCGGGAGGCCCGGACCAACGCTCGCAAGGCGGGGCGGGATCTCCGTCTAGAGGATTTACAAGCCGCGGCCGACCGCGCACAGCCGCAGCTCGGTGACGCGCTGATGCGGCGCGTCGCGGCCCATGAAGCGGCGCATGCGGTCGCTAGCCATGTTCTGGGGCTGCCAGCAGCGACGCTGGCACGGATCAGCCCTCGCGGCGGGGAAGTCGTCCGGCCGCATCTGAACGCTATGACGGCTCGGGACATCAGGGGGATGATCGCGGCGGTCCTCGCCGGGCGGGAAGCCGAGGACATCTTCTTCGGCGACGTGACCAGCGGAGCCGGGACTGGCTCTAACAGCGACCTCGCACAGGCCACCTCCCTCGGCATACGGGCGGAATGCTCGTTCGGCTTCGGCCCAGACCTATGCTGGATCTCCCCGGACACCCCGCCAACCCTGCTGCCGACTGAGGTCCGGAACCGGGTCGAAGCCCGGCTCCGGGCCGGGCAGGAGGAAGCGCGTAAGATCATCGTTCAACATCGCAGCGTGGTCGAACTGGTCGCTGACGCGCTCCTCGAACACCGAGAACTCGACAGCGCCGCCTTGGCGGGGCTGCTGGCGGGGGTGGAGGACAACACGAAAACGCCACCCGCGGGTGAACATGATGAATAATCCGTGCGCCGTCCGCTCGAACAATGCTGGAGGGAACCGCCTGGCTTCAGTCGAAGCCAGGCATTGGTCTGGGTGCTTTACGACCGCTCACAAGCATGGTCCTGAGGAGGCGGTATTTTCTTAACACAAGGGAGGATCACGATGCGGGTAAAGGTAAGCGTAACCCTGAGTGCTGATCTCGTGGACGACGCCCGTGGCCTCGGGCTCAACATGTCGCGCATCGTCGAAGCCGCCCTGATCGAGGGGACGAAGGCCGAACGGATCCGGCGCCAAAAGGACCGGGCCGCACTGGATGAAGACGGCGATGATCCCGGCTGAGCATAAACCGGTCCGGTGAAACACAGCCACGTGCCTGTTCCAATCCCACGCTGATCGCGGCTGTTCTTTCGAGTAGGTCGGCGCAATAGTCCATTACAAGTGCCAGCAGGCCCTATCCGCTCAGTCATGTACCGTGACGCCGCCGGGGTGTTCCATGACACATTAATCAGAAGACCGAGGAGGCCTTCATGTCAGACCTGTTCAAGAACCGAGCCGCGTCAAAGGCCCGTGCCCGTGAGAGGGACGAGGAACGTCTTCGGCGGGGCGAAATCACGCCCTCCCAGCTCCAGCAGGAGAATCTGATCTTCCGGGGGTTCAGAAGATCCACAAAACAACTAAACTGGTGGCCGCGTCCCCGGATGAACTCACATAAGCACATGTCGAACTACTGGATGGCCGCTGTCTTTCCAGTCCATGAACGGAGGCTCAACCGGCGCAGGCGTCAGGGATGTTTTTATCGGCTGCTGATGTAATCGTCGACAAACCAGTCCGCAGCAAAACCGTTCACATCTTCCATTTGCGCTCCCAGAACACCTAGCATACCGCCTGACCACGTACTGTAAGCAGGGCGACCGTCCGGCCCCAGCAGGTGCTGCGGCAGGGTCCGGATCGTGTAAGCTGGGTTCTGGAACGCGTACTCGCGACCCAAGGTGCGAAAGTGCGATCCCGGCAGAATGAACCTTGTCTCGCCACGCCACGCGAGGTGAACGGCACCGAATTCCCGATCCTGTAATTCGGCAGAGAACCGCAGCAGGTCCCCAATGACGGAGGCGGCGCTGGCGGACGGGCTTAGGTCTCGAACATCGAAAACGATCTCGCTCGGGAGCACACCGAACCGATAATATGCCCACACCTCAGCAGTGCGGGCCGCATCCTGCGCCGGCGCGTTCACCCGGAAATAGTTCACTCCGAAGAGTAAAGCGAACCCAAACAGGAGGGCACCACCCCATTTCATCAAACCGCTCATGCATCTATCCTGAATTTCGGTCCGGACCCGAGTATTCCAGTTGTTCATCAACCCGACAAGTCGCGGTGCGGAGTGCGTTCGAGGTAGGCACCTCGACCTTCAGCTTGATTAGGTACTTGAATTGATTGCGCTA
The DNA here is from genome assembly GCF_001879715.1 of Nioella nitratireducens. GTDB lineage: Bacteria > Pseudomonadota > Alphaproteobacteria > Rhodobacterales > Rhodobacteraceae > Nioella > Nioella nitratireducens. Next base: position 223,711 of record NZ_MNBW01000003.1, on the reverse strand, counting down.
AGCGCGGAACGTGTCCCGGACCGGATCATGTGTTCTTGTGATTTACACAGGAAAGAAGGGGATTAAACAGTCCGATGCAGCTTCGTGTTCTATACTCGTTGACTTTTTTGGCGCTCATCACGCACCCCGTCAGTGCCGAACCATCCGCGCAAGAGTTCGAGCAGGCTCGCACCGCCTGCCGTGATGCGTTTCTGGCCCGCGATGCCGAAGCATACCTGAACGCTGCCGCCACGATGATCAGTTGGGGAGAGGTAGCCGGTTCGGATCTGGCCCGAGAAGTCGATTTGTGTCTCGCCCTCGCGGACGCCCTCGAAGGGGCGAGTCCCGAAGCCGCGAGAATGAGAGCTGCAGAGCTGGCTCAGCCGGCCATACTGGATACTGAAGATCCACAGATTTCTGCCGAGGAACCGTCCGATCAAATCACATCAGACACCAGGCTGGCCGATTTCTTGGAGAGGGTTCAAGCGGAAGAAAGTGACATAGGAGCGGTTGCCGCAGACATCACGGCGGATGACACCTTCGCCCCGCCCCCCGGATCGGACCGGGATGCTCTTGAGGCGGCTTTGATAGCCTACGTACGCCCGATCCCAGCGGCACAATCGGAGCTCAACCTTACCGCGTACAGGGCGCTCGCGCGTCTCAATCCGGACAACACCCCCTACCACGAACGTGTCGCGCGGTACGAGCAGGCGATCGAAGCGGCGCAGGCCCAATTGGAGCGGACCGCGCGACAGTTGGAAAATCGCCTCATCAAAACGACAGCGGAATTCGACGGATCGTCGTGGGCGCGGCACCCATCGTCGCCGCGGTATCAGGACATCAGAGACTACGTCACCCTGTACTTGATCGAGTCCGGAACTGGTCAACAGACAATGGAACTTTTCGTAAATTACACCTCTCGTGACGGATGGCTCTTCGTCCAGAACGCCTCCATCAACATTGATGGGGAGACATCGAGGCTTCCGATTAATCAATGGTTCCGGGATAACGATACCGAGATCTGGGAATTCGGAGATATTAGGGGCGACGCTGCGCTTTCACTAGCCCGCCGCATCGCCGACTCAGAGCGTGCTGTGATCCGGTTCAACGGACAACAATTCTACGACGACTATGTCGTTTCCGACACTGACAAGCGAGTCATCAGGGAGATGCTGGCGATGTGGGACGTGATTTCCGCAGAATAGCCGAAATCCTGTCGTCGCAAACCTTGAACAGAAAAGAACGCCTAGTATCTCACGGCCTCCTCCCGGTTTCCAATCCAAGTCCAGCTCCGTGGGAAACCATTTTCTCCTACGCGACATGGTCGCAGTCTCGCCCAAGGACATGACAGTGGACCGATTCGACATGCACTAAGCTGACATTTGCATTCCGAGCGACACAAGCTGTCCAGGATCGACTGCCCCTACGCCGCCGGATCAGCCCGGTCCCGGTTGCGCAGCCACACCGAAATGTTCAAGGCAAGCGCGTAGGTGCCCCAGATCAGGTATGCGAACGTTAACAGGGCAGCGATCATGTCATGCTCCCAGAACACCATCGTCGTGGCCAGCACCGCCACCCACAACGCCGCGATGATCACCGCCCCTGCCAGCATCCGGCGTAGGCCGAAGAACACCTCCAACCACAGAGTGTTGATCGTGATCTGCTCCCAGAGCCCAAGCGCGAGGTCGTTGTCCGGCACCTCCGAGATCCAGGTCGCGGCCAGCGCGATTAGGACGTAGAGGGCCGCCCATATCACCGGGAACATCCACTTCGGGGAGGCTAATCCGGCTTGTCGAGGTTCCGGTGCCGGGGGCCGGGGGCCGGGCTGGAAGAAGACGTCGGCTGCCCCCGCCGCTGCACGGGTCATAAGGAACACCGGGAACAGGCCAATGCGTGATACTTTCAGAAACAGTCGGATGTCCGGGTAGCGCCGCATCGCGTAGGCCAGATGCGCTGGATTAAGAGGGACGAAAAGGACCATCCGATTAAGGAGCAGCGTGCGAGGCATGCCCCATCTGGCAGGCCCCATCAGTTCCAGTGGCGGCCCGGTTAGGCCGCCGCCCGTTCATAGGAAAATCAAATGGTTACGCGGGGGTGGAAGAAAAAGACCGGTAAGGTGGAACCAGATTTGCCCCAAATGGCAAAAAATTCCGGGATTTTTCAACGGTAAACCGGAGCGCCCCCTCAGGCGCATTTGGAGTGGCCGCAATTGGCGCAAGTCATGCAGCCTTCGACCATCCGCATCTGGTATTCGCCGCAGGACGGGCAGGCCGGGCCTTTGGGGCGACCGTTGCCAAGCGCGCTGACTTCGGCGCGGGGGTCGGTTTTCAGGCCCATCCCCTCGCCGTCGATAAAGCCGATGGCAATCAGGTGTTTCTCGATCACGCCGCCGATCGCGGCAAGGATCGACGGCACGTATTTGCCGCCCATCCATGCACCGCCGCGCGGGTCGAACACGGCCTTCAGCTCTTCCACCACGAAGGAAATATCGCCGCCGCGCCGGAACACCGCGCTGATCATGCGGGTCAGGGCCACGGTCCAGGCGAAATGCTCCATGTTCTTGGAATTGATGAAGATTTCAAACGGGCGGCGGTGGCCCGCGATGACGATATCGTTGATCGTGATATAGATCGCATGGTTGGAGTCGGGCCATTTCAGCTTGTAGGTCAGGCCTTCCAGTTCCTGCGGGCGGTCCAGCGGCTCGGCGATATAGACCACGTCGCCATCGTCATCGGGGCGCTCGGCGGCGGGTTTTTCCTCGGATTCCGATATGGTCAACACGCTGCCCGTCACGTCGTTGGGGCGGTAGGTCGTGCAGCCTTTGCAGCCCTCGTCCCACGCCTGCATGTAGACATCCTTGAACGCCTCGAAGCTGATGTCCTCGGGGCAATTGATGGTCTTGGATATGCTCGAGTCCACCCATTTCTGGGCAGCGGCCTGCATCTTGACGTGGTCGGTCGGCGGCAGGGTCTGGGCATTGACGAAATAGTCGGGCAACGCCGCGTCGCCCTTGGTTTCGCGCCACATCTGCACCGCGTAATCGACCACCTCTTCCTCGGTCCGGCTGCCGTCGCGTTGCAGCACCTTGCGCTTGTAGGCATAAGCGAAGACCGGCTCGATCCCCGAGCTGACATTGCCTGCATAAAGACTGATCGTCCCCGTCGGCGCGATCGACGTCAGCAGCGCATTGCGGATGCCGTGCTGGCGGATCTCTTCGCGCAGCTCTTCGTCCATCGTCTGCATATTGCCCGACGACAGGAACGCCTCGGCATCGAACAGCGGGAACGCCCCGCGTTCCTTGGCCAAGGCGACCGAGGCGCGATAGGCTGCGTGGGCGATCTGTTTCATCCATGCTTCGGTCTGCGCCGCGGCCTCGTCCGAGCCATAGCGCAGCCCCAGCATCAAAAGCGCGTCGGCAAGCCCGGTGACGCCAAGCCCGATCCGACGTTTGGCGGCGGCTTCCTGCGCCTGCGCCTCCAGCGGGAAACGGGACGCATCGACCACGTTATCCATCATCCGCACGGCGGTGCCCACCAGATCCTCCAGCGCGTTCGCATCCAGATGGGCGGCTTCGCTGAACGGGTCGGCCACCAACCGCGCGAGGTTTACAGACCCCAGCAGGCAGGCGCCATAGGGCGGCAGCGGTTGCTCGCCGCAGGGGTTGGTCGCCGCGATCTGTTCGGCATATTGCAGGTTGTTTGCGGTGTTGATGCGGTCGATGAAAATCACGCCCGGCTCGGCATAGTCATAGGTCGACTGCATGATCCGGTTCCAAAGATCGCGCGCCTCGACCGTGTGATAAACCTTGCCGTCAAAGACCAGTTCCCAAGAACCATCGGCCTTGACCGCCTGCATGAACGCATCGGTCACCAACACCGACATGTTGAACATGCGCAGGCGGGCCGCGTCGGATTTGGCGGTGATGAAATCCTCGATATCGGGGTGATCGCAGCGCATGGTCGCCATCATCGCGCCGCGGCGGCTGCCTGCCGACATGATCGTGCGGCACATCGCATCCCACACATCCATGAAGCTGAGCGGGCCAGACGCGTCGGCGGCAACGCCCTTCACATCCGCGCCCTTGGGCCGGATGGTCGAGAAGTCATAACCGATCCCGCCGCCCTGCTGCATGGTCAGGGCCGCTTCCTTGAGGTTCTCGAAGATGCCGCCAAGGCTGTCGGGGATGGTGCCCATGACGAAGCAGTTGAACAGCGTCACGTTGCGCCCGGTGCCCGCGCCTGCGGTGATGCGGCCTGCGGGCAGGTATTTGAAATCTTCCAGCGCGGCGTAGAACTTGTCCTCCCACTGCGCGGGGTCTTTCTCGACCTTGGCCAGAGCCCGCGCGATTCGGCGCCACGTGTCTTCGACCGTCAGGTCGATCGGTGTCCCGTCGGCTTCCTTGAGCCTGTATTTCATGTCCCAAATGGCTTCGGCAATCGGGGCGGAGAAGCGGCTCATCGGTCTAATTCCACTTGTTTGGAAGGGCGAATCCAAAGGGGCGCCCATAGCTGTTGGGGGGACCGAGAAGATAACCACAAGACCTGCCCCGGTCAACCGATCCTTGGGTCAGGTTCCCCCCGAATCCGCGCGTTTCTCAGCGGCCGCGCACCCGGTCTTTCAGCTTGGCCCATGTCACGATCACCCGGTCGACGGTGGGGTCGATCACCCGGTCTTCAAACCGCTCCCACAGGCGCCACAGCGCGAACAGGATCGAGGCGAGGATCAGCAGAATGATGATGTTGAGCCATGGAAACAAACTCACATCCGGGCTGTCCACGGCCCGGATCGCCACCGCATTGGGGTAGATCGACAACGCCCGAGAGCGCCAGCCGTAATGCGTGATCACCACCCATTGCGGGTTGGCGCTGGTGCTTGTCAGGTCGGTCGCCTCGGCATGCAGGTCGGAACTGTCCAGTTTGAAATAGGGTGGCCAGCCAAAGCCGGTATCCTCATTGCGGTAGACGCTGACGCTGCCATCGGGCCGGGTAGAGTTGATCAGCCGCAAATCCCGGTTCGTGCCCGAGGCGTTCCCGGTATCCGAGCGCGCGTAGAACCAAGCGTTCCAGCCCGACAGGTCCGCCCGGATGATCTCGGTTCCCGTGATCCGCACGATATCGCGTTGCGGCAGGGTATAGTGCAGAAAGCCGCCGATCAGCAGCGCAATCAACAGCAAGAAAATCCAGCGGGCCCATCTCATGGCGGTCACAATCCTTCGCGGGTCTGAATGGCATTGTCCTACCCTTTCACACGGGCGCGTCCAAGCCAAATGCGAGGGCTTGCGGCATATGGGCCGGGCGCGCAAAGTGCTGCCCATGACTGACACGCCCCAGACCCGCCTCGACATGGAACTGGCCGCCCGAGAGGGCGACTTGATCCAACTCACCCAGGATCTCGTCCGCATCCCCACCCTGAACCCGCCGGGGCGCTGCTACCGCGAGATTTGCGACTTCCTGGCCGAGCGCCTGCGTGCCAAGGGCTTCGCCGTCGACCTGATCCGCGCCCATGGTGCCCCCGCCGACAGCGAGACCTATCCGCGTTGGAACATGGTGGCCCGGCACGAGGGCGCCAGCCCCGGCGACTGCGTGCATTTCAACAGCCATCACGATGTGGTCGAGGTAGGCCATGGCTGGACGACCGATCCCTTCGGCGGCGACCTGAAAGGCGGCAAGATCTACGGGCGCGGCACCTGTGACATGAAGGGCGGGCTGGCGGCGTCTGTCATCGCGGCCGAGGCGTTTATCGCGGCCCATCCCGACCACACCGGCGCCATCGAGATCAGCGCCACGGCAGACGAAGAATCTGGCGGCTATGGCGGTGTGGCCTATTTGGCCGAACAGGGCTGGTTCAGCCCGGAAAAGGTGCAGCACGTCATCATTCCCGAACCGCTGAACAAGGACCGCATCTGCCTTGGCCACCGTGGCGTGTGGTGGGCCGAGATCGAAACCAAGGGCCGCATTGCCCACGGCTCCATGCCGTTCCTCGGTGACAGTGCCATTCGCCACATGGGTGCGGTGCTGGAAGAGATCGAGCGCACGCTCTACCCCCTTCTGGCCGGCAAACGCACCGAAATGCCGGTGGTGCCCGAAGGCGCCAGGCAATCGACGCTCAACATAAACTCGATCCATGGCGGCGAGCCGGAACAGGATGCCGATTACACCGGCCTGCCCGCGCCCTGCGTCGCCGACCGCTGCCGCATCGTGATCGACCGGCGTTTCCTGATCGAGGAAGACCTGAACGAGGTGAAATCCGAAGTCGCCCGGATGCTGGACGGCATCAAGCAGACCCGCCCGAAATTCGACTACGACATCCGCGATCTGTTCGAGGTCATCCCCAGCATGACCGATCAAGATGCGCCGGTGGTGAAGACGGTGCAGGCGGCCATCGAAAAAGTCCTGCACAAACAAGCTGAATTCGTCGTCTCGCCCGGCACCTATGACCAGAAGCATATCGACCGGATCGGCAAGCTGAAGAACTGCATCGCCTATGGGCCGGGCATTCTGGATCTTGCACACCAGCCCGACGAATGGGTCGGTGTGCAGGACATGATGGACAGCGCCAAGGTGATGGCGCTGACCTTGCAAGAGCTGCTGACCTGAGGGGCCACCCATGCCGATGCCATGGACCTACCGCCATGCCAGCAGCGAATTTCGCGCCTTCATCGCTGCCGCCCGAGAGGAAATGGCCCTCGACTCCGACAACATGACCTACACGGCGGTGGACGGGGTGCTGCAATGTTTCCGCAGGCGCCTGACGCCGGAACAGGGCATCCTCTTCGCCAGTGCCCTCCCCTCGGTTCTGGCCGCGATCTTCATCCGCGATTGGGATATCTCCACGCCGCCCCTGCCCTTCGCCTCGCGCGAGGACATGACGGCGGAGGTCAGGGCCCTGCGCCGCCACCACAACCTGACACCCGACAACGCGATAGAGGCGACGGCCACCGCCCTGTGGCGCGTGATGAACTCTGCCGAACTTGCGCGGGTGCTGGAAAAGCTGCCACCGGGAGCACGCGCCTTCTGGCACATCGACCACCTGCCCCCGGATCAATTGGTGCGCGGCGCTTAGGGTTTCAAAGTTTTTAAGCCGCTAAGTATTGCAGCAATTGCATCTCTGGGTTGTTCAAACGGCGATGGTTTTATGCCTGCCGGGGGGCTAGGTGCGCCTCAAGACCTATCTCCCCTTCGCACAAAGGATTCGTGCCATGCCCAATGCCGCCCACAACCTGCACGCCTTCGGCTTTCTGATGACCGCCTTCGACCTGCGCGACCTGTTCGCAGGCACCCGCCGCACCAAAGCCTCCGAGCCGATTCCGCACTGGATCGACTACCTGAACCCCAGTTCGTCGGCCCGCGACTAACCCCCGAAAAGGGGAGAGGGACAGCCCGGAACGGCCGCCTTGCAAGAGGCGGTCGTTTCTCGTTCTTGGCAGGGGTTCGCGGGTCTTTCGACATCGCCGACAAGGGCGGTGTCAGTCGGGCGGAGTGACCGCGATCGTGTCGATCAGCCGCACACCTGCAAGTTGAGCGGCCGCCAACAGCCGCGCGGGGCCGGTCAGCCTATCCATCGGGGCCAGCGTGCCCGCGGCCCGCAAAACCAGGTATTCCACCGCGTTGAACCCGGCGCGCTCCACCTCAAGGCTGGCCTCGTCCAGAACTTGGGCCACCTCTTCGCCCGCTTCGATCCGGCCCCGCGCCCGTTCCATCGCGGCGTTCAACGCCGGGGCCTTGATCCGCGCCCGGTCCGAAAGCAACAGGTTGCGCGACGACAGGGCCAGCCCATCCTCTTCCCGGATGGTCGGGCAGCCCACCACCTCGGTGCCAAGGTCCAGATCGGCGGACAGCCGGGTGACCACCTGCAATTGCTGATAGTCTTTTTCCCCAAACCACGCGCGGTCGGCCATGGTCTGGGTGAAAAGCTTGGTTACGACAGTGGCCACCCCGTCAAAATGGCCGGGGCGCGCCGCGCCCTCCAGCACCGATGCCACCCCGCCGAGCGAGACCGTGGTGACAAACCCGTCAGGGTAAATCTGGTCCGGGTCCGGCACGTAGATCGCATCGACGGCAAAGGGCGCCAGTTTGCGCGCGTCGTCTTCCTCGGTGCGGGGGTAATTTTCCAGATCCTTGGGGTCGTTGAACTGCTTTGGGTTCACGAAAATCGTGACGATCACCCGATCCGCCCCCGCTTTCGCCGCCCGCACAAGGCTCAGATGCCCCTGATGCAGCGCGCCCATGGTGGGCACAACCCCGATCACGTCACCCGCGCGCCGCCACGCCCGCGTCAGCGCCTGCAGGTCGTCCTTGCGGCGAATAATCGGGGCAGTCACGCCTTTGTCTCCGGCACCGCGTCGCCGAACACATGCTCGGGCGCGGGGAAGGCGCGGGCGCGCACCTCCTCGGCATAGGCCGCGATGGCCGCGTCCGCCGCTTGCCCCAATGTTCCATAGCGTTTGGCGAATTTCGGTTTGAACGCGGTGAACAGCCCCAGCATGTCATCGACCACCAGGATTTGCCCGTCGCACCCGGCAGAGGCCCCGATACCGATCGTGGGGATCGGCAGTTCGGCGGTGATCTCGTCGGCCAGCGCGGCGGGCACCTTTTCCAGCACGACGGAAAACGCCCCGGCCCGCGCCACCGCGTGGGCATCTTCCAGCACACGGGCGCGGTCTTGGCCCCGGCCCTGCACCTTGTAGCCACCGAGCGTGTTGATTGCCTGCGGCGTCAGCCCGATATGCGCCATCACCGGGATCGACCGGGCGGTCAGGAAGCGGATGGTTTCTGCCATTTCGACCCCGCCTTCCAGCTTGACGGCCGCCGCGCCGGTTTCCCGCATCAGGCGCGCAGCGTTTCGAAACGCCTGCTGCGGGCCCTCCTCGTAGCTGCCAAAGGGCATGTCGATGACCATCATCGCCTTGGCCAACCCCCGCCGGACGGCGGCCCCGTGCATCACCATCATCTCCATGGTGACGCCAAGCGTCGACTCCATCCCGTGCAGCACCATGCCGACGGAATCGCCGACCAGAACGATATCGCAATACGGGTCGGTCAGACGGGCAATCGGCGTGGTGTAAGCGGTCAGACACACAAGCGGCGTTTCCCCTTTGCGCGCGATGATATCAGCGGGCAAAGGCGCGGTTTTCTTGGCAGTGGCGCTCATCTCTCCTCCTTGAGAGCGTCAGATCGGTGCGCCAACATATCTTGCTGCACCGCAGAAATCCACCCCGGAGAAAAAATTCGCGCAATAAAATTACTCAGCAAGCCGCTTGATTACGCATCATATTCGCCCTTTCATGGGATCTGACGGCCGGCACCTGACCGGCCCCGACAGGGAGAAGATGACATGCGTATCCTGCAAACCACCGCACTGGCGCTGGTGCTTGGGGCAACCGGCGCCTATGCCACCACCACCGACATCACGCTCGGCATGGTGTTGGAGCCGCCAAACCTCGACCCGACCGGCGGTGCCGCCGCAGCGATTGACGAGGTGGTCTATGCCAATGTGTTCGAAGGGCTGACCCGCTTCGCCTCGGACGGGTCGGTCATTCCGGGGCTGGCGGAAAGCTGGGACATTTCCGACGACGGGATGACCTATACCTTCCACCTGCGCGACGGCGTGACCTTCCACGATGGCACAACCTTCACCGCCGAAGACGCGGTGTTCAGCCTTGACCGCGCCCGCGCCGACGGCTCGACCAACGCGCAGCCGGGCCTGTTTGCCGACATCGCCAGCACCGAGGCCGTGGATGATACCACGCTGGTCGTGACCCTCGCCCAGCCGAACGGCAGCTTCCTGTTCAACATGGCGTGGGGCGACGCGGTGATGGTCGCGCCCGAAAGCGCCGAGACCAACGCCACCGCCCCCGTGGGCACCGGGCCCTTTGCCTTCGACGAATGGGTGCAGGGCGACCGGGTGGACCTCAGCCGCAACCCGGATTACTGGGGCGACCCGGTGGCGCTGGAACACGCCACCTTCCGCTTTATCTCTGATCCCAATGCGGCCTTTGCCGCGATGATGGCGGGCGATGTCGATGCCTTCCCGAACTTCCCGGCGCCTGAAACGCTGTCCCAGTTCGAGGCCGATCCCCGCTTCAACGTCATCGTCGGCTCGACCGAGGGCGAGACGATCCTGTCCACCAACAACCAGGCCGACCATCTCGGCGACGTCCGCGTGCGCGAGGCCATCGCCCATGCCATCAACCGCCAGGACATCATCGACGGCGCGATGTTCGGCTACGGCACCCCCATCGGCACCCATTTTGCGCCGCACAATCCCGACTATATCGACCTGACCGACCTGTCCGCCTATGACCCGGACCGGTCGCGCGCATTGCTGGCCGAGGCGGGCGCGGAAGGCATCACCTTGCGGCTGATGCTGCCGCCACCCTCCTACGCCCGGCGCGGGGGCGAAATCGTCGCCTCGCAATTGCGGGCCGTGGGGCTGGATATCGAGGTCACCAACCTCGAATGGGCGCAATGGCTGGAACAGGTCTTTCGCGGTCATGACTTCGACCTGACCATCGTCAGCCACACCGAACCGATGGATATCGGCATCTACGGGCGCGACGACTACTATTTCCAGTATCACAATCCCGATTTCAACGCGGTGATGGATGAGTTGACGGCCACCACCGACCCGGCGGCGCGCTCTGACCTGCTGCAACAGGCGCAGCGCATCATCTCGGAAGACTACGTGAACGGCTATCTCTTCCAGCTCGCCAAGACCGGCGTCGCCAACGCCAATATCGAGGGTCTATGGGAAAACGCGCCGACGCAGGCCAACGACCTGACGGCGGTTCACTGGACGGACTAAGGCCCACCTGACAGCATGACCCCCGCCCTCCAACCGGACCGGCGGGGGTTTTCTATTGGATACCCGATGCCGACGCCACCCCGCACCAACCGACCGTTGCCCGCGATCCTGATCAGCCTGCTGTCGATCCTGTTGTTCGACATCATGGGGCTGATCATCAAGCATCTGTCCGGCAGCTACGGCGCGGCGGAATTGTCGGCCTATCGCAACCTCTTCGGCCTGATCCCGGCGGCTATCGCGCTCTGGACATCGCCGGGCTGGCATCGGGGCGGGCGACGGCTGCTGATCCGGCAATGGCAGATCCCGCTGCTGCGCGGCGCCGCCGTCACCGTGGCGCAGTTCTGCTTCTACCTGTCGCTCGGGCGGCTCGCCTTTGCCACCGCGTCGACGATCTCTTACGCCAATGCGCTGTTCATCCTCGTCTATTCCGTGCCGCTGTTGGGCGAGCGGGTGGGCCCCTTCCGCTGGTCTGCGGCTCTGGTCGGGTTCGCCGGTGTGGTCATGGTGATCGGCCCAAGCCAGGCGGGGTTTGACATCGACGCGCTGCTGCCGCTGATCGCCGCCGCGCTCTATGCTTTCGCTGGGGTCTCGTCGCGGATGATGGACGAAGACGTGCCCAGTCCGCTGATCAACCTGTGGTCCTCCTCGGTCTCGGCGGCGGGGGCTTTTGCCTTGGCCATGGTCCTCGGGGGCTTTTCCCCCATCGGACCCCTCGCAGACCTGCTTTGGATCATCGCCATGGGCATCTGCGGCGGTGGGGCCGTGCTTTGCCTCATCATCGCCTATCGCATGACAGACCCCGGCAACCTCGCACCTTTCGCCTATTTCGGCATTCCCACCGCTTTCGTCCTCGGCTGGCTCGCCTTCGGCGAAACTCCGTTTCGCGCGCTCTTTCCCGGTGGTCTGCTGATCATTGCGGGTGGGTTGATGATCTACCTGCGCGAACGCCGCCTGTCCCGGCGCGGCTAACCGGCGTCAGGCCACCGCGTCTCGGTCCGCCGCCCGCCCGATATCCAGCACCACCGCCCCGCGCCGGTGCCGCCCTTCGACATGGGCATAGGCCGCGCCGATCCGGTCCATCGGATACACCTCGTCCAGAACCGGTTTCAGCCGCCCCGCCGCCACCAGCCCCGCGACCGTTTCCGCCTGCTCGCGGGTGTCGCCGCTCACATGCAGCACCATGCGCGGCCCGCCCTTGCGGCCCGAGAACAGCGCGCGCGGCAGGTCTGCGGCGGAAAAATTCAGCGGCAGGAACAAGCCGCGCGGCCCCAGCAAACCCTTGGCCGCCGCAAACGACAGCGCCCCGACCGTGTCGAAGATCACGTCGAAGCGTTGGGACAGCCCGGCCAGATCGGTGGTGCGATAGTCCACGACATGATCGGCCCCCAGATCCCGCACCAGCCCAAGGTTGTCACCGCTGGCGACGCCCGTCACCTCGGCCCCGAACATCTTGGCCATCTGCACCGCATAAACGCCCACGCCGCCCGACGCACCCACCACCAGCACCCGCTGTCCGGGGCGCAGCCTGGCCTTGTCACGCAGGAACTCCAACGCGCAGAACGCGCCAAAGGGCAACGCCGCCGCCTGCGCCGGGGTGATCCCTTCGGGCCTGCGGGCCAGCGCCCCCTCTGCCGGCATCACCAGATACTCGGCATGGGCGCCATACCTGCTGAAGCCGAACACCGGGTCGCCGGGACGAAACCGGGACACGCCCTTGCCCACAGCCGCGACCGTTCCGGCAAAATCGCCGCCAAGCACACGCTTGCGGGGACCGAACAGCCCGGTCATCAGCCGCCCCGCCAGCCACAATCCACCGGGAAAGGCCGACGCACGCAACCGCCAATCCGCCGTGGTGACCCCCGCCGCCGCGACGCGCACCAGAACCTCGCCCGTGCCCGGCTCGGGCATGGCAATCTCGCGCGGGCTGACAACATCCGGGCCACCGTATCTGTCGTAATAAAGGGCGTGCATCGCAGGCCTCCATGTCTTGTTGCACCTGAAGACTACGCCAAAGATCGCCATGCGCGAATTGCCTGAATCTGTCGATCCAATATGCGAATTTGCATGGACACGCTGAATACGAAAACCCCCGGCGGATCGCTCCGCCGGAGGTCGGAATGCCGGTCAGTCCGACCGATTACATCGGCGGGATCGAGAAGAACATCGTCTCGCCAGAGGAGTCATCGACACCGTCATTGTCGGTAACGATCCACATGGTGCCATCTTCCATGATGGTCAGGCCTTCGACCTTGTCCACCACGAAACCACCGGTCGAGGCCATGTAGGGCATCAGGTCGACCACCATCTCATGCGGCACGACGGGCAGGTCGCCGCCAAGCGGCGCGGGCTGCAAGTCGGCAATCGCCACGCGGGTGACCAGCTTGGTCCGGGCAAGCTCGCCCAACTGGTTGTCGCGCTCGATCAGGTAGACATAGTCGCCATGCGCCTCGATCTCGGACAGGCCGACCCAGCCGTAGTCGGGGGTGGTCAGCTCGTAGCGGACGGCGCCCCAGTCACGGGTCAGGGTGTTGTAGGACACCAGCTTGGCCTGATGCGCCGGATCGTCGGCCCATTCGCGCTGAACGGCCATCCACAGGGTGTCGCCCACCATGGTGATGCCTTCAAAGCCAAAGCGGCGCTCGACCGCTTGCAGCTCTGCCGGCAGGGTCACGTAGTCCTCGATCTCGCCATCGGCACCGACATGATACAGCGCATGTGGCACCAGACGGTCGGTGCGGCCTTCCGAAGCGATCCAGAAACCGCCCTCACCGTCCAGCGTGATGCCTTCCATGTCCAGCAATTGCGCTGGCTGACCGCCACGGGTCACGCGGATCGCGTCCACGATCTGCGAAGGGCCGTCCATCGAGGGGTCGATCACGAAGATCGTCGGCTGCATCGCGTAGAAGCTGTCGTTGACCGCGTAGATCAGCCCGGTTTCCGGGTCGTTGGCCAGCCCCGACAGGGCGCCCCATCCGGTCAGCTCGTCCATGCCCGCCGAGGTCAGATGCGGATAGACCGCGTCGGCATTCTGACGCTCGAAGATCATGACATGGCTGCGCGCTCCGCCGTCCAGCCCAAGGTCTTCCTCGTTGGCCGACACCAGCAGGCCACGCTCGGGGATCACCACGTAGCCTTCCGGCCCGATGCCCGAGGGCAGCAGTTGCAGCAGCGCAGGGGTGGCCGGGTCGGTCACGTCATAGACGCCCACGACCGAGCCGCGCTCGGAACCGACGAACAACAGGGGCGTGCCGTCGAAAACACCGAAGGTCACGGATTCAGGCTCGACGCCTTTGTTGCCAGACCGCTGTTCGGGGTAATGGCCGATCTGGATCAGCGCCTGTTCGAACGAGGTGCCGGATTCGTAAACCTCGGTGCCGTCCTGGTTGAAGATGGTCCAGCCGCGGCTGCCGCCATCCATGTCGCCTTCGTTGGCAATGGCGAAATGATCGGCGTCGATCCAGGTCACCGAGTCCGGCTCGCGCAGGCGACCCGGCTGGCTGTCGGTGAAGACCAGCGCACCTTCTTCGCGGGTGTCGATACCTTCAAGGTCCACGGCTCCGGCCGAGAAGTGGTTCAGCACTTCACCAGCGGCGCTCAGGATGACCATGTGGTTGTTTTCCTGCATGGTCAGGACGATCTCGTTTTCGGCATTGATCGAGACGAATTCGGGCTCGGGGTCTTCCGGCGCGATCTCGGCCAAGCCGGTCACGTCGGCAAAGATCGCCTCGTCACACTGCGGCATTCCTTCGGCCAGCGGCAGGATGACAACATACCCTGCGGGCATCTGGCCCACGCGGCCATCGCCAAGATCTTCGTTGCGCTCGTTCTCGATTGCGACGGCGATGAACGAGGCGTCGGGCGCGGCGGCGACCGAGTCGGGCTGACCGCCCAGATCGCAGTTCGCAAGCGTGTCATGCGAGGCCACGTCGACCACCTGCAAGTGACCCGAGGTGTTCACATAGTCAGCCGAGGTGTTGATGCCGACATAGGCGGTCTGGCCGATCACGGCGACCGAGGTCGGCTCGCCATCCAGCTCCAGTGCACCGCCCGCAACGGGGTTGGCCGGGTCGGCGATGTCGATGAAGCCAAGCGTTTCGCCAAGGCTGTCGGTGTAGACCAGCGTCATGCCATCGGCAGTGGCCGCGATGATTTCCGAAGAGGTTTCCTCGGCGTCCGGCGCGTTCCGGGCCACCGGGAACGAGGCGACGCGGTTGAAGTTCATGTCTGCCAGGGCAGGGCTGCCCGCGACGGCCAAGACGGCCGTGCTGAGCAGCAAAAAGCGATGTGTCATGCGAGACTCTCCCAAAAATGGTGCGTCTCCTGTCGTGGTGGCTGAACGTAACAGGCCGCTCACGGTTTCGTGACAGTGGGGTGAAAGCTGATGTCCCAGTCATGGCGCGGGGGGGGCCCGCCCCGTCATGGCAGGCCGCACCCCCTAGCTCTTGTCAGAGGCGTCACCGCTCGACCCGTGCCCCGGCGCGAGAATGCGCAGCTCCTCCAGCTCGGCCTCGCTCAGCCCCGCCTTTTCGGCCTGCGCCAACGCATAGCCCGCCATATCGACCGCCGCCTCGCGGAACAGGTCGGGCGAGGCAAGACAGAGCGAGGCCAGCGCCTTTTGCAACCGGATCTGCACCTCGATCAGCGCGGCGCCGTCCCGCGCAATCGGGCGGAACGCATCTATGACCACCTCTTGCCGGGTGACCGGCGGCACATAAAGGTCGGGAAAGACCACATCGGCATCGCGTTCGTCGCGCCATTCCGCAAGCACCCGCACCAGCCGCCCGATCACGCTGATCGCCGTGCCCGGATCGTTGACAGCAGGCGACAGGGCGCGCGAGGCGATCTCGGCCAGCACGATCAGGCCGAACCGGGGGTCTTCGTCAAACAGCCGCTCCTTGCCCAGCGCAAAGGCAGACCGCATCGCCGCCACCTGCCCTTCATCCGGCTCGCCCTCCAGCACATCGACCACCACGGCGCCAACCGACACGAACGACCCGGGCAGACGGCGGATATAGACCTGCCCGCCACAATCCTCTGCGGCGTTCTGCAAGGCGCGCATGTCGACATGCTGGACATAGCCCGTGGCCTTGGCACGGACTGAGACGCCCTTTTTCCGGCCCTCGCCGGTGTCTCGGGTGCCGCCAAGATAGGGCGTGCCCTGCCGCGCCTTGAGCGATGCCGCAGCAGCAGCCTCGACCCGGTCCAGCGTATTGCCCATGCGCCCAAAGCTCATCAGGTGGCCGATCCAGCGGATCAGGGCGACGATGACCAACGCCACAACCGCGATGGAGACAAGCAACAGCACGAACTGCCCCGCCCTGTCATAGAGATCGGCGTTCAGCGCGATCAGCCCCACAAGGCTGAACAGGAACGCCCCCAGAAAGGTCGCCAGCACGTTCTGCGTGGTCCGGTCCTGTTGCAACAGCGCCGTCGCCCGTGGCGTCGCGCTGCCCGCCGCAGCCGCGAAAGCCGACACCGCGATCGACAGCGAAAAGGTGGTGACCGCCAGCATCGACGAGGCCAGCACCCCAAGAATCTGCCCGACGGCCTGTGCCCCAAGCTGCACCCCCAGACCTTCCGGCATGATCGGCGAAACAAGCTGCGACAGGCCGACCGAGAAAAAGGCCAGCACAGCGAAGCCCACGACCCGAACCCAGACCTTGCGCAGCATCGTGCGCAGGTACCAAAGATGACGTGGAATCAAGGCGCACCTCTCGGCTCGGGTCGGGCAATGGAACCACCCTAGCGGGCCGGTGGGTGACGAGACACCCCCTGCGGACACGCGAAAGCCGGGCCAAGGCCCGGCTTTCTGAAAAGTGCTCTTCCGGTGTACGGGGGGTGTACGGGGGGTGTACCGGGGGTGCACGCCCGGCGACGGCCTTATTTGACCACGTTGAACCCTGGTCCATAGGGATAGCCGGTGATGTTCTCGGCCCCGTCCTCGGTGATGATCAGGATATCGTGCTCCCTGTATCCGCCCGCACCGGGCTGGCCTTCGGGGATGGTCAGCATCGGCTCCATCGAGATCACCATGCCCGGCTCCAACACCGTGTCGATATCCTCGCGCAGCTCCAATCCTGCCTCGCGCCCGTAGTAGTGG
Organism: Nioella nitratireducens; assembly: GCF_001879715.1. Lineage (GTDB taxonomy): Bacteria > Pseudomonadota > Alphaproteobacteria > Rhodobacterales > Rhodobacteraceae > Nioella > Nioella nitratireducens. The sequence goes on along the minus strand of NZ_MNBW01000003.1, from coordinate 206,829 downwards.
GACAGCACTCCAAAACTGTGACCATAACCGAAACTACGGTATTGCAGCAGGTCTCTCTCGGCAAAGAAGTCATTGATTTTATGAGTGACTTTCGCACAACTCGCGCCCGGCTTCAGCAGGCTCATCCCGTATTCATGGGCCCCCACATTGGCCTCCCAATAGGCCAGAGAGGCGGCGTCCACCTCTTCCACGAACATCGTCCGTTCCAACGCGGTATAATAGCCCGAGATCATCGGGAAGGTGTTGAGGCTCAGGATATCGCCCCGCTCCAGCACCCGGCCCGTCACCGGGTTGTGCGCGCCATCGGTGTTGATCCCCGACTGGAACCAGACCCACGTGTCGCGATATTCGGCATCGGGGAACCGCCGGGCGATCTCCGCCTCCATCGCATCGCGCCCCGCCATCGCCACGTCGATCTCTCTAACACCTTGTTTTACAGCGTCTTTGATGGCGTATCCGCCCACGTCGGCAACCGCAGCACCGGCCCGGATCAAGGCAATCTCGGCGGGCGATTTGCGCATTCTTTGCTGCATGGTCTTCGCCGCGATATCCATCTCGGTCGATGGGGCCAGAAAGGCCCTCAGCTTGTCCTGCTGCGCAAGGGTCAGGTGATCGGCCTCGAAACCGATAACCTTTCCTTTACCTGCGACGTGTAAAACGGCCCGCCAGAAGTTGTCGCGCTGCCAGTCGGTGTAGGTGATGTTGTCGGTCGCGGATCGCCGCCACGGCTGGCCCGCGTCAATCCCGGCGCTGATCGTCACCGCCTCGCGCGCCGTCACCACCAGCCCGTAGGGCCGCCCGAACGCGCAATAGAGAAAACCCGAGTAATAGGCGATATTGTGCATCGACGTCAGCACCACGGCCTCGACGCCGCTGGCGTCCATGATGGTGCGTAGCCCCATCAGGCGATCGTCGTATTCTGCCTGCGAAAAGGCCAGCACGGCCTTGTCGCCATTATGCAGGCGGTAGAATTCGGGACGGTCCATGGGAAGTTCCTTCATATGACCAAGGCCCCGGCGTACAGGGCGGTCGCGGGGAGGGCCCGCCGGCAAGCGGCCTAGCCGCCGGGGCGACGCCATCGCCCCTGCCTGACCTTCCGATAATCCAGAAACGTGCGTCGTGGCAAGTCCCCTCTGGCGCACGCGAATTGCCCCGTCTAACGTCACCCCATGTTGCGCTATATCCTCGGTCGCCTTGTCTCGCTGAGCCTCAGCCTGATCGTCGCCAGCCTCGTCATCTTCACGGTGATCGAGGTCATTCCCGGCGACCCGGCGGCGTTCATGCTGGGATTGAATGCCGATGACAGCACGGTCGCCGCCCTGCGCGCCGACCTTGGCCTCGACGGGTCCAGGGCAGAGTGCTACGTCGCGTGGATCACCGGAATGGTGCAGGGCGATTTCGGCACCTCCTACACCTATCGCGTCCCGGTGGCCGACTTGGTGGCCGACCGGCTGTGGGTGTCGCTGCCCCTTGCCGTTCTGTCGCTGATCCTCTCGACTCTGATCGCCTTTCCCATCGGCCTGATCGCAGCTGCCAACCGTGGCCGGGCGGCCGATTACGGGATCATGGGCGGCACCCAATTGGGCATCGCCGTGCCCAATTTCTGGTTCGCCATGCTGCTTGTGCTGGTCTTCGCGGTCAATCTGCACTGGTTCAACGCAGGTGGCTTTCCCGGATGGGGCACGCCGATCATGGCCCTGAAATCCCTCGTCCTGCCCTCGATTGCACTGGCCCTGCCGCAAGCCGCGATCCTTGCCCGCGTGATGCGTTCGGCCCTGATCGAGACCTTGGCGCAGGATTATATGCGCACCGCCCGCGCCAAGGGGCTGAGCCGCCGCCAAGCGGTGCTGCGCCACGCCCTGCGAAACGCCCTGATCCCGGTTCTGACCATCATCGGGCTGCAATTCTCGTTCCTGCTGGCGGGGGCGATCATCATCGAAAACGTGTTCTTCCTGCCCGGCCTCGGGCGCCTGATCTTTCAGGGCATCACGCAGCGCGATCTGGTGGTGGTGGAATCCGTCACCATGCTGTTGGTCTTCGCCGTGATCGTGGTGACCTTCCTTGTCGACATCGCCTATGCCATCGCCGACCCCCGGCTAAGGAGGCGCGGATGATCCGCCTGCCCGTCCCCCTGACGATCGGCGCTGTCCTGTCCGCCATCTTCCTTGCCATGGCACTGCTCAGCTTTGCCTGGACCCCGCATGACGTGGAACAGCTGGTCATCGCCGACCGGCTGCAACCCGCAAGCGGGCAGTTCTGGCTGGGCACGGATCAGTTCGGGCGTGACCTGTTGTCGATGCTCATGGTCGGCGCGCGGGTGTCGCTGGCGGTGGCGCTGGTCGCCGTGGGCATCGGCGTTGCCCTCGGCGTGCCGCTTGGCCTTGCGGCGGCGGCCACGCGCGGCAGCCTGCTGGACGAGGTGATCATGCGCGGCAACGACCTGATCTTTGCCTTCCCCAGCCTTGTCATCGCCATCCTGATCACCGCCGTGTTCGGCCCCTCCGCCTTCAACGCGATCATCGCCATCGGCATCTTCAACATACCCGTCTTTGCCCGCGTCTCGCGCGGCGGCGCGCTCAGCCTGTGGACGCTGGACTACATCCTGGCAGCCCGTGTCGCGGGCAAGGGCAAGGTCCGGATCAGCGCGGAACATATCCTGCCCAACATTGCCAACCTGCTGATCGTGCAGGCCACGATCCAGTTCTCGCTTGGCATTCTTGCCGAGGCGGCGCTGTCCTATGTCGGCCTGTCGGTTCAGCCGCCCACCCCCAGTTGGGGCCGGATGCTGGCCGATGCCCAGACCATGATCTACACCCACCCGATGCTGGCCGTTCTGCCGGGGCTGGCCATCGTGCTGATGGTGTTGGGGCTGAACCTGATGGGTGACGGGCTGCGCGACCTGCTGGACCCCCGGTTGAGGAGGCAGCGCCAATGATCAGCGTTGACCACCTGTCGCTGTCGATCCACGGCACGCCCATCCTGCGGGATGTCAGCTTTGCCATGCAGCCGGGCCGCACCTTCGGGCTTGTCGGAGAAAGCGGCTCTGGCAAGTCGATGACCGCGCTGGCCCTGATGCAACTGTTGCCCGAGGGGTTTCAGACCAGCGGGACGGCCAGTCTTGACGGCATCAACCTGCTCGACCGCCCCGAGGCCGAGATGTGCGCCCTGCGCGGCAATGAACTGGGCATGATCTTTCAGGAACCGATGACCGCCCTGAACCCGGTGCGCCGCATCGGCGATCAGGTTGCGGAAACCCTGTGTATTCACGGGGCCGCACCCCGCCGGGACGCATTGAAGATGGCGCGTCAAAAGCTCGACCGCGTTGGCCTGCCGCAGATCGCCCTCGACCGGTATCCGCACGAATTGTCTGGTGGCCAGCGTCAGCGCGTGTGCATCGCCACCGCCATTGCCCTGCGCCCCCGGCTGCTGATTGCGGATGAGCCGACGACCGCGCTCGACGTCACAACGCAGGCGCAGATCCTCGACCTGCTTCGCGGTCTGGTCGAGGAAGAAGACATGGCGCTTTTGCTGATCACCCATGACCTCGCCGTGGTGGCGGACATGGCCGACCATGTGGCGGTGATGAAGGCGGGCGGGATCGTCGAACAGGGCACGACCCACGACGTGCTGAGCCAGCAAACACACCCCTATACCCGCGCGCTGTTTGAAGCGTCCGATCACCAGCCCCGGCGATCCACGCCTGACATGGACACGGGCGGCGAGGCCCTGCTGCGGGTGACGAACACCACGCGCCACTATCCCGGCCCGCGCATCGGCCTGTTTCGCCGGGGCGCTCCCGTTCGGGCCGTCGATGGCGTCAGCCTTGGCTTGCAGACGGGCGAAAGCCTTGGCCTTGTCGGCGAATCCGGCTGTGGCAAGTCCACGCTGACCCGCGCGATCCTCGGTCTCGATCCGATTCAGGGCGGCGACATCCGCGCCCTTGGCTACGCCGTCTCGCCCCACATGCCGCGCGAAAACCGCGCTGGCATTCAGGTGGTGTTCCAAGATCCGTACGGCAGCTTCAACCCGCGCTGGACGGTCGAGCATCTGGTGGCCGAGCCCTATCACCTGCTGCCCGAAGCGCCGCAACGGGATGAGCGCCGCACACAGGTGGCGCAGGCGTTGGAGGCGGTCGGGCTGCAATCGTCGGATATGGACAAATACCCGCACGAATTCTCGGGCGGCCAGCGGCAGCGCATCGCCATTGCGCGCGCGCTGATCACGCATCCAAAAATTCTGGTTCTGGACGAGGCGGTGTCGGCCCTCGATGTCCGCGTCCGCGCCCAGATCCTTGATCTTCTGGCCGATCTTCAGGCCCGGATGGGCCTGTCCTACCTGTTCATTTCCCACGACCTGACCGTGGTGCGCGCCATCACCGACCGGGTGCTGGTGATGCAGGCGGGCAAGATCGTCGAGGAAGGGCCAACACGCCGCGTTTTCGAAGCGCCGGACCATCCCTACACTCGGGCCTTGCTGGCGGCAGCGCCGCGCCTGCCCGATTATGCAAGAAAGGACTGACCCCATGCAGCTCTGGTTCGACACGGCCGAGGTATTCATCGGCGGACGCTGGTTCCTGCCCGCAAGCGGAGAGACCCTGCCGCTGGAAAACCCTTCGACCGGCGAGGACATCGGCCGGATCGCCCGCGGCACCGCGGCGGATATCGACAACGCCGTCACCGCCGCACAAGAGGCGTTGGAAGGCGAATGGGGCGCGATGACCGCTGCCGAACGGGGCCGCGTCTTGATGCGGCTTTCGTGGCTGATCTCGAAAAAGGTCGATGAGCTTGCCGAGATCGAGGCGACTGACGTGGGCAAACCGCTGACGCAGGCCAGAAACGATGCCATCGCGCTGGCCCGCTACATGGAATTCTACGGCGGCGCAGCCGACAAGGTGATGGGCGAAACCATCCCCTATCTCGATGGCTACACCGTCTACACCCTGCGCGAACCGCATGGCGTGACCGGCCATATCGTGCCGTGGAACTACCCGATGCAGATCATCGGACGCTCGGTCGGCGCGGCGCTGGCCATGGGCAATGCCTGTGTTCTGAAACCGGCGGAAGAGGCTTGCCTGTCGGCGCTTGCCTTTGCCGATCTGGCCCGGCAGGCGGGCCTGCCCGACGGTGCCTTGAACGTGGTGCCGGGTCTGGGGGAAGAGGCCGGCGCAGCCCTGACGGCGCATCCCGGTGTCAACCATATCTCCTTTACCGGCTCGGTCTGCGTGGGCCGCGAGGTGCAGAAAGCTGCGGCGGACAACATTGTGCCGGTGACACTGGAACTGGGCGGCAAGTCCCCGCAGGTGGTGTTCGAAGATGCCGATCTGGAAAAGGCCCTGCCCTTCCTTGTGAATGCGGGCATCCAGAACGCCGGTCAGACCTGCTCCGCCTCGTCCCGCATTCTGGTCCATGAGAGCCTGTATGATGAACTCTGCATTCACATGGCAGCGGCCTATGACGCGTTGCGCGTCGGCCCGGCAATGGACGATCTGAACGTCGGCCCGCTGATTTCCGCGCGGCAGAAAGAGATCGTGCTGGGTTTCCTGACCCAGACCGACAACAACCACATTCTGAGCCGCGGCGAGATCATGGAAGACGCCCCGGCAGGCGGGCACTATGTGGCGCCCACGCTGATTTCCGGCATCAGACCGGATCATCCGTTGGCACAGGATGAGATTTTTGGCCCCGTTCAGGTCATTATCCCGTTCCGCGATGAAGACCACGCGGTCGAGATTGCCAACAGCACCAATTTCGGGCTGGTCGCCTCGGTCTGGTCGCGCGATGGGGCCCGGCAGATGCGGATGGCCAGAAAACTGCGGGCGGGACAGGTTTTTATCAACAATTACGGCGCGGGCGGCGGGGTGGAACTGCCCTTCGGCGGTGTCGGCCACTCGGGCCACGGGCGCGAAAAGGGGTTCGAGGCGCTCTACGGCTTCTCGGTGCTCAAGACCGTCGCGGCCCATCACGGGTGAATGCCCGCTTGAACTGCCGCAAGGGCGGGGGTAACCCCGCCCTACGTCTTTTGCAGAGGAAGCTGCCATGTCCTTCGACCGTTCCATCAAGATCGCCCCGTCGATCCTGTCCGCCGATTTCGCCAATTTCGGAGTAGAGATCCGCGCGATCGAGGATCAGGGCGCAGACTGGGTGCATGTCGATGTGATGGATGGGCATTTCGTGCCGAACCTCACCTTCGGCCCGCCCGCCGTCAAAGCGTTCCGTCCGCATGTCAAAACCTTCATGGACGTGCACCTGATGATCGCCCCGGTAGATCCCTATATCGACGCCTACGCCGAAGCGGGCGCCGACATGATCACCGCCCATGTCGAGGCCGGCCCACATATCCACCGCACCCTTCAGGCCATCAAGGCCACCGGCAAGATGGCGGGCGTCAGCCTGAACCCCGGCACGCCGCTGGACAGCATCGAGCATGTGCTGGACCTTGTGGACATGGTGCTGATCATGACGGTGAACCCCGGCTTCGGCGGACAGAAATTTATCGACAGCGGTGTCGAAAAAACCCGACAGCTGCGTCGGAAAATCGGTGACCGTCCGATCCATATCCAGATCGACGGCGGCGTGACCACGCAAACCGCGCCGCTGGTTGCGGCGGCGGGGGCCGATGTTCTGGTGGCGGGATCCGCCGTCTTCAAGGGCGGCTCGGTTGCACACCCGCAGGTCTACGGCGACAATATCCGCGCCCTGCGCGCGGCGGCTTCGTCAGCAGCGGCCTGAGCGGTCAGTCCGCCGCCTTCCAGTTTGGCTTGTGCCGACAGGAACATTGGCAAAAAGCGATCGAAAGCAGCCTGCCAACTGCCCCGCATGTCCGGGGTGAACGCCGCGCCAAGGCAATCGTCGAACGCGGCCAGAATGGCCTTGGCCATATGGCCCATTTCCCGCGCCCCGATCCGATAGCGCAGATGCGACCGCGCCAGCCGTTCTGCCAGAAGCTCCAACTCCGCTTGCGAGGACATGGCCCGCACGGTCAGGGACAGGGCCTGTGTGATCTTGGCGCGCTGTCGCGTCAGGTTCGACTGGAACAAGGCGCGCGCCTCTGGCTCCAACACAAAAAAGCGGTCATAGACCCGCTTGGCAAATTCGGCCTTCTTGCAAAAGACAAGCGCGAAACTCTGCCCGATCAATTCGATCTGGACAGGGGAAAGCGGACGTGGCGGCGCGGCAAGGTCACTCATGTCCCCACTCTAGGCGGCGTCCCCTTTCAGGACTCTTAACGCGGCCTCAGTTCATCGCAATTCCAAGCGTCGTGCCCTCGGCCGCATTGCGATACCAGCGGCGGATCAGTGCCCGTTCCTCCACGTCCATGTAGGACACATTGGCCGGTGGCATCGCCTGCGTCACCCCCGCCTGCAAGTAGATTTCGCGCGCGGCACGGGCGATATCGGCGGGCGTTTCCAGCAAGATGCCCCGCGGAGCCTGCCGGATGCCGGGCCAAGACGGCTCTCGCGCATGGCACATGGCGCAGCGGCCCGGAATGGTCCAGCTCACGTCCTGAAACCCGTCGGCGGCCATCAGCATTTCTTCTCGCTGCGTCAACGCGCGGGCCTCGGACTCCTCGTAGGTGTCGTGCTCGCTGCCGGCGGTCGACAGCCACGCGATGCAGATGAACAAGATCACCGTAACCGCCCATGTCCACCACGGCATCCCCTTGCGCGCATGCATCGAGTTGAAGAAATGCCGGATCGTCACGCCCATCAGGAAGACTAGCGCCGCGATGATCCAGTTGTAGTCCGTGGCGAAGGCCAGCGGGTAGTGGTTGGACAACATCAGGAACACGACTGGCAAGGTCAGGTAGTTGTTGTGGGTCGAGCGCAGCTTGGCGATCTTGCCGTATTTCGGGTCGGGCTTGCGGCCCGCCTTGAGATCGGCCACCACGATGCGCTGGTTCGGCATGATGATGAAGAACACGTTGGCCGTCATGATCGTGGCGGTGAACGCCCCCAGATGCAGCATCATTGCACGGCCCGTGAAGATCTGGTTATAGCCCCACCCCATGGCCACCAGCAGCACGAACAACAGCAGCATCAGCAGCGTCGGTTTCTCGCCCAAACCCGATTTGCACAGGAAATCATAGATCAGCCAGCCCACGGTCAACGACGCGGCGGATATCAGGATGCCCTGCCACACCGCCAGATCCGCCTTGGCCGGGTCGATCAGGAACAGTTCCGCCCCGGCCCAGTAGACCAGCATCAGCAAGGCCGCCCCCGAGAGCCAAGTGGAATAGCTTTCCCATTTGAACCATGTCAGGTGATCGGGCATCCGCTCCGGCGCGACCAGGTATTTCTGAATATAGTAGAACCCGCCGCCATGGACCTGCCATTCCTCGCCATCCGCCGGGCCGGGGATGTTGCGGTTCAAACCGAGATCGAGCGCGATGAAATAAAAGCTCGACCCGATCCATGCGATTGCCGTGACGACGTGTAGCCAGCGCACGGCGGTCTCCAGCCAATCCCACATGATCAGGAAGTCCTGCATCCCTCGGTCCCTCGTCTCTTGAATGATGTCTGCTCGATCTTACCCCTATCGCAGCGCGCCGTTACCCAGTATTGCAAGAAATTACCCAGCTGTTTCAAAAATTGGCTAAGAATTGGCATGGCCTACCTGGATAACATCCGAACGTTTGTGCGCGTTTTCGAACTCGGCTCAATGTCGGCTGCCGCGCGCGACCAGCGGATTTCGGCCGCAGTCGCGTCGTCGCGCATTTCGCAGTTGGAGGAGCACCTGAACGTGCGCCTCTTCCTGCGCACCACGCGGCAGTTGAACCCGACCGAACAGGGGCTGATCTTCTATCGCGGGGCCTGCAAGATCCTTGAAGCGGTGGATGAGGCCGAGGCCGAGATCAACAAGGTCACCCTCACCCCGCGCGGCACGCTCTACGTCGCCGCCCCGCTTGGCATCGGGCGGCGGCTGGTGGCGCCCGCTGTGCCGGGGTTCAAGGCGCAGTATCCGCTGATCGACATCCGCCTGCGCCTGTCGGACCGACGGCTGGACATGGCCAAGGAAGGGCTGGACGTGGCCTTTTTCCTTGGCGTGCCGGAAGACAGCACCATGCGCATCCGAAAGATCGCCGATTGCCCGCGCGTTCTGTGCGCGGCGCCGGATTACATCGCGCGCAAGGGCATGCCGCGCACCGGCGCAGACCTGACCGGCGGCAAGCATGACTGCCTGAACCTGCGCTATCCCGGCGCGCCGGAATTCCAGTGGCCGCTGCAAACCGCAGACGGGGTGCGGCGCTTTGCGGTGAAGGGGCCCTTCGAATCCGACGATGGCGATGTGTTGACCGGATGGGCGCTTTCAGGTCAGGGGATCATCCTGAAGCCGGTCTTCGAAGTGGCCGATCACCTCGCCTCGGGCGCGCTGGTCCAAGTTCTGGACACCGAACCGCCGGTTCCGATCCAACTGGCCTGCCTTTACATGCACCGACGACGCCAAGACCCCAAGGCGCGGCTCCTCATCGACTATATGGCCGAACATATCCGCAAGGAACTGCCCTGAGCGTCCCCGCCATCACCGCTTCTTCTTGGCAAAACCACTCTTGAGGGACGGGGCCAGCCCCCGGCGGGACGGCGGGCAGCTCACCGCGCGCCCATCACCGCCGCCTCAGCTTCCGCGGTAGGTCGAATACCCATAGGGCGAGAGCAGCAGCGGCACGTGATAATGGGCCTCGGCATCCGACATGCCGAACCGGATCGGAACCTCGTCCAGGAAGAGCGGTGCCGCACCGTCCTGTCCGGTGGCGCGCAGGTAGTCGCCCGCGAAAAACACCAGCTCATACGTGCCGGTGCGGAACGCGTCCTGCGGCAGGATCGGGCTGTCGGTGCGGCCATCTGCATTGGTGGTCATCTCGGCCACAGGCAGCCGCCCGTTCCCGTCGATCGCGTAAAGCGTGATCCTCAGCCCCGCCGCCGGGCATCCCCGCGCGGTGTCGAGCACATGGGTCGTCAAGTATCCGGCCATCGCCTGCCCTCCTTGGTTTCATCCCGTTATGCCGTCTTGTGAAACAGGCTGCATTGGCTTCCAATCTACAGCAGTTTCAAAAATCTTAAGAAAGTAAAACGCGATTTTCTCGCCTAGAGTGTCGCAAATCCAGAAAGGTCAAGTTTAGTGACACGGTACGCCAGAGACATGCGCGGCTACGGCCCCATTCCCCCCGATCCCAAATGGCCCGGAGGCGCGAAGATCGCGGTGCAGATCGTTCTCAACTACGAAGAGGGCGGCGAGAACTGTGTTTTGCATGGCGACGCCGCGTCCGAGGCCTTCCTGTCCGAGATCGTCGGAGCCGCGCAATGGCCCGGCCAGCGGCATTGGAACATGGAATCGATCTACGAATACGGCGCCCGCGCAGGGTTTTGGCGGCTGCATCGCCTGTTCACCGGCATGGGCCTGCCGCTGACCGTCTACGGCGTCGCCACCGCCCTCGCCCGCAGCCCCGAACAGGTCCGTGCGATGCAATCGGCCGGGTGGGAGATCGCCAGCCATGGGCTGAAATGGGTTGAACACAAGGACATGCCCGAAGCCGAGGAGCGCGCGCAAATTGCCGAAGCGATCCGCCTGCATACCGAGGTGACGGGCGAGCGTCCGCGCGGCTGGTATACGGGGCGCTGTTCGGTCAACACCGTGCCGCTCGCGTCCGAGGCGGGCATGGACTACGTCGCCGACACCTATGACGACGACCTGCCCTACTGGAAGCGGTTGAACGACACGGACCAGTTGATCGTGCCCTATACGCTCGACTGCAACGACATGCGATTTGCGACGCCGCAGGGGTTCAATTCGGGCGATCAGTTCTTCGCCTATCTCAAGGACACGTTCGACGCGCTTTATGAAGAAGGCGAGGCCGGGTCGGCCAAGATGATGTCGGTCGGACTACATTGCCGCCTGATCGGGCGACCGGGCCGCGTGATGGCGCTGAAGCGGTTCCTTGACTATGCCGCCAGCAAGCCAGACGTCTGGTTCGCCCGCCGTATCGACATCGCCGAGCACTGGGCACGGATGCACCCGCCCGTGCCGCGCCTGCGCCCATCAGAGATGACACGCGACGCGTTTGTCGCGGCCTATGGCGGTATTATCGAGCATTCGGCGTGGATTGCCGAGCGGGCATGGGATCTGGAGCTTGGACCCGCCCATGATTGCGCGGCGGGTGTTCACAGCGCGTTGGCCCGTGTGTTCCGGTCCGCAAGCGATGACGAGCGCCTCGCAGTTCTGCGGGCCCACCCCGACCTGGCGGGCAAGCTTGCCTCGGCCGGACGCCTGACGGCGGAATCGACCGCGGAACAAACCGGCGCGGGCCTCGACATGCTGACCGATGACGAGCGCGACGCCTTCACACGGCTCAACACAGACTATGTCGACACGCACGGGTTCCCTTTCATCATCGCGGTGCGCGACCACGACAAGACCAGCATCCGCGCGGCCTTTGAACGGCGCATCGGCAATGACAGCGCGACAGAGTTCGCGGAAGCCTGCCGACAGGTCGAGCGGATCGCCGAAATCCGGCTGAAGGATCTGTTGCCGTGATGACGCTCAACCCACGCCCCCTGACGCAAGCAGCATTCGCGGCCTTCGGGGACGTGATCGACCTGAAGGACGCGCCTGACAAGATCATCAATCAGGGCCATTGCGGGCGGCACCACGATCTGGCCACGCTCGATTTCACCGATGGCCGCGCCGGGATCAGCCTGTTCGATGCCGATGCGCGGCACCTGCCCTGCACCGTCGATATGGTGGAACGCCATCCGCTCGGCTCGCAGGCCTTCATTCCCCTCACCGGAACACCGTTTCTGGTGATCGTGGCCGAAGACGATGACGGCACGCCCGCTCGTCCACAGGCCTTCGTCACCCAATCCCGCCAGTCCGTGAACCTCCATCGCGGTGTCTGGCACGGGGTGCTGTGCCCGCTCGGAGAGCGCGGGCTTTATGCCGTGGTCGATAGAATTGGCCCCGGTGACAATTTGGAGGAGCATTGGTTCGACACGCCGCTGAGGGTCGGGGCAATGAACTGAACCCGCCAACAAAGAGCGGGGAAACCAGCATGGTCCAACAGAAGGAAGACAAGTGATGGCTGACACGTCAATCGGCACCGCAGAGCAACTGCGCGATCCGAACTATATGCCGCCCCTCGCCAAGGCGGTTCCGCTCGGCATCCAGCATGTGCTGGCTATGTTCGTTTCCAACGTCACCCCGGCAATTATCGTTGCCGGTGCCGCGGGCATCGGCTTCGGGTCCGATCAGGGGGCGCTCGGCTTTCCCGACATGAGCTATATGATCCAGATGTCGATGCTGTTTGCGGGCATCGCCACGCTGATCCAGACCATCGGCTTCGGGCCCGTGGGCGCGCGGCTGCCCATCGTGCAAGGCACGTCCTTTGCCTTCGTGCCGATCATGATCCCCGCCGTGGCGGGCCTTGGGGCCGCCGGTCTTGGCGGCCTGATGACCGGGGTATTCCTTGGCGGTATATTCCATTTCTGCCTTGGTTTCATCGTGGGTCGCATCCGCTTTGCGCTGCCGCCGCTGGTCACCGGGCTGATTGTCCTGATGATCGGGCTGGCGCTGATCAAGGTGGGCATCCAGTATGCTGCCGGGGGCGTTCTGCGCTACAACCCGGCGCATCTGCAAACCGCCGCCGGAGCCGCGCAAACCGCGGTTGAATTGTCCGACCGCAATGCAGGCATGGCTGCTGGCTTTGGCACGCTGCAATACTGGGGACCGGCGCTTGTCGTGGTCGCGGTGACGCTGCTGATCAAGTTCTTCACCAAGGGCTTCCTGTCTATCGCCGCCGTGTTCCTCGGCATCGTGGCGGGCTACATCGTCGCCCTGCTCATGGGTCAGGTCAGTTTTGCCAATGTCGGCAACGCCGCGCTCTTTCAGGTGCCAATGCCGTTCCACTACGGGTTCGAAATCAACTGGGCCATCGTGATCGGCATGTGTTTCATGGCGGTCGTGTCTGCGATCGAAACCGTGGGCGACACCAGCGGCATCACCAAGGGCGGCGCTGGCCGGGAAGCCACCGACGAAGAAATTCAGGGCGCGACTTTTGCCGACGGCCTGGGCACCGCCATCGCGGGCGTCTTCGGCGGCCTGCCCAACACCTCGTTCAGCCAGAACGTCGGCCTCGTCGCCATGACCGGCGTGATGAGCCGCCACGTTGTGACCATCGGCGGCCTGTTCCTGATCGTCTGCGGCTGCATGCCCGTCGTCGGTGCCATCATCCGCACCATGCCCGAGCATGTTCTGGGCGGCGGCGTGATCGTGATGTTCGGCATGGTCTGCGCCAGCGGCATCAACATGCTGTCGGACGTGACCTGGAACCGCCGCAACATGGTGATCTTCGCAACCTCTCTGTCGGTTGGCTTCGGCCTGCAACTGGTGCCCGAGGCGCTGCAACATCTGGGCCGCACGGCGCAGATCCTGCTGACCTCTGGCCTGTTGCCGACGGCGGCGCTGGCCATCATCCTGAACCTCGTCCTGCCGCACGATCTGGCCGGAGACGAGCCGGATGAGGCCCGCAGCACCCCCGGCCACGGAGAAGGCGCTGTTTAACTGGCCCCTCCCCAGCCCCGAAAAGAAGGGCCGCGCCAGTTTCCAGCGCGGCCCGTTTCATTTGATCAGGGGGCAGACGGAACCATCACAGCGTGGGATGGCGGTTCACGTCCTTGTAGAGCAGGTAGCGAAACGGCCCCGGCCCGCCCGCGTAGCACGCCTGCGGGCAGAAGGCGCGCAGCCACATGAAATCGCCTGCCTCGACCTCGACCCAATCGCGGTTCAGCCGATAGGCCCCCTTGCCTTGCAGAACGTATAGCCCGTGTTCCATGACATGGGTTTCAAGGAAGGGGATCACCGCGCCGGGATCCAGCGTGACAATGGTCACATGCATGTCATGGCGCAAATCGTCGTGGTCCATGAAGCGGGTCGTGGCCCATTTGCCCTCGGTATCGGGCATCGCGGTGGGCGCGATGTCGGCCTCGTTGACAACGAACGCCTCGGGCGTGCCAAGGCCGTCAATCGCCTCAAAGGCCTTGCGCAGCCAATGGAACCGCGCGGGTGCGTCGCCGGTGGCCCGCAAGGTCCATGCCGTGCCCGCCGGGATGAAGGCGAAGCTGCCGGGGATCAGGTCATGTGCCGTGCCGTCGATGGTAACGGTCATCTGCCCCTCGACCACGAACAGTGCCGCCTCGGCGCGCGGGTCGGTCTCGGGGCGGTCGCTGCCCCCGCCGGGCTGCACCTCGGCCACGTATTGCGAAAAGGTTTCGGCAAAGCCGGACAGGGGCCGTGCGATGACCCAGAACCGCGCCTTGTCCCAAAATGGCAAAAGCGAGGTAACGATATCGCTGAAACAGCCGCGCGGGATGACCGCGTAGGCTTCGGTGAACACCGCGCGATCGGTCAAAAGCTGGGTCTGCGGCGGCAGGCCGCCCTTGGGGGCATAGTAGGAACGGGGGGACATGGCGGCAGGGCTCCGATTATCAATCACGTGTCGCTATCAAAGCCCATGCCGCGCGCCGACGCCACCGTCAGCCCCCTTCGAAAAGCGTGAAGCATTGACTGGCAGAAGCTGAAAATCCGGGCCTTGACCGTTCAAGCGTCCACCGGGGCCGTTTCTGGTAGCCCGCCGATCCGGGCAATCTGGGCGACAATGCCCTCGACCCCCTTGCGATGGCGAAGCTGTGCAAAAAGGAAAGGCCGCCCGGCCCGCATCCGCGTGGCATCGCGGTCCATCACATCAAGACTGGCCCCGACATAGGGCGCAAGGTCAGTCTTGTTGATGATCAGCAGGTCCGATCTGGTGATTGCAGGCCCCCCCTTTCGCGGAATTTCTTCTCCCGCCGCCACGTCGATGACGTAGAGCGTGAGATCGGCCAGTTCCGGGCTGAAGGTCGCCGACAGGTTGTCGCCACCGCTTTCGATGAAAACCACATCGAGGTCGGGGATGCGCCCGGTCAGCTCGGCGATGGCGGCAAGGTTGATCGAAGCATCTTCGCGGATCGCCGTATGCGGGCAGCCGCCGGTTTCAACGCCCACGATCCGCTCTTGCGGCAGAACTTGCAGGCGCATCAGCGCCTCGGCGTCTTCCCGTGTATAGATATCGTTGGTGATAACGCCCACGGACCAGCGGTGGCGCATGGCCTCGCACAGGGCGGCGGTGAGGGTGGTCTTGCCAGCGCCGACAGGGCCACCGATGCCGACACGAAGGGGGCCGTTCATGCTCATGATCTGAAAATCCTCGAATACAGGGTTTCGTGGCGCATCGACGCGATATCGGCAAGGAAGCTGGCGCTGCCGATATCGTCGGGCGTGTCTTGAAGGGCCTGCGATGCGAGGGCGGGGCATTTGACGGCAAGCCGCGAGAGCGCCGCCTGCCCCGCCGTCTGCCCAAGCGGCACGATGCGAATGGCGGCGGAGATGAGGTTAGCGGCGAAGGCATGCAGGTAGAGCGTGGCGACGGTTTCGACCGGGAACCTCTGCAAACGCGCGGCGCAACCCACGGCAACGGCATAGGTCAGGTCCGGCAGATCGCCGCCCCAGATGGCGCGCGTGGTTTGGGCAAAGGACTGGCCCTGCTGAACAGTTTCCAACAAACGCTCCTTGGAGGGTGCAAGGGCACGGGCGAGCGCATCGACCGCCGCCAGTTCGTGGCTGTCCTCGGCATGAAATGCTCTGCCCAACAGGGTCACGTCCACACGCGGGCCGCCATGGGCCAACACATCGCCGATCCACCCCTCGACCTGTGCCGCATTCGTCACCCGCCCCTCGGCCACCGCCTGCTCCAGCCCATGGCTATAGGCAAACGCCCCGACCGGATAGGCGGGTGAGAACCATTGCGTGAGGGTCAGAAGGGTCGCAGGGTTGGTCATCGGATCAATGGGCATGGCCGTGGGCGGTGTGGCCATGGTCGTGGCTATGGGTGCGCCCGTGGCCATAGGCCCCGCCCTCGGGGGTGAAGGGTTCTTCGACTGACCGGGTCGCGGCCCCCAGCCGGGCCAGCATATCCGCGATGACATGGTCACGCTGGATCAGCAGGCGACCGGCCTCGATCTGGCAGGGCGTGTGGCGGTTGCCGACGTGCCAGGCAATTCGGGTCAGGTCGGATGCGGTGACTTCCAGCAACGGTTCGGGCGCGGCCTCGACCGTGATTTCCCCCTCTGCTGTAATTAGCACCCCGCCATGATCGAGCGAAGTGGTCTTGGGCAGGTCGACCAGCAAAGACCGCCCGTCTGTCAGAGTCAGAACCTTGCGGCGCAGGAACCGGCCTTCGTAGTCGAGCCGGACTGTGCCAACCGGGGCGGTATGGGCATGGCCGTGATAGGCGGTGGCGGTGAATTGGGTCATTGCAGAACCTCGACAGGAGCAAATTCGCCGGGCAGTGCCCGACCGCGGGTGGGCGCTGCAACGGCAGTGGTCAGCACTTCATCGCGCCGCCGCATCCGCCACTGAAGCGTCGTGCGAACGTCACCGAAGCACCCGTCCGATGGGGCGGTCGGGCGCTGCCCGGCGGCGCGCAGGGCGTGCCTTGAGTCCGGGTGGGTGCCTATGATGACAACGTCCCGCATTGGCATCAAAACAGGAAATAGCGCTGCGCCATGGGCAGAACCTCGGCGGGTTGGCAGGTCAGAAGCTCGCCATCGGCGCGCACCTCGTAGGTTTCGGGATTTACCTCGACCACCGGCATCGCATCGTTCAGTTTGAGATCCCGCTTGCCAATGCCCCGCGTGTTGACCACCGGCATGGTGTCTTTCGCCAACCCAAGCGACCGTCCGATCCCGTCCTCTTGCGCGGCGGCGGACACGAACGTCACGGCAGACCGCTCGACCGACCGTCCATAGGCCCCGAACATCGGCCGGGTATAGACCGGCTGCGGCGTGGGGATGGAGGCATTCGGGTCACCCATCTGCGCCACCGCAATGGTCCCCCCCAGCAGCACCATCTCGGGCTTGACCCCGAAGAAGGCGGGCGACCACAACACCAGATCGGCGCGCTTGCCTTCCTCGATGCTGCCGACATGGGCGCTGATCCCATGGGCGATCGCCGGGTTGATCGTGTATTTCGCGATGTAGCGGCGCACGCGGAAGTTGTCGTTCTGGCCGGTCTCATCAGCCAGCCGCCCCCGCTGTTTTCGCATCTTGTCAGCGGTCTGCCAGGTGCGGATCAGCACCTCGCCCACCCGGCCCATGGCCTGGCTGTCGCTGGCGATAATGCTGAACGCGCCCATGTCGTGCAGGATGTCCTCTGCCGCGATGGTCTCGCGCCGGATGCGGCTTTCGGCAAAGGCAACGTCCTCTGGGATCGACTTGTCGAGGTGGTGACAGACCATCAGCATATCCAGATGCTCTTCCAGCGTGTTCACCGTAAAGGGCCGCGTGGGGTTGGTGGAGGACGGCAGCACATGCTCCTCACCACAGATCTTGATGATATCGGGTGCATGACCGCCGCCCGCGCCTTCGGTGTGAAACGCATGAATGGTGCGGCCCTTCATGGCCTTTACGGTGTTTTCCACGAAGCCGGACTCATTGAGCGTATCGGTGTGGATCATCACCTGCACGTCCATCGCATCGGCCACCGACAGGCAGCAATCAATCGCGCCGGGTGTGGTGCCCCAGTCTTCGTGCAGCTTGAGGCAAGAGGCCCCCGCGAGCACCTGTTCCTCCAACGCGGCGGGCAACGACGCGTTGCCCTTGCCCGCGAACGCGAGGTTCATCGGAAACGCATCGGCCGCCTGCAACATCCGCCCAATATGCCACGGCCCCGGCGTGCAGGTGGTCGCCAGCGTGCCATGCGCAGGCCCGGTGCCGCCACCGATCATCGTGGTCAGGCCAGAATGCAGCGCATCCTCGATCTGCTGCGGGCAGATGAAGTGGATATGGCTGTCGATACCCCCCGCCGTCAGAATGCGCCCCTCGCCTGCGATGGCCTCTGTCCCCGGTCCGACGATGATATTGACGCCCGGTTGGGTATCGGGGTTCCCTGCTTTGCCGATCCTGTGAATGCGCCCGTCTTTCAGGCCCACATCCGCCTTGTAGATCCCCGTCCAGTCCACGATCAGCGCGTTCGTGATGACCGTGTCGACCGCACCCTCGGCCCGCGTCGCCTGCCCCTGCCCCATGCCGTCGCGGATTACCTTGCCACCGCCGAACTTGACCTCTTCGCCGTAAGGACCGGTCAGATCGCGCTCGACCTCGATGATCAGGTCGGTATCGGCCAGCCGCAGCCGGTCGCCCACGGTGGGGCCAAACATGGCAGCATAGTCACGGCGGGATATCATGGCGGGCATCGGGGTCTCCTGTCAGGGGTATCGCGGGTCGGACGTCATGCGCGGAACGCCTCGTCCA
The DNA here is from genome assembly GCF_001879715.1 of Nioella nitratireducens. Lineage (GTDB taxonomy): Bacteria > Pseudomonadota > Alphaproteobacteria > Rhodobacterales > Rhodobacteraceae > Nioella > Nioella nitratireducens. Next base: position 188,495 of record NZ_MNBW01000003.1, on the reverse strand, counting down.
CTGGCACTTGCAGCAAATTGGCCAGCGCGTTCGTGCTGCTGGCCATCGCCACGACCGACATCAGTTCGTTGTACATGTCCAGTGTCATGCCCTTGGCGCGGGCAGAGGCCGCGTGGGAATGGCAGCAGTATTCACAGGCATTGGCGGCAGAGACGGCGATATAGATCATCTCTTTCACCAGCGGGTCCAGCGCCCCCGGCCCCATCACCGGCTTCAACCCCTCCCACGTCGCCTTCAGCTGTGCGGGATTGTGGGCCAACGCGCGCCAGAAGTTGTTGACGTAATCCGTTCCGCGTGTGGCACGGATATCGGCGAACACCGCCGCCGCCTCGGGCGAAAGCTGATCGTCGGTCAGAAGGGGTAAAGTGGTCATCAGAGGTCTCCCATCACCTGTTGGTTAAAGCCGAAGACGCGGCCTTTGCCCCCGATGGGGATGAGATGAACCTCACGCCGCTGTCCCGGTTCGAACCGTACGGCGGTGCCCGCAGCGATGTCGAGCCTGAGCCCGCGCGCAGCAGCACGGTCGAAATCGAGCGCGCTGTTGGCTTCGCCGAAATGGTAGTGGCTGCCGACCTGAACAGGGCGGTCACCGGTGTTGGCGACCATCAACGTGATCGCTGTGCGACCCTCGTTCAGGGTCAGGCTGCCCTCGACTGGAAACAGCTCTCCGGGGATCATTTGTGGGTCCGCCCAATCAGGTAGCCGCCCGCCAACCCGACAGCCAGAAGGAACGCCATGGTAAACCAACTGTTGGCAGCGTGCGGGTGCAGATGCGGGCCCTCGTGGGCCGACGCGGCGGTGGCCAGAAGGATGGACAGGAGGGGAAGGAGGGGAAGGAGGACTTTCATCTGGCAGGCCCTTTCTCAGCGGATGGGATTGTGAACGGTGACGAGTTTGGTGCCATCGGGAAAGGTCGCCTCGACCTGCACCTCGTGGATCATTTCGGGGATGCCTTCCATGCACTGGGCGCGGGCGACGACCTCGGCCCCTGCTTCCATCAGGTCGGCGACCGAGCGTCCGTCGCGCGCGCCTTCAACGACGGCGTCGGTGATCAGGGCAATCGCTTCGGGGTAGTTCAGCTTCACACCCCGCAACAGGCGCTTGCGAGCGACCTCGGCGGCCATGGCGATCAGCAGTTTGTCTTTTTCGCGGGGGGTGAGGTTCATGTCAGAGCATCCATGTTCGGGGCAGATCGCCGCCGTTCAGCTTGGTCAGAATGGGAATGAGGGCGGCGCGCAGGGCAAAACTGTCTTCGGCCAGAATGCGGGCAACGATCAGGTCCTCACGGATCATGCTGGCCCCGCCCCTGTCCGGCAGGGCCGCGCGGAGCGGGTCCAGCGCCGCCTCTGCCCCCGGAGCGGCAAGGATCAGCGTCGCCATGGCGCCGGCCCCGGACCCGGTGGCTTGCCCTTGCATCAGGTCGGGGACATTGCCGTCGATCCGCGTCGCATCTGTAAACAGCAAAGCCCCCGCGCGGCGAATGTCGATCCGGTCCGAAAGGGCGATCTGGTCCAGCGTCTCGCCCATGGCACGGCGCCCGAACATCAGCGGCTCGACAAGCAGAAGCGTGGCGTCAGAGGCCATGTCGACGGTCAGGCGTCGGCGCAGGGACGCGCGGTCGAACAGGATGGTTTCCTGCGGCAACCAGTCGATCCGCGATCCGGCCCCAACGGTCAGGCGCGTGTCGATCCGCCCGGTATCCCCCGGCTGCGCGCGGTAGATGCGCTCGGCGGCCTGCGTTGTCAGCGTCAAGCGGGCGTGCGCCTCGGCCCGCGCGTCGATGGAAAACCGGTCACCGCCGGTTACGCCGCCGGATGTGTTCAGCGTCACTGCTGTTGGCCAAGCCTCGCCAGTGCGCGGAAAGAGCACCCGCATCGAGCCTTGCTGGCGCAGGCCGGTCAAGCCAGATGGACCGACCGAAACCTTCGCCACCCCGATGGCCCTTGGCGGGTCGGGCGGCAACGGCAGATCAATGGCTGTGACGGGCCGGTTGATGGCAGCCTCCTTGGGACAGATGCCCTAAAGAGGTGCCCTTTCCGGCGACATCTATGGAAGTGGCGGCGGCATGGCACGACCGCCCGCACCATGGGGCTGATTATTTCGACGACACTTCCACGCGCATGGCCAAAAAAATGTGCAGGGTGAAAACGCAACGTCAGACGCATCGCGCCCGCCTCCTTCTGTCGCTCGGGGCTTGCAGAACACGCACGATCTGCGCCAGCATGGTGCGGACGCCATCCCTCCTGACAGGATATTGCCTATGCCCGCTTTTCTGCGCTTCGACACCCTCAAGGATCAGGTCGCAAAGGGCGAGGTCGATACGGTTCTGGTCTGCATGGTGGACATGCAGGGCCGCCTTATGGGCAAGCGTTTTCATGCCGTGCATTTCATCGAGGGCGGTTGGGCCGAAACCCATTGCTGCAATTACCTGCTGGCCACCGATCTGGTCATGTCCACGCCAGAAGGCTACGCCTCGACCAGTTGGGAAAAGGGGTATGGCGACTACATCCTGAGGCCCGACCTCGACACGCTGCGCCCGGTGCCGTGGCTGGAAGGCACTGTCATGGTGCTGTGCGACGTGCTGGATCATCACAGCCATGAAGAGGTGCCGCATTCGCCGCGCGCGATGCTGAAACGCCAGATCGCCCGGCTGGCGGTCATGGGCTATGCCCCGATGATGGCGACCGAGCTGGAGTTTTTCCTGTTCGAGAAGAGCTTTGACGAGATCCGAAAATCGGGGTTCCGCGATCTTCGGACGCTGTGTGGCTACAACGAGGATTACAACATCCTGCAAACCACCAAGGAAGAACACGTGATGCGGCCAATCCGCAATCACCTGTTCGCGGCGGGCATTCCGGTGGAAAATTCCAAGGGCGAGGCCGAGGCCGGGCAAGAGGAATTGAACATTCGCTACGCCCCCGCCATGGACACCGCAGACCACCACACCATCGCAAAGCAGGCGGTCAAGGAAATCGCTTGGCAGCAAGGACACGCGGCCAGCTTCTTGCCGAAATGGCATCGCGACAAGGTGGGCAGTTCCAGCCATGTGCACCAATCGCTGTTGCAGGGCGCGACATCGGCCTTCTTCGACGACAGCGACCCGCATGGCATGTCGGACCTGATGAAAAGCTACATGGCCGGGCTGATCAAATTTGCAGGCGACTACACCTATTTCCTCGCCCCCTACATCAACAGCTACAAGCGCTTCCAGAAAGGCAGCTTTGCCCCGACCCGCACCGTCTGGTCGATCGACAACCGCACGGCGGGCTTCCGCCTGTGCGGCGAGGGCACAAAGGCTATCCGCGTAGAATGCCGCATCGGCGGATCGGACCTGAACCCCTACCTCGCCATGGCCGCGCTGCTGGCTGCCGGGATCGAGGGGATCGAAAAGGGGCTGACATTGGACCCGCCCTTTACCGGGGACGCCTATGAAAGCAATGTCGGCCACATTCCGGGCACGCTGCGCGAGGCGATGGCGACTTTGACCGGCTCGTCCATGTTGCGCGCTGCCATGGGCGACGATGTCATCGACCACTACACCCGCGCCGCAGAGGTCGAGATCGAGGATTTCGACGCCGTGGTCACGGATTACGAAATCGCGCGCGGGTTCGAACGCGCATAACCCCCCTTCCCGGAGCTTCGACACCCATGACCCTGACCGGCAACTGGTCCTACCCCACGTCCATCAAGTTCGGCGCGGGACGTATCGCTGAATTGCCCATGGCCTGCGCACAAGCGGGCATAACGCGGCCCCTGCTGGTCACTGACCGGGGCCTGCGCGATTTGCCGATCACCGGCGCCGCGCTGGATAGTCTGGAGTCCGCAGGGCTTGGCCGGGCGATGTTCGCCGACGTCGATCCGAACCCGAACGAGATCAACCTCGCCGAAGGGTTGGAGGCCTACAAGGCCGGGGCACATGACGGGGTGATTGCCTTTGGTGGCGGATCGGGGCTGGACCTTGGCAAGATGGTCGCCTTCATGTCAGGCCAGATCCGGCCCGTGTGGGATTTCGAGGATGTGGGCGACTGGTGGACCCGTGCAGATCCTGCCGGGATCGCCCCGATCATCGCCGTTCCGACAACCGCTGGCACCGGGTCGGAGGTGGGGCGCGCCAGCGTCATCACCAATTCCCGGACCCACGTGAAGAAGATCATCTTCCATCCCAAGGTATTGCCCACCGTGGTCATCGCCGACCCCGAATTGACCGTCGGGATGCCCAAGGCGATCACCGCGGGCACCGGTCTGGATGCCTTCGCCCATTGCGTCGAGGCGTTCAGCAGCCCGCATTATCACCCGATGAGCCAGGGCATCGCGTTGGAAGGGATGCGGCTGGTGGTGGAAAACCTGCCGCGCGCCTTTGCCGACGGCACCGATATCGAGGCCCGCGCCAATATGATGAGCGCGGCGGCCATGGGCGCGACGGCGTTCCAAAAGGGGCTTGGCGCGATCCACGCGCTCAGCCACCCCGTCGGCGCGGTCTACGGCACCCACCACGGCACCACGAACGCGGTCTGCATGCCCGCTGTCCTGCGGCTGAACGCACCCGAAATCGCGGCACGCTTCGACCGTGCGGCGGGGTATCTGGGCATCGAAGGCGGCTTTGTCGGATTTCAGGTTTTTGTACAAGAATTTAACGACAGCCTCGGCATTCCCCGCAGATTGTCTGACATGGGCGTCGGGCGCGATCGCATCGACGCCTTGACCCGGATGGCGTTGGACGACCCGAGCTGCGGTGGTAATCCGGTCCCATTGACCGAGGCGAACATCCGCGCATTGTTCGAAGAGATTATCTGAGCCAGCCGCTTCCTGTTTGAACACTGCCCCCCGGCACGGCTAGTCTCGGGCCGGGGAAAAACCGCGCCGAAAGGACCGACCAGATGAGCACCACCGAAGCAGAGACCGGCATCGACTGGGAAGACGCCTTCAACAACGGGGATCACATCCCCGGCGGCGATGGCTTCCCTGCGATCTGGGAACAGCGCGCCCATGCCTTTCGCGATGGCTGGACTGGGTCGGACCTCGGGGTCGCCTATGGTGACGCGCGGCGGGAAAAGCTTGACCTGTTCCGCCCCAAGGGCGCGACGAAAGGGTTGGTCGTGTTCGTGCATGGCGGCTACTGGATGAAAATGGACCGCGCACTTTGGTCCGATCTGGCCGAGGGGCCGCTGGCCCATGGATGGGCTGTTGCCATGCCCAGCTACACACTTGCCCCGGAGGCCCGGATTTCAACCATCACGACGCAAATCGGCGCGGCCATCTGCAAGGCGGCACAGCTTGTCGCCGGACCGATCCGCTTGACCGGTCATTCGGCGGGCGGGCATCTTGTCAGCCGCATGGCCTGCGCCGACACGCCCCTGCCAAAACCCATCGTGGCGCGGCTGACAAAGGTGATTTCGCTAAGCGGCGTGCATGACCTGCGCCCCTTGCGGCGGCACTCGATGAACGCCACGCTCGGGCTGGATCAAGCCGAGGCCGTGGCGGAAAGCCCGGTCCTGAAGGATGTCCTGCCCGGTATTCCGTTTGCCTGCTGGACCGGCGCGCTGGAGCGGCCCGAGTTTCTGCGGCAGGCGCAAATCCTGTCCGAGGCTTGGGCCGGGTCAGAGGCCGTGCACCCGGCGGTCTTCGACCCTGGTCGTCACCATTTCGATGTGGTGGATGGGCTAAAAGACCCTGACCACCCGTTGACACGGGCGCTGCTGAGCTAGGCTTGCCGCAGTCGCCTCAATAATCTTGTACAAGATGACTCGGGGTGGCGCGGATCGTTCAGGAATGATCTGCCACCTCGGCATCGGCCTGCATCGTCACCACCCCATCTCGCGCACGCCGAACGCGCAACGCCAGCCCACTGTCTGTCTTGCGCGCCTCGACCGACACGGGGTCGCCCACGATCAGGGGCGTCAAACCGCGATAGGAAAAGCGCGTCGGTGCGTGGCCGAACACCTCGGCGGCAAGGTTCTGCATCCACGTGGCTTGTAGCGGTCCGTGCACGACCAACCCGGCGTAGCCCTCCACCCCGGTCGCATAGGGGTGGTCATAATGAATCCTGTGGCCGTTAAAGGTCAGCGCCGAGAAACGGAAAAGCAACGTGGCGTCTGGAGCGATGTGCCATTTTACCAGCGGATGCCAAACCTCTCCCGGCTCTGGCAGGCGCTCTTGCCCCGCCACCGGGTCTTGGCGGTAGACGATATCCTGCCGCTCGCTCAGGCGCGGGTCATCGTCCACAGCATAGAAATGCTCGACCGTCACGAAGCCGAGCGGCCCGCTGCGGCCTTGCTTGAACGCCACATCGCGGATCGTGGTCTTGCGCGTGACGACATCGCCTTTGGAAAATTCCTTGTGAACCGTCAGCGCCCCACCGGCCCACATGCGGCGCGGCAAGGGCAGTGCGGGCAGGACAAGGCCGGGGCGCGGATGCCCGTCGCGGCCAAGATGATCTGCTGGGGCCAGATCGGGGGCGATGCACCATTGCATCCCGCCCGGCACCTCGGCAGGCCCGCAAGCGGGGCCAAGTGTCACCCGCAACTGGGCCAGCTTTTGCGGCGTGATGGTATCGCTCTGCGTGCTACTGCGCCCGATCCACTCGGCGTAATCCTTGGTGTCCATGGTGTCCCCGTTCTGCTGGCACAGGTATAATGGCCGCAGGCCCGAGGGAATGTCGATGGGGCGGGAAGACCCGCCCCAAAGGTCAGGCGCGCGCCAATTCCGGGGTCGGACGGCCCCGGTTCGCCGCCTGCCCCGCCCAGATTGACCAGAGCACGATCACCGCGCCAATTCCCTGAAGCGGGGTCATCCCCTGCCCCAAAATGCCCCAGCCAAGGACCACGGCGGTCACCGGACTCATCAGGCCCAGCATCGAGACCGTTCCCGGTTCCAACCGGGCCAGCCCGCGAAACCAGAGCCAATAGGTGGCCGCCGCACCGATCAGGCCAAGCCAGAGAAGCCCCACGATATTGGGTCCGGTCAGGGCGGGCAGCGGCGGCTCGACCAGCAGGGCCACCGGCACCAGCAACAGCCCGCCAGCCGTCAGTTGCCACGCGGCGAAGGCCAGGGGCGGGACCGGGGGTTGCCACTTGCGGCTCAGCACCGTTCCGAAGGCCATGGACGCGGCGCCGCCCACCCCTGCGGCCACCCCGATCGGGTCGAGCGCCGCTTCAGGCCCAAGCAACAAAAAGGCCACGCCAAAACTGCCCATCAACGCCGCGATCACGGCCATGGGCCGCACCTGCGTGCCGAGAAAGCCACGCGCAAGGCCAATCACCATCAGCGCCTGCATGGTGCCAAGCGTCGCGGCCACGCCTCCGGGCAAGCGGTAGGCCGCCACGAACAGCAGCGCCCAGAACACCGCGAAATTGAACGCGCCAAGCAGGGCAATGCGGCCCAGCCACGCCTTGGGCGGAAGGCAGCGGGTGACGAGAAGGAGTAGAAGACCAGCCGGCAGCGCGCGCAGCACCGCCAGCGTGATCGGATAGCCCTCAGGCAGCATTTCGGAGGCGACAATATAGGTGCTGCCCCAAATCGCGGGGGCAAGCGCCGTGAGACATATGTCGATCTGTCGAGACATCGTGGGCCTCCGTCTTCTATGCGGCCAGGCGCTGCGCAGCGCGAAGTTGCGCGCGCAGATCGCCAAGGGGGCCATTGATCAGACGGGTGCCGGTTTCCCGCACGATCAGGGCGGGGATTGCATGCACCTGCATCCGGCGGGCGCGCTGACGGTCTGCCTGGACCGCGATGGCGATGGCCGGGTCACGCATCAGCCGGGCAATCCGGATCGGGTCGAACCCCGCCTCGCCCGCCAGCCGCGCCAGAACAGCCGGATCGGCGATGTTCTGCGCCTCTGACAGATGCGCCCGCTGAATGCGGTCGAACATGTCCCAGTGGCCCGCTTGACCGGCCACTTCCTGCGCTGCCTTGCAGGCCAACGCAGCCTCCATCCCGTGGGGATAATCAAAGGGGGCGCGAGCCATTGCGTCGATATTCACCATGTCGGGGCGGTCACTGGCACGGCGGCAGGTTTTCCAATGGCCAAGGATCGTTGCCTTGGCCTGTCCGGGGTGGCCCCATCGCTCGGCCATCTCCTGCTTGCTGGCTTGCAGCACGAAGGTGCGGTGGCGGATGTCGAGATCGAACTCGGTCGCCAGCCCCCGCATCCGCGCCGAGACGTTGTAGCACCAGCAACAGACGGTGTCGTGGAAGAAGTCGATTGTCAGCATCACGCGGCCTCCTCGGTGACGAAGGCGCCAGCCAAACGCGCGGCGATGCGGGCGACATGCGCGCCCTGAAAGCGCGCGCCGGCCAGATCGGTCTCGGTCGGACGCAGCGATCCGTCTGCCCCGGCGATGGTGCCCGCGCCGTAGGGGGCGCCCCCGATCACACCCTCTTTCGCGGTCTGGCCCGCAAAGCTGTATGGCATTCCGACGATGACCATGCCGAAATGCTGCAAAGGGATTTGCGCCGACAGCAGCGTCGCCTCATGCCCACCGTGCTGCGAGCCGGTCGAAGTGAAGACCGCGCCGACCTTGCCGACCAAGGCATTGCGCGCCCAAAGACCGCCCGCCTGATCGAGAAAGCTTTTCACCTGCCCGGCCATCATCCCGAACTGGGTCGGCGTGCCAAGGATGATGGCGTCATAGTCGGCCATGTCGGCGGGGGCCGCCACGGGCGTGTCGTCGGTGAAAAAGCCCGCGCTTTGGCGGATCGCCTCGGGCACGGTTTCGGGCATGCGGCGGATATCGACATGGTTGCCGGGGACAGACTGGGCACCGTCGGCTTCGGCCTGGGCCATCTCGCGGATATGGCCATAGGCGGAATAGTAGAGAACGAGAATACGAGTCATGGGAGGTGTCCTTTCGCTTGTGTTGACCTGCGAGAGGATGGCCCCCGACTCGCGCCGGAATAAGCGGCCCAAGGGAAAGTCATTCTTTACCGGTGTTGAAGAATGTCAGCCGGCAAGCGCCGCGCGAAGGTGATCAAGGAAAGCGGCTACGCGGGTATCCATTCCGAATCGCGACGCCGTGACCGCGTAGATGTCACGGGCGGGCAATTCATGGTGCGGCAGAACCCGGACAAGTTCCCCCCGCGCCTCGGCGGCGTTCGAAATGAAATCGGGCAGCGTGCCAATGCCATAGCCCGCGATCAGCAGGTCGCGCAGGACCAGGCTGTTGCCAACCGCCACGCGCGGGTCAACGGCGATGGTCTGTGCACCCTCTGGCCCGTTGACCTGCCACTCGGTCGCGTGATCGCCCAAGAGAAAGCTGACAATCTGATGACCGGCGATCTGCTCTGGCCGGGTCGGCGTGCCTGCGCGCCCAAGGTAGTCAGGCGAGGCAAATATCCGCTGCCGCATCGCCCCGATCCGTCGCGCGATCAGGGCGGAATCCGGCATTCCCGACCGAATGCGGATCGACAGGTCGAACCCGCCTTCCACCATGTCCACCACCCGGTCATCGAGTGACAGCGTGACCCGCAGATCGGGATGCGCATCAAGGAAGGCGGGCAGGAACGGTGCAATCACCATCTGCCCGAAAGAGGACGAGGCATTGACCCTAAGATGCCCGCGCACCGAACCGGCACGATCGCGGATACGGTCCTCTACCTGCCCCACGGCGTCGAGAATGCCCCGCGACTCCTCGTAATAGAGCCGCCCGGCATCGGTCAGTGACATCGACCGCGTGGTGCGGGTCAAAAGGGTGCAGCCGAGGCTTTCTTCCAACAGTTTCACCTCGCGGCTCAACAGCGCAGGTGACACGCCCAGATCCTCTGCCGCGCGGGCAAAGCTGCCGCGTTCCACGATGCGGCAATAGGCGTTCATGACCGACAGCTTGTCCACGCGCGTTCCTTCCTTGCCCACAGGATAGCAGAGGTGTCAGGCCCCGCCCACATCCTCGGGCGCGATGGCCACGGTCTTGATTACCGCATGACAAGGGCTGCCCGGCAAAAGACCGAGCGCCGTGACCGATCGGCGGGTGACGCGGGCGAGGATCGGGCCTGCCGGCGTGTCGATCGACAGGATAGCACCGGGGCCATCGCCGGCGCGGACCTCTCGCACCGTGCCGGGCAGGATGTTCAGGGCGGACAGTCCCTCGGGCCGGGTACGGGACAAGATCACGTCATGGGCCGCAATGCGGATACGGGTCTGGCTGCCGGGGGCCTTGTCGATTTTCGGCAGGAACAGGGGGCAGCCATGGGCATCGAGCTCGGTCAGTCCGTCATCGTGGTGGGCGGCGACAATTGCGGTCAACAACGCCCCGGCAGAACGCGCGCCAAGCGGGGTGATCGTGGGATCGCCCAAGACCTGCTCGGCCGGGCCCTGCCCCACAACACGACCATTTTCCAACGCGATGACCGTGGTCGCCAACCGCGCCACCTCGGCGGCGGAATGGCTGACATAGAGGATCGGCGTCTCGACATCGTCCCTCAACCTCTCGAAATACGGCAGGATCTCGGCCTTGCGGGCCTCGTCCAGCGCGGCCAGCGGTTCGTCGGCGATGATCAGGCGCGGCGCAGACAACAACGCCCGCCCAATCGCGACCCGCTGCTTTTCGCCGCCAGACAACGCGCCGGGACGGCGGTCCAGCAAATGGCCGATCCCGAGCATCTCGATCACATGATCCGGGCGCTCCTTGCGCGCGCCGTTGGGGGCGAACCAGCGGCCGTAGGCGAGGTTCTGGCGCACTGTGAGATGCGGAAACAGGCGGCCTTCCTGAAAGACATAGCCCAAGCGGCGTCGATGCGGCGGCAGCCACAGGCCCCGCTCGCTGTCCACCAACACGCGATCGTCCACCGCGACCCGGCCCTTTTGGGGGCGCAACAACCCGGCCACGGCATTGGCGATGGTGGTCTTGCCAGAGCCGGATCGCCCGAACAGCACCGTCACACCGGACGGCGCGGTAAAGCTGACGTCGAGGGTGAACCCGGCGAAGGGATGGTGAAGCGTGACCGAAAGCGTCATGCCCCGCCCACCCGTTTGGCCAGACGTCGAGCCATGACTTCTGACATAAGAATCGCCGCCATGGCGACCGCCACGGACACCACGACCAGCCGCAGCGCCGCGCCCTCTCCGCCCGGAACCTGCAAGAACGCATAGATCGCCGAGGGCACCGTGCGGGTTTGGCCGGGAATGTTCGACACGAAGGTGATCGTTGCACCGAACTCTCCCATGGCCTTGGCGAAGGCAAGGATCGCCCCGGCAAGCACACCGGGCAGGATCATCGGCAAGGTGACGGTCAGAAACACCCACGGGGCCGAGGCCCCCATGGTCGCGGCGGCCTGTTCCAGCTTGGGGTCCACTGCTTCAATCGACAGGCGAATGGCCCGGACCATCAGCGGAAAGGCCATGATCCCGGCGGCGAGCGCTGCGCCGGTCCAGCGGAAGGCAAAGGTGATGCCGATATCCTGCAAGAACGCCCCGACGGGCGCGCGGGTGCCGAAGGTCAGCAGCAGCAGGTAGCCGGTGACCACGGGCGGCAGGATCAGGGGCAGATGCACCAGCCCGTTGACCACCTCTCGCCCTGGAAACCGCCAACGCGCAAGGGCATAGGCCACGAAGATGCCGGGCGGCAGGCTGCAAGCCGTTGCCCACAGGGCCACCCGCAGCGAGAGCGCAACCGCCTGCCATTCCTCGGGTCCAAGCCAGCCCATTAGCGCGCCGACAGAACCGTGAAGCCCTGCCGTTCGAACGCGGCGCGGGCCACGTCGCCTTGCAGGAAGGACAGAAAGGCATCTGTGGCAGACGTCTCTGCGCCTGAGATCCGGGCAACGGGGTATAGGATCGGCGGATGGCTGTCCTCTGGGAAGGTTGCGACGACGGTGACGTTGTCCGACGCCACGGCATCGGTCGCGTAGGTGATTCCGAACGACGCCTCCCCCAAGGCCACAAGGGCCAAGGCCGCCCGCACATTGTCCACCTGCGCCACATGCGGCGCGAGCGTGTCCCACAGGCCCAGGCTTTCAAGCGACGCTTTACCGTAAATGCCGGCTGGCACCGCTTGGACCAGCGCCATGGCGAGGGGACGACCATTCAATATTTCGGGCAGGTCCGCCGGATCGGTGGCGGGCGCATCCGCACCATGCGCGATCAGGACAAGCGAATTTGCGAGCAAGTCGGTGCGGCTGGCGGAGTCGATCAACCCATCTGCATCCAGAGCATTCATCCAGTCGGGGTTGGCCGAAATGAACACATCTGCCGGGGCGCCCTGCTGAATTTGGCGGGCAAGGGCCGAAGAACCGGCCAAGGACACCAAAAGGTCGTGGCCTGTCTCGGCCTCGAACCCGGCTTCGACCTCGGCCATGGCATTGGTCAGGCTGGCAGCGGCAAAGACAGTCACTTGCCCCGCCTGAACAGCGGGCGTGGTGAACACTAGGGCCGCAACAAATGACACAATTCGGCAGGACGGCATGGGGGTTACTCTTTGAACGTTATGTCTGACCAAACATAACGCAAATCCAACAAGGGAGCGCAAGCGTTATTTTCCATCGGACACATCCTTGAGAAGGTCACGGATTGCCCCGATCCGGGCTGCGCCCGCTTCTGCCGTGATGTCCTCCAGCTTGCGATAATGGTCCAGCACCGCCTGCCCGGTATCGGTCAGATGCGCGCCGCCCCCCTTGGGGCCGCCTCGCGCACTTTCGACCAGCGGGGTCTGAAACGCATGATTCATCTCGTCAACCAGAGACCACGCGCGCTTGTAGCTCATGGACATGGCCCGCCCCGCCGCCGAGATCGAGCCGGTCGTGCCGATCAGTTCCAGAAGGTCGGCCTTGCCCGGGCCAAGCATCAAGGCTTCGCCGAAATGGACACGGATCCGGAGGCGGGCAAAGGTGGAATCAATCGGATCGGTCATGCCCGAAGGTAAGCCCCGACCCCGGATCAGCGCAAGGCCGAACAGCCCTTTGGTTATTTCTCCCAGACTATATTGCTCCAATAGCTCAGCCCATGAGCCCGCCCCAAATCAGACGCGCCGAGATCAACAAGAGCACGACATTGAGGGCGCGTTTGAACCCATGGTCGGTCATACGGTTCAACAGCAGTCGTCCTGAAACCGTGCCAACGAGCCCGGAGAGAATCATTGCCCCGATGAAGGGCACCCACCCCCCGAACGCAAAACCCAGAAAGCCGAAGACAATAACCTTCAAAGCATGCTGCACCGTCATCAGCGTAGCGTGGGTCGCCACATGGCGATGACGCGGCAGATCCATAGATTTGATAAAATTTGCGACGAAGAGGCCGGTCGCACCGAAAAACATGGTCAGGAAGCTCGACACGCCGCCGGAAAGCCACGGCCACGCGGCGAGCCATTTCGGCGGACGAGACAGGACGCTGTAAATCACGAAACAGCCGATTCCGATCTGGACGAATTGAGGCGGAATCTCCACCGCCATCATCCCACCAAGCAGGCTACCGATGACGGCGCCGACCACGAAACCCGGCAACGCAGCCCAATGAACATGACGTGCCAACAAAACGGCCCTGCCGGTGTTGGAGCCGAGCTGAATGACGCCGTGCACCGGGATCAAGACGAGCGGCGGCACAAGCGTCGCCATCATGGCGATCAACAACGTTCCACCGCCAATTCCGAATGACACGGTAATGAATGAACTGACGAAACTGACGGCAATCAGGCCCCCGAAGGCGACAGCCGTCAGGCCCTCAGGCAGGGATGTCAAAACGTCTATCATTGCGCGCCTTCGGCAGCACACCATCCTGATTGTTCGGATGGTGGCTTGCATACATTAGTATACAACCCTGAATGCAGCAATACTGCCAGAACCGCCACCGTTTAGTAGTCGCGCTCGTAGAACACCCCTAGGCTGCTGGAACCGTCCGACCCCACCCCGCCGCGGGCGGTGATCGTCGGAGTCAGGTCAAGATTCAGATTCAGTTCTGCCTCTCCAAGACCGTTGATTTCAACGCTGGTATAGGCATTGTCCGACAGGTACCGCCCAACCGACACCTGCGCGTTGCCCTCGCTGTCGGTGGTCAGGTCGACATCATCCAGACCGAAGGACTGGCGCAGCCCCGCGATCAGCCCGCCGCCCCCGGCAAACCCCGACACAGCATCGACAAGCTGGATGGCCTGCACCGGCGACAGGCTTGACGCCTCGCGCCCGAAGAGCAGCAAGGACAGGATTTCATCTTGCGGCAGTTGCGGGGCCGATGACAGGGTCAACTCGGGGGCCGAGGCCGGGCCCGCAACGGTAATGGTCACCATCGTATCGCCCGCCTGGGTCTGCGCCACGACGCGCAGAACCGGGTCGAAACTGCCTTGCAGCGTGACAGAGGCTTCGTCCAGATCGAAGCGCTGGCCAAGCAGCGACAGGCGACCACGGATCAATTCGAAGCGCCCCGACGGGATGACATTGGCACTGGTGCCGCCAATGCGGATCTCGCCGCCCAGTTCCGCATCCAGACCCCGCCCGCGCAAGAAAATGCGGGCCGGCGCAGATACGGTCAGGTCCAGCGGCACCGGGCGCGCGGGCGTACCGCCCCCCCTCTGGATCAGCCCGGCCCGGTCACGTGTCGCGGTTTGGGCGCTGCTCTCGCCAACATGGCGAATGTCGGGGATCGGTTCGGACGATCCGAACGAGAGGTCATCGAGCAAGATATCGGTTTGCCCCAGCACCAAGGTGCCGCCGACCGCCGGGCCATTGGCCACCTGGCCGCGCACGGAAATGGTCCCGGTCTGAACCGTCGTCTGGAAAAGGCCCTCTTCGCTGATGACGAGCCCGGTCAGCGTAACGTCGATCTGCCCCGGCACCCCCGGCGCAGTCATGTCGAGCATCCCGTCCAAAGAGAACCGCCCCCCGGCCTCGGCATTCCCCGTTCCCGTCAGGCTGACGCGGGCGCCCGACAAAGACGCGGACAGGCTGACATTTTGCAGCACCATGCCGACATCCGGCAGAGACACCCTGACATCCGTTGCCGTGATTGTTCCCCCGGCCGCGTTCAGCCCCGGCTGCCCCTGCACCGCGAGATCCAGACGCGCGGTGCCCCGCAACGAGCGAGGGGCGAGGAACGGATCGGCAAGCGCCAACGGCACAGCGCCGGTTACCGCCAGATCGACCGCGCCATTCGGCAGGCCGACCCGGCCCGAGATATCCGCCGTCAAGCCACCCTGCCCCGCCGCCGATGCGGTGATCGCCCAAGGGACCGCATCGCTGGCGCGCGACACGGCCAGATCGGCAGTCACCGGACCGGTGAGGGCGCTGGTCAGGATGCCCGCATTGGCCAGCCGTGCCGAGGCGGTCAGGCGACTTTCACCCGAGCTGAGCGTGCCTTGGGCACTCGCCGACAGTGCCTGCCCCTCAAGCTCCAGCGCCTCTAGCCGCAGACCGTCGGCGTCGCGGATCACATGGCTGGAGAGCGTGGTCTCGCCAGCCAGCAAGGCGGGCGGCAGGGCGGAGCCATAGCGCAAATCGCGCCCCGTCAGGGTCAATGTGGTGTCGAAGGCGCCCGACAGGGCCTCGACCTCGGCCTCCATCTGCAACGCAGCGGCGCCTGACAGGGTCTGCCCCGCAAGGCCGGAAAACGGGGCAAGATCGGGCAAACTACCCGCAAGGGTCACATTGGCGTTGAGCGTGCTGTCCCCCGTTTCAAACCGGCCTGAGCCTGACAGGTTCGCCGTCCGGCTGGCAAGGGTCAGGCTGTCGATGTCAAGCGGGCGTCCCTGTTCCCAGCTCAGCGACAGCGCAAGATCCGCCTCGGGGCCAAGCGCCTCTTGCAGGGCCTGATCGGTCAGGGCGAGCCCTGCAAGGGACACGTCGCCCTGCGCTGTTACCGCAAGGCCCCCCTGATCGGGCGGAGTGATACGGCCCGTCATGTCAAGGGTGGCCGAGGCGACGCGATTGCCCTCTGCCTCGATCCCCGAGACGACGGCCCGCCCCTGCCAGTCATTGCCTCTGGCCCTGTCATAGCCAAGCACGATATCCGCCCCATCGACCAGAACCCGCCCCGGCACCGGCAAGCGCACCGGCGCGCCCGACGCATCGCGGATATCCCCGGTCAGGCGGAACCGCAGCGGCACCCCGTCAGGGGCGAGCGTTGCACTGCCCGACAAGCGCAACGAGGCCGTGTCGATTGCGACCCGATCCAATTGCAGCCCACCATCCGCATCCTGCACGGCATCCGCTTGCAAGGCGATCGCGTCGCCGAAGAAGGGCCGATAGTCCGGGGCCATCAGCGGCGCCAGGTCGCCAGACACATCCGCCGTGATCCGCCGGGCGCCATCCTCTTGGCCCTGAAGCCGAAGCTGGCCTGCCAGACGCGGGGTGTCATCCGTCGCAAGGGCAAGGTCAACGGTCAGGTCATCGAGCGGCCCGGACCCACTCAGATCGAGGGCAACCGACGGCGCGCCGGGCAGCGACAGCAGCGTCGAAGCAATACCGCCCTCGGCCTCGGTCAGCGACAACGATAAATCCAGAGTGTCCGTCGCATTGGCGTAAGATGCCGCAAGGTGAAAGGCACCCTCCGGCCCGTCGCGCCGCACAAGGTCAAGCGTCGCTGCCCCTTCCCCGCCCGCCAGCGAGGCCGCCCCGCTCAGGTTGGCGCGGACGTTCTGCCCCAGAACAGGGGCACCAAGCACGATCTCGCCCACCTGCAACTCGGAAATATTGATCGACACCGGCAGGTCGGGCAGTTGGAACGGCGTTGCCTCGGGGCTGGGGGCGTTGCCGCCGCCAGTGGCCGGAAGCCGGGCCAGAACAATACGGTCTGCGGCAAGCCGGTCGACCTCCAACGCTCCGCGCAACAGGGCCGAGCGGGTCCATGTCAATTCGGCGCCTTCCAGCGTCAGCCAGATCCCGTCCTCATCCGCGATGGTCAGCCGGTCGAGCGTGGCGGTGGCGCTGAGCGCACCGGCAAAGCCTTCGATCCGCACATCCCGCGCAGCGCCGTCAGACAGCGAGTCTTCGAGGAAACGCACCAGCCGGGACCGATCATCGCCTTGGTCCTGCGCCGCAGCAGCCCCCGCCCAGAAGACGGTCACAAGGATCAAGAAAACCCGGATCAAAACGCCTGCCCTATGCCGATGTAGAAAGACACGCCACCCGTATCGTTCAGCGGTGCCGCAAGGTCGAAGCGGATCGGCCCGACCGGGGTATCGTAGCGCACGCCGACCCCGGCCCCGGAATGCCAGTCACTCGACCCGGACCAATAGGCGTCGGTCGATACATAGCCCGCATCCGCGAACAGCGCGGCCCCCCAATTGCCGATGATGTCCTGCCGCAGTTCCAGCGACACGCCTGCGAAACTGCGGCCACCGGTCTGAACACCGCCCTGCACCGCGCCGAGCGACTGGTAGGATTGCCCCCGTACCGTGCCCGCCCCGCCGGAAAAGTACAGCCAATCGGGCGGCAACGTGGCCACTGCCCCGCCATCGACCGTGCCCAGTTGCAGCCGCGCAGCCAGCCGGGTGCGATCGTTCTCGCCAAAGCCCATGTACCCCCGCGTATCCAGATCCAGCCGCACGCCGCCGCTGCCGTCCTCCATGGCGAAGGGGGCCACGCCAAGCTCGGCATAGGCCCCGTTTCGCGGATCGAAAGCGTCATCGCGGTTGTCCCATGTCAGTGCAGCGGGCAGCGACAGCATGGTCACGCCCCGCGTCGAAAACGCGTCCGTCACTTCGGAACGCGATAGTTCAATCGCAAGCGAGCCATCCAGCGTTTCCGAAAACCAGCGGCTCAACCCCGCCGACAGGGCGATCCGGTCATCGGTGAAAGTCACCTCGTCGAGATGTTCCAGCGTCACCCCGAATTCCAGCGTCGTGTCGGGTGTCAGCGAGGCCGGGCGCGAATAATGCGCCGACAAAAGCGCATCATACCCGCCATTTTCGCCGCCAAGGCCCGAGACTTCCGCATCCAGCCGAAGCCGCTCGGCCCCGCCAAAGAGGTTTCGGTGCAGCCAGTAGGCCGACAGACCAACCCCGTCATTCGAAGACACCTGCGCCCCGAACCCAAGCCGTCGCAAGGGCGCTTCGACCAGCTCCGCCTGAAGATCGAGGGTGCCGTCCTCTGCAATCGGTTGCTCGGTCAGCGCCACCGAGGAAAACGCCCCGGTATCCCGCAAACGGCCCGCGACACGGTCAAGGGTCGCGGGATCGAACTGCGTTCCGCTCGGCAGACCGGCGATGCGGCGGATACGATCTTCGCGCATCCGTTCCTGCCCGGTGGGGGTCAGCGTGCCAAAGATGGCCAACGGGCCGGGATCGAGCCGGATGTCGACATCCAGTTCGGCATCGGCCTGGCGCGCCGTGATGCTCTGATCCGCGATGACCGCCGCCGCATGGCCCGCGTCCCGCCAGCCAGAGATGCCCGCTTCTGCGGTGCGCCGCAGCAAGGGGGTCGTCGCCGGGCCGCCGGGGGCGAACTCTTCCGGCACCTCGGTGCGCGGGGCCAGCGGCGCGATTTGCGCTTGGCCAAGTCGGAATGCGCGACCGGGCTCTACCGCTATTTCAACCGTCTGGAAGGCGGTTCCGCCCCGAAACGGCGACAGGTCAGCCGCCTCGACCCCATCCAGCCGGATCGACAGAACCGGACCGAAATAGCCGCGTTCATAGAGGGCGGCGAGCAGCCGGGAATAATCGGACCGGGCCGCCGCGATCACATCCTGCGCGGATTGGGTGCTCGGCTCGCCCAAGCTGACCAGCCGGGACGCCGCCCGCAGGTCATCTTGCAGGGTATCGGCCCCGCCGGACACGGTCAGGCGCACCTCTGCCGTAACCGGCCCAGCCGTGGCCGCCGCCGCAACAAGCGCGAGAATCGATGTCAAATGGCGCACGGTCTGCCCCCGGCATGATCTGGCCCATACCTAGTGGGCGAAAGCGGTAATGACCACTCAGCTTTTTGTGTGACCGGGGCCGGTTTGCGGGTTCCCGCCGCCTCGGCCCACCATTCAGGCAGCACACAGGGCGAAGAGCGCCCCCCGCGACGAAATCCCGAGCTTGGTGTAGGCGCGGGTCCGATAGGTGACGACACTGGACGGGGCAATCCCCAGATCTGCCGCGATCAATTCCGCCTTTTTCCCCGACAGGATCCCGAGGCAGACATCCCGCTCGCGGTCCGACAACACCGCCAGCGGGGCGGGGGGCGCATGTTCCGACCGCGCCTCGAAATGCAACAGCGCGAGACGTGCCAGCAGCGGGATCGTCGGATCACCGGCGGCAGGCGGCCCGTTCCGCCAATAGAAATACACCGCAAGGCGCAGCCGCACGCCCGCCACCAACACCGCCGTCTTTCCGGCCAATCCCGGCCGATCGTAGAACCGCGCGCGATATTCCTCGCTCATCGCTGGGGCAATATCGGCACTTTCGACTTGCGCCAACGTGCCCTCGGCCATGTCCCGCACCTGCGCGACCAGCGGATCGCGCCGATACCATCCATCAAGGTAATCGTGCGACAGCCGCGCCCCGACCGCCGTTTGCCGGAAATTTCGCGACATCAGGCAGGCCGCCCGCTCGGACGTGTAGGAAAACACCATGACCTGCACCGCGCCGGTGGCTTCGACGAGGTCCACGAAAGGGTCGGCCCAGCCATCGCCGCCCCTAAGGGCAAGGCAGGCGTCGATCCGGGCGATGGTGTCGGGCGTGGGCATCCTGTCCCCCTTTTTGTAGGACTGTTTAGGTCAGCGCGCCGGGCTATAAAAGCCGGGACAGGACCACGAGGAGAACCCCCCATGCGCCCCGCAGGCCGTGGCGAGCTGGACTCGCTTTATTTCGACTACCCGCATTTCGACGCGCCCGACCGGCCCGCGACCGAGGCACACCGCCCGGTGATCATCGTGGGGGCGGGTCCGGTGGGGATGGTGGCGGCGCTGACGCTGGCGAAACACGGGGTGGCCAGCCTGCTTCTGGATGCCAAGGAGACCTTCAACGACGGCAGCCGCGCGATCTGCGTATCTCGATCGAGCTTTCACATCCTCGATCAATTGGGGGCGGTCGCGCCATTTCTCGACAAATCCCTCGGCTGGACCAAGGGGCGCAGCTTCTTTCGCGGTCAGCAAATCCTCGAATTCGACATGCCCGATGGCCCGGACGAAAAATTTCGACCGATGTACAACCTCGAACAGCAATATATCGAAGCCTTCCTGTGGCAGGCCGTGGCAGCGTGCGACCTGATCGAGACCCGCTGGCAAAGCGACGTGGCCGGCGTGCAAGACATCGACGCGGGCGTACGTCTGTCCGTGCGCGACCCCAACGGGGCCTATGACCTGACTGCCGATTGGCTGCTGGCGGCCGACGGCGCGCGCAGTTCTATCCGGGCGGCGCGCGGGCTGCGCCTGAAGGGCGAGAACTACGAGGGCCGCTATGTCATCGCCGATGTGCAGATGGACCATGACTACCCCACCATCCGCCGCGCCCTGTTCGATCCGGCCTGCCGCCCCGGCGGCACGGTGCTGATCCACAAACAGCCCGACAATATCTGGCGGATCGACTATCAACTGCGTGACGACGAGGCCAATGACAAGGCCACGCGCGAAGAAAACGTGCGCGCCTCGGTCGCCGGGGTTCTGGCCGAGATCGGCCATGACGGCCCGTGGGATCTGGAATGGTGGAGCGTCTATTCCGCCAATACCCTGTTGCTGGACGACTACCGCGACGGGCGCGTTGTATTCATCGGGGACAGCGCCCATATCGTGCCGATCTTCGGGGTGCGCGGGCTGAATAACGGCATCGCGGACGGCATGAATATCGGCTGGAAACTGGCATGGGTGCTGACCGGGCGGGCGGGCGAAGCGCTGCTCGACAGCTATTCGCCGGAACGCCGGGGCGCAACGCTGGATGTCTTCGCCAACGCCACCAAAAGCACGCGGTTCATGACGCCGCCCACGGCCGGGTGGCGATTGATGCGGGACGCGGCGTTGTCCCTCGCCCTGACGCGCGAAAGCGCCGGGCGGCTGGCCAACCCGCGCCAGATGACACCCTATACCTATTCCGACAGCCCGGCGACCATGCCCGACGACCCCGGCTTTGAGGGCGGGCCGAAACCGGGGGCGATGCTGCAAGACGTAGCGCTTGACGACGGGTTTCTCTCCGACCGCATCGGACCGGGGCTGACCTTGCTGACCTTTGGCGCAGTGTCCGTGCCTGCGCACCCCGACCTGACGGTGGTGCCCTTGCCGGCAACGGGCCCCGCTGCGCGCCCCTACGGCGCCATCGAGGGCAGCGCCTACCTGATACGGCCCGACCTGCATATTGCGGCGCGCTGGCGACAGGGCTCTGCAACGGCGATCACTGTGGCCCTGTCCAACCTGCTGGCTGAACACAAGGAAATGGCATGACCCCGACCGATCTGGAAACCGTCTACGACACTCTCGCCAAGGCGCTGGACAGCGTCGGCCCCGATCGCTCCACGCTTTTTCTGGCCAAGTTGGCCCTGGCCCTATCGGAAGAGGTCGGATCGGCAGCCCCGTGCGTTGCCCTGATCGAGGAATGCAAGACCGGGCTGTTGCCAGCCCCTTGACGGATCACGCCCGCGCCTCGTCCCGGATCAGGTCCAGAAGCTGCGCCTGCGCCTTTGTCGGCACCCATTCCGCGCGATAGGTCAGGCCGATGGGGCGACCGGGCCATTCGATCCCGGCCTTGACGCGAACCAGCAAGCCATTGGCGATTTCCGCCTCGGCCTGTTTGCCCGAGATGCAGCCAAGGCCCGCGCCGCGCCGCAAAAGCTCTCGCATCATCAGGATCGAACCACATTCCAGCAGCCGGTCCGGCATCGGCAGCCCCCGCTCCACGAACAACGCATCGAACTGCGACCGCGATGGCGTGCCAGAGCGCGGAACGACCCATGAATAGGCGGTCAGTCCGTCCAACGGCACATCCCGCGCGCCAGCCAGCGGGTGCTCAGGACCGGCCACAAACGCCAGATGGTCGTCGAACAGGGACTCTTGGGTTACATCCGCAATTGGCAGCGGATCGCGCAGCGCCCCGATCATGACATCCACATCGCCGCGCCGAATGCCGCCGAGCAGGTCGTCGTAGCGGCCATCCAGAACCGTCACCCTTTGCCGGGGCCGAGCGGCATGAAACCGCGCCAACGCTGCTGGCAACAGGACCGAGCGTGACAGCGGCAACGCTCCGACGACGATCCGTCCGACCTCGCGCCCGTCGAACTCGGCCAATTCCGCCGCCGCCTGATCGAATTCGGAAAATGCCAGCCGCGCCGCCTGCGCCAGCCGCTGGCAGGGCCGGGTCGGCACCATGCCGAACGAGGTCCGCTCGAACATGGGGCGCGGCGCCTCTTGCTCGATCTGGGCAATGGCGCGATGCACCGTGGGTTGCGCCAATCCCAGCCGTCGCGCCGCAAGGGTAAAGTTCTGCGCCTCGGTCATGGCGATCAGCGCCGTCAGTTGTGCAGCCGTAGCGGTCAGGATCAGGCGGGGTGACACCTCGGACAAGCTGGTATCGAGCCGGGTCATCGCACGACGCAGCCGCGCCTCGAACAGGGCGCCGCGCTCTGTCAGGAAAAACCCTTGCCGGGTGCGCTCGAACAGTGGCCCGCCGGCCTCGTTTTCAAGCTTGCCAAGCGATTGGGTTACCGCAGGCTGCGAGACCCCGCAGGCGACCGCAGCCTGCGTCGGCGAATGCAGATCCGCCACGGCAAGGAAAACCCGGAAATGACGCAAGTTACGCGACATCATTGCCCCGCCCCCGCCGCACGTTGCGCGCTATAGCCTGTCCTTGCGGCTTTTTTCGCCATCTCACCTCTGCGATTTTTACCATGTCGCGGCAGGGGCCCTGTCTACCATACAATAGGGCTATAGCCAGTAATTATGCCTGCGCACGGGGTTCCGAATTGCCAAGGCCCCACCATCATGGGATCGCTGCACCGGGACACATCTTACAGCGCGCAGTCCGGTCCCGGCGCGGCCAGTCACAAGGACGCCAGATGACGACGCCCCCAACGACCCCGTTCGACATCGCCCATTTGGGGCATGTCGAGATGCTTACAGACAGGTTCGAAGAAAGCCTTGACTTCTTCACGCGCGTGTATGGCCTGAAGCTGAGCGGGCAGGACGAAACCAGCGCCTATTTGCGGGCGTGGGACGACTACGAATTTCACTCGTTGAAGCTGACCCGCGCCAAAACGACAGGGGTGGGCCATATCGGCTATCGCGCCGCCAGCCCTGAAGCGCTGGACCGGCGGGTCGCCGCGATCGAGGCCTCGGGCTACAAGACGCTTGGCTGGGTCGAGGGCGACATGGGGCACGGACCCGCCTTTCGGTTCCACGACCCGTTCGGCCATGTCTTCGAAATCTACTACGAAACCCGCTGGCACGCGGCCGAGGGCGCAGACCGCCCTGCCCTCAAGAACACCGCCAGCGCCTTTACCGGCGCCCCGCCCCGGCGGCTCGATCATCTCAACCTGTTGTCCGAGGATGTGACCGAGTTTAAGCGGTTCATGGAAACCTGTCTTGGCAGTCGCGTGACCGAATATATCGAGTTGGACAACGGGCGGCTCGGCGGCTGCTGGTTCACGGTGAACAACAAGAGCTATGACCTCGCCTGCACCGAGGAACACGGCGGCGGTCTGGGGCGGCTGCACCACGTCACCTATGCCACCGACCAGCGCGAGGACATCCTGCGCGCCGCCGATATCTTCCTGCAAAACGGCGTCCATATCGAAACCGGGCCGCACAAGCACGCTATTCAGGGCACTTTCTTCCTCTATGTCTGGGAACCGGCGGGCAATCGCGTGGAATTGGCCAATGCCGGGGCCCGGTTGATCCTTGCGCCCGACTGGACACCAATCAAATGGACCGAGGCCGACCGCAAGAAGGGGCAAGCCTGGGGATTGAAAACCATCCCCAGCTTTCACACCCACGGCACGCCGCCCGTGCCCGGTAAGGACTGATCCGAACCGGCGCGAAGCCATTGGACCTCTCTGCCCGGCCCCGCCATACTGCGCGGCAAGGGAGGCGGCTGCATGAACCTCAAGCATATCGAGATCATTCTGGCGATCGAGACCGCCGGCAGCCTGCGGGCGGCCGCAAAGGCGCTTGGACGGACACAACCCGCGATGACCAAGGCCCTGCGGCAGGCCGAGGCCGATCTGGGCATGGCGATCTTCGAACGCGGGCCGAGCGGGGTTGTCGTCACCGAACAGGGCCGTGCGGTGCTGCGCCGGGCCCGGATCATTCAAGGCGAATTGCGCCGGATGGAGGATGAGGTCCGGCAGATGCAGGGCCAGATGGATGGCAGCCTTACCATCACCGTCTCACCGCTGGCTGCGGCCCGGTTCGTACCACCAGCAATCAAGCGGTTTCGGCGCCGCTATCCCGATGTGCATGTGCAAATCTCGGGCGGGCACGAACCGATGGCCTTCGGCCCCTTGCGCAACGGCGAGGTCGATTTCGTGATCGGACCGGCCCCGCTCGGTCATCGCGCCAAGGGGCTGAGCGTGGCTGAAATCACCCGCACGCCGATATCCGTCGTGACCAGCACCACGTCGCGCCATGCCACCGCCACAAGCGTGCTGGACCTGACCGAGGCAGAATGGATCATGATCGGCCCGCGCGAACGGCAGCCCATCGTTGCGGGGTATTTCCGTGACCTTGGCCTCGCCCCACCGGTGCCTGCGACCAACTCGGATTCGATCCTGTCGATTCTCGGGATGCTGCGCGACAGCGATCTGGTCTGCACCTTTCCTACCTTCCTTCTGGAAGAGATCCAGCAGATCTGGCCGATCGTCCCGATCCCGATCCGCGAACATTTCGATCCGGTCGTGATCGCCATAACACATTCGGCAGAAAGCCCCCTGACCCCGGCAGGTCAGTGTTTCCGCGATTGCCTTCTGGCCGTGGCCGACGATTTCGCCCGCACGCGTGGGTATTCCTGAAATTTATCTCAGTAACTTTTCAGGGACTATTTCCCCCTCTCCCCGCAGGATAGCGTCTACCCCGGGAGATCAGGCCACGGCCTGTCAAAGGAGGAACGCGTGAACATCCTGTTCATCATGTATGACCAGTTGAGGTTCGATTACCTCAGCTGCGCCGGGCATCCGCATCTGGACACCCCGAATTTCGACCGCGTCGCCGCCAAGGGCGTGCGTTTTACCAATGCCTATTGCCAGTCGCCGATCTGCGGTCCTAGCCGAATGAGTTTCTATACCGGCCGCTATGCCTCGTCTCACGGGGCACAGTGGAACGGCTACCCGCTGCGGGTCGGCGAGCAGACGATGGGCGACCATCTGCGCAAGGCCGGGATGGAGTGCTGGCTGATCGGCAAGACACATATGAAGGCCGATGCCGACGGGATGGAACGCCTTGGGCTTTCGCGCGACAGCGTGATCGGCGCGCGGCAGGCGGAATGCGGCTTCGATGCGTGGATCCGCGACGATGGCCTCTGGGCGCAGGGGCCGGACGGCTTTTATGACGAAAAACGATCCCCCTACAACGAATACCTGAAATCCAAGGGCTATCCGGGCGAAAACCCGTGGGCCGACTACGCCAATGCCGGAATCGAAGGTGGCAAGGTCGCCTCGGGCTGGATGTTCGGCAACGCCGACAAACCTGCCAACATCCGCGAGGAAGACAGCGAAACTCCGTGGCTGACCCGTCAAACGCTGGCGTTCGTGGACGCGCAGACCGGCCCGTGGTGCGCGCATGTCTCCTATATCAAGCCACACTGGCCCTACATCGTGCCCGCCCCCTATCACGACATGTTCGGCGCCAACCATGTGCCCGCCCCGACGCGGCACGAGGTGGAGCGCGAGAACACACACCCGATTTTTGATGCCTTCCTGACCTCCAGGATCTCCGAGGCCTTTCAGCGCGAAGAGGTCCGGCAAAAGGTGATCCCGGCCTATATGGGCCTGATCAAGCAATGCGACGACCAGTTGGGGGTAATCCTCGATTGTCTGGAGCGGACCGGGAAGATCGACGACACCATGATCGTCCTGACCTCGGATCACGGCGACTATCTGGGTGATCACTGGATGGGCGAGAAAGACCTGTTCCACGACCCCTCGGTCAAGATCCCGATGATCCTCTACGATCCGCGCTCCGAGGCCGACGCGACGCGCGGCACCACCTGCGACGCGCTGGTCGAGTCGATCGACCTCGCTGCGACCTTTGTCGAGGCCGCCGGGGCAGAAGTGCCGACCCACATCCTCGAAGGCCGCTCGCTGATGCCATGGCTGCGGGGCGAAACGCCCGCCGACTGGCGCGAGGCGGTGATCAGCGAATACGACTATGCCTGCCGCCCCTTTGGCAAGACGCTGGTGCAGCGGTCCGCCGATGCGCGGCTGTTCATGGTGTTCGACGGGCGGTGGAAACTGATCCATGCCGAGGGCGGCTATCGTCCGATGCTGTTCGACCTCGAAACCGACCCCGAGGAATTTCACGATCTCGCCAAGGGGCCGGGCCACGAGGACCAGATCGCCCGGATGCAGGGGTTTCTGGCTCAATGGGGCCTGCGCATGTCGCAGCGTGTCACGCGATCCGAGTCCGATATAACCGCCATGCGGGGCCGGTCCCTGCGGCGCGGGGTGTTGCCCTTCCTTTATGACGGGTCCGAAGTGTCCGAGGATTTGCTGGTGAAATACCGGGGCGAGGCCGAGCGCGACTTTACCATGCAGGAGACCGGCGATGACTGATCCGCGCCCGATCAAATCGCCCGATGACCGGCTGGTCGATATCCTGGCCGTGTTCTTCACGTTGGTCATCCTGACCTATGCCGCCAGCGGCCCGATCTCGGATTTCGTGCGCTGGTTCATCGAGAGCACCACCGCCGGTTGGGACGAGCTGTCGCGCCGGGACCAACGTATCTTGATGCGCGAACACTGGCTTGGCGGCGGCTTTCGCAGCTTCGAACGCAGCTTTCTTCAACCCACGGGCCTGATCCTTGGCCTGCCGATCACCTTCGCCTTCGCGATCACCCTGCTGACGCTGCACAAGCGGCCCGGTCTGCGCTGGCTGAACTGGCTTATGACGGTGCTGGCCGTGGGCGGGTTCACCATGTGGATCGTCAAGCTTTTCGGCACCGACGCGGGCCTTCTGCCGTCGGCGCAGCCGCTCGACTATGTGGTTTTTCCGATCATCACCACGATCACCCTCTACCTTGCGTGGCGGCTGTTCGGCGGCTTCATCGCGGCATTCTGTGTCTTCTGGGTGATCTATTTCTTTACCCGCGGGCTGTTTCCCGACTGGACCGGCATCCTTGCCGGGTCCGAAGCGACCCTGTCCCAGAACCTGCGCGCGATGGTCCAGAATTTCTGGGCACAGACCGGCGGTGCCTTTGGCCAGCCTTTGCAGGTCGTCTCTGGCAACGTCCTGATCTTTATCGTCTTCGGCGCGGTCCTGATGGGCAGCGGCGCGGGCGACCTGTTGATGAAGATCGCCAACCGGCTGACCGGCGGTTTCGTCGGTGGCGCGGCGCATTCGGCGGTGGCAAGCTCGGCTCTTTTCGGCACGCTGTCGGGCGCGGCGATTTCCAACGTGGTCTCGACCGGGGTCATGACCATTCCCGTCATCAAGCGGGCCGGTTTCAAGCCCGCGTTCGCCGGCGCGGTGGAGGCGGCGGCATCGACCGGCGGTCAAGTCATGCCGCCGGTGATGGGCGTCGTCGCCTTTTTCGTCGCGGGCCAGATCGGGCTGGAATATCGCTACATCGTGGTGGCCGCGATCCTGCCCGCGTTCTTCTACTACCTCGGTACCTTCCTGAGCGTCTATTTCGAGGCCCACAAGCAAGGCGTCGGCACCCTGCCCGCAGATCAGCGCCCCGGCCTGAACAGACACGAAGCCTTGCAATCCCTGGTCTTCGTGATCCCGCTCGGTGTGCTCTCGACCTTCCTGTTCATCCAGCCGTCCGTTCCCAAGGCGGGGTTCTACGGCTTCCTTGCGGCGATCCTGTCGGCACTGGTCCTGTTCCCCGAGTTCCGCAGCCGTCAGAAGATCTGGGCCGCGCTGGTCGATGCGGGCCGCATGTCCGCCTCCATCGTCACCATCGTTGCCGCCATCGGCCTGATCGTCGGGCTGATTCAGCTTTCGGGCTTTGCCGGGCGACTGTCGCTCTTGCTGGCGCAACTGGCCTCGGGCCCACTCTTCACCGTGCTGATCGTGGTGGCGCTCGGCTCGATCGTGTTGGGGATGGGACTGCCGCCCGGGGCGACCTATTTCATCATCGTGATCGCGCTGAGTTCCGGCATTGACGCCGTCGGCATTCCGGACCTGTCGTTACACCTCTTCGTGGTCTTCTTCGCGGTCATGTCAACGGTGACGCCGCCGGTGGCCCTTGCCGCCTTTGCCGCCGCGCCGATTGCCAAGGCTGACCCGATCGCAACCGGCTTCGCCGCCGCGCGGATCGGCATGGCGGGGTTCCTGATCCCCTTCGTCTTCGTCTACCACCCGGCGATGCTGTACAAGCTGATGGTGGTGTTCGAGTGGTTTGGCGGCGATCCCGTGACCTCGCGCGCCATGCTGTCGGCCGCCGATGTGACATGGGCCGGTTTCGCGTGGATCATTTTTGCTTTCAGCCTGTCGCTATGGCTGCTGGCCTCGGCCCTTGCCGGGTACGAAACCGCGCGCTTGAAAGCGCCGGAACGGGCCATGCGCCTTGTCGCCGGATTTGCGCTGCTCGTGCCGCAAACGCTCGTCGCCGCCCCGGCCGTCGCCCTTGGCGTCGTGCTGATCGCCTGGCGCCGCTTCACCGCCGGTGCCGGGCCCAACCCGGCCCCGAACCCATAATCACTGGATCACCTGGAGGAGGACACATGACCCATATCTTCAAAGGCGCCGCATTGGCCGCGCTGCTCGCCGCCAGCCCGGCCTTGGCACAGGACCAGACCTTGCGCATGGCCACAATCGCCCCCAGCCTCGGGCAGGCCATCACCATGGCGACCTTTGCCAATATCGTGAATGACAATCTCGACGGCATTACCATCGAGGTCGCCGGTGGCGGGGCCGCCACGCTGCACCAGTTGGAAGTCGGCCGGGGCAACCTCGATTTCGCCATGACCTCGCCCACCATCTACGCACTGATGTCGAATGGCCGGGCGATGTACCAGAACCAGCCCGACGCGATCGAAGCGAGCGAGAATGTCTCGCTGCTGATGTGGTTCCCTTACGGCCAGTATCACTACACTGTGCGCGGCGGCAGCGATATCGAGGTGCTGGACGACATCGAGGGTGCGACCGTCTTCATCGGACCGCAGGGCGGCGGGGCCTATAACGCCGCCTCGCGCTGGATCGAGGCCTCGACCGGCCTTGTTGTGGGCGAGGATTACGAAGCCATCAGCGCCAATTGGCAGACCGGCTTTCAGGCCTTTCTCGACGGCAATATCGACATGTATGTGAACGGCTGCCTCGACCCCTGCCAGCAGTTCATCCAGTTCTCGGAAACCGAACCGCTCCGCTTCATCGGCCCCGAAAGCACCGAAGGCGAGGCCGTCGACCAGTTCCTCGGAAATTTCAGCTATCTCGAAGAAATCCCGGCCGACGCCTATGCCAACCAGACCAACACCGCGCCGGTCTGGTCGCATAACACCGCCGTCGGCATCGGTGTGCGCACCGACCTGGACGACGAAACCGTCTACCAGATCACCCGCGCGTTCTGGGAAAACCTCGAACAGGTGACCTCCGACGCGCCCTGGGCCTCGGCGATCAGCATCGACTACGCCGTTCAATCGCTTGCAGGCATGCCGATCCACCCCGGCGCACGCCGCTACTACGAGGAAGTCGGCGCGCTCTGAGTGGTTGCCGCTCATCCGCGACACGAGGTCGGCAGAATCCTCTGCCGGCCTTTTTCGGCCTGCTGATTGAACCGCGTCCTTGCTGTGGACATCACGTCGCCGTCGCAGTCCATGAACGCAGCCTTTGGCGCCGACCCACCTTTTTGACGAGGTGGCGGGGCACGGCCATGCGAAAATAATATGTCGTGCCTCGCAGCACGAGATGCGGAGTAATGCCCATCCTTGGCGCTCCCACTGTAGCAGTGTTCTGTAGCAGGAGCCGGATTTGCCAGTTTCGCTCTTGGAAAACTGTAGATTGACCAGAGGGTTACAGGTCAAGTGGCGGAGACGATGGGATTCGAACCCACGAGACCCTTCCGGGCCTACTCCCTTAGCAGGGGAGCGCCTTCGACCACTCGGCCACGTCTCCGCGGACCCGTCTAACGATGGCGTCTGGGGAAAACAAGGCGAAATTTGGGGATTGGCAGGGGGCGTGTCGCTCGGGTCCAAGCCCCCGCGCAGACGGTGTTCCGCCGCGCGTCTGGCGGGCGGTGCACTGACTCAGCCGCGGCATTCCTTGAGGTAGGCGGCGAAGGCGGCCAGTGTCTTGTCCGAGACGTGGTGTTCGATCCCTTCGGCGTCCAGTTCCGCGGTGTCTTCGGGCACACCCACGGCGATCAGCAGTTCCACAACAGTTCTGTGGCGCGCCCGGACGCGATCGGCCAGGTCGGCGCCATCCTCGGTCAGGAAGACACCGCGATAGGGGCGCGAGGTCGCCAGACCTTCGCGTTTCAGCCGGGCAACGGCCTTGGTTGCCGTGGGCTGTGCCACGCCCATGCGTTCGGCGATATCGGCCACGCGGGCCTCGCCCATTTCGGCGATGAGGTCGCCGATCAGTTCCACGTAGTCCTCCAGCAAGGCCACCGCCTGCACCTCGCGGGCGCGGGCGAAGCGGTCGGCCTGTTGTTCGGGGGGGACGGTGTCTGGCACGGTGCGGGCCCTTCTCAACCTATCGGTGGGGAATGTTTTATAGCCAAAGCTTTCCCTCGCGGCCAGAAGATTCGGCGCAGGGCGAAAAGCCCCTTGCAGAAAAAATAGCATCGGCTATCAAATGCGCCCATGGCAATGCACCCCGAGTCCCCCCGCGACCTGAAGTCGCTCAGCGACCGCACCCGCAGCGGAATGTCCGACGTGCTGGCCGGGCAGCGCCCCGGCTGGCGGTCCAAGCTGTTGTTTGTCGGCCCCGCGATCATTGCCTCGGTCGCCTATATCGACCCGGGCAACTACGCGACGAATATTCAGGCGGGCGCGGGCTATGGCTACACCCTGCTATGGGTCGTCCTGCTGGCCAACCTGATCGCGATGTTGTTCCAGGCCCTGTCGGCACGTCTTGGCATCGTGACGGGCAGGAACCTGGCCGAGCTGTCGCGCGACCATTTCCCCCGCCCCGTGGTCTGGATCATGTGGGTGATCTCGGAAATCGCGGCCATGGCGACAGATCTGGCCGAATTCCTCGGTGGCGCCATCGGTCTATCGCTTCTGTTCAACCTGCCGCTGATCGTGGGCATGGCGATCACTGCCATCATCACCTATGCGATCCTGATCTTCGAACGCCACGGATTTCGCCCGATCGAGCTGGTCATTGGCGCGATGGTGGGGATCATCGGGCTGTGCTACCTCGCCGAGATGCTGATTGCCCCGGTCGATTGGGGGGCCGCCATCGCGGGAATGATGCAGCCCGCCCTGCCCGACAGCGTCGCCCTGACGATCTCGGTCGGCATCATCGGTGCCACCGTCATGCCGCACGCCATCTACCTGCATTCGGGCCTGACGCAGGGCCGGGCCACCATCCGCACCGATAGCGAACGGCGCAAGCTGCTGCGCTTTTCGAATATCGAGGTCGTGGTCGCCCTCGCCGTTGCGGGCATGATCAACATGGCGATGGTGATGATGGCCGCCAGCGCCTTTCACCAAGGCAACCCGGACGTGGCCGAGATTGAAACCGCCTACCACACCCTCACGCCTCTTCTGGGGGCGGCGGCGGCGGGCATGTTTCTGGCCTCGCTCATCGCGTCGGGCATTTCGTCCTCGGTCGTCGGCACCATGGCCGGGCAGATCATCATGCAAGGCTTCTTGCGGGTGCATGTGCCGATCTGGCTGCGCCGTCTGGTCACGATGGCGCCCGCCTTCGCGGTGGTGGCCGCGGGGGTGAATGCCACGCAGGCGCTGGTCCTCAGCCAGGTCGTGCTCAGCATCGCCTTGCCGGTGCCGATGATCGCCCTTCTGATCTTCTCGGGCCGCAAGGACATCATGGGCGCATTCAAGGTCGGCCCCGTTCTGTGGACCCTTGCCGGCCTGGGGTCGGCCATCGTGCTGGGGCTGAATTTCGTGCTTCTGGGCGATACGTTCGGGCTGCACCTGCCCTTCCTCGCCGACTGATCTGTCGGGATTTCGGGTTGCCCCCTGCCCCCGCTGGCCTCAGGATCGCGGCCAACAGGACAGGAGGCCCCATGAAAAACACCCAAGTCATTCTCGCCCGCCGCCCCGTGGGCGTGCCCAAGCCCGAGCATTTCGAGCTGCGCGAGACCGATGTGCCAGCGCTGCAAGAGGGCCAATGCCTGATCCACACCAGCCACTGGTCGGTGGACCCGGCGATGCGGGGTTGGGCCAATGACGTGCCGAACTATTCCCCCCCAGTCGCGCTAGGCGACCCGATGCGCAGCTTTGCCGTGGGCGAGGTCATTGCCAGCCGCCACCCGGACTATGCCGAGGGCGACGTGGTCGAAGGGCTGCTTGGCTGGCAGACCCATGTCGTGACAGACGGGGCCAACATCGGCCACAAGGTGACTGAAACCGACCTGCCGCGCTCTTACGCGCTCGGGATCATGGGTCTGAACGGCACCACCGCCTATTTCGGCCTGCGGGAAACCTGCGCCGCAAAGGCGGGCGATACCGTCGTGGTCTCGACCGCTGCCGGGGCCGTGGGGTCTGCCGTGGGGCAGATCGCCAAGGTCATGGGCTGCCGCACCGTGGGCATCGCGGGCGGGGCCGAAAAGACCCGGCAATGCCTTGCGGAATTCGGCTATGACGCCGCCATCGACTACAAGTCCGAGGATGTGGCCACGGCCATCGCCGCGGCTTGCCCGGACGGGGTGGATTGCTATTTCGACAACACCTGCGGGCCGATAACGGACGCGGTGATGACCAAGCTTGCCCAAGGCGCGCGGATCACCATCTGCGGCACGGCGGCGATCACCGAATGGGACCCTCTGCCCATCGGCCCCCGCGTGCACCGGCAATTGCTGGTCGCCCGCGCCCGGATGCAGGGCTTTTTGATCTTCGACTACATGGATCGCCTGCACGAAGCGCGCGACGCACTGGCGGGCTGGCTTCGCGCGGGCAAGATCACTGTGCGGGAGCATATCCTCGACGGGCCAGGGGCCGCGCCCGGCGCCATCGAGATGCTTTACAAGGGCGAAAACACCGGCAAGCTGATCATAAAGGTGGGCTGACCCCTGTCAGCCCCGACCGTCACCGGCACCACATCGGCCATCCAGCCCCGCAGCCAGACCGGCGCCCCTTTTATGGCAGCTTATGGCAGCAGGGCCAGCGTGTCGCGGAACACCTGCTTCACCGCCTCGGCCTGCACGCCCATGCAGACCTCGACCGGCAGGCGGGTGCCGCTTTCATCCGCGACGGTCGCGCCAATCGCCGCGCCCTCGCACACCACGCACAGCGGCACGGGCCGGGTCGTGAACAGCTCTGGATGCGCACAGGCAATGACGGCGGCGGGGTCGTGCAGCGAGCAGCCACCAAACTTGCCCACGCTCTCATAAAACCGCAGGTAGAACCGGCTCATCTCTTGCAGCATCCCGCCAAGGCGCGGTGCGTCTGCCGCGATGCCAGCGAAATCCTCGGCCGGGCACAGAATCTGGTGCGTCACATCCAGCCCCACCAGCGTGATCGGCGCGCCCGAGGCAAAGACCTCGTCCGCCGCGTGCGGGTCGTGGTAGATATTGGCCTCGGCATAGGGCGTGATGTTGCCGCCATCCTCCAGCGAGCCACCCATGATGACGATGCGCTTCACGTTCCGGGCAAAATCGGGGTCCAGCCGCAGCGCCTCGGCGATATTGGTCAGCGGCCCGATGGGGCAGACCACCAATTCCCCGGCATGGTTCCGCGCCATGCGCACCAGAAACGCCGCCGCGCTCTCACCCACAGCGCGACCGGTCGGCTCTTCCGCCGGGATATCGCCAAAGCCTTCTTCGCCATGCACCTTGGCAGATGGCGGGAACGGCGGCAGCACCAAGGGCCGCTCGGCCCCTCGGGCCACCGGGCAATGCAGCCCCGCCGCCTCGACCAGGCGCAGCGCATTGCGCGTCGCCTTGGCCGTGGTGACATTACCGAAAATGCTGGTCAGCCCCAAAAGGTCGATGTCCGGCGCGGCAGCGGCATGAAAGATCGCCATCGCATCGTCGATACCGGGGTCGGTGTCGATGATCAGCTTGACGGGATCAGGCATTGAACAGGAAATGCAGCACGTCGCCATCCTTGACGACATAGCTCTTGCCCTCGACCCGCATCTTGCCCGCTTCCTTGGCCCCGGTCTCGCCCTTGCAGGCCACGAAATCGGGGAAGGCGATGGTTTCCGCCCGGATGAATCCGCGCTCGAAATCGCCATGGATCACGCCCGCTGCTTGCGGCGCCGCCGTGCCCTTGCGGATCGTCCACGCCCGCGCCTCTTTCG
The DNA here is from genome assembly GCF_001879715.1 of Nioella nitratireducens. Classification (GTDB taxonomy): domain Bacteria; phylum Pseudomonadota; class Alphaproteobacteria; order Rhodobacterales; family Rhodobacteraceae; genus Nioella; species Nioella nitratireducens. The sequence goes on along the minus strand of NZ_MNBW01000003.1, from coordinate 154,093 downwards.
GGCCGACGGTGAAATAGGTCTCAAGGTTCAACAGCTCATAGCCCGCGCGGATCAACCGGTCGAGCCCGGCCTCTTCCAGCCCCATTTCGCTCAGGAACATTTCGGCTTCTTCGGCGTCGAGCTGGCTGATCTCTTCCTCGATCTGGGCCGAGATCACGACCGTCGCCGCACCCTGCTCTTCCGCCATCTTGGCGACTTTTTCCGAAAACGCGTTGCCGGTGGCCGCTGACCCTTCATCGACGTTGCAGACATAAAGCACCGGTTTGGTGGTCAGCAGTTGCAGCATCTTCCACGCCTTGGCGTCCTCGTCCGATACCTCGACCAGACGCGCGGGTTTGCCGTCTTCCAGCACTTTCTGTGCCTCGGCCAGCAGGCGGTCTTGCTGCTGCGCTTCCTTGTCGTTGCCTTTCAGCTTGCGGACAAGGTTGGCGCGGCGCTTCTCGATGCTTTCCAGATCGGCCAGCATCAACTCGGTCTCGATGGTCTCGGCGTCGGCGATGGGGTCGATCCGGCCATCGACATGGGTGATGTCGTCATCCTCGAAGCAGCGCAGCACCTGCGCAATCGCATCCGTCTCGCGGATGTTCGCAAGGAACTGGTTGCCAAGCCCCTCGCCCTTGGACGCGCCTTTCACCAGACCGGCGATATCGACAAAGGTCATCCGCGCCGGGATGATCGCCTTCGACCCGGCAATGTCGGCCAGTTGATCCAACCGGCTGTCCGGCACCGCCACGTCGCCCACGTTCGGCTCGATCGTGCAGAAGGGGAAATTCGCCGCCTGCGCCGCCGCCGTTTTGGTCAGCGCGTTGAAGAGCGTGGACTTACCCACATTCGGCAGACCCACGATACCCATCTTGAAGCCCATCTCGGCCCTCCGCATCTTCGCTTTCGGCGCCTTCTATGCGCATGGGCGCGCCGCTGCAACGGGACTCGTGCGGGCAGGGCCGGTTGCGGGGCCGTTTCCCATTGATTTCCCCGTGCACATTCGCCAAACCAAGCCGGAACTCAGACGGGGGATCAGGATGACTCGGATCGACGCCAAATTCGCAGCACTCAAGGCGGACGGCAAAAAGGCTTTCGTGGCCTATGTGATGGCGGGCGACCCCGATTACGACACCTCGCTTGAGATCATCAAGGGCCTGCCCGGCGCAGGCGTGGATATCATCGAGCTCGGGATGCCGTTCACCGACCCGATGGCCGATGGCCCGACCATCCAGTTGGCGGGCCAGCGCGCCCTTGAAGGCGGGCAGACCCTGCAAAAGACGCTGGATATGGCCACCGAGTTCCGCAAGGCCGATGACAGCACCCCGATCGTGATGATGGGCTACTACAACCCGATCTACAGCCGCGGCGTGGACAGGTTCCTTGCCGATGCCAAGGCCGCAGGGATCGACGGGCTGATCGTTGTCGACCTGCCGCCGGAAGAGGATGACGAGCTGTGCATTCCGGCGCAAAAGGCCGGTCTGAACTTCATCCGCCTCGCCACCCCCACGACCGATGACAAACGTCTGCCCAAGGTGCTGACCAACACCTCCGGCTTTGTCTACTACGTCTCGATCACCGGCATCACCGGCGCGGCGGCTGCCGAGGCCACCGATGTCGGCCCCGAGGTTGCCCGGATCAAGGCGCAGACCGATCTGCCAGTGATCGTCGGTTTCGGCATCCGCACACCGGAAACATCGCAGGCCATCGCCTCGGTCGCAGACGGCGCTGTGGTCGGCTCCGCCATCGTGGGCGAGATCGCGGCGGGCAAGCCGGTTTCTGAAGTGCTTTCCTTCGTCAAGGGACTGGCCGACGGCGCACACCGCGCCTGACCCCCTGTCACCCCCGCGAAAGCGGGGGCCTGGCCCGTCCCCCTTGTCATCCCCGCGGACGCGGGGTTGTCCAGTCATACCGGCGCCCCTCCCTCCCCCCAAAAACGCCGTTCTGTCTGCACGCCCGGTGTACGGGGAGTGTACGGGGGGTGTACGCATGGCACCCCCCCAAAACGGGCCGCGACGCATTGGACGTTGCACGGGCAACGATGCATTGGTAAGAATTTCTCACCAATACGGGGAGGCCGTTCATGCCAGTCATCACCACGATCGAGGATCTCAAGCGAATCTATAAGCGGCGCACGCCCAAGATGTTCTACGATTACGCCGAGTCCGGAAGCTGGACGGAACAGACCTTCCGCGAGAACTCCAGCGATTTCGATGACATCTACCTGCGCCAGCGCATCGCCGTAGACATGACCGGGCGCAACACCGCGACCCAGATGATCGGGCAAGACGTCTCGATGCCGGTCGCGCTCGCCCCCGTCGGGCTGACCGGCATGCAATGCGCCGATGGCGAGATCAAAGCCGCCCGCGCCGCCGAGAAATTCGGCGTGCCCTTCACCCTGTCGACCATGTCGATCTGTTCGATCGAGGACGTTGCCGAAAACACGGAAAAACCCTTTTGGTTTCAGGTGTATACGCTGAAGGACGACGACTTCATGCAACGCCTGTTCGCCCGCGCGAAAGCGGCAAAATGTTCGGCCCTGGTGATCACGGTGGACCTGCAAATCATGGGCCAGCGGCATAAGGATATCCGCAACGGCCTGTCCGCCCCGCCCAAGCTGACCCCCAAATCCATCGCCAACATGATGACCAAGGTGCAATGGGGCCTTGGCATGCTCGGCACCAAGCGGCGCACCTTCGGCAACGTGGTTGGGCACGCCAAAGGCGTGGACGCCACCGGGTCGCTGTCGGCCTGGACCAGCCAGGCGTTCGACCATTCGCTCGACTGGGAGCGGATCAAGGAATTCCGCAAGTGGTGGGATGGCCCGGTCATCCTGAAAGGCATCCTCGACGTCGAAGATGCGAAAAAAGCGCTCGACGTAGGGGCCGACGCCATCGTGGTCTCGAACCATGGCGGACGCCAACTGGACGGCGCCATCTCCTCGATCCGCGCCCTGCAACCGATCCTCGACGCCGTGGGCGACAAGATCGAGGTGCATCTCGACAGCGGAATCCGCTCGGGTCAGGACGTCCTGAAAGCCATCTCGATGGGGGCCAAGGGGGCCTATATAGGACGGGCTTTCGTCTACGGCCTCGGCGCAATGGGCGAGGCCGGCGTGACCAAGGCGCTGGAGGTGATCCACAAGGAGCTGGACACCACAATGGCCCTCTGCGGCGAACGCGACGTCGCGAACCTCGGACCGCACAACCTGCTGGTTCCGAAGGGGTTTTCGGGCGAGTGGCAATGACCGCGCGACCCTGTGCGACCAGTGGCTGACGGCCGGGCGCAGGCGCCCGGCGTTACAGCGCGATAAAGCATCGGGTGCCCCCGATCACGCCGCCGCGTCCAGCCCCCGACCTTTCAACAGCGCCTCAACGCCCGGCATACGACCCCGGAACGCGGTGTAGAGCGCGTCGGCTTCCTCGCTGCCGCCAGCCGACAAGATGAACCGTTCCAGCTTGCCCGCCATTTCGGCATCAAAAGGATCGCCGACCTCCTCGAAGGCTTGATAGGCGTCGGCGTCCATCACCTCTGACCACATGTAGCTGTAGTAGCCCGAGGAATAGCCGTCGCCCGAGAACACATGGGCGAATTGCGGGGTGGCGTGGCGCATGACGATGGGTTTCGGCATCCCGATCCGCGCCAGGGTTTCGGCCTGCGCCGCCATCGGGTCTGCCGGGGCCGCCCCGTCATGAAAGTCCAGATCGACCAGCGCCGAGGCGACATATTCCACCGTCTGAAACCCCATGTCATAGGTCTGCGCCGCCAACAGCCGCTCCAGCACATCCTTGGGCATCGGTTCGCCCGTTTCCGCGTGCAGCGCATGTTTTTGCAGAACTTCCGGCACATCCAGCCAATGTTCATAAAGTTGGCTTGGCAATTCCACGAAATCGCGCGCCACCGAGGTGCCGGAGATCGAGCCATAGGTCACGTCCGACAGCATCTGGTGCAGCGCATGGCCGAACTCGTGGAACAGTGTGCGCGCATCGTCATAAGACAGCAGCGCCGGGGCCCCTTCCGCCGGTTTGGCGAAGTTGCAGACATTGACCACGATGGGCCGCACCTCCCCGTCCAGCTTTGACTGGCTGCGCATGGCCGAACACCATGCCCCCGAGCGCTTGGACCCGCGCGCGAAATAGTCGCTGAGGAAGACAGCCATGTGCCGACCGTTCCGCGTGACCTCCCACGCGCGCACGTCTTTATGATACATCGGGGCGTCCAGCGGCGTGAACTCCAGCCCGAAAAGGCGGTTCGCGCAGTCAAAGGCCGCGTCGATCATCCGGTCGAGCTGAAAATACGGCTTCAGCGCCGCTTCATCGAGGTCATGTTCGGCCCTGCGCCGCTTTTCTGCGTAATAGCGCCAGTCCCACGGCTCCAGATCGCCGTTGATCCCGTCCTCGCGCATCATCCGGGTCAGGATGTCGCCATCAGCCAACGCCTGCGCTTTCGCGGGCTTCCACACCTGCATCAGCAAATCGCGCACGCGTTCTGGCGTGCCCGCCATTTCGGTTTCCAGCTTGTAGGCCGCGAAACTGTCATAGCCGAGCAGTTTGGCCCGTTCGTCGCGCAGGGCCAGCACCTCTTGCGCGATACCCCGGTTGTCGGTCTCGCCGCCATTTGCGCCCCGTGCCGCCCAGGCCTTCTGGGCCTTTTCCCGCAGGTCGCGGCGGGGCGAAAATTGCAGGAACGGCACGATCAGCGAGCGCGACAGAGTCACCACCGGGCCATCAACGCCCTTCTCTTGCCCGGCCGCGTGGGCGGCATCGACAACGAAACCGGGCAGCCCGTCCAGATCGGTTTCAGATAATTCCATGAACCACTCGCGCTCATCGGCCAGCAGATTCTGGGTGAATTGCGTGCCAAGCACCGCCAGCCGCGATTTCACCTGAGTAAGCCGGTCACGATCCGCGCCTTCCAGTGCCGCGCCCGACCGGGCGAAACTGCGGTGTGTCAGGTAAAGCACACGCTCTTGTTCCGCCGTCAGGCCAAGGCCATCCCGCGCCTGCCACAGCGTGTCGATCCGCTGCCACAAGGCGCGATTGTTGGTGATGTCCGAGGAATAGGCCGACAGCTTCGGTGCCATGCTCCGCTGCAAGTCCTGCCGCGCGGGCGTCGCATCGGCCCCGGCAAGGTTGTAAAACACCCCCGCCACCTGATCGAGCCGCTTGTCCGCCCGTTCCAGCGCTTCGATCGTGTTGGCGAAGGTCGGCGGCGCGGGGTTGTCGGCAATCGCCGTGATCGCGGCGCGCCCCTCGTCCAGTGCGGCGTCCAATGCGGGGCCGAAATCCTCATCCGTGATGGCGTCGAAGGGTGGCAGGGCAAAGGGCGTCTGCCAGTCTTGCAAGAGCGGGTTGGTCATGCCTGTAGTCTCCTCATGTCCCATAAATAGGCGCGGTGTCCGCGCCGCGCGAGGGGTCAGCCCTCTTCCTTCAACAGAAGCAACAGCGCCACGCAGGTCAGCGCGATGCCCCCCAACACGTAGATCGTGGGCAGGCCATTGCCCAACAGGAACTCCCACCCGATGACCCATGTGGGCGTCAGATAGGTGTAGGCCATGACCTTGTAGGCGGGCAGGCGCATCGACGCGAATTGCAGCAGCACCACGGTTACCGCCGTGGCGAAGACCGCCGTGTAAAACAGCGTGATCCAGACGATCATCGGCAACGCCGCCCAATCGGTGCCGACCACGGCGGGCCAGCCCCATGCGAACAGAACCACCGCACCGCCCACCATCGTGCCAAAGGTCGACACCGGCGCGGGCTCGCCCCGGTTCAGGGCGCGCACCATCGGTGTGTAGACGGCATGCGACACGCAGCCGACAAAATAGATCACCTCACCCCGCCCCACCTGGAACGCCAGCAGCGCCGACAGATCGGCCCGAAAGATCACCCACAAGGCCCCGGCCCCGCCGATGGCCAGCGCCAACGCCATGCGCCCAGTCATGACCTGCCGCAGCAAGAGATAGCCAAACCCCGCCGCCATGATCGGCGTCAGGGTAAAAACCGCCGCCGCCGACACCGGGGCCGCCGTCTTCAACCCTTCGAACATCAACACGAAATAGGCGCCGAACAGCCCCCCAAGCACGAGGTATCGCCACGGCGCACGGAATTGCCAGCGTTCGAACCCGCCACGGGCCTGCACCAGAGACCCGACCACAACGGCCCCAAAGACGAAGCGCACCGCGTTGAAGGCGGCCGGATCAATGTGATTGGCCGTCATCGAGCCGAGCGAGAACGACCCAGCCACAAGCGCCGAAAAGGCGAGCATGGCCAGATGGCCGCGTGTAGAATCCGTCATGTCAGGCTGGGTCCACCGGCCATTGCTGCACCTTCTCTTTCAGAAAGCGCAGCACCGTCTGGACCTTGGCCGTGCGGTGCAGGTCCATGTGGGTCACCAGCCACAGCTTGACCGTCCATTCCTCCAGCGGGGGCAGCATCTCGACAAGGTCGTCATTGGTTTGCAGTTCGAGGCTGGACACAAAGCCGATCCCCATGCCCGACTTGACCGCCTGTTCCATGCTGTCGGTATCGTTGCACTTGAAGCGGATGCATTCGGGGGGCACCACGTCGACCAGCCAGCGCAAGAAGGGCGCACGCGGCGTTTCCTGCGTGGTTCCAATAAAGCGGTGTTCGGCGACGTTGTCTTCGGTCAGCGGTCCGAATTGCTCCAGATACCCCTTGGTCGCGCAGAGCACGCTGGAAAAGGTGCAATAGGGTTGGACGATGTTGTCGGGGTTGTCACCGGGGCGACCGGCCCGGATGGCGACATGTGCCTCGCCATATTCCAGCCGGTAGAGTCGCATATCTGTCAGGAATTGCACCTCTAGCCCCGGATGCTGTTCCTGAAATTCGCCAAGCGCCGGGACGACAAGGGGCGCGAAGGCCGAGAGAGAGGTGATGCGCAGATCGCCTGTCACTTCGTTGCCGCGCCCGCGAATGCGGCTGGCCAATTGGCCGAACTGGTCATCGGCCCGCGCGCCCACGGCCAGCAGATCCTGCCCGGCCTCGGTCGGCGTATAGCCGCGCGCATGACGTTGAAAGAGCTTTGCCCCAAGCCGCGCCTCAAGCGAGTCGATATGGCGGATGACCGTCGCATGATGGACGCCCAGAACCTCGGCTGCCCCGCTCACGGTGCCCATGCGCGCCACCTGATAGGCGGTGCGTATTTCGTCCCAGTCGCTGAATGACACCTGTGCGTGCTCCCACATTTCCCTGTCTGGCCGCATATTGTGTGCGCATTCGAGCAAAAGCAACCACCCTCGGGCGATCCCGAACCCCGCCCCTGCCAGAACGAATGTCCGCAGCCAGCGGCCCTTGGGAAACCGTTGATCCGGCAGTTGGCGCTTTGGCAAGCCATCCGTTTACTTGTGCATTTCCGCGCAGCGCCTATCAGGTTTTGCCCGTTTCCATGTGTCGGCGCACGGAGCATGTCTTTGTCCATAATCGCATCCGACAAAGGAAACCCCCATGACCAACCACATCCTGCGCATCGACGCCTCGGCCCGCCGCACCGGCTCTGTCAGCCGCGACCTTGCCGACCGCATCCTGTCCCGCTTCCCCGATGCCACCGTCACCACCCGCGACCTGTCGGGTGGCATGCCGCTGATTGACGAAAGCTGGGTGACCGCCAATTTCACCCCTGCGGACGAGCGCACCAAGGCGCAGCGCGAAACGCTTGCCCTGTCGGATGAGCTGATCGCCGAAGTCACCGCCGCCGACACGTTGGTCATCGGTCTTCCGATCTACAATTTCGGCGTGCCCGCGACCCTCAAGGCATGGGTCGATCAGGTCGCCCGCGCCGGCGTCACCTTTCGCTATACCGAAACCGGCCCCGAAGGTCTGCTGACCGGCAAACGTGCCATCGTCGCCGTGGCGTCCGGCGGCACCGAGGCCGGGTCCGAGATCGACTTCGCCACTGGCTATATCCGCCATGTGCTGTCCTTCATCGGCATCACCGAGGTGGACTTCGTGGCCGCCGATCGCCTCATGCTCGACCCCGAGGCCACGCTGAAGGCCGCTCACGCCCAAGTCGAGGCTCTTGCCGCCTGACACTTCTCGCGGCGCGTTGCCCATGCTACGCTTGCGCCCATGCTGCGCGCCGCGATCCTGCTGATCCTTTTGCCCGCCAAGGCAATTGCCCTGACCTGCTCGCTGACCTTTTCGGTCCACGTGACCCACGGCATCGGCACCTACCCGCCCGGCACCGACCTGCAAGGCGCGGCCCAGTTCGAAACCCTGCGCAGTTTCCGGCAAGAGGGCGGCGCAACCGCCCATCTGGCCACCGGCACCATGTCGCTTGATGGCCATATCACCGGGCGGCTCTGGACCCTCATCACAACCAGCCGCACCGTTGCCGCCGACCTGGTGGGCCTTTATGCGCTGGATGTGGAGGGGCTGAGCTTTGTCGGGCAGGAGTTTCGCGGTCCCATGGCCATCACCCTGTATGGCGACCCCGGCAGCTGGCCCTATGCCCGTCCGCCGATCTCGCAAGAAGAATGGGACAGCCTGACGCTGCGCCGCGTCTTTCAACTTCACGCGCCAGACAGCAACGATATGCTCGGCGGCGATGTCACGGCGCTGACCGCGTCCTGTATTGACTCCCCCGAGGAACAGCCCTAAAGCCATTTCCAAATCCGGGAAGTGCCAACTTTCCGGTCCTGAGTCTGTTTTCAGGATCGCCCCCCGTCAGCGAGGTTTCGCCCACGGGGGTGTTGGTGCATTCCTCGCCGCCCCCTATCTGGGGAAGGCAACAGTCGTAGAGAAAAGGGGCCGCGCCCATGTTCGAAAATCTGTCCGAACGCCTGTCTGGTGTCTTCGACCGCCTGACCAAACAGGGTGCTCTGTCCGAGGACGATGTTCGCACGGCAATGCGCGAGGTGCGGGTCGCCCTGCTGGAAGCCGACGTTTCCCTGCCCGTCGCCCGCAACTTCATCAAGGCTGTCGAAAAGAAGGCCACCGGAAGCGCCGTCACCAAGTCGGTCACACCCGGTCAGCAGGTCGTCAAGATCGTCCATGACGAGTTGATCGAAACCCTGCGTGGCGAGGGCGACCCCGGCGCGTTGAAGATCGACAACCCGCCTGCCCCGATCCTGATGGTCGGTTTGCAAGGGTCGGGCAAGACGACCACCACTGCCAAGCTCGCCAAGCGTTTGAAAGAGCGCGAGGGCAAAAAGGTGCTGATGGCCTCGCTCGACACCAATCGCCCGGCGGCGATGGAACAGCTCGCTATCCTTGGCACCCAGATCGGCGTGGACACCCTGCCGATTGTCAAGGGTGAGACAGCGCAACAGATCGCCAAGCGCGCCAAGACGCAGGCCAGCCTTGGTGGCTATGATGTCTTCATGCTGGACACCGCCGGTCGTCTGCACATTGATCAGGAATTGATCCAGCAGGCGCAGGAAGTGCGCGACATCGCCAGCCCGCGCGAAACGCTGCTCGTCGTCGACGGCCTGACCGGTCAGGACGCTGTGAACGTCGCGCAGGAGTTTGACGACAAGATCGGCGTGACCGGGGTTTGCCTGACCCGGATGGACGGCGACGGGCGCGGCGGCGCGGCCCTGTCGATGCGCGCGATCACCGGCAAGCCCATCCGCTTCGTCGGCCTCGGCGAAAAGATGGACGCGCTGGAAACGTTCGAGCCAGAGCGGATCGCCGGCCGCATTCTCGGCATGGGCGACATCGTGGCCCTGGTGGAACGCGCGCAGGAAACGCTGGAGGCCGAGCAGGCCGAGCGCATGATGCGCCGTTTCCAGAAGGGTCAGTTCAACATGAACGACCTCAAGGGCCAGCTTGAGCAGATGCTGAAGATGGGCGGCATGGAAGGCATGATGTCGATGATGCCGGGCATGAAGAAGATGGCCAAGCAGGTCGAGGATGCCGGGTTCGACGACGCCGTGATCCGCCGCCAGATTGCACTCATCCAGTCGATGACCAAGAAGGAACGCGCCAACCCGCAGATCCTTCAGGCCAGCCGCAAGAAGCGCATCGCGGCGGGGGCCGGGCAGGACGTGTCCGAGTTGAACAAACTGCTGAAAATGCACCGCCAGATGTCCGACGCGATGAAGAAGCTCGGCAAGATGGGCAAAAAAGGCATGATGCGTGGCGGTCTTGGCGCGCTCTTCGGCAAGGGCGGCGGGATGCCGCCGGGCATGGGCAACATGGGTGGCATGGATCAGGCGGCGCTGGAACAGGCCGCCAAGCAGATGGGCGGCCCCGGTGCAGGCGGTCTGCCGGGCCTCGGCAGCGGGGCCGACCTGCCCCCCGGCCTGTCCGGCTTCGGCAAGAAGAAGTGAGCCTGCCCCTGCCCCATATCCCCACGCTCGAAACCGAGCGTCTCGTCCTGCGCGCGCCGCAGATGGACGATCTGCCCGCGTGGGCGGCATTCGTCGCGTCCGACCGGTCGCGTTTCGTGCGCGGCGACGACACCAGCGAGCGGACGGCATGGCGTGGATTTGCCCATGTCGCGGGGATGTGGATGCTGCGTGGCTATGGCAGCTTTGTTTATGCGCTGAAAGAAACGCCTGACCAGCCTCTCGGCATGACCGGCCCGTGGCATCCCGTGGACTGGCCCGAGCGTGAAATTGGCTGGACGGTCTGGACCGCCGACGCCGAAGGCAAGGGCTACGCCCGCGAGGCCGCGACCGAGGCCCGCCGCTTCGCCTATACGGATTTGCACTGGCCCACGGCCGTGTCCTACATCGACCCGGCCAACACGCGGTCGATCGCGCTGGCGGAACGGTTGGGCTGCGTTCTGGACCCCGACGCCCAGCAGCCAGAATTCGATGGCGAGGCCCTGCTGGTCTATCGCCACCCCAGCCCGGAGACCCTTTCATGACCGACGACACCGCCCGCGCGGCCGAGATCCTGAAGGAACATCGAGAGTCGATCGACCGGCTTGACGCGATCCTGGTCTACACGCTTGGCGAGCGGTTCAAGCACACCCAGGCCGTTGGCCGACTCAAGGCCGCGCACGACCTGCCCGCCTCCGACCCGGCCCGCGAAGAACGGCAGATCGCGCGGCTGGAGGATTTGGCGACCGAGGCCGATCTCGACCCGGAATTCGCCAAGGCTTTCCTGAACTTCATCATTCAGGAAGTCATCAGACACCACAAGAAACATCAGGAATAACGGGTCCACGCCCGTCCCCGCCATTCAAAGGAGATACACACAATGGCTATGAAAATCCGGCTCGCCCGCGGCGGCTCCAAAAAGCGCCCCTTCTACCGCATCGTGGCGTCTGACAGCCGCATGCCCCGCGATGGCCGCTACATCGAAAAGCTCGGCACCTATAACCCGCTGCTGGCCAAAGACAGCGAAGAGCGCGTGCAGATGGACGCCGAGCGGGTGCAATACTGGCTTGACCAGGGCGCGCAGCCGACCGACCGCGTGAGCCGCTTCCTTGAAGCTGCTGGCATGATCGCCAAGAAAGAGCGCTCCAACCCGAAAAAAGCCGTCCCCGGCAAGAAAGCCCAGGATCGCGCCGAAGAGCGGGCCGCCAAGGCCGCGGCAGCTGCTGAAGCTGCTGCTGCTCCGGCGGAAGAGGCCGCATCCGAAGAATAATCGGAATGCGCGCGTTTTCCCGCGACTTTCAAAAGGATCTCCGCGATCTGATGCGGTGGCGGCGCGACGTGCGCCGCTTCCGCCCCGATCCGGTGGACGAGGCGCTGTTGGCGGAAGCCTTCGGCGCCTTTTCTCTTGCCCCCTCGGTCGGCCTGTCCGAACCGTGGCGGCTGGTCCGCGTGGAAAGCGACGCTGCCCGCGCCGCCGCGCTGGCGAATTTCGAGGTCGCCAATGCCGAGGCGCTCAAAGGCTATTCCGGCGACAAGGCCGCGCGTTATGCGGGGCTGAAACTGTCGGGTATGCGCGAGGCGCCGGTGCAACTGGCGATCTTCTCGGATGAGGATACCGCCAAGGGCGCGGGCCTTGGGCGGCAGACGATGCCCGAAATGCTGCGCTATTCTGTCGTCTCGGCGCTGATGCTGTTCTGGCTGGCGGCACGGGCGCGCGGGCTTGGCGTCGGCTGGGTCTCGATCCTCGATCCCGACCGGCTTGTCCGTGACCTCGACATCCCGCAAGACTGGCGTCTGGTGGCCTATCTCTGTATCGGCTGGCCGCAAGACAGCGCTGACCGGCCCGAGTTGGAACGGCTCGGTTGGGAAGACCGCAACGATGACCTGGAGATCTTCACGCGATGACAGCAAGGGCGGCACTGGCATGATCTTCATGATACTCGGATTCATGGGGTTCGGCCTTTACTTGCTGATCAAGGGCGACGGCCCCGCCCGCATCGTCGGGGTGTTGCTGATTGCCATCGCGTCGGTTCTCGTTTTCCTGTTCTGGGTGGCCCTCGCCGTCGAGCGCCCCCAGGCGGAGCCCCAAGACCCAACGGAGGAAGTTGAACATGTCTGATCGTATCTGTGTGGGGGCGGTCACCGGCTCGTTCGGGGTGCGCGGCGAGACGCGGGTCAAAAGCTTCTGCGCCGAACCTGCGGCCATGGGCGACTACGGACCGCTCAGCACCGACGACGGCGCGCGCAGCTTTACGCTGACCATCACGCGCCCGGTCAAGGGCGGCTTTGCCGTGCGGTTGTCGGGCGTGAAAACCAAGGAAGAGGCCGACGCGCTGAAAGGCACCCGCCTTTACGCCCCGAGAGATGCCCTGCCTGCCCTTCCGGATGACGAATTCTATCACGCCGACCTCATTGGTCTGACTGTGGTGGATACCGGCGGCGAGGAGCTTGGGCAGATCCACGCGGTCCTGAACCACGGCGCGGGCGACCTGCTGGAGGTGCGAAAACGCGGCCAGAAGGGAACGACGCTGGTTCCCTTCACGTTGGACATCGTGCCGACGGTGGATTTGACGGCGGGCCGCGTGGTGGCAGATCCGCCCGAGGGGCTGTTCGAGGACGCGGACTAACCCCCGGTTCGGTCGGGCTCATCCGCCTCCGGCATCGGCAGCAGATAGGCATGCACCTCCTGATGGTCGCCATGGCTGACAAAATCAAAGGGGTTCCGCTCGATCACCCGGCTCATCGGGCCGGGCATGGGACCAAGGAACACGTCGATATGGTTGCCGGTCACGGCACCGCCGGTATCTTCGCAGATGAACACCCCGTCATGCACACTGCCATCGGGCAGCACCACACCAACGGCGGCGGGGATATAGATCTGCTGGCCAAAGGCCGGATAGCCCCCGTCAACCCAAGCGCGAGAGCCGCCCACCCAGCCCAGATCACAGGCAATGGTGCGGAATGGGTGCAGTGGATTGTCCTGCGCCCCGGTGCCGTTGGCAAAAGGCGAGCGGCTCCACCGCACGCGCTCGCTCGGCCCATGAGAACAACTGGCCTGCGGCCTACCCGACACACCCGCATAATTATAAACGCGCCCATCGACCCGAAGGCTGCCCGCAAGCGCCCCGGCGCACCAGTCGGACCTTGCCACATCCGGCCCGATCGACCGCCCACCCATGTTGCGGATCGGGATGCCCCCATCCTGCGCCCGCCCCTCGACCAGCCGATAGACCGTGGCCCAGACCCTCACCGGGGTTCCGTCCACAGAGGGGCCATCCTGCGCCGTGCAGGCGGCGGCACCAAGCAAAAGGCCTGCTAGCATCAGGCGTTTGAAAAGGATCGAAACCATCGGCACATCTGAAATGGGTTTGCACAACAAGCCTTGGTATTTCCGGCCAAAACGAGCGAAAAAGCAAGGAAAAGCGGCCGTTCGCAGATTCTGCGCGTCGATGACGGCCTTGCACGGCCCCCATGCGCCGCCTAAGACACAGATCGCCCGCAGATCGCCACCACTCCCCGGCGGCAGGAGAAACCGATGACCGACGCCTCCAAATCCCATGGCCGCAAGACCATCAGCGCCTCGCTGAAGCCACGCGAGTTGATGACCGACACACCCGACCTCTACGGGGTCTGGACGGCGCAGATCATCACGCTCTTCCCGCAGGCATTTCCGGGGCTGTTGGGCGAGAGCCTGACCGGCAAGGCGCTCAAGGACGGGCGCTGGCAAATGCAGATGACCGACTTGCGCCAGTTCGGCGAGGGCAAGCATCGCAACGTGGATGACACCCCGGCGGGCGGCGGAGCTGGCATGGTGCTGCGGCCCGACGTTCTGGGCCGGGCGATCGACCACACGCGGGCCAGTGCCCGAGGCCGGATGCCACTGATTTACCTGTCGCCGCGTGGGCGGCGCATGGATCAGGCCATGATGCATGACCTTGCCCGATGCGACGGGGTCACGCTGCTTTGCGGGCGTTTCGAGGGCGTCGATCAGCGGGTACTGGACCATTACGACATTCTCGAGGTCAGCCTTGGGGATTTCGTGATGACCGGCGGAGAGATCGCGGCGCAGGCACTGCTGGACGCGACCGTGCGGCTGTTGCCGGGGGTTCTGGGAAACTCCGAGTCCGTTGAGGAAGAAAGCTTTTCCCATGGGCTGCTGGAGCATCCGCAATACACCCGCCCCGCGGACTGGAAGGGGCACGAGATCCCCGAGGTCCTGATGTCTGGCCACCACGGCAAGATTGCCGAGTGGCGACAGGATCAGGCCGAGAAGATCACGCAAGACCGCCGCCCCGATCTGTGGCAGGCTCATCTGGCCCGCAAGGGCTGATGGAGCCTCTTGCAATGACCCCCGGCTTGGCCTAGACACCGATCGTCCCGGTCGGAAGTCCGACTCGGGGCCGTTTTGCTATTGGCATGGGTCAACCCCACGCAGGTTTTCTTCGACCTGCCGTTGTGGCCCAGCCCCGGCAGAACGTTTCAAAGCAATGACGACCTGATCTCTGGCGGGCGCATACAGGCGGACCCGGAAGAAGACCGAGAGCTCTTGGGATGTCCTCACATTCGCGGAAAAACCGCGATCAGTATTGGAGACATGCGATGAACTTGATCGCACAGATCGAGGCGGAACAGATTGCCGCCCTGGGGAAAGACATCCCCGACTTCAAGGCCGGCGACACCGTGCGCGTCGGTTACAAGGTGACCGAGGGCACGCGCTCGCGCGTTCAGAACTACGAAGGCGTCTGCATCAGCCGCAAGAACGGCGCAGGCATCGCAGGCTCGTTCACCGTCCGCAAGATTTCCTTCGGTGAAGGCGTGGAACGTGTGTTCCCGCTGCATTCGACCAACATCGACAGCATCACCGTTGTGCGCCGCGGCAAGGTCCGTCGCGCCAAGCTGTATTACCTGCGCTCGCGTCGCGGCAAATCGGCCCGTATCGCGGAAGTTGCAAACTACAAGCCCAAAGCCGGCGCTGAAGCTTAAGGAGCGGGACGACCATGAAAAAAGATATCCATCCCGACTACCACATCATCGACGTCAAGATGACCGATGGCACGGTATTTCAGATGAAATCCACCTGGGGCGCCGAGGGCGACCAGCTTTCGCTCGACATCGACCCCACCGTGCACCCCGCATGGACCGGCGGTTCGTCGCGCCTGATGGACACCGGTGGCCGCGTGTCCAAGTTCAAGAAGAAATACGAAGGCCTCGGCTTCTGAGCCTTGCCGCCTGAGACATGATGAAACGCCGCTCAGATCTGGGCGGCGTTTTGCATTTGAGACCCCAGAGCCCCCACGCAATGCTGACCACGCTGATCCTCGCCAGCACCGTCCTGACCGGTGTCCTCCTGCTGCGCCCGGTGATCCGGCGCAATCCGCTGTGGCGGGCGATGGTGACCCCGCTGGCGTCGATCATCGGCTCGGGGTTCTTGATCCTTGGGCCGGTTCTGGCCAAGGATTTCGGGGCATGGGCCCCGGCCGTCATGGCCGCGCTTTGTGGGCTGGCCTGGGCCTTCGGCATGTCGATCCGGGCCAATATCACGCGGCTCGGGGACGGGCCCGTCCGGGAAACCATCCCGGAACAGATCAGCGCCGCCATGCTGGCTATCGCCTATGTCATCTCGGTCGCCTATTATCTCAACCTGTTCGGCTCTTTCGCCGTCAGCCTGACGCCCTTCGCCGGGCCAGACGGGGCCCGGATCGTCACCACGACGGCCTATGTCCTGATCCTCGGCCTTGGCTGGACCAGCGGGTTTGCCGCGCTAGAGCGTGCAGAATACCAGGCCGTGGCCTTGAAACTCGCGGTCATCGCCGGGCTTTTGGTGGCGCTTGCGGTCTATTTCGTGGACCGGTCCGGCGACGGTGCGCTGATCGTGCCCGAGGCGCATATCCGCGGCTGGCAGGCGGTGACGCTCGGTTTTGGCTTGCTGGTCACGGTGCAGGGGTTCGAGACCTCGCGCTATCTTGGCGATGAATACAGCGCCCGCGTACGCCACCAGTCCATGAAGATGGCACAAGGCCTGTCGACCGCGATCTACGTGATATACGTCGCTTTGCTGGTCTTTACCCTGCCGGTGCCGAACCAAGGGGTAACAGAGACCGAGATCATCGACCTGATGCAGAGGGTCGCCCCGATCCTGCCGATGATGCTGGTGGCCGCCGCGCTGGCGGCCCAGTTCAGTGCGGCGGTGGCCGATACCGGCGGCTCGGGCGGGCTGGTGGCGGAACTGACCGAGGGGCGCCTTTCGGCGCGGCAGGGCTATCTGGCGCTGGTTCTGGTGGGGCTGGCACTGACATGGGCGGCGGATGTGTTTCAGATCATCTCTTACGCATCGCGGGCGTTCGCCGCCTACTACGGGATGCAGTCCTTTATCGCCGCGCGCCATGCCCGTGGCCCGGCCCGCCTGTTTCATGGCGGATTGGCCCTGCTGGCTGCGGCAATCGCCATACTGGGCACGCCGGTCGAGGGCTGACCGCTCAGCCGTGGGTGGCGCGGCTGTCCTCGGGCGCTTCGGCACGGTCCGTCATGCCATAGTCGCGCAGCACATGCGCCACGCGCAAGCGATAGCCCGCAAACACCCCGCCGCGCCCTGCGGCCTGTGCGCTGCGATGTCGGGACAGGGTGCGCCAACGCTCGACCGCCGCTTCATCCTCGAAGAAGGACAGCGACAGCATCTTGTCGGGGTTGGTCAGGCTCTGGAACCGCTCGACCGATAGAAAGCCCTCGACCTGATCCAGGTCGTCGCGCAAGCTGGCCGCGATATCGAGATACCGATCACGTTCCCCCGGCGCGGGAATGACTTCGAAAATGATGGCGATCATGGCGGGCCTCCTGCTGCATTGTGGAGCCAGAGTCGCCCTATTCGCCGCGCTCGGCAACCCCACGCAGGTCAGCGCCGCCGCGACGTTCCCTTGTCCCGCAAGGCGGCCAGAAACTTGGCGTTGACGCAGTGGTCATAGGGGGCCGGGGCCACGCCGCTGCGGGTGGCCAGCCAGCGATGGCACCCGGTCTTGTCGCCGCAGGCGCTGCAACGGCTGACCATGTGGTGCACGCCGGACAAGCTGATATCCCCCTGTTCCACTGCCATGCGCAGATCCAGCCGCATCGCCTGCGCCATGCGCTCGGTCTCTCCGTCATAGCCGGGGGGCGTTTTCAACCCCTTCAACTGGCGCAACAGACGTTCGTCGGCCATCACCCACGCCCTTTCCCTCTGCTTCGATGGCCCGAGATTACGCTCGGCAGGTTACCAGACCCCGAAGATATTCTGTTCAAACTGAAATGATCCGGCCTTGCCGCCGCGTTTGGCGCTTAACAGGGCCGCGCCCGTCCCGTATATTGCGTCTCAATAAATATGCCCCACGAAATGAGGGCAGACCAAGAAGACCACGAAGGGGACGTCAGTGGCGCATATCATCGTTTTCGGAAACGAAAAGGGCGGGTCGGGAAAATCGACCACCGCCATGCATGTGGCAACAGCCGTTGCGCGCATGGGGCACCGTGTGGGGGCGCTCGATCTCGACCTGCGCCAGCGCACTTTTGGCCGATACCTCGAAAACCGGCAAAGCACGATCGCGGCCCGCGACCTCGACATGCCCTCGCCGTTCCTGATCGACCTGCCTGATGTGGACCGCGCGACGCTGGAGCCGGACGAGAACATCTACGACCGCAAGCTTTCCTTGGCGGTGGCCGATCTCGACCCGCGTTGCGATTTCATCGTGATCGACTGCCCCGGCTCTCACACCCGGCTCAGCCAGGTGGCGCATTCGCTGGCCGATACGCTGATCACGCCGATGAATGACAGTTTCGTCGATTTCGACCTACTCGCGCGGATCGACCCCGACAACTATGAAATCAAGGGGCCGTCCGTCTACTCCGAGATGGTCTGGCATTCGCGCCAACTGCGCGCCAAGGCCGGGCTGAAGCCGATTGACTGGGTGGTCCTGCGCAACCGCCTTGGGGCGCAGCAAATGCACAACAAGCGCAAGGTGGGCGAAGCGCTGACAAACCTGTCACGCCGGATCGGCTTTCGCGTGGCGCCGGGCATGACCGAACGCGTTATTTTCCGCGAACTCTTTCCCCTCGGCATGACCCTTTTGGACTTGCGCGATCTGGGGGTGGACCGGCTGAACCTGTCGAACATCGCCGCCCGGCAAGAGGTGCGCGACCTGCTGAAAACGCTGAACCTGCCGGGCGTGACGGTCGATTTCTGACCGCGAACGGTGCGGACTGGCAAGGCCCCGGATCGCGGGTGGGGCAAAGGGGCTGGCACCCGAAATCAGCGCGGCGTCAGATCACGGCCTGCTCGACAATACCCTCGCCCCTGGCGACGCGCCCATAGCCGAAGGATGACAGGTCGAGGGTGCGGTATGCGCCATAGGTCAGCCATTCTGCCGTGCCACGCCCCATGGCGGGGGATTGTTGCAGCCCGTGGCCGGAAAACCCGTTGAGGAAGATGAAATTCTCCACTTCGGGATGCGGCCCCAGCACCGCGTTCTGATCCAGCGTGTTATAGGCGTAATGCCCGCACCACTCGGTCACGACCTTGATCGCCTCGAACTGCGGAATGCGCGTGGCGATGACAGGCCAGACCTCGTTTTCCCACAGGCTGTGGTCCATGTTGAAATCGTTCGGATCGGCCGCGGTATCGACAACGCCCCGACTGCCGGCAAGGTAGGTCTCGGGCCCGTCCTGCCGGAAATAGACGCCCGAGGGATCAACCGTCAGGGGCAGCTCACGATCCAGCGGACGCTCGGCCTTGAACACCCAGTTATAGCGTTTTCGCGGCTCGACCGGCAGGCTTATGCCCGCCATCCGGGCCGTGCGCGCCGCACGCGGGCCGGATGCGTTCACCACCTGACCACAGGCAATGACCTCGCCCGAGGCCAGAATCACCGTCTCCACCCGGCTGCCGGTTGCGTTGCGGGTCATCTCCACCACCTCGCCAGCAACGTATTCCACCCCCCGCGTGCGCGCCGAACGGCGCCACCATTCAAAGACGGTCCCGCCGTCCCAATAGCCTTCGTCCTTGGTGTTGAGGCTGCCCAGAACGATATCGTCGAGCATGTAGAACGGGTATTCGGCGGCAATCTGATCGGCGGTCAGCAACCGCGTTTCCGCCCCTGCCGCGACCTGCACGTTCCGGTTGGCGCGCAGCGTGTCCGCGTGGCGGTCATTGTCGGCCAGATACAGGTAGCCGTAATTCTGGATCTCGACATTCGGCACCCGCTCATCCCCGCCCATATGGGCACGCAGGTTCTTCATGAAGGTGGCTGCGTATTGGGAAATGCGGATATTGAGCTCGGTCGAGAACTGCATCCGGATGCAAGAAAACGACAGCGAGGTCGACGCGGTTTCATAGCTTGGGTCGCGCTCGACCACCAAGACGGAGCCGTCGAAATCGGGGTTTTCCGTCAGATACCACGCGGTCGCCGATCCCATGATCGCGCCGCCAATGATGACCACGTCATAAGAGGATCGGGTCGGGCGGGTCGCATAGCCGCGGCTGGTCATCGGGCGTCTCCAAAGTCGGGCGCGGCCTGACCCATCGGGGTCTGGTCAGGGGCCTGCGCGTTGGTCGGGTCAGACTGGCGGCGGCGGCAAGACTGCCCCCCATGCCGTCGAGTCAGCCCGGACCCTAGCTGAGGACACGGACGAAAAGAAATCGAAATTTTCACCCCTTGAGACAGCCGACCCAACACCCGGTCGTCGCCAGCCAAGGGGCCGGACTTGCACAGGCCGGACCCCGGTTTCGGCAACGCCTGCCCCACGAGCACCCCGTATGTGATGCTCGCAGGTGCAGCGAGGAAATCTCTTGAAATTGAAACATGAATCAGTATTCATAATTGCATGGCAAATGTAACAGTCCCCAGAACAAAACGCGGCGTTGAACGCCGTGCGACGCTGCTGAAAGCGGCCGAAAAAGTCATCGGAGAGAAGGGTTTTTCCGCCGCATCCATCGCCGACATAACGCGCGAAGCGGGCACCGCGCTCGGCACGTTCTACATCTATTTCCCAACCAAAGAAGACGTGTTCCGCCAACTGGTTCTGGAAATGGGCCATGTCACCCGCACGACGGTCACCAAGGCCATCGCCGGGGTTTCGGACCGGTTGCAGGCGGAAAAGGCCGGTCTGCGCGCCTTTCTCAGCTTCGTCGGCGACCGGCCATCGCTTTATCGCATCGTCGAAGAGGCCCGGTTCGTCGATCCTGATGCCTACCGCGCCTATTTCACCGGCTTTGCCGATGCCTATGCCGACCGGCTGCGCGCGGCGGCGGCGGACGGAGAGATCACCGAGGGCGACCCCGAGGTCCGGGCCTGGGCGCTGATGGGCATTGCCAAGACGCTTGGCGACCGGTTCGTGCTGTGGGAGGAAAAGCCGGACCTCGACCTTGTTGTCGACAGCGCCTTCGACCTGATCCGCGATGGCATGGGGCCGCGGGAATGACTGTCGATATGACGTTCGACCGCCGACAAAGCGGGCATCTGGTGGCGCGACTGACCATGGCCGCGCCCCGGTCCAACGCGTTAACTCCGGACCTGTTGCAGGCGCTGTCCGGGGCGCTAGACCAGGCCGAGGACAGCGGCGCGGAGGCAGTTCTGATCTGTGGCGGGCGGGCCTTTTCGACCGGGGGCGATGTGGCCGCGTTCCACCAAGCCGCCGTGCGGGGCGAGGGCCGCGCCTATGCCCAAAGCCTTGTGCCGGTGTTGCAAGACTTCGTCTATCGTCTCGTATCGCTGCCCTGCCTTGTCGGCGTTGCCGCGCGAGGGGCTGTCACCGGGGGGGCGGCGGGGCTGCTTTTCGCGGCCGATATCGCGGCGGTCAGCCCCAATTGTTTCGTGCAACCCTATTATGGAGCCGTCGGCTTTGCGCCCGATGGTGGTTGGACAGCCCTGCTGCCCGAGCGGATCGGCGCAGGTGCCGCCGCCCATTGGCTGATGCAGGATCGCCGCCTGACCGGGCCGGATCTGGTGGCGTTCCGCCTTGCAGACACCTGTAGCAGCGCCCCGGAAGACACCGTGACGCAGCAGTGTGACCAAGGCCGGATCGAGGCGCGGCTGGCCTCCAAGGCGCTGATCTGGGACGCCCCCCGAAAGGCCGCGCTGCGCGCCCGCCTTGACCGCGAAACCGACGCGTTCCTCGACCGCATCGACAAGCCCGAGACATTGGAAGGCATGGCCGCCTTCCTCGCACGCCTCAAGGAGCCTGCGCATGTTTGACGCGATCCCCGACATGGCCGCGAAACGGGCCGAGCTTTCCCCTGACGCGCTTGCCTTTCGGGCCGAGCGGGACTGGAGTTTCGCCGAGGTCGACCGCGCGGCGGGGGGCATTGCGGCGGGGCTGATGGCCGCAGGCCTTGGCGCAGGTGATCGGCTGGCGATCCTGTGCCACAACACGGTAGAGTTTTTCCTGACGCTGTTTGCCTGCCAGAAGACCGGGATCATCCTGTGCCCGCTCAACTGGCGCCAGCCCGCGCCGGAATTGCTGGGCACCATTGCGCCAGTGGGCATTCACGCGATCTTGCACGATGCCACCTTCGCCCCGCTTGCGGCGGAAGTGGCGGCCGGGGCCGACGCCACCTGTTACTCCTTCGATCAGGACGTGCGCGCGTGGCAAGGGTTGACCCCGCTGGCCCCATCCGGGGCTGTTCCAGCAGACCGGCCTTGGTATCTGCTCTTTACCTCGGGCACGACGGGACAGCCCAAGGCGGTGATCCAGACCGCGCGGATGGCTTGGGCCAATGCGGTCAGCGTGCATCATTCAGTGGCGATGACCGATGCCGACCGGTCAGTCAATTTCCTGCCGCTCTTTCACACGGCGGGCATTAACCTTTATACCCTTCCCCTGTTCCTCGCAGGGGGGGCCTCGACCGTGTTGCCCAAGGTCGATCCCGAAGCCCTGTTGCGGCTGTGTCGGGACGGGGCGGTGAGCCAGTTCTTCGGTGTGCCTGCAATCTATCAATCCTTCAGCTTGTCAGAGTCGGTCAGAGACGTGGATTGGCGCACAATCCGATGCGGCTGCGGCGGGGCACCCTTGTCGGAGCCGCTGATTCACTTCTTCGCAGACAAAGGTTGCAAAGTTCTGAACGGCTACGGAATGACCGAGACCGGCCCAATGGGCACATTGATGGATGCAGGCGGGGCAGAGGCCAAGATCGGCTCGGTCGGCAAGCCACAGATCATGAATGAAATCCGCCTTGCGGGGGTAGAGGGGCGCAGCGCGGGGACCGGTGAAATCCAGTTTCTCGGCCCCAACGTAACCCCCGGATATTTCGGCAATGACACCGCTACCCGCGCGACCTTTACCGAAGACGGCTGGCTGAAAACCGGCGATGTCGGGCGGCGCGATGGGGACGGGTATCTCTTTGTCGTGGACCGGATCAAGGACATGTTCATCTCAGGCGGCGAGAACGTCTATCCCGCTGAAGTGGAACGGATTCTGCACACCCACCCGGCCATTCTGGAAGCCGCCGTCGTGGGGGTGCCCGATGCGAAATGGGGCGAGACCGGCGCGGCCTTCGTGATCCTGCGTCCGGGCGAGACGCTGGACATGGATGGCCTGCGCCCATGGTGCCGAGAGCGGTTGGCTGGATACAAGGTTCCGGCGCTGTTCCGGGTGGTGGACGACTTCCCGCGCACCGCCGCTGGAAAGGTGCGCAAACCCGAGTTGAAGGAGATGCTGGCCGATGCCTGAGATCACCGCAGATTGGACGCCAACGCAGGACGAATTCGATGCCTTTGCCGCCGTTTCAGGGGACGACAACCCGATCCATGTGGACCCGGCCTTTTCCGCCAGCACAGGCTTTGGCCGAACAGTCAGCCACGGCATGCTGATCTACTCGAAACTCTGGGGTCTTGTGATGAAAACTCGCCCGGAAACGCGGCAGATTCGACAAGAGATGATGTTCCCAAACCCCTGCTTTACAAACGAAAAAATCACCCTGCGGATCACCGGCGAGATGCCGGGGACGATTGCCATGGTGGCGGTGCGGGGGGATGGGGGGCAGGTGTTTGTGGGCGAAGCGGAGGTGGCGTGATGGATCTGGGGCAATCAGCAGAGCTGTCGCGGACCTATACGGCACTGGATCTGGAGGCGTTCGCGGGCCTGTCTGGCGCGGCGGCGCAAGACACTGTGCCAGAGCCGCTGATCGCGGCTTTGTTCTCGTATCTGCTGGGTGTGAAACTGCCGGGGCCGGGAACCAACTATTTGAAACAAGAGCTGAATTTCCTTGCCCCTGCCCCGCTCGGCCAGCCCCTGACGGCGCGGGTCGAGATCACCCGGTTGCGGCCGGAAAAGCACCTTGTGGACCTGCGGGCCACCTGTGTTCTGGCGGACGGCAAAGTGGTCTGCGAGGGACGGTCTCTGGTCAAGGCGAAGGACGTGGCGGGGGCCAATTAACCCTGTTTTCGACCGTCGCCGCCCGTACACCCCCTGTACACCCCCCGTACACCACCCGTGCAGACCAAACGTCGCCTACCGAGAGGCGCGCACCCGGTCAACGGCTACGCCCGGTCACAGGCTCTTCGCAAATTTCGCCATGGCGGAGGCCATCTCTTGCGGCTCTTCCAGCGGCGGAGAATGGCCCGAGTTGCAAAAGATGCGGACCCTCACATCGGGGGCGGTCGCGGCGAGCCAGCCCGAGACCGAGCCGGGATAGACCCGGCTGCGGGCCCCGCGCGTGACCAGATAGGGAATGTCGATGCGGGGGATGACGCCGCGCAGGTCCATGCCGGTCAGTTCCGACCAACAGCGGCGCATGACCTCTGGGTCATTCGACAACACCTGCGCACGCGTCCGGCGGCGCAACACCGGGTCAAGCCCGTCGCGGGGACCGAACATTGTGGCGGTGATGGCGTCGGCGGTGCCGGGCCAGTCGGCCTGCATCCGCGCCGTGGTGCGGGCAATATCCGCGGCGGTCTGGCCGCGCAGGCCATGGGGCCAGTCCGGGCCATTCACGATGAGGGGCGACATATCGACGGTGACGAGGCCGCCAAGCCCGGCGGTGCCCTGCTGCTGGATCATGCGCCACGCCACGGCTGCCCCCATCGACCAGCCGACGACGATGGCCCCCGGATTGGCCTGCACCAAGGCGTGCACGGCCCGCGCGGCGGCGTCCAGCATCGGCCAGGCGGGGGGCGTGTCGCCATGGCCCGGCAGGTCGGGCGCAAGGGCGTGCAGCCCGCGCGGCAGGTGGCGGATCAGCGGCTCGAAGACGGCGCCACGCATGGTCCAGCCATGCAGGAGGATGATCGTCCGGTCCAAGCTCAGCGTCCGGCTCTCAGCCGTCCGACAATGCCCGTTGGGAAGAAATAGACGCTGAGGATGAACAACAGGCCGAGCCACAGCAGCCAACGGTTGGGGTCGAGGAAGAGCGGCAGGATCGGCACCCCTTCGGTGGCGCTGGCGGCGACGCCCATCAAGGCCTGAAGATAGTTCTGCGCCAGCACGAAGATCACCGCGCCCAAAACCGCGCCATACATGGTGCCCATGCCGCCGATCACGACCATCAGCAGGATATCGAGCATGATCTCGAAGCTCAGCGTGGTGTCCGGCCCGACAT
This sequence comes from Nioella nitratireducens, assembly GCF_001879715.1. Lineage (GTDB taxonomy): Bacteria > Pseudomonadota > Alphaproteobacteria > Rhodobacterales > Rhodobacteraceae > Nioella > Nioella nitratireducens. Next base: position 129,266 of record NZ_MNBW01000003.1, on the reverse strand, counting down.
AGCGCAGCCAGATTGCGTAGAGGCTGCCCGCAAGGGCGGCGATGGCAGCGGACAGGCAGGTCGCGGCGGTGCGATACCAGACCACGCGATAGCCGATGGCCTCGGCCCGGAAATCGTTTTCGCGGATCGCCTGCAGAACGCGCCCGAACGGGGAGTTTACGACCCGCAGCAAGAACAGGAAGAGCAGGAAGCAGCAAATGAACACGAGGTAGTAGTTCAGGATTCGGCCATTGAGGCGCACCCCGAAAAGTTCGCCCATTCGGAAGGCAGGGGTCAGTTCGCGCGGGATGCGGTAGGTCAGGCCGTCTTCGCCGCCGGTGATGTTGAAAAGCTGGCTGACCAACACCGCGACAGCAGAGGCGACGGCGAGCGTGATCATGGCAAAGAAGATTGCCCGCACCCGCAACGAGAAGAGACCGATGACGAGGGCCAGCAGGGCTGCGGCGATTGCGCCCGACAGGCTGCCCACCACCAGCGCCCCCCAGCCCCGGCCCAGATGCGTGGCCGACAGCGCCACGCCGTAGGCCCCGAGGCCGAAGAACATGGTGTGGGCGAAGCTGACAATGCCGGTATAGCCCAAAAGCAGGTCATAGGACGCGACCAGCAGGATGAAGATGCAGATCGTCGCCGCCGTTTCCAGCGACCGGACGCCGGGGAACAGGAACGGCGCCCCGGCGAGGCAGATCAGCACGCCAAGCAGCAGCACGGTCAGGATGGCAGAGCGTGGCTTGTCGCCAGAGAGGAGGGTCACGAGCATGGGATCACTTGGCCTTCACGACTGGCATCATGCCCTGCGGCCGCCACATCAGGATGGCGGTCATCAGGCCGATATTGGAAACGAGGGCGAGCTTGGGTTCAAGGAAGGCGATGTAGTTCTGCATCAGCCCGACGAGGAGCGCGCCGATAAAGGCCCCCTCGACCGAACCGAGCCCGCCGATGATCACCACGATGAAGACGAGGATCATCATACGTTCGCCCATGCCCGCGGTGATGACGCCTTGGTAGAGGCCCCACATCACCCCACCGAGACCAGCCAGGGCAGACCCCGCGACGAAGACGCCGATGAAGACGAGGCGCAGGCGGTAGCCGAGGCTTTCGACCATCTGGCCGTTCTGCACCCCCGCCCGCACGATCAGGCCGATCTTCGTGCGGCGCAGGACAAGACGCATGGCGAGGAAGATGGCGAGGCCAAGGGCGACCGCGAGGATGCGGTATTTCTCCAGCGCGGCCCCGGCGAAGGTGATCGCGCCTTGCAGGGTCTCGGGTCGGTTGAGGAAGATCTCGTCCGGGCCCCAGATCACGTGGATCAGTTGTTCGACCACGATCAGGCCACCCACGGTGACGAGGATCTGTTTCAGATGCGCGCCGTAGACCGGGCGGACAATGACACGCTCGAACCCCCAGCCGACGGCCCCGGTCAGGACCATGGCGGCGGCGATGGCCAGAAGGATCGCGGCGAGGTTGAGGACCAGCGAGGGCGCCTCGGTCCAGCCAGAGAGCGCCAGCAGGACCGAGATGCCCACGAAGGCCCCGAGCGAGATGAAGGCCCCGTGGCCGAAATTGATCACGTCCATCAGCCCGAAGACGAGGGTCAGGCCCGAGGCCATGACGAAGATCATCATGCCCATGGCAAGGCCAGACACGGTGAGCGTCAGCCAAGAGGACGGCGCGCCGATGGCGAGGAAGCCCGCGAGGATCAGGATCGGCACCAGCAGGACCGGCGCGGCCTGTCCCAAGCGGTGGAACAGCGAAGCGCGGGTCATGGTGGGGGCGTGGTCGGGGGCGGCGGTCATCCCTGCACCTCCATGTTCAGGCCCATCAGGCGTTCCTGAAGGGCGGTGTCGGCGGCCAGTTCGGCCATGGGGCCGGTCCATACGATGCGACCGCCTTCCATGACGGCGGCGTGATCGCCAAGCGCCTTGGCGACGGCGAAATTCTGTTCCACCAGCAGGATCGACGCACCTTGCGCCTTGAGGTCGCGCAAAGCGCCCGCCATGGTCGAGACGATGGCGGGGGCGAGGCCCTTGGTGGGTTCGTCGATCAGGTAGAGGATGCGCTCTTCCGCCATGGCGCGGGCGATGGACAGCATCTGTTTCTGGCCGCCGGAAAGGTTGCCCGCCTCGGCTGTCCAGAAGGTCTTGAGCGGTGGGAAAGCGGCGAAGATGCGGGTCAGCCGGGCCGGGTCGAGCGGACCGGAGGCGGCGGCGAGCACCATGTTTTCCTCGACCGTGAGGTCCGAGAAGATGCCCATGTCCTCGGGCACGAAACCGATCCCGGCGCGGGCGCGGGCGGGCGTGGGCCAGCCGGTGATGTCCTGCGCGTCATAGCGGATGGTGCCGGATTTGGCCGCCCAATGGCCCATGATCGTGCGCAGGGTCGTGGTTTTGCCGACGCCGTTGCGGCCAAGCAGCATCGTCACCTGCCCGCGTGGCACGCTGAGATCGACGCCTTCGAGGATGTGATACTGCGCGATATCGGTGTGCAGGCCCGAGAGTTCGAGAACCGGATCAGACATGATCGAGCGCCTTTCCCATGTAGGCCTCTTGCACCACGTCCGAGGCCATCACCTCGGCGGGCGGGCCATCGGCGGCGAGCGCACCGTTGTGCAGCACGATGATACGGTCGGCCAGCGTGCGGATCACGTCCATCTTGTGTTCCACCAGCAGGATGGTGCGGTCGGTGTCGTGTTTAAGTTCCGCGATCAGGTCGAGCACGACGGGCGCCTCGTCGACGCTCATCCCCGCCGTGGGTTCGTCGAACATGTAGACCATGGGGTCGAGCGCGATCAGCATTGCCACTTCCAGTTTGCGCTGGTTGCCGTGGCTGAGTTCGGACACGGGCTTGTCGGCCAGCGGGTCAAGATGCACGCGCTCCAGAATGGCGCGGGCCGCAGTCGTGATCTCGGAATGCGAAGAGGCCATCGACAGCAGGTTGAAGCCCTTGCGATGACGGGCCTGGATCACCAGACGCACGTTTTCCAGAACCGAGAGGTCGGGAAACAGGTTGGTCAACTGGAAGGCGCGACCAAGGCCCCGGCGGCAGCGATCGGCGACCGAAGCGCGGGTCACGTCCTCGCCCATCAGCTTGACTTTGCCTGCGCTGGCGGCGATCTGGCCGGAAATCAGGTTGAAATAGGTGGTCTTTCCGGCCCCGTTGGGCCCCACGATGGCGGTCAACTCACCGGCGCGGAAGGCACAGCTCACGCCATCGACCGCGACATGCCCGCCGAACCGGACGGTCAGACCGTTCGTTTCCAGAAGTGCCTGAGACATTTGAAGGTTCCCGAAGGTTGTGACGGGCGGCGGACCAGGCCGCCGCCCGAACAAAGGATCACTGGTTGCGGATCGGGATATCCATGTCCTCGATGCCGAGTTCGCGGACAAGGACGGGCACACCGTAATCCACGTCGTCGCGGACTTCGGTGACGAAGTGATACATGGATTGCAGGGCCTGATGGTCCTCGGGGCGGAACATCATGGTGCCCTTGGGCGTTTCCCACGACATGCCTTCCATGGCGTTGATCAGCGCTTCGGTGTCATCCGCGCCGCCGGCGGCCCGGATCGCCTCGACCACCGCGATGCCTGCCGCCATGCCACCGGCGGTGAAGAAGTCGGGCGGGGTGCCGAAACGGTCGAAATGGGTTTCGACGAGCCAGTCATTCACCGGGTTTTGCGGAATCTCGTAGTAGTAGTAGGTCGCCCCTTCGAGGCCCGGCAATTCGCGGTAGGCCGTCAGCGCTGCAAGGATATTGCCGCCGGTGGCGATTTCCACCCCGAAGCGGCCCGGGTCCATCGCGTTGATGGCGGACATCGGGTTGCCGCCCCCGGCCCAGATGATGAAGAGAAAGCGGCGCTCGGCCTCGACATCCTGCATGGCGTTGAAGATCCGCTCGGCGGCGGCAGTGAAGTCGGTGGTGTCGGTCGGCACGTATTCCTCGTGCACCAGCTCGGCCCCGGTATCGGCCAGCGCCTCGCGGAAGGCAGAGACGCCATCGCGGCCAAAGGCATAGTCCTGCGCCAGAGTCGCAACGGCGACACCCTCGCCACCCAGAGCGACGGCATTGGCAATGGCATCCTGAGACGAGTTGCGCCCGGTGCGAAAGATGTAGCGGTTCCAATTGGTCCCGGTGATCGAGTCAGCCACGGCGGGCTCCACGATCAGCAGGCGTTCATATTCCTCGGCCACTGGCAACATGGCCAGCGCCACGCCGGACGAAACCGGCCCGACGGCGATCTGCGCATCGGCGTCACCATAGGCCTCTGCGAGGGCCGCGCGCCCGATGGCCGGGTCGAGCTGGGTGTCGAATTCCAGCACCTCGATCGGCTCGCCGTTGATCTCCATCGTGCCATTGGTGGCGTATTCCAGCCCCAGCATCAGCCCGGTGTGGGACTGCGCGGCATAGGCTTCGAGCGGTCCGGTCTGGCCGTAGACATGCGCAATACGAATGTCGGCATGGGCCGAGCCCGCGACCGTCAGTGCAGCGACCGTGGCCAGGCCCGCGAAAATCGTCCTCATCTCAGGTTCCTCCCTCCTGTTCTCCCGTAATGGCAATATGTGAAACATGAATCATCATTCATGTCAATTCGGCAATGCAGGACAGCGCCCGGCACGCGAGGGGGACCAGGCGCATCTGGTTGCGCGGGGCGACGAGGCCGCAGACGGCTACAGATAACGGGAGCAGGGCCTTTCGATGGGGCAAGGCAGCCGCAAAAAAATGGCCCGGAAACGCAAAAGGCTCAGCGTTTAATCGCTGAGCCTTTGGTGATGGCGCGCTGGGGAGGATTCGAACCCCCGACCCCTTGATTCGTAGTCAAGTACTCTATCCAACTGAGCTACCAGCGCGTGAGAGCGGTGTCTAATGCGAGCCTCGGAGAGGTGCAAGAGCGAAATTAAAGTTTCTGGTGACTTGGCAAAAGGATTTCAAAGACGGTCCCCTCTGGCCCGGTTTTCTGCAAGTCCAGCCGCCCGCCATGGCCGCGCACCAGTTCTGCCGCGATGGCCAGACCCAGCCCGGTGCCGCCCTTGCGGGCCCCCCCCTGAAAGGGTTGGAACAGGTGGTCGAGCGCCTTTTTCGGCAGGCCCGGCCCGGTATCGGTGACGCGCAGCCGCCAGCCTTCGGTATCTTCGACGGCGCAGATCGTGATGCGGCCCGGCTTGCCGGTGGCCTGAATGGCCTGCCGGGCATTGCGCAACAGGTTGCCCAGCACACGGTAAAGCTGTTCGGGATCGGCCCGCGCCTCCAGCCCGGCGGGCACGTCGCATTGAATCTCGACCTCGGGTTCGGTCGCGGACAGCCGTTCCTGATCGACCACGTCCTCGATCAGCGGGGCAAGGTCGACGCGGGTCAGACGCGGGGGCGGTTCCTCGGCCCGGCCAAAGGCCAGCGTGCCTTCGCAGAGGTTCACCGCCCGAGCGAGCGAGGACAACAGCTTGGGGGCGGTGCGTTGAACGGCGGGGTCTTCCGATCCTTCCAGCCGGTCGGCCATCAGCGTGGCCACGGTCAGGATATTGCGCAGGTCGTGGCTGATCTTGGCCACGGCCTCCCCCAGTTGCGCCAGCCGCTCGCGTTGTTTGAGCGAGGCGGTCAATTGAGTTTGCAACTCGCACAGCGTCACCTCGGCGTCGCGCAATTCGCTGACCCCGGCAGAGGGCTCGATGATCCGGTTCGCATCGTCCGGTGCCTCGGCATAGTCCCGCATGGAATCGATCACACGGCGCATCGGCAACACGATGGCCCGGCGCGCCGCCACGAACAGAAGCGCCGCGGTGATGACCGAGATCACCGCCGAGAGGATCAGGATGCGCAGCCCATAGTCGATCATCGCCATCCGCAAGGGGGCGGTATACAGCGTCACGTCGATCAGCATCCCCGCATCGCGCGAAGGCGTGCCGATGACGCGGATGACCTGATTTTCCGGCGTGATCAGCCTGTGCATCGCGTCGCGGATACGCACCCAGGCCGAGGTGTCCCGCGTGTCATATTGCGCCGCAATCGGGGGAATATGGTCAACCGACAGCACAAGCTGGCTGACCGCATCGCGGCGCAGGGCCACGTTCAGAACGCCCGCATTGTCCAGCAGTTCCTGTTCCAGCGCGTCGTCGATCATCATGGAATCGTCAGCCAGCAAAGCAAGCGAGGCGATCTGCGCCCGTTCGATACGCGCCAGCAGGTAATCCTCTCGGAACCGCGCGACCGAAGGCACGAAGATCATCACCTCGGCCAGCATCACGAAGATGACGGTCAAGATCAGCAAACGGCCTGTCAGTGAATTGAGCACGCGGCCAAAAGTCCTTCCGTTGCGTTGACCCGAGGGTCAGACGCGTTGCATCAGCCGCACGATCCGTTTCACCCACGGGCTTTCAAACAGTTTGGGGGAAAAATAGGCGCCCGCCAGTCTTTTGTTAATCTCCCCCAAGGTGGGATAGGGTGAAACCATCGCGGCAATTGCGCCCATTTTCAAGCCGTTGGCCAGCGCCAGCGCCCAGACCTGGATCAGTTCCCCGGCCTGAGGCCCCACGATTGTCGCCCCAACGGGACGGCCCTTGACCACCATGACCTTGGCAAAGCCCCCGGTCTGGCCGGTCGCGATGGCCCTGTCGTTGCCACTGTAGGGCTGGGACATCACCGTAAGGGCATCGCCGTGCGCCTTGCGTGCCGCGGCCTCGGTCAGGCCCACTTGCGCCAGTTCGGGGTCGGTATAGGTCACGCGCGGGATGTGGTCGGCGCGCGCCTTGGCGGGCAGGCCGAACAGCATGGGCCGCAGGATCACCCCCGCATGATAGCCCGCCAGATGGGTGAACTGCATCCCGCCCGCCGCGTCGCCAATGGCATAGACCCGCCGGTTGGTGGGCGAGCGCAAATCGGTCCCGACCTTGACTCCGGTCCTCGTGGACTCGACCCCTGCCCTGTGCAGGTCCAGCCCATCGGTGTTGACCTTGCGCCCCACGGCGACCAACAGGTGAGAGCCGGACAGGCTTTGCCCTTCGCCCAATGCGACGGTGATGTCACCGGCTTTACCCGAGACCCCGGTGACGGCGGTGCCTTCACGGATATCGACGCCTTCCCCCCGCAGCCTGTCCAGCAGGTGGGCCGCCGCGTCGGGATCATCCTGGCCCAGCGCCTTGGCGGCCTCGACCACCGTGACCTGGCTGCCTAGCCGCCGATGCGCCTGCGCCATTTCCAACCCGATGGGACCACCGCCGATGACGATCAGATGATCGGGCCGGTCGCGCAGATCGAAGACGGTTTCATTGGTCAGGTAGGGCACGTCCTTCAGCCCCGGAATCGGCGGCACGAAGGGGCGCGAGCCGGTGGCGACCACGAAGCGGCGGGCACGGATCACTGTGTCGCCGGCCTGCACCTTGTCATGCGCGATGAAGCGGCCAAATTCCCTGATGACCTGAACGCCGAGCCCTTCGAACCGCGTCTGGCTGTCATGGGGTTCAATGGAGGCGATGGTGGCGGCGACGTGATCCTTGGCCGCCAGATAGTCGGCGGCGGTCGGGCTTTGCCCCGACGCGTGGGCCTTGGCCCCTGCCGACAGCAACGCCTTGGACGGCACACAGCCATAGTTGAGGCAATCGCCCCCCATCTTGTGCCCTTCCAGAAGAACCACCCGCGCGCCCATCTGAACGGCCCCCGCCGCAACCGAAAGGCCGCCGCTGCCAGCCCCGATGACGCAGATATCGGTCGTTAACTCAGACATGGCTCAATTGCCTTTCCGCCCGCGAAGGGCCTTTATGAGAATGGGCAGCCCCGCCAACGCGCAGAGCGCAAGAATGGGCCCCAGCACCATCGGCTCGGTCAGGATGGACAGGTCGGGCGTGTCGCCACGGGCAAAGACCTCGCCCAGGCCCGCGCCCACCCATGTAAAGACCAGCGTGCCGGGCATGATGCCGAAGAAGGTGGTGAAAACGTAGCGCGGCAGGCTGACCCCGACGAGCGCGGGCAGCAGGTTGGCCACGAAGAAGGGCACCGCTGGCACCAGCCGGATCAGGAACAGCATCGACAATTCGTTCGCGCGGATCGCATCGCTCAGTCGCTTGACCGTGCCCGACGAGGCATTCATGCGCGCGGCCAGCCTGTCGCCAAAGCCCATGCGCGCGGCCAGAAAGATACAGGTTGCGCCAAGCGTGGCAGAGACAACGACGATCAGCACACCGGGAAACAGGCCGAACAGAAAGCCGCCCGACAACGTGGCAATGGTCGCGCCGGGCAACGAGAAGGCCACGACCAGAACGTAGACCGCCATATATGCCGCGACGAGTGCGAGGTAGTGCCCATCCCGAAACGCCAACAGCGCCACCCGGTTATCGCGCAAGGTCTCGAAGCTCAGGTAATCGCGCAGGAAAACCCACCCCATGACCGCGCCGACGACGATCCCGAGGATCGGCAGCACGCGGCGCCACGCGGGCCGGATCGCTTGGGTGGTTTCGCTCATCATCAAATGTCCCCTGCATACTTTCAGGCAACATGCGGTGCCAAGGGTGCGGACAACAGCCCCCTTCACGGGCCATTGATCGGGCGTGACGGATTCGCGCCGGATATGTCAGAATGGCGCGGCATTGTTTCAGAATGGGTGGCCTTGGGCGCGAAAATCGGAGAAAAAGAAACAAGGATTTGCAGCGCGTCACGGGAAAGACCGATTCAGTGCCTTGCCCGTGTTGACATGGTGCCCATGACGGCCTATTGCCCGGGCCTCACACGGATTCTCCGGCCGTCGATGCGAGTCAGTTGTCGCGCAACCGGCCTTGATGACAAGGGAACAGACAAATGAAACGCACCTACCAGCCGTCGAACCTGGTTCGTAAGCGCCGCCACGGTTTCCGTGCACGCATGGCGACCAAAGCAGGCCGCAAGATCCTGAACGCCCGTCGCGCACGCGGCCGGAAGTCGCTCAGCGCATAATTGCGCCTGCGGCACTGGCCTTCGGGCCGCATGAAAGCCCCCTTTGGCCACGGCCCCGGGGGCTTTTCGTATTTCTGATCTGATCAGGAGCGTGCCATGCCCACAGTCGAGACCCTGACCAAGCGCCCCGATTTTCTTCGGGCCGCACGGGCGGCACGGGCCCCGGCGGGGGCGTTTCTGGTGCAGGCCCGCAAACGGCGCAAGGACGAGGGCGTGTCGCCCGATCTGGTCCGCGTCGGCTTTACCTGTTCCAAGAAGGTCGGCAATGCCGTGGCGCGTAACCGGGCCAAGCGGCGCCTGCGCGCCGTGGCCCGCGCCATCCTGCCGCTTGAGGGACGCCCCGGCTGGGACTACGTTTTGATTGGCCGTGCCAATGAAACCGCCGCCCGCCCGATGGAGGCCATGATGGCCGACCTGTCGCGCGCCCTGAGAAAGGTGCACACATGAGCCCACTCGCCCATATCGTCGCCCTGCCTGTCCGGGCCTATCGACTGCTGTTCAGCCCATGGGTGGGGCATGGCTGCCGCTATCAACCGACCTGTTCGGCCTATGCGCTGGAGGCGTTGGAGCGGCACGGCGCGATCAAGGGCACATGGCTGGCCATGCGACGGGTCGGACGCTGCCATCCGCTTGGCAATCATGGCTACGACCCGGTTCCCGGCGCCGATGCCGAGTGGGACGCCGAGCATCGCAACTGAGCGCAACGCCAGCCAACGTCATTGCCCCGCCCTGCCCTTTTGCCGTAAGGCTCTGCCCTGATCCCCGCGAGGCCAGAGATGCTTGACGAGACCGACGATATTCACCCGCTCTTTCACGGCGCCCCCACGACGACCGAGTTCAAGAAGCTGCGCAAACGCCTGATCCGCGAAACCCGCGAGGCGATCGAGCGCTATGGCATGATCGAACGCGGCGCCAAGTGGCTGGTTTGCCTGTCGGGCGGCAAGGACAGCTACACGCTGCTGGCGGCGCTGACCGAACTGAAATGGCGCGGGCTGCTGCCGGTCGAGATTCTGGCCTGCAACCTCGACCAGGGGCAGCCGGGCTTCCCGGCGACGGTTCTGCCCGAGTTTCTGGAAAAGATGGGTGTCGATCATCGGATCGAGTATCAGGACACCTATTCCATCGTGATGGACAAAGTGCCGGCAGGCCGCACCTATTGCGCGCTGTGTTCGCGCCTGCGCCGCGGCAACCTGTATCGCATCGCGCGGGAAGAGGGCTGTTCGGCGGTGGTTCTGGGCCATCACCGCGACGATATTCTGGAAACCTTTTTCCTGAACCTCTTTCACGGCGGCAAGCTGGCAACGATGCCGCCGAAGCTGCTGAACGACGAGGGCGATCTTTTCGTCTACCGCCCCCTCGCACATGTGGCCGAAGCCGATTGCGAGCGATTCGCCACCGCGATGAACTATCCGATCATTCCTTGCGACCTGTGCGGGTCGCAAGACGGGTTGCAGCGCCAGCAGATCAAGAAACTGCTCGATGAGTGGGAGACCCGCGCGCCCGGACGGCGGCAAAAGATCTTCTCGGCGCTCATGAATGCAAGGCCATCGCACCTGCTGGACCCGGCATTGTTCGACTTCGCAGGGCTCAGCCGACAAGAACAATTCGACGTAAATCCCGAGGAATGAACGGCTTGGATTAACAGCCTGTCAGGCAGTTTGGCGTAGCGATCTCCGCATCGACACCGAGAACCGCACGAGAGGCCCGCCATGCGAGACACCGTTTCCGCCCGCCTGTGGACCTTTGTCCAAAGCGTCCGGCGCTGGTTGTCTCGGGTCGAGGTGCTGGTGCTGTTCCCGGCGCTGGCGCTGGCGGCCTTCTGGCTGGGGGCGAATGCGGTCATCCTGGCCACGTCCTTCCTGTTGCCCGGCCTTTTGGCGTTGCAGGCCCTGCGGCCCCGACCGGCGGCATGTGCAGACCACGCCGCCGCGGATGGCAAGACCGGCTTGCCCATGCGCCCCGCCTTTCTGAAGGCGCTTGGTCAAATGCTCGACGCAACCGCACACAGCGGGCAGAACACAGCCTGCCTTGTCGTGGAACTGGACGACGTGGCCGACCTCTCGGCCCGGTGGGGCGCCGAGGCCAGCGACCACATCCTGTGCCGCAGCGCCGAGCGCCTGCAAACCGCGGTGCGGCAGGACGATCTGGTTGCCTGTATCGGCGAAGGTCGGTTCGCCGTCGCCCTGTCGCCGGTGCCTCGGGTCAACCTTGACGTGCTGACCGGCCTTGTCGACCGTATTCAAAACGCACTGGCCGAACCCATCGCGTTGGCCGGGGTCTCGACCCACCAAACCGCCTCGGTCGGTTTCGCCATTCCCGAACAAACAGCCGAAGCGACCGCGGCCTGCCTGCTGGACGCCGCCCTGACCGCCCTGATCGAGGCGCGCCGCCATGGCCCCGCCGGCGTGCGCGGCTTTTCCGAACGCATCAAGACGCGGTCCGAACGCCGCCATTGCCTTGCGGAAGAGGTTGAAACGGCCCTGTCCACCGGTGCCATCCGGCCGTGGTTTCAACCACAGATCAGCGCCCATACCGGCGAGATCACCGGTGTCGAGGCGTTGGCGCGGTGGCATCACCCGACCCAAGGGGTTCTGGTCCCGCCCGATTTCCTGCCCGCTTTGCAGGACACCGGCAACATGGGGCGGCTTGGCGACGTGATGCTGCGCGCGGCGCTGGCGGCGCTGACCGCGTGGGATGCGGTCGGGTGCAGCGTGCCCTCGGTCTCGATCAATGTCTCGGACGAGGAACTGCGCGACCCCGGCCTCGCCGATCGCATCAAGTGGGAGGTAGACCGGTGCGACCTGCCCCCGGCGCGGCTGACCGTCGAGATCCTCGAAACCGTGGCCGCGCAATCCGAGGATGATGTCATCCTGCGCAATATCGAGCAATTGGCGGCGCATGGCTTCAACCTCGATCTCGATGATTTCGGCACCGGGCAATCCTCGATCGCCAATATCCGGCGCTTCCGGGTGCATCGGATCAAGATCGACCGGGGGTTTGTCAGCCACCTCGACAGCGACCCGGCGCAGCGGGCCATCGTCTCGGGAATCCTTGCGCTGGCCGATCGGCTGGGGGTGGGCACCGTCGCCGAAGGGGTCGAGACCGAGGCCGAGCAGGGCATGCTCGCGCATCTTGGCTGCGATCATCTGCAAGGCTATTTCATCTCTCGCCCGATGCCCGGCGATCAGGTGACCGACTGGCTCACGACCTATCGCAAGCGGCGGGCCCTGCCCACGCGCATCGGGCGCCGTGCGGGCTGACAGTCCGCTGGAATCGAGGCCAATCCGCGCGGGTTTCGGGGCCTTACGGGAAAACCGCTTGACCTTTCCAGCCTCAGTCTGTTGAACCTCCGTGACTTCAATAAAGGTTGGACACGCGGGCATGGACGACAAGAACCAGAACAGGAACCTCATCCTCGCGATGGCGTTGAGCATGGGCGTCATCCTCATTTGGTCGGTCTTGTTTCCACCGGCGACCCCTCCGGTCGATCCCAACCCTACCGATCCTGCCGCCGTCGCCACCACCGACTCTGCCGGCAATGATGTCACGCTGACCCCGCCAAGCGTCGACAGCACCGCGACGGCGACCGCCGCCAACGCCCCTGCCGCCCAACCGGTCGCCGAAACGGAGCGTCTGGAAATCAACACGCCCTCGCTCAGCGGCTCTATCGCCTTGACCGGTGGCCGACTCGACGACCTGATGCTGCGGGACTACCGCGAAACGCTTGCGCCGGATTCCGAGCCGGTCCGCCTGTTCACCCCGTCGGGGGAAGAGGGCGCCTATTACGCGCTCTATGGCTGGACGCCGGCCGGTACACTTGACTACGAACAGGTTCCCGGCCCCGAAACCCCGTGGACCATCGAAATTGGTGACGTTCTGACCGCCGACAGCCCTGTCACCTTGCGGTGGGACAACGGCAGTGGCCTGATCTTCCGCCGCACCGTGTCGGTGGACGAAGATTACCTCTTCACCATCAGCCAGTCGGTGGAAAACACCGGCGAGTCCGAGGTCCGACTTGCCCCCTATGGCATCGTGACCCGCCACGGCCTGCCGTCGGACCTGCAAAACTTCTTCGTGATCCACGAAGGCGTGGTGCAGGTCAGCGACGGCACGCTGAACGATGTCAAATACGACCAGATGCCCGATTTCGACTATATCGACCGCGAAGCGGCCAATGCCGAGATCACGGAAGTGACGGGGTCGGGCTGGATCGGCTTTACCTCGAAATACTGGCTGGCGGCGCTGGTGCCCCAGTCCGGGCAGCCCTTTACCGCCGTTTCGCGCTACATCGAATCGCAGGACATCTACCAAACGCAGGCCCGCCTTCCCGCCGTGACCGTGGCGCCCGGCGAAACCAGCGAGAGCACGACGCGCCTGTTCGCGGGGGCCAAGGAATGGGAAACCCTGCGCCGCTATCAAGACGAAGAAGGCATCGACCGTTTCGTCGATGCGATCGACTGGGGCTGGTTCTTCTTCCTGACCAAGCCGATCTTCTGGGTGCTGCACCATGTCCACGCCCTGATCGGCAACATGGGCATCTCGATCATCCTGCTGACCCTGTTCCTCAAGGCGCTGCTGTTCCCGCTGGCCTATCGCTCTTACGTGTCGATGGCCAAGATGAAAGAGCTGCAACCGAAGATGGAAGAGCTCAAGGAACGCGCGGGCGACGACAAGCAAAAGCTTCAGACCGCGATGATGGAGCTTTACAAGCGCGAGAAGGTGAACCCCGCCTCCGGCTGTTTGCCGATCCTGTTGCAGATCCCGATCTTCTTCTCGCTTTACAAGGTGATCGCCAACGCCAGCGAAATGCGCCATGCGCCGTTCTTTGGCTGGCTGACCGACCTGTCGGCGCCCGACCCCTCGTCGATCTACAACCTGTTCGGCCTGTTCCCGTGGGACGCGCCGATGGCCGGGACCACCATGGCGACCATTTTCATCGGCGTGCTGCCCATCCTGCTGGGGATCTCGATGTTCCTTCAGCAAAAGCTGAACCCGGCCCCGGCCGATCCGACACAGGCGATGATCTTCTCGTACATGCCGTGGATCTTCATGTTCATGCTGGGGCATTTCGCCAGCGGTCTGCTGGTTTACTGGATCACCAACAACACGGTGACCTTCACCCAGCAATACATTATCATGCGCAGCCACGGGCACCGTCCGGATGTGTTCGGAAACATCCTGTCCACCTTCAAGCGCAAGAAAAAGTCCGAGTGATGACGGCCACGGTCACCCAGCTCTGGCGTCATCCGATCAAGAGCCATGGCCGAGAGGCCCTGCCCCATGCCCGCCTTACGGCGGGCATGACCTTTCCATGGGATCGGGTCTGGGCGGTTGCGCATGACGCGGCCAGGACAGATGGCACAAGCTGGGCCCCTTGCGTAAACTTCTCGATCGGCACCAAGCTGCCGGGCCTGACGGCCATCAACGCAAGGCTTGACGAGGCGACCGAGACGCTCACCCTCAGCCATCCCGACCTGCCCGACCTGACCTTTCGCCCCGACGACGCCCCGCAAGCGCTGATCGACTGGACGCGGCCTCTGATGGCCCCCGACCGGGCGGTGTCGCAACGCATCGTGCGGGTTCCGGGCCGCGGGATGACGGATACCGACTACCCCTCGGTCAGCCTTGGCAACCTTGCCTCGCACCGGGTGGTGGAACAACGGATCGGCCGCTCTCTGTCACCGAAACGCTGGCGGTCGAATATCTGGCTCGACGGATTGGCCCCGTGGGAAGAGATCGACCTGGTCGGCAAGACCCTGCGGATCGGCAGCGCCGAGATTGCTATTCGTGAACCCGTGGTGCGCTGCATGGCCACCGCGGCCAACCCCGATACCGGAAAACGCGACGCGGATACGCTGAGCGTTCTGAATGAAAACCGCGAATTCTGCGTCTATGGCGAGGTCGTGACCTCGGGCGATATCGCGGTTGGCGACACGGCAGAGGTGCTTTGACAATGGAAATCCGCTTCCCCCTTGCAGAGAAACCGGATGAGCAGACCGCCGAACAGGGCCGGTTGCTGTTTGCTGCGGGCTCTGACTTTCTCAAAGGCGTCGTCGCCATGGACGGAATGCCACCGGGCGACCGTGTCGAGGTTTGCTTCGCAGGCCGCTCGAACGTGGGCAAATCGACCCTGATCAACGCGGTAACGGGGCGCAAGGCGCTGGCCCGCGCCTCGAACACACCGGGCCGCACGCAGGAAATCAACTTCTTCACCATCGCCGACAGCCACTATCTGGTCGACCTGCCCGGCTATGGCTTTGCCAATGCGCCCGTCCATGTCGTGGAAAAGTGGCAGCGGTTGCTAAAGGCCTACCTCTCGGGCCGCGCGAACCTGCGCCGCGCCTTCGTGTTGATCGACAGCCGTCACGGCGCAAAGGCCGTCGATGAAGAGATCATGGACCTGCTCGACAAATCCGCCGTGCCGTTTCAGGTGGTGATGACCAAGGCCGACAAGATCAAGCAGGCCGAGATGGGGAAAATCCTGGCGCAGGTGCGCGGCGCCCTTGCCAAACACCCCGCCGCCTACCCCGAGATCGTGGCAACCTCGTCCGAAAAAGGCGTGGGCATTGCCACTCTGCGCGCGATCATTGCCGGGATTGCCGGGTAAACGCGCCTGCACCCGGCCGCCTCACTCCCACTTGAGCGCCTGCCCCGGTAAGGCTAACAAGGCGTGACGATAGGGCAGAGCGATGAAGAAACAAGTGACCATGACCTCCCGCGACTACGCCGCCACCGCCCGCACGCTGTCCGAGGCGCTGCCCTATATGCAGCGCTACACGGATTCGATCGTGGTGATAAAATTCGGCGGTCACGCCATGGGCGATGACGACGCCATGGCGAGCTTTGCCCGCGATGTCGTGCTGATGCAGCAAGTGGGCGCGAACCCGGTGATCGTTCATGGCGGCGGCCCGATGATCAACGAAATGCTCGGCAAGCTTGGGGTGAAATCCGACTTCGTGAACGGCAAGCGCGTGACCGACGCCGCCACCGTGGACGTGGTGGAAATGGTCCTCTCTGGCATGGTCAACAAGCGCATCGTGCAGGCGATCAACGCGCAGGGCGGCAAGGCGGTGGGCCTGTCCGGCAAGGACGCCAACCTGATGATCTGCGACCCGGCGGACCCAGCGCTCGGCTTTGTCGGGGAACCGGCGGAAATGGACCCCAGCGTTCTGTTCAACCTGTTCGAGGATAACATGATCCCCGTCATCGCGCCCTTGGGCGCGGGCCGCGCGGGTGAAACCTTCAACGTCAATGGCGACACCGCCGCCGGGGCCATCGCGGCGGCGCTCAAGGCGGACCGGCTCTTGCTGCTGACCGATGTCGCTGGCGTCAAGAACGCGTCGGGCGAGGTGGTGACCGAACTGACCGCCACCGAGGTCGAGGCGATGACCGCCGAGGGCGTGATCGCGGGCGGCATGATTCCCAAGACCGAAACCGCGGTAAAGGCGGTACGAGGCGGGGTGCGGGCCTGCACCATCGTTGACGGGCGTGTCGCCAACGCCGTGCTGTTGGAACTCTTCACAGATCACGGCGCGGGCAGCATGATCCGGGCCTGAGGCTTGCCAAGCGGCCCAGGGCTGCGCACTGTGCCGATCATGATTTACGACACGATCCGTCAGCGCGCCGCGCGGCATCATCTGGACATTTTCGGCGCGTTTCATGCGGGCACGGATGATGGGTGCGCGCCCGGCACGCTGATCATGTTGTCGCCGCTGGAACCGGGGTTCTGGGCGCATGTGACCGCTGAACCGGAACTCACTGACGGTGCCCCCGACCCGATCGACCGCTGGTCCAGCCGAATCATCGGCGGGCTTGCCGACACGCTTGGCGGCGCAGCGCATTTTCCATTCGACGGCCCGCCCTATGCCCCCTTCATCGCATGGGCCAAGCGCACCGGGCGGGCGTGGGCCAGCCCGGTGGGAATGTTGGTGCACGACACGGCGGGGTTGATGATCTCGATCCGGGGCGCGATCTTGTTGCCAGGCCGGATCGACCTGCCCCCTGCACCCGCCGTCAGCCCATGCGCGGGCTGCGCCCAACACTGCCTGACCGCATGCCCGATTGGCGCGCTTGGGTCCGAGCCGTATGATGTGCCCGCCTGCCACGCCTACCTGGATACGCCCCAAGGGGCCGACTGCCTGACCGGCGGCTGCCTGGTGCGCCAAATCTGCCCAGTCAGCCAACGCTTTGGCCGCGATGCCGCGCAATCCGCCCATTACATGAGGCATTTCCACCGATGACCCGCACCCTGATCCTGATCCGTCACGCAAAATCCGATTGGGACGACCAGAGCCTGCCCGATCATGACCGCCCGCTCAACGCACGGGGCCGCGCCTCTGCCCCTCGGGTCGGGCACTGGTTGGCGGGCCTTGAAACAGTGCCGGACGAGGTGCTGTGTTCGACCGCGACCCGCACGCAGGAAACATGGGCGGGGATCGCCCCCTTCCTGCCATCGGCCCCGGCTCCCACCTTGCTCCGGGCGCTCTACCTCGCCGCGCCCAAGCAGATGCTGGACCAGCTCCGCTCTGCCACCGGCGCGACCCTGGCCGTGGTCGCGCACAATCCGGGCACGGCGGCCTTGGCCGGGTGGCTTGCCGCCGCCCCGGCCGCGCACCCGAAATTCTGCCACTACCCCACCGGTGCAACCTGCGTGATGCGGTTCAACATCGACGACTGGTCTGACCTGTGCCCCGACACAGGGCAGATCGTCGCCTTTGCCGTCCCGCGCGAGCTGCCCGACCCAGCCTGACCCAGCTTGACCCAATGCAAAACGCCCCGGCCTTGCGACCGGGGCGTCTGGACTGTCTATTCTCGGCCCAATCAGTGGCCGAGGATCTGGCTGAGGAACAGCTTGGTCCGCTCGGACTGCGGATTGGTAAAGAACGGTTCCGGCTCGTTCTGTTCCACGATCTGGCCCGCGTCCATGAAGATCACGCGGTTGGCGACCTGCCGCGCAAAACCCATCTCGTGGGTCACACACAGCATGGTCATGCCCTCTTCCGCCAGTTCGATCATGGTGTCGAGCACCTCTTTGATCATCTCGGGGTCGAGGGCCGACGTCGGTTCGTCGAACAGCATGATCCGGGGCCGCATGCACAGCGACCGGGCAATCGCCACACGCTGCTGCTGACCGCCCGAAAGCTGGCCGGGATACTTGTCGGCCTGTTCGGGGATCTTGACCTTGTGCAGGAAATGCATCGCCGTTTCTTCAGCTTCTCTCTTGGGCGTCTTGCGCACCCAGATCGGGGCCAACGTGCAGTTTTCAAGGATCGTCAGGTGCGGAAACAGGTTGAAGTGCTGAAAGCACATGCCAACCTCGGACCGGATCTTGTCAATGTTCTTGAGGTCGTTCGACAGTTCGGTGCCGTCCACCACGATCTTGCCCTGCTGGTGTTCTTCCAGTGCGTTGATGCACCGGATCAGCGTGGATTTGCCCGAGCCGGACGGGCCACAGATCACGATCCGTTCGCCACGATAGACGGTCAGGTCGATATCCTTGAGCACGTGGAAGGTGCCATACCACTTGTTCATACCCGAGATGTCGATGGCGACCTCGTCCGAGACCTTCATGTGCGACCGGTCGATTTGCCGGTTCTCTGCGATTGATTGAGCGTCAGTCATTGGGACGTCTCCTTAACGATGCCCGGTGTGAAGCTTGCGCTCCAACCATTGCGAATAGCGGGACATGGAAAAACAAAAGATCCAGAAGCACAGGCCGATGAAGATGAACAGCTCCCAATAGATGCCGTTCCAATCGGTCGATGCCCGAATCGAGTTTGACAGGCCGATCGGGTCCAGAAGGCCGATGAAGACCACCAGCGTCGTATCCTTGAACAGGCCGATGAAGGTGGAAACGATCCCCGGGATCGAAATCTTCAACGCCTGCGGCAGGATGATCAGCTGCATGGACTGCCAGTAGTTCAGCCCCAGACTGTCAGCGCCCTCGTATTGCCCGCGTGGCAGGGCCGCGAGGCCCCCGCGAACCACCTCGGCAATATAGGCCGAGGAGAAGAGCGTCACCATGATGATCACCCGCAGCATGATGTCGAACTGCACGCCCGGAGGCAGAAAGTAGTTCAACAGCAGCGAGGCGGTGAACAGCCACACGATCAGGGGCACGCCCCGGATGATCTCGATGAAGGCCACCGAGCATTTGTTGATGATGAACAGGTCAGACTGCCGCCCAAGCGCCAGCACGATGCCAAGCGGCAGCGACAGGACAATCCCGGACACCCCGATGACAAGCGCCAGCATGAAGCCGCCGAAATCATCGGTCTGCACCGCCTCGATGCCAACCGGAACAGCGGCATCCAGCGCCCCTGCCAGCGGCCCGGCCAGGAACAGCCAGTAGGCTACAGGCAAGAGGATCGTCAGGATCGTGGCAACCAGACTGCCAAGCGGCATCGAGGCGAATTTCATCACGGCCCAGCCAATCACGAAGCCAAGCGCCACGACGACCGGCATCCAGACAGACCCGCCCCACAGCAGCCAGAAAGCCGCGAACGGGGCAATCGCCGTAAGGATGAACAACTTGCGCGGCACGCCGTTGAACAGGATGGGCGAAATGGCCGCTCCGAACATGACCAGCGTCAGGATCGGACGCCAATACAGCTCTGGCGGGTAGAACCCGAACAACAGCTGATGCCAGCGATCCGAAAGAACCGCCCAACAGGCCACGTCACGGCCGTCTGGATACAGGGAATCCCGGATTTCCCGGCACTGGCTCAGCGAATCCGCGTTCCAGATTCCACCCAGCATCCACGGCAGCAGGTGATCCAGAACCCAGTAGATCAACAGGATCGACACGATTGTCAGGAACGCGTTCAGCCAAGACGAGAACAGGTTCTCGCGCATCCACTTCACCACCCCTTTTTCCGCAAGGGGCGGCTCCTTGGCCTCAAGCATCTGGGTGCGAACAAAAGGTTGAGAATGGTTCATCTCACCGCTCCTTCAGCTTGACGGAGGTGTTGTAGATGTTCATCACACCCGAGATCAGCAGCGACAGCACCAGATAGAACAGGCCGAGCAGCAACATGCCCTCCAGCTCTCGCCCGGTCTGGTTGATCGTGATGCCGCCAAGGGTGGATCGCACGTCCATGTAGCCAACGGCGATGGCCAGCGAACTGTTCTTGGTCAGGTTCAGGTATTGCGAGATGAGCGGTGGAATGATGACCCGCAGCGCTTGCGGCAGGATCACGAGGTTCATGGTGCGGCTCGGTTGCAAGCCCAAGGCAAAGGCCGCCTCGGTCTGGCCCCGGCTGACCGCAAGGATGCCAGCACGGACGATCTCGGCGATGAAGGCCCCGGTATAGAGCGACAGCGCAAACCACAGCGCGATAAGCGAGTTGCGAAGCTGGATGCCCCCCTCGAAGTTGAACCCGGCAAGCTGCGGGCGTTCGAACTGCAACGGACGGCCACGGTCAATCGTCTGCCCCAGCGTCACCAGATCGACACCGTCCAGAGACCCGGCCATCGTGGCCGCGACATCCGGGGGCATGACCGCCAGAACGCAATCGCCTGATTGCAGGCTTTCCTGCATCTGCGCGGCGCTGCTGACCGAGACGATGTCGGCCCGTTGCCCAATGGCGCGCAATTCCGTCGACAGGTTGACCACGGCGGTATCCGGGATCGCACAGATCGACGGGTTTCTGTTCTCTTCCACGAACTGTTCCAGCGTGGCGCCCTGTTGGCCGCCGACCCCCATGAGGGGATATTGATCGCGCGAAATCGCTGCCGAGAAGGCAAAATAGACCAGCAGCGTCGGGACAAGGAACAGGCCCAGGGACACCGGGAAGACGGGTAGGATGTCGCCGGTCGCTTCCTGACGTTTGTGCGCATAGCGCCGAAAGGCCCAGATGGCCGCCAGCGACAAGGCGAAGACGATCAGCAGCAGACCTGCCCCATCCCCCCAAACCGGCGACGGGATAAAGATCCCGCGGTTGGTGACCGCAACACTGTCGAACAGGATCATGGATGCGTCGGGGTTGTCCCCACGGAAATCGCGGGGTTGCGGTGTCGCCTCGGTCATGATCGCGAAGATCAGGATGATCCACAGCAGCAGCGGAATGTTGCGGAAGCCTTCCACATAGACCGTCATCAACCGCGCGACGATCCAGTTCTTGGACAAACGCAAGACACCGGCGATGACGCCGAGGATGGTTGCCAGTGCGCAGCCCAAGGCCGCCACAAGCATGGTGTTCAGAATACCCACCAGCGCAGCGCGGCCATGGGTGGAGTTGTTGGAATACTCGATGAGCCTTTGGTTGATGTCATAGCCCGAACGGGACCAGAGGAATCCGAAATCGAAGTCCTTTCCGAGCTGCCTCAGGTTGGACACGATGTTGTGGCCCAACCAGTAAAAGGCGAGAGCAATGAGGAGGAGCGCGACAACCTGAATGGTCATGGACCTGTATCGGGTGTCGTAGATCAATTGGCTGAGTCGAAAGGACTCAACGGGTGGTTCGGTTGTTGTTGACATGAGCTGGCAACCCCGACTGTCGCTGGAGGAGCGACCAACGGGCCACCAGCCACCCCGTTGGGGGGCGTTTTGGCCGCGTGGTCAATCTCTGGTGAGGTGCAATGGGAAGAAGGGCGCGGCCATGCCGCGCCCTCCCAAGTGCGGATATATTAGCGGAACGGGGGCGAGTAGAGCAGGCCGCCGTCAGTCCACTGCGCGTTCAGGCCGCGCGCCAGACCGATCGGGGTGTTCTCACCGATGTTACGCTCGAACAGCTCACCGTAGTTTCCGCCCGCGGAAATCGCATTCACAGCCCAGTCAGAGCTGAGGCCCATCATGCCGCCGAGGTCACCCTCGGAGCCGAGCATACGGTTGATTTCCGGGTTGTTGGTGCCGGCAGCCAGTTCGGCCACGTTGGCAGAAGTGATGCCCAGTTCCTCAGCCGCGATCAGCGCGTTGAGGGTCCAGCGAACGATATCACCCCATTCGTTGTCGCCATGGCGCACAAGCGGGCCGAGCGGCTCTTTCGAGATGATTTCCGGCAGGATCACGTGTGCCGTCGGATCTTCGAACGTGGCGCGGGTTGCGGCCAGACCGGAGGCGTCGGTGGTGTACACGTCACAGGCACCGGCAAGATACTGCTGCTGCGCTTCGGCGTTGGTTTCGATCGGAACCGGCTCGTAGCTCATGTTGTTCGAGGCGAAGAAGTCCGCCAGGTTGAGCTCGGTCGTGGTGCCGGTCTGGATACAAACGGTCGCGCCGTCCAGCTCCATGGCCGAGGAGACGCCCAGTTCGCGGGGAACCATGAAGCCCTGACCATCGTAGTAGTTGACGCCGGTGAATTCGAACCGCAGGTCAACGTCGCGGCTGAAGGTCCAGGTGGTGTTCCGGGCCAGCATGTCGATCTCACCCGATGCCAGCGCGGTAAAGCGGGTCTGGCCGGTGGTGGGCACGAAGTTCACAGCGGACGGATCGCCAAGAACGGCAGCAGCGACAGCGCGGCAAACGCCGACGTCGAAGCCGTCCCATTCGCCGTTCGCGTCCGGCGCAGCAAAGCCCACGAGCCCCGTGGTCACGCCACAGTTCAGTGCGCCGCGGGCCTGCACTTCTTCCAGAGTCGACGCAGATGCGACTCCGGCAGCGAGACCTGCCACAGCAAGCGTGCCGAGAAGAACGGATTTTTTCATGTTTACCTCTTCCTGATGGTTCGCCCTTATGGGCGTTTTTCGGCCAGTATGACCTTTGAATTGGGAGGGAACGACCCGTCACAGGTCGGTCCTCGCCCTTTAATTGGGCAAATCTGACGGGACAGGTCAAGGGTGGTGAACCAGGAAAGCCGCTCCCGGTCGGTTTACGCAGGGGCAATCAGGCGCTCTGCCTATTCCCTGCGCAACAGCGTTATCAAGGCGCTATGCTCTTCGTCACGATCCTTGCGCGAGGGTCAGAAAACGGGCCGCGTGCAAAAAGGCGTCGCGTTTTTTTTCTGCATACTCGGTCGCTTCCTCGTCCTCGCCCCATTGCGAGACCTGCCAATCCTCGTCGATTCGACTCAGGTGCCATGTCGTTTCTGGGTCGCCTTCGCCACTTGCGGCATAGAGCCCGAGAACCAGTGACCCGGACAGCGTCACCAGATCGTGCAGCGCGGTCAACGAGAAGGGCCGGAACCGGGCCACTTCTTCGCGGAACCGGGCAAGGCTGGCGTCAGAATGGGTGGCGGGCAGGATGCCGCTCACCACCTTTAGCGGCGCATCGTAACGGCTCGCGGCCCAGTCCAGAACCGGGTTCCACGCCTTGTTTTGCTGCGCAACCAGCTCGGCGGGCGACTCGGCGCGGTGACAAAGCAGGTCGGTTTCCGCATAGGCCGCCAGCATCGCGGCGACCTCGGCCTTTTGCACCATGACCTTGTCCAGCGCGGCATTGGCCGAACGGGTCACCGGCATCGACAGCGGGTCGATCACCTTGTCCTGCGCAGCCCATTCGGCGGCCACGGCCTCGGCCATGTCTCGGGTGGGCAGGGTCAGCGGGGCCTTCAACGGGGTCCGCACCGGGCGGCCATCCAGCAGCACGGCAAACCCGTCAGCCTCTGCGCCGACGGTTGCGTCGCTCCAGAACCGTTTGGCTTTCCACTCGCTCATTGCTCGCCCCACATCGCTTGCAGTGTCGGCGCCAGATCCGCGAAATCCGAGAGCACCACCCGCGCCCCGGCCTCTGCCAGATGCTCAGCGGGGTGATAACCCCAAGTCACGCCCAGCGTCGGAATCCCGGCGGATCGGCCCATTTCCATGTCAAAAACGGTGTCGCCGAGAATCACCGCATGTTCAGCATCTACGCCGGTTTCACGCAAACAGGCCTCGATCATCGAGGGGTGCGGCTTGGACGGGTGGTCGTCGGCCACCTGCACCGTCTGAAACAGCCGCGACAGCCCGTGCATCTCGATCAGGTGATTCATGCCCCGACGCGACTTGCCGGTAGCGATCCCCAGCAGCACCTCGTCCTGCCCCGCCAGCCAGTCCAGCGCCGCGCGGGCGCCGGGGTAAAGGGGCGACAGCCCGGCCCCGTTTTCCACCCGCAGCCGGGCAAAGGCATCCTTGTAGCCCTCGACCAATCGGCCTTGCAGCAGGTCATCCGCCTCGGGCGCCAGCCGGGCCACGCCAATCGGCAGGGACAAGCCGACGATGGCAAGGGTTTCCTCGCGCGTCGGCGGCAGCATCCCCTCGCCCTCGAACGCGGCGGCCATCGCGGCAAGGATATGCGCCTGACTGTCGATCAGCGTGCCATCGACATCAAAGATCACCAGCCGCAGCGGGCCGGTCATTGCAGATCCTCGTCGAACGGGTCCTCCGGCACATCGCGCTCGTGCCAACCGAGCGTGTCCCATGTCCGTTGCATATGCTCGGGCAACGGTGCGGTCAGGTTGATCCGGGCGCCGGTGAACGGATGGGTAAAGCCCAGATGCCGGGAATGCAGATGCAGCTTGCGGCTGATCTCGCCGCCCAGTTGCGCCCCCCAGCCATCGCCAAGGTTTTCCTGCCCCGAGCCGCCGTATTTGCCATCGCCGATAATCGGGTGGCCAAGCTCGGCCATGTGGGCCCGCAGTTGATGGGTTCGGCCGGTGATCGGCACCATGGCAACCCAACTGACCCGCCCGCCAAGGGCCGACAGCACCGCGTAATCGGTCGTGGCGCGCTTGGCGCCGGGGGTCTTGTCGACCTGACCGGGGTGGATGCAATGCATCTTCTCGCCCTCGCCCGCCTTGCCATGGCCCGGTGCCTTGACCAATCCAAAGCGAACGGTGCCCATGCGCGGCAGCGGCGCGCCGGCGACGGCGGCCCAATAGATCTTGCGGGTGTCGCGGGCGCGGAACGCCTCGGTCAGCTTGGCCGCCGCCGCGCGTGTCCGCGCCAGCAGCAGCACACCGGACGTATCCTTGTCCAGCCGGTGCACCAGCCGCGGCTTGTCCTCGTTGCCAAATTTCAGCGCCTCGGCCAGCCCATCGACATGCCGGGTCTGCTTGCTGCCGCCCTGCGTCGGCAGGCCGGGGGGTTTGTTCAGTGCGATGACGTGCTCGTCGCGATAGATCACCGCCGACTGGATCATCCGGGCGTCGGCGTCGGACACGACCTCGCGCGGGGTAAAGGGTTTGGGCGCCGCCTCGTCCGGCAGCGGCGGCACACGCACCTCTTGCCCTTCTTCCACGCGGGTCGCCGGTTTCACCCTTCCACCATCGACGCGGATTTCGCCCTTGCGGCACATCTTTTCGATCCGGCCCTGCCCGATATGCGGAAAACGCCGCCGAAACCACCGGTCCAGCCGTTGGTCGCCTTCCCCCGCCTCGACCATCAGGGTTTGAACACCACTCATGCGAACATCCCCCGCGCCAGCCACAGGCCCAGAAGCAGGCCGAAAATCGAACAAACGACCGAGGCGACCACGTAAAGAACCGCCGCACTCATGTCGCCCCGCTCATACAGCGTCACCGCTTCGAGGGAGAACGAGGAAAAGGTGGTGAATCCGCCAAGGAACCCCGTCATCAGCAGCGGCGACAGATGGGTCAATCCGCGATTGGCCGCGATGGTCACGAAGACACCCATCAGGAACGAGCCGAGAATGTTGACCGTGATCACGCCAAGCGGAAAGGTTCCCATCCCCACCAGACGCACCACACCCACGCCCGCCAGATAGCGCAGCGAGGCCCCCATAGCGCCGCCAAGGGCGACCTGTAAAACCGTTGCAAACATGGGCGGGGTTTGTGGCTTCGCGGGGCGGTTGTCAACCGCCCTGCCGTTTGGCCCGCAGCTTTGCGAAATAGGCCACACGCTTGGCCAGATCCCGTTCAAAGCCACGCTCGACCGGCTGGTAGAATTGCACGCGGTCCATGCCGTCGGGGAAATAGGTCTGGCCCGAAAACCCGTCTTGGGCGTCGTGGTCATAGGCATAGCCGTCCCCATACCCCTGATCCTTCATCAGCCCGGTGGGGGCGTTCAGGATGTGTTTCGGCGGCGGGGCCGATCCGGTCTTGGCCGCCGCCTTTCGCGCGGCCTTGTAGGCAGTGTAGATCGCGTTCGATTTCGGCGCCAACGCCAGATAGGCCACCGCCTGCGCCAGCGCCAGTTCCCCCTCGGGGCTGCCAAGCCGTTCATAGGTTTCCCAAGCGTCGATGCACAGCGTTTGCGCCTGCGGGTCGGCAAGGCCGATATCCTCGACCGCCATCCGGGTGATCCGGCGGGCAAGGAACCGTGGGTCTTCGCCGCCCTCCAGCATCCGCGCGAACCAGTAAAGCGCCGCATCGGGGTCGGACCCGCGCACCGATTTGTGCAGCGCCGAAATCAGGTTGTAATGCGCGTCGCCCGACTTGTCGTATTGCGCCGCGCGGCGGCTCAGCCGCTGGCCAAGCGCCTTTGGGTCAAGCGGCGTGTCGGACTTCCACGCCGCCACCTGCTCGACAAGGTTCAGCATTGCGCGCCCGTCGCCATCGGCCATTTCGCGCAAGGACGCGCGGGCATCCTCGGTCAGGGGCAAGGTCCGGCCCAGATCCGCCTCTGCGCGGGCAATCAGCAGGTCCAGATCGGCCTCGGACAGCCGTTCCAGCACCAGCACCTGCGAGCGCGACAGGACTGCCGCATTCAATTCAAATGAGGGATTTTCCGTGGTCGCGCCGACCAGTAGAATCGTGCCATCTTCCATATGCGGCAGAAAGCCGTCCTGTTGGGCTTTGTTGAAGCGGTGGATTTCATCCACGAACAGCAGCGTGCCGCCACCATTGGCGCGACGATGCTTGGCCGCCTCGAAAACTTTCCGCAGGTCCGGTACCCCCGTGAAAATCGCGCTGATCTGCACGAAGGTCAGGTCCGTTTCCTGCGCCAGCAGCCGCGCGATCGTGGTTTTGCCCACGCCCGGCGGGCCCCAGAAGATGAGCGAACCAAGAGACCCGGCCTCCAGCATCACCCGCAGGCTGCCGTCGGGGCCGAGCAAATGGTCTTGTCCGATCACCTCGGACAGGGTTTGGGGCCGCAGCCGATCGGCCAGCGGTCGGGGACCGGCTGCGGCGGGGTCGGCGGGCGGGGCAGAGTCGAACAAATCGGCCATGCCCGCACCCTATGTCTGGTTGCGGTCGGGGAAAAGCCATACTGGCGATAACCGCCCGCTCAGTGCATTTTCGTGGCCATGCTGATCGAGACGCAGATACTCTTCTCTCCGTCGAAGTCCAGCACGCGGCCCGCCTGAACGCAGTCGAGCCCCACCCGACGGGCAAGTCGCGGAGAGTTCTCGGGGATGATTCCGATCAACTCGGACGCCCCCAGTTGCCGGGCAGAGCTGACCATTTCCGAGATCAGCTGCAACTGCACCCGAAAGCGCTGTTTCGCCGGCACGTCGCGGCTGACAAAAACGCGGCTCGATTCCCAGATATGGCTGGCCACCGGTGCCTTGCGGTCCAACAGGTCCGCCGGGATCGTATCGAGCAGCCCCCGCTGCGCGTCGCGGATCATGTAGGTGTAGATGCCGCAGCGATGGGTGGTCGGCGTCAGCCGGACCCCGGCCATCACGCAACCGTTTTCATGCACGGTCACCCACCGGCTGGCGGGGGTGTCGTACTGGTCGAATTCCATCCCGTTGGCTTCGGGAAGGTCCCACCGGTTCTGGACGATAAAGGTCTGGTGACGTGCGCGCAGCATATTGGCGAACAGCTCACCATGGTTGTGCATGTTCTCGAAAGAAAGAGTAGTGACTTGCATTGAGGTGCCTCCTGGTTGGCGGTTGGTAAAACCTGCACCGCGAGGCAACTGGGTGTGCTGTCATAATAATCGGAATTCCCGCGCTTTCTTCAATGCTTCGGCCGTGGTTCGCGCACCCAAGCGAACGCGGGCGGACGACAGGCGCGCCTTAAGCGCGCTCTCGGAAATACCCAGCTTGGCAGCCGCTGCGGTATGTCTGTCTCCATCGGCGATGAGGCGAAGCGCCTCGATCTGCGCTTTGGTCAGTTCGGTGGGGGGCGCAGCGGCCTCGTGCAAGGCACGGGCCACCACGGCGATAGCGTCGATCTCGGCATCCGTGAATTCACGGTCAGAGCGCGCACACCCGACAATAGAACGGGACGTAATCGGCCCACAGGACACGACGGCGCCGTAAAGCAGCCCGTGCCGTTTGGCCTTGTCCATGATGCTGAAAGGATCCGGCAATCGGATCTCACTCCATCTGGTTTGCCCACTGATCCCGATTCCCCAGAAAACCAAGGGGTCTCTCAGCGCATAGGCATTATCCTGGTATTCCTCCTGCCATTCGGCGGGATAGGTGCTCTTCAAAATAAGAGGCGACGCGAAACGGATGTGTAGCCCCACTGTATACCCCATCGGGGCAAGGGCGTTCAGCTGATCCAGCAAGGATATGAGTACTCTACTGTTGGACATGTCTATTTGGACAGGTTGTCGGATTTTCGGTGCTCCGTAAAGTGATATTACGTTGTAGTAAGCAGTGTGTCGAATGTCTCAAGCTATTAACTCTCATATATTTTTGAGAATTATGCGCCTGCCGCAATCCGCGCGGCGGGATTTGTTGGAATTTCTTGGGCAGACTCCCGTTTCCGACACGGATATCGAGCGACTCATCGTTCATCTTGAAAGCGACGGTAGCAGGCCCCTTTCGAAAGCGGGTTAACACCACTGCTTTTTCTGCCTGCAAAAACGAAAAACCCCGCCGAAATTGGCGGGGTTTAGTGTTTCAGGCTTTTGGGCCGGGCGCTTATTCTGCGGCGTCTTCGGCTTCGACGCGGGCGCGGTCTCCGGCGCCTTTGGCATCGACATCGCGGTCCACGAATTCGATGATGGCCATCGGGGCCATGTCACCGTAGCGGAAGCCCGCCTTCAGAACGCGGACATACCCGCCCTGACGCTCGGCGTAGCGGGGGCCAAGCACGTCGAACAGTTTTGCCACATAGGCATCCTGCTTGAGCTGCGAGGCAGCCTGACGACGGGCGTGCAGGTCACCGCGTTTGGCAAGCGTGATCATCTTTTCGATGATCGGGCGCAATTCCTTGGCTTTCGGCAGGGTCGTCTTGATCTGCTCGTGCTCGATCAGCGATCCGGCCATATTGGCGAACAGCGCCTTGCGGTGTTCGTGGGTGCGGTTAAGGCGGCGGTAGCCACGTGCGTGACGCATGATTTGGGTCTCCTTACATTTTACATTGTCCGGGGGCCGGTGCGTGCCGGTCCCTCACCTATTGGGGCGGAATTGCCCAAGGGCGATGGGGGCCACCCTACCGCAATGCGGTAGGGTGGGATTTCATCCCACCATCAAAAGTTGTCTTCGAACTTCTTCGCCAGGTCCTCGATGTTGTCGGGGGGCCAGTCGATGATGTCCATACCCAGGTGCAGCCCCATACCGGACAGCACTTCCTTGATCTCGTTCAGCGATTTGCGGCCGAAGTTCGGGGTGCGCAGCATCTCGGCTTCGGTCTTCTGGATCAGGTCGCCGATATAAACGATGTTGTCGTTCTTCAGGCAGTTTGCCGAACGGACCGAGAGTTCCAACTCGTCGACCTTCTTCAGCAGCAGCGGGTTGAACTCCAGATCGTCCTCGTCGTCCTGACGGCCAGCGGCCTCGGGCTCGTCGAAGTTGACGAAAATCTGCAACTGGTCCTGAAGGATGCGCGCGGCATAGGCCACGGCATCTTCCGGCGTGACGGAGCCGTCGGTTTCCAGTTTCAGCGTCAGCTTGTCATAGTCGAGAACCTGACCTTCCCGGGTCGGCTGCACGTCATAGGACACTTTCTTGACCGGCGAATAGATCGCGTCGATCGAGATCAGGCCAATGGGCGCATCCTCGGGGCGGTTCTTGTCGGCTGCGACATAGCCCTTGCCGGTGTTCACGGTCAGCTCGACAAACAGGTCGGCCCCATCGTCGAGGTGGCAAATCACGTGATCGCGGTTCAGAACCTCGATACCGGCGGATTCCGAGATGTCACCAGCGGTGACAACCTTGGGGCCCTTGGCCGAGATCGACACCCGCTTGGGGCCCTCGACGTCCATTTTCAGCGACACGCCCTTGAGGTTCAGGACGACGTCGGTCACATCCTCGCGCACACCGGCGACCGAGGAAAACTCGTGCAGCACGTTGTCGATCTGGACACTGGTGATGGCGGCGCCCTGAAGCGACGACATCAGCACACGGCGCAGCGCATTGCCGAGCGTCAGGCCAAAGCCCCGCTCCAGCGGTTCAGCGACGACGGTCGCCTGGCGTGCCGGGTCGTTGCCCGGAGTCACGGCAAGCTGCGTGGGCTTGATAAGTTCCTGCCAATTCTTGTGGATCATGTGTCGCCTCCATTCCTGTTCGCGGGCGGATCCATGCCCGGAACGCTCGAGGATCAAAATGACAAACCAGCGGGCCGCGTGGTGTCACACGGCCCGCTGGAAATATACGGAAATCAGACGCGACGGCGCTTCGGCGGACGGCAGCCGTTGTGGGCGATCGGGGTCACGTCACGGATCGAGGTGATGTTGAACCCGGCAGCCGCCAGCGCGCGCAGTGCGCTTTCACGACCGGAACCGGGGCCCTGCACTTCCACTTCCAGCGTTTTCACGCCGTGTTCCTGTGCCTTGCGGCCCGCATCTTCTGCGGCCATCTGCGCGGCATAGGGGGTGGATTTGCGCGAGCCCTTGAAGCCCATGGTGCCAGCGGACGACCACGAAATGGCGTTGCCCTGCACGTCGGAAATCAGGATCTTGGTGTTGTTGAAAGAGCTGTTCACATGCGCCACGCCGGCGGCGATGTTCTTGCGCTCTTTGCGCTTCGGGGACCTTTTGTCACGAGCCATTATACGAACCCTCCCTTATTTCTTCTTACCGGCAATGGCCTTTGCGGGGCCTTTGCGGGTGCGAGCGTTGGTATGGGTGCGCTGGCCGCGAACCGGCAGGTTGCGGCGGTGACGCAGGCCGCGGTAGCAGCCGAGGTCCATCAGGCGCTTGACGTTCATCTGCGTTTCACGGCGCAGGTCGCCTTCGACGGTGAAGTTGGCGTCGATATGCTCGCGGATTGCCAGAACTTCGGCGTCCGACAGCTCGTTCACACGACGCGATTCGTCGATGTTCACGGCTTCGCAGATCGACTTGGCCGACGAGGGGCCAATGCCAGTGATATAGGTCAGCGCGATGGGGACGCGCTTGGCGGTGGGGATGTTCACGCCAGCAATACGTGCCACGTAAGGTTTCCTTTTCCGTTGCGGTTCCGTAGTCCCAGAACCTTTTTTCACAACCGAAGGCCCGAGGCGTCAGCCTGCGGGCCATCGAACAAATGACAGCGAGGGAAATGCGGGTGCGAGTCCCGTCTATTCTCGCGATTCCCATAAGGGAAGCCTGCACCTAGGCTGATTTGCAAAGCGGGTCAAGAGGCGTCTCTTCCCTGTCAAGGGATTTTCCGCTGCGCCCTGCAAGTCGTCGGCGAGGCCGGTGCGCAGCCCCGCGCAAACACGATCAGTTCAGCTGAATCTCGATCTCGTGACGAACCTCGGCGAGCGACCCCATGCCATCGACGGGGCGCAGCTTGCCCTTGGCATAATAATACCCGATCAGCGGCGACGTCTTCTTGTAATACTCCATCAAGCGCGTCTTCAGGCTGTCTTCATTGTCGTCGGCCCGGCGCTTGAACTCGGTGGCACCGCAATTCGAGCATTTGCCATCCTCGGGGATCGGCTTGGTGTTGTCGTTATAGACCTCACCGCAAGACGCGCAGGTCGAGCGCGCCGTGATCCGCTCCACCAGCGCCTCGTCATCAACCCGCATTTCGATCACGGCCGACAGGCTTTTGCCGACCTTGGTCAAAAGCGCCTCCAGCGCGTCGGCCTGGGCCAGCGTGCGCGGGAAGCCGTCGAAGATGAAGCCCTTGCCGCTGCTCGTGGTCAATTGCTCTTCGATCAGGCCGATCACGATCTCGTCGGTAACGAGGTCGCCGCGTGCCATGACTTCGGCGACGCGCTTGCCCATTTCGGTTCCGGATTTCTGCGCATCGCGCAGCATGTCCCCGGTCGAGAGCTGCACCATCTTGCGTTCTTCAACCAACAGACGGGCTTGAGTGCCTTTGCCGGCACCGGGCGGTCCAAGCAGAATGATATTCATCGACGAGCGGGCCCCTTGCGCTTGTTGCGGGAGCCGCCGGACTTGCGTCCGCGCAGCTGCGATTTTTCGATCAGCCCCTCATACTGGTGCGCCAGCAGATGCGACTGAACCTGTTGCACCGTGTCCATGCCGACCGAGACGACAATCAGGATCGACGTACCGCCAAAATATGCCGTCACGCCCAACTGGGTGCGGATGATCTCGGGCAGCAGCACCACCAGCGCCAGATAGCCCGATCCGAGCACCAGAACGCGGTTGACCACGAATTCGAGGTATTCGGCGGTCTTCGGACCGGGGCGAATACCGGGCACAAAGCCGTTCTGGCTCTTCAGGTTGTCGGCCACGTCCTCGGTCTTGAACGACACGTTATGCGTGTAGAAATAGGTGAAGAACACGATCATGGCGCCGAAGAAAAGCAGGTAAAGCGGCTGGCCGGGGCCAAACATGGCCAGGATCCAAGTCATGACCGGACCGGCCGACGTGCCCGAGAAGGTGCTGATCGTGGTCGGCAGCAGCAGCAGCGAAGAGGCGAAGATCGCCGGGATCACGCCCGCCGGGTTCACCTTGATCGGCAGGTGCGAGGTGCCGCCGTCATAGACCTTCATGCCCACCTGACGGCGGGGATACTGAATATGGATCTTGCGCAGACTTCGCTCCATGAACACCACGAAGGTCAGGGTCAGCAGAACCATCGCGATGACCCCGATGATAACCGGTGCCGACATGCCGCCCGAGCGGCCGCTTTCAAAGAACTGGGCCAGCGCACCGGGGATACCGGCGATGATGCCCACGAAGATGATCAACGACACGCCATTCCCAATGCCGCGCTGCGTGATCTGTTCACCCAGCCACATCAGGAACATGGTGCCACCGACCAGCGTCACGACACAGCCCGCGCGGAAGAACCAGCCCGGATCGGTCACAAGGCTGCCTGCTTCAAGGCTGACTGCCAGACCATAAGCCTGGAAGGTTGCCAGCAGCACCGTGCCGTAGCGGGTATATTGGTTGATCTTCTTGCGGCCCTGCTCGCCTTCCTTCTTCAACGCTTCCAGCGAGGGCACCAGCGATGTCATCAGCTGCACGATGATCGAGGCCGAGATATAGGGCATGATGCCGAGGGCAAAGACCCCCATCCGCCCGATCGCGCCGCCGGTAAACAGGTTGATGACCCCACCCAGACCGGCTGCGGCCTGCTCCATGAAATCGCGCAACGCGCCACCGTCGATCCCGGGAACCGGGATATAGGTGCCGAGGCGGTAGATGATCAGGAGGCCGACGGTAAACAGGATGCGCTGGCGCAGTTCGGTCGCTTTACCGAAGGTGCTCCAGCTCAGGTTCGCAGCCATTTGCTCTGCAGCGGATGCCATAGCGTCTCTCTCAATGCACAGCGCCGCGAAATCGTGTTCGATCTCGCGGCGCGGGAAGAACTTAGCCCAGATGTAAGCGGTTCAGTTACCGCTCACAAGCGAAGATCGGGCCGGGGCCCGACAGGCGAGTTATTCCGCCGCAGCCGCTGCTGCAACGGTCAGGCTGCCGCCCGCTTTCTCGACCGCTTCAACGGCGGATTTGGACGCGCCCGTCACGGTGATGTTCAGCTTGGCCGACACGTCGCCCTTGGCCAGAACCCGCACACCGTCCAGCTTGCGGCGCACCAGGCCGGAGGCGACCAGCGCATCTTCGGTGATGGCGACCGTGGCGTCCAGCTTGCCGTCATCGACGAATTTCTGGATCAGGCCAAGGTTGACCACGGCGAACTGCTTGCGGTTCGGCTTGGTAAAGCCGCGCTTGGGCAGACGCTGGTACAGCGGCATCTGGCCGCCTTCGTAGCCGTTCAGGGCCACGCCCGAGCGGGATTTCTGACCCTTGATACCACGACCGGCGGTCTTGCCTTTGCCAGAGCCGGGGCCACGGGCAATGCGTTTCGCCTTCGGGGTTGCGCCGGGGTTGTCGCGCAGTTCATTCAGTTTCATGTCGCTTCTCCTTCGCCGGAACTGACCCCCGAAGCGATCACGGGGCCAAACACGGCATTTCTTGGTTGTGAGTCTGTGTCCCATATGGGCCACCGGGGGCGTATAGCCCCGAGGCAGGCCCGTTGCAAGCCTTGGCATTGCGCGGGATGCGGTCGCTTCTGCCATCGACCGGATCAGGGTCGGCTGTTAGCCTGCCCCATCACTGGCTGAAAAGGAGGCGCGACATGAGCAAGCAGTCCGGCGGGTGCATTTGCGGGGCCCTGCGCTACGAGACCGACGGTGATCCTTTGTGGGTGACGGCCTGTTGCTGCCATTTCTGCCAGAGAGCCACCGGCAGCCAAATGATGATCGAACCGATCTTCGACACCGGCGCGTTTCGGGTCACCAGGGGCACGCCCAAGGTCTATACCCATGTGTCCGGCGGCAGCGGCAAGGAGGTCCATGTGCACTTCTGCGCCGAGTGCGGAACGAAAACCAACCTGACCTTCCAGCGCTGGCCCGACAAGCTTGGCATCTACGGCGGGACCTATGACGATCCCAACTGGTTCGCGCTGACGCCAGCCACCACCAAGTTCATCTTCCTCGACTCCGCCCAACGGGGAACGCTGGTACCGCCCGGCTACAACACCTTTCACGAACATGCCGCGACCGACGACGGGGCCCCGCTGGACCCGGTGGTTCTGTCGGACGTGCGTCACATCACCCGCTGAGAGGCGCGCGCGCTCGGCACCGGGCCGGATCGGCGATTTGTCTGCACGCCCGGTGTACGGGGGGTGTACAGGGGGTGTACGGGTGGCGACGGCCCTATTGGGGCCTCAACGGCGGTTGTAAAACAACTGGATCAACCGCGCCTGACGCAGGAAAGGTGCCGTGGGTTTCGCTGGATCCTTGCGCGCGATCACCCCCAAGGCCAGCGCCGCCGACAGCCCCCCGAACAGCACCCCGCCCACGGCCTGCCCGATCAGGACACCCGCCGCGCCGAACCATCCCGAGAACAGGATCACGAAGGGAATGGTGCCCAACGTATGGCGCCCCCAGTTGACGCCGGTGGAATAGAACGGGTGGCCAAGATTGTTGAACGTTGCGTTCGAGACGAAGATCATCCCATTGAAAAACCACGCTAAAGCCAGAGGGCCACAGAACAGGTAAAGGATCTCGCGCGACACGCCCTCGACCTGGAAAAGCGCCCCGATGGGCCCGCGCAGCAGGAACAGAAGCGCCGTGATGACCCCGACGATCAGCGCTGTGAACAGGATGCCGTCCAGATAGGCCCGCCGCACGCGCGGGTGATCTCCGGCCCCGTAGTTCTGCCCCACGATCGGCCCGATCGCGCCCGACAGGGCAAAGATCGTCCCGAAGGCCACCGGCGTCAGCCGCGCCACGATGGCCATGCCCGCCACCGCCTCTTCCCCGAACTCCGCCATCGCCCGCGTGACATAAGCCTGCCCGATCGGCGTCGCCAGTTGGGTCAGGATCGCAGGCAGGGCGAGTGTGAATATCGGTTTGAAATCCCTTGCGAATTCCGCCGGGCCCGGACGTGCGAGACCGCCATAGTGGCGTAGGATCGGCAGGATCGAAGCCACCCCGATGGCAATCCGGGCGGCCACGCTGGCCAGCGCAGCACCAGTCAATTCCCAGCCGAACCCGAAAATCAGGATCGGATCGAGCACCGCGTTCACCACGCCGCCGATCACGGTGGCCATCATCGCCCGCCGCGCCGCGCCATGCGCCCGCAGGATCGCCCCGCCAACCATGCCAAGCAGCAATAGCGGCACACTCGGGATCACGATTTGCAGGTAGCCCACGGCAAGGTCATGGGTCTCGCCACTGGCCCCGACAAGGCTGACCAACCCGGCCAGGTTGCTCCAGACAATGGCGGCAAAAACCGCGCCAAAAGCCAGCCCGTAGGCAAGTGCCGTCGTCGCCCGCATCCGCGCCTCGCCCCGGTTTCCGGCCCCAAGCGCACGGGCCACCAAAGCCCCGGCGGCAATCGCCATGCCGATTCCGAAAGACGAGGTAAAGAACAGGATCGCGCCAGCATAGCCGACGGCGGCGGCCAGTTCGGCCTTTCCCAGCATCGAGATGAAGACCATGTCGACGAAATCGACAAGGAACACGGCCATCAGGCCAAGCGAGGAGGTCAGCGACATCACCGCGATGTGGCGAAAAAGGTTCCCGTCAAGGAACGCCGCCCGGTCGTTCTGCGTCGCCATTCACGCCTCCTTGTTCGTCGCAAGGGTATATGGCGCAATGGCAGGCAAAGGCTATCCCCTGCCTGCGCACAGACCAGCCTGCGGTCTTAGAGAGCGGGCTTTTTCTGAAGCAGGGGCATCACGTCGCCCATGTCCGGCCCGCGCTCCAACCCGGTCACGGCCTTGCGCAGCGGCATGAACAGGCCCTTGCCCTTGCGGCCGGTCTCGGCTTTGACGGCATCGGTCCACTCTTTCCACGTTGTCGCGGTATAGGGTGGCTCGGGCAGCAGGGCGAAGGCCTGCGCAATGAACTCCCGGTCCTCCTCCTCGATCAGCGGCGTCGCGCCGTCGCGGAAAAGGTGCCACCAACCGGCAATGTCGTGGCGCGTGGTGATGTTTTCGCGTGCGATGGTCCAGAACGGTTCGGCCAGCTCTGCCGGCACCCCGATCTCGGCGATCTGGTCGGCCACGGCCGTGACGGGCTGGGAATGCAGGTAGCGCGCAGTCAGCGGATAGAGGTCATCCACGTCGAACTTGGTGGGGGCCGAGCCGAAATGGGTCAGGTCGAATCCCTCGGCCAGCTCATCCACTGTTTCGCACAGCTCGATCGGCTGCGACGAGCCAAGCCGCGCCATGTGGGACAGAAGCGCCATCGGCTCCACCCCGTTTTCGCGCAGGTCTTTCAGCGCCAGCGTGCCAAGACGTTTCGACAGCGCCTCGCCTTGCGGGCCGGTCAGCAGGGAGTGGTGGGCGAAGGACGGCGCGGAAAACCCGAGCGCTTCCATGATCTGGATTTGCGTCGCGGTATTGGTCACATGGTCCGAGCCGCGCACAACATTGGTTACGCCCATGTCGGTATCGTCCACCACCGAGGCGATGGTATACAGCACCTGCCCGTCCTGCCGGATCAGCACCGGGTCCGATACGCTGGCGGCGTCAATCGACAGGTCGCCAAGGATACCGTCGGTCCATTCGATGCGTTCTTGATTGAGCTTGAAGCGCCAGACGCCCTGCCCCCGCTCGGCCCGCAGCTTGGCCTTATCGTCATCGGTCAGGTTCAGCGCGGCGCGGTCATAGACCGGCGGATGACCCATGTTCAGTTGCTTCTTGCGCTTGAGGTCCAGTTCAGTCGGCGTTTCCCACGCCTCGTAGAAACGCCCCTTGTCGCGCAGCTCATCGGCAGCTGTGGCATAGCGGTCCAGCCGGTCGGACTGCCGCTCGATCTTGTCCCAAGTCAGCCCCAGCCATTCCAGGTCGCGCTGGATCTGGTCCGCGTATTCCTGCTTCGACCGCTCCGGGTCGGTATCGTCGAGGCGCAGGATAAACGTTCCCCCCGCCTTCTTGGCGATCAGGAAGTTGAACAGCGCGGTGCGCAGGTTCCCGACATGCAGATACCCGGTTGGGGACGGGGCGAAACGGGTGACGGTCATGGGACTCTAGCTCCTTCGGATCGGGGCGATCCTGTTTCACAAGCGCGGGCGTTTGTCCATGGGGCCACATGTTCAGCGGTCGGGCGTATGCCAGTCGGCGGGCGGCACGTTGCGGCGGCGCAGCCGCAGCGCAAGACCAACGGC
Source organism: Nioella nitratireducens (assembly GCF_001879715.1). Taxonomy (GTDB): domain Bacteria; phylum Pseudomonadota; class Alphaproteobacteria; order Rhodobacterales; family Rhodobacteraceae; genus Nioella; species Nioella nitratireducens. The sequence goes on along the minus strand of NZ_MNBW01000003.1, from coordinate 91,561 downwards.
GACCCCCACCCCGATCGCCACGGCCAGGTCCGCGACAACGGTCAGGACAAGGGTGAGCAGCAGCAGCAGCAGGTCCGGCACCGGCAATTTCAAATGATGGCGCCAGTGCTGCGGCTCGCTCATGTTCCACGCGGTGACCAGCAGCAGCCCGGCCAATGCGGGCATCGCAAGGTATCCCGCCAGCGGTGCGGCCACCATCATCACCACAAGGATCGTGAGCGCATGAACCAGCCCGGCCACCGGTGTCTTGCCCCCGGCGCGCACATTGGTTGCCGTCCGGGCGATGGCCCCGGTCGCGGGCAGCCCGCCGAACAGGGCCGATCCGATATTGGCCGCGCCCTGCGCCAGCACTTCGGCGTTGGAGCGGTGGCGGCTGTTGATCATGCGGTCAGCCACCATCGCGGACAAGAGCGATTCCACCCCCGCAAGGAAGGCGATGACGAAGGCCGAGGGCAAAAGCTCGACCAGCCGGCCATAGGTGATCACGGGCAGGTGCGGCATCGGCAGGGTCGCGGGCAGATCGCCAAAGCGCGAGCGGATGGTATCGACGGGCAGGTCGAACAGCACGGCCGCGCCAGAAGTGAGCGCCACCGCCACGATCAGACCGGGAAAACGCGGAAACAGGCGGCGCAGGCCAACGATCAGCACAATGGTCGCCGCCCCGACCCCCAATGAGGCCACGTTCAAAGAGCCGCGCGACAGCCACAGGGCGTGCAGCTTGTCGAAGAACTCGGCTGGCAGATCCGCGACCGTAAGACCCAGGAAATCCTTGAGCTGGCTGGTGCCAATGATGATCGCGATCCCGATGGTGAAGCCGTAGATCACCGGTTCGGGGATGTAGGAAATCAGGTTGCCCGCGCGCAGCGCCCCCGCAATCAGCAACAGCCCCCCTGCCATCAGCGTTGCCAAGACCAGCCCGTCATGTCCATGCGCCGCGATGACGCCGAAGACAACGACGATAAAGGCCCCGGTCGGCCCGCCGATCTGCACCCGGCTGCCTCCCAACAGCGAGATCAGGAACCCGCCGACGATCGCCGTGATCAGGCCGGTTGCCGGATCGGCCCCCGAGGCGATGGCGATGGCAAGGCTCAGCGGCAGCGCGACCATGGCCACGGTCACACCGGCCAACAGGTCGCCCACGAAAAGCGGCCGCGAATAGGTTTGCAGGGTGGTCAGCAATTTGGGGGTCATGGGCCAACTATCTCTCTGGGCCGGGGTCGATCAAGGGACATTGCCGTCGCAGGCGCGCAAAACATCGCCAGCCGGAAAAATCGGCCTATCCTCTTGCCAAAGAATTTCAACCGGAGGACCAAACATGACCGAATTCAGCCGCCGCACGATGATGAAATTGTCCCTCGCCACCCCCTTTCTGGGCGCCCTTTCCAGCGCCGCCCGCGCCGAGGCCCCCAGCATGGGCGCGTCTTTCGCGCATCACCGCCGCTTCACGCTTGGCGGGTTCGAAGTGACGACGCTGCTGGCGGGCACGACTCCGCGGGAAAACCCGCAGGGTATTTTCGGGACCAACGTGTCCGAGGAAGAGTTCGCCGAGGTGAGCGCCGCGAATTTCCTGTCGACCGACGTCTCGCAATTCTACTTTACCCCGGTCGTGGTCAATACGGGGGCCGAGTTGATCCTGTTCGACACCGGCCTGAACCCGGCAGGCATCACCGCAGCACTGACCGACGCGGGATATTCCGCCGAGCAGGTCGATACGGTGGTGCTGACCCATATGCATGGCGACCATATCGGCGGGCTGTCGGGCGAGGCGGGCGTCACTTTCCCCAATGCGCGCTATGTCACCGGGAGAACCGAGTTCGACCACTGGGCAGGCACCGGGAATGACGGGTTCGAGGCCAAGGTGCGCCCGCTGGCCGACTCCATGACCTTTCTCGAACCGGATCAGGACGTGGCCAGCGGCATCACCTCCGTGCAGGCCTATGGTCACACGCCGGGCCACATGGGCTATCATCTGGAAAGCCAGGGCGCGCGGCTGATGCTGTTTGCCGATCTGGCCAACCACCCGGTCTGGTCGCTGGCCCATCCCGAGTGGGAGGTGCTGTTCGACAGTGACAAGGAGATGGCCGCCGCCAGCCGACGTCGCGTGCTCGACATGCTTGCCGCCGACCGCATTCCCGCCATCGGCTATCACATGCCCTTCCCCGGCATCGGTTTTGTCGAAACCCGCGGGGACGGCTTCCGGTGGGTGCCAGAATCGGGCCAATTGATGGGCTGACCTCTTTGCAAATGCCGCGCGCTGGATCATCTACACAGGCATGACCGACTGGGTCCCCCTTTCGCCACCCGACCTCGCCGAGGTCGAACGTCTCGCCGATCTGGCGCGCGACGCCCTGCCCCCGCCCTATGCCGAGGCGGCGCGGCAGGTCGTGATCCGGGTCGAGGATTTCGCCAATGACGAAATGCTCGACGCTTTCGGGATCGAAAGCCCCTACGAATTGACGGGCCTTTACGAAGGTATCCCGCTGACCGAGAAATCGGTGTTCGATCAGCCCAACGGACCAGACCTGATCTGGCTGTTCCGCCGCGCAATCCTGGAAGAATGGGCCGACCGGGGGGACATCCCGCTCGGCACCCTTGTGGCGCATATCCTTGTCCATGAACTGGCGCACCATTTCGGCTGGTCCGACGCGGATATCGCCCGCATCGACCGCTGGTGGGAATGACCTGTGCGCAAGGCCGCCCTCAGGCGTAGCTGACGACTTCGATCTCGATCATGTCGGGCCCATCAAAGTAAAAGCGCCGCCCAGGCTCGTAGTCGGCATGATTGAATGGCGTGAACCCCGCCTCTCGCACCTTGGTTTCGGTTGCGTCGATATCCTCGACGACCACGCCGATGTGATTGAGCGCGCCCGGCGTCCGGTAGCGGTCGGGCGCGTCCATCGTTCCGCCCTGCGAATAGACCGCGACATAGCTGTCATCATTGCCGACATGCACGCTGTAGCCGCCCGAAATCGCATCGCCCTGCCAGCGGATGCGCCATCCGAACAGGTCACACAGCAATTGCGCCGTGGCCTTGGGGTCGGTCACGGTGACATTCACATGTTCGAGGAATGCGGTGCTCATCCAAATTTCCTTTCCTTGATTCGGGTCTGTGAGGCATGGTCTAATTCCTCAAGTTGACTTTAGCTCAAGAGGTTTTTCAATGCGCCGTGCCGCAGATATGTTGCCCATCGGAAAGATCGCCGCGCGCACTGGCGTCGCGGTATCGGCCATCCGCTATTACGAGGCCGAGGGGCTGGTGCACCCCATCCGGACAGAGGCCGGGCAACGGCAATTCCGCCGCTCGGACATAAGGCGGATTTCCTTCATCAAGATCGCGCAGGAGTTGGGGCTTTCCCTGACCGAGATCCGTGCCGAGATGGCCAGCCTGCCAGAAAGACGCACCCCCACCAAGGCCGATTGGGAAAAGATCAGCCGTCGATTCAAGGAAGCGTTGGATGCGCAGATCGCCCGGTTGCAACGCACAAGGGACAAGCTCGATGGCTGCATCGGCTGCGGCTGCCTGTCGCTCAAGACCTGCGCGCTCTACAACCCCGATGATACTGCGGCCCGGCGGGGGGCCGGGCCGCGCAACATCATCGACGGGCCATAGCCGTTATTCGATCGCCGGGGCGGACTCTTGCGGGGCTGGGGCGGCAGATGGTTTCCGCAGCAGGAAGGCGATCGGCACCACGGCCAGCGTCAACAGCATCATGAAGAAGAAGTTGTCGATATAGCCCACCATGTAGGCCTGCTGAGAGACCAGGCCATCGAAAATCTGGGTATAAAGCGGCGAGCCCTGCACCAGCCCCGGCGCCTGCATCTGCACTTGGGGCGCCGTGGCGGTCAGGGCCGAGCCGATCTCTTCGTGGTTCACGCTGGACATGCGCGACAGCACCACCGTCACCAGCGAAATCCCGACGCCGGAGCCGACGTTTCGCACAAGGCTGAACATCGCGGTCGCGTCGCCCCGGAACTTGGCGTCGATGGTGGCGAAGGTCAGTGTCGATAGTGGCACAAAGACAAACCCCAGCCCCAGCCCCTGCATCACGCCCGAGGTGACGATCAGGCGCGAGTCCATTTGCAGGCTGAACCCGGTCATCATGTGCAGCGACCATGCCGTCAGCCCAAGGCCGAAGAGCACCAGGTAACGCGGGTCGATCTTGGACACGAGCCGCCCGACGATGATCATCGACAGCATCGTCCCGACCCCGCGCGGGGCCATGACGATCCCGGTCTCGATCACCGGGTAGCCCATCAACCGTTGCAACAGCGGCGGCAGCAGCGCGAGGCCCGAAAACATCGTCATCCCGATGATGAAGATGAACAGCAGCCCCATCACGAAATTGCGGTCGCGGAACATGCCCGGAGTCACGAACGGGTCGTCTGCCGTAAGGGAATGGATCACGAAGACCCACGCGCCAGAGATCATCAGCGCCAGATAGATCCAGGTTTCGAGCGAGTCGAACCAGTCCACCGCCTGCCCCCGATCCAACATCAGTTGCAAGGCCCCGACCGCAACGGCCAGCATGGCAAAGCCGAACATGTCAAAACGCCGGTGCCGCGGGGTTTCGCGCGGCAGAAAGGCCAGCACGCCAAGCAACGCGATCAGTCCCACGGGCAGGTTCACCAGAAAGACGAAGCGCCAGTTGAAGGTTTCGGTCAGCCAGCCCCCAAGCGTTGGCCCGATGATCGGACCCACCATGATGCCGGCCCCATAGATGGCCATGGCCTGCCCGACCTTCTCGCGCGGGTTGATGTCCAGAAGCACCGCCTGCGACAGGGGGATCAGAACTGCGCCGGTCACCCCTTGGATGACCCGGAAGACGATCATTTCCGGCAAGCTGGTGGCGATCCCGCAGGCCAGTGACGCGCCGGTAAAGCCTGCGATGGCCGCAGCAAACACCATCCGCCGCCCGAACCGGTCCGCGACCCAGCCGGTCATCGGCGTCGCAATGGCCGAGGACACGATATACGAGGTCAGAACCCAAGTGATTTCTTCCTGCGTCGCTCCGAGGGACGAGGCCATGTGCGGCAAGGCCACGTTTGCAATCGTGGTGTCGAGCACCTGCATGATCGTGGCCAACATGATCGAGGCGGTCAGCCAGCCGGGCGCCGCCACGGTCAGGTTGGGTTTGGACAGGGCCGGTGCGCTCATAGCAGGTCGGCGAGATGGGTGTTGCCGGTATCGACGCTGACATGGGCGCTCATCCCGTCCCGCAGCGGGTGGTCGGTGTCATCTTCGATGCGGATACGGACGGCAATACGTTGCACGACTTTCACCCAGTTGCCGGTCGCGTTCTGCGCCGGGATCAGCGAAAACTGCGACCCGGTGGCCGAGCCAAAGCTTTCCAGCGTGCCGCGCAAGGTCAGGCCGGGATAGGCGTCGATGGTGATTTCGACCGGTTGGCCGACTTCCAGCCCATCCAGCTGGGTTTCCTTGAAATTGGCCTCGATCCACGTCTGATCGGAATCGACCAGCGTGGCGACTGCGGTGCCCGCGCCCACGAACTGCCCGACATTCAGGCTTTCGACTTGCGACACGATCCCGGCGCTTGGCGCGTGGATTTCGGTATGCGCAAGATTGCGCTGTGCGATGTCGAGCTGCGCAAGCGCCGCGCGGACACTGGGCAGGGCATCGGTTTCGATCTCGGGGTCGCCGCCGAGGGCCGCCGCAGCGGCCTCGACCTGACGGCGCGCCAGATCCACGTTATTGGCGGCAGAGCGCGACGCAACCGTCGCCTGGTCCAGCGCGGCGGACGTGCTGATTCCGCGTTCGGTCAGTGATTGCTGGCGTTCCAGTTCCCGGGTCTGCACTTCCAGAATGCTCTCTGCCGCCTGCAACTGCGCTTCTGCCGTAGCGTAGTTGGCGCGCAACTGCACCACCGCCAGCCGGGCCGAGGCCAGCGCCGCCTCTGCCTGATCGACGGCGATCTGGTAGGGTTCCGGGTCGAGGCGGAACATCGTGTCACCCAAGGCAACCTGCTGGTTCTCGCGCACATCCACGTCGGAAATGCGCCCGGCCACGTCCGACGAGATCGAGAGCATCGGTTGATGCACATAGGCGTTGTCGGTCGAGACATAGCGACCGCCCAACAGATAGGCGCCACCGCCCGCCAACGCGATGGCGACGGGAACGACCAGCATCAGCCCGCGACGGCGTTTCTTCCTTGCGGGGTTCGGGGGGGCGTTGGTCTCTGGCTGCGGGGCGGGCGCGGCGGCCTCGGGCTTGATCGGTTTGGATTCGGCGTTCATTCGGTCCTGTCCTGCGCCGTCGCCGGCGTCTCGTCGAGATTTTGTGTGATCCGGGCCAAGGTCTGCTGTAGCCGGTCGAGATCGTCGGCAGAGATCCCGTCAAAGGCGCGGGCGAACACCCCGTTGGAAATGTCGCGCATCTTGGCCGCCAGCGCCTCACCTTCAGCCGAGATGGCAACCAACTTGGCGCGGCTGTCCTCGGGATCGGCCTCGCGCCGGATCAACCCGGCCCTTTCCATCCGTTCGGCCACGTCGCTGACGGTCATCGCAGGCGCGTTCAACGCCGCGATCAGCGCCGTCTGCCGCATGGCGCCTTCGCGCGAGAGTTCGCCCAACATGCGCCACTGCATCAGCGTCAGGTTGTTCGGGCGCGCGCAGCGTTCGAACTCCCGCTTCATCAGCGTGGCGGATTCGTGCAGCAAGAGAGCGATGGATTTCATGAGGGCCGGGTCCGGAGTTCAAGATACGGACCGATATAGTATGGGTCCGTATAATGTAAAGCCCAGGAGGCACCGTCAGGCCGATCGGCTTAGCGAAAGGCGGGTCCGTGGCACCAGATGGTGAGCGAGCGGCGCTCGCCATCGGTCACCGGCGTCACCCGGTGCAGCACGAAAGACGGAAACAGCGTTGCGCTGCCCTGTGCAGGCTCTGCCGTGACGGTCCCCGCACCCGGCATCAGTTCCAGCCTGCCGCCGCCATAGGCCGTGGGCGCGGACAATTGCACCACCATCGTCAGCTTGCGCTTCGCCGCCAGCCGCCCGTCGCCGATATCGGAATGCCAGTCGAAATGGCCCTCGCGGTCGGCGCCGTAGCGGGCAACCTGCGCGGATTCAGCGAAATCGGTCAGGTCATAGCCGTAAACCGCGCGGTTGGCCTCGCGCACGAGGTCGATGATCCGGTCCATCACCCAGTCGCTGCCCGCGACCTCATCCAGCCAGACCAGATCGGCCCGGCGCAGGTTGTGGTCGGTGGCATTGCGCACGAGACCCGCGTCCTGCGTGGGGGCGGCCTCGGCCATGGCGGTGATGCGCGCGCAGTCTTCCGGCGAGAAGGCGGCGGGAACGGTGTGAATGTGGATCATGATGGGGCTGGCGTCTCTTGGGATGAGAGACGGTGCCGGACCCGGTTCCCGCGGTCGCGCCGGTATGCGACCTCGGGGTCAGGTTGCGACAGCTATTTCGGCGCCTTTGGCGCCGACCCGCCGGGGGGCTCTGCCCCCCGGACCCCCCGGAGTGCTTGAGCCAAGAAGAAGGGAGAGGGTCGAAGCCGGGCAGAACGGCCTGCGCTCTGGTCAATCTGCCCCGGTCCACCCTTTGATGTCACGAAGTTGATGCCCTGCCAGAGCGGAATTTTCGCGTATGGCTTTCTCCAGTATGGCAATCGACACGTCAAAACTGCGCTCACCTATCGAGATTTGCCGCGAGCGCCTGGACACGGGCGAAACCCACCTGAACAGGGTTCGGATCGGCCCCGCATCTGGAATCGGGGCGGACGCCTCAAGCTTCAGGACCAGCACCTCTTCCCGGTTGAGCAAGGGGCCGCGTTTCATGGACAAGAAGCCCTCGAATTCATTCCAGTCGAAACGTCGCCAGTGCCGGACAAACACCCCTTCTGCATCAATTTCCACACGCGGGCTGCCGAACGGCGCCAGAAATGCAGCAAGCACCACGCCCGGTGACAACAAAATGATCGGCAGCGCGGCCATGTTGTCCCGCAGGATGGCCATCGGATGTCCCGACAACTCGCGGAACAACACATAGGCGAGGAACGCGCCGAGGCAGGTCAGCCCGATTTGTGTCGTCGGGTTCGGCGAAAGGTGCAGCTTCGAACCGTCGACCGGCGGAGACGCTCTGCGGTGCTTGAGTTCACTCTCCTTCATCCCGCCACCTGTTCACGATGGGATAACGCCGGTCAAGCCAGAAGGCGCGTTCGGTCAGCCGGGCGCCGGGCGCGGACTGGAAGCGCTTGTATTCCGAGATGTAGATGAGGTGTTCGACTTTCTTCACCGCCTCGCGGTCATAGCCCATGGCGACGACGTCGGCCACGGACGCCTCCTTGTCGATCAGCATTTCCAGCATCACGTCCAGATCCTCGTAGGGCGGCAGGCTGTCCTCGTCCTTCTGGTTCTCGCGCAGTTCTGCGGTCGGCGGCTTGTCGATGACGCGCGCAGGGATGACCTCGCCCTCGGGGCCATTCATCCACGGGCGGTGATTGGCGTTGCGCCAGCGGCAGGTCTCGAAGACGCGGGTCTTGTAGAGATCCTTAATCGGGTTATAGCCACCGGCCATGTCGCCATAGATCGTGGCATAGCCGACCGCGACCTCGGACTTGTTGCCGGTGGTCAGCAGCATTTCCCCGAACTTGTTGGAGAGCGCCATCAGGATCACGCCGCGCAGGCGCGACTGGATGTTTTCCTCGGCAATGCCCGGTTCGGTGCCTGCGAAGAGATCCGCCAACGCTTCGGTCACGCCCGCGCGCGGGGCGGTGATTGGCACGGTATCCAGGCGGGTGCCAAGCCGCTCGGCGACGCTGGCGGCATCTTCCAGCGACTCGGTCGAGGTGTATTCCGAGGGCAGCATCACGCAGCGCACGTTTTCTGGCCCCAAGGCGTCGGCGGCAATCACCGCGACGAGGGCAGAATCGACGCCCCCCGACAGCCCGAGGACCACCTTGGAGAACCCGGTCTTGTGCATGTAATCGCGCACCGCCTCGACCATGCAACGATAATCGGCCTCCCACGCGTCGGGCAGATGGGCCTTTTCGCCAATCGTTGCACGCCAGCCCTCGGCGGTGCGGGTGAAATCGACATGGGTCAGGGTTTCGTCATAAAACGGCATCTGCACGGCTAACTCGCCACCGGGGTTCAGCACGAAGCTTGCCCCGTCGAAAACCTGGTCGTCCTGTGCACCGGTGAGATTGAGATAGGCCAGCGGCAACCCGGTCTCGATCACCCGCGAAACGGTGACCGCCTGGCGCACATTCATCTTGCCGCGATGGTAGGGCGAGCCGTTGGGAACGATCAGGATCTCGGCCCCGGTTTCTTCCAGTGTCTCGCAGACATCCTCGAACCAGCAATCCTCGCAGATCGGAAAGCCGATGCGGACGGGGCCGATCTGCACCGGGCCTTGCGGGTCGCCAGCGTGATAATAGCGTTTCTCGTCAAAGACATTGTAGGTGGGCAGATGATGTTTGAGCACCTGCGTCTTCACCACGCCCCCCTCAAGGATGAAATAGGCGTTGAACGGTTTGTCCGGCCCCTGCCACGGGCCGCCGATCCCGATCGCCGGGCCATCGGCGCACTGGCTGGCCAATTGGGTCAGGACACGATGCACATCGGCGGCGAAGGCAGGTTTCTGCACGAGATCCTGCAACTGGTAGCCTGTGACGAACATCTCGGGGAAGGCGATGAAATCCGCCCCGGCGGCTTTTGCCTCGGCCCAGGCTGCGCGGGCCTTGGCGGCATTGGCGTCCAGCGCGCCAACGGTGGCGTTCAACTGCGCGAGCGTGACTCGGAAAGTGTCGGACATGGGGCCTCGTCTGTCTTGCCTTCGAGGACGCCTTTTAGCAGATCACCGCCCGCCGCCAAGCCACGAGGGCCAAAAGACATTGCGAGGCTTCGCGCCCTCCACTAGGTTTGCTGTGGCGACGGGCAATGCACAACCTCAAAGGGGGCAAACAGGTGAGCCAGGGAGTACGAGGCATCCTTCATCAGCTAGCCGCGGCGGGCTGTTGCGCATTGGTCCTGTCCGGGGGCGCGATGGCGCAGGACACGGGCGAGGTCGAGATTCACCAATACGAGGGTGGCGGCATCTACGAAGGCACGTTCCGCAACGGTGTCCAGCATGGCACCGGCACCTATCGCCTGCCCAACGGGTATGAATACACCGGCGAATGGGTCGACGGAGAAATCCGCGGACAGGGGCGCGCGGTTTTCCCCGATGGCTCGGTCTACGAGGGCAGCTTTGCCGAGGGCCGCCCGGAAGGGGTCGGCTCGATCACCTTCGCCGACGGCTCGACCTACGAAGGTGAATGGTCCGAGGGGCGCATAAACGGCCAGGGCGTTGCGATCTACGCCAACGGCGTGCGCTACGAGGGCGGCTTCCGAAATGCCCTGCACCACGGCACCGGCACCATGATCAGCCCCAATGGCTATCGCTACGAAGGCCAGTGGGTAAACGGGCTGAAACAGGGGCATGGCCAGATCACCTACCCTGACGGCGCGGTTTATGACGGCAATTTCGAAGGTGGCCAGCGGCAGGGTCAGGGCCGGTTGGAAATGCCCGACGGCGTGATCTACGAAGGCCAGTGGGACAATGGCCAGATCAACGGCACCGGCACCCTCACCCAGCCCAACGGAGATGTCTACGAGGGCCAGTTGGTCAACGGGCAACGGCAAGGCACCGGTATCGTGCGCTATGCCAATGGCGACCGCTACGAAGGGGCCTTCGCCAATGATCGCCGCCATGGTCAGGGCGAATTCCGCGGCGCGGACGGCTACCTCTATGTGGGCCAGTGGATCGACGGGCGCATCGCTGGCGAAGGCCGCGTGACCTACCCCGATGGGTCGGTCTACGAAGGCACCTTCCGCGACGACCTTGCGCATGGGCGCGGCACCATCACCTATCCCGATGGCTCCAGCTACGAAGGCGAATGGGTCGACGGGGTGATTCAGGGCTTTGGCGTTGCGCGCTACGCCAACGGGCTGGTCTATGAAGGCCAGTTCATGAACGCCCGCCAGCATGGGCAAGGCGTGATGACCTACACCGATGGCTACCGCTACGAAGGCGGTTGGCAGGACGGGTTGCGCCATGGACAGGGCATTGCGACCTACGCCGACGGAACGGTCTACGAGGGCAATTTCGTCGCAGGCCAGAGAGAAGGCGAGGGCACACTGACGATGCCCGATGGCTTTACCTATACCGGCCAGTGGCAAGGCGGCGAGATCAACGGCGACGGTCGGGCGACCTATGCCAACGGCGACGTCTACCAAGGCCAGTTCGTGAACGGCACCCGTCAGGGACCGGGCACCATGACCTATGCCGCCACGCAAGACCGCGAGGCGCGGATCGTGCAGGGCCTGTGGGAAGACGGTCGGCTGGTCAGCACGGAAGACGGCGCTGCCGTGCCCGAGGGAACACCGACGGATGGCGCAGACACGCCGTCAGCCCCGGCCGAAGCGGCCAATGCCCCGGCTGCCGAACCCGACACCGCAACCGAGTGACCTAGACGAGGTCGCCGGCCTCCATACGCGCGAGGAACGCGTCGGCCTCCGCCAACACCGTCTCACGCTTGTCGGCGTCCATCCGCTCCCACGTTCGGTAGATCTGCGCCATGCGCGGGTTGCCCGAAAACCGGTCCTTGTGGCGGATCAGGAAATGCCAATAAAGCAGGTTGAACGGGCAGGCATCGGGGCCGGTCTTGACCTTGGCCGAATAGCTGCACGTCTTGCAGTAGTCCGACATCTTGGCGATGTAGTTGCCGCTTGAGACATAGGGCTTGGAGGCGATGACCCCGCCATCCGCGAATTGGCTCATCCCCACCGTGTTGGGGGCCTCAACCCATTCATAGGCATCCGCGTAGACGGACAAATACCACTCATGCACTTCGGTCGGATCAACCCCGGCCAGCAGGGCGAAATTCCCCGTCACCATCAGGCGCTGAATGTGATGGGCATAGGCCTCTCGCCGGGTGGCGCCGACGCAGGTCTTCAGGCACCGCATCCGGGTGTCCGCGCCCCAATACGCAGCGGGCAACTTGCGCGTGTGGCCGAGAGTATTGCGCGTCGGGTAATCCGGCCCTTCGAGGAAATAGACCCCGCGCACATATTCCCGCCAGCCGATGATCTGGCGGATGAACCCTTCGGCAGCATTCAACGGCACGTCCCCGGTGCGATAGGCGGCTTCTGCCCGGCGGCAGACCTCCAGCGGGTCAAGCAAACCGGCATTGATGTAGACCGACAGCACCGCGTGAAACAGGAAATCCTGCCCCGTTACCATCGCATCCTGGTAGTCGCCGAAGGATGGCAGGGCGTTTTCAATGAAATGATCCAGCGCCTGGATTGCCTGCTCGGGCTCGGTCGCAAACCAGAACGGGCGCAGGTCGCCGAAATTGTTGCCGAACGCATCCTCGACCAGATCGAGAACCTCCTTGACGGTTTCATCCGGCTCAAACCTCGGCGGAACCGGCCCCGCCAGCCCCTTGGGCGGCGCTTTGCGGTTGTCGTGATCGAAATTCCACTGGCCGCCTTCCGGCTGAGCGCCCCCCATCAACAGGCCAGTCTTGCGGCGCATCTGTCTGTAGAAATATTCCATCCTCAGGGCTTTCCGCCCCTCGGCCCATGCCCCGAATTCCCGATGCGACGCGATAAACCGGTCGTCTTCCAATTGGCGCACCGTCAGGGGGTGGTCTTCCAAGGCCTGGATCAGCCGCCATTCGCCGGGCTCTGTCGCCAGCACCTCGTCGGCCCCGACCTCTTGCGCACGGCGCAGCAATTCGCCCGCGACAGAGCCTGCGTTCTCCGGGTCATCCAGCCGGGCATAGGCGACGCGCCAGCCGTCACCCTCCAGCCGCTTTGCGAATTTTCGCATCGCCGCGAAGAGGAACGCGATCTTCTTGGGATGGTGCGGCACGTAATCGGTCTCGCCCCGCACCTCGGCCATCACCACCACGTCGCGCGTCTTGTCTGCCGCTTTCAGCGCGGCCATGCCGGGCGACAGTTGATCCCCCAGAACGAGGACGAGGCGCGGCGTCACCAGGCCACCTCGTTCCCGGCCCAGTCGAAAAAGTGCCCGGTTTCCTCGACCGTCACCCCGTCCATCACCCGCAGCAGGTTCTGCGCGGCCTCGTCCGGGGCCACCGATCTGTGACGCCCCAGATAGGGGCCCGTCAGGCTGGTTTGCACCGTGCCGGGATGCAGCGACACGCAAATCGCCTGTTTCCGCAGGCGTTTCAACTCGATGGAGGATGTCCGCACGATCTGGTTCAGCGCCGCCTTGGCCGCGCGATAACTGATCCAGCCGCCAATATTGTTGTCGCCGATCGACCCAACCCGCGCCGACAGGACCGCCACCACCGACCGCCGGTCGCGCGGCACCAGCGGCAAGGCATGTTTCAGTATCAGGGCCGGGCCGATGGCGTTCAGGGCGAATTGGGCGGCCATGTCGGCAGGGTTCAGCGCGCGGATGGTTTTTTCCGGCTCGGCCCCGTCGATTTGCAACGCGCCGGTTGCAACGACGATACGGTCAAAGGTGTCGTCCAGCGCGCCCAAGGCCTGCGCCACGCTCGCTTCATCCGTCACATCCAGCCCGTCGGCGCTGCGCGACATCCGCGTGACCGCATCGCCGCGTGTCGCCAGCGCATCGTCCAAGGCCGACCCGATCCCGCCCGACGCCCCAATGATAAGTGATTTTTCCCGTGTCATGCGACAGCAACTAATCCGCCCCGGCCAAGGGTCAAATCCGATTCCCGCAGGACGAAAAAAGGGGTTTTCATCCCTGCGCCCACGCGTAATATGCCCACCATGACGACGCACAGCCATATCGTGACCCTGACCGCCCCGACCGGCGGACCGGACCTGTGCGCTCTTCTTCTCCTTAGCCGCCTCTGAGCGTGCCTTTCGGCGCGACCGCTCAGGGGGGAACCAGCGCCGAAAGTTAACGCACGAATAACTGGCTAAGACCAAGGACCAAAATCATGACGATTGACAAAGATCGCGTACTGATCTTCGACACCACGCTGCGCGATGGCGAGCAAAGCCCCGGCGCAACCATGAGCCATGCCGAAAAGCTGGAGATTGCCGCCCTGCTCGACGAGATGGGCGTCGATATCATCGAGGCCGGCTTTCCGATCGCGTCCGAAGGCGATTTCAACGCCGTCTCCGAGATTGCCAAGCTGGCCAGAACCGCCACGATCTGCGGCCTCGCCCGCGCCAACCCCAAGGACATCGACCGCTGCTGGGAGGCCGTGAAACACGCCGTTTCCCCGCGCATCCACACCTTTATCGGCACCTCGCCGCAGCACCGCGCCATTCCGAACCTGACCATGGACGAAATGGCTGACCGTATCCACGAAACGGTGACCCATGCCCGCAATCTCTGCGACAACGTGCAGTGGTCGCCGATGGATGCCACGCGGACCGAGTGGGACTACCTGCGCCGCGTCGTGGAAATCGCCATCAAGGCCGGTGCCAACACCATCAATATCCCCGACACCGTTGGATACACCGCACCGGTGGAATCCGCCGACCTGATCCGTCGCCTGATCAACGAGGTGCCCGGCGCCGATGACGTGATCTTTGCCACCCATTGCCACAATGACCTCGGCATGGCGACGGCGAACGCTCTGGCGGCGGTGGCGGGCGGCGCTCGGCAGATCGAATGCACCATCAACGGCCTTGGTGAACGCGCCGGCAACACCGCGCTGGAAGAGGTCGTGATGGCCCTGAAAGTGCGCAACGACATCATGCCGTGGCACACCCAAATCGACACCCGCAAGATCATGCATATCTCGCGCCGGGTCAGCACCGTCTCGGGCTTTGCCGTCCAGCCCAACAAGGCCATCGTCGGCAAGAACGCCTTTGCCCATGAAAGCGGCATCCATCAGGACGGCATGCTGAAATCGGCCGATACGTTCGAGATCATGCGGCCAGAGGATGTGGGCCTTGCTGGCACTTCGCTGCCCTTGGGCAAGCATTCGGGCCGGGCCGCGCTGCGTGCAAAGCTCAAGGATCTGGGCTTCGACATGATCGACAACCAGCTCAATGACCTGTTCGTGCGGTTCAAGGCGCTGGCCGACCGCAAGAAAGAGGTCTTCGACGACGACCTGATCGCGCTGGTGACCGATGCCGCCGCCGCGGGCACCGAAGATCACCTGGAGCTGAAATTCCTGCGCGTGATCTGTGGCACCGAAGCGCCGCAATCCGCTGATATCACCCTGCGGGTCGGCGACGCCGACAAACAGGCCACCGCGCAAGGTGACGGCCCCGTTGACGCGGCCTTCAACGCGGTGAAGGCGCTTTATCCGAACGAGGCGGCGTTGCAGCTCTATCAGGTCAGCGCCGTGACCGAAGGCATGGATGCGCAAGCCACCGTGACCGTGCGAATCGAGGAAGACGGCAAGATCGCGACAGGCCAATCCGCCGACACCGATACGGTCGTGGCCAGCGTAAAAGCCTATGTGAATGCGCTCAACCGCCTGATCGTGCGGCGTGAAAAACTGGGCGCGGGCACCGACAGGCGGGAAGTCTCCTACAAGGACATGGGCTGACCACGTCCCGCTTGACCACGTTTTCAGACGGTCGCCCCTTGCCGGGCGGCCGTTGCCGTTTCGGCGACACGCCAGGGCCCCCGAAGAGTCAGGGCAGGATTGGCACCCGCCGCGCCAGCCACAGCCAGATCGGCACCGCCGCCAGAGTAAGCGTCATCGTCATCAAAGACAGGGGAACCGGATCGGGCGTCACGAATTCCCGCAGGGGGATCAGGTAAAGCGGGTGGCTGAGATAGATGATCATCGACAACCGCCGTGGATCGAATCCGGGGATTTCCAAGGGCATGTCCCGCACCAGAACAAACAGCACCGGGGTCAGGACAAAGGCCGAGACGGTCAGGTCGTAGAACCCGTCGGGCGGGAAACTGATCATCTCTGCCCATGTTTCGGCAACCAGCAGGAACAACGCCCCCAGCATCAACAGCACGCGCGCCGGTGCGGACAGCGATTGCAGGAACGCGGTGCGCCGGATCAAAAGCCCGAGGGCGAGATAGGGAAAGCCGTAGAACAGGAAA
Organism: Nioella nitratireducens; assembly: GCF_001879715.1. GTDB lineage: Bacteria > Pseudomonadota > Alphaproteobacteria > Rhodobacterales > Rhodobacteraceae > Nioella > Nioella nitratireducens. Next base: position 75,530 of record NZ_MNBW01000003.1, on the reverse strand, counting down.
TTCCGCGTCAGCACCAAAAGATCGTAGTGATTGCGGAACGCCCCGAAATCGAGCCATTCGTTTTCGGCGTATTGTATCGCGCCGCCGATCAGGAACAGCCCCGCTGCCAAGATCAAAAGCGTCTGGTTGCGCAAGTCACGCGCCCAATACAGCACCACCATCCCCCCAAGCAGCGCCGCAAGATACCACAGGTGAAAGAACCCGAAACCAAGGGTCATCACCAGCCGAAAGACCGTGCGTTCCTGATAGAACAGGATGAACGGCAGGAAGATCAGGGTCCATGCCAAATAGACCCGACCCACCCGCCACAACCACGGGCCCAAGCCGCGCTTCATCTGGCTGTCGTAGAAATACCCTGTGGTCATCAGGAAGAACGGCACGATGATGCGGGCAAAGCCATTGTTGGCGAAGAAATGCGCCTCGGGGCTGATCGCCTGAAACGCGGCGCAATGAGCCAGCACCACGAACACCGCCAGCAAGAGCCGCGCAAGGTCGATGCCGCCATAGCGGGTCGTGCTCCGGGAAACCGGGGCCATGTCTGCCAAACTCATTCCTGCACTCTCAAAATGGGGTCGCGTCCGCTGACTTTTGGTCTGTTCCTGCGTTTGGTAAGGCCCGAACTGGTCTATTCCATCGCCGGAAAAGGGCAATGTCGGGGCAGGCCGCGCCGATTTCCCGCAGTTGGAACAAGCGGATTTGCGCTGATTTCCTGCGTCGCAAGGCTTTACCTGCCGCACCGGCCCTGACTATATGCGATGCGGTCGCCGAGCAGCCATGGCTGAGTCTCGGTCTGGATCGCGCAACCCGAAACACACGCTCAAAAAGCAGGACCCACCCCCCCAATGGTCAACATACTAGGCAGCCTCTTTTCCGCGGATATGGCCATCGACCTCGGCACCGCCAACACGCTGGTCTACGTCAAGGGCAAAGGGGTCATCCTGAACGAGCCCTCGGTGGTGGCCTATCAAGTCAAGGACGGGGTCAAGAAGGCGCTGGCCTTCGGTGAAGACGCCAAGCTGATGCTGGGCCGGACACCGGGCAGCATTCAGGCCATCCGGCCGATGCGCGAAGGCGTGATCGCAGATTTCGACGTGGCCGAAGAGATGATCAAGCACTTCATCCGCAAGGTCCACAAACGCACGACCTTCACCAAGCCCAAGATCATCGTCTGCGTGCCCCACGGCGCGACCCCGGTGGAAAAACGCGCCATTCGGCAATCCGTGCTGTCGGCGGGCGCGCGCAAGGCCGGGTTGATCGCGGAACCTATCGCGGCGGCCATCGGCGCGGGGATGCCGATCACCGACCCGACCGGCTCCATGGTGGTCGATATCGGCGGCGGCACGACCGAAGTGGCGGTTCTGTCGCTGGCCGATATCGTCTATGCCCGCTCCGTCCGCGTCGGCGGTGACCGCATGGACGAGGCGATCATTTCCTACCTGCGCCGCCAGCAGAACCTGCTGATCGGCGAGGCGACCGCCGAACGCATCAAAACCTCGATCGGCACTGCCCGGATGCCCGATGACGGGCGCGGCGCGTCGATGCAGATCCGGGGCCGCGACCTTCTGAACGGCGTGCCCAAGGAAACCGAAATCAGCCAAGCCCAGGTGGCCGAGGCGCTGTCGGAACCCGTGCAGCAGATTTGCGAGGCGGTAATGGGCGCGTTGGAAGCGACCCCGCCGGACCTTGCCGCCGACATCGTCGACCGCGGCGTGATGCTGACCGGCGGCGGCGCGCTGCTTGGCGAACTCGACCTCGCCCTGCGCGAACAGACCGGGCTGGCCATTTCCGTAGCCGACGAAAGCCTCAACTGCGTGGCGCTCGGCACTGGCAAGGCGCTGGAATACGAGAACCTTCTGCGCCACGCCATAGATTACGATAGCTGATCCGCCGCGCGACGGCGACGGCAAGGGCAAAAGGACCCCATGGCCAGAGAACGCGCCGATAGCAGCCATATCCGCCCCGTCCGGCGCCTGCTGTTGACGATCCTGTTCTTGTGCCTTGCGGCCTTGGTTCTGGTCTGGCGCATCGACAACCCGCGGGTCGAACGGCTGCGCAGCGCGATCACCGACCAGATCGTGCCAAACCTCGATTGGGCCATGGCCCCGGTCACAGCGCTCGGTCGGATGGTGGACGATTTCCAGTCCTATTCCCGACTGCACCAGCAAAATCAGGAATTGCGCCGCGAATTGCAGCAGATGCGGTCTTGGCGCGAAGCCGCGTTGCAACTGGAACAGGAAAACGCCCGGCTTCTCGATCTCAATCGCGTGCAACTCGACCCCGAACTGACCTATGTCACCGGGCTGGTGATGGCCGATAGCGGCTCGCCCTTTCGGCGGTCGGTGCTGATCAACGTGGGGGCCCGCGATGGTATCATCGACGGGTGGGCCACGATGGACGGATTGGGGCTGGTGGGTCGGATTTCGGGCGTTGGTGAAAACACCAGCCGGGTGATCCTCTTGTCCGACGCCGCCAGCCGCATCCCGGTCACCGTCACCCCGTCGGGGCAGCAAGCCTTGCTGATGGGCGACAACACCGGCCTGCCGCTGCTGGAGTTCCTGGAAGCCCCCGAAGACATTGCGCCCGGCGACCGTGTGTTGACATCCGGCGATGGCGGCGTGTTCCCGCCGGGCCTGTTGGTGGGTCATGTCGTGGTAGGGCGCGACGACCGCCTGCGCACCCGGCCCGCCGCCGATTTCTCGCGTCTCAACTTCTTGCGCGTGATGCGCAGCCATCCGGGCACGGCCCTGTCCGACCCCGGCGGGCTGATCGGGCCGCCGTGGCCCCTGCCCACCCAGACCGACCCGCCAGTCGCCCCCGGTGATCCGGTGGAGGGGACCGAGGCCGCCGATGGCTGATCGCGCCCGCACACGGATATGGACCTATCGGGTTATCTACCTGCTGTTCGGGATCTCGGTGATCCTTTACCGGATCCTTCCGCTCGACACAGGCACCCCCGGCCTGCCGGGGCCCGACCTGATCTTGTGCGTGACCCTTGCATGGAGCTTGCGCCAACCTGCGACCGTCCCGATCTGGGCAGTGCTGGTCCTGTTCCTTCTAGCCGATTTCCTGTTGCAGCGCGCGCCCGGCCTCTGGACCGCGCTGGCGCTGGCGGCATTGGAATTCCTGCGCAATCGCCGCTCTGGCCTGACCGAAATTCCCTTCCTCGTGGAATGGGGGGTGATCGCGGGGGTCGTGCTGGCGATGATCCTCGGCGAACGGGTGGTTCTGTGGGTTCTGGCGGCACAGCAACCCAGCCTTGGCCTGACCCTGATGGAAGGGCTTGCCACGATCGTGATCTACCCCGTCATCGTGTTATTCTCGAAATTCCTGCTCGGAATGGATAGATTGCCCGCGGCAGAGCTGGAGCCCGGCAGACCATGAAACGCTCGCAAAAGGAAACCGAGGAAAGCGCCCGCAAGATTTCGCGGCGGTCGATGATCTTTGGCGGGCTGATGCTGGCGACCGGCGGCATCCTTGCCGCGCGGATGCGCTATCTTCAGGTCGACCGGGCCAGCGATTTCCGCCTGCTGGCCGAAGAAAACCGGATCAACATCCAGCTTCTGCCCCCGGCGCGCGGCCTGATCTACGACCGCTACGGGCGGATTCTGGCGGAAAACGAACAGAACTACACCGTGGTCATGGTGCGCGAGAACGCCGATGACGTGGACGCGGTGCTCGACCGGCTCAGCCGGATCGTCAATATCGACATGGACCGCCTTGCCCGCGCTCGGGACGAGATGATGGCCCGCGCCCCCTTCGTGCCGGTGACGATCGCGGACCGCCTGACGTGGGAAGAGTTCTCTTCTGTTGCCGTGAACGCCCCCGCGTTGCCCGGAATTACGCCGGAAGTGGGCCTGTCGCGCGTCTATCCACTCGGCGCCGATTTCGCGCATGTGGTGGGCTATGTCGGCCCGGTCTCGGATTACTACCTCGAGTCCACCGGGGACACGGACCCTGTTCTGCAAATCCCCGATTTTCAGGTTGGCCGCTATTCCGTTGAAGCACGGCTGGAACAGAACCTGCGCGGCGAGACGGGCAGCCGCCGCGTGGAAGTGAACGCTTCCGGCCGCGTGATGCGGGAACTCGATCGCACGGCGCCGACCTCGGGTGACGACATCCAGTTGACCATCGACACCGGGTTGCAGAACTACGCTCAGGCGCGATTGGCCGGGGAAAGCGCGGCGGGCGTGGTCATGGACACCCAGACCGGCGAGATCCTGGCCCTGGCCTCGGCCCCGGCCTTCGATCCCAATCTTTTCGTGCGCGGTATTTCCGTCGCCGATTACAGCCGCCTGACCGAAGACCCCTACCGCCCGCTGGCCAGCAAGACGGTGCAGGGCCTGTATCCGCCCGGCTCTACCTTCAAGATGATGACGGCCCTCGCGGGGCTGGAAGCCGGGGTGATCACGCCGGAAGACACCATCACCTGCCGCGGCTATATCGAGCTGGGCACCCGACGGTTCCATTGCTGGCGGCGTGGCGGCCATGGCCGGATGAACATGGTGGATTCCCTGACCCAGTCCTGCGACGTGTTCTATTACGAACTGGCACAGCAGGTGGGGATCGAGGCGATTGCAGCCATGGCGCGGCGCTTCGGCCTTGGCATTCGGCCCGACCTGCCGCTGTCCGGCGTGGCCGAAGGGCTGATCCCCGACCGGGCGTGGAAACGGGCCAACCGGGGGGCCGACTGGGTGGTGGGCGACACGCTCAACGCCTCAATCGGCCAGGGCTTTGTGCTGAACTCGCCGTTGCAACTGGCCCTGATGACCAGCCGCATCGCCAGCGGCGTGCCGGTGGTGCCGCAAATCGTGCGCTCGATCAACGGCGTCGATCAACGCCTCAGCCCGACCGACGATCTGGGGGTCGCGCGGGACCATCTCCACGTGATCCGCGAAGGCATGTGGTCGGTGTCCAACTATCGCCGTGGCACCGCGTTTCGCGCCCGCGTCGTCGCGGAAGGCTACGAGATCGCCGGCAAGACCGGCACCAGTCAGGTCCGCAACATCACCGCCACCGAACGGGCCGACGGCGTGACCAGCAACGACGACCTGCCTTGGAATCGCCGCGACCACGCGCTGTTTGTCGGCTACGCCCCGGCCGATGCGCCGCGCTATGCCGTCAGCGTTGTGGTGGAACACGGCGGCGGCGGCTCGGCCGTGGCCGCCCCGATTGCCCGCGACCTGCTGTTACGCGCGATGTATGGCGATGTGCCCCCGCTTTCGGCCTATCCCGCCAGCGCCCGGCGCGACGCGGAAGAGCGGCATGACACCATGGACCTCTTGCCGATCGACCCCCGCGCCACCACAGGGCGGATTCGGGCATGAGCTTTCTCGAATACACGCAAAAGGCCACGCCAACGGGCTTGCGAAAGGTGATCTACCTCAACTGGGCGCTGATCCTGCTGGTCAGCACGGTGGCCTGTGTCGGCTTCCTGATGCTCTATTCCGTTGCCGGCGGGTCGTTGCGGCCCTGGGCGGCGCCGCAGATGATGCGTTTCGGCCTTGGCATCGCAGTGATGCTGGTGGTCGCCATGGTCCCGATCTGGTTCTGGCGCAACGTTTCGGCCGTGGCTTATGGCCTGTCGGTCCTGCTGCTGCTGTTCGTGGAACTGTTCGGCACCGTCGGCATGGGCGCGCAGCGCTGGATCGACCTCGGCTTCATGCGGTTGCAACCGTCCGAACTGACCAAGATCACACTCGTGATGTTGCTTGCCGCCTATTACGATTGGCTCGATGTGCGTAAAACCTCGCGGCCGCTCTATGTCCTGATGCCGCTTGTCCTGATCCTGATCCCGGTGTTCCTGACCCTGCGCCAGCCCGATCTCGGGACGGCGATTCTGCTGATGGCGGGCGGCGGCGCGGTGATGTTCCTTGCCGGGGTGCATTGGGCCTATTTCGCGGTGGTCATCGCGGCGGCAGGCGGGATGGTGACCGCCGTCTTCACCTCGCGCGGCACGCCCTGGCAGCTTTTGCAGGATTACCAGTATCGGCGGATCGACACCTTTCTCGACCCATCCTCGGACCCGCTCGGCGCGGGCTATCACATTACCCAGAGCCAGATTGCCCTTGGGTCCGGCGGCTGGACCGGGCGCGGCTTCATGCAGGGCACCCAATCCAGCCTCAATTTCCTGCCCGAAAAACATACCGATTTCATCTTCACCACGCTGGCCGAGGAGTTTGGCTTCGTTGGCGGGGCCTCGCTTCTTGGGCTTTACCTGCTGATCCTCGTGTTCTGCGTCTGGACCGCGCTTCAGACCAAAGACCGCTTCGCCTCTCTGGTGACGCTCGGCGTGGCGGTGACCTTTTTTCTCTACTTCTCCATCAACATGGCAATGGTGATGGGGCTGGCCCCGGTCGTCGGTGTGCCGCTGCCGCTGGTCAGCTATGGCGGCTCGGCGATGCTTGTGCTTCTGGCCGCTTTCGGGTTGGTTCAGTCCGCGCATATCCATCGCCCCCGCTGAAGGAGCCTTCATGACCACGATCCTTTTCGCCGCCCATCCCGACCGGTGGGCACAATACGAAGCCCCGTTGCGGGCGGCCTTGGCCAAGGCAGGCTTGGGCGACGCGACATTGACCTGCACGGCCGCGCCCCAGCAGGTCGACTATATCGTCTACGCCCCCAACAGCGATGTGCAGGATTTTTCGGTCTTTCCCAGGCTCAAGGCGGTGCTGAACCTCTGGGCCGGGGTCGAAACGGTGGTTGGCAACCCAACTCTCACCGTGCCGCTTGCCCGAATGGTGGATGACGGCATGCGCGAGGGGATGCGCGAATACGTGGCGGGCCATGTGCTGCGCCACCACCTCGGGATGGATGCCCATATCAAGGGCAAGCCGGGGGGGTGGCAACCAAACGCGCCACCGCTGGCCCGCGATCGCACCGTGGCGATCCTTGGCCTTGGCGAGCTTGGCACCGCCTGCGCCGAGGTACTGCTGGCCCTTGGTTTCACCGTGACGGGCTGGAGCCGCAGCGCAAAATCCATCCCCGGCGTGACCAGCTTCCACGGACCCGACGGCCTGACCGACTGCCTGAAAACCGCCGATATCGTCGTGCTGCTCATGCCCAACACCCCCGCCACGGAAAACACGCTGAACGCCGACACCCTCGCCGCCCTGCCGCGGGGGGCTGTGGTGATCAACCCCGGTCGCGGGACGCTCATCGACGACGAGGCCCTGCTGGCGGCACTCGAATCCGGCCAGATCGCCCATGCCACCCTCGACGTGTTCCGTGTCGAACCGCTGCCCGAGGATCACCCCTATTGGCGGCATCCTAACGTGACCGTAACCCCGCATATCGCGTCTGAAACCCGGCCTGAAACCGCCTCGCAGGTCATTGCCGAAAATGTCCGGCGCGGCGAGGCAGGCGAGCCGCTCCTGCATCTGGTCAATCGCCGCGCGGGCTACTGACAACGCACGGCCCGACACCCGCTCCTTCTTCTTTGTAAAAATACTCCAGGGGGGTGCGGGGGGAAGATCCCCCCGCCCGGGTCGGCGCCGACAGGCGACGACACCGGATGGGGTCAGCGCAGCTTCGGTGGACTGTCCGGGTCCATGCCGGGGGCCGATCCCGGCACGCGGGCCCGGGCCTTGGGCTGGGGCAGGTCAAAGCGAAGGCCCGCCTTGGCCAAGGTCGCGCAGACCTGGTCGGACGCGCGGAAGAACCCCACGTCGATCACCCCGGCCTCGATGCCCGAAAAGGTAAGCGCTTCGCCCGCCGCGCGCGCAAGCGCCGATTCCGCGCCCGGAACCGGATCGACGAAGGCCAGCATATGCGAGCGCCGCCCGCCACGATAAGTCACCCCGACAAGGTAGGCAGACAGGGCGCGCCCCGCAGCCGTGGCCAGCTTGGTATCAAGCGCCCTGATCAGGATCTCGGGCAGGCCCGCAGGCGCACTGATCTCCTCGGGCGTTTCCTCGACCTCCCGCGGTGCCTCGGCCAAGGTCGCGGCAAGCCAGTCGATCGCCTCGGCCGGGATCAGGATCGACGAGGCAGCCCCTGGGTTCACCGCCAGCCCGATCCCTTGCCCCGCCAGCATCGCCGCCAGCCCGCGACCCGAGACCACGGCATAGGGAGCCACGCCTTCTGCAAAGGCGGCCAGCCGCTCCTCCCGGTCGAAGACCAGGACAAACTGTGCGCCGTCCACCGGGAAAATCCGCGGCGCGATCTCGTCCTCGCCCGGCTCGCCTTCGAGTGCGAGAAACAGTTCACAATCGGCCAGTCTTTCGTAGAAGCGCAGCCGCGCGGCGTCATCCTCGGGGGTGGCCTCCATCGCAGCATGGGCCGCGTCGAGCGGGGTGGTTTCTGTCATTTGTCCAACACGTCCTTCACACAGGCCCGCAGAACCGGCAGCAACTCAGCCTCGAACCACGGGTTTTTCTTGAGCCATGCGGTATTGCGCCAAGAGGGATGCGGCAAGGGAAAGAGCGCGGGCGCATGGTCGCGCCAGCCCGCGGCGCGGGCGGTGACGCTGGATTTTCCCCGCAGATGCCAATCCTGTGCGTGGCCGCCAACCAACAGCGTCAGCCTCACATCTGGCAGGTGGTTCAGCAGATGGGCACGCCATGTCCGCGCACAGATTTTCGGTGGCGGCAGGTCCGATCCCTTGGCATCATAGCCCGGAAAGCAAAAGGCCATGGGCAGGATCGCAATGCGGGACCGGTCATAAAACGTGGCCCCATCCACCCCCATCCACCCGCGCAGCCGATCGCCGGAGGGGTCGGTGAAAGGCTTGCCCGACTGGTGCACCCGCATCCCCGGCGCCTGGCCTGCCACGAGGATGCGCGCGCCGGGGGCGGCCCAGAGCACGGGCCGCGGGGCGTGGGCGGTTTCGGTCGCCGCGAAGCGATCGGCACACAGGCGGCACGCAATGATCTGGCGTTGCAGGGTCTCGAACTCCATGGTCGAAAAATAGTTCCGACGGGACGGGATTGAAACGACCTCGTTTCGCCGCCTGCCGGCGGCGACCGAGGCGAGGGGCGCGGCCCCTCGCGCTCCCCGGAGTATTTTTACAAAGAAGAAGGGACATGGACATCCTCCGTTAATTTCTATATTAATAGAATCATGAAACAATATGACTCCCTCCCCGCCCTGACCCATGCGGCAACGGTTTTTGCCGCACTCGGCTCGGAACAGCGCCTGTCGATTTTGCGCCGCCTCGTGCGTGCCGGACCCGAGGGGATGCCGATCGGCCAGTTGGGGCAGGATGTGGGCGTGACCGGATCGGTCCTGACCCACCACCTGAAGCAACTGGTTTCGACAGGGCTGGTGCAGCAACGGCGCGACGGGCGGCGGGTGCTGTGTTCGGTCGATCATGACGCGGTCGAGGGACTGTCGCGGTTTCTTGTCGAGGAATGCTGCGCCGACACGCGCGCACGCGGGTTTGGAGAGACCAGATGACTGACACCACACAGGGCCGGCGGCCCGCCCGCCTGCGGTTTGACCGGATCGACAAGGTGCTGCTGGCCTGCGCCTTGATCGCGGCGGCCTTGGCGCTGTTCGACCCCGAGGCTGTCTGGCCATCGCTTCGGGCCGCTGTCACCAGCCTTGCACATACCTTGCCCTTCATCCTCTTTGCCGTCGTGGCCATCGGCGTGATGCGTGCGACCGGGTCCGAGCGGGTGATGGAAGGGGCGTTTACCGGACGCGAGGCGCGCATGATCCTTGTCGGCGCCTTGGTTGGGGGGCTCTCGCCCTTCTGTTCCTGCCAGGTGATCCCCTTTGTCGCAGCCCTGCTGGCCGCGGGCGCGCCGCTATCGGCGGTGATGGCCTTCTGGCTGGCGTCGCCGCTGATGGATCCGGCGATGTTCGCGATCACCGCAGGCGCGATCGGTCCGGAATTCGCCATCGCCAAGACGGTGGCCGCCGTCTGCATCGGCCTGATGGGCGGCGCCGCGACAAAGGCCTTGGCGGGCACGCGGTTCCTGGTCGATCCGCTCAAGGCGCAAACTCCCACTGGCTGCGGATCGTGCTGCGGGTCCAGAAAGCTCGCCCTCAACTGGCGTTTCTGGCAAGAGTCCGAGCGGCGAGCGCTGTTTGTCCGCGCGGCGTGGGACAACCTGATTTTCCTAGGGAAGTGGCTATTGCTGGCCTACCTGCTGGAGGCATTGCTGATCCGCTACGTTCCGGCGGCATGGATCGGCACAGCGCTTGGCGGCGATGGGATCGGGCCGATCCTGTTGGCGGCGATCCTCGGGGCGCCTGCCTATCTGAACGGCTACGCGGCGGTGCCGCTGATCGCGGGGCTTCTGGATCAGGGCATGAGCCCCGGTGCCGCCATGGCCTTCGTCATCGCGGGCGGGGTCAGCAGCATCCCGGCGGCGGTTGCGGTGTGGGCCTTGGTCAAGCCACGGATCTTCGCCGCTTACCTCGGCTTTGCCGTCACGGGGGCCATCCTTGCGGGTCTCGTCTGGGGAATGCTGGCCTGAACGCTTGTTCCATGCCATCCCATCCGCTAATTGGTCACGGACAAAAAAGCGGAGGGCTTCATGTATCGCGTCTGGAACTTCATCGCCAGCTATTCGCTGTTCCTGATCGGGGGCGCGGTTCTTGCCCTCGCCTGGGCGAACGTGAACGCCGAGAGTTACCACCATTTCGTCGATTTCGTGCTGATCGACAATTTCTTCATCGGCCACCTGCATGACGACGGTCACGGCCATGTGACGCGGGTGCTGACGCTGCACTATCTCGTCAATGACGTGCTTATGGCCTTCTTCTTCGGCATCGCCGCGAAAGAGGTGTGGGAGGCGGTGATCCTGGAAAACGGATCGCTGCGCGGCAAGAAGGCGGCCACGCCGCTGTTTGCGACGCTCGGCGGTATGCTTGGCCCGATCACGGTCTATCTTGGTCTTGCCATGGTGATGGGTTCGGAAACCTACAACGCCGTGGCCAATGGCTGGGCGATTCCGACCGCCACCGACATTGCCTTTTCCTATCTTGTGGGGCGCATGGTCTTTGGTGCCGGGCACCCGGCGGTGCGGTTCCTGCTGCTGCTGGCGATTGCAGATGACGCGGGTGGCCTGTTGATTCTGGCGATCTTCTACCCCTCGGGCGCGCTGGCCCCGGAATGGCTGCTGCTCAGCCTTGGCGCCGCCATTTCCGTATTCGTGGTGTTCAACTGGCTGCCGCGTCGGCTGGACCGGGGCGACCAGTTGCGCACGCGCTCGACATGGGTCCGCAAGCATCTCAGCTTCTGGCCCTACCTGATCGCGGGCTGCCTGAGCTGGTACGGCTTTCAGGAAAGCGGGCTGCACCCGGCGCTTGGCCTGTTGCCGATCGTGCCGACCATTCCCCATGCCGACCGCGCCTTTGGCCTTTTCGCCGATGCCGAGCGGCACCTGCATGACCTGCTGAACGAAATCGAACACGCGCTGAAGATCCCGGTCGAGTTGATCCTCGGCCTCTTTGGGCTGCTCAATGCGGGCGTTGTCATGTCGTCGATGGACTCGGCCACATGGCTGGTGCTCGCGGGACTTCTGATCGGCAAACCGGTCGGGATCTTCCTGTTCGGCTGGGTCGCGGCGCGCCCGCTTGGCCTTGGCATTCCCGAAGGGATGCGGATCATCGACCTCGTGGTTATCGGCTGTGTGGCGGCCATCGGCTTTACCGTGGCGCTGTTCGTGGCCTCGGTCGCGTTCGACGCGGGCCCCGTGCAGGACGCCGCGAAGATGGGGGCCTTGTTCAGCTTTTTCGGGGCCGCAATCTCGATTGCGGTGGGAAAACTGCTTCGGGTTCAGAAGAAACCCGTGTGACCAAGCGTCAACTTTAAACCGGAAACGGCCCCCGGATGACATCCCTGGGGCCGTTTTCCGTTTATCTTGCCTCAATCGGGGCGATTTCCTGTCGAAGCGCTTTGAAATCCAACGCCACAAGGCCATAATGGCGCCCAATTGGTCCGGTAAACCCTTCCGATAACGCTCTCCAACCAAAGAGGGGGCCAGTCCGATAGCAGTACAGGGGCATCATGCTCGAGTTCATTAACGTCTCTAAGTCCTTTTGGACCGGCACGCAGCGCAAGGTCATCCTCGACCAGGCGTCCTTCCGTGTTGAACTGGGGCAATCGCTCGGGATTCTGGCCCCCAATGGCACCGGCAAGACCACCGTGATCAACATGATGGCGGGTCTGGAAAAACCCGATGAGGGCAAGATCGAGCGGTCTTGCCGCATCTCCTTCCCACTCGGTTTCATGGGCGGCGTGATCGGCAAGCTATCGGCCACCGAGAATGCCCGCTACATCGCGCAGCTCTATGGTCTGGACCCCGACTACGTCGAGGCGTTCTGCCGTTGGCTCTGCGATCTGGAGGAATATTTCGACCGTCCCTTGGGCACCTATTCCTCGGGGATGAAAGCGCGGTTCCAGTTCGCCCTGATGCTGGCGCTGGAATTCGACATCTACCTGATCGACGAAGGCATGCCGCGTACCACCGATGCCGCGTTCAACCGCAAGGCGGGGGCGATCCTGGCCGACCGCCTGCGGACAGCCACGGTGGTCATCGTGTCCCACCAGGCCGACACGCTTGAAAAATTTGCGAACCGCGCCGCCGTTTTGCGGGATGGCCAGTTCTATCAATTCGACTCGCTCGAAGAGGCTAAGAGACTGTATGACTATGAAACCCAGGGGTAAGAAATTCCGCATCCGTCGCTCTGGTCCCACTGCACCGGCAGGGGAAAGCCAGCGCGCCGCCGAAAGCGCCGCCGCCGCACAGGGCGCCGACGATGGCTTCGGCAGTATGCGTTTCCCGACAAGCGGCGCCGCGCAAGCGGCCGACGCCGCTCAGCAGGCTGCGACGCAAGCGCCGCCGCAAGTCAGTGTCGAGCAGGAACTGGCCGCGATCCGCGCCGAGGGGCTGACCGGACGCCAGTTGCGCATGGCCCGGCGCACCGCGCAGAAACACGGGCTGCAACCGGCGTCGGATTTCGACGCGGTGCGGCTGTTGCGGCGTCAGGGTATCGACCCGTTCGAACGCTCGAACATGCTGGAACTGGTGGTCAATGACGGCGACCGTCAGGCCGAGGCACAGCGCCTGCCCGCCACCGTGCGCCAGCCCGGCGTGCCGCAGACACAGGCCCCCGCGCAACCGCCCGCCATGCCAGCCCCCAGCACGGACGAAGCCAACCGCGCGCAGGAAATCCTGCGCATGCAGCGCGACATCGCGCGCCGCCGCCGCAAGCGGCTGATCCTGCTGGCCGCGCGTCTGCTGGTCTTCGTGATGCTGCCAACGGCCTTCGTGGGGTATTACTATTACACCATCGCCACCCCGATGTACGCCGCCACCACCGTGTTCCAGATCCAGAAGGCGGAATCGGGCAGCGCGTCGGCTGGCGGTCTGGCCGGATTGATGGGCGGCACCACCTTCGCCACGGTGCAGGACTCCATCTCGGTGCAGAACTTCCTCGAAAGCCGCGAGGCGATGCTGCTGCTCGATGACGATCTTGGCCTGCGCGACCATTTCTCGGCCCCAGATATCGACCCGCTGAACCGGCTCGATCCCGAAGCCACGACCGAAGATCTCTACCGCCTCTATTCGCGCAACCTGACCATCGGCTACGATCCGACCGAAGGCCTGATCCGGATGGAGGTTCTGGCCGCCGACCCGGCCGTGGCACAGGATTTCTCCCGCGCCCTGCTGCGCTATGCCGAGCAGCGGGTCGACAGCCTGACCCAGCGGGTCCGCGAAGACCAGATGCGAGGCGCCCGCGAAAGCTATGAAACCGCCGAAGCCGCCCTGTCCGCAGCGCAGGCGCGCGTGGTCAACCTGCAAGAACGGTCCGGCATCCTCAGCTCCGACGCCGAGGTCAGCTCGCTGTTCAACCAGATCTCGACCTTCCAGATCCAGTTGCAGGAAGAGCGGCTGCGTCTCGACGAGATCCAGTCGGTGGATCAGCCCAACGAAACGCGGGTCGAGGTTGCACAGCGCAATATCGCCCGGCTCGAAGCCCTGATCGACAGCCTGCGGTCCTCGATGACCCAAGACCAGCCGGACGAAGCCTCGCTCGCCCGCGTCAGCTCGGAACTGGTGGTCGCGCAGGCCGATCTGGAAACCCGGCAACTGATGCTGTCGCAATCCATGCAGCAGATGGAAGCCGCCCGTGTCGAGGCCGATCGCCAGTCGCTCTACCTGACCGTCTCGGTCAACCCGGTCGCCCCGGACGAGGCCGCCTACCCGCGCAAGATGGAAAACACCATGCTTGCGTTCCTGATCTTTTCTGGCATTTACCTGATGCTGTCGATGACGGCTTCCATCCTCAGAGAACAGGTATCCGCCTAAATCATGAAACAGGTTCAGATCGGAAAGATCACCACCGGCAATGATCGGCCTCTCACGGTCATTGCCGGTCCTTGCCAACTGGAAAGCGCCGACCACGCGCAGATGATTGCGGGCCGCATGGCCGAGCTCTGCGCCAGGGCGGGCGCGCAATTCGTCTTCAAGGCAAGCTTCGACAAGGCCAACCGCACCAGCCTGTCAGGCAAGCGCGGCGTCGGCATCGACGCGGGCCTCAAGATCCTGCAAGACGTGAAAGCGAAACTCGGCTGTCCGGTCCTGACCGACATCCACTCCGAGGCGCAATGCGCCCCCGTGGCCGAGGTGGTGGACATCCTTCAGATCCCCGCCTTCCTGTGCCGCCAGACCGACCTGCTGATCGCGGCGGGTGAAACCGGCGCGGTGATCAACGTCAAGAAAGGTCAGTTCCTCGCCCCGTGGGACATGGTCAACGTGGTCTCCAAGCTGGAAAGCACGGGCAATGACCGCCTCCTGCTGACCGAGCGCGGCGTCAGCTTCGGCTACAACACGCTGGTGGCCGATATGCGCGCCCTGCCGATCATGGCCAAGACCGGTTACCCGGTGGTGATGGATGCCACCCATTCGGTGCAACAACCCGGTGGCCAAGGTGGCGCCACGGGCGGCCAGCGCGAATTTGCCCCGGTGATGGCCCGCGCCGCAGTCTCGCTCGGCATTGCGGCGGTTTTCATCGAAACCCACGAAGCCCCCGATACCGCACCCTCGGACGGCCCCAACATGATCCCGCTCGACCAGATGGACGGGCTTGTTTCCACCCTGATGCAGATCGACCAGATAGCGAAAGCCAACCCGATCCGGGTCTGACAGGCAATCGCCTTCACATCCGTCAGAACACTGGGCGAAACTCTCCTTCTTCTTGGCACAAGTACTCCGGGGGGTGCGGGGGGCAGCGCCCCCCGCGGATCGCCGCCGCAAGGCGGCGAAACCCCGAACAGTATTCCTGCCCCTTCCCGTCTTTCGCGCTGCGCTCTAAGCTTCCGGAAAGTATTCCAGACAGAGCCTTTCCATGCGCCGCCTTCTCCTGATCCTCTGCCTCGCCCTCGCCGCACCGTTTCCTGCCCCCGCGCAGGACGCAACCCAACCCGGCACCACCATCACTGTCGCCAGTTCGGCCCAGCAGGATGCCGCCATCGCGGTGCGCATCCGTGAAATCCTGCAACAGCTCGACGGTTATGGGGATATCACCGTCATCGTCTCGGACGGGATCGTCACCCTGCGCGGCACCACGCTCGATGCCACCAGCGCCGCCGCGCTCAACACGCTGGTTGCACGGGTCGAAGGCGTGGTGACCATCGAGAACGAGGTCACAGAAAGCACAGATGTGGTCGAACGGCTCACCCCGGCGCTGGAGCGGATGTGGGACCGGATCGCTCAATTCATCGCCTTCCTACCGCTCCTGGCGATCGCCCTTCTGGCCGGGGGGCTGGTGATCTGGATCGGCCTGTTGCTGACCCGCATGAAAAACCCGTGGGACCGGATTGCGCCCAATGCCTTCATCGCCGACATCTACCGGCAGGTGGTGCGGCTCTTCTTCGTGGTGCTCGGGGTGGTCCTGACGCTCGACCTGCTGAACCTGACGGCGGTGTTGTCCACCGTTCTGGGCGCGGCCGGGATTGTCGGCCTCGCCATCGGCTTTGCCGTGCGCGACACGGTCGAGAATTTCATCGCCTCGATCATGCTCTCGATCCGACAACCCTTCCGCCCCAAGGATCTGGTCGAGATCGAGGGCGACACTGGCCACGTCATCCGCCTGACCAGCCGCGCGACCATCCTGCTGTCACTCGACGGCAACCATATCCGCATTCCCAACGCCACCGTCTTCGGCGCGCGGATCGTGAACTACACCCGCAATGCCGAGCGGCGTTTCACCTTCACCCTCGGCATCGACCCCAATGCAGATCTGGCCGAGGCGCAGGCGATCATTCTCTCCGCGCTCGGGGAACTGCCCTACCTGCTGGCCACGCCAAGCCCCTCGACCTGGGTTGAAGAGGTCGGCGACAGCACCATCACCCTCACCGCCGCGGGCTGGGTCAACCAGCACGAAACCGGCCTGTTCATGGCCCGCGGCGAGGCGATCCGCCTTGCCAAGGCGCGGCTGGAAGAGGCGGGAATCACCCTGCCAGAACCGACATACCGACTGATCACCGACGCGGTCGTGCATCCCGGCACCGCTCGCCCGGATCACTCGGAAACGGTCACCACGGCGCCCCCCGCCCCCATCGTTGCCATGGACGTGGATGCCGAGGATACGCAGGATTTGCAGCGTATCGTCGATGCTGAACGCGCCGAAACAGCCGCCGAAGACCTGCTGACCAGAGAGGCCCCGCAGGAATGACATTTCCGCATGATTTTTTTGCCCAAAGGGTCTTGATCCTCCCCGCAGGCCCGCGTAACTAGCGCGTCACAGTTGGGGTGTAGCCAAGCGGTAAGGCATCGGTTTTTGGTACCGTGTATCGTAGGTTCGAATCCTACCACCCCAGCCAATTTCCTTTCGCAGTTCCCGCCCACACCCCTGCAGCGCCCACCCGGCGCATGGCAGATGGCGCCTGTGTCCGACGCATCGCGTCCGACGCGAACGATCCCCGTGCCGGGCCTGCGTGCCGGGGCCTGCGCCGCGGCCGCACCGTTCCGTTCGGACCAGCGGCGCCCGCATGGGCGAGGCCAGAGGGTCGGCAAGGCCCCGCGCGAATAGCCTGCCGGACTCACCTCGGACCAAGCCTCGCCCCTATCTCGGACCAGCCTCCGATCAGTCTCAGCCAACCACCGGCCAGCGCGACGCGTATGGCATAAACCGGGGTTTATGCACCCGGATTTTCCCCGTTCAGCCGCCTAAACCTTTCGCAAGACCCGCATAAACCCAAGGTCTACCCTGCGGCAGGTTTTCCCGCATCTCACTTTCGGTCAATGGAACCGCCCCGCCCCTTGCCGTTAGCTCGATGGCAGACGCAGGAACGATGGCCTGCGGTCCGTATTGGAGGGCAGAGATGGAAAGCTTCGTCATCGAAAGAGACACCCCCGACACGCGCGCCATTTACGACGCGGCGGTCACACATGCTCAAACGGTGTTCAGCCGGTGCTTCGGCGCAAGCGTGCGCCAGACGCCGCCGCGCTTTGCGGTGACGCTTGCGGATGACGGGCAGATCGTCTGCGCCGCCGGAATCCGGATCGCCAGCGACGGGTTCTTTTCGCAATGCTATCTCGATCGCCCGATCGAAGCGGTGCTGTCCGCAGGCTCCGGCCTGCCGGTCGCCGCGACCGATGTGCTGGAGGTCGGCGCGCTTGCCACATCGTCTCCGTTTCCGGTGTTCCCGACCCTGCGTGCGATCTTTGATTGGGGCCGGGCGCACGACATCGACTGGGGCCTGTTCACCGCCACCGCAACGGTGCGCCGCCTGATCCGGCGCAGCGGCATCCAGGCGGAATTGCTGCACCCCGCCCGCGCCGCCCGCGTGGCGCGCCCGTCGGACTGGGGCCGCTACTACGAAAACGATCCGTGGGTCTGTGCCTTTCATGACGATGCGGGGCTGCCTCGCCTCGCGGCCCGCCCCGTGCCCCGGAAGGAAACCGCCTGATGCAACATCTGTTCGATGCCCTGTCGCGGCACGCGGCCCTGCGCCCCGATGCCCCGGCCCTGAACAGCGCCCAAGGCCTCCTGACGTGGTGGGGGCTGGAATCGTGTGTCGCCGACCTGTCGGCCCGCCTGTCAGACGCACCCGCGATCGTCGGAATCGCATGCAGCACCAACCGCGACGCCGCGGTTGCCGATCTGGCGATCACCCATGCCGGGCGCTGCGCGGTGCATCTTCCACCCTTCTTCTCGCCTGAACAGATCGCCCATATCGTGGCCGCCGCCGGGATCGGTGCCGTTGTCGGCGATGTCGATGTGGCCCCCGCCCTGCCCCTTGTGCCGGTCCTGTCCACGATCATGCCCGGTCCGCTGCCGCCGTGCCGCGACGGGGCCAGCCGGGTGATCTTCACGTCCGGCTCCTCCGGTCGACCCAAGGGTGTCGTGATCGGTGCCCGGCAACTGGCCGCCTCGCTCAACGCGCTGGCCGACGTCATCGCCCCCAGCCAGACCGACCGGCATTTCTCGATCCTGCCCATGGCGCAGCTTCTGGAACAGATTTGCGGGCTCTTCCTGCCAATCCTTGCCGGGGCCGAGGTGATCTTTGCCGAAGACGCGGCCAAGACGCTGTTCGGCGGACCGGTCGCCCCCCTGCTGGCCGAGGTCGCCGCCGCCGATCCGACGACCACAATCCTGGTGCCCGGCCTGCTGGCCCGCTGGGTCGCCGCGCTGGACCAATCCGGCACCCGCCCACCTGCCAACCTGCGCTTCGTCGCTGTCGGCGGCGCCCCCACGGCCCCCGCCCTGCTGCAAAGGGCCGAGGCGCTCGGCCTGCCGGTGTACGAAGGGTATGGCCTGTCGGAATGCTGCGCCGTGGTCGCCATGAACCGCCCCGGCGCCGCCCGCCAGGGCACGGTTGGGCCCGTCCTGCCGATGCTCGATGTCACCATCGACGCGGGTGAAATCGTGGTCTCCGGCCCCACCGTGATGCAGGGCTATCTGGGCCATCCGCCCGCCGGTGGCACATGGCGCACCGGCGACCTTGGCCATTTCAACGACGACGGGGCCCTCGTGGTCGATGGCCGAAAGGACTGGCTGATCGTAACGCCCGAGGGCCGCAACATCTCTCCGGAATGGGTGGAAACCCGGCTGACCGCCGATCCCCGTATTCCCGCCGCCGGGCTGCTGCTGGACCCGATCCATGGCCTGACGGTCATCGCCGCCTGCGCCGCGTCCGTGGACGTGGCCTCGATCGCTGCGGCCTTGGCCGACCTGCCGCCCTATGCCCGCCCCCGCCGCGTGCTGCGCCTGCCCGCCAGCGCGCCGGGCTTGCTCAAGTTCGGCGGCGGCATCGACCGCAGCCGCCTGTTGCCCCTGTCCGCCGCCGAGGCGGGCGATATCCTGACCTATCGTGAAGAGGTGCCCGCATGACCCGCGACTCCCGCCCCACCATCCTGATCACCGGCGCCGGTTCCGGTATTGGCCGCGCCCTCGCGCAAGAGGCCGCCGACGATGGCTGGCACGTCATTCTGGTGGGGCGCACCCGTGCCACGCTGGACGACACCGCCGCCCTGATCGGCCCCGACGCCGCCACTGTCCTGCCTGCCGACATCACCCGCGCCGAAGATCGCGCCCGCATTGCCGCGGCCATCGGCCCGCGTCTGGACGTGCTGGTCAACAATGCCGGTGCCCTTCGCGCCGGGCGCCTGACCGACCTGCCGGACGAGGCCGCCGCCGCGATGATTTCAACCAACCTGCTGGCCCCGATCCTGCTGACGCGCGACCTGATCCCGGCGCTCAGGGCCACGCGGGGCCGGGTGGTGAACATTGGCTCGGTCTTCGGCGATATCGCCTTCCCCTACTTCACCGTCTACTCGGCCAGCAAATTCGCCCTGCGCGGCCTCTCGGATGCGCTGCGCCGGGAATTGGCGGGTGACGGCATCTCCGTCAGCTACATCGCGCCGCGCGCCACCCGCACCGCCGCCGAGGTGGAATTCGCCGCACTGGTCGAACCGTTCTCGATGGTGCTGGACCCGGCCGAAAAGGTCGCCGCCCGCGCATGGCGCGGCATCCGGGCGGGGCGGCGCACTGTCTATCCCGGTCTCGCCGAACGGCTTTTCGTTCTGGTGCAGGCCCTCAGCCCCCGGCTGATTGACCGCGCCCTGATCAAGCAAGCCCACGCCCCGGCGGCCAAGGCCGCCCTGTCCACCCTGCCCGAAGACGCCAAAAGCTGAGTGACCGTTCCATGTGCTACAACATCCAACGCCCCGACACCCAAGGCCAATCCCTGACAGACCCCGCCGTTCTGGCCCGTATCCGCAGGGATCTGGACCGCGACGGCTGGACCCTCCTGCGCGGCTTCGACGTGGATATTTCCGCCTTCAGCACCCTGACCCGCGCGCTCTGCCGCAAGATCACCTTCGACCCGGCCCGCGACTATGGCGACGCGAACACGCAAAAGGTCGATGCCGGGCTTGGCCCCATCGGGCTGCATATAGAGAACGGCAATACCCCGGTCTGCCCGGACGTGGTGGCCTTCTACAGCCCGGTTGCGGCCTTTGAAGGCTCGCAAACCACGATCTGCGATGGCCGCGCGGTGCTGGACTCGATGGATGACGCCACCCGCGCTCGCTGGCAACGCCCGATGACGGTCGAACGCTACCTGCCGGAAGAGCTGTGGAAACGCTACCTCGCCAATGAACACCCGGCGATCAGCGATCCGTCCGAGGTCACCGCCCGCCATGTCGAGGAATTCCGCGCCGCAATCCCCAATCAGGATTTCGACATGTGCGACGATGGCGGCATCACCTATCGGCTGACAGTCGCGCCGGTGCGCGGCTCGTCCCTTTCGGGCGGCGCGGCCTTTGCCAACGCGGTGCTGGGACCGTCCCACAATTATGCCCCGCCCCGCTACCGCTTCGGCGACGCAGACGAGGTCAGCCCTGTCGAGATCGAGGCCCTGCGCGATCTGGCCGAGACCCACACCCACGAAATCAACTGGCAGGACGGCGACGTCGCCGTGATCGACAACACCCGCGTGATGCATGGCCGCCGCGCCATCGTCGATGCCAACCGTCAACTCTTTATCGGAATGGGCAGCGTCTGAGCTGCCCCCCAACAACCGGAGGAAATGTCATGAAAAAATTTGCCCTCATCGCCACCCTTGCCGCCCTGCTGGCCGCCCCCGCCCTTGCCGATCCCATCGAAGGCATGTGGCGCACCTCGCCCGATGACCACGGCGATATCGGCTTTGTCGAGGTTGCCCAATGCGGCGGCAGCTATTGCGGCACACTGGTGCGCGCCCAGAACGCACAGGGCCAGCAGATCACCCCCGACACCATCGGTCGCCAGATCGTCTGGGATCTGACCCCGGCAGGCGAAGGCCAGTACGAGGGCCGCATTTATGCCCCCGACCGCGACCGCGAATACATGTCCCGCCTGCAACTGGCGGGCAGCACGATGTCGGTGAATGGCTGTGTGCTGGGCGGTCTGATCTGCCGCAACGGCGGCACCTGGACCCGCGCCAACTGACCCCTCCTTGCGGCGTGCCCAGACCCCAAAGCAATCGCCGGGCCCTGTCGCAAGAGCGTCCTCTCTCCCCAAGAGAGGTCGCCCCATCCCCGGTCGGTCATGCGCCGGGGATGGGATTTACCACAGGCTGTCACGCGCCCGTTGGGGCCAATCCGCGTCATAGCTCTTTCCGTCGAATTCGCCCTCGGTCATCTCGGTCAGGATATCCCCGATCGTTGGCAATCCGCCGCTTTCATCGCGGCCATTCCACAGGTCGGCGCGCAGGATCGCGCGCGCGCACTGGCTGTAGATCTCGGCGATCTCGACCACGATCACACTGCGCGGGTGCTGGCCCTTCCGCTCGAACCGCGCGACTATATCGGGGTCATCGGTCAGCACCGCGCGCCCGTTGACCCGCACCACATTGGCCGATCCCGGCACCATGAACATCAGCGAAACACGGCCGTCCCGCACGATATTGCGCAAGCTGTCGATGCGGTTGTTGCCGCGCCAGTCGGGCATCGCCAGATGGCTCGGGTCCAGTTCCAGAACCGCCGGGCCATCGTCCCCGCGCGGGCTGGCGTCGGTGCCCTCTGGGCCGACCGTAGACAGGATGCAAAACCGCGCCGACATGATCCATTTGCGATAATGCGGCGTCATCTGTCCCGCCACCTTGCGCATCGCCGCCGGGGCCGGGGCGCGGTCATAAATCTCTTCCAGCGCCGCGATATCCTCGATCAGCTTCATTCCCGCCCCTCGACGTGAAACCCCGCCTCGGCCATCAGCCGGTTGGAGTTGCTTTCAATCGCCTCTTTCAGCTCGGTCATGAACCCGTCCTTCGACAGGCCCGGCGCGATTGGCGGCAGGAATTCGACAACCGCCAGCCCCGGCTTGCGCAGAATGCCATGGCGCGGCCAGAACACCCCCACATTGGTGGCCGCCGGCACGCAGGTTTGCCCGGTCTCTTCGTACAGCACCGCAGGACCGATCTTGTAGGGCCGATCCGCCCCCGGCGCGACGCGGGTGCCTTGCGGGTAGATGATCAACTGCCCCGGCTCCTGCCCGCCCGATTTCACGCCTTGAATCATCTGCTGAATGGCCTGCGCGCGCTTGCCCCGATCTACCGGCACGCAGCCGATACGCTGTGCATACCAGCCAAGGATCGGCGCATATTTCAGGATGGATTTCATGATGAACTTGGGCCGCGGCACCACCGAGACGATCAGGATGATGTCGAAAAAGCTCTGGTGCTTGGACGCGATCAGCACCTCGCCCGTGGGCACCTCGCCTCGTACCTCGGACCTCAGGCCAACCATCCAGCGGGCGCTCCACCGCACCCACCGGCAATAGGCATGAACAGCGGCAAACGCCCCGCTCCGGTCGAAGATGGCCCACGGTGTGTAGAAGATCGCAAGCACGACCATCATAAGGTACATCTGGCCTATGAATATCAGCGACCGGATCCATTGGATCATGGCATGCTCCTCAGGGTTCTGAAGGCCGCGGCGCGGGTGGCCCAAAAGGCGGTGATGGCGGACAACAACGGCACAAGGATCGGCCACAGCCATTCGCCCCCGGAAAAACTCAGCCCGGTCAGGAACCCGGCCTGTTGGCCCGACCCCGGCAACAGCGCGATGGCGATCATGCCCAGAACTGTGCCTGCCGCCGCACCCGACAGCGCGCGCAGTGTAAAACGCCGCACAAAGGCCCGCGCGATGTAGACATCCCGCGCCCCCACCAGCCGCAGCACCCGGATCACCTGTCGGTTCGCTGCCAGCGCCGATTGCGCCGCCAGTGTCACCATCGCGGCGGTCGAGCCAAGGATCAGCAGCATCGACACCCAGCCAAGCGTTCGCAGCCGTGACGCCGCCTGCACCAACGGGCGCCGCCAGCGGGTGTGATCGTCCAGCACCGCGCCCGGCACCTCTGCCGCCAGCCGCTGACGCAGCCCTTCGGCATCATAGCCTTGCGGCGTTTCGATCACTTCCACGAGTCGCGGCACCGGCAGATCCTCCAGCGGCAGGTCGGGGCCGAACCACGGCTCCAACAGGGCGCGTTGCTCATCCTCGGTCAGCGCGCGGGCCGAATCCACGCCCGGCGTCTGCTCCAATATCCCGAGAACCGCCCAGACCTGCGCGTCCATCTCGATCGGCGGTGCGGAAATGCGAATGGTCGAACTGCGCGCCAACGCATCGGACCAACGGTCGGCCAACCGGCCCGAGGCCAGTGACAGCGCCATCGCAAAGACCGCCAGAAACGCCATCGCCGCCGACGTGAACAGCGTCAACTGCACCGAATGCCCGCGCCGGGGCACCACCCGGTCAGCCTGCGCATCGCCCTGAAGAACGTCGAGAATGCGGGACAGCGCGCTCATAGATCGGCCCCCGCCAGTTGCAGCCGCCCGTCCTTGATGCGCAAGACACGGGCCGAAACCTGCGCCTTGGCCGCGCGAATAAGCGCAAGATCGTGGGTCGCGATCACCACCGCCTTGCCCATGCGGTTCAGTTCCACCAGCAATTGCAGCAGGCGCAGCGACATGTCCCAGTCGATATTGCCGGTGGGTTCATCGGCAAGGATCACGTCGGGGTCGGTGATCACCGCCCGTGCCAGCGCTGCCCGCTGCCGCTCGCCGCCCGACAGTTCCTGCGGCAGCGCGTCCCGCCGCGCACCCAGCCCGACCCAGCCGATCAGATCGTTGAGGTTTCCGTCCTGCGCCGCGCTGCCCCGGCCCGCCACGGTCAGCGGCAGGGCGATGTTTTCCCACAGGCTAAGATGGTCAAGGAACTCGCAATCCTGATGCACCACGCCCATCCGCTGCCTTGCATGGGCAATTTCGTCGCGGCTCATCCCGGCGGCATCCTGCCCGAAAATGCTGACGCTGCCCGACGTGGCGCGCAGATCGGCATAGCACAGCTTGAGGAAGGTGGTCTTGCCCGCCCCCGACGGCCCGGTCAGGAAATGAAACGACCCCGGCGCCAACCGCAGGCTGATCTCGGAAAGCAGGGTTCCGCCGCCATAGCCATAGGCGGCCTCTTTCAAGTCGATCAAAAGCCTGCTCCGTCGCTCGTGTCTCGATCTGTCATGCCCTACCCGCGCCCCTGTTGCAATCGCCCCGCCCCGGGCAGCCCCCCGAAGACCGCGGATTTCGGCCGGTTTCGGGCCAGTTTCGGGCCAGTCGCAGGCCAGCACCGCGATCGAAACCGCCCCCGCCATGTCGACCCGAAAGCCACGGCCCACATCCGGGCCTGAATCCAATGGCTTGGAAAGGCAGGGGGCGGTTGCTAAAGTCCACCGCAACAAAGGCAAAGCCGCCAATATCCGCGACGGCCCGAACGGGGAACCCAATGCGCCTCACCTGTCCCAATTGCAGCGCCCGGTACGAAGTGGATGACACGCTCATCCCGCCCGAAGGCCGCGACGTGCAGTGTTCCAACTGTGCCACCACGTGGTTCCAGCCCGGCAACCGTGCCCCGGTCGAAGAGTCGGGCACATCGCGCGCCACCGCCGAGGTCACGTCCCGGCGCAATCTCGACCCCGACCTCAAGGACATCTTCCGCGAGGAACGCGAGCGCGAGGAACGCCTGCGCCGTGCGGCCGCCGAAACCGCGGCGGTGGAAGAACAAGAGGAAATGGCCCTCGACAGCGCGCCGGAGCCCGCGCCAAGCCACGGCGACACTCCCCCGCAGGAGACCACCGAGGACGAAGAGCTTGCCGCGATCCGCGAGGCGGTCGACGAAAGCACCCAAGCGCAGAACCGCCCGCCGCGCCGCGAATTGCTGCCCGATATCGAGGAAATCAACTCGACCCTGCGGGCCACGTCGGACCGCAACGCGCAGGATTTCGACACCTCCGACATCGAGTCAATGGATGTCATCCCGCGCCGCCGCCGGGGCTTTCGCATGGGGTTCATCCTGATGGTCATTCTGGCCGCCGGGGCCGTGGGCACCTACAGCTACGCCCCCGAAATCGCCGCCGCCGTGCCGCAAGCCGAGCCGACGCTCGCCAGCTATGTCGAGACCGTCAACCAATTGCGATTCCAGCTCGACGATCTGGTGCAGGGCCTCGCGGGCCAGTTGACCGAACGCAGCGGAAGCTAGAGCATGTC
Source organism: Nioella nitratireducens (assembly GCF_001879715.1). Lineage (GTDB taxonomy): Bacteria > Pseudomonadota > Alphaproteobacteria > Rhodobacterales > Rhodobacteraceae > Nioella > Nioella nitratireducens. The sequence continues at coordinate 50,056 of NZ_MNBW01000003.1, read as the reverse complement.
GCACAAACGCCGGAACCGGGTTTGCCCGAGCCGCGACATGGGCAGGTCAGGCAAAGTCAGGGCGGGACGCGTGAAGATGCTGTAAAGCAACGCGACCTCGCCGCGTCGTGTTAGCGGGTTGCGTCGCTGGCAAACCGGTCCAGCAGGCGGCGCAGATAGTCCAGTTCCACATCCGGGCGGTCCTGCTCGGCGGACCGGCGACGGATTTCGTCCAACAGGTCGCGCGCCCGGCGGAAGGCCTCTTCGCGCTGCTCAAAGCTTTCATCCGTGCCGACCGCGCCGGAATTTCCCGCTTGCCGCCCCAGCGGGTCTTGCAAGGGGCGCTCGGCATCCATGTTGCCGCTGGCCTGTCCCTGACCGGGGTCGCCCTCCTCGTCGCGGGCCAGCGCCTCGCCAAGCGATTGCATCCCCTCCCGCAACGCCTCCATCGCCTCGGACTGGCTGTCCAGCGCCTCGGCCAGGTCGCCGCGATCCAATTCTCCAATCGCGTCGTTCATGGCCCGGCCCGCCTCTTCCAGACGGCGCAAGGCCTCGTCGCCCTCGGGCGTGCCGCCGCCGGGCAGATCCTGCGCTTGCTGGCGCAATTGCTCGCGCAATGCGCGCTGGCGTTCGGTCAGGCTGCTGGAATCGTTCTCGCCGCCCTGCTGGCCGCCTTGCTGGTTGCCATCCGGTCCGGGCTGCTCGGCCCCCGGCCCGTTCGGGTTGAACCGCTCCTGTAAATCGCGGAATGCCTCATCGGCCAGACCCTGCTGGTTGCGGAGCGTGTCCTGCAAATCCTGCATCGACTGCTGCCCCGGCGTGCGCGGCCCGTTCGGGTCGTTGCCGTTCTGGGTGATCTGCATGTTTTCCATCATCTGGCGCAGCGCATCCAGCATCTCTTGCGCTTCGTCCATACGGCCCTGCTGCATCAGCTCTTCGATCCGGCTCATCATCTCTTCCAGATCGTTGCGCGTCAGCTCCATGGTCTCGCCCTGCTGATCCGGCTGGTCGGTCCCGTCATTGGGCTGCATGTTATCGGCGAGGTCTTGCATGTAATCCTGCATCGCCTCGCGCAAGTCCTGCATAAGTTGTGCGATCTCCGCGTCGGTCGCACCCTGCCGCATGGCCTCGGACAAACGGTCCTGCGCGCGGCGCAGCCGCTCCAGTGCATCCGACAAGTCGCCCTCTTCGATCTGCACGGCGGTGTCCCACAGGATCTGGGCCACCTCGTCGCGTCGCTCGGCGGACAGGCTGTCGCCGCCACTTTCCAGTCGACGGATCACGCCCCGCACCGCAAGATAGAGCGCCTCATCCTCGAACAGCCCCTCGGGCCGGTGGGTGATCGCGCGCAAGAGCTGCCCGACGCGCGGCGCGTTTTCCCGCGACCACAGCAAGTCGCGCCGCATTTCGATCAGCGCATTGGCCAACGGGTCGAAGAACCGCCGCCCCGGCAGGTGGTCCAGCTCGATCACACGCCGCCCGGTCTGGCCGGCGTCATCCTCGACAGCCAGTTCCAACCGCACGGGGAGTGTGGCGAACGGGTGCTGCGACAGGTCTTCGACCAGCACTTCGGAAAAATCGGCACGGCTGCCGCGATAGGGCAAGGGCAGGTCCAGCACCAAGGGCTCTCGCGGCTCGGGCGCGATGGCCAGCCCATAACGCCGGTCGGCGGCCTCCGGGTCCAGCGTCAGCACCGCCTGCCCGCCCGCGATCCCGTAATCGTCCTGCGCGGCATAGGTCATCTGCACCGATCCCGGCGGCACCCCCGCCACCGGCTCGGCCAGGTCGACCGTCGGGGCCCGGTCGGCCAGCATCGCGATCTGCCAGCGGCGCGGGTTGGTCCCGGAAATCTCCAGCTCGCCCGATTGCTCGACCGTGACTTGCCGCGACAGGCTGTCGGGGTCTTCTACGGGGGCGTCGGGCTGCAAGGTCTGGCTGATCCCGATCTGGCCCGTGTCCCCATAGATCCGCAAGGTAATGCGCGATCCGGCGGGCACTTCGAACGCGTCGGCCACGATATCGTTGAGGTAGAGCGACGGACGCCCGGTATAAAGCGGTGGCTCGACCCAGCCCTCCCAGCTTGGGCCGCCGGTCACCGGCTGCGGCGCCCCGGCCATCGCGTCGCCGACCTCGGCCACCTGCCCCAGCGTGCCGAACAGCATCGCCATGGCAAAGCCCGTCGCCGCCACGAAACGCAGGCCATAGGGGTCGCGGTCTGAAATCCTCAGGTCCGGCTCCGGCGCGCGGGCGTTGGCGGCGCGCGCCGCCATCCTGTCCAGATGCGCCTGCCACACGGCCTGTGTCGCCGGATCGTCGCTGCCGATCGCGGGGTGGTCGGCCAGCGCCGTCAGCGGACGCCCCGGCATGGTCTGGTCCAACCGCTCCATCGCCTCGGCCCGGCTCGGCATCCGGAATCGCCACAGGCCCACCCCCAGCGCCCAGATCAGGGCCAGACCGGCCACGATGATACCGGCCAAAACCCCCCTCTGCGGCAACACCTCGGCCACCCCGAAGGCCAGCGCGGCGACGCCTGCCAGCAAGATCGTCCAGACCGGCCAGAAGGCGCGCACGAACCGCTCGGACGCCATGCCGAGACGGGTCAGGCGCAAGGGCCAGATCAGGCGCTGCAAGGCAACCTGCGGAGGGAGAGTCGGTTCGGTCATACGACCTTTCTACGCTGCGCGGCCCCTCGGGGGCCAGTTCCGACCGTCGCGGCGCGCCTCATCCCGCTGTCACGGGCGGTGTTCGGCCGATGTTTCCCCCGCAACGGGCGAAACACCGGATCGGCGCGCGGCTCACAGCCACTCTGGAACGATATCGCGATTTATGATCTCGTCAAATGTCGGACGCGGGCGGATGACCGCAACGTGATCGCCCTTGACCAGAACTTCCGGGATCAGCGGTCGGGTGTTGTATTCCGACGACATCACCGCGCCATAGGCCCCGGCAGACCGGAACGCGACCAGATCGCCCGACACCAGCGGCGGCAACTCGCGCCCCTTGGCAAAGGTATCGCCGCTTTCGCAAACCGGGCCGACCACGTCATAGGGCTGACGCCCGGCGCCCGGCGCCGGTTCCACCACCGGGTCGATATCGTGATAGGCACCGTACATCGACGGGCGGATCAGGTCGTTCATCGCCGCGTCAAGGATCAGAAAATCGCGCCCCTCGCCATTTTTCAGATAAATCACTGACGACACCAGCAGCCCGGCATTACCCGCGATCAACCGGCCCGGCTCGATCTCCACTTCCACATCCAGCCCCGCCACGCAGCGCTTGATCAACGCGCCGTAGTCCGTGGGCAGCGGCGGCGCCTCGTTCGAGCGGGTATAGGGAATGCCCAAGCCGCCCCCCAGATCGAGGCGGCGGATATCATGCCCCTCGGCCCGCAGCATCCGCGTCAGCTCGGCCACCTTGGCATAGGCTTGCTCAAAGGGCTCCAGATCGACCAACTGGCTGCCGATATGCACGTCGATGCCGATAACCTCCAGCCCCGGCAGGCTGGCCGCCAGGGCATAGACCTCCTTCGCCCGCGAAATCGGGATGCCGAACTTGTTGTCGGATTTGCCGGTGGCAATCTTTTCATGGGTGCGCGCGTCCACATCCGGGTTCACGCGGATGGTGACGGGGGCGGTCGCCCCCATGGAACTGGCGACCTCTGACAGCACCCCCATTTCCGGCTCGCTCTCGATGTTGAACTGGCGGATACCGCCTTCCAGCGCCGCGCGCATTTCCGCCCGCGTCTTGCCGACGCCGGAAAACACGATCCGCTCGCCGGGCACGCCCGCCGCCTTGGCGCGTGCATACTCGCCGCCCGACACCACATCCATGCCCGCGCCCAGACCGGCCAGCACCTTCAGCACCGCTTGGTTGGAATTGGCCTTCATAGCGAAACAGACCATGTTCGGCACTCCGTCCAGCGCGTCCTTGAACAACTGGTAGTGCCGGGTCAGCGTGGCGGTGGAATACACGTAGAACGGCGTGCCCACTTGTGCCGCGATCTCGGGCAAGGGCACGTCTTCGGCATGCAGGATGCCGTTGCGATACAGGAAATGGTCCATCGGGTCAGCCTTCGCGCAAATTGCCGTGGGGCCGTAGCACCCCGCGCGGAAAATTCAAAGCGATACTCGACTTGGGGGGCGCGCCGTCTTAGCTCTTGTCACAACGAAATCTCACGCGAGGGAGGGAGGGACCACCCATGAACGTAAAATCCATGGTGATCGACGCGCATGGCGGGCCGGAGCAATTCAAACCGCTGACGACCGAGCTGAACGCGCCAGGGCCGGGCGAGGTACTGATCCGCCACAAGGCCATCGGGCTCAACTTCATCGACGTCTACCAGCGCACCGGTCTTTATCCGATGGCGCTGCCCCATGTCCTTGGCATGGAAGCGGCGGGCGTGATCGAGGCCGTGGGCGAGGGCGTGACGCATCTCAAGGTCGGCGACCGCGCGGCCTATGCGGCGACACCCCCCGGCGCCTACGCCGAAGCGCGCGTGATGCCCGCGGCCCAGGTCTGCCCCCTGCCAGACGGCATTTCCTTCGAAGAAGGCGCGGCGATGATGCTGAAGGGCCTGACCGTTAACTATCTTTTCCGCCGCACCACCCCGATCAAGGCGGGCGACACGGTGCTGTTTCACGCCGCGGCAGGCGGCGTTGGCCTGATTGCCTGCCAATGGGCGCGGTCCGAGGGCATCACCCTGATCGGCACGGCAGGCACGGATGAAAAATGCCAGCTCGCGCTCGACCACGGCGCGGCCCATTGCATCAACTACCGGACCGAGGACTGGGCCGCACGCGTGCGGGAACTCACGGGCGGCAAAGGCGTTGACGTGGTGATGGATGCTGTGGGCAAAGACACGTTCGAAGGCTCGATCGACAGCCTCAAACCGCTTGGGATGATGATCTCCTTCGGCAATGCCTCGGGCCCGGTGGACCCGGTCCCTCTGACCCTGCTGGCGGGCAAGGGCTCGCTCAAGATCACCCGGCCGACGCTGTTCACACATATCGCCGACCACGAGACCTGCCAGCAAATGGCGCGAAAGCTTTTCGACAAGGTGCTGGCGGGCGACGTGACGATCCGCATCGACCAACGCTTCCCGTTGGAAGACGTGGCCGAAGCGCACCGCGCGCTGGAAGCCCGCAAGACGACCGGATCGACGATCCTGACTGTGTGATGCGAAAGCGGACCGCGGGGGCACCCTGCGGTCCAGTTCGCCATGTCCTGGAATGGAGAGCGGCGGCTTGATCGGCTGGCGTCGAAATTTGAGTATTTTTGCCAAGAAGAAGGCAGCAGGGCGCGCGTTAACCTTAATGCTGTGTTAACGGCGCAGAGCGAGATAGAGCGGCAGACCACAGCTTACCCCGATGCAGAAGGTCGCGGGGATGGCAACAAGCCCCCACCAGTTGCGGTCGAGGATCGTTTCGATCAGCACCCAGAGCGTCAGCGCACCGGCGGCGATGGTCAGGTCCCAGACCAGGCCGGAACTGGCGGCGTTGGTGTGCCATGCCGCCACCATGCCCGTGATGGTAAACCCGTTCTCGCCGAACCACGCTAGGAAAAAGCGCATCGGAATCACCGCGCCGAGGGCGGCGACCAAAAGGAACAAAACGCGAACAGCCATCGGGGCCTCCGATAAAAGTTTCCGTTGGCGCTAACAAGCGACGAAACATAGTTAGGCTGCGCCACCGATAGGGCAAAGGGATGTTGCGTCGCAATTGACGCGCCACGACAGGGGCGTTACCCCAACTGGAAGATTTTTTCAGCCAGACAAGCGCCTCGCGGCGCCGAGCCGGAGGATACGCAGGAATGTCCGAAATGACACGTGAATCGATGGAATACGATGTCGTGATTGTTGGGGCGGGGCCTGCTGGCCTGTCCGCCGCGATCCGGCTCAAGCAGCTCAATACCGACCTTGAGGTCGTGGTGCTGGAAAAGGGCTCGGAAGTGGGGGCGCATATCCTGTCCGGCGCGGTTCTCGACCCCTGTGGCCTCGACGCCCTGATCCCGGACTGGAAAGACAAGGGCGCGCCGATCACCGTGCCGGTCAAGGAAGACCAGTTCTACGTTCTCGGCCCCGCAGGCAAGGTCAAGGTGCCGAACTGGCCGATGCCGCCGCTGATGTCGAACCACGGCAATTACATCGTCTCGATGGGCAATGTCTGCCGCTGGATGGCCGAACAGGCCGAGGAAATGGGCGTCGAGATTTTCCCCGGCATGGCCTGCTCGGAACTGATCTACGGCGACAATGGTCAGGTCAAGGGCGTGGTCGCGGGCGAGTTCGGCAAGGCCCCCGATGGCACCCCCGGCCCCGCCTATGAACCGGGAATGGAACTGCACGGCAAATATGTCTTCATCTCCGAAGGCGTGCGCGGCAGCCTCGCCAAGGAGATCATCGCCAAATACGACCTCTCCTCGGGGCATGAGCCGCAGAAATACGGCCTCGGCATGAAGGAAATCTGGGAGATCGACCCCGCCAAGCACCGCGAGGGCCGCGTCACCCACACCATGGGCTGGCCGCTGGGCAAGAACGCGGGCGGCGGCTCGTTCGTTTATCACCTCGACAACAACCAGGTCTATGTGGGCTTCGTGGTGCACCTGAACTACAAGAACCCCTACCTGTTCCCCTACATGGAATTCCAGCGCTTCAAGCACCACCCGATGGTGGCCGATCTGCTGGAGGGCGGCAAGCGCGTGGCCTATGGCGCGCGGGCGATTTCCGAGGGCGGTTACCAGTCAATGCCCAAGATGGTCTTCCCCGGCGGCGCGCTGCTTGGCTGTTCGGTGGGTCTGGTCAACGTGCCGCGCATCAAGGGCAACCACAACGCCATGCTCTCGGGCAAGGCGGCGGCAGAGGCCGCGGTCGAGGCGCTGTCGGCGGGCCGCTCGGGCGACGAACTGACCAGCTACGAGACCGAGGTGCGCACCGGTGCCATCGGCAAGGATCTGAAAAAAGTCCGCAACGTCAAGCCGATGTGGTCCAAATGGGGCCTCACCCCGTCGCTGATTTTCGGCGGTTTCGACATGTGGACCAACAATCTCTTCGGTGTCTCGCTTTTCGGCACGATGAAACACGGCAAGACTGACGCGGCGGCGACGGAAGAGGCGGCGAAGCACCAGCCGATCGACTACCCCAAACCCGATGGCAAGATCAGCTTCGACCGGCTGACCAATGTCAGCTTCTCGATGACCAACCACGAGGAAAACCAGCCCGCGCACCTGCACCTCGCCGACGCCTCGGTGCCGATCGGGGTGAACCTGCCGAAATTCGCCGAACCGGCGCAGCGCTATTGCCCGGCGGGTGTCTACGAAGTGGTGGAAAAGGACGGCCAGAACCAGTTCGTGATCAACTTCCAGAACTGCGTCCATTGCAAGACCTGCGACATCAAGGACCCCAGCCAGAACATCACCTGGGTGACCCCGCAGGGTGGCGACGGGCCCAACTATCCCAACATGTGATCACTTCCCTGACAGGACGGCAAAAAACGGGGCGCCCAGGTGGCGCCCCGCATTGCGTCCGGGGGCAGTCGCACCTAGTCTCGGGCGCAAACCGAGCAGGAGGTTCCAATGCGTATGCTGTCCCGTTTCACCCTGATCCTGGGCCTGTGCCTTGGTGCCCCCGCCGTCTCGCAAACGACAGTGCCGCTGGATCAGCCGGGGCTCGCCGGGGCCTATCTGGCGGCCCGGTCTGCCGCGATCTCGGGCGACCACCGCGAAGCCGCGCGCCAGTTCGAACGCCTGCTACAGGCCGACCCCGACAACGTGCGCCTGATCGGCGACGCGATGCTGGCCTTCGCCGCCATCGGCGATTGGGACAGCGCCGGCAGCTATACCGACCGTGTGCCCGACGATGCCGATGAACGCGACTTCGCCAATCTCGTCGATCAGGTGAACCGCGTTCGCGCAGGCGACCTTGCTGGCGCCGCCGAGGCCGCCGTCGCCCAATCCGGGGCCGGGCCGCTGATCGACCCGCTGCTCGAAGCATGGCTCTACCTCGCCGAGGGAGACATGAGCCGCGCCAGCCAGACCTTCGAGGCGATGATCGACGACAACAGCCCGCTGGCGGGCCTCGTGCCTTACCAGCTTGGCCTTGCCCGCGCCTCGGTCGGCGATTTCGAGGGGGCCATGGCGATCTTCTCGGGCGAGGTCTACGGCCCGCTGCAACTTTCGTCACGCGGGATTCAGGCCCACGCACAGGTGCTGGTGCAACTTGATCGGGCCGATGATGCGCTTGCCCTGCTGGATCAGGCCCTTGTGCGCGATGCCGACCAAAGCTTGATCGAACTGCGCGCCCAGATCGCGGCGGATCCGACCCGCCCGTATGATTTCATCGTGACCCCGGAACAGGGGATGGCCGAGGTCTTCTTTTCGCTGGCCCGCGTCTTGGGCAGCGATGCGGGCACCACCCTGCCGCTGGTCTATGCCCGCGCCGCCCATGCCATTGATCCCGGCCATATCCAATCGCTGCTGCTGGCGGGGAATATCCTGTCCGACGCCCGGCAATACCAGATGGCGGTCGAGGTCTATGGCCTCGTGCCGCGCGAAAGCCCGCTTTTCGTCGAGGCCGAACAAGGCCGGTCCGAAGCCCTGTTCCAGCTTGATCGTCAGGAAGCGGCCGTCGAGGTTCTGCAATCCCTTGCCCGCGACTATCCCGACCTTGCGTCGGTGCACACCGCCCTTGGCGATGTTCTGCGCCGCCAGGAACAGTTCGACGACGCCATCGCCGCGTATACCGCCGCGATCGGGCTGATCGACACCGACCAGTCGCGTTATTGGTTCCTGTTCTATGCCCGCGCCATCAGCTATGAACGCACCGGCCAATGGGATGCCGCCGAGGCCGATTTCCGCCATGCATTGGAATTGGAACCCGACCAGCCCAACGTTCTGAATTACCTTGGCTATTCCCTGATCGAACAGGGCCGCGATCTGGATGAAGCGCTCGACATGATCCAGCGCGCCGTCGCCGCGCGGCCGGACAATGGCTATATCGTCGACTCGCTCGGTTGGGTCTATTTCCAGCTTGGCCGCTACGAAGATGCTGTGGCGCCGATGGAACGCGCCCTTGCCCTGACGCCGAATGACCCGATCCTGAACGACCATCTGGGCGACGTCTACTGGATGGTGGGCCGAACCCGCGAGGCGGAATTCCAATGGAGCCGTGCGCTCTCGTTCGACCCTGACCCCGCCGATGCCGACCGGATACGCCTCAAGCTCGACATCGGTCTTGATGCGGTTCTGGAACAGGAACAGGGGCAGCCCGTCGAGTGATGGAAGAGCGCGCGCCAGCCAAGATCAACCTTGCGCTGCACGTGACCGGCCAACGGGCGGATGGCTACCACCTGCTCGACTCGTTGGTCGTTTTTGCCCGCGACACCGGCGATGACCTGCGGATGCAAGCGGCCGATGAAATATCGCTCAGCGTCACAGGCCCCATGGCCAGCGGCGTGCCGGTCGGCCCAGAGAACCTGATCTTGCGCGCCGCCGCCCTCCTTGGCCCGTCGCGCGGTGCGCGCATCACGCTGGATAAACACCTGCCCCATGCCGCCGGGATCGGAGGCGGCTCTGCCGATGCCGCCGCCGCCCTGCGCGGTCTGGCGCGGCTCTGGGAGCAGTGCCTGCCCTCGGTCGACGAGTGTCTGCGCCTTGGCGCGGACGTTCCCGTCTGCCTGTCATCCGCGCCGCAACGGATGCAGGGGATCGGCGACAGCCTGTCGCCGGTGCCGCCCCTGCCCCCGGTGTTCGCGGTTCTGGTGAACCCCCGCGTGTCGGTGCCGACCGGGCCGGTTTTCGCCGCGCTCGCACGCAAGGACAACCCGCCAATGGCCGCCCCGGCGTGGACCGATTTCGCCAGCTTCCTCGCGTGGCTCGCGCATCAGCGTAACGACCTCGAACCGCCCGCCCGCGCGCACGCCCCCGCCGTGATGGAAACGCTCACCGCCCTACGCCACCAGGACGCGGCGCTCGCCCGGATGAGCGGGTCAGGCGCCACCTGTTTCGGATTGTTCGAGACCGAGGCGCAGGCCACCCGCGCAGCCCGCGCCCTTGCCGCCGATCATCCCGACTGGTGGGTGGCCGCGACGGCGCTGATGGACGGCTGATTTTCCGACAACCCTGTCAGAAAAAACCGACACAAGCGTCGGAAACAACCGACAGCCGTGTCGGAAAACGCGGCTCAGGTGACCCGTGCAACGACGTAATCGGCCAGATCGGACAGCATGTCGCGCAGCGGATGGTTCGGCAATTCCGCCAGCGCCGCCTTGGCCTGATCGCGATACTGCAACGCCTCTTCCCGCGTTTCTTCCAGCGCACCATGCCGCTTCAGCAGCGCCATCGCATGGTCCAGATCGCCGTCTTCCTGACGCCCCTTCTCGATGGTCCTCAGCCAGAAGGCGCGCTCTTCACCATCCGCCTTGGCCACGGCCTTGATCACCGGAAGTGTCAGTTTTCGCTCGCGAAAATCGTCTCCGGTGTTCTTGCCCATGGCGCCTGATGCACCACCGTAATCCAGCAGGTCATCGACGATCTGAAAGCTCATCCCAAGTGCATCGCCATAGCGCGCCAGCGCCGTCACCTGTGCCTCGGGCGCGCCCGCGATGACACCACCCACTTCGGTCGCCGCCTCGAACAGAGCGGCGGTTTTTCCTTTGATAACCTGACGGTAGATGTCCTCTCCCGTCGCCAAGTTCTGTGCAGCCGTCAACTGCAACACCTCGCCCTCGGCAATCGTCGCGGACGCGTTCGACAGGATTTCCATCACCCGCAGCGACCCGCATTCCACCATCAACTGGAACGACCGGGCGAACAGGTAATCGCCGACCAGAACGGAAGATTTGTTATCCCACAACAGGTTAGCGGTCGGTCGCCCCCGGCGCTGCGCGCTTTCGTCGACCACATCGTCATGCAACAGCGTCGCGGTGTGGATGAATTCCACCGTTGCCGCCAGCACCTGATGATAGGCGCCCTCGTAGCCGCAAAGCCGCGCCGCGGCCAAGGTCATCATCGGACGAATCCGCTTGCCCCCCGCCTCGACCAGATGCGCTGTCACTTCCGGTATCCGGGGTGCGTGTTCCGAGGCCATCCGCGTGCGGATCAGTGCATTTACCGCCTGCAAATCCTCGGCAAGATACTCTCGAAGGCGGTCATGGGGTTTGGTTGCGGTATCTGCGACGGTCATCCCGGGGGTGTTTCCTTCTCTCGACAAGCGGGCGTTTGGGGCCTATCTGCCCTTGCATGAAAGAACTGTTGCGCAGCACCGATCCGACCGTGATCGCCTTCGCCTCGGCGCTCTTATCGGGCGAGGGTATAGAGGTGTTCGAGTTGGACGTCCATATGAGCGTGCTCGAAGGCTCCCTTGGCGTATTGCCGCGCCGCCTGATGGTGCGCGAGGGCGACATGATCGCCGCCGAACGCGCGATGCGCGACAATGGCATTCCCTTCGGGCGCCCCTGATGGGCTTTGCCCGGAACGCCCTGACCCGTGACGCCTTCCTTGGCGGGCGGGTCCATGCGTGGCAGCCCCGCGACGGATACCGTGCCGCCACCGATCCGGTTCTGCTGGCCGCCGCCGTCGAAGCCCGGCCCGGCCAAAGCGTTCTGGAATTGGGCTGCGGCGCGGGCGTGGCGTCGCTGTGCCTGTCGGCCCGCGTTCCGGACCTGACGCTGACCGGGGTCGAACGGCAGGCCGACTATGCCGATCTGGCCCACCGCAACCTTGGCGACAGCGCCCGGATCGTCACCGCAGACCTTGCCGCGCTGCCCGACAGCTTGCGTCAACAGCACTTCGACCACGTCATCGCCAACCCGCCCTATTATCGCGCCGGGGCCGGAACACCCGCCGGGGACACGGGCCGCGAGGCCGCCCTGCGCGAGGAAACGCCCTTGACAGACTGGGTAGAGGTCGCCGCCCGCCGCCTTGCCCCCAAGGGCTGGCTGACGATGATCCAGGCGGCCGACCGCCTGCCCGACATGATGGCCGCGATGGTGCCACGGCTTGGTTCGCTGATGCTGCGCCCGCTGGTGCCGCGCATTGGCCGCCCGGCCGGTCGCGTCCTGCTGCGGGGCCGCAAAGGAGGCCGCGCGCCCTTTGTTTTATTGCCGCCCCTGATCCTGCACGACGGCGCAAAGCATCAAGAGGATGGCGACGATTTTTCCCAGGCTGCGCAGGGTATCCTGCGGGAAGCCGCCGCCTTGCCCTGGGTCTGATCGGCGGGCCTCTGCGTCATTCCGACAATTTCAGATAGGTTACAGGTGACAAGAATCGCAAGCTGTGCTTCGATTGTCATCACGATGTCACATAGCAGAGAGAGGAGGATTTGAATGTCAGTAGGCGCTCACCTTGAGGAGCTTAAGAGAAAGCACGAGACCCTCTCGCGAAAAGTTGAAGAAGTTCAACGCAGTCCCGGCACCAGCGACGTGACGATCCGGGAACTGAAAAAACAGAAACTCCTTATCAAGGAAGAGATCGCGCGCCTCGACGCCTGATCAAAGTCATTTTTCATCAAGCCACATGGGCGTTTTGGCGCCCATGTGCAGCGCGCAAACAGACGCACCACCGGTAGTTTTGATCGGATGGGTATCTGTTCTTCCCCAAATCCATCGCCAAGACCGCGACTTTCCGCTTGCGCCCCCATGACGGGCCCGCCCCTGCGGAGCACTGAAAAAGGCCCCCGCCGATATGGCGGAGGCCTGTGATGCACTGTCTGACTGGATCAGACGAAGAACTGGGCACCGTTGGCCGAAATGGTCGACCCGTTGATAAAGCCCGCGTCGTCAGAGGCGAGGAAGGCCACACAACGCGCGATTTCTTCCGGTTCGCCAAGACGGCCCGCCGGAATCTGGCCGATGATGGCTTCGCGCACCTTTTCCGGCACGGCCATGACCATTTCTGTGGCGATGTAGCCGGGGCAGATGGCGTTGGCGGTGATGCCCGCGCGCGCGCCCTCTTGTGCCAGCGACTTGACGATGCCCAGATCCCCGGCCTTGGTCGCGGCGTAGTTCACCTGCGCGAACTGGCCTTTCTGGCCGTTGATCGAGGAAATCACGATGACACGGCCAAACTTGCGCTCGCGCATGCCGGGCCAGACCGGGTGCACGGTGTTGAAGACGCCGGTCAGGTTGGTGTCGATCACCTCTTTCCACTGCTCGGGCGTCATCTTGTGGAACGGCGCGTCACGGGTGATGCCAGCATTAGCGACAACCACGTCGATGGGGCCAAGGTCGGCCTCGACCTGCGCGATACCGGCCTTGGAGGCCTCGTAATCGGCCACGTTCCACTTGTAGGTCTTGATGCCGGTGGCTTCGGAAAAGGCGGCGGCCTTTTCGTCATTGCCTGCATAGGTCGCGGCGACCTCGTAGCCTTCGGCTTTCAGGGCTTTGGAAATGGCTTCGCCGATACCGCGCGAACCGCCGGTAACGAGTGCAACTCTTGCCATGGGACTCCTCCGTTTTGGCAGAATGGATTGGTAACTCTGTTATCCTTTCGGTGCTGCTTGAGCAACATTGTTACTCAAGCATTTTCACTTTCGGGATGAATTAAAAGAAAAAAGGGCGCCACGGCGGGCGCCCTTCCTATGCCGTTCACTGGCGAAGGGCGCTTACGGGCGTTCAACGCAAAGCGCGACCCCCATGCCACCGCCGATGCAGAGCGTGGCAAGGCCTTTCTTGGCCCCGCGGCGCTGCATTTCGAAGAGCAGGGTGTTCAGAACGCGGGCACCCGAGGCGCCGATCGGGTGGCCGATGGCGATGGCGCCGCCGTTCACGTTCACGATCGCCGGGTCCCAGCCCATGTCCTTGTTCACGGCGCAGGCCTGCGCGGCAAAGGCTTCGTTGGCTTCCACGAGGTCGAGATCCTCGACTTTCCAGCCCGCCTTGTCCAGCGCCTTGCGGCTTGCGTAGATCGGGCCGACGCCCATGATCGACGGGTCGAGACCGGCTGTCGCGTAAGAGGCGATACGCGCAAGCGGCTCGATCCCGCGCTTTTCGGCCTCATCTGCCGACATCAGCAGCACGCCCGCCGCGCCGTCGTTCAGGCCGCTGGCGTTGGCGGCGGTCACGGTGCCATCCTTGGTGAAGGCCGGGCGCAGCTTTTGCATGGCGTCCATGGTGGCGCCGTGGCGGATGTATTCATCGTTTTCGACGACGACATCGCCCTTGCGGCTCTTGATCGTCACCGGAGTGATTTCATCGGCGAACTTGCCGGCCTTCTGCGCAGCCTCAGCCTTGTTTTGCGAAGCGACGGCGAATTCGTCCTGCATGTCGCGGCTGATCTGCCACTGCTCGGCCACGTTCTCGGCAGTCTGGCCCATGTGGTAGCCGTTGAAAGCATCCCACAGGCCGTCGCGGATCATCGTGTCGATGTATTTCATGTCGCCCATTTTCTGGCCCTGCCGCAGCATGGCGGCATGGGGGGACATGGACATGTTTTCCTGACCACCGGCGGCGATGATCGAGGCATCGCCCAACATGATGTGCTGCGCGCCGAGCGCGACCGCCCGCAAGCCCGAGCCGCACACCTGGTTGATGCTCCACGCGGCGCTTTCCTGCGGGAAACCCGCATTGATATGCGCCTGGCGGGCCGGGTTCTGGCCCTGGGCGGCGGTCAGCACCTGGCCAAGGATGGTTTCGGAGATGTCTGCCTTGTCGACGCCGGCCCGCTCGACCAGAGCGTTCAGGACGATAGAGCCGAGATCGTGGGCAGGTGTGTTGGCGTAAGAGCCGAGGAAGCTTCCGACGGCGGTACGCGCGGCAGAGGCGATGACGACATTGGTCATGTCAGATCCCTTTCGGTTTGTTCGGGTCGACCGGCGGGAAGGCCCCGCCCGGTCTGGCGGAAAGGCTACGGTTACGCAGGGTCATAAGGCCCGAGGCGCATCCTCACAACTGACACGGTGTCTCATGCTGCACTGCAGTGCAACCGCAGAGTGTGACCTATCCGCCAGTGGCGGCTCTGCCCGCCTCGACCAGCCACGGCGGTGTCAGGCTGGGGGCGCCGAAGAAATACCCCTGCAAGCAATCGACCCCGGCGGCGGCAAGCCAGCCGGCTTCTTGCCCGGTTTCGACGGCTTCGGCCACGGTGAACATGTCGAGATGTTCGGAGACGGATATCAGCGCCTGCATCAGCACCTGATTGTTCGGGTCGCTATGGACCTTGCGGATAAACTGCCCGTCGATCTTGACGATGTCGAAATAGAACTCCTTGAGATAGCGAAAGGCGGTGTGCCCGGCCCCGAAATCGTCGAGCGCGAAGGCAATGCCCTTGTCCTGAAGCTCGGTCATGAAGGTGGTCACCAATTCCGGCATCTGCATCGCGGATTTTTCGGTGATTTCAAGGATCAGCCGTTCCGCCACATTCGGGTCGACGGACAGCCCCCGGTTGAGCACCTGTTTCCACTTCGGATAGCCGATCGAGCGGGCCGACATGTTGATCGACAGGCGCAACGATGGCGTTTGGCGCAGCGCCCGCAGCCCGGCCCGCAGCGCGGCGCAGTCTATTTCCCGGCCCAGTTCCTGCGTTTCCACCGCGCCCATGAACTCCTTCGCCGGGATCACCCGGCCAGTTTCATCCAGCACACGAATGAGCCCCTCGTAAAAGACGGTCCTGTCCGGGTTGGACGCCTGCACCACAGGTTGAAAGGCAAGAACGGTATCGCCCCGTTCCAACGCATCCCGCACCATCGACATGGTGCCCCGGTCCCGTTGCGCGATGGCCGCATCCAAGGGGCTGGCCTCCCCCGGCTCGACCAGATTTCGACGCTTGCGCCCCCGCATGGCAGCCTCCTGTTTGCAGACGGCGCCAAGATGCAGCCGAGGGTCTTAAGCAATGGTGAACCTTCGCTTTTTGTTCTAATTTGAGCAAACCACCCGCGCAGCGGCGATTTGGCAGGAGGACCAAGAGGATGACAGACGGACGCTGTAGCTGGCCGGGCGACGATCCGCTTTATCTGGCCTATCACGACACCGAATGGGGCGTGCCGGAATGGGATAGTCGGGCGCTGTTCGAGAAACTGATTCTCGACGGGTTTCAGGCCGGACTGTCGTGGATCACCATCCTGCGCAAACGGGACAGTTTCCGCGACGCCTTCGCCGGGTTCGACCCCCACGTCATCGCGGGTTGGGGCGAGCCCGATATCGACCGCCTGCTGCAAAACCCCGGCATCATCCGCCATCGCGGCAAGATCGCGGCCACGATCAGCAATGCCCAGGCGTGGCAGCGGATCGAGGCACACCAAGGCTTTGACCGGTTCCTGTGGGACTACGTGGATGGGCGCCCGATCCAGAATGCCTGGTCGCACATGGCCGAAGTTCCCGCACACACGCCCTTGTCCAACCGGATTTCAAAAGATCTGAAGGCCGCCGGGTTCAAGTTCTGCGGGCCGACCATCGCCTATGCCTTCATGCAGGCCGTGGGCATGGTCAACGACCACATCACCACCTGCCCCTGTCATGCCAAGGTGGCGGCACTGGCCTAGGACGGTCAGCCTGCATCGCTCATAAGCGCGGTCATCAGCGCCAGCGCGTCCTCTCCGCCCCAATCGGCATCGCCGCGCAGGCGGCCGATCTCTTGCCCGTCGGGATTCAGTACCACCGTGGTCGGCAAGCCGAAAACCCCCATGGCGCGGGTCATGCCCTGCCGGGGGTCAAGGTAGACCGGCAGGTCTGAAACCCCCACCTCTTCGAAGAAACGGTTGATCGCCGGGATCGGGTTGCGCCCCGACGCGATGGTGACAACGCGGAAATTGTCGCCGCCCAGTTCCTGTTGCAGGGTGTTGAGCGATGGCATTTCCTCGCGGCAGGGGGCGCACCATGTCGCCCAGAAGTTCAGCACGACATATTCGCCCGCGAAATCCTGCAAGGTCATCTCGGTGCCGTCCGCATCTGTGAAAGAAACGTCGGTGACATCCTGCGGGGCCTCGTGCAGGGCCATGGCCCGCATGTCCCCGGCCAGCAAGTCCTGCATGTCTTGCGCGGCAACGGTATTTGCACCGAGGCACAAGGCCATATAAAGCGGGACGAGTCGCAGATGACGGACCATTCTTTTTCCTCCGGGGTTACTGTTAAGACATGTCTACCAAAAGCTCGAACGCAATGTGGGGCGGCCGTTTCGCCGCAGGGCCTGACGCGATCATGGAGGCGATCAACGCCTCGATCGGGTTCGACAAACGCCTGGCGAAGCAGGATATCGACGGCTCTCGCGCACATGCGGCCATGCTGGCGGCACAAGGTATCTTGACTGATAAGGATGCCGAGGCGATCCGGGAAGGCCTGCTCACGGTCTTGTCAGAAATCGAGGGTGGAACATTTGAGTTTTCCACCGCGCTGGAAGACATCCACATGAATGTGGAGGCCCGGCTGAAGGACATCGTCGGCGAGGCCGCCGGTCGCTTGCACACCGCGCGCAGCCGCAACGACCAGGTGGCCACGGATTTCAAACTCTGGGTCCGCGAGCAGATGGATGCCACGATATCGGGCCTTACTGCCCTGATGCAGGCGCTGCTGGCGCAGGCCGAGGCCGGGGCGGATTGGGTGATGCCGGGCTTTACCCACCTGCAAACCGCGCAGCCGGTGACGTGGGGCCATCACATGATGGCCTATGTCGAGATGTTCGCCCGCGACCGGTCGCGTTTTCAGGACGCGCGCAAGCGGATGAACGAATGTCCGCTCGGGGCGGCGGCCCTTGCCGGCACATCGTTCGCCATCGACCGGCACGCGACCGCAGAGGCGCTCGGGTTTGACCGGCCCTCGGCCAACAGCCTCGATGCCGTGTCCGACCGCGATTTTGCGTTGGAATTTCTCGCAGCGGCGACCATCTGCGCGATGCACCTCAGCCGCATGGCGGAAGAGCTGGTGATCTGGTCCTCGGCGCAGTTCCGCTTCGTGACCCTCAGCGACCGGTTCTCGACCGGCTCGTCGATCATGCCGCAGAAGAAGAACCCCGACGCGGCGGAACTGATCCGCGCCAAGATCGGGCGCATCCTCGGGGCCAATGTCGCCCTGCTGACCGTCATGAAGGGGCTGCCACTGGCCTATTCCAAGGACATGCAGGAAGACAAGGAACAGGTCTTTGACGCGGCTGACAACCTTGCCCTCGCGCTTGCCGCGATGGAGGGTATGGTGCGCGACATGACCGCGAACCGCGACAACCTCGAAGCGGCGGCGGGCAGCGGCTTTTCGACCGCGACCGACCTTGCCGACTGGCTGGTGCGGGTGCTCGACATGCCGTTCCGCGATGCCCACCACGTCACCGGCGCGCTGGTCAAACTGGCCGAGGACAAGGGATGCGACCTGCCCGACCTCAGCCTTGACGACATGCACTCGGTCAATGCGCAGATCACCGCCGATGTGTTCGACGTTCTGGGCGTGCACAATTCCGTTGCCTCCAGAATGTCCTATGGTGGGACGGCACCCGAAAAGGTGCTCACGCAAGTCAGACGCTGGAAGGACGCCCTCGCATGATCCGCCTTATCACTGGCCTTGCGGCCATTGCACTTCTGTCGGCCTGTGGCGTCGATGGCGCGCCGACCCACCCGGAACGCCGCCCCGCCCCGGCCACCACGGGCGTTTCCATTTCCGGGACGGTCGAGATGGGCGTTTCCGGAAGCCTCTAGATCAGCCACCCCGCCGCACATTTTCCAGCCTTTCCCGTTGAACTGCGGGCAGAGGCCCCATATCGTCAGGCCCTAGCACGCCGGACAAAACAGGGACAAAGAGCGTATTTTCGATGGACAAGATCCCCATGACACCCAAGGGCTATGCAGCCCTCGACGCGGAACTGAAGCATCTCAAATCGGTCGAGCGTCCGGCCATCATCGCCGCCATTGCAGAGGCGCGCGAGCATGGAGACCTGTCGGAAAATGCCGAATATCATTCGGCCCGCGAAAAACAGTCGTTCATCGAGGGCCGCATCAAGGAGCTTGAGGGACTGATCAGCCTTGCGCAGGTGATCGACCCCAAGACCCTGTCCGGCTCGATCAAGTTCGGCGCGACCGTGGACCTGGTCGATGAAGACACCGAGGAAGAGAAGACCTATCAGATCGTTGGCGAAGCCGAAGCCAACATCGAAAAAGGCCTGCTCAACATCAACTCGCCCCTCGCCCGCGCCTTGATCGGGAAAGAGGAAGGTGACAGTGTCGATGTGAAGACACCCGGGGGCAGCAAGGATTATGAGATCGTCAAGGTCTCCTACATCTAGTATAGTGGGTCTGCCTGCACGCGGAACTTGGTGGTTATGGCAGACGACAAGCACCCCGGCTCGTTAGAGCTTGGCATTTATTCACAGGAACAGGGCACCCCCCGGATCACTGCGGTGGAAATCGTGGCGCTGGTGCTGACGGCGGGCTGGCTGGCGATTGTCGGCTGGGTCTTTTTCGGCACCGATCTGGCCGCCGACATGGGCGACAGCGCGACCTTGCAGGTCACCATGCTGATGCTGGCGACCTTCATGCCGATCGCGCTCATTTGGGTCGCGGCCTCGGCGGCCAAGACCGCCCGGATCATGCGCGAGGAATCGGCCCGCCTGCAAAGCGCGATTGACGCGATGCGCGCGGCCTATGTCGTGCAGCAGCAGCGTAGCGCGGTGGAAATGAAACCCGCCGTGGCCGCACGTCTGAACGAGTTGGCAGAGGCGCAGCGTTCCACCCAGACGGCGCTGGCGACCTTCACCAGCCTGCGCCGCCCGTCCGAGAGTGCCGAAGACCGCGCCGCCGTGGTCAAACAGGCCGCAACCGCCACCGAAGAGCCGCCGCAACCCAGCCTTCTGGGCCTTGGCGCGCCCGCCGACGACCTGTCCGATCCGATCTCGATCGCCGATTTCATCAAGTCGCTGAATTTTCCCGAGAACGAGCACGACAAGGAAGGCTTCCGCACTCTGCGCCGGGCCTTGAACGATCCCTCGACCAAGAAACTGATCCGGTCGGCGCAGGATGTGCTGACCTTGCTCAGCCAGGACGGCATCTACATGGACGACCTGCGCCCGGACCGCGCCAAGCCCGAGCTGTGGCGGCGTTTTGCCAAGGGCGACCGGGGCAAGACCGTCGCGGCCCTCGGTGGCATCCGCGACCGATCCTCGCTGGCGCTGTCGGCCGGTCGGATGAAGCAAGACCCGGTCTTCCGCGACGCGGTGCACCACTTCCTGCGGCAGTTCGACAAGACGCTGGTGGAGTTCGAGCAGAACGCCACCGACGAGGAAATCGCCCTGATGTCCGACACTCGCACCGCCCGCGCCTTTATGCTGATGGGCCGCGTGACGGGAATGTTCGATTAGGATCGGCTTGTGTGCACCGCTCGGAGTGTCACGAAAACGGTCGTTTTTGCCAAAGTTCAACAGGTCAAACGAAGCCGGTCAGGGGACTGGCCTGCGGCATCCATGCAATGCCGACAGGGTGTCGCCGCCGTCCCGTTGATACCGGCTCACCCCAGCATTGCCTCTGCCCGGGCCAGATCCTCGGGCGTGTTGATGTTGAAGAACGGGTCGACCCGTCCCGCCGGGAACGGTGCCAGCGCAACACCATGCCCCCCGGCCCATCGGCGCACCTTGCGCTCGCCCTGTGCCAGGCTGGCCCGCAGGTCTTGGCGCAGCGCCACGGGCCAGAGGCCGAAGGTGGGCTGCATCAGCGCACGACCCTCTGCCTCGCTTGCAGCCAGGGCGATCGGCTGGCCCTCTGTCTCGGACGCCAACAACAGGCGCGGCACAAGGTCTTCGGGAAAGAACGGGGTATCCGCGGCCACCGTCACGATATGTGAGGCCCCCTGAACGGCAGCCCAATCCAACCCCGCCAGCACCCCTGCCAGCGGCCCCGGAAACCCGGCAAGGCCATCGGGCAGGACCGGCAGCCCCAGATCTGCGAACCGCGCCACCTCGCCGTTTGCATTCAGCGCCAGCGCCGCCACCTGCGGCCCGATCCGCTCGATCACGCGCGCAAACAACGTGCGTTGCCCTAGCATCAGCCGCCCCTTGTCGCCGCCGCCCATGCGGGTCGCCCGACCGCCCGCCAGAATGAGCCCAAGAGGCTGCTTCATGGCAGTCCCCCCATCACCAATCGTGATGGTTCATCATCCAGAACAGTCATTTGCATCCCCCGGTCGGGCGGTCTAAGGGCGTAGACAGGTTCTATCGCAAGGCCCCCTCATGTCCAGCTCTTCCCCCCGCGCCGCGTATTTTCGCGGTCTGAGACAATCGCTCCCGTTCCTTTTGGTCGTGTTGCCCTTCGGGATGCTCTTCGGCGTGGTCGCTCGGGATGCTGGGCTGGACCTGGCGCAGACAATGGGGTTTTCGGTCGTGGTCATCGCGGGCGCGGCGCAGTTCACCGCAGTGCAACTGATGCAGGATCAGGCGCCGACAATCATCGTTCTGGCCTCGGCCCTTGCGGTCAACCTGCGCATGGCGATGTATGCGGCCTCGCTCGCCCCCCATCTGGGGCCTGCGCCAAGCTGGCAACGCATCTTCATCGCCTATTTCAATGTCGATGCCACCTATGCGCTGTCGCATCTCGAATACGAGCGCAACCCGTCCCAGCCATTGCCCCAGAAGGTCGCCTATTACATGGGGACGGCCACTGTCATCTGCCTGCCGTGGTATGTGGTGACATGGATCGGCGCGGTTCTGGGCAATGCGATCCCGGCGGGCTTGTCGCTCGATTTCGCAGTGCCCATTGCCTTCATTTCGTTCTTCGCCCCGGCGCTACGCACCCCTGCCCATATCGCGGCTGCCTTGGCCTCGATCGTGCTGGCGGTCTCGCTGCAATGGGTGCCGCATAACCTGTGGATCTTGCTGGCGGGGGCCGGCGCGATGATCGTAGGCGCGGAAGTGGAACGGAGGCTGGCGCAATGACCGGGTGGAGCGACACCGCCATCTGGGTCGTTGTCGTCGGCCTTGGCCTCGGCACATTCGCGATCCGCTATTCCTTCCTCGGGCTTCTGGGCAACCGCGACCTTCCGGAATGGGTGCTGCGCCACCTGCGCTACACCGCCGTGGGCATTCTGCCCGCGCTGATCACGCCCATGGTACTATGGCCCGACGCCACAGACGGCCAGACCGATCCGGCCCGCCTGACTGCGGCGCTGGTCGCCCTTTCGGCAGGCTATTTGACCAAGGACGCCATCGTGACCATCGTCTCGGGCCTTGGCACGCTGTTCCTGCTGCAAGCGGTCGGGGTTTAGGCCTTTTTCAAAGAGTCCCGGATTTCGATCAGGATGTCCAACTCGCTCGGGCCGGGCGCGGGCGCGGGCTCTTCCGTCGCCTCTTCCTTGGCCTTGGCCGCGTCCTTGATCTTGTTGATCCCCCGCACCAGCAGGAACACGACGAAGGCAATGAGGAAGAAATTGATCACTGCCATGATGAAAGCCCCATAGGCAAAGGTCGCGGCCCCGGCCTCTCGCGCGGCGTCGAGCGTGTCATAGTCGCCGCCACCGATTGTGTAGAACAGGTTGGAGAAGTCGATCCCACCGGTGAAGACCCCGATCAGGGGACGGATCAAATCATCGACCAGCGATTTCACGATCGCGGTAAAGGCCGCGCCGACAATGATGCCGACGGCCATATCCATCACGTTGCCACGAGAGATGAATTTCTGAAATTCCTGTAACATGGTGCCTGGTTCCCTTTGTCCTGTTGCAGTCAGCGGCTGCCCGCAGGAAAGTTTAGCCACAAAGCCACCCCGGCTGTCTTTTGAAAACTGCGTGGGACAGGCTGACGCTACAGGACACGATATGGCAGACCTTTCCGCTTTCCCGATCACCGCCCGCTGGCCCGCCACCGATCGGCAGGCGATCCAGCTATATGCCTTCCCCACACCCAATGGCGTGAAAATCTCGATCGCGCTGGAAGAGCTCGGCCTGCCCTACGAGGCGCACAAGGTGACGCTGACGCCCGAGGAGGTGAAAAGCCCGGCCTTCCGGTCGCTCAATCCAAATGGCAAAATCCCTGCAATCATCGACCCTGACGGGCCGGACGGCCAGCCCGTCGGCCTGTTCGAAAGCGGCGCGATCCTGATCTACCTGGCCGAGAAGACAGGGCATCTGA
Organism: Nioella nitratireducens; assembly: GCF_001879715.1. Classification (GTDB taxonomy): domain Bacteria; phylum Pseudomonadota; class Alphaproteobacteria; order Rhodobacterales; family Rhodobacteraceae; genus Nioella; species Nioella nitratireducens. The sequence continues at coordinate 27,064 of NZ_MNBW01000003.1, read as the reverse complement.
TCGGCAGCAGCCCGGCGCAGAAATACGACATTCTGCAATGGTTGATGTTCCAGATGGGGGGCATCGGGCCGATGTTCGGCCAACTCGGCTTTTTCTACAAATTCGCTGGGGCCGACATTCCCGACCACCGCCCGCGCGACCGGTATCTGGCCGAGGCGCGGCGACTGCTGGCGATCATAGAAGATCGTCTGGACGGGCGGGAATGGCTTTGCGACGACTACTCGATCGCCGATATCGCCACCGCCCCATGGCTGCGCGTTCTGGACGTCTACGGCGCCTGCGAGGCGGTGCATTGGGCCGACCTGCCCAATTGCCAGCGCTACATGCAGCAGTTCCTTGCGCGCCCGGCCGTGAAGGTGGGGCTTGTCACCCCACCCCGAGACTGACTAGCCCGGCAGGGTGCCGGTCAGCACATAGCGAAGGATCTGCACCACCTGTTCGGGCTGCTCGACAACGGCCAGCGCCGCCGCATCGACCTCTTTCAGCGCGTGCTGGTGGTCGGGGCCGTGCATGACGACCAGCGATTTGCCAAGCGCCGCCGCATAGCCCGCGTCGAAGGCCGCGTTCCACTGTTTGTACTTGTCGCCGAAGCGCACCACGACAACGTCAGCCTCGGCGATACCCTTGCGGGTGCGGATGGCATTGAGCTTCGCGCCCTTGTTGTCGTGCCAGAATTTGTCGGCCTCGGCGCCCATGATCGCCACGCCACAATCGTCGCTGGCCCCGTGATCGGTGACGGGGGCCGAAAAGGTGACATCCAGCCCCTCTGCGCCCGCAACGATCTGATCGCGCCAATCGGTGTGGATCTCACCGGACAGGTACACCTTGAGCATCTCTATTCCCCTCGTGATCTTGCGTTTTCCCGTGTCATACCCGGCTTGCGGCCACGGGGCCACCCTGCCGGGGCGTAGGATCGGTCGGCGTGGGCCGCGACAGGCCCGCCATCACACCGCCTCGCCCACGGTCTTGCCGGAAAAGATGCAGCCACCAAGGAAAGTGCCCTCAAGCGCGTTGTAGCCATGGTATCCACCACCGCCGAACCCCGCCGCCTCGCCCGCCGCGAAGAGGCCGGGTAGCGGCTGGCCATCCGCGCGCAGGACCTGCCCGGTCAGATCGGTCCAGAGACCGCCGAGCGATTTGCGCGTCAGGATGTTGAGCCGCACGCCGATGAGCGGCCCGGCCTTGGGGGCGAGGATACGGTGGGGTTTGGCGGTGCGGATCAGCTTGTCGCCCAGATAGGCCCGCGCACCGCGCATCGCCGTCACCTGCGCATCCTTGCTGACCCGGTTTTCCAACTGCGCATCGCGCGCCTCGATCTGCGCCCGGATGTGGTCAACGGACAGGTCCGGACCCGGATTGATCCGGTTCATGCCCGAAACCAGATCGGCCAGATTGTCAGCCACCACGAAATCGTCGCCCTCTGCCTTGAACGCCTCAACCGCCCGCGTAGCCCCTTTCCCCAGCCGCTCGCGCAGAACCGCCGACCAGCGGGCCGAGGTCAGGTCAGGGTTCTGTTCCGACCCTGACAGGGCAAACTCCTTCTCGATGATCTTCTGGGTCAGGATGAACCAGCTATGCGCGTGGCCGGTGGACAGGATGCGGCGCAGGGTGCCGAGCGTGTCGAAGCCGGGGAAGAAGGGTGCCTCCATCCGCTGCCCCAAGGCATCGAACCACAGAGAGGACGGCCCCGGCAGGATGCGGATGCCATGGTTGGGCCAGATCGGGTCCCAATTCCGCAGCCCCTCGGTGTAGTGCCACATGCGGTCGGTGTTGATCGTGGCCCCGCCGGCGCGGGCGGCGATCTGCTGCATCTGGCCATCCACATAGTCCGGCACGCCCGACACCATGGCTTGGGGCGGCGGCCCGAGGCGATCGACCGGCCAAGTCGCGCGCACAAGATCATGGTTGCCGCCGATACCGCCGCTTGTGACGGCCACGGTGCCCGCCCGGTAGGTGAAGCCGCCTGCGACCGCGCGGGTGGTCGAGGCGCCGCGCCGCGCGCTGTCGGGTTCCAACTCTTCGCCACGCACGCCCACCACGCGGCCTGCCTCGATCAGCAGGTCGGTCACCCGGTGGCGAAAGGCGAGCGCAATGTTGGGATGGCTCCGCACACGATCTGCAAAGGGGCGCACGACCCCCGGTCCGGTGCCCCATGTGATGTGAAAGCGCGGAATCGAATTGCCGTGGCCGGTGGCCAGCGCCCCACCCCGTTCCGCCCATCCGACCACTGGAAACCAGCGCATCCCCAGCCCGTGCAGATAGGCGCGCATCGGACCGGCGGCGAAGTCGAGATAGGCCTCGGCCCATTTCCGGGGCAGGTCATCCTCGGGCCGGTCGAACCCGGCCGATCCCATCCAGTCGGCCCCGGCCAATGCACGGCTGTCCTTCAGACCAAGGCGGCGCTGTTCGGGGGTGTCGACCATGAAAAGGCCACCAAGGCTCCACCACGCTTGCCCGCCAAGCGATTGCGGCCCTTCCTGATCCAGGAGCAACACCTTGCGGCCCCGTTCCGCCGCGTGCCACGCCGCGACAAGGCCTGACAGGCCTGCGCCGACGATGATCAAATCCGCGTCCGTGCTGCATCCTCCCTGACGGGCAGGCTAACGCGGGCGGCGCCACAGGCAAAACGCGTCCTTGCGTCACCCGGTGGTCAGGGTCTCGACCGACAGGACCGTGGGCAGGTGGCGGGCGACCTCGACCCAAGTCTCTCCGGTATCGGTCGAGCCAAAGACCGAGCCGCTGTTGGTGCCAAAATAGACGCCCGGCCGATCCTCGGTGTCTGTGGCCATCGCCTGACGCAGCACGGTAAAAAAGCACGCCTCTTGCGGCAGGCCATTGCGGGTGGCCTGCCATGTCGCGCCGCCATCGCAGGAGCGCCAGACCGCGGCGGCGGCATCGGGCGGGTAGCGGCCCGCCATGTCGCCGTTGAGCGGGAAGGTCCAGATCATCTCGGGGTCTTGCGGGTTTACCGCGATGGGGAATCCGAAGGTCGAGGGCAACCCCTCGGTGATATCATCCCACGAGCGCCCCCCGTCGCGGCTGCGAAAAACACCGTGGTGGTTTTGCTGGTAGAGCGTGCCGCTGTCGCCCGCGCGCACCATGTTATGCACGCAAAACCCGGTCTGCCCGTCACGCGGGGCGGCGGGATGGTCGTGGGGCCCGCAGGCCTCGGCGTTCGACAGACGGTTGCGACGGTCCCAGCTTGTTCCGCCATCGTCCGACGCGAAAACGCCCGCCGCAGAGATACCCAGCCAGATTTTCCCCGGCGCGCCCGGATCCGTGAGAATCGTGTGCAGTGTCAGCCCCGCCGCACCGGGGGTGAACCCCTCGCGGTCGGGGTGGTTGGCGAGCGCCTCGTTCCGGGTCCAGCTTTCGCCGCCATCGCGGCTGTGCAACAGCGTGCCGGGTTTCACACCGGCATGAAGGCGTCCGTGCGCATGATGAAGGGACCAGACCGAGTGCAATTCGTCCCCGAAGGGGACGGGCTCATCCGTCCAGCCGATCATCTCGGCGAACCCGGCATCGTTCGCGGCCCACTGGTCGAGCTGTCCGGTGGAAAGCTTGGCAAGTGTCCATGTCGCGCCGCCATCGGTCGACCGCCAGACGCCCGCGCCCTGCCACTCGCCCCCGCCACCGGCCCAGATCGTGCCGATTTCCGGGTCGCCGACCACATGGTTGATAGGCCAAAGATCGCAATGCGGTCCGGTGACAGTCCAGTCCTGCCGGTCGGGATCGGCTGAAATCAGGAAGGCGCCCTTGGTGGTGCCGACAAGAAGGGTGGTCGTCATGGATACGCTCCGCGCTTTGGACACGGCCCCCACTATACCATTGGTTGTGCACCACCCCTAGCCCGATGACACGAAAACGCCCCCACGGGGGGGGGCGCCTTTTGCTGAACCTAGTGCATGTCGGGCAAAATGGAGAACCGGCTTAGCGATCCTTGGACACGCTGTAGGAGCCGATCACGCGGCGAGCGGCAGGTCTTCGTATTCCACCTTCGCCACTTTCCGGGGCGCGACGGGGCTGTAATAGGACAGGGACTCTTCAAGAAGACGCAGGGCTTCGTCGGCGTCGAACTGGGCGGGGGCGTCAGAGGTCTGGGACATCGGGTTTCTCATCGTCAAACTGTCCTCCCTTGACGCAGAAGATAGACCTCGCCACAGCGCGGCACACCCCCTGTTTCGGCAAACGCCCGTTGCAGGATTTGCATGGCGCTCAACGGGTTACGCATGGTCATCCGACCGTGAGATGCCCTGCCAGCCCCAGCATGAATCCGGCCACGGCCCCAAGCGGCGGCGCGTGACGGTTTGCCAGAACGGCCTGAGGGGCGATATCCTCGAACACCAGATAGAGGATGCCCCCCGCCGCAAAGAGCATGATCCCACCAAGCGTTCCGGGCGCATCGACCAGCACGATATGCCCAAGAGTCGCGGCCAAAGGTCCGATCGGGACCAGCAGGCAAAAGAACAGCAGCACCCGGCGCGGGCGCAGGCGGGAAACAGTGGTGATTTCGCGATAGGCGTTGAACCCTTCCGGCAGGTTTTGCAAAAAGATGATCCCGGCCAGCACCAAGGCGGTTTCCGACCCCGTGGCCAGCAAAGCGCCAAGTGCCAGCGACTCGGGCAGGAAATCGAGCAGCATGGCCACCAATTGGGACGACCCGCCACCCCTGCGGGCCAGCATCACGTCGAGCCCGGCAAAGGCAATCCCGCCAATCCCGAACAACGCAATGCTGTGGCCGGGGGCCAGATGTAACGCCCCCTCGGGAACCAGCACCAGGGCTACCCCGGACACGAGCGCCCCGCCGCCAAAGGCAATCACGGAGTGGCGCAGTTCGTTTTCCATCCAGCGGGGCCGGATATGTTCGATCTGTGCCAGAAAACCGCCAAGCGGAATCGCCATGCCCGCCAGCGTGGAATAGAGGAGCGCGAGGGTCAGGCTGTCGGTAATCTGGGGCATTTCATGCGTCCAAGAGGGGTGGATTCAATTTATAGGCAAGAGATGGGAAAGACCACAAGCGCTGGCCTTACAAAGCTGAAGGCATGAGGCCGCGTTTGCATTCTTTCGGCGGCTGACCGTCCTGAGTGAAGGCTTCGGCGCCACAGGCTGAACAGACCCAAAGCGGGTGGCGAGCCAGTCTACGGCTTGGGTCGACCGCCCAATGACAAGCACGCGGACCCTGCGGTATTGCAGCTTGCCGAGATGTCGTCTCGACGCTGGTCAGGCGCGGTTTTCGGCGACCCCGCCGCAGCAGCCACCAACCGATGCCAAGCCAAAGCGCTGTAGCGAACAGGGCCAGCCCCGCTGCAACAAGCGGATCCTGCTGCGGCAGGACATCCCGTACCCAATTTGGCAGATATGCATCGCTTCCGGTCATGGACCCGCAGGATATCCCAGGTCCGCGCAGGGGCAAGGGGCCCCATACCACGCCTCTGATGGACCATGAAAAAGGGGCCGGCAAAGCGTATTCGCCGGCCCCTCTTCACACATGCGATGCGATCAAAGCTGACGCTCGACCATCATCTTCTTGATCGACGCGATGGCCTTGGCCGGGTTCAGGCCCTTGGGGCAAGTCTTGGCGCAGTTCATGATGGTGTGGCAGCGATACAGCTTGAACGGATCTTCCAGATCGTCCAAACGCTCGCCGGTTGCCTCATCGCGGCTGTCGATGATCCAGCGATACGCGTGCAGCAGCGCGGCGGGGCCAAGGTAGCGGTCGCCATTCCACCAGTAGCTCGGGCACGACGTCGAACAGCACGCGCACATCACGCATTCATAAAGCCCGTCGAGCTTCTTGCGGTCCTCGATGGATTGGCGCCATTCATGTTCCGGGGCCGAGGTCTTGGTTTCCAGCCACGGCATGATCGATTCATGCTGCGCATAGAAATGGGTCAGATCGGGGATCAGGTCTTTGACGACCGGCATATGCGGCAGCGGGTAGATCTTCACGTCGCCCTTGATCTCATCCATGCCGTAGATACAGGCCAGCGTGTTGATCCCGTCGATATTCATCGCACAAGATCCGCAGATGCCTTCGCGGCAGGACCGGCGGAAGGTCAGCGTCGGGTCGATCTCGTTCTTGATCTTGATCAGCGCGTCCAGAACCATCGGCCCGCAAGCGTCCATGTCGACGAAATACGTATCGACCTGCGGGTTCTTGCCATCATCCGGGTTCCAGCGATAGATCTGGAACTTGCGAACATTGGTGGCACCGTCCGGCTTGGGCCAGGTCTTGCCGGTGATGATCTTGGAGTTTCTCGGAAGCGTGAATTGAACCATGTCTCCGTCTCCTTAATAGACCCGCGCCTTGGGCGCGATTTTCTTGAGATCAATGCCACCCTCTTCCGCCGTGGACAGCGGATCAAGGTGCACCGGGCGATAGCTGAGATCGACCCGATTGCCATCGACACGGGAAATCGTGTGGACCCGCCATGCCTTGTCGTCGCGGTCGGGGTAATCCTCGTGCGCGTGGGCGCCGCGGGATTCCTTGCGCGCCTCGGCCCCGGTGATGGTGGCCAATGCGTTCGGCATCAGGTTGGTCAGTTCCAGCGTTTCCATCAGGTCAGAGTTCCAGACCAGCGACCGGTCGGTGACCTTGATGTCGTTAAGCTTGCCCGCCACGGCGGTCATCTTCTCGACGCCTTCGGCCAGCGTCTTGTCTGTGCGGAAGACGGCGGCGTCGGCCTGCATGGTCTTTTGCATCTCCAGCCGCAGTTCAGCGGTCGGGGTTGAGCCGTTGGCGTAGCGGATACCGTCGAACCGGCCAAGGGCCTTGTCGATGGAGGCCTGGTTCAAGGTCGGGTTCGCCGCCTCGGGATCGACCACCTTGCCAGCGCGGATCGCGGCGGCCCGGCCAAAGACCACGAGGTCAATCAACGAGTTGGAGCCGAGGCGGTTGGCCCCGTGCACCGACGCGCAACCGGCCTCGCCCACGGCCATCAGGCCGGGCACCACGGCGTCGGGTTCGTCGGCGGAGGGGTTCAGAACCTCGCCCCAGTAGTTCGTGGGGATACCGCCCATGTTGTAGTGCACGGTGGGCAGGATCGGGATCGGTTCCTTGGTGACATCGACACCGGCGAAGATCCGGGCCGATTCCGAGATACCCGGCAGCCGTTCGGCCAACGCCTCGGGCGGCAGGTGGTTGAGGTGCAGGTGCATGTGGTCCTTGTTCGGCCCTACGCCGCGCCCTTCGCGGATCTCGATGGTGATGCAACGGCTAACCACGTCGCGCGACGCCAGATCCTTGTAGGTCGGCGCGTAGCGTTCCATGAACCGCTCGCCCTCCGAGTTGGTCAGGTAGCCGCCTTCGCCACGGGCGCCCTCGGTGATCAGGCAGCCCGAGCCGTAGATGCCGGTCGGGTGGAACTGCACGAATTCCATGTCCTGAAGCGGCAGGCCCGCGCGGGCCACCATGCCACCGCCGTCGCCGGTGCAAGTGTGCGCGGAGGTGGCCGAGAAATAAGCGCGGCCGTAGCCGCCGGTCGCCAGAACCACCATCTTGGCCGAAAAGACATGCATGGTGCCATCGTCAAGCTTCCACGCTACGACGCCTTGGCACTGGCCATCTTCGGACATGATCAGGTCCGTGGCGAAATACTCGATGTAGAATTCCGCGTTATGCTTGAGCGACTGGCCATAAAGCGTGTGCAGGATGGCGTGGCCGGTGCGGTCGGCGGCGGCGCAGGTGCGTTGCACCGGGGGGCCTTCGCCGAACTCGGTGGTGTGGCCGCCGAAGGGACGCTGGTAGATCGTACCATCTTCGGTGCGGCTGAACGGAACGCCGTAATGCTCCAGTTCATACACCGCCTTGGGGGCTTCGCGGGCGAGGTATTCCATGGCGTCGGTATCGCCCAGCCAGTCCGAGCCTTTCACGGTGTCGTACATGTGCCACTGCCAATGGTCGGGGCCCATGTTGGACAGTGACGCGGCGATTCCGCCCTGTGCCGCCACGGTGTGCGAGCGGGTCGGGAACACCTTGGAGATACAGGCGGTCTTGAGCCCCTGTTCTGCCATGCCGAGGGTCGCGCGGAGGCCCGAGCCGCCAGCGCCGATCACCACGACGTCATAGGTGTGATGGGTAATGTCGTAGGACGCGGTCATTCTTTCTGATCTCCTGTCCCTGAATTAAAGCGCGATCTGGGCGAGCGATACGAGGCCAAGGGCCATCAGCCCGTAGCTGACGCAGGCCATGACGACGATGGCGACCTTTCGCGAAAGGCCCTCCATGTAGTCTTCGATCACCATCTGGATGCCCAAACGGAAATGGTAGAAGCCGGCGATCAGCATCAGGGCTGCCGAGACGGCGGGGAAGGGACGCGACAGGGTGGCGATCACCTCTTCATAGGGGGCGCCAAGCAGCGGCCCGAACGTGAACAGGAACATCGGGACGACAACAAGCAGCGCGACCGAGGTCACGGTGGTCTTCCAGAAGTGATCGGTGCCCGATTTGGCCGAGCCGAGGCCAATCACGCGTTTGCGGTCGGTCATGAATGCCATTGGATCGGGCCTCCTCAGATCGCGATGATGGTCAGGAAGGTGAAGGCGACGGTGCCGATGATGATGCCCCAGCCCATTTTGTCGGACGCCTCGGGGTCAAGGCCAAAGCCCATGTCCCATACGAGGTGCCGCACACCGGCCAGCGCGTGATACCACAGCGCCAACAGCGAGAGCGTCATCACGATGTCGCCGAGGACCGAAGTCATCAGCCCGTCGACGAAGGCGAAATATTCAGCGCTCGAGGCCGCTGCCATCAGCCACCAGACCACCAGCAGCGCACCCCCGAGCAGGGAGATACCGGTCAGACGGTTGATGATGGAGGTCACAGAGTTGAGCTGCTTGCGATAGATCTGGAGGTGCGGGGACAGGGGCCGGTTGCCCCGGTTCACGTCAGCCATGGCGAACACCCTTTCAGGTTGTGCTAGGTGAATGCTTCTTACCCTATATGCATAGCGGGATTTTTCGCAGAGTCACCTGCCCAGACGTGAAAAGGTCGGCCAGACGGGACAGTTTTTTGGGTCTAATCGACGCAGAAACTCATTTTGTGATCACGAAATTTCCTAGTGTGATCACAAAAACGAAACCGCAAATCCCGCCAGCAGCACCGCCAGAAGAACCAAAGAGACCCGCCATGGCGCGGTGACACCGGTCTGCACTTCCAGCCGCCGGGTATAGACGGTGATCGGCGTTCCGATGATCAGTCCGACCAGCACCGGGCGCACCCGGACAATGAAACTGGAGTCTGGCTGGATCATGTCCGCGAACAGATAGATCGACACGCCACTGGCCAGCAGGGCAGCGCCAAGCGCTCGCCCGTGCGATTGCAGGATCGTATCGACGATCTGGGGCATTTCCCCCGCCGACCTGCGCATGATTTCCTGATGATACGGCGTGGGCAAGGTGCCAAACAGATAGCGGGAAGCCATGAAAATGGTCCCCAAGGCCGCCAGATAATAGAGTGCGACAGAAAGCGAATACATGGAGGGGCCCTTTAACCTGTCCTTTTGGATAGGTTAACGAAACTCATCCACTAATCAATCATTAATGCGCCGCATATGTTGCGATGCGGGCAACACTCTGGGTCTCGACGCCCGCCCCGTTTCCGGCAAAATTCCCGCGCAGGGTCATACTGCTGCCAGAATCGCCCCCGCCCCGCGGCGATTGCGGGGCGACGCAAACCATCACTCGCAAAGGGCAGGATTGGCGGGCAGGTCGCATCAGACCGGCATCAGCACCCAGTAATCCAGATCCAGCAACACCTCGGGCAGGTATTTCCCATCCTCGCCGCGCAACTGCCCCGGCGTGCCGCCCTTGGTCGCCACCAGCCGCAGCCGCAGCGCGCCAACACCGGGGGCGGGCGTCTCGGCCTTGTCCAGCACCTCTGTCCACGCCTTGACGGTGTCGCCCGCGAAACAGGGGTTGGCATGGGCACCCGCGTTGATCCCCGCGATGATTTGCGCATTGGCCAGCCCGTTGAAGGACAGCGCCCGCACCATCGAAATGACATGCCCGCCATAGATAAGCCGCTGGCCATCGGGGCGGAAGGTGGCGTCGAAATGAACCTTGGCGGTGTTCTGCCACAGGCGCGTGGCGATCATGTGCTCGGCCTCTTCCATGGTGACGCCGTCCACGTGGTCGATGATCTCGCCCACCTCGTAATCGCCCCACCGATGCGGCTCACCCGCGAGGGTAAAGTCGTAGTTGGTGAAATCGAGGCCTTCCGGGATCACGAGGCTCTCGGCCGGAACCACCTTGTCCAGGTCGGGGATCACCGTTTCCGGGGCCGGGGCGTTCGGGTCGTTCTTTCGCACCATCACCCAACGCACATAGTCCAGCACCACCTCGTCCCGCTGGTTCAGGCCCTCGGTTCGGACATGGACCACGCCGGATTTTCCGTTGGAATTCTGCTTGAGCCCGATCACCTTTGACACCGACCGCAGCGTGTCACCGGGATAGACCGGTTTGCGAAACCGCCCTTCGGCATAGCCCAGATTGGCCACCGCATTCAGCGACACGTCCGGCACCGTCTTGCCGAAGACCACGTGAAACGCGGCCAGATCATCCAGCGGCGAGGCGGCCAGACCGCAAGCCCGGGCAAACTCATCCGAGGAGTGCAGCGCGTGACGGGCGGGGTAGAGCGCATGATAAAGCGCCCGCTCGCCCCCCGACACGGTGCGCGGCACCGCGTGGTCGATCCGCTGACCAATGAAATAATCCTCGAAAAAATTACCGGGGTTTGTCTTGGCCATCGCTTACTGGTCTCCAAGCTTGGGGTCGGGGGAATAGGGGCCGGGGGCGACTTTCACCACGGCGTGGGCGCAAAGCATCACGCCCGCCGCCGCGTGAAAGGCGTAAGAGGGGTCACCACGCAGCGACCACCCCGCTTTCAAAGCCGCCGTGACCGTGTGGCCAAAGACCGAGCTACGCTTGCCGGTCAACAGACGGTACAGCCGCATCCGATCACCCGAACGGCGGATGGCCGAGCCAGGTGTGGATGAAGCCGATGATGCCCATCACGACGATGGCGCCCACGAGCGCGATTATATTGCCCTTCATCGAGGTGCCCTCGCGCCCCGCCCATTCAGGCTCTGCCCGGTTGATGGTGATGACTTCGACCACGGCCCAGGCCAGCAGGCCGCCAAAAAGGATGATCGAGGCCAGATCGCCATTCACGATCAGGTGGGCGACGGCCCATGTCTTCATGCCGGCCAGCATCGGGTGGCGCATGTTCTTGGTGATCGCCGCCTTGGCGTCGCCTGCCGCGAACAGGAAAAGCGCGACCAGAACCAGCAGGTTGTTGATATGCGTGGCGAACGCGGGCGGCATCCAGACGTTGACATAGGGCGTTCCGCGAAAGCCGATGACCATCAGCACGACGCTGGCCAGCAGCACCAGCGCGACCAGACCCTTGCCGCCATTGCCCAGCTTGGCTCGGGCGTCAGGGGCAATTCGTTTGAAAAGGTGGGCCGCCCACCACAGGGCAAGGCCAAGGACCAAGAGGGTAAAATACATGCGCGCGTCTCCGTGAAAGCTGGCTGGGTTATCGCGTCAGCCAGCCTCGATCAGGGCAATGGCCTCCGCTTTGGCCAAAGTGGACTTGGCGGTGACCACATGCAAGTTCTCGACGATCTTGCCATCGACAACCGCGACACCCTGCCCCGATGCCTCGGCCTCTTCAAAGGCGGCGATCTGGCGGCGGGCCAGATCGACCTCGGCCTCGGACGGGCCAAAGGCGGCGTTGGCGATGGCAACCTGCGCGGGGTGGATCAGGGTCTTGCCGTCAAATCCCATGTCGCGGCCCTGCGCGCATTCGGCCGCCAGCCCCTCATCATCCTTGAATGCATTGTAGACGCCGTCGACGATCACGATGCCTTCCGCCTTGGCCGCCAGCAGGCTAAGGCCAAGCCCCGCCATCATCGGCAACCGGTCGGCCCGGAACCGGGTGTTCATTTCCTTGGCAAGGTCATTCGTTCCCATGACAAAGCCCTGCATCTGCGGATGGGCGGCAATTTCAGCCGCGTTCAACATGCCGCGCGGGGTTTCCATCATCGCCCAGATCGGCTTGCCCCCCACAAGAGCCGCCAGCGCATCGACCTGGCGCGCGCTTTCCACCTTGGGCAACAGTACTGCGTCGCAATCCATTTTGGCGACCGCCTTGGCGTCGGCATCGCCCCACTGGGTGTCAAGCCCGTTGATCCGCACGATCCGCATGCGCGCACCAAAGCCCCCGGCCGCCAGCGCATTGGCAAGCGTCGCGCGGGCATTGGCCTTTTCCTCCACCGCGACCGCATCTTCGAGATCGAAGATGATCGCATCGACGGGCAGGGTCTTGGCCTTCTCCAGCGCACGCTCTTTCGAGCCGGGAATGTAGAGAACGGAACGATAGGGGGGCGCGGTCTGTTCCATGAAAAACGTCCTTCTGTCCGAGGTCCGGCGCACCCAAACACAAAGAATGCTGCGAATGCAAGTTGCTTTGTGCCGCGCTGTAGCGAAACTTTGTTGCGCGCGTCGCTTTCAGGAATGCCTGCCGAAGACCGTGCCTTCAGCATGTCGCCAGGGGGGGCGCCCCTCTGTAAATCCCCATGTTCCGCTGCCCGAGCCCGCGTTTTCAGCGTGTCTCACGCAGAAATGTTCCGTTCAGCATACGGTCGCATACAATTTAACATGCCGCATTGTGGCGAGATATAGCCACATTTCAACATGTTACAGGATTCCCGCGCCACCCACCGCCCGCATGGGTCTTTCCGCCGCGCAGCTATACCCTTGCGCGACTCCCCTGCTGAGGCTAGGCCAACCTCGATTTCAACTGAGCTCGGAGACGAATTCTCATGGCCAGACCCAAGATTGCCCTCATCGGCGCAGGTCAAATCGGCGGCACGCTCGCCCATCTCGCCGCAATCAAGGAACTCGGCGACGTTGTCCTGTTCGACATCGCCGACGGCACCCCGCAGGGCAAGGCACTCGACATCGCTGAATCCGGCCCCTCCGAAGGGTTCGATGCTGCGATGAAAGGCACCACCGACTACGCCGACATCGCGGGCGCAGACGTCATCATCGTGACCGCCGGCGTGCCCCGCAAACCGGGGATGAGCCGCGACGACCTGCTCGGCATCAACCTGAAAGTCATGAAGTCGGTCGGCGAAGGCATCCGCGACAACGCCCCCGACGCCTTCGTGATCTGCATCACCAATCCGCTCGACGCGATGGTCTGGGCGCTGCAGCAGTTCTCGGGCTTGCCCGCGAACAAGGTTGTCGGCATGGCCGGGGTTCTCGACTCCGCCCGCTTCCGCCACTTCCTGTCGGTGGAATTCAATGTGTCCATGCGCGACGTCACCGCCTTCGTTCTCGGCGGCCACGGCGACACCATGGTGCCGTCGGTCCGCTATTCGACCGTTGGCGGCATTCCGCTGCCCGATCTGGTGGCCATGGGCTGGACGACGCAGGACAAGCTGGACGCCATCGTGCAGCGCACCCGTGACGGCGGCGCCGAAATCGTTGGTCTGCTCAAGACCGGCTCGGCCTACTACGCGCCCGCCACCTCGGCCATCGAAATGGCCGAAGCCTACCTGAAAGACCAAAAGCGCCTGCTGCCCTGCGCGGCGTGGTGTGACGGTGAATTCGGCCTCGACGGTTTCTATGTCGGCGTGCCCACCATCATTGGTGCCGGCGGTGTCGAACGCATCGTTGACATCAAACTGTCGAAGGAAGAACAGGCGATGTTCACCAAGTCGGTTGACGCGGTGAAGGGGCTTGTCGATGCCTGCAAGGCCATCGACGACACGCTGGCCTGAGCAAGGCCTAGACCTGAGTTTTGCGGGCGGCCCTTGGGCCGCCCGTTTGTAATGAAAGGGCCTGTTTGCGACTGATTCGGGCGACGAACGCCCTTGCGAACAAGGATTTGCATTTTGTGATCACACATTTTCGCCCTGTGATCACAAAATGCGCTTTTTTCCGCTCTCGCCCGCAGATGCGGCAGAATGACGTTTCTTTACACGCAATACTTGTGCTTAGACGGTCCCGACCTAGTAGCAATATGGGACAGTTTCATGAACATTCATGAATACCAGGCGAAGGCACTGCTTCGCGAATACGGCGCCCCGGTCAGCGATGGCCGCGTGGTCGTCAAGGCCGAAGACGCAAAGAACGCCGCAGGGCAACTCGATGGCCCGCTGTGGGTGGTCAAGGCCCAGATCCACGCAGGTGGCCGCGGCAAGGGCAGCTTCAAAGAGCTTGAGGCCGGCGAAAAGGGCGGTGTCCGCCTTGCCAAATCGGTCGAGGAAGCCGCCGAAGAAGCCAAGAAGATGCTGGGCAAGACGCTGGTCACGCACCAGACCGGCCCGGCGGGCAAGCAAGTCAACCGCATCTATATCGAAGACGGCTCGGACATCGAGCGCGAGCTTTACCTCGCCTTCCTCGTCGACCGTGGCAGCAGCCGCATCTCGATCGTCGCCTCGACCGAAGGCGGCATGGACATCGAAGAAGTGGCGGCCTCCACGCCCGAGAAAATCCTCAGCTTCTCCATCGACCCGGCCACCGGCTACATGCCCTACCATGGCCGCCGCGTCGCGTTCTCGCTCGGCCTGACCGGCCCGCAGGTAAAGCAGTGCGTGCAACTGCTCGGCCAGCTCTACAAGGCCTTCGTCGAGAAGGACATGGAGATGCTGGAGATCAACCCGCTGATCGTGATGGAAGACGGCAACCTCAAGCTTTTGGACGCCAAGCTCGGCTTCGATGGCAACGCCATCTATCGCCACCCCGACATCGCCAACCTGCGTGACGAGACCGAGGAAGACCCCAAGGAACTCGCCGCCTCCAAGTACGATCTCAACTACATCGCGCTGGATGGCGAGATCGGCTGCATGGTCAACGGCGCGGGCCTGGCCATGGCGACGATGGACATCATCAAGCTCTACGGCGCGGAACCGGCCAACTTCCTCGACGTCGGCGGCGGCGCCACGAAAGAGAAAGTGACCGAAGCCTTCAAGATCATCACCAGCGACCCCAACGTGAAGGGCATTCTGGTGAACATCTTCGGCGGCATCATGCGTTGCGACATCATCGCCGAGGGCGTCATCGCCGCGGTGAAAGAGGTCGGCCTGCAAGTTCCGCTGGTGGTCCGTCTGGAAGGCACCAACGTGGACAAGGGCAAGGAAATCATCAGCTCCTCGGGCCTGAACGTGATCGCTGCGGACGACCTGAAAGATGGCGCGCAGAAGATCGTGAAAGCGGTGAAAGGGTAAATCAATGGCAGTCCTCGTAGACGAAAACACCAAAGTGATCTGTCAGGGTTTCACCGGCAGCCAAGGCACTTTCCACTCCGAACAGGCCATTGCCTATGGCACCAAAATGGTCGGCGGCGTGACCCCCGGCAAGGGCGGCCAGACGCATCTGGACCTGCCCGTGTTCGACTCGGTCCATGAGGCCAAGCACGTCACGGAAGCCAATGCCTCCGTCATCTACGTGCCGCCGCCCTTCGCCGCCGACTCGATCCTTGAAGCCATCGACGCCGAGATGGAATTGATCGTGTGCATCACCGAGGGCATCCCGGTGCTCGACATGATGAAGGTCAAGCGCGCGCTGGAAGGCTCCAAGTCCCGCCTCATCGGCCCCAACTGCCCCGGCATCATCACCCCCGACGCCTGCAAGATCGGCATCATGCCCGGCCACATCCACAAGCGTGGCTCGGTCGGCGTCGTATCGCGCTCGGGCACGCTGACCTACGAGGCGGTCAAGCAGACCACCGATGTGGGCCTCGGCCAGTCCACCTGCGTCGGCATCGGCGGCGACCCCATTAAAGGCACCGAGCATATCGACGTGCTGGAATGGTTCCTGGCCGATGACGAGACCCATTCGATCATCATGATCGGTGAAATCGGCGGCGCGGCAGAAGAAGACGCGGCGCAGTTCCTGGCCGATGAGAAGAAGAAGGGCCGCTGGAAGCCGACCGCCGGGTTCATCGCTGGCCGCACCGCACCTCCGGGCCGCCGCATGGGCCACGCGGGCGCCATCGTCGCCGGTGGCAAGGGCGGCGCCGAGGACAAGATCGAAGCCATGCAGCGCGCAGGCATCGTGGTGGCCGAAAGCCCCGCGACGCTGGGTGAGGCTGTGCTGGAAGCGATCAAAGGTTGATTGGCCGCGCCGGGCGGGGGCCTTGTCCTCGCCCGACGGACAACAAAGATAAAGGCCGGACGATGAGTGGATGCGCCGCCGCTCCTGCCTCAAGCCCTCCACCGGCCATTCGCACGGTCCCAACCCGACAGAGGTAAGATCATGACCGACCAAAGCCCCAATGACCTCTTCCACGCCTCTTCCTTCATGCAAGGGGCCAACGCGGAATATCTGGAACAGCTCTACGCCCAGTATGCCAACGACCCCAACGCGGTCGATCAGGCGTGGCAGGAGTTTTTCCGCGCGCTTGGCGATACCGGATCGGATGTGCAGGCCGAGGCCGCCGGGCCATCTTGGATGCGCCGTGACTGGCCGCCACAACCCAACGACGACCTGACCGGCGCGCTGACCGGCGAATGGGCGCCCGAGCCGGAAGAGGCCAAGAGCGCGGGCAAGAAGATCAAGGACAAGGCCGCGGAAAAGGGCGTCGAGGTTTCGGACGAGGCGATCAAGCGGGCGGTTCTGGACAGCCTGCGCGCGCTGATGCTGATCCGCGCCTACCGGATCCGGGGCCATCTGGCCGCCGACCTGGACCCGCTGGGGATGCGCGATCCCTCCAAGCACCCGGAACTCGACCCGAAATCCTACGGTTTCACCGAGTCCGACATGGACCGTCCGATCTTCATCGACAATGTGCTGGGGCTGCAAGTCGCCTCGCTGCGCCAGATCGTCGACATCGTCAAGCGCACCTATTGCGGCACCTTCGCGCTGCAATACATGCATATCTCGAACCCCGAAGAGGCTGGGTGGCTCAAGGAGCGGATCGAGGGCTTCGACAAGGAAATCCGCTTTACCCGCGAGGGGCGAAAGGCGATCCTGAACAAGCTGGTCGAGGCCGAGGGCTTCGAGAAATTCCTGCACGTCAAATACATGGGCACCAAGCGCTTCGGCCTTGACGGCGGCGAAAGCCTGATCCCCGCGATGGAGCAGATCATCAAGCGTGGCGGCAATCTGGGCATCAAGGAAATCGTCATCGGCATGCCGCACCGGGGCCGCCTGTCGGTGCTGGCCAACGTGATGCAAAAGCCCTATCGCGCGATCTTCAACGAATTTCAGGGCGGCAGTTTCAAGCCCGAGGACGTCGATGGCTCGGGTGACGTGAAATACCACCTCGGCGCCTCCAGCGACCGCGAATTCGACGGCAATTCGGTGCACCTCTCGCTAACCGCCAACCCCTCGCACCTTGAGGCGGTGAACCCGGTGGTTCTGGGCAAGGCCCGCGCCAAGCAGGACCAGTTGAACGACCCCGATCGCATGTCGGTTCTGCCGGTGCTGTTGCACGGCGACGCGGCCTTTGCCGGTCAGGGCGTTGTGGCCGAGGGCTTTGGCCTGTCGGGTCTGCGGGGGCACCGCACCGGCGGCACCATGCATATCATCGTGAACAACCAGATCGGCTTTACCACCGCACCACACTTCTCGCGCTCGTCGCCCTACCCGACGGACATCGCGTTGATGGTCGAGGCGCCGATCTTCCACGTCAACGGCGACGACCCCGAGGCCGTGGTTCACGCCGCCAAGGTCGCCACCGAGTTCCGCCAGAAATTCCACAAGGACGTGGTCATCGACATCTTCTGTTACCGCCGGTTTGGTCACAACGAGGGCGACGAGCCCATGTTCACCAACCCGATCATGTACAAGAAGATCAAGAAACAGAAGACCACGCTTCAGATCTACACCGACCGGCTGGTCAAGGACGGCCTGATCCCCGAGGGCGAGATCGAGGACATGAAGGCCGCTTTCCAGAGCCACCTGAACGAAGAGTTCGAGGCCGGCAAGGAATTCAAGCCCAACAAGGCCGACTGGCTGGACGGACGCTGGTCGCATCTCGACAAACAGGGCGAGGAATACCAGCGTGGCGAAACCGCCATCAAGCCGGAAACGCTGGCCGCAGTGGGCCGCGCGCTGACCACCGCGCCCGATGGCTTCAACCTGCACAAAACGGTCGGGCGACTTCTGGACAGCAAGAAGCAGATGTTCGAAACCGGCGAGGGCTTTGACTGGGCCACCGCCGAGGCGATCGCCTTCGGCAGCCTGCTGACCGAGGGCTACCCGGTGCGGCTGGCCGGGCAGGACTCGACCCGCGGCACGTTCAGCCAGCGCCACTCTGGCCTGATCGACCAGGAAACCGAAAACCGCTACTACCCGCTCAACCATATCCGCGAGGGGCAGGCGCATTACGACGTCATCGACTCGATGCTGTCGGAATACGCTGTGCTCGGCTTCGAATACGGCTATTCGCTGGCCGAACCGAACGCTCTGGTCCTGTGGGAAGCCCAGTTCGGCGATTTCGCCAACGGCGCGCAGATCATGTTCGATCAGTTCATCAGCTCGGGCGAACGCAAATGGCTGCGGATGTCGGGCCTTGTCTGCCTGCTGCCGCACGGCTTTGAAGGTCAGGGGCCGGAACACAGTTCGGCCCGTTTGGAACGCTTCCTTCAGATGTGCGCCGAAGACAACTGGATCGTCGCCAACTGCACGACGCCGGCCAACTACTTCCACATCCTGCGCCGCCAGATGCATCGTGATTATCGCAAGCCGCTGGTGCTGATGACGCCGAAATCGCTGCTGCGCCACAAGATGGCCGTGTCCAAGGCAGAAGAGATGACCACCGGGTCCAGCTTCCACCGCGTGCTGTGGGACGATGCGCAATATGGCAACTCGGACACCGAACTGGTGTCCGATGACAAGATCAAGCGCGTGGTGATGTGTTCGGGCAAGGTCTATTTCGACCTGCTGGAAGAGCGTGACGCGCGTGGTCTGGACGACGTTTACCTGATGCGTCTGGAGCAATTCTATCCCTTCCCCGCGCTCTCGCTGGTCAAGGAACTGGAGCGCTTCAAGCAGGCCGAGGTCGTCTGGTGCCAGGAAGAGCCGAAGAACCAGGGCGCCTGGACCTTCGTCGAGCCGAATATCGAATGGGTGCTCGGCCGGATCGGCGCCGATCACAAGCGACCGATCTATGCCGGGCGCAACGCCTCGGCCTCGCCCGCGACGGGTCTGGCCAGCCAGCACAAAGCACAGCAAGCCGCGCTCGTGAATGACGCGCTTACCATCGAGGGGAAATAAGGAATGTCCGTAGAAGTCCGCGTGCCCACACTGGGCGAAAGTGTCACCGAGGCCACCGTCGCCACCTGGTTCAAGAAGCCGGGCGATGCCGTGGCCGTCGATGAAATGCTGTGCGAGCTGGAAACCGACAAGGTGACGGTCGAAGTGCCATCGCCCTCCGCCGGAACCCTTGCCGAGATCGTGGCCGCCGAGGGCGAAACCGTCGGCGTCGATGCTCTGCTGGCCACACTGTCATCCGGGGAGGGCGCTGCGCCCGCCCCCGCCACCACATCCAGGGCTGCCCCGGCGGCTGCGCCCGCTGAACAGGGTGGTGGCGATGCCGTCGACGTGATGGTGCCGACGCTTGGCGAGTCCGTGACCGAGGCGACCGTCTCGACATGGTTCAAGAAGGTTGGCGATAGCGTCTCCCAGGACGAAATGCTGTGCGAACTGGAAACCGATAAGGTGTCGGTCGAGGTTCCGGCCCCTGCCTCGGGCGTGCTGTCGGAAATCGTGGCCCCCGAAGGCACCACTGTGGATGCCTCGGCCAAGCTGGCCGTGATCGGTGGCGCGTCGGCCTCTGCCCCGGCAGCCGAAGCCCCGGCCCCGGCTGCTGCCGCATCGGACGGCGACGTGAAAAACGCGCCTTCGGCGGAAAAGCTGATGGCTGAAAAGGGTCTCTCGCCCGATCAGGTTCAGGGTACGGGCCGCGATGGCCGCGTGATGAAGGAAGACGTGCTCAAGGCCGTCGCCGCCCCGGCCCCCGCCGCATCGGCCCCGGCCCCGGCAGCCGCCCCGCGCGCGCCCGTCGCCGCCGAAGATGCCTCGCGCGAGGAACGGGTCAAGATGACCCGCCTGCGCCAGACCATCGCCCGGCGCCTCAAGGACGCGCAGAACGCCGCCGCGATCCTGACCACCTATAACGAGGTGGACATGACCGAGGTGATGGCCCTGCGCAACCAGTACAAGGACCAGTTCGAGAAGAAGCACGGCGTGCGGTTGGGCTTCATGTCCTTCTTCACCAAGGCCTGCTGCCACGCGCTGAAAGAGGTGCCCGAGGTCAATGCCGAAATCGACGGCACCGACATCGTCTATAAGAACTTCGTTCACATGGGCGTCGCCGCCGGCACCCCGCAGGGTCTGGTCGTGCCGGTGATCCGCGATGCCGACAGCATGTCCTTTGCCGAGATCGAGAAGGCCATCGGTGAAAAAGGCCGCCGCGCCCGTGACGGCAAACTGTCCATGGCAGAAATGCAGGGCGGCACCTTCACCATCTCGAACGGCGGCGTTTACGGTTCGCTCATGTCCTCGCCGATCCTGAACCCGCCGCAATCGGGTATCCTCGGGATGCACAAGATCCAGGACCGCCCGATGGTCGTGAACGGAGAGATCGTGATCCGCCCGATGATGTATCTGGCCCTGTCCTACGATCACCGCATCGTCGACGGCAAAGGCGCGGTGACGTTCCTTGTGCGGGTGAAAGAAGCGCTGGAAGATCCGCGGCGGTTGCTGATGGATTTGTAAGAGAAGGGTGGACTGTCATCACCCCTTATCTATCTATTGCAAGGGCGGGGGGTTCCCCGCCCTCCTTTGTTGATAGGCACCGTCATGACCCCCGAACTTACATATCTCGCTTACTCGGTCGTTCTGTTGATTGCCCATGTCCTTGTGCAGGCTACTTTTTCGGACCTGTCCAAGGGGATCGGATGGGCGCTTGGCCCTCGCGATGAGGATCGCGAACAAAACCCTTTGGCGGAACGCCTCCAAAAGGCGCTGCGAAACTATCTGGAAACCTATGTCGCCTTCGTTGCCCTTGCCCTGGCCGTGACCGTCGCAGATGCAGGAAATGAAACGACGGCGCTTGGCGCGGCGGTTTGGTTCTGGGCGCGCGTTGTCTATATCCCGGTCTATGTTTCGGGTGTTCCTCTGATCAGATCTGTCGTTTTCTTTGTCTCGCTCTCCGGCCTCGGGCTTATGCTCATTCAGTTGCTATGACCCCCGAACTCACCGTCCTCGCCCTCGCCGCGCTCTGGCAGGTCGTGCAGATCGTCCTCATGGCGATCCCCGCGAACCTTGAACTCGGCACCGCCAAGACCCTCTCCCCCCGTGACCCCGAGCACCTGCAAAAACCGTTGATGGATCAGGTCAGCCCCCGCACCGGCCGCCTGCATCGCGCCATGAGCAACCATTTCGAGGGGCTTATCCTGTTCACCATCGCCGTCCTCGTGGTGACACGCGGCGGGCAATCCTCGCTGCTCACCCAAACCTGTGCATGGGTCTACCTTGCCGCCCGCATCCTCTACGTCCCCGCCTATGCCTTTGGTTGGGTGCCGGGACGTTCGATCATTTGGGCGGTTGGCCTTGGCGCGACGGTGCTGATGCTGCTTGCGGCTCTAGCCTGAGGGCCACCCGCGACCCGAAGACCAGCGAATGGCCCGACGCCGCCCCCGCAAGGGTCTGCGCGAAAAGGAAGATGGTCAGCCCCGTGATTTCTAGGCTTTCTTCGACCCATGTCGAGAACAGGTAGTCGATCCCCCATTGTCCCCGGCTTTCTATCAGGTGCCAGCCGAACGCCTCCATGCCCATGGCGCCAAGCAAATAGACCACGCCGCTGATCCCCATGATCGTCATCACCCGGCGGGGCATACGCCACAGCATCGGCAGCAGGATCGCCACGGTGATGACCACGACCACAGCCGCCGGAAACAGCCACAGGTACACCACCTCGCGGCCCAACAGCAGCATGCCCAGCTCTCGTCCGACCCGCTCATGGATCGACACCATTTCATCCAGCGACATCAACAGGAACAGTCCCCCCAACAGGGTCAACCCGCGTGCCAACATGCGGTCATTCCGCCGCCACAAGGCCGCAACAACGAACAGGAATACCCCGTTCAGCAGCAATAGCCCGGTATTGTACCATGAAAATATATTCATCTCACGGTCCGGGTTGAACAATTCCATTGCAAGCAAGATCAATGGGTTACGTGGATCTGATAGAAAAACCAGATCCGCCCCCAACCCCAGCAGAACCATCGCCCCCGTCGCCAGAAAAAGGCCCCGCGCAATTCGGGCCGGACACAGGCACACACAGTTACTTTCAATATGGCGCATTTCGCCCCCACACAAAACGCCATAGATACTAATCAAATTGCGAGAAAATGCAAATTTGCGAAATATAATTTACCCACGGGAAACAATCCGCTTTCGTTTGCCCTTTCGTCACCCAATCGGCATACTCTTGCCCAAAGCGCCTGCTAGAGCGCGACAAGAGCAGTCATTTTGGGGGCGACGCCCATGAACAGCCGCTTCGGCACCCGCACCGTCATGTCCTGTATGCGCAACGAGGGGCTCTTCCTGTTGGAATGGGTCGCCTTTTACCGCAGCCTCGGCTTCGATCACCTCGTGGTCCTGACCAACGATTGCACCGACGGCACCGACCTGATGCTCGATCGCTTGCAGGAACTGGGCCACGTCACCCATTTCCGCAACGATCGCTACGGCAAGGAAAGCCCGCAGATCCACGGGTTGCGCATGGCCAAGGAAGACATCCCCGAAGTCGCCGGGGCCGACTGGCTGTTGCATGTGGACAGTGACGAATTTCTCAACATCTTTCACGGCCAACACCGGATCGACGACCTGATCGAGGTGGTGCATCCCTTCGACGCCTGCGCCATCGCGTGGCGCCCCTTCGGTGACAACGGCCACAAGGTCTGGCCCGGCGGCAACGTGCTGGAACGCTTCACTGCCTGTGACAAGAAACCCTTCTGGTCCACCGCCTTTCACAAGGCCCTGTTCCAGCCGCGCAAGTTTCAGGCGATGACGGTGCATATGCCCAAGCATCCCCTGCGTCCCGACGCCAGCCAGTGCAACGCACTGGGCGAGGCCATCGACACCACCGCGCTGTTCACCATGGCGCATGAACGCCACCGGGGCATGGACCGGACCAAACTGACATGGGACGGCGCCTGCGTGAATCACTACTCGGTCAAGTCCGAAGATATCTTCCTGCTCAAGAACGACCGTGGCGACGGGGCCGACCGGGGCGGCACCAAGCGCTATCTCAACTCGACCTTCCATCGCCGGTACAACACCAACCGGCGCGAGGATCAGTCGATCCTGCGCCACTTGCCCGAAGTGCAGGACCGGCTGGATGACATGCGCACAGACCCCCTGCTGGCGACGCTGGAACGCGCCGCCCAGATATGGTGGGACAATCGCCGCACCCGCGTGCTGACGCCAGAACGCATCGCCGAATGGACCCTCCCCCAAGAGGGTGCCGCACAAGGAAGGGCCGCCGCATGACCAGCCGCCACGGCGACAAGGTCGTCCTGTCCTGTATGCGCAACGAGGGCATGTTTCTGCTGGAATGGATCGCCTATTACCGCGTGATCGGCTTCGACAAGGCGGTGATCGTGACCAACAACTGCACCGACGGCACCGACCTGATGCTCGATCGGCTGGAACAGATGGGCTATGTCCGCCACCTGCGCAACGACTGGCGCGGGGCGGGGCGGCCCCAGATGGAATCCCTTCGCATCGCGCGCGAAGACGTCGATGATCTGGTGCTCGCCGAATGGTGCCTGCATGTGGACAGCGACGAATTTCTCGACGTCACCTGCGGCGAGGGGCATGTCGATGACCTGCTCGACCTGATCCCCCCCACGGAATCCATCGCCATCGCCTGGCGCCTCTTCGGCAATAACGGGCACCAGACATGGCCCGGCGGGCTGGTGACCGAGAATTTCACCATGGCCAAGGCGGAACCGGCGTGGAACTCCTGCCTGCACAAGGCGATGTTCAAGGCGCGCAAATTCTCCGCCGTGTCGATCCACATGCCGAAACATCCCACCCACCCCAAGGTGCGCAACCACAACACGCGCGGGGTGCAGATCACGTCCGACTCGCTTTTCAAGCCACCGCATGAACGCCACCGCAAGATGGACCGGACCGAACTGACCTGGGACAACGCCCAGATCAATCACTACGCCATCCGCTCCGACGATACCTTCCTGATGAAGAACGACCGGGGCGCAGCGAATACGCAAGGTCTCGGCAAATACTTCAAGGACTCGATCTTCTACCACCGCTGCAACCGCAACGAAGTCGAAGACACCTCGATCCTTCGGCTTCTGCCCAAGGTAGGGGAAGAGTTGGAGGAACTGCGCGAGGACTTGATCCTCTACCATCTCGAACAGGCCGCCCTGCATTGGTTCTACGACCGGCGCGACCGGATACTCACGCCCGAGAAAATCGCGGAATGGACAGCCCCGCCATTCGAGGAAGACGCCGCCGATGCGGCCGAATAATCACGAATATCGCTTTGTGATCACAAAATTGCGGCCTCTCGAAAATGTGCCCGAAAAACCGACCCGTTTTTTGGGGCCGTTTTTTCTTTACGGTTGACGTGGCGGGGTTTGGCCCTCATTCCCTAGGGGAACATGCCCGGAAAGACACCCAAGGAGGTTCAATATGGCAAGTTATGACGTGATCATCATCGGCGGCGGCCCCGGCGGCTACGTGTCCGCGATCCGCTGTGCGCAACTGGGCCTCAAGACCGCCTGCGTCGAAGGCCGCGACGCGCTTGGCGGCACCTGCCTGAACGTGGGCTGCATCCCCTCCAAGGCGCTGCTCCATGCCAGCCACCAGTTGCACGAGGCCGAGCACAACTTCGCCAAGATGGGCCTCAAGGGCAAATCCCCCTCCGTCGATTGGGACCAGATGCTGGCCTACAAGGATGACGTGATCGGCCAGAACACCAAGGGCATCGAGTTCCTGTTCAAGAAGAACAAGGTCGACTGGATCAAGGGCTGGGCCACCATCCCCGAGGCTGGCAAGGTCAAGGTCGGTGACGATGTGCACGAGGCCAAGAATATCGTGATCGCATCCGGGTCAGAACCCACCTCGCTGCCCGGCGTGGAAATCGACGAGAAAATCGTCGTCACCTCCACCGGCGCGCTGGCCCTGCCCAAAACACCCAAGAAAATGGTGGTGATCGGCGCGGGCGTCATCGGCCTTGAACTCGGTTCGGTCTATGCCCGCCTCGGGGCCGAGGTGACGGTGATCGAATTCCTCGACAACATCACCCCCGGCATGGACGCCGAAGTGGCCAAGAGCTTCCAGCGTATCCTGAAAAAGCAGGGCCTCAATTTCATCATGGGCGCCGCCGTGCAGTCCGTCGAAACGCTCAAGACCAAGGCCAAGGTCAACTACAAGCTGCGCAAGGATGACAGCGACCATCAGGTCGATGCCGACGTTGTTCTGGTCGCAACTGGTCGCAAACCCTATACCGAGGGTCTGGGCCTCGACGCCCTTGGCATCGAAAAGACCGAGCGCGGCCAGATCAAGATCAACGACCACTGGGCGACCAACATCGCGGGCATCTATGCCATCGGCGATGCCGTCCCCGGCCCGATGCTGGCCCACAAGGCCGAAGATGAAGGCATGGCAGTGGCCGAGGTTCTGGCAGGCAAGCATGGCCATGTGAATTACGGCGTGATCCCCGGCGTGATCTATACCGCGCCAGAGGTGGCCACCGTCGGCAAGACGGAAGAAGAGCTCAAGAACGAGGGCCGCGCCTACAAGGTCGGCAAGTTCTCCTTCATGGGCAATGGCCGCGCCAAGGCCGTTTTCCAGGGCGAAGGCTTCGTCAAGATCCTCGCCGACAAGGAAACCGACCGGATTCTGGGCTGCCACATCATTGGCCCGGCGGCGGGCGACCTGATCCACGAAATCTGCGTTGCGATGGAATTCGGCGCCTCTGCGCAGGACGTGGCCCTGACCTGCCATGCCCACCCGACCTTCTCCGAGGCGGTGCGTGAAGCGGCACTGGCCTGTGGCGATGGCGCAATCCACGCCTGATACCCCCCGGTTGCGCGTCATCAAGCCTTGGCGCGCGACCTACTCCCCCGCGCTGTCCGTCACTGCCGGGCAGCGGGTCACCCCCGGTCGGGTCGATGACGAATACCCCGGCTGGCAATGGGTCGTGGCCGCAAATGGCCTTGGCGGATGGGTTCCGGCGCAGATCGTCGCGGGCGGCACCATCACCGAAGACTTCGACACGACCGAATTGACTGTGGTCCCCGGCGACTCGCTGTCGCCGCTCGCTCATCGGCTGGGTTGGTCGCGCTGCCGAATGGCCAGCGGGCAAGAGGGCTGGGTGCCCGACATGTGCCTGGCCCCGTTTTGACTGTGCCCCGTTCCCAAAAAGAAGCCGGACGCCGAGGGAGTTTGCGGCGTCCGGCTATGTGGCCGTGTCCGGTTGATCAGCGGGTCAGAGGAGCGCAATACCTGTCCCCACATTTGCGCGACATGCTCTAGATGTGAGCTTTCAACAGGTTGTCCATTCGATCCTGACCGAGTTGGTTGGAGTTACCAAGCTTCAACACTGTTCGGAGGGATCGAATGAACGTGCATCAGAATACCAGACTGACGCCTTTGGGTCGAGAGCGGCTTGTTGGGATGATCGCAGCCGGGATGGCCTTTTCGCAAGCCGGGGCCGTCTGCGGCTGTTCTGCCAAGACCGCTGCGAAGTGGTGGCGACGATATGAACAGGAGGGCCGAAGCGGTTTGCGGGACCGCCGGTCGCGGCCGCATTCTCTGCGCAATCCGACGCCTGAGGATGTCGCGGAGCGGATCATTTCCTTGCGCCGTGAACGCCTGACGGGGGCGCATATTGCTGCCAAGACCGGCGTTTCGCCTGCGACGGTGAGCCGGGTGCTGCGCCGGGCGGGCCTCAGCCGCCTGCGCGATCTGGAGCCTGCCGAGCCGGTGCGGCGCTATGAACGTGAGCATCCCGGCGACATGATCCACCTCGATATCAAACGCCTCGGCAAGTTCGAGCGCACCGGCCATC
>NZ_MNBW01000029.1 GCF_001879715.1 Nioella nitratireducens | reverse complement strand
GCCCCCATAACTCATTGAAATGACTCAGGCCACCACGTCAAAAAGCGAAAATCGCGCCTGATTTTGTCGAACTTGGGTGGAACGCGACGCGGTCGGCGGGATGTTTCCCACGTAGTCGGTGTCACTTTCCTGGTAGGTCAGCTGTCCACCAACCGCGAGGCTGAACCGATCAGACTCGTAGGCCAAGTACGTGAAATAGGGCGAGACCGACCACGATGACGCGTCCCCGGTAACGACCGCTGCCCCATTGTAGACGGTTGTATCGTCAGACCGGGAGTAACCGAACCCGAGGCCAGCTCGGAGGCGCGGCGACACGTAGCCCGAAAGGTAGCCACTGAAAGATACGATATCTGAATCCGTAACCACAGACGGAGCCAAAAGGGTCAGCGTGCCATCGTCATGTGACCGTGCGACGTCGATGGCCACACCCATATTGACGCCCAAGGGGCCGACGAAATCCATCCCGATCCGCACGGAATTTGTTTCGGTATCCACGATGCCGATCGGGTTAGGGTCCGCGCTGCGGACGGTTGAGCCGTACTCTACGAACATACTGGTCGGATAGAGCAAGTGTGACTCGAACCGCCCGGTCGAAGCGACAGGCGAAATCAGTTCACCGTCCGCAGGTGGGATTGGCGCGCCTTGCGCATGGGCGGCGATCGGTGCCGTTGCAATTATGAATGCGAGTAGGGTTTCGGTTTTCACATCGGTCCTTTCTGGCGCACACTTGGCCGGGCGCAGCCAAAATAACTATTGATTGAGAGTGTAGGCTTTGAGCGCTCAGGACTCCGGCCGTGTGCCGATGTTTCCGTAATAGCTGCCACGTGTGGCGCAACTGGACACCCCACTGTATTCGCAGTGCCGACCTGCAGTGGTCGAGGTCGGATTGACCCCTGTTCCATTCGTCGTGTCGAAAGTGACGACGTAGCCCTCGACCTCGATGTTGGGTGTTGCCAAATAGGTGTTCGCGTAATCGCGCTCTTCGGCACTTGCCGGCTGGCGGTCACCGGACTCGTCTATGACATAAATTCTGCGAGCCCTGTGATCCCCAGGGTCGATTGAGGACGACCCTCCATCGCCGATGCTAATGCGGGTTTCGATCTCGTAGGTCATCGTGCCGCCGCCCTCAGTCGGGACGACATACCGGTGCGTGGCATACACTCGCTCGGAGCATGAGAAAGAGCACGCCGCCGATGCGGGAACCGCATTGAAGACGGTCAGCGCAGCGGCGATGGCCAGTGCAATTACCGTTGTTGGTGGAGTCATTCTTGCGCGCATCCCGTCCCCCGAATCCATTTTCTGAGTATTTTCAATAAACCTATACGGTCCCGCCCGAATGCAGGTAGGCATGGTTGCGGTATCTGCGGGCCCTGTGACGGATGGGCCACAGGACCCGCGCGCTGCGGATTCACGAGCGTTTTGCGGAAATGTGGGGCGCAGGGGTTTTGGTAGGCCCGGCAGGACTTGAACCCGCAACCAAAGCGTTATGAGCGCTCTGCTCTAACCAATTGAGCTACAGGCCCCCGTCGGCGCAGGAAATATCAGGAAAGACGGCGGGGTCAAGCTTCTGCAGGCCGGGTGCGGCGCGAGGGGAATGGACAGCCCCCGCCCACGCTGCTAGCAGGACGCCAAGTTTCAAGGAGCGGGCCATGACGGACGACACAAAAGGGCTGACCTACGCGCAGGCGGGGGTTGATATCGACGCAGGCAATGCGTTGGTGGAGCGGATCAAACCCGCCGCCAAGGCAACCACGCGGCCCGGTGTGATGTCTGGTCTCGGCGGCTTCGGGGCGCTCTTCGACCTCAAGGCGGCGGGCTATGACGACCCGGTTCTGGTGGCGGCCACCGATGGCGTGGGCACCAAGCTCAAGATCGCCATCGACACCGGCGTTTTCGATACGATCGGGATCGACCTGGTTGCCATGTGCGTCAACGATCTGGTCTGCCAGGGGGCGGAGCCACTTTTTTTCCTCGACTACTTCGCGACCGGCAAGCTGGACGTGAACGATGCCGCAGTCATCATCGAAGGCATTGCCGAGGGCTGCACGCGCTCGGGCTGTGCGCTGATCGGCGGCGAGACGGCGGAAATGCCGGGCATGTATGGCCCCGGCGATTTCGACCTTGCAGGTTTTGCCGTGGGTGCGATGGAACGCGGCGCGTCCTTGCCCGCAAATGTGGCGGTGGGTGACGTGCTGCTCGGGCTCGGCTCGGACGGGGTGCATTCCAACGGCTATTCGCTGGTGCGCCGGATCGTGGAGCGCTCGGGCCTTGCCTGGGATGCGGCGGCGCCTTTCGGCGGCGATACGCTTGGCCGGGCCCTGCTGGCCCCCACGCGGCTTTACGTCAAACAGGCACTTGCGGCGGTGCGGGCGGGTGGTGTTCATGCGCTGGCCCATATCACCGGTGGCGGCCTGACCGAGAACCTGCCGCGCGTGCTGCCCGAGGGGCTGGGCGCCGAAATCGACCTTGGGTCGTGGACGTTGCCACCCGTTTTCAACTGGCTGATGGCCGAGGGCGGGCTGGACGAGGCCGAGATGCTCAAGACCTTCAATTCCGGAATCGGCATGGTGCTGGCCGTTTCTGCCGACCGGGCCGAGGCCCTGACCACGTTGCTGGAAGGCGAGGGCGAAACCGTTGCCCGCCTCGGCACCGTGGCCGACGGCACGGGCGTGCGCTACACCGGGGCGCTCAAGTGACAAAACGCGTGGCCATCCTGATTTCGGGGGGCGGGTCCAACATGGTGTCGCTTGTCGACAGCATGACCGGCGACCATCCGGCGCGACCCTGCCTCGTTCTGGCCAACAGCGCCGGGGCAGGGGGCCTTGCCAAGGCCGAGGCGCGCGGCATCCCGACCGCAGTGGTCGATCACCGGCCCTACAAGGGCGACCGCCAGGCATTCGAGGCAGAGCTGGCCCGCGTCATCGACGCGACCGAGCCCGACATCCTGTGCCTTGCGGGCTTCATGCGGGTGTTGACCGAAGGGTTCGTCAGCCGCTACCGGGGCCGGATGTTGAACATCCACCCCTCGCTCTTGCCGAAATACCGGGGCCTGCACACCCATGCCCGCGCGTTGGAGGCCGGCGACCCGGACCATGGCTGCACCGTGCACGAGGTGACGCCAGAACTGGACGAAGGCCCGATCCTGGGCCAGGCGCGGGTGCCGGTGCTGGCGGGCGACACACCTGACACGCTGGCCGCGCGGGTGCTGGTCGAAGAGCACAAGCTTTATCCCACCGTGCTGCGCCGCTTTGCAGCGGGCGACCGGACACCGGTTTTCCTGCCCTGAGAGACCGCGCGTGGCGCCTTGTGGACCGCGATCTGCCTTGGACGGCTTGGCGAAGATCGCGATATTGGCCATGCTTTTGACGGTAAGCACAGGGGGGCCATTCAACCCTGCACTGGCGTGCCGGATGAGACGGGTCGCAAGCTGCAGGGGTGTTGGGGGGGGGGTGAATCAGCGGGAGGCGAAGAGCACCGCGCCCGCCACCATGCCCCAGAGGGCGCATGGAACGGTAAAATAGAATGGAAATTATGGCGGAGAGACAGTCCGACAAATCAGGGCGCTGCAAAAATAAATATGA
Organism: Nioella nitratireducens; assembly: GCF_001879715.1. Lineage (GTDB taxonomy): Bacteria > Pseudomonadota > Alphaproteobacteria > Rhodobacterales > Rhodobacteraceae > Nioella > Nioella nitratireducens. The sequence goes on along the minus strand of NZ_MNBW01000029.1, from coordinate 19,378 downwards.
TATAAAACAATATATTAGAGACAAACCTCCGAGGAAATGCGTAGCAAAATGTGTAGCAATCTCTGCCGGTCCTAGAGATGTATCGACAGCCCCCTTACACACACATACCGCTCTGCGAGCCCATGCCAACCGCGTTTTTCCACGGCGCTATGCCGAAATCGCGTTCCTCATCTGATCGGACATGCCGACCCCGTGTGCGACCCTCTGCGCCATCAGGAACACGTTTCCAGTGGTTCGCGCCCAGATCATGCCGATAGCGTTCTTTTCCCGGGCCTCCGGTGCTCCGATCAGGTGTTCCCCCTTGTACTCCACGACGAAGATGCGGCCATCTCGAAGCCTCGCGACGAAGTCAGGGTAGAACCGGCCGCCGACGCGAGGCAGGCTGAACGAGTCCGGATGGCGCGCGACGTTCCGGACCCAGACGTCGACCTCTTCGAGGCTGTCGAGGCTCCAGGCGCACTGAAACTCCTCGCCGTTCAGGTCGCCATCGATAAGGGGCGCGCGGTGGGCACCGAGCAGGTGACGGTTGAACCTGAACGCCCCGATCTCCTGTGTCGGCACATTCTGGTAGATCGTGTCGTCGAACCGAACGAGGCGACTGGACGACCAAGTTGGCTTCGCAGTCTCGTCGAACAAAGCCATCTGGTGCGCGCGCGCCTTTTCCCCGTTCCGGATCTCCACGATCTTCCACCGGATGCGCGCCGCGATCTGATGTTGCCAGTCGATCAGGGTCCGGATGCTGACATCTCTGTTCGTGACGAGATCCGCGACCAGTGCGGCGATCCAGGGCAGCATTTCGGCCTGCGAGATATCGGAGACGCGGCACTCGCGCTCCAGCCATTGAACGAGCGACGCCTCGAGGTCGGCGTCCGAGGGTGAGGTCAGCCCGGATAGCACGGGCTGATCCTCCGTCATGCGGCTGTAGACCAGTTTCTCGCCCTCGAGGTCGATCTCGATCACGTCCTGGGAGCGGTGGAAACTCAGCTCCTGCTCGGTCAGCCGCGCGGGATGGCGGCTGAGCGACCAATCCATGCGCTCCATGATCGCATCGGTTTCCGCAATAAAGGTCTCGCCTTCCATCTCCACCAGAAGCTGGGGGATCTCGATGACATGACCTTTCTGGGCAAGCGTGCGACTAGCTTCGACTATCGCCCGGTGCTGGTCCAGCCGGGCGTCGAAATGCGCGTAGTCCTCGGGCCGCGTGATCTCGCGGACCGTCTGCGCAACCTCGTCCGTCACCTCACCCTTCACCCCAACAAGCAACGTGCCGTCGTCGCGCGGAATGTAATCGACACCGGCGTCCTGCCAGACATTCAGGCGCTCACGTGCATTCTCATTGTCGGGCACGGTAAACTGCAGGACGGGTTTAGGGCGCACCGGATCGGGGTCGAACAGTTGCCCCTGATCGTTCTGCTCGACACCGCGGGGCTTCAACGACTCCCGCACCTCCTCGTCCGTGAACCCCATGTCGATCAGCTTGTCTGTCAGCGCCTGTGCCGCCTCCCGAAACGATGGTTCCGAGACATGGGCATAGGCGCAGTTCAGCGCCGCGTCCTTGCGCCGGGAGGCGTAGGGCATACGCAGCACCCGGCCCAAGAGTTGCTCGACCGCCCCACGACTCTGGAGCCGCTGAGTCGCGCAGAGCACATAGGCCGAGGGGCAATCCCAACCCTCCTTCAGGGCGTCCACAGTGATCACGTGCCGGGTCTGTTCCGCGGGGTCGCGCAGGTTTACGCCGTCCAGCTCGCGCTGCTCCCCCGTGGCGATTTTGATCCGGTCCTCGGGGATCAGCTTTTCTTCAATGAGATATTTCTTCAGTTCCGCCACCGTCGGGTGACCGTTCCGCGCCTGCGCCTGATACAACACCACCGGCCGGATATGATCGCGGTCGCGCTTCGCCTTCTCCTCAAGCATGTTTCGGGTCGCCACGGCGCCCGTGACGGCCTCGCGCCAGTCATCATGCGGGCGCACGCGGATCGGCAGCTTGATCATCTCCTCATCCTTCAGCGCGCTCGCCGTGACGGAGTAGAGGATGTTGTTCCGCCGGCGCGGGGTAGCCGTGAACTCCACGATGGCTGCCGGGCGGATCCGGGCCTGAACCTCGCGCGTCAGGCCAGAGACGGCGTTATGCGCCTCGTCGACGATCATCAGAGGGCGCTGGTGGTAAAGCAGGTTGGCAAAGGAAAACTTCACCGCCCCCTCGGTCAGCATGTCGTTCTCGGCGGCCTCCTCGGGCGACACGACCTCCATACCCTCGGTCGGCACGCCGGAGAAATGCGGCTCCAGCTCTTCGTGGTGGGAATAGACCTTGCGGCCCGAGGTGTTCGCCACCCGGAACGCCTGGATGGTCGAGACCACCACGCAGGCAGACCGTGCCAGGTCCTGCGGGCGCAGCATCTCGAACTCGGCGATGTCGAACACCCGCACCCGACCACCGAAATTCTCGTCCAGCCGACGCCGGTAGGGATGCGCTCGGTCCTTCAGCGCCTCCAGCGTCTGGGTCTTGATCGCATCCGAAGGCACGAACCACAGCGTCAGGGGCCAAGTCCGGCGCAGGTAGCTGCGGGCGGCCAGTCGGATCGTTTCGGCGGCCAGCAGGGTCTTGCCGCCGCCGGTGGGCAAGCGCAGGCAGACGTAAGGAACATCTGGAAGCGCCTCGAGTGGCTGGTAGGCCTGCGGCTCCAGCTTGCGACCCTCGAGGCGGGCGAGCTTCTCCTGTTCCTCCACGGCGTGCTGGAAGGCCTCCGCTGGCCCGGTGGCCAGGGCGCGGGCGAAAAAGGCGTCGAGCGTATCCAGCGTGGCCTTCTGGTAGGTCTTGAGCTGCATGGTCACGCCCTCGCCGAGATGTCGTAGGGGGTCTGGCGGAACAGTATGCTTTGTTCCTTCAGCGTGGCCTCGGACAGGCGGCAGGCGGCGCCGTAGACGACCAGATCGCCCGCGCAACCGGGTGCAACCGTGGCGAGGTCTTCGCGGATCAGGCCCAGAACCGCGCGGGTCAGCACGTTGCCGCCTCCCGGGCTGCGGTCCTTGAGGATACCGTTGTAAAGCAGGGCGACCGCGCGCTCACCATGCACACCCAGAAGCGGGCCGGTGGGCGCGTCACCCATGGGTTGCCGGGTTTCGGAGAACCAGACATGGCGGGCGAGGTCGGCGAAACGGATTTCCGGGTCGATCCGTCCATCCTCGTCGAAGACGGGTTGGCCGAGGGTGCAGAACCGAAAGCCGCCGCCGCCCTCCCAGCCGACATCCTTCGAGATGCCGCCCTGTTCGCCCTCGATCACCTTTCGCATCCGCAGGGCGCAGTGGGTGCGGGCATGATCGCCCAGTTCCACCCCGATCCAGCGGCGGCCCATCTTGTGCGCGACGGCCGCCGTGGTGCCGGAGCCGAGGAAACTGTCGAGGACGAGGTCGCCGGGGTTGGTGGCGATATGGAGGATGCGCTGGATCAGGCGTTCGGGTTTGGGGGTATCAAATACTTCAGAGCCGAAAAGGCGAACAGTCTCTTTTTTGGCTTCGTCATTTGTTCCGAATTCTTCGGCCAGCCACAGAGTGTTCGGTGTCAGCCCGGCCTTAACTTCAGACAAAAACTTCTTCTCCCTTGGTGCGTTGTTCCCGGTTTTTCCAAACCAGACGCGCCCATCCTGAATTTTCTTCTGCATTTCAGGCCAAGTATATAGCCAGCAACGCCCTGAAGGAAGTTTATGCACTTTGCCATTAGGCGCCACAAAATCATAAAATTGAGACGGTGTACCGTGTCCACCTTGCGCATTAAGGCTAACTGACTGCCAATCTCCTCGTTCGTCATCGTCTTGATTTGAATATCGGGCTTTGACTGATTCACTCAAAGGAAGATCATTTCTTGCGTTCTTGAACCCGCATTCCCCATGTAATCCGGTGATTTCGCTGTCCTGACATTGATATTTCATATATAAATCATGGTGTTGATAGCTGTGAGGGGCTGGTTTCATGGATCACCCAAAGGGTGCAGGCTTGCAGCAGGCAGATCGGGTCGATTTCGACCGTAAGCGTCCGGTTGAGCCGCGGTGTCAGGCGTTTTTGGCCTGCCAGTTCCAGGGCATGAGTTCGTCGATGCGATTGATCTTGTGATCAGGCAGGCGCTGGAGGACCCATGTGAGCCACGCTTCGGGGTCGACATCGTTCATCTTGGCTGTCTCGATAAGCGTGTAAGCGATGGCGGCTGCCTTCCCGCCGCCGATTGACCCCATGAACAGATAATTCTTCCTTCCAAGGGCAATAGGTCTGATCGACCGCTCACAGGTATTGTTGTCCAGCTCGAGATGCCCGTCGCTGAGATAGCCGCGCGCCTTGGGCATGCGGTTCAGGGCATAGCGGATGGCTTCGGCCAGTTTGGTTTTTCCGGAGATCTTGCGCAGCTGCGCCTGCAACCAGAGTTCCAACTCGTCGAAGACCGGCTTGGCCTTGGCCTGCCGCAGCGTGACGCGCTCTTCTGGGGATTTCCTCCGCGCCTCCTTCTCGACAGCGTAAAGCTCCGCAATCTGTTTGATCGCCTGTTGGGCAATGGGAGAGCCAGTGCGCTCGACCTCGTCGACGAACTTGCGGCGCACATGGACCATGCAGGCTTGCTCATCGGCTTTGCCTTTGCCGAACAGGCCGTTGAATCCGGCAAAGCCATCGGCATGGACCGTGCCGGTATAGCCCGCGAGATGGTTGGCAGGGTGCTCCCCTTTGCGATCAACGCCGAACTGGTACCAAGCGCAGGGGGGCGCTGCTCCGCACCATGGACGTTCGTCCCGGACATAACTCCAGAGCCGGGCCGTTTTGGTCTTTGTGGTGTTGGCGCGCACCTGCAGCTTGACAGGGGTATCGTCCGCAAACAGGGCGGGCCCCGCCCGGACCAGTTTGCCGATGTGCTCGGCCAGAGGCTCCAGCAGGGCCGTCGTGCGCCCGACCCAGTCGCTAAGCGTGGAGCGATGCAGATCGACCCCTTCACGTGCGTAGATCTTGGATTGCCGTTCGAGCGGCAGATGATCACAATATTTGCCGACCAACATGTGCGCCACGAGGCCGGGCCCGGGTCGCCCGCGCTCGATCAGGCGCGAGGGCAACGGGGCCTGGGCGAAGGCTTCACAGCAGGTGCAGGCCATCCGGGGACGGATGAAGCGGCGCACGATGAAGTGTCCGGGGATATAATCCAGCTCTTGGGTGATATCCTCGCCCACTTGGCGCAGGGTGCCGCCGCATCCAGCGCATGCCTCACCGGGCGACAGGACCTCATCCTGCCGATCAAGATGGTCTGGTAGCGGCTTGCGGCTGTGCTGGCGCTTGCTGGGTGGGGCCTCTTCATCTCCAGCCGACTGCCCGGTGAGTTGATCCGCTGCAGCCTGCGCGATCTCGCCATCTTCCGACAGATCCAGCGCCAGTTGGTCTATGCCCTCTGACTTTGAACCGAAGCGCGCCTTGCGGTGACCATGAAGTTCAGCCTTCAGCTTCTCGATCTGGTAGGCCTGAGATTGGATATGCTGCAGCATTTGCGCGCTGACAGAGCGCAGCTCGTCAGGGTCTTCAGGCAGGGATTTGAAGGCGTCCAGCATAGGACAACTTATACCAGATCGCCCCATAGCAGGGAACGCAAAACAGTGCCAGAACCCATGTTTTGTTGGGATTTATGCCTATCCCGCGACCAACGGTCGCCAGGTCTTTTGTGGGGTCCGCCAGTCGATCCCTTCGAGCAGCATCGACAGCTGCGACGGGCTCAAGCTGATCTTGCCTTCCTTGGCTGCAGGCCAGACAAACCGGCCCCGTTCCAGCCGCTTGGTGAATAGGCAGGCCCCCTGGCTATCCCACCAGATGATCTTCAAAAGATCGCCCCGACGGCCGCGGAAGACGAACATGTGGCCGGAATACGGGTCCTCGGCCAAAACCTGTTCGGCCTGTGCCGCCAGCGTATTGAAACCGCGCCGCATGTCCGTGACGCCCGCAGCCAGCCATACCCGCGTGTTGCTCGGCACCGGGATCATCGCGCCAGTCCCGAGACCATCGCCACGATCGCTGACAGCGCAGTCGGACCCTCCACCAATATCCGCCGACCATCCGACAACGTGATGTCCACGCGCTGCGCGGTGATGGAATCTGTCGAAGGGGTGGACGCAATGGGTGCCGTTGGAGCGGGGGCTATGCCCGTAATCTCGATTGGAAGAAACGTTGCATTCTCATGCACCGACAAATCCGCAGCGTGCTCCTCGGATACAAACCGAGGATCGCGGAGCCACTTGTGGATCAGGTTGGTGTTCATTGCGTAGCGCCGCGCAACCTGCGCAACCGAGACCCCGGAAACCCGCGCCTGCGCGCAGATCGACCGCTTCTCCTCCTCCGACCAAATCCGCTTCTTCTGGCCCTTCTTGCCCGCCATGACCAACCTCAAGATGTCCACTATCGATGGTGGACATCTAGCAGGCACTCCATCACCCCGTCAGAGCGGCCAAACCGGACGCTTACTTTCGACCGCCGTGTGCGGCTGGAATTTCGCGGCACGCAGCTCAGTTCCGACGGTGGCCTTCTGGTGATGCGCGAGCTGGATGACGCGCTCGGGCTGTCCGATCTGGCTGCAACAGCATTGCGCGACACCCGACGCGGCAAGAACACGGTCCATCGGCTTGACGGCCTTTTCCGGCAGTCGGTGTTCGGGCGACTGGCCGGATACGAGGATGTCAACGACGCCGACCAGCTGGCCCTCGATCCGGTCATGCGTCAGATCGTTGGTGGTCGGGCCGTCGACGTGCAAGCGGCATCTGCCTCGCAAATGGGACGGTTCGAGACCGAGACGCTGGCTTTGCCCGAGAACCGGGCGGCGCTGGCTGACCTGAACTGCCAGTGGATTGATCGGTTCCACGACCGCAACGGGCTGAAGTATATCGTGCTGGACATGGATAGCTCGGTCAGCCCCACCCATGGGGGCCAGGAGGGCGCGGCCTGGAATGGGCATTTCGACTGCACCTGCTATCACCCCAACTTCCTGTTCAACCAATTTGGAATGCTGGAACGCTGCGCCCTGCGCCATGGCAACGTCCACAGCGCTGATGGCTGGCGGGATGTCCTCGATCCTGTCATCGCCCGGTATGCCGAGCGTGACATCATGCGGTTCTTCCGGGCGGATGCCGCCTATGCAATACCCGCGATCTACGAACGTCTGGAAGAAGCGAAGTACTTCTACGCCATCCGGTTGCCTGCCAACACCGTCCTGCGCGAGAAGATCGCTCATCGGCTCACCCGACCCGTTGGGCGACCTTCGCAGACCAAGGTCAAGCGCTTCTACGAGGACTTCGAGTATCAGGCGGCGTCTTGGGACAAGCCGCGCCGGGTGATCGCCAAGATCGAATGGCATCCGGGCGAACTGTTCCCACGCGTCGGCTTCATCGTCACGAGCCTGCCGATGGAACCAGAGTGGGTCGTGCGGTTCTACAACCAGCGCGGCACCGCCGAGCAACACATCAAGGAGGGCAAGTATGCCTTTCGCTGGACGCGGCTGTCGTGCCGAAGGTTCCGCGACAACGAGGTGCGGCTGCAATTGCACGCACTGGCCTACAATCTGGCCACCTTCCTGCGCTGCATCGACTTGCCCGAAGCAATGGCCGATTGGTCCCTCACCAGCCTGCAACTGAAGCTGATCAAGATCGGCGCCCGCGTCGTCCGTCACGCCCGCGCCATCACCTTCCAGCTGGCCGAGGTGGCCGTCACCGGCCCGATGGTGCGCGCCATCCTTGCCGCCATCCGCCGATTGCGAGCGCCACCGCTATGCGCGTGATCGCGATCCAAGCCAAAACTGAACGAAAGCGGCAGGACAAGTCTGCCCGATGCGCTGAAAAACGTCGCCGCCGGGCCGGGATGCTGCGGGTTTGCGGGCAAATTCGCCCAACTTCGGACGTGCGCGCGACCACAGACGCCGCTCGGGGCGGAAAACGCTTGATCAGGTGGCGCAGTCAGGCGATATTCACGTCAGAAGGCAGGCCACTTGGGGAATGTCGGTTCAAAGCGGCACACTAGTCGGAACGTGCAGTGTAAGTTGCATGGACATGCTCCTGCCGCTCGGCTTTGACTACACGTGAGAAGTCCACATATCCAAGACCCGCCGCTCTGCTGAAAGCGAACCGTTGCAATCATGGGCCGCCACTATATAAGGTAGTCGAAATTATCACTCAAAGAATGAAAACTGAAACCTCATAATAAAAAGATGAGACTACACCCGAAAATTTGGAATCAAAGATGAAAAGCCCATATTCCAGCCTGCCAGGAAAATCATTTTGGAGAACCGGCGTAGCGGAAAATTCTCCACTACACCTACCGGGAATATATACCAAGAAGTGGCCAATAGAGTTAAATTGGGAGATTGCAACCGCAGGCAGTTGCTTCGCTCAACATATAAGTCGTAATCTGAAAAGTCGCGGATTGAATGTTATTGATGTGGAACCGGCACCGGAAGGACTGCCTGAAAGCGTTCTAAGAAAATACGGATACAATCTTTATTCAGCCCGTTTCGGAAATATTTATACCGTAGGTCAACTTCTTCAAATCGCACGTGAAGCCAATGGTTGCTTCAAACCAGCCCACTTGGTTTGGAAAAAGGAGAACCGGTTTTTTGACTCACAACGCCCATCCGTGGAACCGGATGGATTCGAAACAGCAGAAGAACTTATTGCCAATCGCAGATTTCATTTGAGCAGAGTTCTTCAAATGCTGAAATCAATGGATTTGTTTATCTTCACGCTCGGCTTGACCGAGACATTCGAAGATATTGGAACAGGTACTGTTTATCCAACCGCGCCCGGCACGGTTGCTGGCGAGTTTGACCCATCTATTTTTAGATTCAAGAACTACAATGTTTTCGAAATCATCAAGGAGTTTGAGAGCTTTCTGGAAACTCTTAGCAGCCTCAGAGACGGATCTCTTCCCAAAATAATTCTGACTGTTTCACCGGTTCCTCTGACAGCAACATGCTCGACCGAACATGTACTCTCTGCAACCACATATTCGAAATCCGTCCTCAGGTCTGCATCTGGATATCTGTCGAATAAGTACGAGTTTATTGACTACTTCCCCAGCTATGAAATAATTACCAACCAAGCAGCACGTGGAGTGAATTATTCAAACAATCTTCGATCGGTTCGCCCCGAGTCCGTTGAGGTCGTTATGAAACACTTTTTCTCTGAGCACCAGTTTGCGATGCCCGGCGCACAAAATGATGAAGTGGTCGCTGAAACAATGAACCCCGAAGACCGACCTCTCCTTGACAATGAAGCAACAAGATCGAACGAAGACTATGTGAAATGTGAAGAGGTTCTTCTAGAGGCCTTCAATAATGCCAAATAAAGTACTCGTCATAGGCCCCTCACACGGTGGCGTCTTCCATAGGTTTGCAAGTTCTTTGCGCGCACCTGAGGATGTGGACTTTGACGTTGTTTCAATTCACGGGGCGGCATTTACGTCCAATGGATTGGCATCTGCATCCGGTGGCACCCTCAATCTATGCCCTGTATCGGCCGATGGAGTGGAGCACAAATGGTTCATGTCACGGTCAGGTTTTGCCGAAGTTAACTTGGAATCCTATAATGGCATTCTGTTTCTTGACCCGCTATTCATTAGTGGTGGCTTCATGAGGCACAGGCTTTGGGGTAAAAAGAAAGGCATTAGCCCACGATTCCTGGAGGGTGCAAAAAGCCTGTTTTCGGATGATGAAATTGATCAGGCAATTCGTGGTGCGACAATCATCAGCAGTTCACAGTGGTTTGAAATTTTCAAGGCTTGGCGTGTTGGCACATTTGAAGTGCTCGATTCCATTCGATTGATTAGTAAAAGCATCCCCATTTTGCTAGTTCCACCGGTTAACCCACCACCCCGCCAGAACCCAGGCCTTTATGCATATTATTACAGGCAAGAGCAGGACTACCTGGGTCGCAAGCTTTTCGAGATATTTGGGAGTGAATACTTCCTTCAACCAGAGTTCACTTTGAACCCGAACCTGACCACGGTTGATGTCTATCATGCTCCCGCTCCCGACCCTCATCATCCAAGCGAAAAATATTATGAAGATATCGTGAGAGGGATTGATTTCGAAACACTAAGGTGGTCCAACGGGCTATTGCGTCATGACGGTTGATAAAACCTGAATTGACAGGGCAGACTTTTGATCTTCTTCGAGATCAGCTGAAACCAAAAGGTTTCGTGATCTTTCAAAGGCTTCCTTGATAGTGGCCGCACATCGCGGGGTGCAAACGTCCTGGGGCAGCAAACAGTTTCTTGACGTGCGTGAAAGCGAAACCCCGATCAGATCTATACTGACCGAGGCTTTGCTTTGAACTGGATGGTCTACCCGAGAGCAGCCAGAGCCAGCACTTCGATGCGGTAGTGCGGTTTGGCCATGCGGGCCTCGACGCAGACACGCGTCGGTGGGGTGATGTCGGTTGAAGGCATCGTATTCACGGCAATACAGAAGAATACGCTCACAGTCCTCCGAAAAGACTTTACGATTTTCACGTGTAGTCCTTTGTTGCCAAGTGCATGAAATTACAAAATTCCGCCGCCCGAATATCTCGTCCATAACGACCTTGAGGTAATGCCCCTCATTGTCGTCGATGGACACCCAGATCGAGCCGTCCTCGCTGAGGAACTCGCGCAGCAGCATCAGCCGCGGCACGATCATCGCCAGCCATTTCGCATGTTCCAGGCTGTCGTCGTAATGCTCGAAGGCCGACCTAGTGTTGTAGGGCGGGTCGATATAGATGCATTTCACCCGGCCCGCATAGAAGGGCAGGAGGGCCTTCAGCGCCTCGAGGTTGTCGCCCTGCACCAGCATCCCTTCGTCGCCCGCGCCATGGCTCAGCTCGGGAACCTCGTCTAGCAGCCGATATGGGCCCCGGTCTGCCGCCCGCAAATCCTCGTCCCGCGTCAACCAATTCAAAAGCGGCATGCCTGTCCCTTTTCTTTCCCCCGGCTCTTCGCGCCCCGGCTTTCCAGTTCAGAGTAAGGCACTGGCGCCGCGAAGGAAAGCGGGGGCTTGGGGGGTGCCCCCTTGGTGCCCCGCAGTGCGCCGGGACGACTGGGACCGGGATGAGCCGACGAGCTTTCCAGGGCGTTCACATCTCCGGCCCGTCCTCCTTGAGATCGGCGATCGTGTCCGCCGTTTCCCCAAGCAGCTCACGCCCCTCCTCCCGGATGGATTGCGGTAGGCCCGGCAGCCTCAGCCATGTCACGAACCGACCCAGCAGGAGATCGAGGCGTTTGAACACCCGCTCGGCGCGGGTCAGCTCTTCCTTCACCTCGGACCGATCCCGCTCCAGCTTGGCTTGATCCTCCTTGAGCTCATCCTGCTTTCTCTTCAGCGCGGCCTGATCCGTTTCCAGCGCCTTCCGCTCACCCATGGTCGCGTCACGCACGGCAAGCGCATCGCGGTGGATTCGCCCAGCGACATCGACGGCTTTCGCGCCAAGCTTGATCGCGGGCATGATTTCAGGGCATGCCGCGTTGAGACGGTCAGGCTCGCTCGCCCGGATGCGGCCGTCCGGTTCACGAGCGAGCGTGCCCTCGGTGATCTCCTGAATCAGCACGCCCAGAGCGTCGGTCACCACGCCGATCCGGTCCCGCGTCTCGGCCGCCCGGGCCTCTTCTGTCCGGGCCTTTTCGGCGGCCGCCTCGGCAGCGTTCTCTGCCTCGACCCGGTCCGCCTCGGCGGCATCGCGGGCGCGGGCCTTCTCCTCGACCTCCGTCTTCAGGCGCGCCGCCTCAGCCTTCCGGTCCGCCACGACACGGGTCATGGCGACCACGTCCGCGGTCAGATCCTCGATTTCCTTCCCAAGCTCGGCCGCCCGGGCCGTCTCATTCCGCGCCTTTTCGGCGGCCGCCTCGGCAGCGTTCTCGGCCTCGACCCGGTCCGTCTCGGCGGCATCGCGGGCGCGGGCCTTCTCCTCGACCTCCGTCTTCAGGCGCGCCGCCTCGGCCTTCCGGTCCGCCACGACACGGGTCATGGCGACCGCGTCCACGGTCAGGTCCTCGATCTGCTGCCCAAGCTCGGCCTTTCGGGCTTCGGCGTTCCGGACCTCGGTAGCGGCCTGTTCGACCTTCTTCTCGGCCTCCACCGTGACCCGCGCCGCCTCCGCCTGGGCCCTCTCGGTCTCGGCGGTCGCCGCGTCCCGGGCCGCCTGCGCCGCGTCCCTCGTCGCTTCCAACGTCGCGACCCGGTCCTTCAGGCGGCGGCGGTAGGTCGCGAGCCGCTTCACCTCCTTGTCCGTCAGGCTTGCCTTCTTGCTCAGCTTTTCGACCCGGCCATGCATCTCGACCACCCGCTTGCGGGCTGCCTCTTCCTCCGCTTCCAGACCTGCGAGCCGGTCCCGCGCTTCCGCCTCGGCGGCCGTCAGACCTGCAAGCCGGTCCTCGACCGCCCGGGTTTCAGCCCGCGCGGCGACGGCCCTGGCCTTTCTTTCCTTCCGCTCTCTGTGCGCGATCTTCGCGATCCGGTCCGACGCGTCCCGCGCGACCTCGGCTGCTTCCTGATCCCGGTGGAGGTCGTCGAGCTCCTCCTCTACCCGGGTCTTCTCGTCCTCGAGCTGCGCCACATCACCCGACACCCGCTCGACCGTCTGGTCGAGTTTGGCCACCTCGGTCCGCAGCCCGTCGATCCGGTCCTGCGCCTCGGCCCCGACCTGTTCCAGAGCTTCCAGCTCGGCCCGCTTCGCGGCGAGATCTGCCGGCAGCTCCCGATGGAGCTGCTTAACGGATTTGTGGATCACATCGGGCCACTCCGCGCCCGCCGCCAGCCGATCGCCGTAACGAGTGCCGCGCTCGATCTCGGGGCAGTAGCGCTGGAGGACCTCGGCGGTCAGGTCCTGCAACTCGGACAGGATCGCGGGCGTGGTCGCGCGGGACAGCGGGACGCCGTCATTATCATAAGCGCAAAGCATGCAATGGGCGTGGATCGTCGCCTCGTCGAGATGCACGACCAGGGCGTGAACGGACGTGTTGAGATGGGCCGCCACCGCCTCGGCGAGGTCCCGGAACGCGCGGTCCTGATCCTCCTGCGAGAGGGCCTCGAACATCTGGGCCGCCTCCGAGCCAAAGGTGAGGATGCCCGCCGTGGCAATCGCGGCGTTGGATTTCATGGCGCGCTGGGTCTCCCGCCGAGCCCGCCGCGCCTTCGCGATCTCGCGCATCTCGGCAGGGGTAGGCGGGGTGATCAGAACACGGTTCAGGTGGACACGCTTCTCGTCCACGTATTTCGGAAGCGTCCCGACTCGGAGATCGTGGCGGCGCTGACCGGAGTACCCGGACATCGTATCGGCGGCGATCCGGACGGAGCCTGCGCGGGGATTCGCGTGTTTCTTGTCATCGGTCAGGACGGGCATATCGAAAAACCTACTAGCCATAAGTTCGCGGCAAGCCGCTCTTTATGACTATCCGGCGAAGGGGTGAAAAAACCTAATCGGTTCCTTTCCCCCCTTTCGAAACCCCCCTTTGCTCCGCCATGATGACATATTGTTTTTCTTATCTTTTCTCAGGCGTGGCTGTCGCGCAAGACCCGTTTTTCTGACCAGTCTCCGGTTGCCCCGCACAGGCGAACGCCCGGAGCCTGAACCGTGCGCGTCCCGTTGCGGAGACCACTGGCTTGGTTGGTCTGTTCGACACTCTGTCAGGGGGGCGGGGCGGTCGCAGGCCGCGGAGCGGCAATCCGGATACTGTCCCGTCATGGCGTGATCTTGTGTGCTGATGTAGATCGCGTTGAACACACTGCATAACCAGCCCACTGCCAATACAGCCCGCGACCGGAAACCTCGCCTCGCCCGTGCGCCGTTTGGTTCGTCATGAACAGGTCGCTAAAATAGTTGCTGAGTCGGAACGCCTGTTTCAAGCGCTATGCAGCTGTGTCCAGGACCCGGGCCACGCGAAAAACGACGACCCAGTCGACAAGTTCACCACGAAAAAATGAAGAGCGCGACGACGAGAAGAATTCCTGAAAAGCCGCAGCAGTAGAAGCTGCTGCTCTGATCCGTTGCTCGATTCAGTTTGAGTGGGGTTTCCCGATCCCTACCACGGCCATCGCGTCATCCGGTCGAAACGCATCCATTTGAATTATTATGTTTTTTCAAAGAGATCCTGAAGGAGTCTTCGGATCATCTCCGGTCTTGTAGGTAGGTCACTCTCAAGCTTTCTTCGCCGGTCTAACTCTTCGATCATGTTGCGTGGAAGCCGGAGGTTGACTGGTTCCGTATCCGTCGGTGGCCGACCCCGGCTCGATTTTTTTTCTGCGTCGGTCACTCTTCACCCTTGTTTAATGGTTTTATGGTTCCATATAATCGGGAGAGACGCAAGGCTCCACCGTCGCGTTCTCCCTCACCACCAGCCCTTCACAGGAGGATCCGATGGCTGTAGCATTCCCTAACACGAACAAGAAGTTCTCTGAACCCCCCGCTGCGGCCTCGGTCACCGCTCTCTTCGTGGGTTTCGTCGCCACGCTGCCGGCGCTGATCCAGACCGAGCGCGACCTCTGCGGCTATTCCGGGCAGGACCCGGCCGTCGATCGCTGGATCGCGGCGGCAGATGCGGCGCTGGCGCAGACCAAGGCCGCCTGCGAGGCGATGATCGCGGCACCGGCCATCGACGAGGCCGAGCGCGCCTTTCAGGCTGTGGCCCGCCTCTATCTGCGGGTGATCCGGTCCGAAGATCCCGACGAGGTCGCAGGTCTTCGCGCCCATGTGCAGCTGCGTCGCTGGGCGTGGCTCGTACCCGGCGACGGAGCCGGGGCGCGCGACCTCAACATCTGGATCGGCGCGGCGCTCGACGCGCTGGAGACGTGGCTGTCACTGGAAGACCCGTTCGATGCCCGCATCGAGGACTGGGGTGGCCCGGATCTGGACGACGACATCGGCCCCTCCGCCTGACCCTCCCCAAGAGTTTCACGCCACGTCCCGGCGCGGGGAGACCCGCGCCCTCTCTCCCTTCATGCCCACTTCAGGAGCTTCTCCCATGCCCAAGACCAAGCCCCGCTCGCCCAAGTCGACCCGCCCCACCGTTCGCGGCGTTCCCTTCGATGTCGTGACCAACCGCCGGCGGCGCCTGCACGTTCCGCATCGCTCCCGCCATGTGCCCGCCGGCGAATGGTGCGACTATCCTCGGCCCGTGCCGGAAGCCTGGGCCCGCATCGCTCGCGACAAGGGCTTCAGGGTCCATGGCAGGATCCGCGACCGGTATCATGTCGCCCTCGAATGTGACGCCTGTGGGGGACTGACCGCGCACAAGAGCTATACGCTCCGGACGGCCCAGCCTCGCTGCGGCGCCTGCGCAGAGGCTGATCTTGCCGATGCCGCACGGGCGGCGGGCCTGACGTTCCTGCGCCGCGACGGCCGCAACCACCACTACGGCCTGTACCGTGCCGCCTGCGGCCACGTGATCAAGAGGCAGTTCGAATTCGTAGAGCGGGTCGCGGCGAAACAGACGGATGTTCGCTGCGAGAAGTGCTTGCGCGCGCGGGAGCAGGATGAGGCATCGCAGCGTGGCTGGGAGCGGTTGGGACGCGATCCGCAGGGCAACGCCAACTATCGCATGTATCGCCACAACTGCGGGCATTCGCAGCGCGTGGCCCGCGTGAACATGATGTGGAATCAGGTCAAGTGCTCCGCCTGCGGCGGCGCATGGAACAGCAGCCCGTCCTTCATCTACCTCGCGCGGATCGAGATGACGTCGCGTGGTATCCATCTGCTCAAGCTCGGCTTTTCCAAGGCCCCGGTGAAGCGCTTGAAACACCAGCTCGGCCTTCCGCGCAGCGCCAAGGTGGACCTCGTGAGGGTCCTCCCCATGGCCTCCGGCCATGTTGCACGTGCGCAGGAGGCCAGCGTCCATGCGATCCTCAGGCGGCGTCATCCCGACACGGTGGCCCCGCCCGAGGTCTATGCCGGGATCCTGAACGTGGCATCCGAGGTCTACGAGGCTTTCGCCTTCGATCTGATCATGCGCCATCTGGACCGCATCGAGGCGGCGCACCCGCCCACGTGACCAAGCCCGTCCCTTCCTCAGATCATAAGGCCCGCCGCACATCGCGGCGGGCATCCTCTCCCCTTTGTC
This sequence comes from Nioella nitratireducens, assembly GCF_001879715.1. Lineage (GTDB taxonomy): Bacteria > Pseudomonadota > Alphaproteobacteria > Rhodobacterales > Rhodobacteraceae > Nioella > Nioella nitratireducens. Next base: position 3,295 of record NZ_MNBW01000029.1, on the reverse strand, counting down.
CGACGACAGGAGACCGCCATGACCGCGACCGTATTCACGACCCCTCCCAAGCCGATCACGAAAACCGCGGCCTCCGCCAAGTGCGCAGGCCGGACGCCCGCCACGCAGTACTGGGCACCGGACTGGCTTCCCTTCGCCATGGCGATCCTCGGCGCCCTCGAGGGCAGCAGCTGGGCCGGGTGGCGTGTGACCCTGCCCGCAAAGGACAGCGCAGATGACGCTGGCGACCCGGCACGCGCATATCCCGCCGATGATGCTGCCCCCGTGTCATCCGCCCCCAAGACCCGGCGCGACGCCGATGCCGGTCGTCATGAGGACTGGAGCCTTGGCGACAGCGTCGACGACCTTCTGGACCAGATCGAACAGGCGACTGAATTCGGACCGGTTCTCCCGCCCTTTCCCCCCGCCGGACCGGCCCCCGCTACGGTCTGGCGCCCGAAGGCGGCGACTCTGCTGGCGGTGGTCCGGCTTGCCGCGAGCTTCGGCAGCGCGACGGCGCTGGCCACCGAACTGGGCACGAACGGCGCGCTCACGCTGCTGGCAACCGGCAGCGCCGCGCTGGACCAGACGGTCCGGAAGATGCTGGAACAGGTCGTGGCCGAACCGAGCCTCTGGCCCGCTGCCCTGTCTGCACCTGACCTCCTCTACGCCGTGGACGCGGTGAAGACCGGCAGTCCGGATCGGCACCGTACGCTCGGCGTCTTTTCGGACAAGATGCGCGACGCGCTCGAGATAGGCACGCCCGTGGTGCTGATCACCCCCGTCGCAGGCGCCGCGCCCCGCGCCCTGCGTGACCTGAGCCCGAAGGTGATCACCCTCAAGCCACTTGATCACGAGCAGCTCTCCGTCCTGCTGGACCTCGCCTATCCCGGTCAGGGAGCTGCCGACGCGATCGCCGCCCTTCCCACGGACGCCCGCGTCTCGCGTCTCGATCCCGACCGCGTCACGCTTGCCCTGCGCGCGACGGATCCCGAGACCGCGGTGACGGCAATCGCCGAAGCCCTGTGCCCGGCCCCGATCGAAGGGGCTGGCTGGGCCGCCTTTCCCATGCCGGATACAGTCAGGGCTCCGCTCGAAGAGATGATCTCTGACCTCCATGCGTGGCAGGACGGCAGGATTTCCTGGAGCGATGTCGCGCGTGGACCGCTGCTCGTCGGCCCGCCCGGATCGGGAAAGACCCAGGTTGCCCGGCTCATCGGCCAGGAAGCCGGTATCGCTGTCGTCGCGGGATCCGTGGCGCAGTGGTCTTCCGAGAGCGCGCGTTCGGGTGACATGATCAGGGCGATGCGCGCGGCCTTCGCCACGGCCGCAGAACAGGCCCCGAGCCTTCTCTTCATCGACGAAATCGATTCGTTTGGAGACCGGAACCGGCGGGTGGACCACAACAGCGCGTATACGGATTTCATCGTGACGGCCCTGATCGACCAGCTCGACGGGTACCATGGCCACGAGGGCGTGATCGTGATGGCGGCGACCAACCACCCTGAGAAACTGGATAAGGCCATCACGCGCGCCGGGCGGTTCGACCGGATCCTCCGCCTGCCGCATCCGGACCACACCCGCCTCCCCAAGGTGCTCCGCTGGCATCTCGGCCCCGACCTCGCCGATGCAGACGTGACCGGTGTCGCGCAGGCCGCGCTCGGCATGTCCGGCGCGGATATCGCAGCCGCGGTTCGCGCCGCCCGCGGCCGGGCCCGCCAGGCACGGCGCACGCTGGCACTCGCCGATCTGACCGACGCGATCCACGAGGCCCGGACCCCGTTGCCGAAGGCGCTTCGCAGGATCGTTTCCGTCCATGAAGCGGGCCATGCCCTCGTCAGCGCCGCAACGGGACGCGCCGACGCAGCCATGCTCGCGATCCAGTCCGACGGCGGTGTCACGGCGACCAGCCTGCACCGGACGGGTGAGGACCGTGCGACGATCGAAGCCCAACTCGCTATCAGCATGGGCGGGCGCGCGGCCGAGCGGCTCCTGCTCGGACAGGTTTCGGCCGGGTCTGGCGGAGATCCGGGCAGTGATCTCGCCACGGCGACCCGGCTTGCGACGGCGCTTGAAGCTTCATGGGGTCTGGGCTCAACGCTGATCTGGCAGGGCTCGATCGAGGGGATCGAGGCGCGCCTGCGCGACGACACCGGCCTTCGGGCGCGGGTCGAGACCCATCTGCGCAACGCCGAAACCCGCGCGAGCCGGATCCTGACCACCCATCGGGCGCTCCTCGACGAGATGGCGGCCGCCCTCGACTCGGCCGGGGTGCTCACGGGACCGGAGCTTGCGGCGTTCATCGCGCGGGTCAGACGCGAAGCCGGCGCCGCGTCTGAGGTCGACAAAGCGAGCCTCGGGTAGTGCCGAGGTCAGCACCGAGGCTGTTTGGTCGGATGTGTTGGGGCGTCAATCCACTTTGTAGTGGGTAATCCCCAAGTTTCGCTCGCTACAGGCTTCGGCGTCGTAGCGGGACGCCCCTCTATCGACTAGGTTATTCGCCAGGTGCAGAAGGCGCCCTTAAGTCAATCAGCAGAACGCTCGGTTATGTTTACACCGAAGCGGAGGCCATCATGGCCAAGGACAAGAAGACACCTTCGAAGAGGAGCGTTCAGGCGCCGAGGCGGAGGAAGAGCGCAGCCGATCACCGGGCTGCACATCGTAGGCACAGCGCGGCCTCGGCGGAACGCAAAAGGCAGGCCGGGCTGACCCGCGTGTCGGTTTGGGTGCCGGTTTCCGACGCGGAGGTGTTGAAACTCTACGCCAAAGGCCTGTGCGAGGGGAACGTACCCGATGACATCGGGCGCTCTCAGGCTGGAAAAGGGAAGATCGCCGTAATCGGTGTCACCCCGACCCGGCGGACTAAGAAGCGGACGAGCCAGCCTTGCGATGAGCGGCAGCTGGACCTTTTCGGCCCCGCTTGAGCGGGGCCGAAAAGAGGCCGCGCATGGTTGTCCACGTAAACGTTCTGGATGGCCTCATTTCAGGACGAACAGGTCGGTCTGGGGTAGCCACCCCAACAACCTAAAAGAGCGCCGCAGGCGACCCGCCCGCGTCAACGCGCGGGCGGGACAGATCAGGGCATACCGAACCCTGAATGAGACGTTCGTGCGCGCGATCCCGTCAGCTCGATCCCGAAGAGCGGGCCAGCTGGGGCGGGGAAGGCCGCTGCGGCCGGGCGGCAGGACACGGCTGCAGCGCCCCAGCTCAGGTTATCCACATAAACCCGACGCAGTACCGTAAGCGGTGCGCCGTTCACACGTGATTGCCGTAATTCCAGGGCAGCAGCAGGTTGATATCGGTTTGTTTGTGCCCG
>NZ_MNBW01000028.1 GCF_001879715.1 Nioella nitratireducens | reverse complement strand
CCGTATGGACGCATCTCTACAATTGGCACCGTCCGCACTCGGCGCTAAAGTCAAAACCACCAATCAGCCGATTAGGACTGGATCGGAACAACCTGTTGACGTTCCACAACTAGACGTGCGGATTACGGGACTCCAAATGAGAACAAAAAGTGAATATGGTGCCCGGCATCATGGGATTCGCCGAGCTCTCCATCACCTCCAACTTCACGTTCCTGACCGGTGGCTCTCACCCCGAGGAATACGCCGGTCGCGCGGCCCTGCTGGGGCTGGAGGCGTTGGCGATTGCCGATGAAAACTCGGTTGCTGGGATCGTGCGGGCCTGGTCGGAACTGAAAGAGATCAAGCGCCTGATCGCGGTGCGGCAGGCGGCGGATGCCGACCCCATCGGCCCGCCCAAGCCCGATCACCTGCCCGATCCGCCGCGCGCGCCAATCGCCAACCTGCCGCGCCTGCTGCCTGCGGCCCGGTTGGTGTTTCGGGAAGGGATCACGCTGACCGCCCTGCCGCGCGACCGGCGCGGGTGGGGTAACCTCTGCCGGATGCTGTCCGCCGGGCGGTTGCGCACGGCCAAGGGCCGCTGCGATCTGGGCCTGTCCGACCTGTGGGCCTTTGCCGAGGGGCTTGAGCTGCTTCTCCACGGTCCGCCGGAGGGGCGGGGCCAATGGTGGCCGCTGGCGCGAGAGGTGACGCGCCGCCTTGGTTCCGCTTGCCACCTGTTGATGGCCCCGGCCTATGACGGGCATGACCAACTGCGGTTCCAGCAGCTCTCGGATATGGCAGCGCAACTGGGCATTCCCACCGTCGCCTCTGCCGCGCCGCTGATGCATCATGGGCGTCGCCGCCGGTTGACCGATGTGCTGACCTGCATCCGTCAGGGGTGCCGAGTGGAGGAACTGGGACGGAACGCGCAGGCCAATGGCGAACAGCGTCTGCGCAACGAGGCCGAGATCCGCCGCATCTTCGCGGGGTTCGAGGATGCCGTGGACCGCACGACTAAACTTGCCGCCCGCTGCCGGTTCGAGATCAGCGAGTTGCGCTATGAATACCCCTCTGAAATCGCCGAGGGGGAAACGGCGTCAGAGCGCCTGACCCGGCTGGCGCAGGAGGGGCTGGCATGGCGCTATCCCGGCGGCGCGCCTGACAAGGCCCGCAAGATGCTGGCGCATGAACTGCAACTGATCGCCAAGCTGGGGTATGAGCCTTATTTCCTGACCGTCCATGACATCGTGCAATTCGCCCGGTCCCGCGGCATCCTGTGCCAAGGGCGCGGCTCGGCGGCCAATTCCATTACCTGCTATTGCCTTGGCGTCACCAGCGTCAGCCCGGAAATCGGCACCATGGTGTTCGAGCGCTTTGTTTCCGAAGCCCGCGACGAGCCGCCTGACATCGACGTGGATTTCGAGCATGAGCGGCGCGAAGAGGTGATCCAGCATATCTATGAACGCTATGGCCGCCACCGTGCCGGGCTGTGCGCCACGGTGATCCATTATCGCGGCAAGCGGGCGGTGCGCGAGGTAGGCCGCGCCATGGGGCTGAGTGAAGACATGCTTGGCGCGCTGTCCTCGCAGATCTGGGGCTGGGGCGGATCAAAGGGCATGGAGGCGCAGCGTATCCGCGAGCTTGGCCTCGACCCCACCGACCGGCGGCTGGCGCAGACCATGGCGCTGGTGCAGGAGATACAGGGTTTTCCCCGGCACCTTAGCCAGCATGTCGGCGGCTTTATCGTGACCGAGGGGCGGCTGGATGAACTGGTGCCGATCGAGAACGCGACGATGGAGGACCGCACCGTCATCTGTTGGGACAAGGACGATATCGACGCGCTCGGCATCCTCAAGGTGGATGTGCTGGCGCTTGGCATGCTGACCTGCATCCGCAAGGCGTTCGACCTGCTCGATCAGCACCACCGCATCCGGTACACGCTGGCCACCCTGCCGCCCGAAGACCCGGCGGTCTACGACATGCTGTGCAAGGCCGACAGCCTTGGCGTGTTTCAGGTGGAAAGCCGGGCGCAGATGAACTTCTTGCCCCGGATGCGGCCGCGCTGTTTCTATGACCTCGTCATTCAGGTCGCCATCATCCGCCCCGGCCCGATTCAAGGCGACATGGTGCACCCGTTCATTCGCCGCCGGAACGGCGAGGAGGTCGTCAGTTTCCCCTCGGACGAGTTGGGCGAGGTTCTGGGCAAGACTCTCGGCGTGCCGCTGTTTCAGGAACAGGCGATGCAGATCGCCATCATCGGCGCGGGCTTTACCCCGGATGAGGCGGATCGGTTGCGGCGGTCGCTGGCGACGTTCAAGAAACACGGAAATGTCTCGGATTTTCATCACCGCTTCGTTTCGGGGATGCTGGCGCGCGGCTATGACCGCGATTTCGCCGAGCGGTGCTTTTCCCAGATCGAGGGGTTTGGCAGCTACGGTTTCCCCGAAAGCCACGCAGCAAGCTTTGCGTTGCTGGTCTATGCGTCGAGCTGGCTGAAGCACCATCACCCCGGCATCTTCGCCTGCGCGCTGCTGAATGCGCAGCCGATGGGGTTTTACGCACCTGCGCAGATCGTGCGGGACGCGCGTGACCACGGGGTCGAGGTGCGGCCCGTCGATATCAACGAAAGCCAGTGGGACAACGTGATGGAGCCGGACGGTCGGGGCGGTCTGGCACTGCGGCTCGGGTTTAGGCAGGTCAAGGCGATGCGCGAGGAAGACGCGCAGTGGTTGGTCGCGGCGCGCGGCAACGGGTATCGCGCGGTCGAGGATGTGTGGCGGCGGGCCGGGATGCCCGCCCGTGCGCTGGCCGTTCTGGCAGAGGCCGACGCCTTCGCCTCGCTCGGCCTGTCGCGGCGCGATGCGCTGTGGGCGGCCAAGGCGCTGACCCCGGCGGAACCGCTGCCACTGTTCACCGGCGACATGGATGGCGAGGCGATCGACGAGCCGCAAGTCACCCTGCCCGAGATGACGGAGGGCGAGCAGGTGGTCGAGGATTACGTCTCGATGCGGCTGACCCTGCGCACGCACCCGGTGGCGCTGATCCGGCATCGGTTGAGTCCGGGGTGGCTCCTCCCCTCCACTGGAGGCTCTTCGCCCCGTCACGATGAGGCTCTCAGGATCGAGGAGTGACCTGCCCCTACAGCCCGTAAGTTCCGCGGTTCTGACCCACCAGACGCATCACTCGCACCAGTTCAAAGCTGATCCCCGGTTCCGACAGGGCATGGCCCGCCGCGCGCACCATGTGCAGACGCCCCGACCGCCAGCCCGAGGCGAGGTCATGGGCCGATTTCGGGGGGCAGATCATGTCGTAGCGGCCTTGCACGATCACACCGGGAACATGGTCGATCTTGTGCAGGTCGCGCAGGATCTGGCCGTCGGCCTCCAGAAACCCCTTGTTGACGAAGTAGTGGTTTTCCAGCCGGGCAAAGGCGCGCGCATAGTCCGCCGGCGTTTCCCCCGGATTGCCGTCGCTCTCGACCGAGGCCAGCGAATTTTCCCATGCCGCCCACGCTCGCGCATAGCGGGTTTCCTGCTTCACATCCCCGGAAAACAGGCGCCGGTTATAGGCCGCGATCATGTCGCCGCGTTCGGCCTCGGGCACGAGCTTGGAGAAGCGCGCCCATTGGTCGGGCCAGAACTGCGACGCGCCGCCGCCGTAAAACCAGTCCAGCTCTCGTTGGGTGGCAAGAAACACGCCGCGCAGCGCAAGGAAGGCAGCCGCCTCGGGGTGGGTTTCCGCGTAGACAAGGGCCAGCGTCGCGCCCCAGCTGCCGCCGAATACGGCCCACCGGTCAATATCCAGCGCGGCCCGGATACGCTCGATATCGGCGACCAGATGCCATGTCGTGTTGTTTTCGGTCGACGCGTGGGGCCGCGACCGCCCGCAGCCACGCTGATCGAACAGGATCACGCGCCAGACCTCGGGGTCGAAGTAGCGCCGCATCGCCGGGCTGCATCCGCCGCCCGGTCCGCCATGCAGCACCACCACCGGTGCGCCCTTGGGGTTGCCGCATTGTTCAACGTAAATCTGGTGTCCGTCGCCCACGTCCAGCATCCGTTGATCGAAGGGGTCGATCGGCGGGTAGAGCATGGCGCCTGCGCGCTTTTGGCCGGAGAATTTGTCCATGAATCCCCTATATAGACCCATCATGCGGGCCTGCTATACCCCGCTACGATGACAAGATCGGAAAGGGATGTCCATGAACAGCGCGGCGAATACCGTTGACGACGCCGAAATCGCCAAGTTCGAGGCCATGGCCGCAGAGTGGTGGGACCCAAAGGGAAAGTTCGAACCGCTCCACATGATGAACCCGGTGCGGCTGGACTATATCACCAGCCAGATCGCCGCCGAATACGGGCGCGATTTGCACGATGACCGACCGTTTGAGGGGCTGCGCATCCTCGACATCGGTTGTGGCGGCGGGTTGCTGTCGGAACCGATGGCGCGGCTGGGGGCAACGGTCGTCGGGGCCGACGCGGCCGAGCGCAATATCCCCGTGGCGCAAATTCATGCCGAGCAATCGGGGCTGGAGATCGACTATCGCCACACCACCGCCGAGGCGATGGCAGCGGCGGGCGAACAGTTCGACGTGGTGCTGAACATGGAAGTGGTCGAACACGTGGCCGATCCGCTGGCCTATCTGACTGCGTGCCAGCAATTGCTGAAACCGGGCGGGCTGATGCTGTGTTCGACCATCAACCGCAACCCCAAGAGCTTTGCCATGGCCATCGTCGGCGCGGAATACGTGATGCGCTGGCTGCCCAAGGGCACCCATGACTGGCAAAAGTTCATCACGCCGCAAGAGCTGTTTGATCTGATCGCCAAGGCGGGACTCGATCCGGTGGATCGCAAGGGTTACGTCTTCAATCCGATCAGCTGGCAGTGGTCGATCTCGGACCGCGACCTGAGCGTAAACTACGTGACGGCGAGCGTGAAGCGTTGACCGGCGCCTAGGTTCTCTCCACCCGGCGCAAGATACTTGTCCTGAACATTTTGTCGCCATGCGTCCTGCGGGAAACAGCGGCCGCAATGCGCAGCGTCGGGCGGGGAACACTAGCTGCTCTGCGCCAGTTCCAGCTCGATCCGCATCTCGCGGATCACGGGCAGGGTCGCGCGCACCCGGTCGGCGCCGATTTCTTGAACCGTGCGGCTCAGGATCGGGGCGATAGACTGCAAGGCGGCATCACGGGCGGCGCGGCCTGAGGGGCTGATTGCCACGAATTTGCGCCGTGCGTCGTCCCAATCGGGGCGGATATGCACGTGGCCGGCAATCTCCAGACGGTTGAGCGTGTTGGTCATTGCCCCCCGCGTGACGTGAAACAGCCGTGCCAGTTGCGCCGGGCTGCGTTCCTCGTTCGAGCGGGCCAGATGGTTGAGCACGGCGAAATGGCTCAGCTCCATTCCCTTGGGAAGAGCCTTGGACAACAGCGTCCGAGCCAGCTGGTCGGCCATGAATAGCTCTGAGAACAGGGCGATGGCGAGAGGATCGTCGTTCGTGCTCATGTCACCAAGGTGTAAGGGCGGTCATGCCGCAGAGAGGGCACACGCCCCCGCGCCTTGTCCACCTCTTTCAGGTTCAGGTCAATGACATGAAGCCCCGGTGCGGTCCCTGCGTCCAGCAGAACCTCGCCCCACGGGGCCACGACAAGGCTGTGTCCGTGGGTCTGGCGGGGCTTGCCCATGCTGACCGCATGATTGCCGGTTTGCGCAGGGGCGACCACGAAACAGCCGGTCTCGATGGCGCGCGCGCGCAGCAGGCTTTCCCAATGCGCCGTGCCGGTGATCGGGGAAAAGGCGGCGGGAACCGTCAGAACCTGCGCCCCTGCCTGCGCCAGATCGCGGTAGAGAGAGGCGAACCGCATGTCATAGCAGATCGTCAGGCCGACGCGGGCCAAGGCCGTTTCGACAACCACGGCCCTGTCGCCGGGACGGTAGCCTGCGGATTCGCGGAACGTCTCGGTCTCGGACACCTGCACATCGAACATGTGGATCTTGTCATACCAACCGGCGATGTCCCCCTGATCGGAAATCAGAAAGGACCGGTTGGCAAAGCGCCCGTCCGCATCGGTGGTCTTGATGGCGAGCGAGCCGAGCAGAACCCACATTCCCCGCGCTGCGGCGGCATCGCGCACCGCGTGGAGCAGGGGATCGTCGTCCTGATGGCGCAGAACCTCGCGTTGGTGGGTGCGGCTTTGCGAAACGCAGTTCGTCACTTCGGGCGTCAGCAACATCTCTGCCCCGGCGGCCTTGGCCTCGTTGATCGCTGCCAGAACCGTATCGAGGTTGTCCTCGGGTCGATCCGAGGAACACATTTGCAGGAGCGCCGCCCGCATCAGCCTTGCAGCAGCGGGTCGAGCTTGCCCGACCGCTCCAGCGCGGCCATATCGTCGTAGCCGCCTACATGGGTCTCACCGATGAAAATCTGCGGCACCGTGTGGCGACCATTGGCGCGGCTCAGCATTTCCTGCCGTTTGTCAGGGGCACGCGCCACGTCATATTCGGTAAAGCTGACACCCTTGTCGGCCAGCATTCGTTTGGCTGCGTGGCAATACCCGCAGAGCGGCGAGGTGTAGATTTCAATCGCTTGCATCGTCTTCTGTCCCGAAAAATCCCAATCCGCCATCAATTAGGTATCTTTTGCCACGCGTGCCAGTGCCATCACACGAACGTTTTCGGCCCCGGCATCCAGACAGGCCTGCGCGGCGGCGCAAAAGGTCGCGCCCGACGTCATCACATCGTCCACCAGCAGGATGTCGCGGCCCATCAGGATATGCCCGCGGCGCGGGTGTGGGTGAATGGCATCCCGCAGGTTCGCAAACCGGTCGTCTCGTCCCTTGCCATCCTGCGAAGCCGTCCTGCGCACACGCTTCAGGGCATCGGGCGCCATGAAGGCCTGCGTCTCGTTCGCAAGGGCCTGCGCCAGCAGCGCCGATTGGTTCACACGCCGCTTAAACAGTCGCCGCCAGTGCAGCGGGATCGGCAGGATCAGGGTGTTGTCCGTGATCAGCGGCCCGACCCGTGCCGCCATCCATTTGCCCGCGGCCTTGGCGATTGCGGGTTGATCGCCGTGTTTCAGCGCCAGAACCATCTTTCGCCCGTTGCCGGAATATGTGAAGACGGCGCGCCCCTTGTCCCAGGGCCGGGCGATGCTGAGGCAGTCGTCGCAGCGCAGCCCTTCTTCCGGGTCTGAGCCGGGCAGGGGCGTGCCGCATTGATCGCAACAGGGGCCGGTGATGAAGGGCGTATCGCTCCAGCAAGAGGCGCAGAGACCGAACCCGGTTTCCACGGGCGCGCCGCAGCACACGCAATCGGGCGGAAACACCGCATTCACTGCCGTTTGCAATTTCATTCCTGCCCCCTAGGTTGACGCCAGATGACCGAGAAAACAGACATGACCCGGCCTGTCCTTGTGGATCAGCAGGCCCTTGCCCGCCACCGCGCCCGCGCGCGGTTGGACCGGGCCGGTTTCCTGCATGATGAAGCCCGCTTCGAGCTTCAGGAAAGACTGCTCGATGTTAACAGGTCGTTTACAGATCCGGCAGTCATAACCCCATTTCCCGACCTGTGGCGGGATTTTCTGCCCAAGGCACGGCTGGTGCGGGATGCAGAGGTGCTGGATCTGGCGCCGGGGGCGCATGATCTGGTGTGTCACGTCATGGGGCTGCATTGGGCCGAAGACCCGGTGGGTCAATTGGTTCAATGCCGCCGCGCCTTGCGGCCCGATGGGTTGTTGATGGTGGTGATGTTGGGCGGCGAGACTCTGAGCGAACTGCGCGCCGTCCTGGCACAGGCGGAAACCGAAGTTATGGGGGGCCTGTCCCCGCGTGTCGCCCCGATGGGCGAAATCCGTGACCTTGGCGGTTTGCTTGGCCGGGCGGGGCTGTCGCTGCCCGTGGCCGACCGTCTGCCGCGCCGGGTGACCTATCAGACGATGTTTCACCTGCTGCGTGACCTTCGCGCCATGGGCGAGACAAATGCCCTGGCCGCCCGCCACAGGGCCCCGCCGCCGCGCGCCCTGTTTGCCCGCGCGGCCCAGATCTACGCCGAAAACTACCCCGCCGAGGATGGGCGGATCGCGGCGAGCTTCGAACTGGTCTTCCTGACGGGTTGGAGCCCGCATGAAAGCCAGCAAAAACCCCTGCGCCCCGGATCGGCTGCCGCCCGACTGGCCGAAGCGCTAAACACCACCGAATTCGATGACACAGCCCGGCCCCTTCCGGACGCAACGAAAAGAAGCCAGGAATGACCCAAGCACTGCCGCACGCCCCCGCAGATCACCCGCCCGTCAAATTCGGCAAGATCGGGGTTCTGCTCGCCAATCTCGGCACGCCGGACGATTACAGCTATTGGCCGATGCGCCGGTACCTGAATGAATTTCTGTCCGACCGGCGCGTCATCGACTACCCGGCGTGGAAATGGCAGCCGATCCTGCAAGGGATCATCCTGACCAAGCGTCCGTTCAGTTCCGGCGCGGCCTACAAGTCGATCTGGAACCACGACAAGGGCGAAAGCCCGCTGATGACCATCACCAAGGACCAGACCGCCAAGATGGTGGCCGCGATGAAGGACCGCCACGGCGACCGTGTGATGGTGGATTTCTGCATGCGCTACGGCAACCCGTCGACCAAATCGAAGGTGCGTGCCATGGTCGAGGCCGGATGTGACAAGATCCTGTTCGTGCCGCTTTATCCGCACTATGCCGGCGCGACGTCCGCCACGGCGAATGACCAGTTCTTCCGCGCGTTGATGGAAGAGGCGTGGCAGCCGTCTGTCCGCACTCTGCCAGCCTATTTCAACCACCCCGCCTATGTCGATGCGCTGGCGCAGTCGGTGGAACGCGCCTATGGCGCGATGGACACCAAGCCGGATGTGCTGGTCGCGTCCTACCACGGGATGCCCGAACGTTACCTGATGCAGGGCGACCCCTATCATTGCCAGTGCCAGAAAACGACGCGCCTGCTGCGCGAACGGTTGGGCTGGGACAAAAGCCAGATTGTCACGACCTTCCAGTCGAAATTCGGCCCCGAGGAATGGCTGAAACCCTACACGGTGGAAGAGGTCGCGCGGCTGGCCGAAGCCGGAAAAAAGCGCATTGCCGTCATCGCGCCCGCCTTTAGCGCCGACTGCATCGAAACGCTGGAAGAGATCAACGAAGAGATCAAGGAAAGCTTCGAGGACGCGGGCGGCGAGGAGTTCACTTACATTCCCTGCCTCAATGACGAGGCGGCGCATATCGCCGCGCTGGCGGATGTGATCGACGAGAATCTTGGCGGGTGGATTTGACGACAGCCGATTTCGCCGCCTTCGGCGGCGATCCGTGCGAGGGGCGCTGCCCCTCGCGCTCCCCGGAGTATTTTCACAAAGAAGAAGGGATCAGATCAGGAACTGGGCCAGAACTTCATCGTCCGTGATGTCGCGATAGGCAAAGCCGCGCTGCTCCATCCGGGTGAAGAGGGCATCGAAATCCCCGGCCTCGCGGGCCTCGATCCCGATCAGGACCGACCCGAAATTGCGAGCGGATTTCTTGAGGTATTCGAATCGGGCGATGTCGTCACCGGGGCCGAGCAGGCCGAGGAAATCCTTGAGCGCACCGGGGCGCTGCGGCAAACGCAGGATGAAATATTTCTTGAGGCCCTGAAACCGCATCGCGCGTTCCTTGACCTCGGGCAAACGCTCGAAATCGAAATTGCCGCCCGAGGTGACGCAGACCACGGTCTGCCCGCGCAGGGCGGCGCCCAGATCCTGCAACGCGTCAATGGCGAGCGCACCCGCCGGTTCCAGCACGATCCCCTCGACATTCAGCATCTCGGAGATGGTCACGCAGATGCGGTTTTCCGGCGCGGCCAGCACGTCGCCCGGATCGGTGCTGGCGAGCACCTCGAACGGGGCGGCCCCGATGCGGGCCACGGCGGCCCCGTCGACGAAATTGTCCACCGTCGGCAGCGTCACAGGATGCCCGGCCTTGAGCGCGGCGGCGAGGCTGGCACCGCCCAACGGCTCGACCAGCTTGACGCGGGTGCCCACGCCCTCGGCCTTGAGGTAGGACAGGATGCCCGACGACAGCCCGCCCCCGCCTACGGGCAGGATCAGGCGGTCGGGCGCGTAGCCCAACTGTTCCATCATCTCGACCGCGACCGAGGCCTGCCCTTCCATCACGTCCGGGTCATCGAAGGGCGACAGGAACGCGCCGCCGGATGCCTTGCAATAGTCCTGCGCGGCGGCCAGCGTGTCGTCAAAATAGTCGCCGACCAGATGGATGTCGATCGCATCACCGCCAAAGGCCCGCGTCTTGTCGATCTTCTGGCGCGGCGTCGTGACCGGCATGAAGATCGAGCCGCGCACCCCGAAATGACGGCAGACGAAGGCCACGCCCTGCGCGTGGTTGCCCGCGCTTGCACAGACGAAAAGCGTACGCTCGGGGTCTTCTGCCAAACGCTTGGTCATCGCGTTGAAGGCGCCGCGGATCTTGTAGCTGCGCACCGGCGACAGGTCTTCGCGTTTCAGCCAGATATCGGCGCCGTAGCGCTCGGACAGGAACGCGTTGCGCAACAGCGGCGTCGCCGGAAACAGTGCCCGCATCGCCTCGGCGGCGGCGCGGGCCTTGTCAGCGAAATCTGTCATGCTGGTGTCCTTTCGGAGGGGCTCAGCTCAGCTGTCGGCCTTCGATCTGGGTGCCGAAGAGCGTTGTCATCAGCGACAGGTTCAGCAGCACCTGCAACCAGTAAAGGATCGCCAACGGGATCATGGCGAGCGCACTGCCCGCGAAGAGCGCGGCGACGATCTGGTTGGCGACGGTGACGGCCACCGCAATGAAAAAGAGCGGCACCAGCAGATCGCCCGAGACGGGCTTGGTCGCTTCCCAGCTTTCGCGGATGGTCATCGGGCGGCCAAGCGCCGCGGCGGGCAGGATCAGCCCGATCCGGGTAATCACCCAGGACAGGCCCATGGTCCACGCGGCCGCGACAAGTGTCAGCAGCACCATGGAGCGAACGGCAAACATCACCATCCCGAGGGCAAACATCGACAACAGGGCAATCAGGAAGACGACGATCCCGATCAGGATCGCCCGACCGATATAGGACATGACCAGCGGTCCGTGCCATTGCGGCAAGATCCCGTTCCCATATTCTTCAAGCAGGATAAAACGATGCCAGCCGACTGCGGCCCAGCAATAGGTGACAGCGCTGACCACGATGCCAGCCAAAACCACGAGGAAGGCCGTCCCGGCATTCACATTGGGCATGGTCGCGGGGTCCATGGTGCCGGTGTTCTGCATACCGCCCATCGAGCCCATGCCGCTCATATCCAGGCCGGCATTCAGGAAATAGAGCAGCATCAGGGCCATGGGCAGAAAGGTCAGCAGCAAGGTCAGCCGCGCGGCCTGCCCAAGATTGCCAAAGACCTGACGCACGACATGGCGCAGCATTCGATACCCGTAGTCCATTGTCTCAACTCCGCTTGTCTTGCTTCCCCCCTGAAAACCCGGTATCGCCGCCCCGGTCAATCGAATTCCCGGAGATTTCGCTCATGTCTGCGCCAAAGAAAGTCGTTCTCGCCTATTCCGGCGGTCTCGATACCTCGATCATCCTCAAGTGGTTGCAGACGGAATATGGCTGCGAAGTGGTGACCTTCACCGCCGATCTGGGCCAGGGCGAGGAACTGGAACCGGCGCGCGAAAAGGCGATCATGCTGGGGATCAAGCCGGAAAACATCTATATCGAGGATGTGCGCGAGGAATTTGTCCGCGACTTCGTCAATCCGATGTTCCGCGCCAACGCGCAGTACGAAGGGCTGTATTTGCTCGGCACCTCGATCGCTCGGCCGCTGATTTCCAAGCGCCTGATCGAAATCGCCGAAGAAACCGGCGCCGATGCAGTGGCGCATGGCGCGACCGGCAAGGGCAATGACCAGGTGCGCTTCGAACTGTCGGCCTATGCGCTGAACCCCGATATCAAGGTGATCGCGCCGTGGCGGGAATGGGACCTGACCAGCCGCACCAAGCTGCTGGACTTCGCCGAGAAGAACCAGATCCCGATCGCCAAGGACAAGCGCGGCGAGGCACCGTTCTCGGTCGATGCGAACCTTCTGCACACCTCGTCCGAGGGCAAGGTTCTGGAAGACCCGGCCATCGACGCGCCCGACTACGTCTATCAGCGCACGGTTCACCCCGAGGATGCCCCGAACGAACCCGAATACGTCGAGATCGGGTTTGACAAGGGCGACGCCGTGTCCATCAACGGTCAGGCCGTGACCCCGGCCGAGATGCTGACCAAGCTGAATGAACTCGGTGGCAAACATGGCTGTGGGCGGCTCGATCTGGTCGAGGGGCGTTTTGTCGGCATGAAGTCGCGCGGCATCTATGAAACGCCGGGTGGCACCCTGCTGCTGGAGGCGCATCGCGGCATTGAGTCGATCACCATGGACCGCGGTGCGATGCACCTGAAGGACCAGCTGATGCCGCAATATGCGGAGCTGATCTATAACGGTTTCTGGTACAGCCCCGAACGCGAGATGTTGCAAGCGGCCATCGACAAGTCGCAAGAACATGTGACCGGCACCGTCCGGCTGAAGCTTTACAAAGGTCTGGCGCGCTGCGTCGGTCGCTGGTCCGATCACTCGCTCTATTCCGAAGAGCATGTGACGTTCGAGGATGACGCCGGAGCCTACGATCAAAAGGACGCGGCGGGCTTTATCCAGCTTCAGGCCCTGCGCCTGCGCCTGATCGCGATGCGGAACCGCCGCCTGAAAGGCTGAAGCTCCTGCAACGTCACCGTTGCCCGAATGACCGGACCCGCCCAAAACTTGGGCGGGTTTTTCATTTGGGGACGGGCATGGCGCTTGACGATATCGCGGATCGCATCCGTGCGGGGCTGACCGGGCGGGGCTTTGATGGCTCGCTGAAATTCGATTGCGGCGAAGACGGCGTGATCGTGCTGGCTGACGGCACCGCGACGACCGAGGATCGCGCGACCGACTGCACCTTGTCGCTGAGCCGGGACAATCTGGTGAACCTTCTGGCGGGTAGGCTGAACCCGATGACGGGTCTGATGATGGGCAAGCTCAAGGTCGCTGGCAATCCGGCCGTGGCAATGAAGCTGAGCCAGTTGCTCAAGGGGTGATCAGCGCTCGCGCAGAAACTGCTCGTCCGTCAGCACACGGGCCAGACGGTCGGCGGTGAAATCCACCTGCACGATCCGCCGTGTCAGGTTCTCTCCTTCGACCCTGCGAAAGCTAAAGCCTGTTTCGCTGACATTGCCCCGTTCCATCATCCAGCGCCCGATAGATCGCATCAGCCCTTTGTAGGGCGCGATCAGGTCGATGATCCACATCCGTTCGCCCGACCGCCAGTCTTCTGGTGCGAGCGGCTCGCCTGTGATCAGCTTTTCCTCGGCGGCGGCATTCAGATACGCCCATGTGAACATGCCGCGCGGCACCTCGTCGAAGCGGAACAGGCGGTATTGGCCAAGCTCCACCGCCGGTTCCAGATAGGTGCGCAGCACGCCCATGGGCATGGGCGCGTGGCGTGGACTGCGAAACGCAAGAAACAGCATGTCGCCATAGACGCGCAGCGTGTCGGGCGAGGGCATCTCGCTTGGCGGCATTGTCCGCCCGGTCATGTCTTGTCCGGTCATGTCTGGTCCACGGTCAGAACACGCGCTTCCCAATGGCGCAGGGAGGGGCGGGCCGAGGGGCCGAAGCCTTTGTCCGAGCAGAGATCAGGGAAGAGGGACAGCAATTCAGCGCGCACCTGTTCGTCGAAGGCGGACAGGGTATGATCGCCGGGAAAGAAGCTCTCGGTCGGGGCACCTTCGGTAAAGATGACCTCGTGCGTGTCGAACAGCAGGTGAAAATACTCCACCTCGTCCACGTCGTGGGCCAGTGTGATGGTGCGGTCGTTGAGCAGGCTTTTCGCCGGCACCAGAACTTGAGGTTCCGCGAACAGCAATTCGGTTCGCCAGTCGGTCAGGTAAATCCGATGCTGTGGCGAGACCAGCAGATCGCGAGACGGGGTTTTGGCGCCAAGCGCCCCCTTGCCGATGCGCACAGGCCGCAGGCTGGGATCTTGGTCTAGATCGTCGGCCGTGACCCGGCGCGCCCCGATCCAACGGACGGGTCTGGCGGGCCCGTCTAGCGTGGCCACCAGATCGCCAACCGCAATATCTTGGACCGGACGCGGCCCGTTCGGCGTGTCGATCATCGTGCCGCGCGCGACGCAGACGAGGACCGTAATTTCCACGGTGTCGGTATTCGAGAAAAACCCGTTCGATCCGGTGACGGTGAATGACACAACCTGATCCGAGTTCGAGGCAATCACAGCCCCGCGGTCAACAAGGAAGGTGTATTCCCCGGTGGAACTATTGGTGACAAGCGTGCCGAAGCCGGGATTGCTGAGGCCCGAGAAACTGTAGCCGCCGGGTGCCTCGCCGCTGCTGCCGCCACTGGTGGGACCGGCGTCGAAATCGCCGGTGACCATGGTCGCGCCGGGGTCCGTGAGGTCAAGCGTCTGGGTCCACAGGCTGGGGCCGCCGGTGGTCGCGCCGGACACTTCGTTGATATTGTAACCCATGACTGTCTACTGCTCGTTGTGCCGTTTTGGCACGTATTGGTTGGCGCTTTTATACATGGACTGCCACGGTATTTCCACGATTTCATATCGCGGCCCGCAGGTATCTGGAGGCAGGGCATGAAACAGGCCCGCGCCGGAGCGCGAGCCTGGAACGGATCAATCTGTTGGGCTGGGTCTTTCGGCGGAACGTTTCACCGACTGGCTATTTCAGTGTGTGGGCGCGCAGATCCCGGTAGAAGGGCATCGCTTCCGAGGCCAGATCGGCCATCGCGCCCTCCAACGCGGGCAGGGGGGCCTCGGCGCCAGCGAAACCGGTGCTGTTCCAGACCGCGCCATACCAATGGCTGGCCCAGATCCCGTCATCCTTGTGGCCACCTGCGGGCCATGTCAGCATCTGTTCGGAAAACGGCAAGCCTATGGAATTGCAAAGCTTTTCCAGCATGTCGCCAGGGTTGTCTCGGATGTCGTGGCTGTCGATCACCACGGCGTTCCCGCCTGTGGCGCGCACCTCGTGGAACAACTCGGCCTGCTGACGAAAGCCGATATCGTCCAGTGTCGGGTTTTCGCGCTTGGCGGCATAGCTGGCCACGACCCGCGCAGGGTGGCGGATGAGGAACACATTGACCGCGCTTTGCATCCAGTCGCGGGGCACGCCCTCGATCATGTGCTGGGTCATATGCTTTTGATAATAGTGATCTTTTCCGTCCGGGTTCGGTCCCGCCAAGGCCTGTGCAACAAGTTCCGGGTCCTGCGGTTGCGCGGTCAGAATTTCGCGGCGCATCGGGTGATCGAGGCCCGTTTTCGCAAGGTAGGCCGCGTAAAAAGGTTCATCCACCACGGCGCAATCGGGGCGGTTCCCGAAGGCATACATCATCGCCGTCGACAGATTTCGTGGCCCGGACCACATCGCGATTTTCATGGATCACCCTCCGTACACCCCACGTACACCCCCTGTGCACCCCCCGTACAGACAGAGCGGCGGTTTTGGCGGCGGCAAGCTTGTTCAAGCTCTCGTGACCTCACACGGTCTTGCGTTGAAATTCAATCCGCAGCGCGCGAGAAAAACGGCACAGAACAGGAGCTTTGCCATGATGACCTTTCGCCATGCCGGAACCCTGAAGATTGCCGCCCTGAGTTGTGCGATCCTGCTAGGGGCCGTGGTTCAGGGGCTGCCGCCAGTCGGCAAGTCAGACGGCGTTGCCACCGAAATCGACGTGCCCCGGATCATGCCGGCCGTGATGTCAGATGAGGCAGCGCCAAAACCGCAGGCCCGAATCCTCGTGATTCCGAGAGTGATGGTGCGCCATCCGGTGCCGGTTCCGTTTTTCCTGCCGCCGATCCAGCACCACCGCGTGATCGTGGTCCCGCATCACCAGAGCGACCCGCAACAGCATGGGCAGCAGCGGGTCCAGCCCGAGCATCATGTGCCGGGTGTCGCGATCTGATTCTCCCGGCGGCTGCCGATGATCAGAGGAAATACATCGCGTTGTTGCGAATGACGGTTTCCAGCGCAAAGACCCCGAGGATCACCACCAACGGCGCAAGGTCCAGCCCGCCCATGTCGGGCAGGATGCGCCGGATCGGGCGGTAGAGCGGGGCGAGCAGTTGATTCAGCCCGTACCAGATCTGCGCAACCAGTTGCTGGTGCATGTTGAGGACGCCGAAATTGATCAGCCAGCTCATGATCACATGGGCAATGACGACGAATTTCACGACGCTGATCAGCATCAGCAGGATTTGGAACAGAGAGATCATGGAGGGGCCTCGGCTGGATTGGGTCCGCCCTGAGGTATGTGGTGCGTCCCCCGATGGCAAGAGAGTGACGCCACGAAGCCCTTGACGCGCACGTCACGTCGCGGTGAGTGGGCCGCGTTTTCCAAGCTTTGGGGCCTTCGATGTATCCCGTCATCCGCATGTTCTACCAATTGGCCGTGACCCGGACCGCGCCAGCGCTGCCCCTGACCGGCACCCATGTCAGCCGCCATCGCTGCTGGCCGTGGGACATCGACCTGTGGATGGAGTTGAACAATGGGCGCACGCTGACCTTCTATGATCTGGGCCGTATACCGCTGGCCCGCCGCACCGGGCTGGTGGATGTGCTCAAGCGCAAGCGGTGGGGGCTGACGATGGCCGGGGCCTCGGTGCGTTACCGGGCCCGCATTCGCACCTTCGAGGTGGTCGAGATGCGCAGCCGCGCCGTGGGCTGGGACGACAAGTTCATCTATCTCGAACAGTCGATGTGGAAGGGCGAAACCTGTTGCAACCAGATCGTCTATCGCTCGGCCGTGATCAGCCGCGACGGGATCGTGCCCCCGGCCAAGCTGTTGCAAGAAATGGGGCTGTCGCTGGACGCGCCGGACATGCCGCGCTGGATTCAGGCGTGGATCGAGGCCGAAGCGGAACGTCCCTGGCCGCCGGAAGGCTGAGCCGCATTTGGCATCGCTTGGACCCGGACGCACCTGTCACCCCCGCGCACGCTGATGTCCCGGCAAGGTCAGCCAGCGAGGGCCCCGCTTTCGCCGGGATGACAGTTCTGTGGCCGCCGGTCTTTTCCATTGCCAAATGCCTGCAATCCCTCAATTCTGCCTGTGGGCGACAGCGAGAGGCAGGCCATGGCGGATATCTCACGGGCGACGGCAGCCATCACACCGAAAAAACGCATCTGGGGCTGGTTTTTCTTTGACTGGGCCAGCCAGCCTTACAACACGCTGATGCTGACCTTTATCTTCGGTCCCTATTTCGGACAGACCGCCGCTGAAGCGCTGATCGCTGGCGGCATGGAAGAAAGCGCGGCGCGGGCCGAGGCGCAGGCGCTGTGGGGCTATGGCCTGACCATCGCAGGTTTGCTGATCGCCATTCTCGCCCCAATTCTGGGCAGCGTGGCAGACAGTTCCGGGCGGCGTATGCCATGGGTCTGGCTGTTCTCGGCGCTTTACGTGATCGGGGCATGGGGCTGCTGGTATACCGCGCCGCAGGATTTTTCGGTCACGTGGGCATTGGTGTTTTTCGGAATTGGCCTGATCGGGATGGAGTTCGCCACGATCTTTACCAATTCCTACCTGCCGACGCTTGGCCCCAAGGAAGAGCTTGGGCGCATTTCCGGTTCGGGCTGGGGTTTCG
Source organism: Nioella nitratireducens (assembly GCF_001879715.1). Lineage (GTDB taxonomy): Bacteria > Pseudomonadota > Alphaproteobacteria > Rhodobacterales > Rhodobacteraceae > Nioella > Nioella nitratireducens. Next base: position 12,954 of record NZ_MNBW01000028.1, on the reverse strand, counting down.
GCTATGTCGGCGGCGTTCTGGCTCTGGTCATCATGTTGATGCTGTTCCAGGCCGGGGATGGCGGAACGACGATGGCCGGGCTGCGGCCGCTTCTGGGCCTCGATCCCGCGACGGGGGCCGATACCCGCGTGGTCGGACCGCTGACGGCGATCTGGTACGTGGTGTTCATGATCCCCTTCTTCCTGTGGGTGAAGGACGGCCCGCCGCCGCCCGGTGCCCACTACCGCGTGGGACAGGGGCTGAACGACCTGTGGCGGACCATTCGTGGATTGCCCAAGCATCCCAGCCTGCTGGCCTATCTGGGCAGTTCGATGTTCTACCGCGATGCGCTGAACGGAATGTATACCTTTGGCGGGATCTATGCGCTTGGGGTTCTGGGATGGTCGATCATGGAGGTCGGAATTTTCGGCATTCTCGCGGCCATTTCCGGGGCTGTTTTTGCATGGGTTGGCGGGCGGGCCGACCGGCGGTTCGGGCCGATGCCGGTGATCGTGACCTGCTGCGTGGTGCTGATCGCCACGGCCTGCCTGATCGTCGGGCTGGGGCCGCAATCGGTCTTTGGCGTGCCATTGGCGGAAGGCTCGAGCCTGCCGGATCAACTGTTTTACGTGGCCGGGCTGCTGATCGGGGCGGCGGGTGGCGCGCTGCAATCGGCCAGCCGCAACATGCTGACCAAGCAGGGAAATCAAGAGCGGATGACCGAGGCGTTCGGTCTTTACGCGCTGTCGGGCAAGGCGACGACCTTTATCGCGCCGTGGCTGATCGCGGTGACCACCGACCTGACCAACAACCAAAGGATTGGGGTTAGCCCCCTTATCCTGCTATTCTCGTTGGGATTGATCCTTTTGATCTGGGTGAAACCGAACGGAGAGTCGTCTTGATGGTCTTGCGCGCTGCGGTTGTGGGTCTTCTGGTGCTGGCCTTGGCGGGCTGCGCATCGGACGACGTGGTCGAAATGGCCGACAACCCGCAGATCACCGTCAGCCACATGAACGAGACCCCGGCGCGGCAGCTTTTCGGACATCGGACCGAACCGACCGCAGGGCGCCCGCGATCCTATGGCAGCTATGCGCGGGGGTGCCTGCAAGCGGGGGCACAACTGCCGGAAACCGGCCCCACGTGGCAGGCGATGCGGCTGAGCCGCAACCGCAACTGGGCACATCCCGAGATGATCGACTTCGTGCAGGATCTGTCGCGCTTTGCGGCGACCATGCCGGGGTGGGAGGGGCTCTATGTCGGGGATATGAGCCAGCCGCGCGGCGGCCCGATGCTGACCGGCCATGCCAGCCACCAGCTGGGGCTGGATGCCGATATCTGGATGCTGCCCGCCACCGACCTGACACTGACGCGGGCCGAGCGGGAAAGCCTGTCGTCGATCTCGACCCGGCGCGCGGGCGGCGCTTATGTGGGGGAGGCCTGGACCGCACAACACTGGCAGTTGATCCGGCACGCCGCGAGTGACCCGCGTGTCGCCCGCATCTTCGTTTTTCCCGGTGCCAAGGTCTGGATGTGCGAGCACGAGACCGGCGACCGGTCTTACCTGCGTCAGATCCGGCCCTGGTATGGGCATCACTACCATTTCCACGTGCGGCTGACCTGCCCGAACGGCAATGACGATTGCGTCAATCAGGTCGCGCCGCCCCCCGGCGACGGCTGCGAGGAAGCCCGCCAGTGGCAGCGCAACATCCTGAACCCGCCGCCACCCCAACCAGACCCGAACCGGCCCGCGCCGGTGCGCGGCGAAATCATGATGGATGACCTTCCAGCCCAATGTATCAACGTATTGCTTGGCGCACGCTGATCGTGGCGCTGGCGGTCGTGGCCTCGGCCCCTGCGGGGGCTGATGCGCCGCGCCTGCTGGGGGCTTATGCGATCCAGCCCGATCACCCGATGTTGGGCGGCCTGTCGGCGGTGGAAATCATCGGGGGCGGTCAGGGCTTTGCCGCGCTGTCCGATCGCGGGGCGCTGATCCGGGGGCGTCTGTCCCGAAATGACGCAGGTGCGGTGTCAGGGCTGGCCCTGTCCTCTGTCGAGATGCTGACGGCCCGCACCGGCGAGCGCGGCGCTCGGGGCGCGCGCGACAGCGAGGGGCTTGCGATTGCACGGGACGGACGGTTGTTCATTTCCTACGAGGGCGATCACAGGGTGGCGCTGCACCGGGATGGGCGAGACACGATCCTGCCACGGGCCGAGGGGTTCGCGGCACTGGCGCCCAATGCCTCGCTCGAAGGGTTGGCGGTGGCGGATGATGGCACGCTTTACGCCTTTCCCGAGGACTGGCAGGCGGGCGAGGACGATTTCCCCGTCTTCCGCTATCGGAATGGCCGGTGGGATACCGACCTGACCGTGCCGCGCCGGGGGAATTACCTGCTGGTCGGGGCCGATTTCGACGATCGCGGGCGGCTTTATCTGCTGGAGCGCAGCTTCAGTTTTCTCTTCGGGTTTTCCGACCGTATCCGGCGCTTTTCCATTGGGACCGAGGATCTGACAGATGAGGAAACCGTGCTGGAAACCGGAGCGGGCCGGTTTTCCAACCTTGAGGGGCTGAGCATCTGGCGCGATGGGCGCGGGCGGCTGATCGCCAGCATGGTCTCGGACGACAATTTCAGCCCGTTCCTGCCGACGCAACTGGTGGAATTCGTGCTGGAGTAGGGGGCGGCTTTGACGGGCGGGCGCTCGTCCGGCGCCCAAGGCCGCTATTCGGGCGGACACAAGCCTGTGCCCGGTTGGTCACCGTCCCGGAATATCGCCGCGCTTGCCGTGCTCTGTCCAGCCGTCGATCACCTCGACCGCCTCTTCCGCCGTTTCGACGAACCGGAAGAGCTTGAGGTCGTCAGGCGAGATGGTGCCGGCGTCGGCCAGCGCCTCCCAGTTGATGATCTTTTCCCAGAAGGCCCGCCCAAACAGCAGGAACGGCACCTGCCGCATCCGTCCGGTCTGGATCAGGGTCAGGCTTTCGAACATCTCGTCCAGCGTGCCGAATCCACCGGGGAAGACGCAGACCGCCGCGGCGCGCATCAGGAAATGCATCTTGCGAATGGCGAAGTAGTGGAAATTGAAGCACAGGTCGGGCGTGACGTATTCGTTTGGGGCCTGTTCATGCGGCAGGACGATGTTCAGGCCGATCGACACGCCGCCCGCATCCGCCGCGCCACGGCTGCCCGCCTCCATCACGCCGGGGCCGCCGCCGGTGGTGATCACGAAATCATGCCGTCCGTTCTTCAGGCTGCGCTCGGTCATGATGCGGGCGAATTTTCGCGCCTCGTCATAGTAGTGCGACAGGCCGCGCAGGGTTTCGCTGCGGGCGTTGTCCACCTTGGACGGTTCGGGAATACGCGCGCCACCGAACATCACGACGGTCGATTCGATGCCGTATTCGTCCATGACCATTTGCGGTTTGAGCAGTTCGAGCTGTAGCCGCACGGGCCGCAATTCATCGCGGCACATAAAGGCGTCATCGGTGAAAGCCAGCCGGTAGGCCGGGGCGCGGGTCTGCGGCGTGTCGGGCACATGACGTGCCGTTTCGATATCGGTATGGGCGTCGCGGAACCCTTTGCCCTGCGCGTCGTCGGTCATGTGCCAGTCCTCGTTGCCTGCCTGCTTTGGCCAGACGCTACCCGTCCGCCCCGGCAGAGGAAAGGCGCGAAATCGGCCAAGGCGTTTTTGGCAATTGAGACAAGGCCCCCGGTTCGCTATAGCCCCCGGAACCAAAGTTTTCGGAGGGACCCATGTCCAACGCACAGCTTGAAGCCGCTATTGAGGCCGCGTGGGAGACCCGCGACCAGATATCCCCGTCGACCGGGGGCGAAACCCGTGAGGCCATCGAGAACACGCTGAACGCGCTCGATAGCGGGCAGTTGCGCGTCGCCGAACGGCAGACGGATGGCCAGTGGCACGTGAACCAGTGGGCCAAGAAGGCGGTTCTGCTCGGATTTCGCATCAAGGACATGGAAATCCACGACAACGGCCCGCAAGGCGGCGGCTGGTGGGACAAGGTGGACAGCAAGTTCAAAGGCTGGGGCGACAATCAGTGGAAGGCCGCCGGTTTTCGCGCCGTGCCGAACTGCGTTGTCCGCAAGTCGGCCTATATCGCGCCCGGCGTGGTGCTGATGCCGTCCTTCGTCAATCTTGGCGCCTATGTGGATGAGGGCACCATGGTCGACACATGGGCCACCGTGGGCAGCTGCGCCCAGATCGGCAAGGGCGTGCACCTGTCGGGCGGTGTCGGCATCGGTGGGGTTCTGGAACCGATGCAGGCGGGTCCGACCATCATCGAGGACAACTGCTTTATCGGCGCGCGGTCTGAAGTGGTCGAGGGGTGCATCGTGCGCGAAGGGTCTGTTCTTGGCATGGGCGTCTATATTGGCAAGTCCACCAAGATCGTGGACCGCGAGACCGGCGACGTGACCTATGGCGAAGTGCCGCCCTATTCGGTGGTGGTTTCTGGGTCGATGCCGTCCAAGAACGGGATCAACCTCTATTGCGCCGTCATCGTGAAGCGCGTGGATGCGCAGACCCGGTCCAAGACCGGCATCAACGAGTTGCTGCGCGACTGATCCACAGTCTTGATGCGGATGCCCCGACCTTGGGGCACCCGCGTTGAAACCTGGCACCAATCCTGTGACAATCGTGCTAGCATCACCGCGCACGACCACAAAGGAGCAGGACGATGGCTGGAATGGGATGGATCACGGCGATAATCGTCGGCGGGCTGGCCGGTTGGGCGGCGGCGACCTTCATGGGCGCGCGGACCGGGCTGATCGCCAATATCGCCCTCGGGATTGTCGGGGCGATCATCGCCAATTTCGTTCTGCGGCTGGTCGGGATTTTCCCTGCCCCGACGCTGATCGCGCAGGGGCTGGTCGGCTTTGGCGGCGCCTGTGTTCTGATCTGGGGCGCGCGGGCCTTGCAGGGGCGATGACGTTTCCCGCCGCCGCGTGGGTCTTGTGCCCGAAAGGCGGCCCCAGCCCCTTTCCGAGAGACAGGGACCGCGTCTGTTCAGGCGGTCAGCGTTGCGACATCGGGCAGGTGTTGAGGCCCAGGATCCGGTAGAGCGGGCAGAACCCCACAAACCCGGTCACCAGCGGCACCAGACCGATCCAGCCCCAATTCGTCTGGGGGCCGACGAAGACGAGTGCGATCAGCACGATCCCGGCGATGATACGCAAGGCGCGGTCGATAGTTCCTTCGTTGCGGGGCATGTTAAATTCCTTTCACCATGCAAACTATTGATGAAGCATACCGTGCCGCGTGCCCCCTGGCTGTGACCTGAGTCACATAGCTTGGGCCCTTCGCTTCAGACAGCGGCTTGACCGGCGGGGCCGCGCCCGCTACGGCCCGGCCATGGCGAAGGAAAAGAAACAGCAGCAGGTCTATACGCTTGTGGTCGAGGTCGGTCGCAAGTCCGGCGACGGGTTGCCCAAGGGCGCGACCGGCGCGGCGCTGATGATCTACGCCTCTGGCGTGGACGAGGCCGAAGCCGTGCGCGAGACCGTGGCGATCCTGAAACAGGCGGATATGGCGCCCCTGGACGTACAGGGCTATGGCACGCTCGACGAACGCCGCGCCATGGGCCACGAGGTTGGCGACGACGAGATCGGATTGATGCAGCGCGCCGCCGCGGAAAATTCGGTCATCGTGGCGCAGATGACGCCGTTTTTTGGCGACGACAAGGGCTGAGGCACGGCAATTTCCTGAACGGTGGCCTTGCGGCTATTTTTCCGCGCGGGGTTCGCATCACCCGGCCATTCTTTCTGGCAGGCCGGGGCGTGTCGCGTTCATCCGCAATCACGCCCCCCGGCCTAACCTATTGATGTCGCATGTCCGAGAAGCGCAAAATCGGTTCCCACTTGTGTCCGACACGTTCTAACGCGCCGCCGCCTCAGGCCGCCCACCCCTCGCGCACCAGCGCCGCCGCCTCATAGCTCCGCAACGCAGGCCGCGCCGAGGCGCTGTAGCCCGCACCTGTCGCGGGGTCCAGCTCCGGAAACAGCGCGCACAGTTCGTCGCGCACGGCGTCGTCGAAACCAGAGAGCGTGACCGGTCCGGGGTGGAAGCTCTCGGTTTGCAGGCCTTCGGACCAGATGATCTGATGTTCGTCGAAGAGCAGGTGGAAATAGTCGACTGTCCCGCCCTCGCGGATGCGAATCGAGCAGTCGTTGACCAGATCCTTGGCGGCGACCAGCACCTCGTCCTCTCCGAACAGAAGCTCGGCCATGTGATGGCGCACCAAGACCCTGTGCTGCGGCGAGAGCACCAGCGTTTCGTGCAACCCCATGGTGCCGCGCTCGATCACCACCGGGGCGAAGCGGCCCGTCGCGGGCACGGTGCGGTGGCCGATCCAGCGGATCGGTTGCAGGCCGTTGTCGCGGGTCTCTATCAGATCGCCGACGCGGAGCGACTCGACCGCCACATCGCCCCGGTCGGTGCGAATGTGGGTGCCGGACGCGAAACAGGGGATCGAGGTGATCGAGACAAAAGCCGTGTCGGTGATGCCGGTGCTGCTGTCTTCCGCGGTGTAGGAGAAGTTGAAGCCTTCCGGGGCCGTCAGTCCGCCGTAGCCCGCAGGGGGCGCGGCCGACAGGGTGCCGTCGGCCTCCAGCGTGATTTCGAACCCGTTGTTGAGGGTCACGGTATCGCCCGCCGCGACCGCCTGCCCGTTGATATGGGTCACGCTCATGGTGCCCGGCCCATTGTCATTCGCGGTAACGTCGATATGGGCGGTCTGGCCTTCGTAAACGGTTTCGGCGTCGTCTGCGGCGATGACCGTGGATTGAATCGAGTCGCCCGCGATCAGGATGGCGGAGTCGTAATTGCTGTCGCCGACATCCGCGATGCCAAGCCGGATGTTGTTGGTCTGGCCTGCGTTCACCGACATGGTGACCGAAAGGGTCACGGTGTATCCGTCCATCTCGGTGTTGGCGACGTCGCCGGTATTGTCGATATAGAGTGTCTCGTTGGCGCTGTTGTTCACATTGTTGATCTGCGCGATTTCGAACACGGGCGAGGCGACCTCTTGCCCGTTGATCCAGATCCCCACGGCGTCGTTGAAGATCGACCCGACATATTCGGGGTATTCTTCGGATGCGAAGGTGAACTGGATCGTCATCTGGTCATTGTCGGGGACGAAATCCACGTCAAGGATCGCGGCGTCGTAGGTCCACGTCCCTGCCAGATTGTTGAAGCCGCTGTCGTAGTTGACCCCTTTGGTATTGGTCGAGGTGCTGGCGCTGACATTGGGGTCGCCCGATGAATTGGTGAAATCGCGCACCCGGCCCGTCGACAGGATCACGCCCGTGTCCGATGGGGTCGCGTCGGGCGACGTGGTGTCGCCCCCCGTCCAGATACCGGATGCATTGCGATCGCCGAAATACGCTGCATTGGTGACCTGCACACCATCGCCGAAGATGGCGTTTGCCATCTCGGTGGCGCTGGCGCGTGAATCGATCGTAAGCTCGCTTGCCGAAACTGGCATTGCCCTTGTGCCCCACTCGTTTGGCGGGCGTTCCGGCACGGATTGAGCGACCGAACTCGCGGTCGCACGTCCTGCGCTTGCCCTGCCTTTTGTTTTTGTTGTGTCAAAAGATAGCCGAAAACCGGGCATGGGTTAAGCGAAAAGGCTTGCCCGGCAGAGGGTTGAGTCCAATGGGCCACAGGGCTATCGCAAGGAAACCCCCGTTTCAGGAAAGGCCCGCCGATGACCGACCCGCAGAAACTGACCGCCGACCTTGTGCGCTGCCCTTCGGTCACACCGGAAGAAGGCGGCGCGCTGACGCTGCTGGATCGGGTTCTTGGCGATGCGGGGTTCTCCTGCACGCGGGTGGATCGTGGCGGAGTGTGCAACCTGTTCGCCCGGTGGGGCGGCAAGGGCCATGCACGGACCTTCGGCTTCAACGGGCATACCGATGTCGTGCCCGTCGGGGACGAGGCCGCATGGACCCACCCGCCCTTTGGCGCCGAAGAGGCTGAGGGGTGGCTTTATGGCCGGGGCGCGACCGACATGAAATCGGGGGTGGCGGCCTTTGCCGCGGCGGCCATCGACCTGGTGCAAGAATCCCCGCCCGATGGCGCGGTCGTCCTGACCATCACCGGCGATGAAGAGGGCGTGTCCACAGACGGCACCATCGCGCTGCTTGACTGGATGAAGGACGCGGGAGAACAGATGAGCGTCTGCATCGTCGGCGAACCCACCTGCCCGGAAACCATCGGCGACATGATCAAGATCGGGCGGCGCGGCTCGATGTCGGCGTGGTTCACGGTCAGGGGCAAACAGGGCCATTCGGCCTATCTGCACAAGGTGCTGAACCCCCTGCCAGCCGTGGCGCTGCTGGCGCACCGGCTGTCGGCGCATGTGCTGGACGAGGGCACGGACCATTTCGACCCGTCCACCTGTGCGGTGACGACCATCGACACGGGCAATTCCGCCACCAACGTGATCCCGGCGGAAACCCGGATGACGGTGAACCTGCGCTTCAACGACCTGCACACCGGCGCCAGCCTGACGGAGTGGCTGCGGGCCGAAGCGGACAAGGTGGAAAGGGAAACCGGCGTTCGGATCGGGATGGCGGTAAAAATTTCGGGCGAGGCCTTTCTGACCCCGCCCGGCGCGCTGTCCGACCTGGTGAGCCGAGCTGTCACGGCGGAAACCGGACTGGTGCCCGATTTGTCGACGACCGGGGGCACGTCGGACGCGCGGTTCGTCAAATCGCACTGCCCGGTGGTGGAGTTCGGGTTGGTCGGCCACCGGATGCACCAGGTGGATGAACGGGTGTGGATCGACGATATCCACGCCCTGAAGCGCATCTACGGTCGCATCCTGCGAGACTATTTCGCCGCCCGATAATCCGCATGACGCCCGCGCGTGCCCGTGTTACGCCGGGGATATGAGCAAGATCCCCTCCAAAGACCAGATCCTCGCCTGGATTTCCGACAATCCGGGCCAGACCGCCAAGCGCGATATCGCGCGCGCCTTCGGAATCAAGGGGGCCGAGCGGATCGACCTCAAGCGGGTGCTGAAAGAGCTGGAGGCCGAAGGCCATCTGGAAAAGCGCAAGAAGACCTATCGCGACCCGGACAAGCTGCCGCCCGTTTCGGTGCTGCAAGTGCTGCCGCCGGACGATCTGGGCGATCTGTTCTGTCGCCCGCTTGAATGGCACGGCGAAGGGCCGGAGCCGCGTGTCTTGTTCAGCGCCCGCGCGACGGACCCCGCGATTGGCGAGGGCGATCGAATTCTGGCGCGGCTGCAAGAGGTCACGGGCGAGGACCACCAGTATATTGCCCGGCTGATCCGGCGGATCGGCACCAACCCCAAGAAGATCCTCGGCATCTTTCGCAAGGCGACCGAGGGCGGGCGCATCCTGCCCATCGACAAGGGGTCGGACAAGGAATGGAGCGTTGCCGCTGACGCCACCCATGGGGCAAAGGATGGCGAGTTGGTCGAGGCCGAACAGGCCGGGCCCAAGGGCCGGATGGGCCTGCAACGTGCCCGGATCATCGAGCGTCTTGGCGACCCCGGCGCACCCAAGGCCGTTTCGCTGATCGCGATCCATGAACACGGTATTCCCGACGATTTCCCCGATGCGGTGATCGAAGAGGCCGACCGCGCCAAACCGGCGGGCCTGGCGGGGCGCGAAGACCTGCGCGACATCCCGCTGCTGACCATCGACCCGGTGGACGCGCGCGACCGCGACGACGCCTGCCATGCCCACCCCGATGAAGACCCTAAAAACCCCGGCGGCCATGTGATCTGGATCGCCATCGCCGATGTGGCCCATTACGTGCGCCCCGGTTCGGCGCTGGACCGCGAGGCGCGAAAGCGCGGCAACTCTACCTATTTCCCCGACCGGGTCGTGCCGATGCTGCCCGACCGGCTGTCGGGCGACCTGTGTTCCCTGCACGAAAACGTGCCACGCGCCTGCATGGCGGTGCGCATGGTGATCGACGCCGAGGGCAACAAGATCGGCCACACCTTCGTGCGCGGACTGATGCGCTCGGTCGCTTCGCTGAACTATCAAGAGGTGCAGTCTGGCATGGACGGGCACCCGACCGACAAGGTCGCGCCGCTGATCGAGCCTGTGATCAAGCCACTCTTCGCCGCCTATGCGGCCCTGAAGGCTGCGCGCCAACGGCGGCAGCCGCTGGACCTCGACCTGCCCGAACGCCAGATCATCATCAACGATGCGGGCAAGGTGGAGTCGGTCCGCTTCAAGGATCGGCTTGAGGCGCACAAGCTGATCGAGGAATTCATGGTGCTGGCCAATGTCGCCGCGGCCGAAGACCTGATCCGCCTGAAAACACCGCTCCTGTTCCGGGTGCACGAGGAACCAAACGCTGACAAGATCGCCGCGCTGCGCGAAACGGCGCAGGCCAGCGGCTTCAACCTTGCCAAGGGGCAGGTGCTGCAAACCCGGCATCTGAACAGCCTGCTGGCCGCCGCCGAGGGGACGGAGTTCGACGAGCTGATCAACATGTCGACCCTGCGGGCGATGACACAGGCCTACTATAGCCCCCAGAATTTCGGCCATTTCGGTTTGGCGCTGAAAGCCTATGCGCATTTCACCTCGCCGATCCGTCGCTATTCAGACCTGATCGTGCACCGGGCGCTGATCGCGGCGTATGGCTGGGGCAAGTATGGCCTCAGCCCCGAGGAAATCGAGCGTCTCGAAGACACGGCCAAGCATATCTCGGACACCGAGCGCCGCTCGATGGTGGCCGAGCGCGATACGACCGACCGCTATCTGGCGGCCTACCTGTCTGAACGGGTGGGCGATGAGTTCACTGGCCGGGTCAGCGGCATTGCCCGCTTCGGCGCCTTCGTCAAACTGGATGAAACCGGGGCCGATGGCCTGCTGCCGATGCGCGCGCTTGGACGGGAGTATTTTCACTACGATGCAGACAGCCAGACCCTGATGGGGGCCGACACCGGCACGCTGATCGGCATCGGGCAGCGTGTGGTTGTCAAGCTGGCCGAGGCGGTGCCCGTCACCGGTGGCATGACGCTGGAACTGCTGGAGATCGAAGGCGCCCCCGTGAAACGCGGCCCCGGCCACCGCCGTGGCGCATCGCCCCGCCGCAAGGCCGGTCAGGCGCGGGCCAAGAGCGCGAAGGTCAAGAAGAAGCTGCAACGCAAGCGGCGCTGACACCGTTAAGCAAACCTCAACCAAGCCTGGGGCAATGTTCCGGCAAGGCTCCGCCGACCTCTGCGCCGCCGCTTCTGCCGGGGCGTGGGACGCGCTATATTGGGTCCAACCAAAAGGGCAGGTGCAGGACATGCGAACAGGGATCAGACAGCTTGTGGGTGTGGGGGTGGCATTGCTGGCCACCGGGGCCTCGGCCAACACCGCCCTATCGCTCCGGCCCTTGCCGCGGCCGCCCATCACCGCCTCGTCAGACCCGACAGAGCGTGCCGTGATCGTGTCGATACGTCCGGCGATGCGGCAGGGCACCGCCCCGCTGGTGACACGGGCCGAGGCGACGCCAGTCAGCACCTCGGGCTTTTCCACCTGGATGACCGAATTTTCCCGCCGCGCCCGCGCCGCCGGTATCCGGCAAGCCACGCTTGACCGGGCTTTTGCCGGGATCAGCCTCAACCAACGCGTGATCGAGCGCGATCAGAACCAGGCAGAGTTCTCGCGCACCCTATGGGATTACCTCGACAGCGCCGCGTCCGACACGCGTGTCGCCAATGGGCGTGCCGCATTGCGAGAGCATCGGGCCACTCTTGCCCGCATCGAACGGCGCTACGGGGTCGAGGCCGAGATCGTCACCGCGATCTGGGGGCTGGAAAGCGCCTATGGCACCTTCCGGGGCGAGGTTCCGATCATCGAGGCGATGGCGACGCTGGCCTATGAAGGCCGCCGTCAGGAGTTCTTCGAAGCGCAGTTGATTGCAGCGTTGCGGATCGTGCAGGCCGGCGATACCGACCCGGCCCATTTGCGCGGCTCGTGGGCGGGGGCCATGGGCCATACCCAGTTCATGCCCACCAGTTTCCTTGCCCATGCCGTGGATTTCACCGGCGACGGGCGGCGCGATATCTGGGGGGACGACCCCACCGATGCGCTGGCCTCGACCGCGCGCTACCTGTCCGAGAATGGCTGGACCCATGGCCAGCCCTGGGCGTTGGAGGTGACCCTGCCCTCCGGGTTCGATTTCAGCCAGAGCGGCGAGACCGTGCGCCACGCCGCCGCCCACTGGAACGCCATGGGCGTGCGTCTGGCGGATGGCGGACGTATTCCCGATCACGGACCAAGCTCGATCCTGCTGCCCGCCGGGCATCGTGGGGTGGCCTTGGTGATCTACGAGAATTTTCACGTCATCGAGACTTATAACCCCGCCGATGCCTATGTGATCGGCGTTGGCCATCTTGCCGACCGCATTGCCGGTGCAGCCGAATTTCGTGGCGGCTGGCCCCGAGAAGACCGCGCCCTGTCCAATGACGAACGGTTCGAATTGCAGCGGCGCCTGACGGCGGCCGGGTTCTCGACCCGCCGGGTCGACGGCATTATCGGCCCGCTCACCATTCAGGCGGTGCGAGAGTATCAGTCATCCGAAGGGCTGGTGCCGGACGGCTACGCCTCCGAGACGCTGTTGCGCCGGTTGCGGCGCGGCTGAGTCCGCGGCGCTTTCCACGAATCACGGTCCCACAAACCGAAGCGAGTCGGGTTTTCCCGCTCGCTGTCGATTCCCCAGGGCTCTCAAAGCGTGATTTTCACACGATATGGGGTGTTATCTGCTGGGGTGTGGGTCGGATGGGGTGTTACCGTTTCAGCGATGCGGTGTGGGTCTGGCAGGCGCCGCCCGGTCCAGTGCCGAGAGAGGGGGAGTCGACCGATACAGGCAATGCTTTGTCTTTGCGACATATTTCCTGCCCCGGTTATCCGATAACACGGCATCGCACCTTCGTTTGTTTCTCACACGAAGTCGATGTTATCGCCTTTCCGCCCGCCGATATTGCCT
>NZ_MNBW01000027.1 GCF_001879715.1 Nioella nitratireducens | reverse complement strand
CCGTATGGACGCATCTCTACAATTGGCACCGTCCGCACTCGGCGCTAAAGTCAAAACCACCAATCAGCCGATTAGGACTGGATCGGAACAACCTGTTGACGTTCCACATCTAGGCACGCAAATAATCCGGCAGGTGGAGGGGTCGCAATTCGATAGTCCATCTGCGGCTGGGTGGTGATCTTTTTTTTACACGGATTGGTGCGCTGCACTCACGATATGGATGAGGGTCTCACAGCAGTGACTTGACAGGAGAGGTAACTCACCAATCCGTTCAATTTCAGGCTTTCAATTCGGCCAGGCTCGAACACCATGCATCCATGCCATCCCCCGTTCGGGCCGACAGGCAGAAGATTTTCACTCCCGGATTGACCTCCAATATGTTTTGCCGACAGGCTTCTTCATCGAAATCCACATGCGGAGCCAGATCCATTTTGTTGATGACGACCCATTCCACGGCGCGGAACATATGTGGGTATTTGGTCGGCTTGTCTTCGCCTTCCGTCGTTGAAATCACAGCGATTTTCATCTTTTCGCCCAGATCGAACATGGCCGGACACACCAGATTTCCCACATTCTCGATCATCAGGATTGACCCGGTTTGGGGATCCAAAGATTGTACGGCGAAGGCAATCATATCCGCTTCGAGATGGCACCCGGCACCGGTGTTGATCTGGACGGCACGGGCGCCTGCATCGCGGATACGATCGGCGTCATTCGACGTCATCTGATCACCTTCGATGACCGCGATATCGGCTTTGTCCTTCATGCGCTTGATCGTCTCTTCAAGCAGCGTAGTCTTACCGGATCCGGGCGAGGAGACGATATTCAGGGCGATGACGCCGCGCCCTTCGAACCAGCCGCGGTTGCGGGTCGCGATTTCGTTGTTTTTGCCGAGAATTGCAGTTTCCAGGGAAATGATCTCGCCGCCCGGGCCATGGACATGCGGCTCATCATGACCGTGGTGATGGTCGTCATGAGAATGCGCGTGATCATGATCATGTCCGTGGTCATGCGCATGATCGTCCCGCAACAGGACTTTGACGCCGGTTTGAGAATCGGTCATCGAAACCTCGTTTGCAGGGTCGGCGCAGCCGCATACTCCACACATTATGCTTCCTCCATAAATTCTATTTCGCGTACGACGAATGTGTCGTTGTCCGCATCGATAAATCCCAAGGACACCCCGGAAATAGCGGTACTTTCGGTCACCAGATCCCAGCAAAAGGTCAGTGCGCCGCGTTCCACACAGGCCTGTGGGCCGATCGCCACGCGGACTTCCTTGAGCCTTCGCCCTTTGGCGTTTTCTTCTGCGATACCCGCAATGCTGCGGGCCAGTCCAAGCTCGTGCATCAACCAGTCCCCCAGGCCACTGGTCCGGTTTCCCACATGATTGACAGGCCGATGGCGACAACGACCGCAGCAATGGACATCTGCACGGCGGTATGAAGGCCTTTTGCGATTTTCGGCGCCTGGAGCACCGGCCAACCGACAACAACGGACATGGCCGCCATGCCAAGAACGGACCCAAGGCCGACCAGACCGACATATCCGACAGCCAGCCAGGGGTCGCCAGTTTTGGAGACCGCCAGCACGATGAGCCCGGACGATCCGGCCGCGCCGTGCAGCAGACCAATGAAAAAGGCTTTCAGGGGAAATCGCTCGGCGTGTACGTGGGCATGCGAGCTTTTGGAATGGTCGGCCACATCGGACGCGTGACTGTGCACGTGCATGTGATACCCCTGTCCCTCATGTTGATGGACGTGATAGTGCAGCCTGTCCTTGCGAAACCTGTGCACGACCTGTGCTCCGAGAAAAACCAGCATGACGCCAACAGCAAATTCGAACGTTGCCGCGCGCTGCTCATTGAGAACGAGGCTGAACACAATCACGCCAATGGACATGATCAGCAACGTCGCCGTGTGACCCAGGCCCCAGACGGCGCCTCGCAGCAGGAGCTTGTTTTTTCCGCCCCTGCTAAGCGTAATGATCGCAGCCAAATGATCTGCTTCGAGGGCGTGAACCATGCCAAACAGAAGACCCAAAACCAGGAACCCAGACGATGACGACGCATCAAGAAATGTAAGATTTTCCAGTAAGGCCATTAGCAAATCCTCGGAAGTTGTTCACCGACCAGCATGTCGACAATGCGCAGACCGCCAAAGACAGTTTTCATCACCACCGTTCGGGGATGCTGGGTGGTGGCCTTGCCGATGATCACGGCCTCGCGGCCCGCATCGGTGGCGTGCATCGCGGACAACGCCGCGTCGGCCTGATCCTCGGGAACGAAGATCACCAATGTACCTTCATTGGCCAGATAGAGTGGATCCAGCCCCAAAATCTCGCAAACGCCTTTGACTTCGGTGCGCAAAGGCAGAACGTCTTCGCCGATTTCAACGCCGACACCGGCAGCATCGGCGATTTCATTCAGGGCCGAGGCCAGCCCGCCGCGTGTCGCATCTCTTGCAACCCGCGTGCCGGGGGCAGCAGACAATATTGCCTCCATCAGATGATTGAGCGGTTGGCAGTCCGACGGGATTTCGGTGCTCAGCGCCATATCGCCGCGCGCGGCAAGGATGGCCGCACCGTGATCACCAAGCACGCCGTTGACGATGGCAACATCACCGGGCTGCACGGTTTCGGCCAACAGGTCGCGGCCCGGCGCGATCACGCCGATGCCGGATGTGGTGATAAAAACTCCATCGCCTGATCCTTTGCCGACGACCTTTGTGTCACCCGTCACAATGGCAACGCCCGCATCATCGGCGGCATTTTGCATCGACGCCGCGATCCGGCGCAGCGTCGAAATCTCGACACCTTCTTCGATGACAAAGGCCGCTGACAGCCACAGCGGTTTCGCCCCGCCAACAGCCAGATCGTTCACAGTGCCGCAGACAGCGATCTTACCGATATCGCCACCGGGAAATTCCATCGGGGACACCACGAACCCGTCCGTCGTAAAGGCCAGCCGCGCTCCGGGTACGGTGAGCGCATCATCCATCAGCCGCGCTTGATCTTCCATGCCGGGCGGACAGAAGACCGATGTGAACACATCCTCGATCAGGTCGCGCATCGCCTTGCCGCCCCCGCCATGGGCCATCGTCACCTTGTCGGCAACGACGCGTCTGGGCTGGCGGTCCATCGCGTTCATTCTACCGGCTCCAGATCAAGGCCGCCATATTGGTAATAGGCCGCGCAGGCCCCTTCCGAGCTGACCATCAGGGCCCCCAGCGGCATCTCGGGCGTGCAGCCCTTGCCGAATTGCGGACACGCGTGGGGCTTGATCCGCCCGGTCATGACGTCGCCGCAGGCGCAACCTTCCTGTTCTTCTGTGAACGATGTGTTGCGGCCGTAGCCGATGTTGAATTTCACCTCGGCATCGTATGCCTTGTACCGGTCGCGAATGCGCAATCCGCTTTCATCAATCTCACCCAGACCGCGCCATTCAAAGGTTGGGCGCGGCTCATAGACCTGCTCGCAGGCGGCGATGGATACCGGGTTGCCCTCGTTGGGCACGATCCGCGCATATTGGTTTTCCACCTCGGCACGGCCATCGCGGATTTGTTCCAGCACCATCAGCACCGATTGCAACAGATCAAGCGGTTCAAACCCCGCCACCACGATGGGTTTGCCATAGTCGCGCGCGATGAACTGGTAAGGTTCGGTGCCGATCACCATCGACACATGGCCCGGGCCCACGAAACCATCCAAGACCATATAAGGGTCATCCAGCAACGCCTTGATCGGCGGCGGCACGGTGATGTGGTTGCAGAAGATAGTGAAATTCGTCAGCCCATCGGTATCGGCCTGAAGGATCGACAGGGCCGTCGAAGGCGTGGTCGTCTCGAACCCAAGGCCAAAGAACACCACCTCGCGGTCGGGGTTGCGGCGCGCCAGTTCCAACGCGTCCAGCGGCGAATAGACCATGCGGATATCGGCGCCGTCGGCTTTGGCCTGCATGAGGGATTTCTTGGTGCCCGGCACGCGCATCGCATCGCCAAAGGTTGTAAAGATCACATTCGGATCTTCGGCGATCTGTACGCATTCATCCACGCGGCTCATCGGAAGGACGCAAACCGGGCAGCCGGGGCCGTGAATGAACTCCAGCCCCGGCGGGGTCAGCTTGTCCAGACCATAGCGAAAGATCGCGTGCGTATGCCCGCCGCAAATCTCCATGATATGAACCGGCTTTTCCTTGGTCGCTCCGATCTCGTTGGTCACGCGTTCGATGGCAGCCAGCACGCCTTTGGCGGCCACCGGATCGCGGAATTCATCAGCGTATTTCATGACGCTTCCGACAGCATGGCCGCACTGGCCCGCATCGCCTCTATCTCTTCCTGCGCTTCGCCAAGTTCGCGCAGGACCTCCAGTGTCAGGGCCGCTTCCTTTTCGTTGATCTTGCTCATGGCAAAACCGACATGGATCAAGGTCCACGTGCCAATCAAGTCCTCCAACGGGTCATCACCCGCGATGCAGGCCACGTTGACCTCACGTTTCACGCCCGAGATGTCGACCATGGCGAGCTTGCGGGTCGCATCCGAGATCTCGGTAATTTGTCCTGGAATTCCTAGGCACATTTTGCGTCCTCCCCTTGTGTGTTTGCCAGGGCAATCACGGCTTGCCCCAGTGAAATACCGCCGTCATTCGCCGGATAGTCGGAATGGCTCAGAACCGTCAGCTCTGCTCCTTCCAAGCCTTGATGAACCAGCGCGAACAGCGTCGCGTTTTGAAAACAGCCACCCGACAGGGCGACGGTGTCGATGGCCGTGTCTTTGGTCAGCCGCACCGCCATTTCGACAATGGCGCGGGCCAATCCCCGGTGAAACCTTGCCGAAATCGTGCCAATGGGTGTCTGCAGAACCAGATCGCCCAGCATGGCGCGCCAGACGGCCAGCGGCTCGATATAGGGCATGCCCTTGCCGCCCATCAGCGGTATTGAAAACGGATAGGCCAGATCATCTGGCTCGTTCAGCGCGTCAGGATCAAGGGCGGCCTCGAACAGGATCGCGGCTTCGCCCTCGTAATTCTGCCGGTCCCAAGCGATGCCTGCAATCGCGGCAGCGGCATCGAACAGCCGGCCACAGGACGACGCCAAGGGCGAATTCGTTCCAGACTTGATCATCGCATCCAAAGTGTCGCGAGGCAGGTCCCGCATACGGCTGAAGACCTCCAGATCGGGAAAGTTGATTGCAAACTCGCCCCAGCCCATCTCGGCCATCAGATGCGCATAGGCATTGCGCCATGGCTCACGCACGGCGGCCACACCGCCGGGCAGTGCAACTGGTTTCAGACAGCCGACCCGGCGATACCCGTGGTAGTCGCAGATCAGGAATTCACCGCCCCAGATCGTGCCGTCATCCCCCAGGCCTGTGCCGTCCAGCGCGATGCCTAGCACGTGTTCTGCGCTCAGGGGCCGGTTGTTCTCGACCAGGCACGCGGCGATATGCGCGTGGTGATGCTGTACCTGGATCACAGGCCGGTCGCCTGCCATCTGGAACCCGCGCTGCGTGGACAGGTATTGCGGATGCTGATCGACAGCGATTATATCTGGAGCATGATCAAAGAGGTTTTCGTATAGACCCAGATTGCGCGTCACATCCGCGTTTGTGGCCACATCCTCCAGATCGCCCATGTGCTGGGACATGATGGCGCGGGCGTCCTTGACGAGGCAGAATGTGTTCTTCTGTTCCGCACCGAGCGCCAGAACCTCAAGCGCGTCGGAAAACCCGGCTGGCAGTTCAAGCCCCTGCGGCGCATATCCACGCGCCCGGCGCAGCACGCGCGGACGGCCCAGATCGACGCGCACAACACTGTCATCGATCCGGTTGGCGATGTCGCGGTTATGAAGACAGGCGAAATCTGCGATATCGGCAAGACGGTCGCGGGTTTCCTGATTGTCGATGCATTGCGGCTGACCCGAAGGATTGCCGCTGGTCATGATCACCGGGCGCCCGATGCGCCGCAGGATCATGTGATAGAACGGCGTATAGGGCAGCATTACGCCAAGACGATCCAGACCCGGCGCGATCTCGCTTGGCAGACCGTTGGGCTTGGCCTTCAGCAGAACGATAGGTGCTTGCGGGCTCGACAGAAGATCGGCCTCGATCTTCGACACCTCGCAATACGCGCGCACCACATCCAGATCGCGGGCCATCAGGGCAAAGGCCTTGCCCGTGCGCGATTTGCGCCTGCGCAATTCGGCCACGGCCGCGGCGTTGGTGGCGTCACAAGCTAGATGCACACCGCCCAGACCCCGGATTGCGACGATGTGACCATTCATGATCATCCCGCCGGTGGCATCCACGTCATCCAGCATTGAAAACGCTTCGAGATTCACCGCGCCCTTGCCAAGTTTCTCGATCCAGATGTTCGGTCCGCACCGGCCACAGGCCACCGGCTGCGCGTGAAAGCGGCGGTCGACCGGGTTGGAATATTCCGCCTCGCAAGGTGGACAGAAATCAAACGGCGCCATGGTTGTTTTAGCGCGGTCATAGGGAGCGGCCTGCACAATCGAAAAGCGCGGCCCGCAATTGGTGCAATTGGCAAACGGATAGCGATAGCGCCGCTCAAACGGATTGCGGATTTCCTCCAGGCAATCGGCGCAGGTTGCGGCATCTGGCGTCACATTGCCTCGCATCTCGCCCTCTTGCGATGCGGTGATTTCAAATCCGCAAGGGGCTGGGTCGGTCAGGGGTGTGACATCGAGCCGTTCGATGCGCGCCAGCGGCGGCAGTGCGCTGTGCAGCCTGTCTGGAAAGGTTGCGACATGGTCCCCCCAAAGCTGGATCACTACGCCTTCGCCGGTGTTTTTCACATCGCCCGTCAGGCCCATTTCATGCGCCAGCCGCCAGACCGTCGGGCGAAAGCCTACGCCCTGAACCTGACCAGAAACGGTGAAGCGGGCACCGGTCATGTCGCCGCGTCCCAGATCAGAATGCGGTTGTTGCCGCTGTCGGCCACCGCCACCGTCGAGCCCAGAGCAGACAGCCCATAGGGCCAGCACACCGTATCGCGCTCGGCAATGCCCCAGCGGTTGTCGCCTTTGGCCGCAAAATCCGGCTGCGCCGTCAGCCGGTCGGCGTGGGCCGCCATACCGGTATCCTCAAATCCCAGAAGTCGTGAATTGGCCGTGTCAGCCACCACCAGCGTCGACCCAAGTGTTGCCAGCGCATAGGGCATATTCATCGCTTGTGACGTGGGATAATACGACGCCATATTGTGGTCGCAGGCGGTCATATCCGCCTGTCCCAGCACCGTGTCGCATTGGGTGCCGTTCTGGCCGGGAAACGCATCCCATATCATCACCCGGTTGTTGCCGGCATCTGCCACCGCCAGACCGCCTTGCCAGACGATGGCCATGTGCGGCCAGCGCATCGATACGTCCGAAACCGCCCCGCCCGCATTTTCATCCCGGCAGGTGAAATCGTGCTGTCCCAGAACCAGATCCGCCGGTTGACCCGTGGTTTGCGGATCGTCCCAGATCAGCACACGGCGGTTTCCGGTGTCGCATACGATCAACCGATTGCCATCCGCCGAGACCCCGTAAGGCCAGTGCATCGTATCAGCGCGCGCATGCGACAGACCCAAATTTGCCAGTGCGCTGTGGGCGTCAGGCTGACCAAGAATGATATCAGCCTCGTGGTCGGGACCGGTGGGCGTTTCGCGCCAGATCAGCACGCGGTGGTTCCACGGGTCGGCCACGGCCAGCCCACCCCGAAATGCAACGATCCCGGTCGGCACATTCACGGTGTTCGCAGCCACCGGGCCCTTGGCGTTTCGGCCCTCGCGGCCAAAGTCGGGCTGACCCAAAAGAATATCGGCAGGTGTGTCGTCATTTGTCGGGACGGTTTTCCATCCCAGCACCCGGTGATGCCCCGTGTCTGACACCCAAAGCGAGCCGTCCGGATGCAGGCACACGCCGCGCGGCCCGAACATCAGGTGCGGCGCGGGCGTGATCGCCTGTACAAGTGAACCGCCGTCGCTGCCCAAAATGACGCGGGCGCCCTGCCCACCCAACAACGGCGCACCGGGGGTTATGGTGCCGGGCGCCTTTTGCGGGCTGAACGAGCGGGACAGCGAGACTTTCACGCGATAATCCTCACTTCGATATTGGGGCCTTTGACCCGCACCGCGTGCGGCTGCAATTGCACCTCGGGAGCAGTCAAACACTCGCCACTCTCAAGCGCATATCGAAACCCGTGATGCGGGCAGGACAGGATCGTCTCGATGATATCGCCTTGGGTCATCTCAAGGCCCATATGGGCGCATGCATTCTTGAAGCAGCTTACCTTGTCGGCAAAGCGGGTGATGATCACTGAATGAGTGTCGATGTCGATAAAGCGCGTTTCGCCATCGGCCAGATCATCCAGCGGCAGCGCCGTTGTCCACTCGTTGTCGCCGTAATTTGCAAAGGGCGACGTGAACTGAACGCCGTCCGACCCGCCACCGCCCAGACCCTTGGCCTGTTTCACTTCGGTGATCTCGGGAACCTGATCCTGAATGGCCTTTTTGACACCCGCATAGAACGTCAGTTGTGACGCCGGGCACCCATCACAGGCACCCAGAAACCGAATTTCTGCGCGCTTGCCTTCGACCGCAGCGACCTCGGCATCGCCGCCATGGCTGACCAGGCTCGGGCGCACCGTTTCCAGCGCCGCCTCGACCCGTTCGTAGAGCGATGGCCGCAATATCCCGTGGCGGCGCAACACGGCGTAGACCACTTCATCCCGGGCCGCCTCTTTCAGGGCGTTGCCAAACTCTGGGTTGTCCTTAAGCGCTCCGATCAACCGTCGGAACGCCTCCTTGTTCAATGCATCTACGGCTTCAGCCCTTGCATGGGCTCCGTTGCGGGCCGCCTCATCCCAGCCGTCTGCCAGCATTTCAAGCGCCTTCAGATCGCCGATCAGGCGATCCAGAGTCGGCTCTTCGCCTTCAAGAGATGCGGCATCCGGCATTGCTTATGCGTATTTCAGATCGTTGAACAACACAGGCTGCACAGCGCCGCTTACAGCGCCTGCGGCGATGGCTGCCACCCAGATCGGTGCAAACAACCCGATGACGATACCGGCGATCACGCCGGCGCCAGCCCCCATCATCAACTGTCGGACCACGGTTTTGTTGTCTTTGAAAAGCTTGCCTGCAAAAAACAGTTTTGCAGAATTCATGGCCATTCCCAGCATGGCGACCTCCTAGATCAGCAAAAGAACAAGCGTGGTCACGACAACTGCGCCGCCACCTGCAAGCCCGCCGTAAAGCGCGCCCATATAGGCGGCCAGCTCTGCGCCCAGTGCATCTTTACCGATGCGCAGACCCGACAAGGCCCCTGCACCCAAGGCGGCGGCCAGGCCGGCGACCAGGGCCAAAATTACGACTATAGCGCTCAACTGTATTCTCCATTCATCATTGTAATCCGCTCCGTTCCAGAATTGTTGATGGGCCAAGGGCCGCGTTCAGTTCGGCAATGGCTTCGCTTACTGCTTGTGCCTTTTCGCCGGCCCCGCGCTTGGCGAATACGCCGCGCGCTTCTTCCAGCAGACGCACCGCTTCGGTCAGGTTGCCAAAGTTGCCGCCGTCGGGATTTTGCGGATCGTCCGGCAGGTTCGACAGGCAATTGGCTTTGTTCGCGATGGTGTTGGCATATTCTTCGGGCATGTCGCGGATGGTGCGCACCTTGAGCGCCTCATCATAAGCCTCTAGAGCGCGATATCCGTTTTCCACCCGGTGAGACGAGGACACGTACTGCAGCGCGTTGCCAAGGTTGTTTTGCAGCATCGCGTATTCGTTGGGATGGTCTATCAGGTTGACGACCGTCAACGCCTCTTCAAAGGCCTGCACTGCCAGCGCCTCGCGCATCTTCCCGGACTGGTCGGTGAACGGCATGGACAGGAACGCCGTGGCCAGGTTGCTTTGCAGGACCGCGAATTCCTTGGGGTAGTTGGTCTTGTCGAAGGTCCTGAGCGACCGCTGATAGGCGCTGATGGCAGGTTGGATCGGCAAGAGATGCATGCCCGCAAGTGTCTGGCAGATCAGACCAAGGTTCATTTCGGCTTCGGCCACTTCGGCGTCCGACCCTTCCGCAGTCAGGGTTGCAAGCGCGATCTCTATTTCGGATTTCGCTTCCTTTAGCTGCGTCGCATCTTCGGCGGGCACGGCCATCAGCGCTGTGGCCATACGCGCACGAATGCGGGCGACCCCCAGAACTTCGCCTTCCGGCGCAAGATCCATGGCAAGTTTGTAGAGATCCACGGCAGCAAAGATGTCTTCGGCACGTTCGGGTTTCTGCTGAAGCCCCATCGCGATTTCCATCAGCATCTCGGCCTTTTCGGCCTGCGTCGCCGCAGCCGTTTCGACCGCGGTCATGGCCGCCTGCACCTGCTGCTGAGCACGACTGATATTCGTCAAACCGGTTTCTCCCTCGAATCGAATCTGGTTCGATTTCTGTGTTCGACCGAGAAAAGCACTCAAAGCGGGCGCTGTCAACTTACTTGGTTTATAGAAAACTTAGTTTACACATCCTCGCCGCGCTGATCCGGCTTCAATTCTGCACAAAGCGCCCCTTTGCTGGCCTGCCACGCGACGGTCAGGCTGTCGGTTGCAAAGTCCAGAAGGTCTTGATCCTGGAAAACATCACGGGCCTGAACCACCCGATCACCTGCAGCATTCCGGACCTTCAAAAGGCACCCTCCGGCGGTTGCCTGATGCACGGGCATCACCAATAATTCATCCTGTTGGATCAGTACGATGACCGCATCAATGCCGCGGAAATAGGTGTCCACCACGGCGCAAGGCAGATAGATCGCACCATCCCTGATCGCGATCGTGCTCATGCCTCCGACCACGTATCGATCAGGTCCCGAATGCGGCACTCAACCGTCCGCGCCGCGCGAGAAACCTCGTCGCTCAGGCCTAACCCAAGCTCCAGCGTCGCGGCCTCGATCAACAGCACCGATGTCGTCTTGGGAAACGCATCACCATAGATACGGCGTCCTGCGTAAAGCGCATGATCCCACCTGAAATCATGCAGGTTCAGGCTGTTGTTGGGCGGTGCTTCCAGAACCTCTCCAGGAACCTCATAAATGGTGCCCGGCGACCCTTCGGGGACCCGGGCATCGACAATGATCAGATGCGTGGCGCCGCGTGCGCTGTACATGACCGACATCCCGTCGGTTCCGCCGTCGAATATGCGAGTGTGCTCCGGCACGCCGTTTTCGCGCATTTGAGCGATGAGATGCGGACCGACGCCGTCGTCGCTTCGGTTTGGGTTGCCGCATCCGATGACGACAACATCAAGCGGCATCAGATCCGCCACAGGCGGCAGGACCATTCCGGTTCGACCGGCACCATCAGTTCCGGCAATTCGCAGAATTTCGCATGGACCTTGTAGTACATGCAGGTCTCGCAGGGTTGCTCAATCTCGTCAGCCTCGATCGTGTGATCGGTGAAACCGGCGATGACGAGTTTCTTTTCCAGATCCTGACCTGCCTCGACCTGCAGGCGCGCCACGATTTCATTGACCTCTTCGCTGGTTCCGGCCCGTGGCCAGACCTCGGTTTCCAGACCCGAAGCCAGCATCTCGGCGATTGTTGCGCGAGTCTCGTCATCATCCATGTCAGCGCTCCTTTCAGATCCGCCACAGACGGCACCACCATTCCGGCTTTGCCGGGAGATCAAGTTCTGGCAGGTCGCACCAGCGCTTGTGCACCAGGTAGTACATACATTCCTGGCACCGCATCTCGTCTTCGCCGTAGGGCTGCAAAAGCCAGCCTGAGATCACCAGTTTTTCGCGCAGCTGATCCGCGCTCAGAGGCCGCAATTCGTCAAGCAGCGCACCGAATTCACGATCCGTTTCCGGAAAAGGCTCGACCTTGGTTTCCAGTCCTTCCGCGAAATGGTCCTCTATCATCTGGAGGAGCATTTCATGCCCCGCTTCGGCGGGTGTCAGGCCATATCTGTCCAAGTAGGCCTGGCGCTGCGCTTGGGTTATTGATGCTTCCGGATTTTCTGACATTCAGCTTCCTCCCTAATTGCCGGATGTCGTTTGGCCGGCAGATTTGATCCGCCGGCCAAACATAAACATCAGGCTGTTCGGAAGCGTGCCAGTTCATCACCGGATTTGGCATCATGCGCATGAACAGTACACACAAGGCAACTGTCATAGGATCGACAAACGTGACCGACCTCGACCGGATCCGCGCTGTTCTTGATCGGCGTGCCGATCAACGCTTCTTCGATTGGCCCCCGGGCGCCGTCAGATGTACGCGGCCCAACATTCCATGTCGTCGGCGCGATGATCTGGTAATTGGCGATCTTGCCGTCGCGTACATCGATCCAATGGCACAGCGCACCGCGAATCGCCTCGGTCGCACCCCAGCCCTGTCCGTCTTTTTCAGTTGGCTTTATATACCATTCGTCGTTCAACTGGAACTCGCGCAAATTGCGTTCGGCTTCGCGATAGAGAATGCAAAGCTCGTGCATCCGCGCAAAGTGGCGCAGCATCGTCGAAGCACCGCCCATCTTGCGGTACATATCCAGCACCAACCCGTCGCTGTGCTGGAAGTCATGGCCCGTGTCATTGCCCGCCACCAGACGCCGCGCCAGCGGGCCGGCCTCGAGGCGACCGCTTTCGGCATGCGACACGGCCGTCGACCAGGAATACTTGCCCTCCGGGTCGATGGGGTTCTTGCTCACTGGGTTCGTGGTGCGGTCGAACGGGTGGACCGCACCCGCCGCCTCGTCGTACCAGGCGTGCTGCGTGTCTTCGCGGACAAAGGACTGGTCCATCGGGCTGAATGTGTCGGATGCACCGTCGTAGATGCCCGATTTCATGATCACCGCATCTGAGCGACCATCAATCGTGGGGTTCTGATACTTGTCCTCGTGGGGCAGATACCCCCATGTAGTGAACCGGCCGTGGCCTTTACCGTACTGGTCAAGGCCAATGTCCTTGGACATGCGCCAGAACAGGCCCAGATCAGAATTGGCGTGCTCGGGCTTTTCGTCCAGCCATGCCTCGAATTGCTCCAAGGTCTGGATTTCTTCGTAACGCTCCATTGAGCAGCCGAGCCACAGTGGCTCGATCCAGTTCTGACGGAAATGCTCCAGAATAGACCAGGCGCGGGTGATATCCGTAAGTGTCGGAGAACACATGACGCCGCCAGGCACCATGAAGGACGAATGCGGCCACTGACCGCCCAACAGCGCGTAAATCTCGACCGGACGGCCGGAGATTGTCACGCCTGCTTCATAGGATGTGCCGGTAAACGGGGAATAGCGTTTGACGGCTTCCTCGTAAAACGGGCTCATCGCGTAGTTTTCGTTGGTATAGTCGATCATCCACAACCCATAATGGTGGCGCGGCAGGGACTGCAGAGATTCCACGATCTGGCCGAGGTTGCGCGCCAGAATGGCGTTGCGCGGCACGGTGGTGCCCCAGGCAGTATCGAGTGCCCAGGCTGCGCAGGTCAGGTGTGACGCACCGCAGATCCCGCAGGCGCGCGGCGTGACGACCAGACCGGCTTGGGGGTCCTTGTCTTTCAGGATGACTTCGAACCCGCGAAACATCTCCGCGTGGGTCCAGGCGTTGGTGACAACGCCGTTTTCAATATCGACCCGGACATCCAGATCGCCTTCGACGCGGCCAACCGGCGAAATGTCGAGTGTTTCTACTGCTGCAGACATAATTCTCTCTCCCAATTCGCAGTTAGACTACGAAGATATCTTCCTCTGCCCACGCAGGTGCCGCGCCTTTGGCGGCGGAGGTGAGCTTGATGTAACCCTTCTTGTCCACGCCCTCGGGCATGTCCTTGGGTACACCCATGACGGTTTGTGTCTTGAAGACCGTTCCCGGCGCCAGATCAAAGAACGGGAACTCCGGTTCGGTACAGCCCAGGCAGGGCATACCCGCACGGGTTTTTGACGAATGGCGGTTCCACAGGATGCGATTGCAGGGGCTGTGAGTCATAGGACCACGACACCCCAGATCGTAGAACAGGCACCCCTTGCGCTGGCCGAACGCCGTGGTCGACACCTTGTAGGCAAAATGCATGTTGCGCGTGCACCCGGTCTGCGTGAAAGAGGAAAAGAACGTTTTGGGGCGATGGAATTCATCCAGCGTCAGATCACCGGCCCGACCCGTGGCAACCGCCACCAGAATCTGCGTTACCCAGTCAGGGTGTGCCGGACAACCCGGAATATTGATGACAGGCAATCCGGATTTAGCGGCAAAACCTTCACCCAGTGCGCCGCCCTTGTCGCGCTTGAGAAACTGCAGGCCGACGCTGTCGGACGGGTTCGGCGCCGTCGCCGGAATGCCGCCATAGGTCGCGCAATCGCCGATCGCCACGACAAAATCAGCAACCGCTGACAGCTCTTTCACCCACTCCTTCATCGGGCGCCCGCAGAACCGGTTCCATTCGCCGGTGCCGTCCGGCGCATTGATGACGGTGCCTTCGAAGACAAAGATGTCCAGCTTGATCTCGCCAGAAATACACTTCTCGACGATCGCTTTGACCTGATCGCCCAGTTCAAGCCCGAGGGAGGGTTGCCAAAGGACGTTGATCCCAAAGTCAGTGACCAGATCACATGCGCTTGGTTCCTCTGCATTCAGGAAAGACATCGTGTTGCCGGAACACGCGCCCCCCTGAAGCCACAACAGGTTTGCCATTTTTCTTCCTCCCAAAGACTATCATTCCTGCCGCGACATCCTCGCCTCAGAGCCAGGCTTGTTGCTTGTCGACCCTGCGAAAGTCGCGGCATTTATGGTGGAAGTGTGTACCGTTGCGCACAGTCGAGCAAATCAACACTAGCGGTCAGCGCGGCGATTTCTGGTAACAAAGTGTAAACTGAAAACTAAGTTGCCATGGGGGAATGTAAACTTGGCTGACAGCTGACAGGGCTTAGCCCCGTCGCCCGCAAGCCGGGCATTCGGCCTCTCCGAAGTAGCTGTACCAGATCCCCTTGCAGCTCTTGCACCAATGGCCCCTGGCGCCCGTGCCCGAAGGAGCAACGGCCTTTGACATGGCGGTCAGGCCCAGATTGCGCGGCTTGGACCGGGTCTTGGCCAGTCCGGATCGGGCATAGGGGAAACCAATGACTTTCGTGGCAGGCGCGTCATCGTCCATGTCTTACCCTTTGCGCAGACCGTATCTCTTGATCTTGTTTGCCAGCCCGACTCGTGACAAGCCCAATTCTTCCGCGACCTTACTTTGATTCCAATGAAACGCCTCCAGCGCCTTGGTCAAAACGACCTGCTCCAAATGTTCGACCTTGTCTTTAAGCGTTACACCGGATGGCACGAAAGCTGCGTCCTCGCCGTTTTCGATTGGCGTGCGCGCGATCTTTTCCGATAAATGTCGTAGAGCAACATATCCACCTTGTTCCGCAACCGCGACCATGCGCTGAACTTCGCTTTCCAGCTCGCGGACATTGCCCGGAAATGGGTAATACTCCAACCGCTTCAGAACGTCAGATGTGACACCCAATACCCGGCGACCAACCACACCGGCATATTTCTCAACAAAGAACTGTGTCAGCACCGGGATGTCGTCGGTCCGGTCGCGAAGCGGTGGCAATTCCAGTTGAAACCCGCGTAAACGATAATACAGATCGCGGCGGAAACTGCCTTTTTCCACCATCTCCTCAATTGAACGGTTGGATGCCGCGATGATCCGCACGTTGCTGTACAGTGTCTTGTCTGAACCAAGTGGTTTGACTTCGCCCTCTTGCAGGAAGCGTAAAAGGGCCACCTGAAAATGCGGTGATACTTCTGACACCTCGTCCAGAAACACCGTGCCCCCATCAGCCGCCCGAAAAAGGCCCAGCCGATCCGCAATCGCCCCCGGAAAGGCGCCACGCATGTGGCCAAACAGCTCGGAATACAAGGCATCGTCAGACACACCGCCGCAATTCTGGCTGTGCATGGGTGAATTCACGCGATCCGAGTTAAAGTGAATGGCGCGCGCCAAAAGCTCCTTGCCGGTGCCCGTCTCGCCTCGGATCAGGACCGGCATGCCCGTGGAGGCCGCGACTTTCGCCTCGGCGACAACTTCGGCCATCTTGGGGCTTGCATAGACCAGTCTTTCAAAGCGTGAAACGCCACCCTGAACCGATCCGCCTTCCTCGTCGTTGAAAATCTCGTCATCCAGCGACAGCTTGAGCTCTCTGCTCAGTATCCGGTGCCGGCGCGACAGCTCGGCGTGTTCCAGGGCGCGCTTGACGACGATGCGGATCTGCTGCTCTTGCACCGGTTTGGCAAGATACAAATAGGACGCCGTATCTTCGCAGAGTTGCGCGCCGCAGCTCATTTCATTTTTTTCGCAAATAACAATGCGCCAACACGCGGTATGAGACAAGCGAGACCGCGCCAACGCGTTGTCCGGTCCAAAATCATCCTCATCGACGTCATAGAGAATGAGGTCCACGTTCACTTCGTCAAGGCGGCTCTTTGCGGAGTTATCATCCTCGCAAAAGATCAGCCGATACCCATCCAATTCGCTCAGAGCGCTGGAAGCGGACAGGGTCAAAGCCTTGTCCTTGGACTTGATAAGAACCGTAGATATATTCGACAAGGTGCTTGGACCTCCGTTGCCACTGATGATTGCCGGATCAGTATCAGCAAACATTCTTTGCATAAAGAGAACTATTTATGCAAGTTCTGCTTGCAATCTAGCTTCAGAGGGCTCTGTTGCACAAATCGCGTGAGGGATTCATCTTGTGAATCCAGCGTGGTAGCCGGGCTCCATGAGCAAACCGACATCCCCGACCTACAAGACCAGGAACTGGCCAGCCTACAATGAAGCGCTCAAGCGCCGGGGCTCGCTGACGATCTGGTTCGATCCCGAGATGTGCTGGGAGGCCGCGCCGACAGGCAATCGTGGTCGCCAACAGACCTACAGCGATACTGCCATTCAGACTTGCCTGACAATGAAGGTGCTGTTCGGCATGGCACTCAGACAGACGACCGGGTTCGTCGAAAGCCTGTTGCGCCTGGTCGGCCTTGACTGGTCGGTGCCAGACTTCAGCACGCTGAGCCGCCGCCAGAAGACCCTCGCGGTCAACATCCCGTATCGTGGCTCCAAAGGGCCGCTGCACCTGCTGATCGACAGCACCGGCATCAAGGTCGAGGGCGAAGGCGAATGGCACGCACGCAAGCACGGCGGCCCCAAACGGCGCGTCTGGCGCAAGATCCATCTCGGGATCGACGAGCAAACGCTGGAGGTTCGAGCCGTCGAGATCACCGGGAGCCATATCGGCGATGCACCGGTGCTGCCCGACCTGCTCAACCAGATACCGGAGGGCCAGGAGATCGGCCGCGTCACCGCTGACGGCGCCTACGACACCCGCAAGTGCCATGATGCGATCGCTGACCGTGGCGCCCACGCCGTCATACCGCCCCGCAAGAACGCGAAGCCGTGGAAGACCGTCACCGCTGGTGCGGTTGCCAGAAACGAAGCCCTTCGGGCGGCGAAATATCTCGGCCGTGCGATCTGGCGAAACTGGAGCGGTTACCACCGACGAAGCCGTGCCGAAACGAAGATGCACTGTATGAAACTGCTGGGGCAGCGCCTCATGGCGAGGGACTTTGACCGACAGGTCGCAGAGGTCCAGATCCGCATCGCCGTCATGAACGGCTACACCGCGCTTGGCATCCCTGTCACAGAAACCGTGGGATGAATCCGTCCGGGGAAAGGGGAACTCCGGACATCAGAGGCTTTGTGCAACAGAGCCGCTTCAGAGTGCAAATCCAGCGCCACTTCGCCTGTTGTGAACATCCAGTGCTACGTCCTGTCACTTCATTCCAATTCAATCGCCCCTCCGGCTCATACCCCGCTGTCATAGCGGCCACGGAGCGAAGGGTTACATCCGACCAAGAAATCCACGAAGCTATTGGTCAACCGCGACGAGGACTTTATCGGACCAGCAAGACCAGGCCGACCGCTCCCCTCAGGTTCCCGCTTGGTGTAGCGAATGCTCGGTTCGGATGATGACCGTATGGGCCAAGCTCAATGACGGGTTTGGCGACATGATCAACAACGCGACGAAGCATGTTCGGCAATTGCGAACGGATGCTGCGTCAGCAAAAGCCGCATCTGCGTAAGTCCGAAATGTCCGCATCTTACCAGTTCGTACACGATGCAGCGAACGGCTGGTGTACGGATAGGGAGGGACTTCTGAGAATTTCATCGTACCAGCCATATGACACACCAATGTCGCTTATTTCACTCGGCTCAAGGGTGACGGGAGATTGTAGGGCAGAACGACCTCTTTACGGACAGCCTCAGCGTAGGATTCTGCCCCTTCCAGCATTCGACCCCACTTACCGATCGGGCACCGCTTCAAGGGAAGTTTCGAACCGCTTGCCCGCCGCTGCAGCTTCTTTCAAGAGCGCGTCGAAATTGTCAGGTGGATTGCCATCTTCCAACATCCCTTTGAACGTCGCATAGGCATCCGTCTTGCTGCCGTAGGCGCGCAGGGTCTTGTCGTCGTTCACCCAGGCCACCACGATGACCTTTGCATCGCTGTTGAACCGATAGAACAGCCGATACTGCTGGAAGAATTTCGCCCGGAACCAGTGCTTGCGGTGATCGCCGAGTGTGCCGCCTTGCCGGAAGGCGGCGGCACCCGGATCTGCCGGTATGGCCTCGGTGACCAGCTTGAAGATGGCGGCCAGCCGTTTCGTCGGGTTTTTCTTGCGCCAGGTCTTAGGATCGCGTGCCTTACGCGCCTCGACTTCCTCGATCAGCCCTTCGATCTGGTCCAGAAAGAGCGGATGCGCATAAATCGACCATCCGTTTACGACAAGGGGCGCTTGGACTGGCACGCTATCGCCGGTCATTCATCCTCGAGCGATAGCGGCGCATCGAGATCGACGTCAACGTCTCCGACCAGTGCTGCAAGACGGTCATGCAAAGCCCCATCGAACGCCCGAATGCGGTCCGGATGCGCCTTGATATCGGCCTCGACAAAATCGAGAAAGGCTCCGAGCACGGGATCTTCCTCGTCGCTGCGCACGGGCTCGATATAGACCCTGCCACTCGGCTCGGTGCAGTAACGAATCTGGTCGCCCTTGCCCAGCTTGAGCTGTTTGCGCACACCCGCCGGCACGGTCGTCTGATACCGATCCGTGAGTTTCGAGACATCTTGTGCGAGGGCTGTCATGGCAGTCTCCTGAAGAAAAGGGTCTTTGCTGCCCGCGATAGGTAATGCATTTGCATTGCCTTGTCAAGACAAGCCGCAGGATCTGCTGTCGCCGGGCAGGTCGATGAACCGTCCGGCGCAGGACCTAATTTCGCCCCGCCAGGAACTCCGCCAGCACCGGGCTAGCCGCACCTTTCGCGGAGCTGAGCAGCTCCGAACCCGCAAGCGAGGCCTTCGACAGGCGTACGAGCCCACCAGTTTCCTCGATGCGGTAGCAGCGGCGCTTTTGCCGCCCGCGCCTGTAGTGGGTCGCGGTGACAATCTGGCAGGTACTGCCATCGGTGAGCGTCACAGGTGCTGCGAGCCTGATCTTGTCGCCTTCCTCGTAGTCCGGGATCGCAGCCCAGTCCTGGCAGCGCTGGCGCCAGGCATGGGCATAGCTGTCCGGGTCTTTCAGGTCGGAGAGGAGCTCGATCAGCCCAAGGGGAGCACGAGACTCGTTCGGGCCAGCACTTTCCTCCATGTCCTTGTAGCCCCAGCAGCCGTCATCGTATCGGGTGAGGAAGACAGCACCGAACGTGATGGAGCCATCCGCATCGGTCACATAGGTCGTGTCCTCGACCGGCGAGCCATCGATACTTGTGACCTTTGCCGCCGCGTACCAAGTCGAACCCACCTTGCAGGCTTTGACCAGTTCCGTCTTGCGCCTGTCGCTCTCGAAGGTGCAGAGCCGGGCAATCTCCGCTTTCTCATCCGCGTAGGTCTGGACGCGGCGATCGGTATAGAAGAGCCATCCCATCTCAGAGTCCTTTCTCTCATTGGGGAAATTGTTGTCGTCAATGTCCCGAGAGGGCCGCAGGCCTGGCAGGGTATTGGCGATGCTTGTTTGAGAAAGGGCGCGTTACGCCGCCCTCCGGTCATCGATTTCCATCAGCGCATCGAGCGGCACGCGGTAGGGCTGCATGGCGTCGAAATCCTCGCAATTGCCGCAGTTCTGCACGATCGCGAAGGTATCGCAGGCATCCTTGAGGATGACCCGGAAGGTGCCGCCGAGGCCCGAGGGCACCTCGTAGGTCCCGCCGATGAGATAATCCGAGGCCCGGCGTACGAAGACGCGGATGCTGTGGCCATCGGTGGCGAGCCGGATCGCCCCCCGCCCCCGGTCGATGAGCACCTGCACGTCATCCAGGATGTCGGTGTAGAACTGGCCGGTCAGATCGCGAAACGCCATGCGGCGCTGCGCCATCCAGTCGGTATCCCGAAACGGGTTCATGCCGTCGGCGAAGGCGAAGGAGGGATCTGCCTGTTCGGTGGTGACGATACGGGTGGTCGTGCCATCGATGCCGTTTGAGCGCAGATGCACACCATTGCCGACGATCAGGATCAGGGCGGGCCTGTCCACGGGCCCGTTCCAGTTGGGCAGGAAGGTCTTGCAGGCGCGCGCATGGGCGATCTGTGCCGCAACAGCGGACGCAGAGAACTTGAGAATAGCCATGGGGATGTCTTTCGGTTGGGTGTGGGAGGGTCGACCCGCGCGGGAAATGCCTCGCGCGGGTCGCGTGAGGACTCAGGCCGCTTGCGCGACCTCGCTGTCAGGCTCGGGAGATTCCGAGGCGGGCTCCGCCTCATCACAGACGACACCGGCGGTCTGCATCATCGGCGGGCACCAGGCGGCTACGGCAGCGCGCTGCGCGTCCGTGAGTGTGGCGAACGGCTCTGCAAAGAGCTTGTCGCAGAAGGCCACGATCTCCTTCTTGCTCGACGAGGCCAGCGTCACCGCCTCCTGGGCCAGACCCAGATCCTCGCCGAGGATCTTCAGGAGCCATGCCTTTTTGAAGCGATTGAAGAGCGCCGCGTTCGGCGTCCAATGCGCGCGGATATCGGGCATGATCTCGATCTCGAACGCATGCATCAGGCTGTCGCGCTGGCGGTCCCGCGCGAAGCAGGACTGCGTGGTGCTGGCCGTGGCATAGGCCACGAGCTTGGCCTTCTCGCCGGCCTCCAGCGCGCGAAACGCCGCGAACTGATCGGCGGGCGGGCGGGTATCATCGAGCCACGAGAGGTCCAGCACATCATGCGCCGCGGCCACCTGCGCGAGGGAGGTCTCGTCAATCTCGTCCATCTTGGCGTGGTTGCGGTATTCCTTGCGGGCATCGATCTTGATCGCCTGCGTGACACTCATGCCGCTGGCCAGAACGTCGCTCACCAGCTTGAAGAGCGTCAGATCGAGCGTGGCTTCCGGATGCAGCGCCATCGCGGCGCCAAGGGCCATGGCCCGCTCGGTCTTGAGGTCCTCGGCCAGTGAGGCTGGATAGGTGATTTCGCCGGCGTCCGGGGCCTCTTCCCCGGTCGGGCTAGCCGAAGAGCCGCGCGCGCCCTCCTCTTTCACGGTGTCTTCCGGGCGGACGAGACCAACATGGAGCGTGATCTGCCCACCCTGCCACGACGCGATCACCCCGGACCGCGCGAGGTCCTCGGTGCTGTAAGCCTCCTGCAGATCGCGGGCTTCCTCTTCCAGAGCGTCCACGCGCTCGTAAAGGGCATTGTAGGCACCGTCCTCGAGCCCCTCATCCTCCATCTGGAGCTGCAGTTTATCAAGCTCGGCAGTGATCTCATCGATGCGCTTCTGGGCGGATGCATCCGGCACGATCGGGCCGGGATAGACGCGGCCATAGTCGGCCATGGTCGCGTAATCATAGCGCACCATCGCATCGGCCCAGGCGAAGCCCAGCCTCATACGGGCCTCTTCGGCAGCGGCACCGAGCTTCTCGAGCAAGATGGTCTCGACCAGTGCTGCATCCTCGAGCACGGAATGCTCTTCCAGAAGGTCAGCCGCGACAGCACCGCCGAGGGCCTCGTAGTCCGCGCGCACGAAGGCTCCGATATCGTCGCTGACCTGCACGCCGCGGGATTTGAGCGCTTGCCGGACGGTATAGGCCTGCAGATAGCTGTCTTCCTTGGTGAGCGCCTCGTAGACCTCGCGCTGAACCTCCTGGCTCGGGTGCTCGGCAAAGGCCTTCATCGTGTCGAGCGTGATCGTCTTCGCCCGGGCCGCGGCGCGGATATCGGGGTGGATCAGCCCGTAGCGCAACCGGCCTTTCACGGCGGCAACGGTCGTGCCGAAAGTCATTGCGATGGTCTCAGGCGTCTGGCCATCGACCTCCATCATCCGCGCGAAAGCCTCGAACTCGTCGATTGCGTTCATCGGTGCCTGGGTGATGTTCTCGGCGAGCGACAGCGCCGTGGTGACGTCACACTTCTCCGGCACAAGGCGGCAGTCGACCTTGGTCTTCGCGGTGAACCCCTTCGCGGCCTTGTCGGCGACCAGCTCCTTCAGGGCTGCATGGCGTCGGCCACCGGCGAGGACAGCGTATTTGCCGTCGAGCTTCTGGACCAGGAGCGGCTGCAGGAGACCCAGAACAGCGATGCTGGCTTTCAGATGGGCGATGTTCTCGGGGTCGTAGGTTTCCGAAGAGTTGCTGCGCACATTGGCGGGATGCGCAGTGAGATCGCTGATGGCGACGGTGAGAGGGGCAAAGCTTGTGGTCATGGGATATCCTTCCAGGTGGGTGAGGTGTGGCCCGCGCCTTCACGCGCGTAACCGATCCCCGGCTTCAGGGATCACAACGACAAAAGGCCCACTTGCCCTTTGAGGGGTCAGTGGGCCTTCATCGCCTGGGGTGTCAGGAGGGGGTGTCCCCTGCCCTACCAGTCGCGCGCCAGCATGATGGTCAGCACGCGCACGGTGGTGGCGGGATTGTCCGGGGTCTCAGCCCCGTAGCGGAAATCCGAGTCTGCTTCATAGAGATCGATCTTCCAGAACACGGTCTCGCCCCGGATCTCGACCGCCCCGAAATCGTGCCATCCCTCGGGATCATTCTCAGGCTCGAATGTTGCAAACTCACCGGTGGCCTTCACCGCCTCGGCCATGAAGCCGTCATCGGCCTCCATAAGCGAGCGGGTGACATGCATCCGGCCCTGGATGGGCTGCGCGGGCGGCACTCCAAGGCACGCGAGCTTGCGAAACGCGTCGTTCTGCGCCGCGATCACACTCGGATCCGGACGGTCTGGCTGGGGTTGAACGGTCATGGACATGGGGATCTCCTTTGAGAGGTTTGAAACACCCTTCTCAAAGCCCGCTTTTTCTTTTCCGCTTGGCGGATGAATCGAGGCCGAAGGCGCCCTACCCGAACAGCCCTTTGGGTCTGTAATTCGGGTTGGGGATGGTTTCGATCCAGCCGCCCTGGTCCGTGATGCTCTCGAGCGCTGCCGAGAGCGGATAAGCGCCCTCGGCAGCGCTCCACCAATAGGCACCGCGCTTGAAGGTGATGATCTTGCGGCGGCCGTCGTTGAAGCAGGCCACCCGCAGCGTTTTGGGTTCCTTACGTGACATGGGTGTCTCCGTTCTCCGTGTGGTCAGGCGGCCTCGGCACTGCGCCCTGCCCTGCCCACCTCCGATCTGGCGATCAGATAGTCGCAGGCGCGCTGCGCGTCCGCGGCGTGCCGGAAGATCGCGCCCTTGTCCGACCGAAGAACGCGCAACCAGTTGTGGAGGTAGGCGGCATTCATCTCGAGCGTATGCGCCGTGAAGCCGAGCGTCTGACCCAGGAACACCGAGGTCAATTCCGCGACGATTTCCTCGCGCGCATAGGACGTGTTGCCAAACTTCGAGAACCCGAAATCACGGTTCAGTCGATGCGGGGCTTTCGTGGCATGGGCCAGCTCATGCGCCCAGACCCCGTAGAAATTGCGCGGGTCCTGAAACCGTGTGATGGATGGCATGTAGACCTTGTCCACGGGGGGCAAATAGTACGCCTCCGTGCCCGTGAAGACGGTTGTGATGTCGATGGCATCGAAAAACGCCTGCATGTGCGGGATCGGCTCGGACGGCGGATGCTTGGGCGCGGGCTCTGGGTCAGGGTAGAAGCTGTCGGGCAAGCCCTCGATCTGGCAGGCATTGAACACACGGTAGGATTTCTGGAAGCGGAAGATACGGGCTTCCTCGGAGTGATCATCCCCGTCGCTGTGAACATGCTCATCGCCGGCGTCTCTCCGGCTTTGACCGTAGTAAACGACGACAGAGGACTTCTCGCCCTTGCGGACCTTTGCGTCCAACGCATTGGCCTGCGGCAGCGTCATCCAGAAGGGAGAGCTGTGGCCCGCCATCACGGTCCGCATCGTCAGCAGGAAGTTGTTCACTCCCTGGTAGGGTTCTCCGCCCACGCGCAGGGGACGAGAGCTGCCACCTGCGGTCCAGGGCTTGCGCCACGGCAGGACGCCGCGCTCGATGATGCGGATGATTTCGTTTGTGATGACCTCTGAGGCATCGAATTTGGGCGTACGGGATCGGGCCATGGCTGGCCTCCTTTTCGAGTTTTGGTGAGAGGGAGTGGTGACTAGGTTGACCGACAGGGGCGCGGATCGTTGGCGATCCTGGCACCGAGGGCTTCGACCATGTCGATGTAGGTGGTCAGCGACACGGACTTGCCGGGACCCGAAGAGTCAGGGTCGACCGATCCGTCCCGCGCCACCCGCGGCAGGTTCGCGAAGGCGATGACATCGGTGACGGGTCGGATATCGATGAACGGCGTGCCACGTGCGACCGCAAGAGCGGCCAAGGGAAAGCGCTCGATGGGCGCGAAGGTCGACACGGTGGTCCAACCGAGATGGATGAATGTTCCACCCTCTCCGCAGGTCACATGCGCGTTTGGCAATAACGCCGCCTGCTTCAGATAGCCGAGGTCACGCAGGACAGTCTCGCGCTCGAGCCGTTGTGCCTGCCCCGTCTGGCCGGTTCGGCGTAGTTCCTTGTGTCGCCACCACCAGGCAGCGGTCGCGCGCAACACGCGCAAAACACCTGTTTGCATCGGAATGCCCTTCATCAGGAAAGACAGACCGGAATCCGGCGGACCCATCTGAGGGACCCCAAAGGCCCTCATCCGTCAGTCACAAAACCCGAAGGACACTTTCACTCTTTAGGGATCTGATGCCGGGGAGCGTTAAATGCAAAGCTCATGAGAACGTAGGATCCTCCACTTTCCGGCATCAGACACCAATGAGGAACAGGATCAGGCCCGGACGCCCTCTTTCGGGCATCCTCAGGCCTGACCTCCCCCGGCCCTCCTCTTCCTCTCAAACCCCATGATTTCCGCAGGTGGCTTGATTTTGTTCCTGTTATGTTCTATTTAAAAGCCACGCTAAGAAGGGAGATCCCCGATGGAAAGCAACACTTACGCCCTGCCCGCGACGCCCAAGCAGATCGCCTATGCGCGCGCACTAGCCCTGCGCAACCAGACGCTTCTGCCGTGGGAGGTTCAGCAAGATCGGCGCTCCTTGAGCGCCTGGATCGACGCACAGGCCAAGCTGAAGCCGGGCACGCAGGACAGCCGCCCGACATCAAAGCAGGTCGCCTTCGCCGAGCGCCTCGCACGCATCAAGCGCCGTGCCGTGCCGGATGAATGTTTCCGCGACAAGGGGCTGATGTCGAAGTGGATCGACGGGAACAAATGAAGCTGGGCTGACCCTGCGGTGATCGAGATTACTTCAGCCGATCGACAACGGATGCCCCGCCCGACCCGGCAAGCGCGATCAGGCTGGACTGGATCTTGGATGTGAAGACGGAACTGAACGTGCCGATGGGCGTGCGGTCCTCCCAGACATAGGACCGCTCCAGAATATCGGTGTTGATCTCGTCCAGCATGACCCATTTGCGGACATGGGTTTCTGACCCCACGCGCTGCGACTCGATCTGTGGCACCTCGATGATCAGCACGATGTTGACGAGCATTGCCGCAACAAGCAGCCAGAGCGGGGTTCGGGTACACCCCATTGACTCTAGCCTACGGCGACCCCGAACAGCGAACCGACCCCGGCTGTCGCCGCCATTGCAAGCGCTCCCCATAGCGTGACCCGCGTGGCCCCACGGACGACGCCTGCGCCGCCGGCCGAAGCGCCCAATCCGCCAAGAACTGCTAGGCCGAGGATCATCGATCCCGCCACCAGGGGAGCGATCTGCGCCTCCGAGACCAGCAGCACGACGATCAGGGGTAGCACCGCCCCAGCTGCGAAGGTCAGTGCGGACACCAGAGCCGCCTGGATAGGGCGGGCGGTAACGGTTTCCGAAATGCCGAGCTCGTCGCGCGCATGCGATCCGAGCGCGTCACGTTCAGTCAGTTGCACGGCAACCTTTTCCGCCAGGTCGCGGTCCAGCCCTCTTTCAACATAAATCCGGGTCAGTTCCTCGAGCTCGGCCTCGGGCGTTTCCTCGAGTTCACGGCTCTCTCGGGCGAGGTCCGCCTGTTCGGCGTCAGTTTGCGAGCTGACCGAGACATACTCCCCCGCCGCCATGGACATCGCGCCAGCCACAAGCCCGGCCAGCCCGGCGATCATGACCTCGGGCTTGCCGGACCCGGCTGCGGCGACGCCGACGACGAGGCTCGCGGTCGAGACAAGACCATCGTTGGCGCCGAGAACGGCGGCCCGCAGCCAGCCGATGCGATGCACCATATGGATTTCAGAATGTGATAGACGGCTCATGGCGTGGCTCCTTGAACGATGTCACCTTGCTCTGACGTGATGGCCTGTGGTTTGCCCGTAGCTGGCTCTTGCGGCGCGATGCGCAGCGCGCGCAGAGCGTTCAGGATCACGGCAACGTCGATCACTTCTTGCAGGAGCGCGCCCTGGACCGGCGTGAGGTAGCCGAAAGCGGCCGCGATCATGCCCATGACAGACAGGCCGATCCCGGCGACAACGCTTTCGACTGCGATCCGCCGCGAGGCCCGCGCGATCTCGATGCCGGGCCCCAGCCGGTCGATCCGGTCGACGAGCAGCACCACGTCGGCGGCCTCGGCCGAGGCCGCGGCGCCCCGTGCCCCCATTGCCACGCCTACATCGGCTGCGGCCAGGGCGGGCGCGTCGTTGACACCATCACCCACCATCATCACCGGCCCGTGTTTACGCTCGGAAAGCACCAGTAACACCTTTTGATCCGGCGTCAGACCTGCCCGCAGCCCGTCGAGGCCCAGCCCCTCGGTCACGCGCTCGGCCACGTCCGCGCGGTCGCCAGTAGCCAGAAGGATGCGCGCGATCCCTTGACGGCGCAGACCGTCCAGCATGGCACCCGCTCCCTCGCGCAGCGGGTCGGACATGACGAGGTGCCCGGCCATGTGACCGTCAACTGCCACTGCGACAAGGACCGATCCGGCGCCCTTGGCGGGGTGATCGCCCACCATCCGCCCGACACGGGACGCCACGAAGCCGTCGCCGCCGACGATCACCTCGCGGTACTCCACACGACCCAAGACCCCTTCGCCCGGGATCTCAGCCACTTCTGTCGGAACGGGCAGTGTGAAGTCCCGCGCCTTTGCGGCAGCGACGATGGCCTGCGCCACGGGGTGTTTCGATGCCTGATCGAGCGCGGCGGCAAGGCGGAGGATGTCGTCCTCGGTCATGCCATCGTGGCTGTCGATCGAGATGATCTGCGGACGGCCATCTGTCAGCGTCCCCGTCTTGTCGAGGATCAGCGTACGGATGCGCGCCATTGTCTCGAGCGGCCCTGCGCCCTTGATCAAAACGCCAAAATGCGCCGCGCGCGAGAGACCCGCGACCAGTGCGACCGGCACGGCAAGGATCAGCGGACAGGGCGTGGCGACCACCAGCACGGCGACCGCGCGGATCGGATCGCCTGTGAACCACCAGGCCGCGAAGGCGATACTGACGGTGACGACCAGAAAGCCCAGCGACCAGCGGTCGGCCAGCCGGGACATCGGCGCTTTGGACGCCTGCGCTTCCTCCACTAGACGAACGATCCCGGCATAGGTGCTGTCCTTGGCCTCGCGCGTCGCCGTCAGGTCGAAGGCCTCGCCCGCGTTGGTCGATCCGCTCATGGCGTCGGCCCCGCGCGCCAGCCGCACCGGCAGAGGCTCACCCGTCAGCGCCGCGGTGTCGAGGAAGGCGGTGTTGGACGCCACCGTGCCGTCTACCGGCACCACGTCCCCCTGCCGGATCAGCAGGCGATCGCCCGGTGCGATCTCTTCGAGGGGCACATCCTCAAGACCGCCGTTCCGGTGACGCGTCGCGGTCCGAGGTACGCGAGATAAAAGATCCTTCATCGAACCACGTGCACGGCCCTCAGCGAAGGCTTCGAGGAAGGTGCCTCCAGAATACATGACTGCGACGACAGCCGCAGCCAAGGTCTCGCCGAAGACAAGCGCCGCCGACATCGACAGCGCGGCAACGATATCGAGGCCCACCTCGCCGCGCCCGATGCTCCGGACGATTTCGACCACAAGCGCTGCCAGCGCGGGAACAACTCCTGCAATCCAGATCAGGTTCGCAATCTCTGGTTGGCCCGCAAGGTAGAATACGAGTCCCACGATCAGCCCGGTTGCGGCCATCAGCAGGAGTGCGGTCTTGAAGCGATCGGTACGGGTCTGTTCCATGCGGCTCATCTTCCCCCGGCTGAGGCGATTGCCGCTGGTTCTTCGGAAAAAAGACGCCCGACACCCACGCCCATTGCATTCCCTTCATCATCGCGCAGAAGAAACAGGGCGTCGAGTCCACGTTGTCTCGCGAGGTCCGCACCCCTCTCCGCACCGAGCACCATCAGCGCCGTCGCCCAGGCGTCGGCCTCGGCACAGGTGCGGGCCACCACGGTGACGGAGGCCGGCGAGGCTATCAGCGGCGCGCCACGTCTCGGATCCATGGTATGCGACAGGCGGCACCCCTGAACCTCGACCCAATGGCGGTAGTCACCGGAGGTCGCGACGGCGGCGTCCTGCAGCGCCAGAACCGATTGCGGCGTCCGGCGATCAGGGTCCGGCGCTTCTACCGCGATGATCCATGCCTCGCCATCGGGGCGCAGGCCCATGGCACGCATCTCACCGTCGATGCCGACAAGGGCGTCGGCAATCCCATGATCGCGCAAGGTCTCGGCGAGCCGGTCGACGCCATAGCCCTTGGCGATGCCGTTCAGATCCAGCGCAATGGGCGCGGTCTTGCGCAACTGCATCCCCTCGATCTCCAGCACCTCCTGCGCCGGGCGGCGGGGGGCGTCCATCGCGGCGCGGATACCCTCGGGCGCGGCGGCCCCGGGCCCGAAACCCCAGGCCGTCACCGCATCGCCCATGCCGATATCGAGGGCCCCGCCCGAGGCGCGCCCGATCTCGAGCCCGAGGCGCAGGACCGCCCGCAGTTGCTCCGGCACCACCACCCAATCGTCCACCGGCGCCGCATTGATCCGCATGAGCGCGCTCTCCGCGTTCCACGTCGACATCTGCTTGTCCACCTCGTCGACAGCCGCCTGAAGGGCGGCACGGATTGCATCCGTGTCGCGGCCCCGATCCGCGAAGAACAGCGCCGACCAGCGCGTGCCCATGGTGGGGCCGTTCAGGGCGATGCGCGCGCGCTCAGTAGACATCTTCGACATACCGCCCCTCTGCCTTTAGGACTGCGGGCGTAAGCCCGGCAGGTGCGAGGATCTCGGCCAACGCATCGCTCACGCCCGTGGCCATGTCGCGCCCGCCGCAGACCATCACACGCGCCCCGTCGCAGATAAGCCGGGCCACCTGCGCCGCGTCGGCGCGCAAGGCGTCCTGCACATAACTGCGCCGCGCGCCGCGCGAGACGGCGGTGACAAGCCGGGTCAACCGCCCCTCAGCCTGCCAGCCGGGCATCTCTTCGCCATAGAAGAAATCGCTGTCCGCATGCCGCATCCCGAAAAACAGGTGCACGGGCCTGTGCCGCGCATTGCCGCGGATGAAGCCCGCCAGCGGCCCGATGCCGGTGCCCGCCCCGATCAGGATCAGCGGGGTGCGACCGCGGTCGGCGTGAAAGCCGGGATTGCGGCGCAGGAAGGCCGTGACCGTAGCGCCCGGCTCCAAGGCGGTCAGCTGGCCCGAGGCCAGCCCGCCCGGATGCTTGCGCACCACGATCTCGACGAAGCCGTCGCGGCGACCCGAGGCCAGCGAGTAGAGACGTGGCACGGCGCTGCCCTGCGGCAGGACACCGATCAGGTCGCCCGCCTGGAACCGCGCGAAACCCGCGCCCGTCAGCCGCTGCCACAGCGTCGCGCGCGGCAGGGCAAAGCGCAGGATCGCGGCCCCCGCCTGCATCTCGGCCCCGTAGTTGCGCCGCGAGACGAGGGTCAATGTTTCGGTGCGCGGCGAGACGGGCTGGTGAGAAAGTTCGAGAGAGATGCCAAGCACCTCGCCAAGCGCGCGGCCCCAGCGCGCGAAATCCTGTGGCGATTGGCGGTCGATCGTGTCCAGCGGCATGAGTTCGGCCCAGCCCTTCGCCTGCGCCGCTGCCGCAACGGCCTTGGCGAAGGCGCAATAGGACGGAAAGCTGCGGTCGCCGAAGCCGAGCAGGGCCATCGGGATATCAGGCGCAGGGGCCGACGCGTTCATCCGGTCGAGGAACCCCTTGGCCGAGGCGGGCGCCGCACCATCGCCATAAGTCGCGGCGAGAACGATGATGCGCTCTGCACGGGCGTAGCGCTCTGGTGCGAAGCCCGACATCGGGCCAACATGGACGCCCTGCCCCGCTGCCGTCAGCGCGGCATGCAGGGTCCCGGCGAAGCCCCAGGTGCTGCCACCCTCGCTGCCGACAAGAATGATCGTCTCGGCACGGCCCGCGGGCTGGTTGCCCCGGATGCGCGGCCGCCCGCGCCGCCCGGCAAGCCAGATCAGGACGCCGGTCACGCCCATCGCCGGCACTCCGAGCGCCATCATCCCGAGCACAA
This sequence comes from Nioella nitratireducens, assembly GCF_001879715.1. Classification (GTDB taxonomy): domain Bacteria; phylum Pseudomonadota; class Alphaproteobacteria; order Rhodobacterales; family Rhodobacteraceae; genus Nioella; species Nioella nitratireducens. The sequence goes on along the minus strand of NZ_MNBW01000027.1, from coordinate 4,366 downwards.
GGCCGAGCGTCGCGGCCCCCTGCCCCGTGTGCAGCATGTAAATGGTTTCCGAGACGCGCTCCCACCCGGTCAGGTCGGCCCATGCCACGAGCGCGCCGGTTCCCTGGTCAAGATAGCCGGTGCCCCGGTCGGTCTTCAGTGTGAACACGTCCGTCGCATCGCTGGGATAGGGAAAGCTCAGCTCGCGCAGCTCGGCGACGGGCGTCTGCAGCAGCGTGGCCATCTGATCGAGAGCGAACCCAATTTCTCCGCTCACTTCGGTGGGATCAGCCGGCAGGACGCTACCGTCCGGCAGAAGATCGAAGGTGGAGGCTGTCATCCAGAGGGCGGTGGTGGAGGACAGAACGAGGCCGATGACGGCGATCCGGGCGATCTCGACATGCAGCCTGCCCGTGAACGGACCGCGCAAGGACGCGAACCAGTGCCGCCATCCGCCCGCCCGTCGCACGACCAGCATAGCACCCGAGAGCGAGAGGACCAGCATCGCCGCGGCCCCGGCGGCCATGGCGATGCGCCCGCCATCCCCGAGGAAGAGCGAGCGATGAAAGTTGGTGAGCCAGCGAAGGGCCTGGTTCGGGTCGGCCGAGGCAACGCCCGCGCCCGTCGCCGGGTCGATCACGGCAGCACCCGGCGCGCCCTGATCGAACCAATAGGCGGTGATCCGACCGGAGGGCGACCGCCGGATCTGCTCGACGCCCGGATAGACGACCTGGATGCGGTCCGCGAGGGTGGCGACTGTCAGGCCAGTCTCCACCTGCGGCGCGGTGATGCGCTCGACTGCCGGAAAGACCGAGAGCGCAGCGCCGCTCAGGCTCAGGATCGTGACGAGCGCGAGTGCCAGAAGACCCGGCCAGCGATGGAGTGTACGGATCATGGCCCTGCCCCTCACATGTCGTAGGAGAAGTTGGCGATGTAGCGCCGCCCGCTCACCGGCGTGCCCGCGCCCGCCGTCGTCAGCGGCACGGCCACCTCGTTCGGGCTGTCACGCATATCCTCGACCGCCGCGTCGATGTGCAGCGTGTAGCCCGCATCGAACAGCGCGTCGGCCAGATCGAGCGTGATCTCGAGACGGCGGCCCGCGCCGACGCTGGCGCCGGTGATACCGTTTACCTGCGCGGTATCGCCGCCCGTGGCACGGTACCAGTCGCTAAGATGCTCGTAGTACTTGGACTTGTCGCCGGCCATCCAGAGACTGCCGACATAGGCGCCCGAGGCATCGGTGACGTAAAGTGCAAGATAAGCGCCGTCGCCGCCATAGTTGTTAAGGGTGGTTGTGAGCGTCACGGGCCGTGCCATAGCGAGGCCGGGAAGCGTGAGTGCGGTGGTAAGCGCGAGCGTTGCGAGAAGTGATTTCATGGGAATGATCCTTGTTCAGGGTGCTTCGGAGCTGTTCAGTTCACCTGAACCTGCGGAGGGGCGCCGTTTCCGAAGAGGCCGTTCTGCGGAGGAGCGACCGTTCCAGCGGGCGCGGGATTGCGGGCGCCACCGCGGTCGTCGTCATCATCCTCGTAGTCCATCTCGACGATCTGCAGCGTCGCCGGATCGAGCTTCACCTCGATCTCGCGGCCATCCTGGTCTCGGCCTTCGATTTCGTAGCAGCCGTCGTCGATCTCGAAGTCGCGCACCGTCCAACCGTTCTGTTCGGCCATCTGCATGGCGGCCTCGCGCGGCTGCCACTGGTCACGGGGCGCATTGCAATCATCGTCGTCGGCCAGCGCAGCGCCGGCGGGCAAAAGTGCGATCAGGGCAAGGGCGGTCAGGGTCTTTTTCATGGCAAGGGGTCCTTTCGTTTGATGAGACCAATCTGGCACCCCGACCTGAGGGCATCCTGACGCCCCAGCGATTCCTGCTTCAGCTTGCCGTCAGGAAAATGGCCCCGCCGATGAGGGCGGGGCCAAAAAAAGATGCGAGCGCAGGCTACAGGGCTGGCATGGCTATGCGCCCTGCCCCGCGTTCAGGTGAATTCGAACTGCTCGAAGCGGACACGGCGAGGCGTTTGACCTTGTGCTTTCAAGCCCTTGAGAATCCCGTCCTTCAGACCGGTTGGGCCGCAGAACCACAAATCGGCTTGCCGGATCGCGAAAGGGACCGCGCCAATCAGGCGCTCGGCCGTGAGCCTGCCATCGCGCGTCGTAACGACCACCTCGAAACTGAACCTCGGGTTGCGGGCAGCCGCAGCGCGCAGCGTCTCTACCCCAATCGCCTCCTCTTGTGTCCGAACGCAGTGGATGAGGTGAATGTCGCGGCTATCCGCTTCGCTCAGGCTTTCGGCCCAGGCGAGGAACGGCGTGATACCGATGCCGCCCGCCAGCCATATCTGGCGCGCACCGCCCTTGCGGAAATTGAACCGTCCATATGGCCCTTCGACCTGCACGCGCGTTCCGGTCCGCAAGATGGCGGGCAGGCTTCGTGTCCAGCCACCCAAGCCCCGGATGGAGAACGTCAGGGTGCCGTCAGGGCGCGGGGCGCTGGCGATCGTGAAGGGGTGCGGCTCGGACAGTCCTGCCTCTGGCGCGCGGAAGAAGGCGAATTGCCCCGGCCGCCACCGCATGGCCCGCCCCTCGGGGCGGAGGGTTAGCGTGGTGGTGTCCTTGGTCTGGCTGATCTCTGTGACGGTGAATTCTCTACGCCGCAGGTACGGGGCGACCAGCTCGGTGAATATCCACGCGATCACTCCCGCGATGCCGAATGTGTTCAGTAGCACCGAGAGCGATGGATCTACCTCTGTCGGCAGGTCGACGAAGAACTGGTGAAAGACCACGATTGCAAAAAGGGCCCCCATGAAACGATGGCTGAACCGCCAGATCTGATAGGGGATTTCCAGTGGGGTGAAGGGCAATCTCCGGAACCAGCTGACAGCAACCAGGGCGAGAAGCGCGTTGAAGGCAAGTTCGCCCGCCTCTTCACCAAGTTCACCAAGGGAGGTTTCACGCACCAAACGCTCGAAATCCGGCTCGATCTGCTGGTGCAGGATCATCAGGATCATTGCGGAAATACCAAGCCACTTGTGGACCCGGTACATGCGATCGAGACCGCCGAACAATGGTTCCACCAGCGGCGGTCGGGCGGCGAGGATCAGGGTCTGTGCCATCGCGACAACTGCCGCGGCCCCGACGGCAATGCCAAGTGCTGCATCCGCGCCATAGGGCGCATAGGTGTTGAACCCGATCAGTGCCGCCAGCAGGCATGGCAACGCAACCAGCACCGGGCCCGTCAGGGCTAGAGGAGAGTTTAGGGATAGTCGGGAGAGTGGCGGCAGGCCCGGCACCGGGACAGTACCGTCGCGACGCGCTGCATCAGTCATCGTCGCGTCTCTCGTGATCCCGCTCGCGGCGATCATCCTCGTCGTCCTCGTATTCGAACTCGATTACCTCCAGCGTGGCCGGGTGGACAGTCACCTCGATCGCACGCCCCTCGGCATCCCTCCCATCGATCTCGTAGCAGCCGTCATCGATCTTGATCCGGCGCACCGTCCAACCATTTTCCTCAGCCAGCATGGCAACAGCATCGCGCGGCTGCCAGTCGGCCATCGGCACGAAGCAATCGTCGTCAGCCAGCGCCGCGCCGGCCGGAAAGACCGCGAGAAAGCCGATAATTGTCAATGTCTTCTTCATGGGGCACACTCCTAGTGGCTCGCCTCTTGATGCCATTCATGCGCCGCGAAGCTGACGGCAGCCTGAAGGGGCTCGACCCACAAGCTTCAGCTTCGTGTCAGCCAGACGGATCATGGAGGGACATCAGGAAAGGACGGGTACGACCATGCGCATATTGCTGATCGAGGACGACACGACTCTTGGCGCTGCCGTGCGCGACCAGATCGCAGCTGATGGCCAGTCAGTAGACTGGGTCACGCGGCTAGACGCGGCGGCAGACGCGATGAGCGCAACCTCTTACGACCTGCTCCTGCTCGACCTCATGCTGCCAGACGGACGTGGTATCGGGTTCCTCAAGGGCCTCAGGACGCGTGGAGACGTGACGCCGGTCATCATCCTGACGGCGCTCGACCAGGTGTCCGATAGGATCGAAGGCCTCAATGCGGGCGCTGACGACTATCTTGTGAAGCCCTTCGACCTGTCGGAACTGTCGGCACGGATCGGATCGGTCGCGCGGCGCTACAGCGGCAACCCCAACCCGATCCTGACCCACGGACCGCTCGACATCGACCTTGCCGCGCGCAGCGTCCATCGGGATGGCAGACATGTGCCGCTGACGGCGCGGGAATGGGCGCTCTTCGAGGCCTTCCTGGCGCGTCCCGGGCAGCTCCTGTCCAAGGCGCAGTTGGAGGAGAAGGGGTCGAGTGGGGCTGAGTGCAGAAAACCCCTTTAAGGTTTCTGTTGGGTTGTTTGCGCGTTGAGACTGACGCTCA
>NZ_MNBW01000026.1 GCF_001879715.1 Nioella nitratireducens | reverse complement strand
ACATCTCGGTAGTCACACAATGGCGAATCCTGCCATAACAATATCAATCACTTAGTCGATTTGCTGTCGAACTTGGGTGGCCAAGGCGGAAACGGCGCAGCAAATGCCGGCGTTCAGGGCCAAGGTGGCCAGGGCGCACAGAGCGGCCAGGGCAACCAAGGCACGCAAGGTCAGGGGCAAGGTGGCCCGGGCACGGATTCTGACGGTCAGGGTCCGCAGGCCGGTGGCCCGTCTGACAGTGCCGGTGGCGGTACGCCGCCGTGGGCGTCGGAAGGCATTCCCGAGGTTGAACTCGGTCGCCTGAGCGTTGCACGCTCTCCCGATCATGTGCTGGACCGCTCCTATGATGAAGCGATGCTGACGATTTCCAGCATGGCCGATTTCTACAACCTGTCCCTCGACGACATGGTGACGGAACTGTCTCTCAACTGGGACGATCTGACCATCATCGACTCGCCCTTGCAGAACCTTGCGATCTTCCGCGACGCTTTGGACGGCAGCATCGACCTGAGCAGCTACGGGATCACCGCGGATGCCTTTACGATGATGGCCGTGACCCTTGGCGTGGCGTCGGACAAGACCGTTCCGGTCTCGCCGGACACTGCCTATGCTGTTTCGGTCATTTTCGAAATGCCGCTGACCGAGGCTGAGGCTACTGCATTGGCCGCCGCCGCCGAAGAGATTCGCATCGCGGTTCTGGCCGGTCACGGCTGAGCCTGCACGAGCCCGCCGCCACCTTAGGCCCCCATCTCGGGGGCGGCGGGCTCGACCCCAAAAAGCATGTTTCGGCAGGAGAACAGGATGAACACATTGTACGTTGGAAGAACCACGCTGAAGGTTGGATTGTCGGCCATCGCTGTTGCAGCGGTTATGGGCGCGTTTTCCCTGACGGGTCTGACGCCATTGGGCGCACAGCCCGCGATGGCCCAGGCTGACGCTGGTCACGACGATGGTGGCCACGACGGTGGTGCGGGCCAAGGCGGTAGCGGTCAGGGCCAGGGTGGCCAGAACGGCCAAGGCGGCCAAGGTGGCGGTGGTCATGATGATGGCGGCCATGAAGATGGCGGCCACGATGCCGGAGGTCATGAAGCTGGCGGTGGCGAAGGTGCCGGCGGCCAAGGTGGCGCGGGCAACGGCCAAGGTGGTCAGGGTGAAACCGGCCAAGGCAGCGGCGGCACCGGTGCCGGTCCCGAAACCCGCCCGGCTTGGGCCGGAGAGGGCATTCCGGAGGTCGAACTTGGCCGCCTGAACGTCGCCCGCTCGCCCGAGCATGTTCTGGACCGCGCCTATGACGAGGCTCTGGCCAGTTTGACGCCCGAAATGCGCGACTTCTACGGCCTGTCTCTGGCCGAGATGCAGGATCAGTTGGTGAACAACTGGGACACCCTTTCCTTTATCGACTCGCCTTTGCAGAACCTTGCAATGATGCAGGCGCTGTTGACCGGCGATAGCACACCCGCCGATCTCGGGATGAGCAATGACAGCCTGTCTCTGGCATCGCTGATGCTTGGGGCGGCCTCCGACAAGACGGTTCCGATTTCGCAAGACACCGTTGTCGCGGTGACCACGATCCTGGGAATCGAGCTGACGGCGCAGCAGATGGCCGATCTTGCGACGTCCGCCGAGGCCATCAGGCAAGCCATCCTGGCCGGTCACGGTTGACCTTTTTGCAACGGCGGCACGCCCGAAAGAGGTTTGGCCTCTTTCGGGCGTTGCCTATGTCTCGATCGGCACCGTATATGTCGACCATACAATAATGGGACCTTGATATGTTTGTCGGAATCAACAAATTGGCGGCCCTGCTCTCGGTCGCTCTCGGTCGCTCTTGTCACGATTGCCTTGCCGGTGTCTGCGCAAGACGCATCCGCGCCCACGATGAGCAGTCAGACCGCCAGCGTAACCTACGGCCCCTATGGCCGTTTTGCTTTGGGCTATTCTTCGAACAGCTACGACAATGCCCATTGGCAGAACGGGGCGGGCGATCCGGTCATCAACTTCAACTTCGGGGATGACAACGGTGGCTTCGGCGAAGTCGCCTTGGGCTATGACTGGCAGAACGGAATTCGCGGCGAGCTGGCCTTTGCGCGGTTTGGCGATGCCGACGCCGTGGGCCCCTGTGGGTCGGCATCCAACGGCTCGGCCTGCAACACGCACGCCAATATCACAGGTGGCTCGATTTCCAGCACCACCATCATGGGCAATGTCTACTACGCCCCGATGGAGTTTTCGGGCAACAATTCTGTCTTCCAGCCGTTCCTGACCGCAGGCGTCGGCGTGGCGATGAATGATGTCGGCGTCTGGACCCGCACCGCAAACCCGGGCAACCCGACCCTGCGACCGGTGCGCAGCTTTTCCAGCAGCACGGAAACGTCCTTTGCGTGGTCGCTCGGTCTTGGGGCGTCGTGGCAGGTTACGCGTCCGGGTCAGCATCCGGTGATTTTGGAAATGTCCTATCGCTACTTTGACCTCGGTGAAGCACAGGGTGGCGCGACCCCGCTTCCGGGCAATGATGCCGGGACTCCGCTGACCCCGTTGACCTATGACAACACCCGGCAGGTCATCAGCATCGGCGTGCGCATTCCGCTGCAACGCCTCTGATACGCTTGTTGCCAGGGTTTGCGAAAGGGCCGCCTTTGGGCGGCCTTTTCTTTTTGGCGCATTTCAGCTAGGACACCCACGCAACCAATGGAGGGTGACATGGACAAAGCCGCGATCTGAACCGTTTTTCCGTTTTTCAGATTTCGAAAGGCTTGCGCCATGCATGACTCCTACCCGTCCCCCGATACCTTTCATCCTGTGCCCCTGCCCGATGGCAGCGTTCACAAGGGTACCGTTTTCCTTAAAGCCGCCATCGACCACCCGAAGTGGGAGATCGGCGACTACACCTATGCCAGCGCACATCACCCGCCCAATGACTGGGCCTTTCACCTTGCGCCCTATCTCTACGATTTCTCACCAGAGCGTCTGGTGATCGGAAGGTTCTGCCAGATTGCCGATGGGGTGACCTTCATCACCGCCTCGGCCAATCATCGCTATGACGGGTTCACCAGCTTTCCCTTTGCAATTTTCGGGGGCGGCCCTGCTGCGGGCCGGGCATCCATGCCGCAACCGGGGCCCGATACGGTGGTGGGCCACGATGTCTGGCTGGGGCAGGGGGTGCGGGTCTTGCCCGGGGCGCGTATCGGAACCGGCTCGATCATCGGGTCCGGGGCCGTGGTGGCCGGAAAGACCCCTGCCTATTCCATTGTTGCGGGAAACCCTGCCAAGGTGCTGCGCCGCCGGTTTTCCCAAACGGTCATCGACGCGTTGCTGGACCTCGCGTGGTGGGACTGGCCAATCGACCGCATCCTGAAAGCGGAAGATGCGCTTTGTTCCGGGGATCTTTCCCTGCTCAAGGGGGGGTGACGGGCCGGTTGGCGGCCCATCACCTTTGGATGAGGACAGCGGGCACCCGATGGTGGCCCCGCTGTCTCCGTGTTATGGTCGCTACACCACAACGAGGGGATTTTCCCGATGATGTCACGGTACCATCTGTCTGTCGGCCTGATTGCTGCGATGACACTTCTGCCCTGTGCAGCGCTTGCCGATGGCCAACCGAATGAACAACTCGTTCGCTCGGTCGAGCGTGAGTTGCCCAACTATGTTCAAGGGGTGGATGTCGACCAGCTTTCCGCAGTCCAGATCGCCGCATTGCATATGGCCATGGGGCGCAGCCGCGGGCATTCCGAGATCCGTGGCGAGGTCATGTCGATCATCGGTGGGCTGGACGTTCTGCTGTTCGGACGCAACCTCAGCTTCCCCTGATGCGCCGTCAGAAAGCGCGGAAAGGTCTGCAAACGGGCCTTGATCTCGCTCGGCCTATGTCGTAATCGCTCCTCCAGTCTAGGGGTGTAGCTCAGTTGGTAGAGCAGCGGATTCCAAATCCGCAGGCCGCGGGTTCGAGCCCTGCCGCCCCTGCCATTTCCCAAGACCCCAAGGGCAAACCTTGGGGTTTTCTTGTTCGGGTTGGGTTAGAGACGATTGCAAACCTGTGTCTTCCCCCCTGATACTCAAATGATCTGTATGCTGTTGAGTGTATCGAGCAGGGTGGTGTCTGAGAAGGTGTTGAGTGTCAGGGAGTTGCCGTTTCCAAGGTCGAACACCATGTCGTTGCCCTGCTGAACGGCCAGCGCGAGCATTTCGTGCACGGTTCCTGCCCAGATCGACGAGTCGATCTGGATATGGTCGTAGTAGAAGTCCTCGATCACATCGTGGCCGCCGTTGAAAACAAAGGTGTCGCTGGTCGCCCCGCCGCGCAGGGTGTCGTCGCCGAGCCCGCCATCTAGAGTGTCAGCCCCGCCCCCGCCGTTGAGGTAGTCATTTCCTTGCCGTCCGAAGAGCTGGTCATCATTCTCACGCCCGAACAGACGGTTGCTTGCCTGATCGCCGAACAGCACGTCGTCGTAGGCTCCGCCGGCAAGATCCTCGATGCTGACATAGACATCTCCAGCCGCTTCGCCGGTGTTTCTGCTGGGGTCGGCGAGATCTGCGAGGATCGCGGTCTGACTTTCGGAATACTGGGCCCGATCACGGTGGCTTCCGCCATCAAGGTGATCGCCGCCGACCCCGCCGAATAACACGTCGTCGCCGACGCCGCCCTCCAATGTGTCGGCACCGCGACGGCCAAAGATGTAGTCGACATTTGCCATGCCCTGAATGTGGTTGTCGCCAATGGTCCCGCGCAGGTTGTCGAAACCGCGAGAGCCGATCAGGTGCTCGACGCCTTCATAAGTGTCGCCCGCGGCGATGTTCGTGTTGATCTGCGGGAACCAAAGATCGACCCGCAGCGACCCGTAGGACCCCTCGTAAGAGACCGTGTCCTGCCCGCTGCCGCCGATCAGAACATCGGCCCCAACGCCGCCATTCAGCAGGTCGTCTCCGACGCCCCCGTCCAGCGTGTCATTGCCGTTGTTGCCGTTGATCTTGTCGTTTCCGCTGTCGCCGATCAGCAGATCGCCCCCTGTTCCCCCGTTCAGAACGTCGTCGCGTTCGCCGCCAATCAACGTGTCATCGCCGCTGCTGCCGTCGAGATGGTCGTCACCGCGGTTTCCTTCCAGATAATCGTTGCCGTCGCCGCCGTCGATCGTGTCGTTGCCGTCCGCGCCTCGGATCGTGTCGCGTCCCGCCAGTCCGGCCATGATGTTGTCATAGACATTTCCGTCCAGCAGATCGGCGCCCGGCCCGCCGGTAAACGTGATCTCTGGCGTGCCTGCCTCGGGGGGAACGGCTGGCACGCGGGTCAGCCCCAGCGGGGTGCTGTCCATCACATCGTCCCATGACAGAGGCAGGCCATTGTCGGAGTAAAGTCGCAGCTCTTCGTCGCCATATGTGATCGTCGCGCCGTTCTGGAGCTCTTGAAAGCTGATCTGTTGCAGATTGCGCAGCATTGGCCATCCGGTCAGATCCAGACGATCTTCGTTCGCGGTGAAATCGCGGATCTCATCGCGGGCGCCGTCGGCCTCCATCACGAAAATATCGGTCCCGGCGCCCCCGAAGAGCGTGTCACGCCCCGCTCCGTCCATCAGCACATCATCACCGCCATTGCCTACGAGCCGGTCATTTCCGGCCCCGCCAAAGATCACATCGCCGGTATCGCCGCCTTGGATCGTGTCATTCCCGGCCCCGCCGAACCGGGTTGGACCGGTGGTCCCCGGCGCTGCCGACATCTGCGAAATGCCGGTTTCCGTCGCGCTGCCCACGAAGATCTGCAACTGCCCGTTCTGTACCGTTGCGCCGATGGCCGAGACGTTGGCGAGCGTGGATCCAAAGCCGTCCGGCATGGTCGAGTGGTGTAGCAGCCGCCCACCGGGCAGCAATTCGAACATCGACAGCCCGTCGTCGGCACCTCCAGCCAGAACGAAGATCCTGTCGCCAAGGGTAACGGTGTCGATCGCGGTCACATGCTGAAATCGAGTGGTGAGATCGTCGATGATGTGGTCCGAGGGGGAAAGAGAGCCGTCTTCGTTCATCCGCAGGACACTGAGCGAGGAACTGTCCCGCGCGGCCACCACAACATAAGTGCCATCCGCCGCCGTTACGTGATCGAAGGCGCTGATTCCCGCGACGCCAAGGCCCTGTTCGGCACCGCAGGAGCCGCGCTCGACGAGGCTGCCGTCGGCGAGAACCTGATAACTTTGAAGCTGGGTACCGGCGGCGTTGGCGGTCAGGAGATAGTCGGTGCTGCCGGATTTGGCCTGTGCCAGCCCTGAAATCGGTTGCGCGGCGGTTCCCAAGGCGACGGCGCTGAGAGAGCCCGACGGTTCGATACGAAACGCTTCCAGGCCGGGGCTTTCGATGTTGGTGTAGTAGAGGTAGGAATTGCCGCCGATTCCGATCTGAACCAGCCCGTCCATGGCATTGGCATTGGCGTTTTGTGGCAGGGTCCGGGGGGGACCTGTCATATTGCCGCTCGCGTCCAGCGCGTAAAGCCGGGACATGGCGGCCTGTGGTGACAGGCCAAGGGCGTAGTCTGTCGCCCCCATTGTCAGAAAGGCAAGGCTGTCGGTGTCGCCTGCAACGGTCTGGCTGTCTCTCAGCGACGCGGAGCCGTTCGCGGCGACGGCAAAGACCGAAACCTCACTGCCCGACCGACTGGTGGCATACAGCACCCAGTCCCCCGACGCGCTTTGGCGCAGGTCCAGATCGCTGATTGCCGTCAGAAACTCCGGCACTTGACGCTGAAGCAGCGCCACAAACTGCAGACTCGCCATACCCGGCCCCATACCCCTACGGAGCCCCCACCATGCGAAGGAGAATGCGCGGGCAGCATTAACGCCGCTTTGGGGATTTGTGGCGGGCCAGTGGCGCTTGAGTCCAAATTTTGGAAAACCCGCACCAGCCGGCCGGTCAGAGTGCGTAGTAGTCGCGGAACCACGTCACGAACCGGTCCACGCCCTCGGGCACGGATGTCGTGGGGCTGTAGTCGGTCAGTCGGCGCAGCAACGTGGTGTCGGCCCATGTGGCTGTCACGTCGCCGGGTTGCATCTCCATCAGGTTCTGCTGTGCTGTTCGTCCGGTCGCAGCCTCGATCGCGGCGATGAACTCCAACAGGGGGACCGGTGCGGCGTTGCCGATATTGACGATCCGGTAGGGGGCGACCGGCGACAGGCTGTCGCCTTCCGGGATTTGCGCCGCGTCGGCAGGGCGTTCGGGAACGGCGTCGATCAGGCGCAGGATACCCTCGACCAGATCATCCACAAAGGTGAAGTCCCGCTTCATCTTGCCGTGGTTGTAGACGTCGATGGGGCGGCCTTCCAAAATGGCGCGGGTAAACCTGATCGGTGCCATGTCTGGGCGCCCCCACGGCCCGTAAACGGTGAAGAATCGGAACATGGTTGTCGGCAAATCGTAGAGATGGGCATAACTGTGCGCCATCGCCTCGGTCGCCTTCTTGGTGGCGGCATAAAAGGACATCTGCGTGTCGGCCTTGTCGGTCTCGCCATACGGCATGGCCGTGTTGGCGCCGTAGACCGAACTGGTCGACGCCAGCAGCATATGGGCCGGTGGATGGGCGCGGGCGGCTTCCAGCAAGCGGAAGGTGCCGATCAGGTTGGCCTCGACATAGCTTTCCGGGGCCTCGATGGAATGGCGCACCCCGGCCTGCGCGGCAAGGTGGATCACCGTATCGGGGCGGAGGTCGTCGAACAGCCCTTCCAGCAGGCCGGGGGTCTCGATCCGCTCATTCACCGCTCGGAACTGCGGTTCAGCCAGCAGCAGGGCCTGCCGATCGGTCTTTAGCCCGACATCGTAGTAATCGGTCAAGGCGTCGACCCCCACCACCCGCCATCCTTGTGCAAGCAGACGCAGGCTCAGGTGAAAGCCGATGAACCCGGCAGAGCCGGTGACAAGCGCCGTGCGCAGGGAGTGAGTCATGGGAGTTCGCTTTCGTTGTATTAAAGCCCGCCACGGCGGCGCAGGCCCTCGGACGATATCATTCGATCGTCCCTTTGCCACGGGCACAGGGGTCTTTTTGCTGGCTGGTCTGTGCCGTTTCAGCAAACAGGTTTGCTGGCAGACCGGCGCCTAAGCGAAGAGGAACTCGTCAGTTTGGAAGCCAGCGACGTTCCAATCGGCGCTTGCACTTCCGATACCGCTCCATGTCGGGTCACCATCATGCATTTCGTACATGCCCACCTGCCCCGTCGTCGTGTTGCGCCACAGGATGTCGTCAGTGCCATCGCCGTTGAAATCGCCGGTGCCCTGAATGTCCCAATCGCCCCCGGCGACCCCCATGCCGCTCCAGGTCGGATTGCCGTCGATCATTTCGAACATGCCGACCTGTCCGGTCGTTGCGTGCCGCCAGAGGATGTCATCGGTGCCGTCGCCGTTGAAATCGCCGGTCCCCGCGATCATCCACTCGGGGCCGGTATTGCTGACAAGCTGCCAAGTCGGGCTGCCGTTTGTCATTTCGAACATGCCGACCTGTCCGGTCGTTGCGCGCCGCCAGAGGATGTCATCGGTGCCGTCACCGTTGAAATCCCCGGTGCCCGCGACCAGCCATGCCGCCCCCGAGGCACCGATGGTCTGCCAAGTTGGGCTGCCGTTTGACATTGCAAACGTGCCCGTTCCGCCGGTGATGCTGTTGCGCCACAAGATATCGTCGGTGTTATCACCATTAAAGTCGCCAACCCCCACGATGTTCCACTCGCTGCCGGCCTGGCCAATGGAATTCCAGACCGGGCTGCCGGTATCCATTTCGAACATCCCGACCGCACCGCTGGTATGGCGCCACAGAATGTCGTCGGTGCCATCGCCGCTGAAATCTCCGGTTCCCTCAATGGTCCAGTCAAGTCCGGTATTGCTGATCAGGCCCCATGTCGGGCGACCATCGACCATTTCGAACATGCCGACCTGCCCATTGGTGCTGTTGCGCCATAGAATGTCGTCAATGCCGTCCCCGGTGTGGTCATGGCTGGGGTCGAACGCGCCGACCCGAACGCGCCCCGAAACGTCGGCGATGCTGGTGATTCCGGTGAGCGTGAGCGTATTGTCGACGCTGAGTGCCAACACCAGATTGCCGTTTTGCACCTGGGCCGTTGCCAAGAGCGAGTCGACAGATCTGGACCACGCCGACCGTGCGATCTGGATCAGATCGCCGCTGAAATCCTCAATCACATCCTGACCGGACAGGTAAACGAACCGATCCATCCCGGCGCCGCCATTCAACGTATCATTGCCAACGCCGCCATTCAGCAGGTCGTCTCCGACGCCCCCGTCCAGCGTGTCATTGCCGTTGTTGCCAAGAATGGTATTGTTGGCGGAATTGCCGATCACATGATCATTTCCAGAGCCAGCGGACACATTTTCAAGCACTGTGCCACGGGCGACAATGACATTTCCGATCAGCCCGCCGGTGTTCCAAAGTCCCAGATCGCCAAGGTCAATCACCTGATCGAAGGTATCGAAGCTGACATCGACGAGGTCGATGCCACCCTGATCGTAAAGCGTCAGCGTGACGGGCCCGCCGCCGTAATGGGACTGTGGATCTGATCCGGTGGCTAGGATGGTGAAGAAATCGCCCAGATATCCGCCCACGGTTTGCCCCGCGCCGTAAACGGTGTCTCCAGCCGTCTGGGACGAGGTGCCGGGGGCACCGTAAAGGGTTTGGATGGCGACGATATCGGCGGCCATCGCGGTAAGTTGCAGGGCGTAGCTGGCCGTCACATCCGTGTTCTCACTCTGCGAGAAGTAGGACATGACCGACAGTTGATAGCTGTCATTGGTAAAGGCCGCGTCGCCCGGATAGCTGGCCGACCCGTTATACGGACCTTGGTGGCCGAGGCCGAGCGCATGGCCAAGCTCGTGAATATAGGTCGACTGGCTGTAGTCGTCGTATTGCGTGCCATAAGTGTCGAGCCAGGTCGTGCTGATATTCACCGTTGCGTTCTGGGTCGAAGAGCCGAGCGTCGAATAGCTGGTGTAAGCCCCCGACTGACTGTCGTCGAACGTGATTTGGGCCGAGCCGGTGATTTCCTGAAACCGGATGTCGGCGACGGCCTCCCACGCTTCCATCGCGTTGCGGGCCAGGGCCTGCCCGCGCGAGTCGAGCGCCGTCAGGTTGGCGGTGATGATATTGCTGGACGTGGTATCAAAGCTGTGCCGCGCCCCGCCGACACTGGCCCAATAACCGTCGGTCAGGTAGGTGGCCAGATCATCAAGCGTCCCGTCATTCAACGCGGCTGCGGGCGAAACCTGAACTTGGTAGGTGCCAGTGGAACTGTTGTTGTACGCGCCGGCGCTGATGAAATAGCTCCCGCCTGTTGTCGCCGTAACCGTCACGCGGGAATCGTATCCAGCCCCGCCATCGTCATTTTCCGCAACGAGAGCACCGTTCGCGTCGTGGATGCGCAGGTAGCTGTCGGCCAAGGTGCCATTCCCGGATCCCGCTGCCAGCAGATCAATCGTGTAGCGCGCACCGCCTGTCAGCGTCACGGATACCCAGTCATTGTCGCCAAGGGTATCAAGGGTGCCGGTGAAGGTATCGCCAACGGACATCGCATTGGTCGTGGACACGGAGGCAGGCGACAGAGGCCTTTCCGGCACGCTAGCAAAATCTTGAGACGTCTCCTGATAGATACAATCAGGATCGAAAGGGCGGAAGGAAGAACAAATAGTGCACATGGCTTACCGTCTCGGATCAGCTTCAAAGATTTGGTCCGACCATTAGAGGTCATTTGTGGCAGCATTTGGGATATTGGACGCCGCAAACAGCCCGGTCACGATGGCGGGGATGTCTTGAGGCCCGAGATCCCGATCAAGCGTGCCGAAATCCATGGACGGACCGGATTGGCGCACATCCTGCACTTGCCATTCCAGGCGGCCACGGAAATGCGACGGGCGCAGGTCTTCGACGATCAGGGAGATTTCGAGTGTCGCAGGCCACGCTGCCGCTTCGGCGGCGACGGCATCGCACAGTCCGTCCAACATCTGCTGCAAAGACGGCAGGGGATCAGGGCCGTTGGAGTCGCACGAATAGGCGGGAGGGGCCGCAAGGGGTGCGACCAATGTCTCGGCCGTGGTCTGCCAGCCAATCAGCAGCAACAGGCACGCGGCCCCGATACGCGAAAAAACTTGCTGCACCTTTGCAACCCCAGTGGCGTTCATCCTGAACCGAGGATACGTCGAACGCCCAAGGATAGAAACCGCGCAACTTTGGATCGGCGCCATTCTGCTTCTGCGCTGCATGTGGCTTGTGCCAAAACTTTGATAGCTGTAGGTTCGGATTGGGCAAGAATTCAGCAGTTGGTGGTATTCTTTGCGGTAGAATTCTGCCATTTACAAGAATGCGCGCAATTGAGGTTATTGTAACGAGGGTCGCCCGTCAGGGTGGATTGTGAGTGCCCGTATATTTTTTGGATTTCATTATGTTGAAACTTATCAAGACTTTAACGCGGAGACAGAAGCGACACATCCTGCTTTTTCTCGATCTTTGCCTGATTCCGTTGGCTTTGGTTTTCACGTTTGGTGTGCAGCCTGAACCTGATGGGCCGATCCAGATTCTTGCCGATGTACTGCCGATCCTGCCGTATCTTCTGGCGATCGGTGCTGGCCTTGCAGTCGGATTGGGCATTCCGCAAATCCAACTCAACGCCTACGAGGGGCGGGCCCTTGGGAAGACAGGCCTTTTTTCGGTCTATATGGCTGTGGCCGCCGCCATCCTGAGCTGGATGTTCGGCGTCGATCTGACAGTCGGACAGTCCGTTGTCTTCGGTGTCGGTTTCTTCATGTTCTCGGTGATCAGCCGGATGGCACTCTACCAGATTGTCATGGCGGTCTACCGGCGCGACATTCCGCGCTGTCGGGTTCTGATCTATGGAGCCGGCACCACGGGCACGCAATTGGCCTCGGCTTTGAGGAGTCATGAGGGCATCGACCCGGTCGCCTTCGTGGATGACAACACTGCGCTTCAGGGTGTGCTGATCGCCGGGCTGCCGGTCTACACCCCCGCCAAGATTCAACAAATCGCGCGGGAAAGGAGTGTGCGCCGGGTGCTGCTCGCAATCCCATCGCTCAGTCAGCCGAAACAGGCGCAGATTGCTCGCCGCCTTCAAAAGATGGGGTTGGAAGTGCAGAGCCTTCCGTCCTTTGCGCAGCTTGTGGGCGAAGAGCCACTGGTCGACAAGCTGACCCCGGTGCGCCCCGCAACCTTCCTTGGCCGGGCCCCGGCTGTCACGTCCCTTGGGAAAAGCTGCGACAGCTATGCCGATCGTACTGTCCTGATATCCGGCGCTGGCGGCTCTATCGGGTCGGAGTTGTCGCGCCAGATCGTTGGCTGTCGACCGTCTCGGCTGGTTCTGTATGAGCTGAGCGAGTTCGCTTTGTTCAATATCGACCAGGAACTGCGCCCGCTTGCGACTGAATTGGGGGTTGAGCTGGTCTCGGTTCTCGGGTCGGTGACCGATCCCCGTCAGGTTCGCCAAGTTCTGCGTGAAAACGCCGTTCAGGTGATCATTCACGCGGCGGCCTACAAGCATGTGTCTCTGGTCGAGGCCAATCCGATTGCCGGGCTGGCCAACAATGTTCTTGGAACTCAGACGCTTGCGCGCGAAGCCGAGGCCATAAACGTAGAGCGGTTCGTTCTGGTCTCCTCGGACAAGGCCGTGCGCCCGGCATCGGTCATGGGCGCTTCCAAGCGGCTGGCCGAACTGGTGGTCCAAGACCTCGCGGCACGTTCGTCCGGCACCATCTTTTCCATGGTTCGTTTCGGCAATGTCCTTGGCTCATCCGGCTCGGTCGTTCCACTGTTTCAGGAACAGATCAGCCGCGGCGGCCCGGTGACCGTGACGGACCCCGAAGTTTGCCGGTTTTTCATGACGGTCCGAGAGGCCGTCCACCTGGTGCTGCTTGCCGGAGCGACGGCCAAGGGCGGCGAGGTTTTCGTTCTGGATATGGGCGAAGAGGTGTCAATTGCCCGACTGGCCCGGCAGATCATCGAGAGCGCTGGCTACTCGGTTCGAGACGCTGACAACCCCGATGGGGATATCGAGATCGAATTCACGGGCCTGCGCCAGGGCGAAAAGCTGCACGAAGAGCTGACCTTGAGTGGCGAACGGGTAACAACCTCGCATCCCAAAATCTTCTGCGCCCGAGAGGACGGCCTGTCCGAAATCGAGGTCGCCTCGGCGATTCGCGGTCTGAGAGAGGCGATTGCCAGCGGTGACGAGGGGGCGGCTCTTGCCGTTGTGGATCGATGGGTAGAGGGCCGTGATCCAGCCGACCAATCCACCTTGAAAAGCGAGGCGTGACTGCCGCCTGTCACCCGAAAGACGCGCCGCGCCAAAACCGGCCCGCACGGGGAGGCTCGGCGCTTGATCGGGCCGAGGCCGCCGTGGTCTAAGGTCCGAGTTTACAGGAGGTACCGGGTTGCGCGCAGGCTCATTCATACGGGGACATCTCAGTTCCGCCATTGCAGCGGTGGCCTTTGCATTGTTCGCCACCGGCGCGTCGGCCCAGGCCGATATTTTTGGCAATCAACCTGCCGGTCCGCGCCCGACCCTGAATTTCTATGGCACCGCAGGACTGATCGACATGCCCTCGGCAGAGGTGATGCCCGATGGTGAATTTTCGACAACCTTGTCCTATTTCGGCGGTGTCGGGCGCAATACGCTAAGCTTTCAGATAACGCCTCGGCTGTCGGGGTCATTTCGCTATTCGGTGACCTTGGACGCGAATCTCGCGGGCTTCGTCGACTACTATGACCGCAGCTTCGACCTGCGCTACCAAGTCCTGCGACAGCGGGAAGGGAGCTGGCTGCCATCTGTGTCCATCGGATTGCAGGACTTCGTCGGAACCGGGATCTATGCCGGAGAATATATCGTCGCCAGCCGCAGTTTTGGTGACACCTTGACCGTGACCGGCGGTGTCGGCTGGGGGCGGCTTGGAAGCTACAACTCTTTCGCCAGCCCGTTTTCCGCAACGCGCCCGAGCTTTGTGGCTGGCAGCACGGGCGGACAGTTTTCGGTTGACCAATGGTTCCGCGGACCCGCTGCCTTCTTTGGTGGCGTCGAATGGCAGCCGACCGACCGGCTTGGCGTTGTTGTGGAGTATTCATCGGATGCCTACACGACGGAAACCGGACAAGGCGTGTTCCAGCGAGAGTCTCCGCTCAATTTCGGTGTCACTTATCAGGTGAACCGCTCCACCCGGCTTGGGGCCTACTATATGTATGGCTCCGAGGTCGGTGTTAACCTTGCCTTCAGTTTCAACCCGAACCGTCCTGCCGTGCCGATGACCCATCGCCCGGTGCCGCCGCCGATCGCAATCCGCCCCGATCGCGAGACAAGCCCCGATCTCTGGACCACGTCCTGGGTTGAAGATCCGCGATCGCGTCCTGGTTTGGGCGGGCGCCTGGCAGAGGCGCTGGATGGCGAAGGGCTGGACCTGATCGCATTCAACCTACAGCCCCACGACGCCGAGATCCGCATCGAAAACACCCGTTATACCGCCATCGCACAAGCGCTTGGCCGGGCTGCGCGGATCATGGCAGAGATTCTGCCACCCTCGGTCGAGGCGTTCCAGATCACGCTGATGGATGATGGGCTGGCAATTTCCACGCTTCATGTGCGTCGCTCTGACCTTGAAGCGTTGGAACAGCAACCGAATGCCGTTGAAGCGTTGCACACGCTTGTTGGCCTGACCGCAGCAACGCCGACCCGGGAAGATGACCTGGTCGAGGGGCTTTATCCTCGGTTCGACTGGTCTCTGCGTCCGTATACGCGGGCCAGCTATTTCGACCCGGACAACCCGATTCTGATGAATGCGGGTCTGCGCCTGCGTGGCTCTTACGAATTCCGGCCGGGCTGGCGTCTCGATGGGTCTTTGACCTACCGGCTGGCCGGCAATCTCGATCTCATGCGGGTATCGACATCGTCCTTGCCTGCGGTTCGCACCAGCGCCGGCTACTATGAGCGCAACGACGGTGTCGCGCTGGAGCGTTTGACCTTTTCGCATGCCACAAGCCTTGGCAACGATTTCTACGGGCGGCTTACTGTCGGCTATCTGGAACGCATGTATGGTGGTGTTTCGGCTGAATTGCTCTGGCATCCGGTGGCCAACCGCCTCGCCCTCGGTGCCGAGGTGAACTACGCCATGCAGCGCGACTATGATATGGGCTTCGGGTTCCGTGACTACAGCGTCGTGACCGGCCATCTCTCTGCCTATTACCAGCTTGGTGACGACTACCTGGTGCAGGTCGATGCCGGGCGCTACCTGGCAGGGGACTGGGGCGCGACGCTGTCCATTGACCGCGAATTCGCCAATGGCTGGCGCGTGGGGGCGTTCATGACGCTGACAGATGTCTCGGCCACCCAGTTTGGCGAAGGGTCTTTCGACAAGGGGATCAGGTTTTCGATCCCGATCTCGTGGTTCACGGGGCAACCTGGTCGGCGCAGTCTTGGCACTACGATTCGCCCGATCACCCGGGATGGCGGCGCGCGCCTGAACGTGCCTGACCGCCTGTACCAGCGGGTGCGCGAAGGCCACCAGGACAGCCTTGACGATCAATGGGCGAGGGTCTGGCGATGAAACATATCCTTGCCGTTCTTGCCCTGCTGACCCTGACCGCCTGTTCTAGTGGCGAACAAGGCGCCTTTGGCGCAGCCTTTCAGCAAATCCGGGGCAGTTTGTTCAATCGGGGCGCGGACGAGACCGCGCAATTTACAGCGACCCGTGCCTCGCTGCGCGCAGCCGGGATCGAGCGCCCGGTTTTGGTGGTGCGGGCACCCGATGTGGACATTTCGGTCGGCTTACTCGAATACGAGCAAACCGGCGGCGTCACGATCTGGCGTAGTCTTGACGGAAATACCGTCAGCACGGCGTCGGGCCTTCTACGCAACACCCGCGGATTTGGGACCGATCTGCACAGCCTGGATACAGCCCCGGCAGAATCGGCGCTTGCCAGCGGTAACGACGCCGAATATTCCCGGGTGTTCAGGGCAGTAGACGGCGAGGGCGTCCTGCACCGCGCCCGACTCTATTGCCGCCTGACGCAAGAGGGACGCGAGCAGGTCGATGTCCTCGGGCAGGGCTATGACTCTGTGCGGTTCAGGGAAACATGTCGTGCGGATGGGGTGCCGAATCCGATCTTTGAAAACCTGTATTGGCGCGGAGTCCACGGACAAATCTGGAAATCCCGTCAATGGGCTGGTCCGGATTTGGGCTACATGACCCTGGAGCGCGTGACTCTTCAGCAATAGTGCAAAAACAAGCCGATGTGCCATTCGTTTCATTGATCTGAAACTTGCGGCATGATACCACAAATATCAGGAATGTATTGGAGACTGACCCGATGAAACTTTACAAATCTCTTTTTGCTGCGGCGGCCCTGTCGGCCCTTGGTGTGACCGGTGCCTCCGCAATGACCGTCGCCCAATGCACGGAGGTTGGCGGCAGCGTCGACCTGGCGGCAGCAACCTGCGTCCTGACCGCGTTGCAGGAAGAAAGCGCGCGTGCGCTTGGCTATCTTCCGGCCGCTGAAGGTGCCGGAACCGCAACCGCTGGCCTTGGTGGCGTGACCGTCAGCGGCGGCGCAGCCGCAGCCGCGGGTGGCCTTATCCTGACGGCGATCCTGATTGGTGACGGCACGACCGGTACGACGACTACCACAACCACCACCAACTAATCTGCGACTTGCGGATCAATTGACCTGATTTGAAAAGGGCCCCCACTTTCTGAGGGCCCTTTTCCATGTTTGGCAGTGGCGGTCTCGGTCGTAGGCCATCCGTAATATGCAGCAGTCTCACCGCAGGGGATTGATGCGAAACCGTATTTTCTTCTGATACAAGCCAAAATGTGGTCTAGTTCTTTACGGACAGTGCGCCCGACGGGTGTGTCGGCCTATGCCCGAAGGCCAAAAAACCAGAGGCTTGGCAATGACAACAACAGTCCACCCCCTTATCCTGTGCGGCGGATCCGGTACCCGGCTGTGGCCGCTGTCTCGCAAGAGCTATCCAAAACAATTCGTGCGTCTCTTGGGTGAACGGTCCTTGTTTCAGGACTGTGCATTGCGTCTTTCTTGTTCCGGTGACGGGCTCCACTTCGCCGCCCCAACGATTTTGACCGCGGTGGATTTCCGTTTCATCGTCACTGAACAGTTGCAGGAAATCGGGGTTGACCCCGGTGCCGTTCTGATTGAACCAGACGGACGCAACACCGCGCCCGCTGTGCTGGCTGCGGCCCTGTTCATTGCCAAATCTGACCCCGATGCGCTGCTGCTGGTGGCGCCTTCGGACCACATCCTGCCAGACGCTGAAGGGTTTCGTCAGGCCGTAAAGCAGGGCGTTGCCGCCGCAACAGAACAAAACCTGATGGTGACCTTTGGGGTCACTCCGGACAGACCGGAAACGGGCTACGGATATCTGCACCTTGAACAGCCTCCACACGAGAACGGCGGCGCTCAGCGACTTCGGCGTTTTGTGGAAAAGCCAGATATTGAATCGGCAAAAAAGATGATGGCAGATGGCGAATACCTGTGGAACGCGGGGATATTCCTGTTTGCGGTGAAAGACATAATCGCGGCTTTCGAACGCGATGCGCCAAACCTGGTTCCTCCGGTGCGACAGAGCGTTGACGCGGCAGAGCCAGATCTGGGTTTTCTGCGTCTCGACCCTGTGGCTTGGGAGAAAGTCGACGATATTTCAATCGACTATGCCGTGATGGAGAAGGCCGACAACCTCGGTGCGGTTCCCCTGTCCGGGGGGTGGTCAGATCTGGGAAATTGGACCTCGGTTCATGAGCAGAGCCATCCGGACGGAAACGGGGTTGCCCTGTCCGGACCGGTCACAGCCATCGATTGTTCGAATTCCCTTCTGCGCTCGGAAGCGTCGGATCAGGAATTGGTTGGCCTTGGTTTGAATGGAATCATCGCCATTGCCATGCCAGATGCCGTTCTGGTGGCTGACGCCAGCAGGACGCAGGACGTCAAGCTGGCGGTTCAGCGCCTGAAGGCCAAGGGAGCGAAGCAGGCAGATACTTTGCCGGTTGATCACCGGCCCTGGGGGCATTTCCAGACCCTGATCCTCGGCGACAGGTTTCAGGTCAAACGGATCGTGGTGAAACCGGGTGCTAGCCTGAGTCTGCAAAGCCACCATCACCGCTCGGAACATTGGATCGTCGTTGAAGGTACCGCAAAGGTCACGGTGGACGACGAGATCAAACTGGTGACTGAAAACGAGTCCGTCTATGTGCCGCTTGGCGCGGTGCATCGCATGGAGAATCCAGGCAAGCTGGATATGGTCCTGATCGAGGTGCAGACCGGTGGCTACCTTGGGGAGGATGACATCGTCCGCTACGAGGACCAATACGCACGCAGAAAATTCGCAAAGACCTGACAGCCGGTCGGGGACGTGAATCAGCGGTGTGTCATGTTTTCCAGATGGTGGGCGATGGCCTCCTCCACATCTTCGTAGAAGATCGCACGCCCATGCTCCAAAACCACGCCAACGTCACACATGGCGCGTACCTGTGGCATGCTGTGGCTGACCATGAAGGCCCCAGACGTCTTCATACGCTCCTGAAACAGCGCCTGACTCTTTTGCTTGAACGACGCATCCCCAACCGACGTCACCTCGTCGACAAGGTAGGTGTCGAAGGGAATTCCCATCGAGACACCAAAGGACAAACGAGATCGCATTCCCGACGAATAGGTGCCGAAGGGAAGATAGAAGCTCCTGCCAAGTTCCGAGAAGTCTTCGACGAATCGTGCAAGCTCTTCGGTTTCCACTCCGTAGACCCGGGCGATGAACTTGGTGTTCTGGTAGCCGGTCAGATCTGGGTGGAAGGAGCCGGCAAACCCGACCGGCCATGAAATGGTACCGGTTGACAGGATTTGCCCTGATGTCGGTGCCATCGCGCCGGAAAGCATCTGCAGCAACGTCGATTTACCGGCACCATTGCGGCCCAGGAGCGCCACGGAAATATCTGTCGGAAGGCAGACATTGAGGTTGTCGATGACCACCTTGCGCTGGCCTTTGACGACGAACTCCTTTCGCAGGTTTCGAAACTCGATCATCGCGGGGCCCTCAGCGCCGATCCCTCAGGCTGTAGGCCACCAGAATGACCACAGACCAGATCAAGAAGGCGAAAATCGCAATGATTGTCAAAGTCATGGGCCGATCCGGGTATTCTGATGTCTGCGCAGTCGTCGGTCGCATGTGAGCTGCAAGATACCGGCTTTGTCGACGGGCATCGTTGCGAGCGGAGTCGTAGCCAGCGAGAGCCGCGGTATATGCGCGTTCGGCAAACTCTAGGTCGACCCGAAGGCGTTCGTATTCCCCAACCAGATCAGCGAAGGCAACGCGACCATCGCCAGCGGTCCCGATCACCGATCGTTCGGCGGCGATCCTGTCCCGAATGACCGAGATTCGGCGCTCGGCTTGAGAAATTCGAGGGTCGTCGTCACGGTTTGTGGTGTCGCGCAGTATATCCAGCTCGATCAGCGCTTCGGCAAGTTGGCCCTGCAGATTGTTCACCAGCCCCATCTGTCCAGCAGTATCGGCAGTCGGATCGACCGTCTGATTGTCGTTGCGCCACTGCGCAATCGCAATGCGAGCCTCCGAAAGACGCTGCTCGGACTGCTGCAAATCCTCCCGTGCATAACTGATCGCATCTTCGCGCGCGATGGCCGAGAGCTGGTTGATCATCGCGCTGCTTTCCTCGAAAATTAGCTGCGCGATATTGCGGGCGTCCTGTGGATCAAAGGCGAGAACCTCGATGTCGATAAGCCCCGAATTGTAGCGAACCCGCACCTGTCGTTCCCAATGCGCGACCAGATCTTCGATCGATCCGGGCGCGTGGTAAGCGTAGATCGGGTCGACCGCCGGATCGACGCGGGACCAGATGGAGCGGAGGTCAAGTTGTTCATCCACCCGTTCTACCAAGTCCTGACTGGTCAGGAATTGGTAGAGAATATCGGTATCGCTCGAACTCGATCCGGACATGCTGGTCAGACCGCCAAGGATATCCATCGCGGAACTGGCGTCCTCCGTGCGAACTGAAAATCCGACGCGCGAGATGTATTGATCAGCCGCTCGCGCCCAGAGGTAGAAAGCCGATATGCCGATTGGAAGGGCGACGAACAGAATGAAGGAGAGCACCAGCATCCAGTGCCGCGACCGCCAACGTGCGCGCGGCACGACCGGTGGGGGCGGAGGCAGTGTTTGTTGGCCCGGCTTTGTTTCGGCACCAGTTTGTCCGGTCAAAGTTTTGGCCGCCTTGTCTTGTTTTGGGTCTGCTTGACTGTCACTGCGCTGGTTTGGGTCTTGTTGGGCCTGGCTATCTCCTTTGCCCGACGTAACCTGGTTGTGTGATGCCACCTGCGCAGGCCGTCCATCTGTGCGCCCCTGATCTCCTTGGCCTTGGGGGGCGTTTGGGCTCTTTGAGGGGCGCTTGGGCGATGTGACTTCGGCCGCGGCGGCCGACCGGGACGGCTCAGTAGGAGGGGTGGACATTAAACCGATGCGCCTTGCGAAATGAATGGGTCTGTGTCTTCTTGCTATCGAAAGCGCTCGGGATTTGCCAGCGCCATAGCAACCTTGTGATATGACCTTTTCTGTAGAGACACCCAACACCGGACCGTCACGGCCAAAACCCGTTCGGCCGCCCCGCTTCGCATCGTTTCGCACCATTGGGGCGCTGATCCTGCGTGAAATGAACACCAGTTACGGCAAATCGCCGCTGGGATATCTCTGGGCGATCTTGGAACCGGCAGGCGGCATTGGGATCATGGTGCTGGTCTTTTCGGCGGCTTTTCGGTCACCTCCGCTTGGGCAGAATTTCGCCCTTTTTTATGCAACTGGCTTTATGCCATTCACAGTGTTCATGGGCACGGCAGCAAAACTTGGGCAGTCCCTTAATTATTCACGGCCGTTTCTTGCATATCCGCGCATCACATTCATGGACACGATCCTCGCCCGATTCATTCTTAATACTTTGACCCAATTACTGGTCGGGTACATCGTTCTTGGAGCCATTCTACTCCTGTTTGATACCCGGACGACTTTGGAGTTGCCCCGAATCGGCCTTGCCTATGCGATGGCTGCCGCCTTTGGGTTTGGAGTAGGAACGCTGAATTGCT
The DNA here is from genome assembly GCF_001879715.1 of Nioella nitratireducens. Taxonomy (GTDB): domain Bacteria; phylum Pseudomonadota; class Alphaproteobacteria; order Rhodobacterales; family Rhodobacteraceae; genus Nioella; species Nioella nitratireducens. Next base: position 14,636 of record NZ_MNBW01000026.1, on the reverse strand, counting down.
TCCTGTTTTCCATTTCGAGCGTTTGGCAGCAGGTCTGGAGCATCGTGACGCGTCCACTATTCATCGTTTCAGGCCTCTTCTTTTTGTACGACGCTATCCCCGAGCCTTACCGAGGCTTCCTTTGGTATAATCCATTGATGCATATCACCGGCGAGATGCGGTCAGCCTTCTATTCGAACTACGACGCCGACTACGTTAACCCGTACTACGTTTTCGGCCTATCCCTGTTCCTAAGCGCGCTTGGAATCCTGTTCCTTCGCCGGTATCACAAATGGTTGGTGTTCAATTGATGGTCAATGGATGAGCCAAATTAAAGTAACGTTACATCCACGGGTGAACCTTTCCCACTTTCGGGGAAAATCCCACCTAAGTCCAATCGGAACCGGAAAACACTTCAGGCTCGAATTCTGGTTCGTCCCTCATCTGGTGGACGCCAGCTGCAAATTGCCCAGGTTTGGAGGGATCCAGATGCTGCAATTGCCACGGGGCAAAGCGCCACCAGCGAGAGTTCAGGACCGGGCTGATCATCTGCGGGGGTAGGCGGTATTTCTTGATCACAGCCGGGTTGCCGGCCACAACGGCATAGGCCGGCACATCTTTCGCGACCACGGCGTTCGCCGCGATAATAGCTCCGTCTCCGATAGTGACACCGGCGCAGATATAGGCACCATGGCCGATCCAGACGTCATTTCCAATCGTGGTGATCTTGGCCCGTGTCGGCGGACCCTGAAAAGAAAACTTGAAATCATGATAGGCGGCGGCGTCGCGAAAATCGTCGCCGAGATTGAACAGCCTGTCGCGAATATAAAAAGCCGGACTCGTCGATATCCATGTCAGGGGATGATCCTGCCGACCTATCTGAATATCCTCACCGAAGGAACAATAGCGCCCAATCCGAGCTGCGAAACAATACCCAGAGACCTGATAAGAGAATGCGCCCAGTTCGATTGAGTGATGGTACTCGGTCCATTTCAAGCTCGACGGCGCCTCGATACGGGTGTGCGCGGGCAGGTTGATGTTCGAGTCGAACCCTCGCGGCAAGACTTCGATACCGGTTTCGGCGAGGGTTTCGATGGGAACGCTAATGTTGCTCATGTTAACTGCGGCCCTTGCTTCTTATTTCCGTCAATATGTTTTGAACCAGATCGGCCCCTTGTTCAAACCGTATGACCTGGCCGTTTTCTGCCTTGGCAACTGCACATCCCTGTGCGCCGATGTCAAATGCGAAAACCGGCAGTCCGGATGCCAGGCATTCGTGGGTTGTGTAAGAAAACGTCTCGGGCCAGATCGAGGGAATAAGCCAGCAAGTCACACCGTATCGCGTGGTGAGGCTTTGCAGGTCTTCGATCCGATAGTCGCCATGCACGGGCGTTGTTGAGGCTAGGGCGTAGGACGGGTCGATATTGCCGATCAAGACCAAATCCGTGTCTGGCTCGCTCTCCAAAGCGAACGACAAATCCCGAACAAGGGCCGCGCCCTTTTGGAACCCGATATTTCCGAGGACTGCGACGACTGTCTTGTCGTTGACCGGAGCGGACAACCGAGGAACCGGCGACAGAAGCGTATGGGGGCAAACCGAAACCTGTTCCTCGACCTCGGGATAGGCCGACAGGATCTGCTGGCGGCTATTTTCCGAAAAGACAGTGACCTCACCCGCCGCGCGCATCAGGCGTCCCCAAGCGGCCTGCCAGTCCGCGAGCGGGACGGTCGTGCCGGTGCGGTGCCGAAAAACATGTGCCCGGTCTTCGCGGTCAGATGTCACCGGCCCGCGATACCAACCGTCGTCGTCGAGCAGGCAATAAGAGGGCGACACCGGAAAGAAATCATGCACCAGCACCTCTATCTGTCCCGCCCTTCCTGCAAGCGATAGCAGGATGTCGGGCAGTTCTGTCGGTTCGGGATCGCCAACACCGCAGGAATAGACAACGTGCCGGTCGGCAATCGGCTCCAGCACCTGCCGCAGGAAATCAACGTTGTCGGTGGCGCCGGAGGTTTCACCACCCGGTGTCCGCACCTCGACCTGAAAACGATGCGGTCCGCCCACGCGAATGATGATGGACGAGATGTCCCGGCCCAGGTCGCGGCGGATACGGTCCTGAAGGTAATGTTCGGCCCCCCCGCCCAAGGAATGTGCCATGTAGATCGGTACTGGCCCGGTGGCTCTGACGCCGACGAACCCGACGGCAAGGGCCAAGCGCGCCGTCAAAAGGGGGTCCGCCTCGATATAGCTCTGCACCTCTCGGTCATAGGTGGGATAGCGTCGGGCGATCATTGCATTGTTTTGCAGAACCAACGCGCGTTTTTCTTCGGTGCCGAAGCTCTCTCCACCTCGGTGCTCCACGAACAATTCCGGCAAGGCAAGATGCGTTCCCCCAAGGGCCCGGGCCTTCTGGCACCAATCCACTTCCTCGCCGTATCCACGCCCAAACACCGTATCAAGTGACGGAATTTGATGCAGGAACCGCAAGTTCATCGCCATGCAGAAGCCAACTCCGGTCGGCGCGTCGGCAACAAGGGTATCGGGGCGGAACCGCGATGCGACATGGTCCAGCGCATCGCCCTCGCCGGGCGTCAGGACGGTGCGGGTGCAAATCGCCGGAACCGAGAAGATTTCGGCATCGTTGGACATCGGGGTGACAGTGGCCACATCGTCCCGCGCCAGAATCGGGCGCAACAGGCGACTGGCCCAGTTCCTCGGCACGAAGGCGTCCGAATTGAGCAAGACAACGTGGTGTCCACGCTCCAGTGCCATTTCCAATCCACGGTTTACGCTGCGGATGAAGCCGAGGTTTTCCGCGTTTTCGATCAGGGTGGCGTGGTCGGTGCGCGTGGTGATCCACTCCCGCAAGAAGGGGCGCACGCGCTCATCGGTCGAACGGTCCTCGATCAGGATCAGGTGAAATGGCAGGTCGGTGTGCTCTTCCACTCGCCGCAAAACGTCGGGCAGCAGATCGAAAGCGTTATAGATCGGCAGCAGAATCGTGATCGGGGCAGTCGGGACTTCGTCGCGCTCGAACGGAGTGAACAGGGAGTCGTTCATCGGGCCCGCCCCCGGAACCGAATCCAGACCCAATCGCGTCTTGACGCGGAAGCGATAGATCGGATCCTTGGTCAGCCGCCATTGGATCACATCCGGGCATGCCGCAACAAGCGCACGGACAAAGGGCCAGAGCTGCCGCAGCCGCGCCAATCTCAGGCCAAGGGCAGAGGGGTCCGTCAGACGATGCGCGATATCAGTCTTCTGCCAGCGAAGCGTCAGGTCATAGGGGCCCGTGGACACCGGAACCTCGATGATGAATCCCAAGTCCGGTTCCAGGCCGAGTGCTTCCGCTACATCATTACGCAGAATATTGGGCCGTTGGGTGATCTGCCCACCGGACCATGACACGGTCAGGGATTCGGCCCGCGTCCATCCTTCGAACCATAGCCGGTTCCTGTGCACATCAACCGAGTCGATATAGCCAAGCGGTTCGCCTTCGAAATCGGGCAGGGCGTGGCCGGGTTTCGAGAGAGAGGCATGACGGTCTGCGTAGCGGGAAAACAATCCACGAAGTCGGCCAAACACGGCGAACATACCCTTCCCGAAAAATCTTTTTGCGATCTGGTGGGGAAATCCCGCCAACGCAAAATCCAATCATGATTTGTGCTCTCCTTACCGGCGTCTCCACCGTCTGTCCACGGGGCACCCACAGGGTCGCGTTGTCGTGTCAGTGCTTCCGGCGGAACAGGTTGCCGATGGTCTGGAAGACAAGGTCGAAATCGTAACAAGTGCTTTGGTGGCGTTGGTAGATCCGGTCGAGCCGTGCCTTCATCGGAATGCAGAGGCGGCAATAGACGTCATCGGTCTGTCCGGGCGTGGTGCAGCGGGCCAGCAGCTTTTCTTCGTGCTTGTGGTAGGTGATGGTCGCGAGGCCAGTGACGCCGGGACGGCTCTTGAGAACGTCGGCATAGACCTCGGGGAAGCGCTCGACATATTCCCGCAGGGGCGGGCGCGGTCCGACAAAGCTGAGATCGCCTTTCAGGATGTTCCAAAGCTGGGGAAACTCGTCCAGCCTCTTGCGCCGCAGCCATGCGCCGGTTGGGGTGATCCGGGCCGACTTGTGCGCGCCGGATACGCCTTGATCGTCGTTGACCACCGTCATCGTGCGGAATTTCCAAAGCTTGAACGATCGGGACGGCGTTTTCATGCGTTCAGCTGCGTAGAAGATCGGTCGCCCTTGTTCGCGCCATATCCGCCAGATCAGCCACACGATGATGGGGCCTAGAATGACCACCAGCAGGCTGGCAAAAAAAAGATCGAAAATGCGTTTGCGCCAGGTCATTACTCGCTGTCCGTCTCCGCCCGGAAGGCTCGCCACTCTTTAATCAGGTTCTCGGCGCAACCCGCTGTCGGGTCGAGACGCATAAAGCGGCTCAGACGGTCAGTGTCCAGTAGAACTTCGGCAATGGCGCCAACTGGTGCGGGGCGCGGCTGCCATGGGTAGGGGATGGCGTCCAGCAATTCGCCCATTTCAACCATGCCGGGAGCCGCGACATTGAGAACCGATGGCAGGCCATCCCCGGCTGCGCGGCAAAGCGTGACCAGCACCTTTGCCAAGGTTGCCGGGCCGATGTAGCTGCGGGCGGGGGTGCGCCCGTCTGCGAACTGATCCAGCGTCAGGGCCTGGCCAATGCCTGCCCGGCCAAGAATCTGATCGGCCCCGGCGACATTTCCGATTCGAAGGCAGGTGACAGGCCCCGTTGCTGCGGCCTCTACCGCGGTCTCCATCGCCAATTTGGCCATGCCATAGGGCGCGACCGGCTGCGGCGCATCGTCTTCCTTGCAATGCCCCGCACGGCCAAAGACCGCCGCCGACGAGGCGATGAGCAGGGGGGTTTGCCCTGCCGCCGCGCTCGCAGCCAACGCGAGCTCGGTATTGAGGTCAAGCGAAGCCCCCGAGGCGGGCGTGATCCCTGCAAGACACAGAACAACATCGACCTCGCGACAGGCATCGTGAAGCGCGTCAGGCTCTTGGGTGATGTCGAACCGTCGCCACCCCCGTCGGTCGGTTGCGGTTCGGCCATGCCACACCGGGGTCAGGCGGGACTCGTGCTGCCAGCCCCATTGCAGCATCTGCCCGAGCCGACCTGTGGCCCCCAGAACCAAAACACGCATTAAATGGCCTTTCTCGATTGTAACCGTTGACCCCAAGCCGGTGACCCGTATTTTGCCCGAACAGGTGGTATAGACCAGTTTTTCTGAATTTCGGGAACATGCATGAAACTTTTCATTCGCGTAGCCAGTCTCTTGGGTCTGTGTTGTCTGATTGCTGCCTGCTCTCTGCCGCGCGGTGCAGGGGTTGAGCGGGAAATCATCGGGTCCGGTGATGACGCGGGTGCGGATTTTGCCGTCTATCCTGTAACCCGCGACTTTCTTCCGACTCTTGCCGAATGGCCCGTGGGTGGCGAAGCCGACCTTCAGTGGATTACCGCCAGCGGTGGATCGCGCTCTCAGATCATTCGTCCGGGCGATACCGTTTCCATCCGTATCTGGGACAGCAACGACAACTCTCTGCTGACCTCGCCCGGTGTTCGGACCGTGGATCTGACGGAAATGGTCGTGTCGGGCAATGGCACGATCTTCATGCCCTATATTGGCGACACGCGGGTATCCGGGATGACCCCCAGCGTTGCCCGCGAGAGCCTGCAATCCTCGCTTGAAGCCATCGTGCCTTCGGCACAGGTGCAACTGGCCATTGTGGCTGGCCGGTTCAACTCGGTCGATCTGGTGGGCGGCGTTGCCCGTCCGGGCACCTACCCGCTGCCGGACCAGTCCTATTCCATCCTCAGCCTGATCTCCGAGGCTGGTGGTGTGCCCCCGACATTGGCCAATCCCCAGATTCGCCTCATGCGGGGTGGGCATCTGTTCGGCACCTCCATCAATCGTCTCTACTCCGAACCGCAGCTCGATACCCGTCTTCAGGGCGGCGACCGTGTCATTGTCGAAGAAGATGATCGGTATTTCCTGTCGCTTGGCGCCGCAGGCACCCAAGCCCAGCATCCCTTTACCCAGGACGTTGTCAGCGCGCTTGATGCGATCTCGATCATTGGCGGCGTGTCAGCGTCACGCGCCGACCCGGAAGGCATTCTGATCCTGCGCGAATACCCGGACAGCGCGTTGCGTGCAGGTGAACGCGGGCCGCGTCAGGAACGGGTTGTCTTCACACTCGATCTGACCACGTCCGACGGTCTGTTCTCTGCGCGTCATTTCCGGATCCAGTCCGGCGACCTCGTGCTTGCAACCGAAAGCCCGGTCAGCTCGGTCCAGACGGTCTTCAGCCTGTTCGGCAGCGCCTTCGGATTGGCCAACGCGGTGTCCAACGCAACGAACTGAGGGCTTGCTTTCAGGGAAACGTGATTGGTCTGGCAGTTGGTGCCAGACCGTTGATGCGGCGGATATGCTCTGGCAGGCAATGCGTCAGGAAATCGTAGTGTTTGACCACATGGGCGCGCGCGGCCGACCCCAGATGAGCAAACTCCGCAGGCGCGCGCAGCACCTCGACCACTTGGTCCGCCAGCGCCTCGGGATGCGGAAAACTCACCAACAGGCCGGTTTCGCCGTGGGTGATGGCCTCGCGCACGGGCGCGACGTCCGAGGCAACGATGGTGCCGCCCATCGACATGGTTTCCAGTAGCGACCATGACAGCACGAAGGGCACCGTCAGGTAGATGTGACAGCGGGAAAGCTGCATGACCCGTTGGTAGTCGGCATAGGGCACCCTGCCGAGAAAATGCACGCGGGACCAATCCACCCGGTTGCCCAACTCGCGCTCCATCTCGGCCCTGTAGCCGCCCTGTGCCGCGCTCTCCTTGCCGTAGGAGGTTTCGTTTCCACCAATGATCAAGGCCCGAGCGTTCGGGCGCGCCTCAAGGATACGGGGCAGGGCGCGCATGAACACGTGAAAACCGCGTGTCGGTTCCATGTTGCGCGCCATGTAGGTAAAGACCTCATCCTCTCGCGAAACCTGTCGTTTTAACCGGTCGAGATAGACCGACGCCGTCGGGTCCGGGCGCAGCCGGTCGGTGCGGATGCCGTCGTGACAGGTATAGATCTTGGAGTGAAAGCTCTCGGGGTATGTATCGCGCTGCCAAAGGGTCGGGGATTGCCCCAGGTCGACCGTTTCAAGGTTGATGTAGTTCACCGCGTTGCGGGCATGCATGATGAACGGGCTGTCGGGGCTGGCGGGAAATTCCGGGTCAAAGCCGACCGAGCCGCCCTTGGCCAGAAAGTAATATTCGAAATAGCCCAGCACCGGCGTATCGGGCCAGACCATCTTGGTAAAGGTCAACTCGCCCCAGCCGACATGGCCGATGATCACGTCGGGATTGAACCCTCGCGTTTGCAACGCCTGACAGGCTTGCGCCGCACCATATCCGTTGCCAGTGCAATCCTCCCAATAGCGCGACAGCGCATAGGCGTCCTGCGCCGCCTTGCGATGGGCTTGGTATTGCAAGACCTCGACGCCGGGCGGCGAGGTGACCCCCTTGCGTTGCGTCAGGAAAACGATCTCGTGCTCGCCCTGCGCGGCGAGCCATTCGACAAGTTGCCGATATTGGCCGGGGTAATTCTGGTGTATGAATAGGAGTTTCATGCGGGCGCTGTCATACGACTGAACGGGACCGATACGCTAGCGCACCGGGCGTGCCACGCAAGACTTTCCTCAAAGCAAGCTTGCCAGATACTTTCCATAGCTGTTCTTGCGGAATTTTTTAGCGCGCTCGGCGAGGGACTCCCGCGATATCCAGCCCTTGTCGAAGGCGATTTCGTCGAGGCAGCCGGTCTGCATCCCTTGGCGTTGCTCCAGCGTCCGCACGAAGTTGCCCGCGTCGAGCAGGCTGCCATGGGTGCCGGTATCCAGCCAGGCGTAGCCGCGGCCCATGCGTTTGACGGTGAGGCTGCCGTCATGCAGGTAGCTTTCCAGCAAGGTGGTAATTTCCAGCTCACCCCGCGCTGAGGGCTGAACAGCTTTGGCGCGTTCGGGTGCGGTACCGTCGAGGAAGTAGAGCCCCGTGACAGCGTAGTTCGAGGGCGGGACCTCGGGCTTTTCGACAATCGAGGTCACTTCGCCAGCCCCGTCGAAGGCAACGACGCCATACCTCTCAGGGTCGGCGACGTGATAGCCGAAGACCGTGCCACCGCCGGTCTGGCGGTCAGCCTCTGCCATGATCTCGGGCAACCCGTGCCCGAAGAAGATATTGTCGCCCAGAACCATCGCCGAAGGCGCACCGTTCAGGAACTCCTCCGCCAGGATATAGGCCTGCGCGAGGCCATCGGGCGACGCTTGCACGATATAGGTCAGCTCGATCCCCCACTGGCTGCCGTCGCCAAGGGTCCGCTGGAACTGCTCCTGGTCCTGCGGCGTGGTGATCATTGCGATCTCGCGGATGCCCGCCAGCATCAGGACCGACAGCGGGTAGTAGATCATTGGTTTGTCATAGATCGGCAAGAGCTGCTTGGAGACACCCAAAGTGATGGGGTAAAGACGTGTGCCGGAGCCGCCTGCAAGGATAATGCCTTTGCGCTTGGTCATGGGGTCTGGTCCTCAATATCTTTCAAAATACAGGAAAGGCTGCGCCGCCAATCCGGGCGCGCGATGCCAAAGGTGGTCTCTGTCGTGCGGCAATCCATGCGGGAATTCGCCGGGCGTTTGGCAGGGGTTGGAAAGCCGCTGGTGGGGATGTCCTTGACGATGCAGGCCAGACCCGCTTGCGCAAATATCTCGCGGGCGAAATCGGCCCAGGACACATCAGGCGCGCCTGAGAACTGGTAGGTGCCGGATTTGGACGGATCGTCCTTGAGTTGCGCGGCGATGCCGAGGCACGCCTCGGCAATGTCCCCCGCTGCCGTCGGGCCGCCGACCTGATCGGCGACGATGGCGAGCTTGTCACGCTCGCCCCCCAGACGCAGCATGGTCTTCACGAAGTTCTTGCCATGGGCCGACACAACCCACGACGTGCGCAGGATGGCATGGGCGCCACTCGCCGCGCGCACGCCCTCCTCGCCCGCCAGTTTGGTCCGGCCATAGGCGCCGAGCGGGCCGGTCCGGGCATCGACGGGCCAAGGTGCCTGCCCCGAGCCGTCAAAAACATAGTCAGTGGAGATATGAACGAAGGGGATGCCAAGCTCTGCACAGGCTTGCGCCATGGCCGTCGGCGCGGCACCGTTCACCGTTGCGGCGAGATCCTCTTCACTCTCCGCCTGATCGACAGCGGTGTAAGCGGCGGCGTTGATCACCGCCTCGGGCCGGGAGTCGCGGATCACGGCGGCACAGGCCGCGGGATCTGACAAGTCCGCCTGATCACGCCCGAGTGCCAGAACATCCGCGCGGGCCTGCACTTCTATGGCCACCTGGCCGGTTTTGCCGAAGACAAGAACGGTCATGCTGTCACCCCGAGCCGTTCCCCGACCCCGTGACGGTCCTGCAACGCCCGCCACCAGGCTTCATTGGCCAGATACCATTCCACGGTCTTGCGCAGCCCCTCTTCCACCGCCACCGACGGACGCCAGCCGAGTTCGTCTCGTATGCGGGTCGGGTCAATGGCGTAGCGCGCGTCATGGCCGGGGCGGTCGGTGACGAAGGTGATCTGGTCGGCGTAAGAACCGCCCGCCTTGGGCCGCAGCTCATCGAGGATAGCGCAAAGCGTTTTCACCAGTTCCAGATTGGTCCGTTCATTCTCGCCGCCGATATTGTACGATCGGCCGAGCGCGCCTTTTTCCACCACCAGCAGCAGCGCGTCGGCATGATCTTCGACAAAAAGCCAGTCGCGGATGTTCGAGCCGTCGCCATAGATCGGCAGCGGCTTGCCCGCGAGCGCATTCAGAATGATCACCGGGATCAGTTTTTCCGGGAAATGATACGGCCCGTAATTGTTCGAGCAGTTGGTCAGCACCACCGGCAAGCCATAAGTCTCGTGCCACGCGCGGACCAGATGGTCGGACGACGCTTTGGACGCAGAATAGGGGCTGCGCGGGTCATACGGTGTGTCCTCGGTGAACTGCACCGAAGGATCGTTCGGCAGCGAGCCATAGACCTCGTCGGTCGAGATATGGTGGAAGCGAAAGCCCTCGGGCTTGCCAACTTCGACCCAGTATTTTCGCGCGGCCTCCAGCATGTTGAACGTGCCGGTGATATTGGTCTCGATGAAGTCGCCTGGCCCGTCGATGGATCGGTCAACATGGGATTCCGCCGCCAGATGCATCACCGCATCAGGCCGGTGGGTTGCGAAGACCCGGTCCAGCGCGGCCCGGTCGCGGATATCGGCCTGCTCAAAGGCATAGGCCGGATTGTCTGCCACGGGGGCAACATTGTCGAGACAGGCGGCATAGGTCAGCGCATCGAGGTTCACGACCTCATGACCGCGCAACACGGCAAGCCGCACCACGGCCGATCCGATAAACCCGGCCCCGCCGGTTACAAGCAGCCTCACTACACGCCCTCCCAAACAAAGGGACTATCGAAATCCTTGAGGTATGGCGCGGCGGCATCCTTGTCCGACAGAATTGCCTCGACCTCGCCCATATCCCAGTCGATCCCGATATCCGGGTCATCGAACCGCACCGCGCCATCGCATTCAGGCGCGTAATAATCAGTGCATTTGTAGATGATCTCTGTGTCCGGCTCGCGGGTCACGAACCCGTGCAGGAAGCCTGCCGGGATTAACAACTGCTTGCCATTCTCGAAGCTCAGCTCACTCCCGAACCACCGGCCATAGGTCGGGCTGCCCTTTCGGATGTCGACAGCCACGTCAAACAGCCGCCCCCGCCCGCAACGCACCAGCTTGTCCTGCGCATGCGGCGGCGCCTGAAAATGAAGGCCACGAACGGTCCCGACCGCCGCGGACAGGGAGTGATTGTCCTGCACGAAATCGTAGTCGAGCCCGTGCTCGGCCAATGTCCGTCTGTTCCAGCTTTCACAGAAAAACCCGCGGGAATCGCCGAACCGGCGCGGGGTCAGGATTTTTACGCCGGAAAGCGGGGTCTCTTCGATTTGCACGATTGCTCCTCTCATTCCATTGGTCACGGCCATCGCGATCTTGGGCCATGTTCCATGCTCTGCCTGTCATCCGCAATGTGGCAGATTCCAAAGGTGGAATGATGGCATCAAGGGGACGAGATTGGAAAACCCCAACAGGAACGCCAGGCGGTCAGCCGCCATACGGACACAGGTCAGGTCGGTCGGGAAATTTGGACAAAGGATTTGGTGGAGCCTAGGGGGATCGAACCCCTGACCTCTTGCATGCCATGCAAGCGCTCTCCCAGCTGAGCTAAGGCCCCATCCGTGTCGCCATTGCGACGGTGCAGGCGGTTTATGAAACGGAGCAGGGATGTTCAAGGGGAAAACGCATGGCGGCCCGCGAAAAATCCACCGTGCGGACGGGGCTGACGGGCGGGGCGTTTTCGTCCGTCAAACACGAAAAAACGGGCACCATAGATGCCCGTCCTTCGCGCAGACCGTTGTCCGGTGCGATCAGCTGTCGTCGTCGTCCGACGCGACATCGGCGATGTCGTCGAGCGGCACGTCGCCGTCTTCGTCGTCATCATCCAGCAGATCGTCATCCAGATCGATATCGGATTCGTCATCGTCCAGAAGCTGATCGGCGTCGTCGACCAGACCCTCTTCTTTCTCGGGTTTGGCGGTCTTGGCCTTGTCCGCCTTGTCCGCGACCAGTGACCGTGATGCCTTGCCGGTATCTATTTCGACGGTCTCACCCGTATACGGGCTTACCACCGGATTTTTACCGAGGTCGTAGAAGCGCTTGCCGGTTGTCGGGCAGACACGTTTGACGCCCCATTCTTCTTTGGGCATGACACCCCCTTCAATCATCGCTATCGAGGAATTGCGGTGACGTGCCACAATGCGGTGGGGCTGTAAAGCCCCTGATCGGGTCTATTTCTATTGGGGGCGGCGGCTTCACGCGCATGGGCGAGCAAATCCATATCCTCAAGGGCGATCCGCCGGTCAAAGTTGCGCTGCGCCGATCCTCTCGTGCGCGGCGATTCACGTTGCGGGTGTCACGGGCCAGCGGGAAGGTCACGTTGTCTTTGCCTGCCTTTGCCCCCGAATCCGAGGCGATCGCGTTTCTGGATGCTCGCGCGGGCTGGGTCCGCAAACATCTGGACGCCAGCCCCGGACCGCAGGGCCCCCGGATCGGCGGCGAAATTCCGCTTGAAGGCCAGTTGCGGCCCATCGTTGCGGGGGCGGGTCGGTCAGCGCGGTTGGTGCAAGGCCGGATCGAGGTGCCCGCGGGGCAGGAAGGGCCCAAGATGCTGGCGCTCATCAAGCAGATGGCACGCGAGCGCCTGGCGGCGCGGGTGGCCCATCATGCCGGGGCGCTTGGGCGCCCGTATGGGCGGCTGACCCTGCGCGACACGACATCCCGGTGGGGCAGCTGCACCTCGCGTGGGGATCTCATGTTTTCTTGGCGCCTCGTCATGGCCCCGCCTGTGGTGCTGGATTATGTCGCCGCGCATGAGGTCGCCCACCTTGTCGAGATGAACCATTCGCGGGCCTTCTGGTCCATTTGCCAGCGGCTGCATCCCGGCTACGAGGCGCCGCGCGACTGGTTGCGTCAGAATGGGCCGGAGCTGTTGGCCTGGCGTTTTGACCGCTTGCCCTGACCCGTGGCTTGTGGTCGGGTAATCCCATGCTCTTGACGCCCCGCCCCGCCGAGGCGGCCACCGCCGCTGCCCATGACCGGATCTATCGCACGATCCGCACCCGGATCATGCATGGCCAGATGCTGCCCGGTGAGGCGCTGACATTGCGCGGAATCGCCAAGGAATTCGGGGTTTCCATGACCCCCGCGCGCGAGGCTGTGCGGCGGCTGGTCAGCGAGGGGGCCCTCTCGCTGTCGTCGTCGGGCCGGGTCGCGACGCCGGAGCTTTCCAACGATCGGATCGAGGAATTGGCGGCCATTCGGGCCCTTCTGGAACCAGAGTTGTCGGCGCGGGCGTTGCCGCGGGCGCATCCGGCTTTGATTGAGCGGATGGAGACGATCAACCAGGTGATTTCCGAGGCGGTGGTCAAGCGCGATGCCGTTGGATACATCCGGTCGAACCTTGAATTTCACCGCACGCTCTACCTGCGGGCGCAGGCCCCGGCGATGTTGGCGCTGGCCGAGACGGTCTGGTTGCAAATGGGGCCAACTATGCGTGCCTTATACGGAAAATTGCGTCGCACGACCGAATCTCCGCGCCATCACAAGCTGATTCTGGCCGCGCTCAAGGCCGGGGATGAGCCGGGGTTGCGATTGGCTGTGCGGGCCGACGTCACCCATGGGTTGCGGCTGCTGGCGGGCTGAAAACCCCCGTTGCCGCCTATACACCGGGCGTACACCCCCCGTACACCGGCTGCGCTGTTTTCCGGATCGCCGTGAGTCGTTTCCGTTTTCGGATAAATGCCCCCTGTTGCGGCAGGATTGCCCCCTGATCCCCCCCGAAGGTCGGATGGGCGCGGCCAGACCCCTGCCAGATACCAGACCATGGTCGGATAGACCTGTGGCGCCCCCTCTCCGATCCTGACCTCGGCGGAGAAGGGGCCGGTCCGACCGTGTTTTCGGGCTGTCTGTCTCAACAAAATCATACTGTTAGGAAGGAAATAGGATGTCAGGCCTGTCATTTTCTAAATCAGCCGACCGTCGCGCGCGGGTCCGGGATGCAACACGCCTTGGGGTCTGCACGATTGCGATCGTGTTGGCCTCGGCGATGCCGATGTCGGCACAGGGTCTCGGGGATCTTGGGGGGCTTGGGGGCACACTCGGTGATACCGTGGGCGGGCTTGTCGATACGGTCGATGGGGTGGCCAGCCCGGCGAGCGACTCGTTCTCGGACTCGGGCGGGGTCGGCGGCACCGTGGCCGATGCGGGGCAGGGGTCGGTCCTGGAGGATGTCGGCAATACCGTTGCGGAAGCCGGAGAAACCTTCAACGGGCCGAACCGCGATGGCAACGATGATATCGGCGACAGCGCCGGGGCCTTGCTCGACTCGATCCTGCCAGCTTCGGGGACGGCAACGGACGGGTTGTTGCAGACCACCGGCGATCTTCTGAACGGCGGCCCGACGGCCAGTTGCACGGGGCCGGGCTGCGCCCCGACCCCGCCACAACCGCCGCAGCCGCCGGTGCCGTGCAACACGCCGGAATGCCGCCCGCCGCTGTGCGTCGGCAACGCCTGCGATCCGCGCCAACCGTCCACGCCGCGCACACCGGTGGCCGGTGGCGGCGGTGGCGGGTGCAGCCTGCCGGGCAACAGCACCGCGTATAACGGGCTGCGGGTCGTTTCGAATGACGGGGTGATGTTGGGCACCGTCACGGACGTGATTGTCACGCCGGGGCTGGAGATCGAGCGCGTGGCGTTCCTGACGGATCGCAGCGCCGAGGCATCGCGGCCCTATTGCGTGAAGATCGGCAACGTCCCGTTCGACTCGCAAAGCGGACAAGTGGTCGTGGGCGTGCCTCGGTCATCCATTGTGCGAGCCGCGATGCGCTAGATGTGGAACGTCAACAGGTTGTTCCGATCCAGTCCTAATCGGCTGATTGGTGGTTTTGACTTTAGCGCCGAGTGCGGACGGTGCCAATTGTAGAGATGCGTCCATACGG
>NZ_MNBW01000025.1 GCF_001879715.1 Nioella nitratireducens | reverse complement strand
CACCGCAGGGGAACGCGGCTTTCCAGTGGAAAGCCGCGAGGGAGGAACGCCATGAGCGGTAGCGAATGGCCAGCCTTCGAGCAGTTGGCGGACGTGCCGGGCTTCACCGTCCCGGTCCACAGGGCGTTGACCGAGCCGATCCTGCTGGCCGGTGCGCCGCGGGCTTTCGCGATCCTGAACGGAACGCTGGCCGGGGCCATCGGGCTCGGGCTGCAGCTCTGGGTCGCCGGGATCGCCATCGGCCTTCTGGGCCACCTGGTCGCGGTCTGGGCCGCGCGGCGCGATCCGCTCTTCGTCGAGGTCGGGCGCCGGCATTTGCGGCTTCCCGGTCATCTCGAGGTCTGAGGCTGCACCATGATGAACCTCGCGGAATATCGCCGGAAAGGGACGCGGCTGGCGGATTACCTGCCCTGGGCGGCGCTGGTGGCGCCCGGCGTGGTGCTGAACAAGGATGGCAGCCTGCAGCGCTCGGCCCGGTTCCGGGGCCCCGATCTCGACAGCGCGGTCGCCGCCGAACTCGTTGCCGTGGCGGGCCGCATCAACAACGCCTTCCGCCGCCTCGGCTCAGGCTGGGCGATCTTCGTCGAGGCGCAGCGCGTTGCAGCAGCCGACTATCCCGACAGCCGTTTTCCCGATCCGGCCTCGGCGCTTCTCGATGCCGAGCGTCGCGCGGGGTTCGCCGAGCAGGGGGCGCATTTCCAGTCGGACTATCTTCTGACCTTCCTCTACCTGCCGCCCGCCGAGGAGGCCGCGCGGGCCGAGACCTGGCTCTACGAAGGACGCGACAAGACCGGCATCGATGCGGGCGAGGTGCTGCGCGGTTTCATCGACCGCACCGACCGGGTGCTGGCACTTTTGGACGGCATCATGCCCGAGTGCCGCTGGATGGGTGACGGCGAGACACTGACCTACCTGCATTCGACGATCTCGACGCAGGCCCACCGCGTCCGCGTGCCGGAAACCCCGGCCTATCTCGATGCGCTTCTGGCCGATCAGCCGCTGACCGGTGGGCTCGAGCCGCGGCTGGGAGACGCCCATCTGCGTGTCCTGACCCTCTCGGGCTTCCCGACCGCCACCACGCCTGGCATCCTCGACGACCTCAACCGGCTGGCGTTTCCCTATCGCTGGGCGACCCGCGCGATCCTGATGGACAAGACGGAGGCCGCGCGGATGGTCGCCCGCATTCGCCGCCAATGGTTCGCCAAGCGCAAATCCATCGCCGCGATCCTGAAGGAGGTGATGACCAACGAGCAATCGGCCCTGGTCGACACGGACGCCGCAAACAAGGCCGCGGATGCCGACATGGCCCTGCAGGAGCTCGGCGCCGATATCGCGGGCGAGGCCTATGTAACGGCGACTTTAATCGTCTGGGACGAGGACCCGCGCCGCGCCGACGAGAAGCTGCGCCTGGTCGAGAAGGTCGTGCAGGGTCGGGACTTCACAGCCATGGTCGAGACGGTCAACGCCGTCGACGCCTGGCTTGGCTCGCTGCCGGGGCACGCCTATGCCAACGTCCGCCAGCCGCCGATCTCCACCCTGAACCTGGCCCATATGATCCCGCTCTCCGCCGTCTGGGCCGGGGAGGAGCGGGATGCGCATTTCGACGGCCCGCCGCTGCTTTACGGCAAGACCGAGGGCGCGACGCCCTTCCGCCTCTCGCTCCACGTGGGCGACGTCGGCCACACGCTGGTCGTGGGTCCCACCGGGGCGGGCAAATCCGTGCTTCTCGCCCTCATGGCTCTGCAGTTCCGCCGCTACCCGGGCGCACAGGTCTTCGCCTTCGATTTCGGGGGATCGATCCGAGCTGCCACGCTCGCCATGGGCGGGGACTGGCATGATCTGGGAGGCGAATTGACCGAAGGCGCGGAGGCGACGGTCTCTCTCCAGCCGCTCGCCCGCATTTACGATCCCGCCGAGCGCAGCTGGGCTACGAGTTGGATCGGTGCGATCCTCGCCCGCGAAGGCATCACGATCACGCCCGAGGTAAAGGAGCATCTCTGGTCCGCGCTGACCTCGCTGGCCTCCGCCCCGGTCGGCGAACGCACGATCACCGGTCTCGCGGTCCTGCTGCAATCCTCCGACCTGAAACAGGCCTTGCGCCCCTATTGCCTCGGCGGTGCCCATGGCCGATTGCTCGATGCCGAGACGGAAGAGCTTGGCGCGGCCTCGGTCCAGGCCTTCGAGATCGAGGGGCTGGTCGGCACCGCCGCGGCGCCCGCGGTCCTCTCCTATCTCTTCCATCGCATCGGCGACCGGCTCGACGGGCGGCCGACGCTCCTGATCATCGACGAGGGGTGGCTCGCGCTCGATGATGACGGCTTCGCGGGCCAGCTGCGCGAATGGTTGAAGACGCTGCGCAAGAAGAACGCCTCGGTGATCTTCGCGACCCAGTCGCTCTCGGACATCGACGCCTCCGCCATCGCGCCCGCCATCATCGAAAGCTGCCCGACCCGGCTGCTTCTCCCCAACGAACGGGCCATCGAACCCCAGATCACCGCGATCTACCGCCGTTTCGGCCTCAATGACCGCCAGATCGAGATCCTCGCTCGGGCAACGCCCAAGCGGGACTACTACTGCCAGTCGCGGCGCGGCAACCGGCTTTTCGAGCTGGGCCTCTCCGAGGTCGGCCTCGCCCTCTGCGCGGCCTCGTCCAAGTCCGACCAAAAGCTGATCTCGGACATCCTCGCCGAGCACGGTCGCGACGGCTTTCTCGCGGCCTGGCTCGAGGCCCGCGGGGTCGGCTGGGCCGTCGAGCTGATCCCCGAGCTCACCAATCTCGCGCCGGAGCCCGCGGCCTCGGACGCCCCGATCCTCCAAGCCCCCGAACCCGCAGTGGAGACCACCCCATGACCCACACCGCCCATCGCCTGTCCCGTCTCGCCAGCGCCTCCGCCTTGGCCTTGGCGCTCGCCGCCCCCCTCGGCCTGTCGCCGATCTTCGCGACGCCCGCCCAGGCCTTCCTCTTCGGCGGGGGCGGGCGCATCGTCTACGATCCGCGCAATCACGCCGAGAACATCCTCTCCGCGGCCCGGGCGCTGGAGCAGATCAACAACCAGATCACCCAGCTGCAGAACGAGGCGCAGATGCTGATGAACCAGGCCCGCAACCTCGCGAGCCTGCCCTATTCCTCGCTGCAGGCGCTGCAGCAGAATGTCGACCGGACGCGGCAGCTTCTGTCCCAGGCGCAGAACATCGCCTTCGATGTCGCCCAGATCGACCAGGTCTTTCAGCAGGACTATGCCAATATCCCCATGGCCGCACCCGAGGCGCAGCTTCTGGCCGATGCGCGCTCCCGCTGGGAAAACACCGTGGGCGGGCTGCAGGACGCGCTGCGCGTGCAGGCGGGCGTCGTCGGCAATCTCGACGGCCAGCGCACCGAGCTCTCCGCCCTTGTCGGCGAAAGCCAATCCGCCGTCGGCGCCTTGCAGGCCACGCAAGCTGGCAACCAGCTCCTCGCGCTGCAGTCCCAGCAGATCGCCGACCTGATCGCCGTCGTCGCCGCCAATGGCCGCGCGAGCGCGCTGGTCGAGGCTGAGCGGTCCGCGGCCGCCGAACAGGGCCGGGTCCAGCGCGAACGCTTCCTCACCCCGGGCGCGGGCTACCAGCCCGGCAATGCCCAAATGTTCAACAACTGAGGGGGAAAGGCCCATGGAGGGATCGGTCCTCGCCCGCATCGCCGCCATCGTCTTCGTCGCCATTGCGATCACCGCGGCGATGGTGGAGATGGGCCGGGACGAGGCGGGGCAGGCGGCGCGTCCGGCCGCTCCGCTTATGCCGGGGGCCGATCCCCTGCGGACCGAACAACGGCGCTGCCAGGAATTGGGAGAGGCCGCGGCTTCCGATCCCGGCTGCCTCGCCGTCTGGGCCGAAACCCGCGACCGGTTCCTCGGACGGGAACGCGACCGGACCGGGGGCGAGTGAGCCATGGGCGGCACCGGCGTCATCGACACCTTCCTCGGGGTCTTCACCTCCTATATCGACAGCGGTTTCGGGCTGCTGGGCGGCGAGGTCGCCTTCATCGCCAGCACGCTGATCGTGATCGATGTGACGCTGGCGGCGCTCTTCTGGGCCTGGGGTGCCGATGACGACATCATCGCCCGCCTCGTGAAAAAGACCCTCTTCGTGGGCGTCTTCGCCTGGCTCATCTCCAACTGGAACAGCCTTGCGGCGATCGTTTTCGACAGTTTCGCGGGGATGGGACTGCTGGCTTCCGGCACCGGCTTCTCACCCGCCGACCTCCTGCGTCCCGGACGCGTGGCACAGACCGGTCTCGATGCCGGGCGGCCGCTTCTGGAATCGACCGCCGATCTCATGGGCTTCGTCGCCTTCTTCGAGAACTTCATCCAGATCGCCTGCCTGCTCTTCGCCTGGGCGCTCGTGCTCCTGGCCTTCTTCCTCCTCGCCGTGCAGCTTTTCGTGACGCTCATCGAGTTCAAGCTGACGACCCTCGCGGGTTTCGTGCTGATCCCCTTCGGCCTCTTCGGCAAGACCGCCTTCATGGCCGAGCGGGTCCTGGGCAATGTCGTCTCCTCCGGCATCAAGGTGCTGGTTCTGGCGGTGATCATCGGCATCGGCTCGACGCTCTTCGGCCAGTTCACCGCCGGGTTCGGCGGCGTGACGCCCACCATCGACGAGGCCATGGCGATCGTCCTGGCCGCGCTCTCGCTGCTCGGTCTCGGCATCTTCGGCCCCGGCATCGCCACGGGACTTGTCTCCGGCGGGCCGCAACTGGGCGCAGGCGCGGCCGTCGGCACCGGGCTCGCCGTGGGCGGCGCGGCCGTCGCGGCGGGCGGCGGGGCCCTGCTCGGCGCCCGCGGTATAGGCGCACTCGCCTCGGGCGTGGCCTCCGCCACGCGCGGCGCTGCTGCCGCCACCGGGGCCGCGTCCACCGCCTACAGCCTCGGATCGATGGGCCAGGCCGGGGCCGCAAGCGTCGCTTCCGGTCTCGGCGGTGTGGCCCGAGCCGCGGGATCCGCCGCTGCATCGCCCCTGCGCCGGGCCGCCGCCTCGGCCTCCGAAGCGGTCAAGTCAAGTCATGCCGAGGGTGCCCGCGCGGGCTTCGCCGCCACCGGCGGCGTCTCGTCGCTCGGCAGCGGGACAGGCGCCTCCAACTCCGCGTCCGACGCCGCGGGCAGTCCACCGGCCTGGGCGCGCTCCATGCGCCGCAGCCAGGCCATGAGCCATGGCGTTTCCGCCGCAACCCATGCGCTGCGCGCCGGGGACAGCCCCGGCTCCGGCGCCTCCGTTTCCCTGTCCGAAAGTGACCGCCCATGAGCCTCTTCAAACGCGCCGCCGCGCATTACGGCAAGACCCCGGACCCCGAGACCCCTTACCAGAAGGCCGCCCAGGTCTGGGACGATCGCATCGGTTCCGCCCGGGTGCAGGCGAAGAACTGGCGCCTCATGGCTTTCGGCTGCCTGATCCTCGCGGGCGGTTTCGCCACGGCGCTGGTCTGGCAATCGGCGCGCGGCACCGTGGTTCCTTACGTCGTCGAGATCGACCGCCATGGCGAGGCCCGCGCCGTCGAGGCCGCCAGTGCCGGGTATCGCCCGAGCGATCCGCAGATCGCCTGGCATCTCGCACGCTTCATCGAGGAGGTCCGGGGCCTGCCCGCCGATCCCATCGTCGTCCGGCAGAACTGGCTTCGCGCCTATGAGTTCACCACCGATCGCGGCGCGTTGGCGCTGAACGACCATGCCCGCGCCAACGATCCCTTCACGCGGGTGGGCGAGGACCAGGTCTCGGTCGAGGTCTCGAGCGTCATCCGTGCCTCGCCTGACAGTTTCCGGGTGGCCTGGTCCGAGCGGCATTATGAGAACGGCCAACTCGCGCGCACCGAGCGCTGGACCGCGATCCTGACCATCGTGATCGATCCGCCGCGCACGGCCGAGCGCCTGCGCGCCAACCCCCTCGGAATTTACGTGAACGCGATCAACTGGTCGCGGGAGATGAGCCAATGACCCGACCGATCCTGCCCACCGTTCTCCTGGCAACCACACTACTGGCCGGCTGCGCCAGCGACCGCCCGCCCGACTTCGCCTATGACGACGCGGTGCCGCCCTTGCCATCGCCGCCTGCCACGGCACCCGATGACCGCCCGCGTCCGCTCCATGTCCCACCCGCCTGGACCCCGAGCCGGGGCGGGGCGGCGGCCGCCACACCCGTCGCCCAGGTCGGCAATGCCAATGCGGCCGCCCGCGTCGAACCGCGCCAGGCCGGGTATTTCAACGCGATCCAGATCTACCCCTGGTCGGAGGGCGCGCTCTATCAGGTCTACGCCGCGCCAGGCCAGATCACGACCATCGCGCTCGAGCCCGGTGAACGACTGACCGGCACAGGTCCAATTGCGGCGGGCGACACCGCGCGCTGGATCATCGGCGACACCGAGAGCGGCTCAGGCCGGGAGATGCGCGTCCTTGTCCTCGTGAAACCCACAAGGCCCGATATCAGCACGAACCTCGTGATCTCGACCGACCGGCGCACCTACCTGATCGAGCTCAACGCCAGCGAAGAAACTTGGATGCCGGCCATCTCCTGGGCCTATCCGCGTGCGCCCGAGAGCCCGCGCGCCGCTCCAGCCATGCCGCGCATCCCGCCGGTTCACGCGCGCAATCATCGGTACGGATTGCAGGGCGATAACCCGCCCTGGCGGCCGGTCTCAGTCTTCGACGACGGGCGCCGGGTCTATGTTGTCTTCCCGCCCGGCATCGCCCAAGGCGAGATGCCACCGCTTTTCGTGCTTGGCGCCGATGGCGAGCTGGAGATCGTCAACTCCCGCATCCACGGCAATGTGCTGATCGTCGACCGGCTCTTCGGTGCGGCCGAGCTGCGCCTAGGGCGCAGTCCAAGACAGGAGGTGGTCCGCATTCTGCGGATCGAGCCCCAGACCGAGGCGACGGTGACGCGGAACGATATGGAGCAGGGGACATGAGCGAGACACCGACCGACACCGCTGCCGCCATGCGCCTGCGCGCCGATCCGCCGCGGGTCACACGGATATCCCGCAAGCTGATTATCGGGCTCGGCGTCGTCGCGGGCCTCGGCATCGGTGCTGCATTGATCTACGGCCTGCAACGCCCGGAACGAACTACGCCCCCGGACGAACTGATCACCACCGATCGCCGCCAACCCGCCGATGGCCTCCGCGATCTGCCGGGCAGCTATGACGCGATCCCGCGCCTTGGACCGCCCCTACCGGGCGATCTTGGTGGCGGCATCCTCGACGCGCAGCAACGCGGCCAGCCTATCGCGGCTCCGAGCCTCACGCCGCCCACAATGGACCCGGCGGAGCAGCAGCGCCTCGCGGAACTGGAGGCCGCCCGGGTCAGTGACCTCTTCTTCCAGACGCGCCCCGGGGCGCCCGCGTCCACCGGGTTCCAGATGCCATCTGCGGCACCGGAGAGCGGTTTGGCCGCTACCCCGGAGACCGATCCACGCCAAGCCTTCCTGACCGGGCCGATCGACCGCCGCACGGTCGCGTCCGACCGCGTGCAGCCACCAGCGTCTCCGTACCTCCTGCAGGCCGGCTCCGTCATCCCGGCCGCGCTGATCACCGGCATTCGCTCCGACCTGCCAGGTCAGATCACCGCGCAGGTCACCCAGAACGTCTATGACAGTCCGACGGGAAGCCTGCTTCTGATACCCCAGGGCACCCGTCTGATCGGCGCCTACGACGACAGCGTGACCGTCGGCCAGCGCCGCGTGCTCCTGGTCTGGACCCGGCTGGTCTTTCCCGATGGGCGATCCCTCGTGCTCGAACGCCAGCCCGGGGCGGATGCTGCAGGCTATGCCGGTCTCGAAGACCGCGTCGACAATCACTGGGCCAGCATCCTGCGCGCGGCTGGGCTTTCGACCTTGCTCGCCGTCGGGGCGGAGCTTTCCCTCGACGAGGAAGACCGCCTCGCCCGCGCTCTCCGCGACGGGGCCCTCGACACGATCAATGAGGCTGGCCAGCGCATCGTTCAACGCCAGCTGGAGGTCCCGCCGACCCTCACCATCCGGCCGGGTTTCCCGGTCCGCGTGATCGTCACGCGCGATCTCGTCTTCGCGCCGTCCGGAGGCTGACATGACCAAGCTGAAACTTGGACCCATTCCGGACGACAAGCCGGTGAAGCTCACCGTGGAAGTGCCAACGGAACTCCATCAAGACCTAATCGCCTATGGTGACATCCTCGGCCGGGAAGCAGGCCAGGGACCAATCGAACCGAAGAAACTGATTGTTCCCATGCTTGAGCGGTTCATCGCGACGGATCGTGGGTTTGCCAAGGCGCGGCGGTCGCTTACGAGCCGTAAGGCGGCGAAGCCAGGACCATGATCCATGGCTCCGTTTCCCTTAAGAACAGAGCCGGCCAATCGGATAGTGTGATCGTCGGTCTGGTGATGGATGGTAGCGATTCAGGCTCGATTTCAGATACTTGCGCGGCATCGTGTGCAGCACATGTTCAATAATCGATCTTACGATAGAGTACTGTTTCTAACGATCTTCGGCTTCAAAAAAACTTCTCTTGACCCTCCAGCCGCTAGAGGTTGCATACACAATGCTGCGAAAAGATAAGATCTGGTGCAGAGAGATACAGTCCATCGATGCTGACAAGACGACACTTCATTCAAGCAACCTCGGGGCTCATGTCTATGTCGCTTCCAAGCTTGGCTTTTGCCGACACATGGCCGACAGAGGCGCAAAAAGCCACTTGGGACGCAGAAGTCACTCCGGCAGGCTACGACCCGGCGACAACGAACCCGTGGGATCTGCGTCCGCGCTTTCTTCCGCAACGCGTTGCCGCAAACGCGGGATTGATTCCGGGAGACATCCATGTCGATGCGGTTGCGCGGTACCTGTACCACATCGAGGAAGGCGGTACAGCGATGCGCTACGGCGTGGCAATCGCGCAGGGCGACCTCTATGAGCCAGGGACTTATACGATTCGGCGCAAGGTCGAGTGGCCGCACTGGACGCCGACGCAGAACATGATTGAGCGGAACCCGGAGTATGCCGAGTTCGCCAATGGCATGGAGCCTGGTCCGACCAACGCGCTCGGATCGCGAGCGCTCTATCTCTTTGTCGGTGAGCGGGACACTTACCTGCGTATCCATGGAACACCATACCCGAGGAGCATCGGGGGCCGGGCAAGTTCAGGGTGCGTCAGGATGGTCATGGCTCATATCAACGACCTTTACCCGAGGGTGAGGATCGGAGCGACGGCGTACCTGTATTCGGCTGAGGAGAGCGTAGTCGCGCAAGGGTGACTTGGGAGACCTTCGACAGACACGAGCGTCTCACGCCCTATGCGGTTTTCAAGACTCCCGCGCAGTGCAGATAGGTCTGCCGCCGACGGCGCGAAGCGGAACCAAAGTCGTCTCGACCGGACCACTGTGCGTATACCAATAGCATCCATCCTCGGGCACCAAACGGGCCGAAGACAGGTCCTGGCCTGGCGCTGCCATCGCCACCACCTGATCGGGCACATTTCCGACCTCGTACCTGTCGCGATCGGCAACTGGCATCGCGCATCCGGCAAGGGAAATTGTTGTAAACAAAGTAAAAACTGTTGTCTTGCGCATATCTGCCTCATTTGCCATTCGCGATCGGACAGCCTGCTGTCTCGAAGGGACTACGAAGGATTCCGTTCCAGCCCGGATCGCTTATCCGGCCACCCCATGTCAAGGACATCTAACTTCTTGAAGCTCTAGTCGCTGTAGGGACTATGTCAATACCGTCGGCCCGAATCACAAGGTGCGCCAATGTCTTCTTCCGCCCATGCCCACGATCACGATCACGATGAAGGTCGCAACGATAGCTGCTGCGGAGGCACTGGAAACTGCGCCGACATCGCTCCAGCGACGCCTGCGCCATCGGTCGGGCGAAGCTTTCAGGTTTCCGGTCTCGACTGCGCCGAAGAAGTGGCGATCCTGAATAAAGTCGTCGGAACGAAGGTCGGCGGAGCAGAGCATCTGGCTTTCGACGTCATCAACGGGCGGATGACCATTCTGGACAGCGCGGACCGTTTAACTGACGACGAGGTGGCGCAACTGGTTGCGACCACCGGCATGAGTGCGAAGCCCTGGGATGCAGGAACCGCATCGGAAGATCAGGCGGCCCATCTCGCCCGGCAGCGGCTGTTCACGGCGCTGAGCGGCGGCTTCTGGGCGGCCGGCTTTCTCTGGCACATCGTCGAGACCGGCATGGGCGGTGCCCTCGGGCTGTTTGCGGGTCACGGCGAAGCGCCGATGCCGCTGGCGGAGGCGATGCTCTTCGCCGTCGCGATCCTGTTCGGTGTCTGGCTCGTGGCCCCGAAGGCTTGGTCCTCCGCGCGGCGTCTGTCGCCCGACATGAACCTTCTCATGGTGGTCGCGGTGGCGGGGGCCATCGGCCTCGGCGAGTTCTTCGAGGCGGCGACGGTGGCCTTCTTCTTCTCGCTGTCGCTCTACCTCGAAAGCTGGAGCGTCGGGCGCGCGCGGAACGCGGTTTCAGCGTTGCTTGACCTGGCGCCGCCGACGGCAAGGGTTCTCTATGATGATGGTTCTGAAGCAGACGTGCCGGCTTCCGCTGTTGCCATCAATGCACGGTTCGTGGTGCGCGGCGGCGACCGCATCCCGCTGGATGGTGAAGTTGTAGATGGGGCAGGGGCCGTCGATCAGGCGCCAATCACCGGCGAAAGCGCGCTGGTGCCAAAGGAGCCAGGCGACGAAGTCTACGCGGGAACGATCAACGGCGAAGGGACGCTGACGGTGCGCGCGACCAGGGCGGCCTCAGACACGGTGCTCGCCAAGATCATCCGCATGGTGGGGGACGCTCACGCCCGCCGGGCGCCCGTTGAGCAGTGGGTCGCGAAGTTCGCGCGCATCTATACGCCCATCGTCATGGCGCTGGCGATCGCCATTGCGCTGGTGCCGCCGCTCGTCCTCGGTGGAGCCTGGGACTACTGGGTCTACAACGCGCTGGTTCTTCTCGTGATCGCCTGTCCCTGTGCTCTGGTCATCTCAACCCCGGTCTCCATCGTGGCTGCGCTTACGGCCTCGGCGCGGGCGGGGGTTCTCATCAAGGGCGGAGCCTATGTCGAAGCCCCGGGCCGGACGACGGCACTGGCGATGGACAAGACCGGTACAATCACCATGGGTGAGCCTGAGGTGGCCGCCGTGCATCCGCTTGGCGTGGCCTCGGCGCGCGATCTTATGACGCTGGCGGGCGCACTCGAAGCGCGGTCATCGCATCCGCTGGCGCGTGCCATACTTGCGCGGGCCGAGGCAGACGGCATCGCGGTCTCAGCGGCCGAGGATACACGCACCGTGCCGGGACGGGGGCTGGAAGGAAGGGCAGGGGGCCGAGAGGTCTGGCTTGGCTCCGACCGGTTCGCCGAGGAGAAAGGGTTCGGCAGCGCCATTCCGGTGGACCTCCGTGACCGGATCGAGGGGGCCGGCAGCACGCTTGTGGCCGTCGGTGACGAGACCGGCGTGACCGGGATTCTGGAACTGCGCGACCGGATCCGCCCGGACGCCAAGGGTGTCGTCGCGCGACTACATGCGCAGGGCGTGAAGACCATCGTCATGCTGACCGGCGACAATGAACGTACCGCGCGCGCCGTTGCGGCGGAGGTCGGCATCGACGAGGTGCGCGCCGAACTCTTGCCCGAGGACAAGGTGACGGCCATCGAGGAACTGGTCGAAAGCCACGACATGGTCGCGATGATTGGCGACGGGGTGAATGATGCCCCGGCCATGGCGCGCGCGCACTACGCCATCGCCATGGGCGCCGTCGGGTCCGACGCGGCCATCGAGACAGCGGACATCGCCCTTATGACGGACGACATCGGCCGGGTGCCTTGGCTCATCGGACATTCACGCCGCGCCATGTCGATCATCCGCCAGAACATCGGCGTTTCTCTGGCGACAAAAGCCGTATTCGTCGTCGCGACGGCATTCGGGATGGCGTCGATGTGGGGCGCGATCGCGGCGGATGTCGGCGTCTCGCTTCTCGTTGTCGCCAATGCGTTGCGCCTGCTCAACGGCCACAAGGCAGATGCGCCGCCGTCCGGCGGTGAACATATTGGTGCGCAGATGGCAAGCGGCGCGCTTGCACACGGGCATTGAACCGCGACGAGCCGCAGGGTAGCGTTTGCCCCATACGAGACCTCGCTCACGAGGCATAGAGCAGTGATGAAGATCCATATTCCGCGCCGCGTCGTCTTGTTCGGTGGGCTTGTCGCTTTTCTATCCGGTTGCGCCAGCAAGTTCCGAACCTACAACGGACCCGAGGTCACCCGGCTGCGCCTCTACAAGGCGCAGCGCCTGCTGGTTCTCGACGGCGCCGATCGCGTCTTACGGACATATCCGATCGGGCTGGGCTTCGTGCCTGTCGGTCACAAACAGTTTGAGGGCGACGGCCGCACACCGGAAGGCTCCTACGTGATCGACCGGCGGAACCCCGACAGCCTCTTCCATCTGTCCGTCGGCATCTCCTACCCGAACGAGGCCGACATCGCTTTCGCTGAGTCCCAAGGGCGTTCCCCCGGCAAGGACATCTTCATTCACGGTGGACCGCGGCGGGGGATCGACCCCACGAATGTCCGCGACTGGACGGCGGGCTGCATCTCGGTCTCGGATCCGGAGATCGAGGAAATCTACGCCATGGTTCGGGACGGGACACCGATAGACATCTACGCCTGATGGGCCGAGAGGCGTCTGCGCGTCGGTCGATCGCTTCAGGCAAACCGGCGGCGAAGAGCCACGTTGATGGCTTCGATGGCGATCACCATCGCGATCACGGCCAGTGTCATGCTTGCTGCCTTGTCGTACTGGAACGAGCGCACATAGGTCTGGATGTAGAACCCGATACCGCCCGCGCCGACGATGCCCAGGATCAGCGACTCGCGCAGGTTCAGTTCGAACCGGAAGATGGTGTCGCGGGCGACGACCGGCGCCATCTGCGGCCAGATCGCGTAGCGGAGCCGCGCCAGCGGCCCGGCACCGGCGCTTTCCAGCGCGGCGATCGGCGCGCGGGAGACGCCGTCGATCGCTTCGGCGTAGAACTTCGCGAGCATGCCGGTGGCATGGAAGGCGACCGCGATGATGCCGGGGAGGGGACCCAGGCCCACCGCGCCCACCATGAGCATCGCCACCAGAATCAGCGGGATGGCCCGGATAAAAGCGAGGAGCGTCCGGACGGGTCGGTAGAGCACTGGCGAAACCATCGTCTCGGATGCAAGTATCCCCAGTGGCACCGACAGGAGGACCGCGCCCAGAGACCCCAGGATCGCGATGCGCAGCGTTTCCGCGCTGCCCTTCAAAATCTCGTTCATAACGGTCGGATCGGGCGGGACCATCCGGCCGAGGAAATCCGCGATCCGGGGCCCGGCGGACAGGAGGCGCGACAGGTCGACATCGGTCGTGGCGAACGACCAGAGAACTGCACCCGCGACCAAAGCCCCGGCCGCGAAACCGCCAAACCCGCGCGACCGCATCAGGTCACCGCCCGCAAACCGATGGCCGGCAGGGCCGTCGTTTCGCGATAGAGGTCCGCGGTCGCGACATCGCTCAAGTCTCCGACAGCCACGTCGAAGGCGATCCGGCCATCGCGCATGCCCACGATGCGATCGGCGAAACGCCGCGCGAGGTCGGGCTGGTGCGAGGAGAACAGCACGGTCGCGCCACGCGCGCGCGCAGCACCGGTCAGCAGCGTCAGGATTTCTGCGGCGCGGGCGGGATCGAGATTGCTAACGGGCTCGTCGGCAAGGATCAGGCGCGGCTCCTGGGCGAGGCATCGGGCGATGGCCACACGCTGCCGCTGCCCACCGCTGAGGCTGTCGACCCTACGCTCGGCCAGATCGGCGATGCCGCAATCAGCGAGTGCGGCGCGCGCCACCTCCAGGTCGCGTGGCAAGGGAGACCCGAGGGCCGCGCGCACGGGCGACATGCGGCCAAGGCGTCCGTTCAGAACGTTTCGCAGTACCGAAGAGCGTTCGACCAGCGCGAATTCCTGAAAGATAAAGCCGACTTCAGGCCGGCCAGCGCGCGGCGGTGGATGATCGGGATCGAGCGGCGCACCGAGGACCGAGACCCGACCGCGCCAGCCACGAAGCCGCCCGTCGAGCAAGGCCAGTAGCGTCGTTTTCCCTGCGCCCGAGGGTCCGAGCAGCGCGGTGCTTTCGCCTGCAGGCACCATGAGCGACACATGGTCCAATGCCGGTAGTCCGGCGCCCTGATGGACGAAGCTCAGATCGCCTATTTGCGCCGCGGCGCTCACTCGAGGAGCCCGTAGCGGCGGGCCATGTCGCGCACCCCGTCATAGGCAGCGGGGTCTGCTTGGACATAGCCATCGGGTCCGTAGAGGTAGCGCAGCAGGTCGCGGTTGCCGGCTTCGTTGAGGCGCATCATCGCATCGACGAACCGCGACCGGAGGTCTGCGTCCAGTCCCGGTTGCGCGATCACCACGTGGCTGGGGATTGGTTCGCTCTCGGCGATCCAGATGACCTCGGCCTGCTGCTGCGGGGTGAGAAGGAGGTCGGCGTACTGGCTCGCGCCGGCGGCATCGACAAGGCCCTCGGCCATCGCCTGCATCGCCTGCTGATATCCGCCCGCGAAGAAGATGCGACCGAAAAAGGCGTCCGCGTCGCCGGGCCCGGCAACCAATCCGGCCTCGACGAACTCGGCCAGAGGATAGAGATAGCCCGATTCCGAGATCGGGTCCGCAAAAGCGATATCCTTGCCCCCGAGATCAGCAAGTGTTTCGATCCCGCTGTCGCGGCGCACGAAGATCCGCGCGGTGTAATTGGGCGCGCCGCGATAGACTTCGGACAGCAGAGGCACTGCGCCAATCTCGGCCTCGGCCAGCACGAAGGGGAGCGCGCCCATGAACGAGATGTCGGCGTCACCGTTCCGCAGCGCCTCGACGGCCGCGGCATGGTCGATGGTGACGAAACCCTCGACCGGTACGCCGATCTGATCCGCCAGCCACCCGGTGATGGCCGCGATGTCGCCGAGCAGTTTTTCGGGGTTTTCCTGGGGAATGAAGGCGAGGCGCAAGCCTTCTTCCTGTGCTGCAAGCCGTGTTCCCAGGGACACGGCGCCCGCGACGGACAGGATCAGCGTCTTTCTGCGGCTCAGACGGATCCACATCAGAACGCCCTTTCTTCGATTGTGTCGGCCGCATCCCTGAACGCGGTCCAGTGTGCCTCTGCCGTCTCCCAGTCTCCGGCGCGCACGGCGGCACCGACCTGGGCCAATCGCTCGGCAAGTGCATAGACCTCTGGCCGACCGGCAAGGTTGGACATCGTGCTGGCATCGGCCGAGAGGTCCGCCGCGACCGTATCGGTCAGGAGCAGGATGTGCTCTGCGTCCCGCCGGGGCAGCAGCGTATCGATTGTCGAAGCGAAGGTCGTCAATTCAGAGAAGGCGAGGCGGAAGGACGTGTTCTCTGCATCGAAAGTCTCATAAGGCTCATCAGCCGAGCCCACCGCTTCGAGGTATGCGGTAAGGTCTGAGCGCTCGGCATCAGTGAGATCGAGCGATTTCGTCTCGTCGAACCAGTCCACGACAGCGGCGAGGGTCGGCAGCGATCCGTCATGGAAGTATGGCGCGGTGTAGGCCGTCCCAAGCAAGGTCGGCGTGTCGAAGGCGCCTGCGCGCGCACCCTCGTAGGCCGGACTGGCGGACCAGATGTCATGCGCCTGACGGTCGAGGAAGTTGCCGTCCGGCACGTGACAGCTGGCGCAGGAGCGGTCGCCTAGCCCTACGAATGGCCGATTGAATATCTCTTCGCCGCGCCGCGCGGCGCCCGATGCCGCATCGGTCAGCCTGCCATCCGCAGTCAGCATCGAATTCGGCAGGAAGTCGAACTCCAGCATATAGGCCAGGAGCGCGTCGAGCATGAAGGGCGTGGGTTCGTCGCCGCCGAATTCGTTGACGATCACGTTGCGGGTGAAGTCGCGCAGTGAAGCAAACCGACCATCGCGGCCATAAGGCCCGGTGAAGCGCAGGCCGCGCAGGCTCGGGATGTCGAGCGGGTCGTCGCGCCGGTCGTTGAAGATCGGGTTGAAGAAGGCGCCGTCCACGTCGATTGCGCCGGGCTGATGGCTGGCGCCGGGAATGAACAGACGCTGGTTCACGTCCGAGCGGTTGTGACAGGTTGAACAGGCGATCCCGAGGTCGCGCGCCGGGCTGCCGAAGATTTGCGCGCTATCGAACAGCATGTCGCCGTAAGCGACAAGCGGCAGGTCGGTTTCATCGATGCCCTGCGCCTCGAAATTGAGGACGAGCAGAGGCAGGGGATCCTGGTCGAAAATGTCGGACCCCGGCGGTAGGCTCGGTGGCACCTCGATGTCGTGTCCGCTGAGCAAAGCCGTCTCAGGCAGCGGGCTGAGCTCCTGCCTCGGAGCGAAGTTGTCCACAAGATAGTTCTCCGCGAGATAATCAGAGATCACCGCTCGTGCCGTGACCATCGTTTCGCGGTCTGGTGGTGTGGTGCCTGCTCCGAGAACACCGGCGGACCCTGTGCTACTGTTAAGTTCCAGCCAGGCAAGGCCGATCCGGCGTGATGCCTCAGGATCGGCGGCGGCGACGCCGTCAGCGAAGGCGCGGTAGAGTTCGCCGGCGGTTCTCACGGCTTGCTGCGCACGTGCCGGGTCGTCAACGTCCAGTGCGCGGCCCAGCTCTTCCTCGATCCTGAGAGCCATCAACCTCGTCGCGGCGGCGAAGAGGGACTGTCGATCCCGTCGCGCCATTGCGTCCAGTAATGGCCCGGTTTCGATGTCGCTTTTCTCACCCAACCAGGTCAGCGCGTCCGCGGAAAACTCTGAGTTTCGGTAAGGTTCGGACCAGGCGGCTTCGACGTCGTCCCAGGGTAGCGGCTCCAGATTTCCGAGAAACAACGTCAGACGATAGGCTGCCGCGTCCGGAAGCCATGGGGCTTCTCTTGCAGGTGTCGCGATGGCCGGCCCGAACGAGACCATCGCGCCGGCCAGAGAGAAAATCACGAACCCAAGCAGCTTCCGGATCACGATGACCTCCAATACAAAAGTTAGCCGTGGCTAATTTATCTACCCGAAGCAAACAAGTTGTCAATCCTTGTGTCTCAGGGCAGACTTGCGAAATGACCAAGCCGCAATCACAAGTACGCGAGACCTTTGAACCTGTGGAACGCGCGCCGGAGGCGCAGGCGGAAGGCTTTGCGATCGTGCGGCAAGCGCATGAAAGCGAGATGGCAGAGGACTACGTGGAATTGATCGCGGAGCTGATCGAGACCCGCGGAGAGGCCCGACCGGTCGATATCGCCGAGCGTCTCGGTGTGAAGCCACCGACGGTCACGAAGAACATTTCACGGCTAAGGAGCGCGGGCCTCGTTCGCCGAGAACGCTATCGAGCGGTGTTCCTAACCGATGAAGGGCAGGCATTGGCCGAGGCGTGTCGACGGCGACACAGGATCGTGGTCGCGTTCCTCCTGAGCCTTGGGATCGATGAGGAAACCGCGGAACGCGATGCCGAGGGGATCGAGCATCACGTGAGCCATGAGACACTGGAAGCGTTCGAACGAAAGCTCGATCGGACATAGACGTTTTGCCGTGAGGTCCGACGCGCTCTCACCGAGTGTCAATCTTCCAATGCGACCTGAGTTCCGAGCGGATCGGTTAGCCTAGAAGACGCGAGACCAGGATCGTAGCGAGTAGCCCGACCAGGCCGAAGGCAATCGCCGAGGCTGCAGCATACTGAAGAATGTCCAGTCGGTTTCCCTTCCTTCGTCTGGCCAAGAAGCCACCCCAGATCGCTCCCCCGACAATTCCCATGATCACCAGCATCAGGTATCCCGCTTTCTCAAACTTGTGGCCTTCCGAAGACGTCCAGCCGCTGCTGTAGCCCAACAGGAGACCACGAGCACAAGCAGCATCCAGTCGCCGAAGCGCGCATAAAGCGTTGGCGGATGAGCGAAGGGCAGAGCCGCATCGATGACACCGGTTTCTCCGGTGTCGAGCCGCGCGACGAGGTCACCGTTTGCGTCGATGATCGCGGAGATCCCTGTGTTTGCGGCCCGGACGACGGGAAGCCCTTCTTCGACGGCGCGCATGCGTGCAGAGGCGAGGTGCTGCTCCGGCCCGATTCTGGTTCCGAACCACGCATCGTTGGTCGCGTTGAATATCCAGTCCGGCCGGAACAGGTCGTCAACGAGATGGCCTGGAAAAATGATCTCGTAGCAGATGGCCACGGCAACCAGTGGGGCACCGGGAAGTGCCAGCGTGCGCGGACCCGGGCCGGGCGTGAAGTCCCCTAAGCCCGCAGTCAGACGTTCGACCGGCAGCCAGCCCCTGAACGGCACGTATTCGCCGAAGGGGACAAGGTGGTGCTTGGCGTAGCCGGTCAGGCTCCGGCCGGTCTGATCATAGGCCTGAACAGTGTTGAAGAAGCGCGTGCCTTCGTCCGTCGAAACGCGATCCGGCACTCCGGTCAGAAGCAAGCCCTCATCCGGAATGGCGGCAGCGATGCGCGAGCGCGCCTCGGCGTTCTCATCGAGAAAGCCCGGGAAGGCGGTTTCCGGCCAGAGCAGGATGTCGACGGAGCCGGGACGAGTCGAGAGGTCGAGATAGCGCGTGAGCGTCGGCTCCCGGCTTTCGAGCGCCCACTTTTCCTGCTGGGGAACGTTGCCCTGAACGATCCTCAAATCGAGCCCCGGCGGGCTTGACGGCTCGAGCTGGAGCCGCGCCACGCCTGCGGACCAGGTCGCCACAACGATTCCAACGCCGAGCAGGCTGATGCTCCAGCGCGGGCGCACCTCCGCCAAAAGGGCCGGCGCCGGAAGAGAGCCGACGAGAATTACGAGAAAGCTCAACCCAAAGCTTCCGACCCACGCGGCCGGTTGCCGCAAGGCCGCGTAGTCGACGAGGGCATAGCCGGCGAGGTTCCAGGGGAAGCCCGTGAGCACATGCCCTCGTAGCCACTCTGCCGCCGTCCAGCAGGTAGCGAACACGAGACAGGCCGTTACGCCTCCGATCGCACGGCGCCGTGCGACGCCCGCGAAGAGCGCTGCCGCTGCGGCCGGAAACATGGCTAGTCCGGCGGACAGTCCCGCGACGGCGGGTATCGCCATCGCACCGAACCGCTCGGCATCTACGTAGAAACTCTCCACGATCCATGAGAGTCCGAAACCGAACTGCCCGAGACCGAACGCCCAGCCGACAAGTGCTGCCTTGGCGACCGGGAGATGCCGGAGGAGGACAAGGAGGGTGGTGTAGGCAAGGGGGACAAGCAGGAGGATCGAGAACGGAGGGAGGGTCAGAACTGCAACGCCACCGGCTGCAATGGCCGCGATCACGCGCGACGGCAGGGAAATCACCAGTTCCCGGGACAGCGTCCAAAACAGCGTCACGGACCGGACCTAGGCCGTCGCTTGATCATCGGCGCGACAAGAAGCAATCCGACGCCGCCGACCACGAAGACGTCAGCCATGTTGAAGGCTGGCCAGTGCGCGGCGCCGGCGTAGAAATCGAGGAAATCAGTCACGGTCCGGAATCTGAGACGGTCCATCACGTTGCCGAAGGCGCCGCCGATGATCGCCCCGTAGGCAAGCGCCTCGATCCCGTCCCGGGTTCGCATCATCATGATCACGAGCCAGGCGCAGACGGCAAGAGCGAGCACCACGAGGCTCCACCACGGCGCGCCGCCCAAAAGTCCGAAGGTCACGCCATCGTTCCGATGGAACGTGAGGTTGAATCCGGGAAACACGGGAACACCAACGCTCAGGACGCTCGCATTCATGACGACGATTGCCTTTGTGACCTGATCGATCGCGAAAGCCGCGACGGCGGCCAACATACCGATCACCGGCGGTCTTTCGACTGACAACACTGCCTCACCCCAGCCAGACATCGAGAAACAGCATCAGGACAAGGCCAACCGACAGTCCGAGCGTCGCCTTGTTCTGATGTCCGCTGCGATGGGTCTCGGGGATGATTTCGTGGCTGATGACATAGAGCATCGCGCCGGCGGCGAACGCCAGCCCCCAGGGCAGCAGCGGCTCCGACAGCGTGATGATACCCGCCCCGAGCAACCCGCCGATCGGTTCGATCATGCCGGTGAGGGCCGCAATGCCCCAGGCGCGCAGCTTCGCGTATCCTTCACCCATGAGCGACACCGCCACCGCCAGACCCTCGGGTGCGTTCTGCAAGCCGATACCGATGGCGAGTGGGAGGCCACCTTCCATGCCACTGGAACCGAACCCGACCCCGACCGCGAGACCCTCGGGAAAGTTGTGGATCGTGATTGCGATGATGAAGAGCCAGACCCGCCGGAGCGACGCGGCGTCCGGACCTTCGCGGCCTGTTTTGAAGTGTTCGTGCGGCAGCTTCTCATTCATCAGGGCAACGGTAGCCATGCCCAGAAGGATTGCGATGCAGACGATGGCCGCGGGCGCTGCCCCGTTGTCGAACCGCGGTTCGGCCGCGTCCAGCGCGGGAATGATCAGCGAGAAGAACGAAGCTGCGAGCATCACGCCAGCCGCAAAGCCGAGCGACAGGTCGCGTGTGCCGCGTGAGGGGATCCGCCCGAACAGCACGGGGACTGCTCCGACGGCTGTCAATGTGCCGGCGGCCAGACTTCCGAGAAAGCCGAGCATGATCGGGGACAACTGATCCATTCGTCAGGTGGCTTACCCTTCCGGGTAGCTCGAATAGACTTCGGTCGAGCCGTCCTTGAGAATCAGAAAGACGTCGTAGGCTTCGCGGTCCTCCTCGGGCCCCATGCCGGGCGAACCGTAGGGCATGCCCGGAACCGCGAGACCGACCGCGTCGGGCTGTTCGTCTAGAAGGCGGCGGATGTCAGCGGCCGGCACGTGGCCCTCGATCACGTAGCCGTCAACGAGCGCCGTGTGGCAAGAGACCATGCGCTGCGGCACCCCGTTGTCGAGCTTGAAGCGCACGAGAAGGCCGCCGAACATGTCCTGGCCGGTCGGTGTGAAGCCGTTGTCCTGGAGATGGTTCATCCAGGATAGGCAGCAGCCGCATCCATTGGTCTTTCGGACATCGATGGCAGTTGCCTCCGCGAGGGCCTGCGCTGCCGGAAACAGTGCGATGGCGAAGGTCAGGGCTTGTGTCAGACGTTTCATGGGTCAGAGCCTTTCGGTTGCTGTCAGGGCGATCTCGCGGTCGAGACTTTCAGCGAGAAGCGCGCGGGCTTCGGCGAGCATCGACCGCGCGGCAGAGTCATTCGCTTCGCGCTCGGCAGCTTCGGCGAGCCGCTCGTCGGAGAGAGGATCGGTCGGCCGACCGTCCACCAGGACCTCGTAGTGCAGGTTCGGACCGGTCGCGGTGCCGGTGGCGCCCACACGGCCGATCAGGTCTCCGGCAGCCACGCGCTGGCCTTGCACAAGGCCGTCCGGCACGGCGCTGAGATGCGCATAGCGCGTCGTGGTGTCCGAGCCATGCGAGATTTCAACCACGCGGCCGTACCCGTTCCGCCAACCGATGAAGCTGACGCGCCCGGGTGCCGTGGCCTGAACCGGGGTCCCACGCGCCGCAGCGAAATCGACGCCGGTGTGCATTCGCACGTTCCCATAGACTGGATGGGTGCGGCGGCCGAAAACGGAGCTCAGTCGCGCGCCTTCCACGGGCTGCGCGAAAACGCGGAGAACCGCGCCGTCGATATAAACCGTGGCCTGACCGCTGCCATTGTCCGGCCAAACGACCTCATAGAGCGCGCCGCCGACCTCGAGCGCAGCAAAGGCCAGTTCCGGTTGTCCGATCCTATCCTGGCCCACGCGCGCCTCGCGCCAGAGAACCCGGAGCGTTTCGCCGCCGGCCATCTCACGGCGGAAATCCACCGTCCCGCCGAGCATCTGCGCCAGGTCCACCGCGAACCGGGCGGGGATATCGGCATCGTCGAGCGCAGCGAAAAGTGAGCTGTCGATCACCGCTTCCCCGGCAAGCGTCACCGTCTCGGACTCCGGGGTGACGACCTGCGTGGCAAGCTCATCGCCGAAGATCGCCTCGATGCGCACGCTGTCCTCGACGGCGAGCGCGACGCTGCGCGGGCTGCCGTCCATCGTCGAGACGACAGTGACGGAATGACCTGGCCGGAGCTGCCTCAAATCGTATTCCGCGCCAAGAGCGAGGGCGACTTCCGCACGGTCGGTCGCCGAAAAACCGGCCTCCGCGAGAACTGTATCGAGCGTCTCACCACTTTCTATCTCGCGCGACCAAGTGGAAAGGGGAGGTTCGATCGTGGGCAATGTAATCTCGGCGGCATCGACTTGTAGAAGTGGCATCGCACTGAATGCAGGCATGTCTTCGGCGCGCGGCTGCACGGATCGCGGGAATTCTACTTCGGCGATCCGGGGAGCTTGGAGCCGGTCCGGTGTCCAGATGCTTGCCTCGGCGAGGCTTGGGGGCGGCGGTTCCTTCGACCAGATGCCCGATACGACGAGACCGCCTGCCGACAGAGCTGCCACCATTGCGAAACCTGACGCGATTGCTCTGATTCTCATGTTGCCCCCTCGGTTTCTTCTTCGAGTGCGCGGCGAATCTTCGGCACCGCGAATTCCCTTGGCTCGTGATAGTCGATCATGGTGACGAACCGCCCCGCAGCGTCGAACAGGAAAACGCTGGCGGTGTGGTTCATCGTGTAGCCGCCACTCTCGGTCGGCACCCGCTCGTAGCTCGCGCGGAAGCCAAGGACGGCTTTCGCGATTTCCTCATCTTCGCCGGTCCAGCCGCGGATCGCCGGATGGAAATAGCCGACATACTCCGACATCGCATCGACGGTGTCGCGCTCGGGATCGACAGTGATGAAAGCCACGGACATCTCGTTTGCCTCGTCCCCCAAATCGTCGAGCCATCCCGAAATGTCCGAGAGCGTGGTCGGGCAGACGTCCGGACAGTAGGTAAAGCCGAAGAACACCATCGCAGGGCGCCCGATCAGCGTTTCCGGCCCGACCTCGTTTCCCTCGTGATCCGTCAGGCTGAAGTCCATGGCGGACAGAGCCATCGGCCGCTGGCCCACCGGTTCGGGCGCCCCAGGCCCGTCGACTTGCCACCAGCCGACAAAGAGCGCGAAGACTAGCGCCCCGGCACCCGCTGCGCCGTATCCAAGGATCGTCCGTCGCCGCATCAGTCGTTCGGACCTCGCGCAGCGATGCCAAGGATCGGCACCTCGACCGTCACTTCGCCTCCGTCGTCAAAGAGCAGCGTCAACGGATAGGATTCTCCTTCCGTCATCGGCGTTTGCAACTGCATCAGCATCGCGTGCAGACCGCCCGGCTCGAGCGACACGCTTTCGCCCGGCGCGATGGTGATCTCGTCGGCCGGAGCCATGGAACTCACGCCATCGGCATTGGTCTTCGACTCGTGGATTTCGGGCATCATCGCGAGCGG
This sequence comes from Nioella nitratireducens, assembly GCF_001879715.1. GTDB lineage: Bacteria > Pseudomonadota > Alphaproteobacteria > Rhodobacterales > Rhodobacteraceae > Nioella > Nioella nitratireducens. The sequence goes on along the minus strand of NZ_MNBW01000025.1, from coordinate 13,662 downwards.
TGTTGTAAGGCCGATCAGCGTCACCGGTGTATCGCCGGTATTGCGGATCGTCATGTAGGCGGCGCCGGGGCGGTTCATGCCGATGGACGCGCGGGACCAAGCGCCTTCGACGACCACGTCCTCAGATCCTGCCAGCGCCGGCGTCAAAGCCCCCGCGGACGACAAAAGCGCTGTCAGAGCGCCGGTAGTAAAGAAGGTCCTCATCCTGCTTCTTCCCATTCTCTTGGTTCAGCTTCGCGCCGCTGTAACTTCAGCCGCGACCAGGCTTCGCAGTTCGGCTTCGCCGAACGGGTCGAGCGGCTTGCCGTTCACGAAGAACGTGGGCGTCTGGCGGACGCCCACAGTCTCGACGTCGGCACGGTCCTGGTTCAGGATCGCCACCACGTCCGGCGCAAGCATCTGCGTGCGCGCGGCCTCCGCATCGAGGCCCGCCGTTGCGGCGATCTCCAGGATGAGTCCCGGCTCGGGTGCTCCATGCGACGCCCATCTCGGCTGTTCCCGTAGTACCGCTTCGAGAACCGGCTCAAAGACGCCCTGCATGCGCGCGGCCTCGAGCACGCGAATCGCTTCCTCGGACGCCGCGCCGTGGAACGGCGTATAGCGGATCACCACGCGCACGGCATCGCCATGCTCGGCCATGATGGCTTCGACCACCGGATAGAAGGCGCGGCAAGCCTCACAGGCCGGGTCGAAGAACTCGACGATGGTTACGGGCGCATCCTCGGGACCGAGAACGGGCGAATAGGACCGGATCAGAGCCTCCGCCATCTCCGGGGCGACAGGCGCGGCCTCCGGCACCGGACCGGGGCGTGTTGCGTACCACGTCGCGCCGCCGAAACCGGCGACGCCGAGGGCGAGAACGGAGAGGATCAGGCCGCGTCTGTTCATGTTCGTGTTTCCTTCAGAGAGAGTGCCGACAGCGCGCCGATCAGGGCGAAAGCGGCAAGCGCCATCAGCGGGATCGGAATGCCGAAGATCAACTGGTTGTCGTCAGTGCAGGAGGGACCAGCGGCCGTGCAGGGCTGGATGCGCTCGGGGATCAGGCCAACGTAAAGACCCATGTGCCAGAGCGCGACAGCGCCACCACCGAGCGCAAGCGCGATCCCGTAACGGCCCGCGAGCGGGTCGCGCCACCAAAGGCCGAGCCCGAGAATGACGGCCAGTGGGAACATGAAGGCTCGCTGGAACCAGCAGAGCAGGCAGGGCGTCTGTCCCAGCACCTCGCCGATGAAGAGCACGGCTAGCGACGCCGTGAGAGCAATCACCCATGCCAGTCCCAGTGCCGTTTCTCCGGATATTCGGGTCATGTCGGTCAGATCCTCTCTCTCAGATTATCAAGGATCTCTTCGGCGGACGTGCCGTAGGGCCAGGACTCGGCAAAGCCTGCGTCTGGATCGAAGAGGAACAGATGCGACGTATGCCCCATCGTGTAGCCGTCGGGGGCAGAGGCTTCTTCGATGCGTTCGAAGAAGATCGGGAAAGTTTCCGACGTCTGGGCAATCTGCTCCGGTGTGCCGGTCAGTCCGATGATGCCGGCATCGAACAGGGGAACGTAATCCGCAAGCGCCGTGGGCGTGTCGCGTTCGGGATCGATCGTGATGAAAATCGGCTGCACCTTGGCAGCGTCATCGCCCAGTCCCTCCATCACGGCCGCGACCTCTGACAGGGTGGTGGGGCAGACGTCGGGACAGTTTGTGAAGCCGAAGAAGATCAGCATCCAGCGCCCCGCGAAATCGTCTTCGGTTCGTATCATGCCCTGATGATCGGTCAGTTCGAACTCCGCGACGAAAGCCGGATCTGCCTCTGATCGCGCGCTGTCGGCGCGATAGTCGGACCCGAGCAGAAGCCACCCGAGCGCGAGGGCTGCAATGCCCACCAATACCCAGAGAACTTTTCTTACCGATGCGAGGGACAATCCGGCCTGCCTGCGATTGATTCTTGATTATTTCGGCGTTTACATCCTCTAGCTACTGTAGATTCAAGCCTGATTGTCCGGCTGCGGCGGGAGGTCACGCGTCTGTGAGTCTCGGACTTGCGCTATCAACCCACCAAACCTACAAGGTCTGTAGGTTCTCTTGAGGGAAACATATGCTGACAATCGGCAATCTGGCGAAGAAGACCGGCACCAAGGTGCAGACCATCCGGTACTACGAACAGATCGGGCTCATGCCTGAACCGGGCCGGACGGAGGGCGGGCAACGCCGCTACGGGGATGCCGAACTTGATCGGCTATCGTTCATCCGTCATTCGCGGCAACTCGGTTTCTCGCTCGACGCGATCCGCGAGCTCCTCGATCTCAGCGACCATCCGGAAAAGTCCTGCGACGAGGCAGATGCGATCGCCCGCCGGCAACTCCGCCAGGTCGAGCAACGCATGGCACGCCTGAAAGCGCTTCGCACCGAGCTGAAGCGCATGGTCCACGAGTGCAGCGGCGGACGGACCGCGGATTGCAGGGTACTCGAGGTCCTGCGGGACCATTCGGAATGCCTGACCGAGCACGACGACATCGGCGCATGAGTGCCGCGATTGCCTTTCCGCTCGCAGCGTTGGCCGAGATCGCTGGTTGCTTCGCATTTTGGACGTGGTGGCGTCTTGGCGCATCGCCACTCTGGCTGGTGCCCGGACTTTTCTCGCTTGCCGTGTTCGGCTGGTTGCTTTCGCAGGTTGAGGCCCCTGCTGCCGGCAGAGTCTTTGCCGCATATGGCGGAATTTACATCGTGGCATCGATTGGGTGGATGTGGTGGGCGGAGGGTGAAAGACCAGACAGATGGGATCTTATTGGAGCGGTCATCTGTCTGGCTGGGGCGACGGTCATTCTCGCCGCTCCCCGCAGTTCTTGACAGACAGGGCTTGAAGCTACAGTCGCTGTAGCCTCTATGTAGACCCTCAATAGATTCGAGGATATGCATCTTGCCCGTCGTTGACCCCTTGCTGACAGCCACGCGGCTGCTGGATTTCGAAGCCGCTCCTATTGCGGACCTGGTCGCGGACCGTTGCTGGCACGCACTTGGCGAGCATGACCGGATCGGTGCCGCCTATGATTTCGTCCGAAACGAGATCGCTTTCGGTTACAATCGCTCTGACGACATACCTGCGTCCGAAGTGCTGGCTGACGGATACGGCCAGTGCAACACGAAGGGCACGCTTCTCATGGCGTTGCTCCGCGCGCTCGGGGTCCGCTGCCGGCTGCATGGTTTCACCATCCACAAGGCGCTCCAGCGCGGGGTCGTGCCGGAGCTCGTCTATCCCGTCGCCCCGAAAGAGATCCTTCATTCCTGGGTCGAGGTCGAAACCGAGAGCGGATGGGTCAACCTGGAAGGCTTCATACTGGACGCGCCATTCCTGGCATCGTTACAACGCGAGTTCAGCGAGTCCGAGAGCCTTTGCGGATACGGAGCGGGCACCAGCTGCCTGAGCGCGCCGCCGGTCGAATGGACCGGGCGCGATACCTACATTCAGAAGACCGGCATCGCCAGCGACTTCGGAACCTTCGATACACCCGACGACTTCTACTTGAAGCATCGTCAGAACTTCGGAATTCTGCGCGACTGGCTCTATCGCAACATTATCCGCCACTGGATGAACAGGCGGGTGCGAGTAATCCGGCGAGGACACCTGCCTCGGCTTCCCGGTTTCGCCCAGCCGAACCATCGTCACGAGGAGACGAACCGTGCCGCATGATCACGGCCACGCCCATATCGACCCCGACTCTGGCGATCGACGAGTATCAATTGCGATCTGGGCGAACGGGCTTCTGACCGTCGCGCAGATCGTTGGCGGCATACTTTCAGGCAGCCTCGCGCTGATCGCGGACGCGCTTCACAATTTCTCGGACATGGCGTCGCTGGTCATCGCCTTCGCCGCGCGCAAGATCGCGCGGCGACCGGCCGACGAGCGCATGACATTCGGTTATGGCCGGGTCGAAATCGTGGCCGCTCTGATCAACTACACGACGCTGATTCTGATCGGGTTCTACCTGATCTACGAGGGCGGCATGCGCATGATCGACCCGCCCGAAGTGCAGGGCTGGACGGTCGTGATCTTGGGCGGGGTCGCACTGGCCGTCGACACCCTGACAGCGCTGCTGACCTACTCGATGCAGAAAGGCAGCGTAAACATCCGCGCGCTCTTCCTGCACAACCTCTCCGACGCACTTGCTTCCGTTGCGGTGATCGTCGGTGGGTCGCTGATCATTCTCTACGACATGCGGTGGGTCGATCCGGCCATCACAATCGGCATTGCTCTCTATATCCTCTACCTGGCTTTCACGGAGATCGGTGGTCCGATCCGAACGCTGATGCTCGGCAGCCCGCCGGACATAGACAACGAGGCCGTCGTCGAAGCGATGCGGAACACCGAAGGCGTCGCCGAGGTCCACCACGTCCATCTCTGGCAGATGCAGGAGCATGAAGCTGCGCTCGATTGTCATGTCGTTGTGGAGGCCGAGGCTTGGCCGCAGATCGAAGACATCAAGCAAGTCATCAAGGACCGGTTGAAGGAAGAGTTCGGCATCGTCCATTCCAGCCTTGAATTCGAGCATGAGAAGCGCGCGCACGAGAACGCCGGTCTCTACGGGCATGGCAGCTCAGGAGAGAAGGGGAAAAGCATGTTCAACGAAGCACTAACGTAACATGACGAGGTCATTGGGCTCATCTGCATAGATGAATTGACTGAAGATGACCTCGAAAGGATGCACCGGCTGATCCATGATCGCGTGACCTTAAACAGCAGTCCGGGACTCGTTCTCGGACTGACCCAGTTCGTTGGTCAAAAAACTCCTTCGGCAATGCTTGAGGATTTCAGGATCGACAAAGCTCATGCAAACGACTTCAGGCGTGTCGCGGCAATCGGAGAGCGCCGCTGGATGTAATGGGGCGCGAAGCTGGTTGATCTGTCCACAGCGGCCGAGATGGGGTGGTTTGACGCTGGCGAGTTAAGCGCAGCTTTAGTATGGACGAGCGGACGACAATGGGAATGTCGTCAAAAGACAGCGAATTGCGTCGGTTTTTTGGAGGATCGGGACGATCCCGCAGCCAGTTAACGCGGTTGGGCAGGTTGCATGTGCGGATCATGTGCACAGGATGTCTCGGCTTTCCCTTTTGTCGTCGCCAGGGTTGAAACTGCATGGTTGGCCCAATTGCACGACACGGTGTCCCCTTCTACGCCACAAGCCGCGGGACCACGCTTTCCACCAATCGCAGAAATCGTGAGTTGCGAGCCCCCGCAACCATCGTCACTTGCCTAACGCCCGCAGCACCCCTGCGGGCGTCGGCTTTTGTGGCTACGTCATTGCCGCACAACGACAAAATCGCCCCCAGTTCTCCGCGAAGTTCGATCACGTGCCTGTTCGGCGCGTCCGGGTCCGGCGTCAGTATCACGCTTTCGATCAGGCCGCGCAGCAGGTCCGCGGCTTCTGGCCGGGCTGCTGGATCGTTCAGGGCTTCCGCTAGGTCCGCGACCTTCCGGGCGTAGGTCTCGGCCAGACCGGGGTGGATCGCCACCACCGGTTCCGGCTGGAGCAGGGCAGCCAGCTTTGCCTCCAGCTCCGTCCGTTCCGCTTCCAGCGCGTCCATCTTCGCCTTCATGCTCGGATGGAACATGCCTTCGGTGATTGCCGTCACCACGGCGTCGATCTCCTTGACCACCTTCGCGAGGCGGCGCTCCTGCTCGCCCCGGGCCGCGAGGGTCTCCTGCCGCTCCTTTTGCATCTCCTGCTGCCAGGTCGTGATGTACTCGCGGATCAGGTCCGGGTGCATCAGCCGGCTTTGCAGCCCGTTCAGGATTCGGGTCTCCACATCCTTGCGCGCGATCGTCTTCTTGTTCGAGCACGTCCCCCGGTTCCGTGCGGCGGAGCAGCCATAGCGCGTGGCGCTGATCATGATGTAGCCCGCATCGCAGCAGCCGCAGCTCAGGAGCCCCGACAAGAGGTAGCGCGGGCGTTGGCCGCGCTCGATCTTTGGCGCGCCGGGGTCTTCCGCCCGTTCGCTCAGGATATCGTCCCGGATTGCGCCCTGGCGTTGCTTGACCCGGGTCCAGAGGGCGTCGTCGATGATCCGCAGGTGGGGGACCTCTTCGGTGATCCAGTCTGCCTCGGGATTCATCCGGGCCTGGCGTTTGCCGGTGTCCGGATCCTTGATGTACCGCTGCCGGTTCCAAACCAACAGACCCCGGTACAGGTCGTTGTTCAAAATCCCCGTCCCGCGCTTCCAGTTCCCCGAAATCGTCGAGAAGCTCCACGTCCCGGATCCCTTGCCGCCCGAGCGCGGCGGGGCGATGCCGTCCTTGTTCAGCCCGATGGCGATCGACCGCGCGCTCAGCCCCCGGTCATATTCCGTGAAAATCCGCCGAACGACCGCGGCTTCAGCCTCGTCGATCAGCCGGTCTCCAGTGGTGTGGGTGCCGTCCGGAAGCAGCTGGCGGTCCAAACGGTAGCCATAGCTGATCCCCCCGCCAGATTTGCCTTGCCGCACCCGGCCTTCCAAGCCGCGGTGCGTCTTCTCCGCCAGATTCCGCAGGAACAGGGCGGACATGGTCCCGCCGAGGCCGACGTGCATCTCGCTGATCGCGCCTTCGCCCTTCGTGAACATCTCCACCCCGAGAAACCGCATACGCTTGTGGAGACCAGCAATATGCTCCTGATCCCGGCTCAGCCGGTCCAGCGCTTCTGCAACGACAACGTCGAACCGGCCCGCCATCGCCGCGTGCTGCATCGCCTGGAATTGCGGACGCAGGTGGGTTGCGCCACTGATCGCCTCGTCCGCGAACACCTCCACCACCTGCCAGCCCTGGTCCTTGCAGAGCCTGCGGCAGATCCGGATCCGGTCGGTGATCGAGGCCGCCGACTGCAGGTCGGTCGAATAGCGCGCATAAATCGCCGCCCGCAGGCCTGTCTTCTCTCTCATCTCCGCCTCTCCTTCTCTTCCGCCCGTGTGCGGCGCGCGTCAGCACGTGCCAGCAAGCGCACCAATTCCACCAGCGCCGGGTGCGGCGGGGGCAGGGAGCCTCCCGTTCCCGGCGCTTCAGTCACAGACCCCTGGTCGGGCGTCGTCGCCTCTGGCCATTGAGCCTCTCTCTTCGGGGCCGGGCGCGCCTTGCGCCCGGCCCGGTCTTCCGTCTCCCCAGTCCGGGCCAAGCCCGACTCATGCTGCGTCCGCGCAGCGCGTTTCTTGGTCATCCATAGTCATCCTGCCTTTCCGGCCCCCGATTCTGGGGAGCGTTCAAGAACAAGCGTGAATGGAGCTTCTGCCCCACGGGCCACCTGGCCCGTATGAAAACTGTACCCCATCCTGATACCGCGCGTCCCGCTCGGATTGTGCCCGACCGAAACGCGGATGTGGACAACCTCGAATCCTGGGTACCGCTCCGAACCCGCTTAACCAGGCCCGAAGAGATCCATCTGCCGGTCATCGCAGGGCTGGTTCTTCCGCGTCTTGCGCCGCCGGGTCGGGGTGACACCGATTGCGGTCATCCTCCCGCCTTCAGCCTGAACGCGCCCCTCGCACAGGCGCTTGGCGAAGCCCTTCACGATGTCTGCGGCCCAGGCCGGCACCCAAACCGAAATGCGGGTCATGCCAGCCTCGCGCTTGCGATCCGCTGACGTTGCACTGTGCCTGCGATGGGATGCCCGATAAGCCGCAACGCTCTTCCTGCGCTTCGGGTCGCTCGTCTTCTTTCTGATCCTGTTATCCTTGGCCATGATGGCCTCCGCTTCGGTGAAACCCCGAGCGTTCTGCTGATGGACTGAAGGGTGCCTTCTGCACCTGGCGAATAACTTAGTCGATAGAGGGGCGTTCCGCTACGCCGCCGAAGCCTATGGCGAGCGAAACATGGAGATTACCCACTACAAAGTGGATTGACCCCCGACCACATCCGGCCAAACAGCCTCGGCGCTGACATCAGCACTGACATCAGCGCTCACCCACAATGCGGCGGGAGACGGATCTGGCCGCTATGATGCGGACCGGCCCGGATCCCCGAACCAGCTCATGCCCGCGGCGCGAACGGATCGCACCGGGCGCGGCCGAATGATGACCGCAAAACCGGATCTTTTGCGCCGGGGGAGGTGTTCGCTGAGGTCTGGGCCGGTGGAACGGATCGCGATACCGCCGCTGGCCGCGGAAGACCCGAGTGATCGAAGGCTGATGAGTGGCGATCTCGTGCATGAATTCTCTCCGTCTATATAATGTGTCTCGCGTGAGGGGCCTGGCTCTTGAACGGCGCGCCCAGCCCCTACGGAACAGGACGCACCGCTTGCTGCGTGGTTCACGCCGCAAAGGGCTGGCTAATGTCCGGGTCCGGTACCCGGTTGCTGTTGTCGGCCCGGTCCTGACCCGTCCGCGGGTCGGGCGCAGACGGCGCATTGGCCTGTTCCGGCGCGAGGGTGAGAAGGGTGGCATCCCGGCGCCCGTCCTGAGCTGCCGAGGGGCTTACGGCGTCGTCCTGATCGCAGGGGGCCACAGTCACAGGCCCCGGTCCCGCAAGCTCCGGTACGACCTTTGCGACCAGCGCCTCCAGTGCGGGTCCCGTAAGCAGGCTGGTCTGGACGAGCGCTGCTGCCATCTCCTCGAGCACGGCGCGGTTGGCCTCAATGATCCGCGTGGCCCGCGCCTGCGCTTCCCGGAGCCGCGCCTCGACCCGCGCCCGCAGCAACGGCTCGATGCGCAGCCGGGCAAGAACGGTCTCCGGGTCTCCCAGCCAGAGAAGGTCGTCGCCCAGGCCCCAGCTCAGCTCCATCGCCGCCGCCGTCTGCGTGGCGCGGGCGAGATCGCTGGTGCTGTCCCCACCAGCCCCGCCAGACGGCTCGCCGAACACGAGGATCTCTGCGGCCCGCCCCCCGAAATCGATGGCGAGCGAGGCGCGCACTTCATCGCGGCGTTGACTGTGGCGCAGGAGGGATTGCCGGGTCATCCCGCCGCCGTCATGGATCGCAAGCGATTGCGGGCGGGCGATCCCTGTCGCCGCGCCGACGACCGCGTGGCCGACCTCATGCACTGCGATCTGCCACTGAAGTTCCGACGATACCGGCGGGCGCAGGTCGTTCAGGGCGGTCTCCAGATGCTCGATCGAAAGCGGGCGCTTCTCGCGCCGAGCCAGCCCTCGGGCTGACCGCACCCAGGCCGCGATGTCCGCCCCGCTCATCCCGGCGGCCTTGCTGCCAAAACCGGTCAGGTCCGCATCCGCCAGATCCGGCCAGCTTTGCCACTTGATCGCCGCCGGGATCAGATCATGCGTGGGGTAGCCGAGATGGAGTACCTTGTCGAATCTGCCGGGCCTGCGAACGGCTTTGTCGATCCGTTCCACGTGATTCGTCGCGCCCATGATGGCGACGCCCTCATGCCCTTCATAGCCGTCCATGGCGGCCAGAAGGCCGCTGACCACATACTCGGTCCAGCTGCGGTTGTTGTCCCCCACGCGGTCCCTGTCGCCGACGGCGTCAAGCTCGTCGATGAACAGGACCGCGGGCGCGCGGGCGGCGGCGCGCGCGAAACACTCCCTCATCGCTTTGATCACTTCGGACCCACGGGCACCCTCGGCGCTCCAGTCGGCGATCGATCCGGAAACTACCGTGATTCCTGCCGATTTGGCGATCAGACGCGGTACTTCTGTCTTCCCGCTCCCCGGCGGGCCAGAAAGAAGAATTCCGCGCGTGACGTCTTGCCAGGGGATCTCCCCAGCCTTCCACGCATTCAAGTCAGCGATCATTTGCTCAACGGATCCGCGCACTTCCCGCGGCAGGGGGAAGTCGGTAAGCCCCGGCCCCTTGTTAGCGGCGGGTGTCGTGGCTGCGACCAGAGCCGCAACACCGCCGTCCATCTTGGGGCTGCGCAGGGCAAGGATCAGGTCCCCCGGCCCGAGCCCCTTGCACTGGTCATCGTTCGGCAGCAGGGCGATCGCTGCTGCGTTGCCAGGATTCCGTTCGCCCATGTCCTGGTAAGCGTCGGTCAGGATCTCCGCCAGCATAGTCCGATCGAGCGGCGCAAGGGTGATGACATTCGGCTTCAATGCGCGCAGGGCCGACGGCAGGGACCCTGCCGCAACCGCCAGGGCCACCACAGGGCGCCGCGTTTCCAGCGCCGTGCGGACTGTGGGCACAAGCTGACCGACCAGGCCGGAGTCCCTTTTGCGGCTGTCCTTGGGCAGAACCGCCTCTTCTGCACGCACCACATGGGGCAGGGGCGCATCGTCCGGCCAGATGCGTGCGCGGGCGAGAAGGTGGTCGAGGAGCTTGCAGACTGTCTCATCCAGCCCGGATGTGTTCGCCGCAAGCACCGTCAGCGACCCCGGCGCGCTCAGCGCCGCGTAGAGCGCCGCAGGGCTGGGGAAAGTCTTGCAGAGTCGGGCCACCGCAAGGGCCGTCGCAGGCCGCAAGGTATAGACCGTCGCGTCCGTGCCATTGGGAACCGGCGGCAGGGCATCGGCCAAAAGGGCGGCAGCGGCCTCCGCTTCAGCTTCGACGAAATCAAGGATATCGTCCAGATCTGTCCGGGGGCTGTCATTGGCCGTCTCCTCCGCACGCGCGGGGTTCGAGGTAGGGTTCGCTGGACGCGGCGATGCGGTTGCGGAAACCGGCGCAGCGGCCTGCGCTGCGTAAGGCGGGCAGGTCGTGATGACGCCGGAAATCGTTGCCCAGCCGGGATGCGCATCGATCAGGCTCTGGCGGATCGCCGAGGCGAATCCGTGCCCGTCAGCCGGGGTGCCCGTGCCGTTGGTCGTTGTGAAGGTAGGTGTCGAGGTGGTGGGCTGCGTCATGGGACGTCTCCAGTATGGATGAGAAAAGGGTACAGGTCGGCCGCAACGGCGGGCCGAGAGGTGAGACAGGTGAGTAAGTGTGGGGAGCGCCGGGCTCGGTCAGGCAGCGAGGTCGAGATCTCCGTCCCAGCCGCCTGGGATGGCATCCGTGTGGCCCAGCCGGGCCAGCGCCGCGTCCAGGCTGCGGCGCGGGTTCCGCCGAAGCTCAGTGACCTCGGAGGCGTGGATGACCTGACGAAGGTGCCAGTCCGCCGTAAAGCGCATCACCCCCTCGCTCAACGCAACCATGGCAAGAATATCAAAGTCGCAGCTCTCATACGGACCACGCCCTGTCGCGCCGCGCTCGGAGCGCTGCCGAAGGTTGAAAACATAGTCGCCGTTGACGGTGACTGCGTGGCGCGTCTTGACCTGGATGCGGATGGGGGTGCCATTCGGGAGGATCAACGCACGATCACACCGTTCATGTTCGGGCATGGGAAAAGCCCGTTCCCCGAGCCGCATGAACAGCGAGTCAACGAGGAGTTCAGCCGAGGCGCCCAGGAATTTTGCGTACCGACAAAGGTCCTCAGTGGACATCGCGGGATAAGTGGCCAGAGCAGTCCGCGCGTCGCGGCTCTCGGTGGGGCGGGGCGGCATGGGCATGCCAGGAAGATAGGGCTGGTGCATCAGGATGCTCCGTCATTCATGAAAGAAGAGGCGAGGGGGCCGTGCCCCCTCGGAATGGCGCGCAGGTCCGGCTCGATCAGGCCGCCAGCGACGGCCCGCAGGCGCCATCGCCGTCGGGGCCGGGGCCTCCGAGGTCTTCGAGGGACATCATCTCAGTGACCAAGTGGAAGAACCGGGCCTGCATCGCCCGCGTCCGGCGCGCGACGGCATGGCTGCCCCGCACCATGAAATACGACTGGTAGTCGATGAGCGTTTCGAAAAGGAACAGCCGCGCCTCGTCGTCATCCTTGGCGATCAGGTTATACAGCGCATAGCCCATCTCCCACAGCGCCTGGTCCTCCTCGCGGGTCAGATCCGCCGCCATCACCCGATAGAGCGTTGCGGTCATGTCCTTCAGGGCCGCCTCGGCCTCCTGCATCGCGACGCCGAAGCGATCGGCCCGGACGTCTCCCGCCACCGGGCGCTGAAGCGGCTGCTCGGCGCGAACGAACTGGTCCATCGCCCCCAACAAGCTGGTGAAGGCGTGCGACATCTCGGTATGCGCCACAGAGGCCGTGCCCGCCATCGCGGGGCACGCCGCGCCCGCGGGCCCGGGCAGCGCGATATGCGCCGCGAGCGCGTCGAAGGCCCGGTCCAGCAGGCTGTTGTAGCGGGGGTGGTCGGGCCGATAGAGCGGGAAGAGCACCGTCTCATCGCGCATCGCGAGAAGGTTCCGGATGATGGCCACCTCAGTCGGCTTGTCGGTCGTCAGGACGGTCCTGACCATCTTCGCCGTCATCTGAAGTCCGTAGGTCATCTCATCTGCGGTCTCTCCGGCGAGGATCACCGCGCAATGGGTGAGCGTGGCGGCGCGGGCCGCATACACTGCGCCGGTGAAAGCGGACAGGGCGGGATCCTGCCCGTCATAGCCGCCGAGGTCCCGCTCGGTCTCGGTCAGCTGGACCAGCGACGCGGTCAGGGCCGTGAACCGCGCGAACATTGCGCGCAGCGGGGGTTCAGTGAACGGGGAAGTGTTGATAGTCGTACGTTTAGCCATCGGAGCCTCCTCAAACAGGTTCTGGCGGTTAGAGCGGGCAGGTGTTGGTAGCACCTGCCTTGCTCGCATATCGAACATATGCGATATATGCCCCATTGTCAATATGGAGCATATGCTTTATTTGTGGGTCATGAGCAAAGAAACCGTATTCCCCGTGAAAAAGCTGGTGAACCTGACGGAAGATCAGGCAAAGCGGATATCGGACTTCCGCTTCGAGAAGCGATTGGCATCGGAGAATGAAGCGATCAGGGTGCTCATCGGGCTCGGGCTGGATGCCTCGCGCTCGAAGGACGACCCGACTGACTGCCCCCCGCCAAGGTAAGGGTTTCCGGGAACATGGTCAGGTGGGCCGGTGAACATTGTCGGGTCCGGCCGGGCGAGCTGCGCGAAGTCCGGTCTGGGTATGGTGTCTGCTAGGCCCGGACGCCGGCCGTGCAATGACAGACTGGGCGAATAGACGAGGACGATGTTCGGGTGCAGAAAGAGGGACAGCCCGTCGGAACTTCGGGGCGCCGTAGTGTGGAAGGGGGGCGCCATACCGCGGCGGTATCTCGGGCTTGCCATGGGGCTGGGTGCGGAGGATGGCTGGGTCGGCAAGCCGACACGCCCGGACCGGCCGGCCAGTGCGCTGCGGCGTAGCAGGAGGCGTTGCGGCGAGCAAAAGGGCCACCGGACCCGCCCGAAAAATAACAGGAAAAACAAATCAAGGACAGGGCGGAGCGGGTCCAGCAGGCTGCTGGTCGCAGCGATCGATCGGCCTCCGGGCCGGTCGAGTCGCGAGAAGGGGTCGAGGGGGTATCCCCCTCGCGAACGGTTTTTGTGGTGTCGAGGGTCCCCCGACTGCGCAAAAACATTAGTGAGTAAAGGACCGGAAATCCCCACGGATTTTTCGCTGCGGTTTTTCACGCACTTCGTGGAGGCTTTGATCAGCGAAATCTGACCGGAGCCCGAGCATGTCCGTCCATCCCCGTTTTGACAACCCTAAACCTGTCGCCCGCCTAGAGACCGCGCCGATCGTCCTCAGGTTCGCCTCCATGTTCCCCCGGGACCTGAAGCGCCGCGAGATGCATGACAACCGGACTGGGGGAGATCTCTCGCATATTCGGATGGACCTGTCACATCTCAACACCCAGCTGGACCTGTCACGTCTTTGTGCCGCCCCAAGTGCTCGTTTAGGCCACTTTCCGTTCGAAGGCGACCGGGCTTTTCCA
>NZ_MNBW01000024.1 GCF_001879715.1 Nioella nitratireducens | reverse complement strand
GCGGGGTGGAGCAGCCCGGTAGCTCGTCAGGCTCATAACCTGAAGGTCGTAGGTTCAAATCCTACCCCCGCAACCAACGATACTTGCGATGCCTCCGTCGGTCCTGCCGCGGAGGTTTTTGCTTTTGAGGTTCCCGCGCGCCGGGATCGTCTGCTGCGCCCTCCCGCAACCAACGATTTCTGCGAAAGCAGGTTGTCCAAAGCCTCGGCCTCCGAAAGGAAGTCGGGGTTTTGCTTTCCGGCTGCAAAGCGCAGGATCGCCCCCAGGTCGCCCCGAAGGACGATGGAGAGTTCGCCGTTCTCGGGCACGAGGGTGATTTCATCAACGAGTGATCGAAGCACGTCGACAGCAGTGCCACGATCTTCCTCGGATTGCAGGTTCTCGCAGAGCTTGGCGATCCGATCCTGATACATCCGTGCCATGTTCGGGTGCAGCAACGGCGGCGGCTCGTCGGCATTGTCCAGGAGCTCGCTCAACTGCGACTTCCTCGCCTCCAGCTTCTCGGCCTTGTCTTTCAGCTTTGCAGGCGGGAAGCCTTGAAGAATGGCATCGACCATCTTGTCGAGCTCGCGGTCAACCTTCTCGAGTTCGCTCCTCCAGCCGGCCAGGTCGGCCCCGCGCTCGATCCGGAGCCGATTTACCTCGCGCGTGAACTCCGCACAGAATTCATTGAAGAGCTCCGGCGACATGAGATGCTTCCGAAGGCCATTCAAGATCGACGCCTCCAAGACATCCCGACGGATGTTCAGACGGTTATCGCATGTGCCCTTGTTCCGCGACGCTGCGCAGCCAAGCAGGTCTTTCGAAATCAGGGAGTACCCGCCACCACAGCACCCGCACTTGATGAGGCCGCCGAAAAGGTGCTTCGGCCGCCGTCTATCGTTCATAGGATTGCTGCCTGTCGGCGACGTATCAAACGAAAGGCTCTTTTGCCTCTTCTTCACCGCGTCCCAGAGATCTTGGTCCACAATCCGAAGGTCCGGGACCTCCTGGACAACCCATTCACTTTCCGGGTTCGGGCGGGAGACGCGCTTGCCGGTGTCAGGATCCTTCATGTATCGCAGTCGGTTCCAGACGAGCCTACCGATGTAGAGTTCGTTGTTGAGAATGCCCGTCCCTCGTTTCGGGTTGCCGTGGATCGTCGAAGGCCCCCATTCCTTGCCCTGCGGTCCTGAAATGCCCTCCCGGTTCAAGGTCATTGCAATCGTCCGCGAGGATTGTCCGGACAAGTAATCCCTGAAGATGCGCCGAACGACGTTTGCTTCGGCTGGATTGATGTCCCGCTCGCCCCGATCGTCCGGATCGGCCGTGCGAATGACGTCATACCCATAACAAAGTCCACCACCGGAGCGACCCTTCTCGACGCGCCCGCGGAGACCGCGCCGGGTTTTGTCGGCTAGATCCTTGAGGAAGAGTGCACCCATCGTTCCCTTGAGACCGATGTGCAATTCGCTGACCTCGCCTTCGGACAGAGTCACGATACTCACCCCTGCAAAGCGCATCCGCTTGTAGAGCCCGGCGATGTCCTCCTGGTCCCGGGAGAGGCGATCCAGCGACTCCGCGAGGATCACGTCGAAACGGCCCTTCAGCGCATCCGCGATCAGTTCCTGAACGCCAGGCCGAAGCAAGGACGCCCCGGAAATTGCGCGATCCGTGTAGCTATCGATTATCGTCCAGCCTTCCCGCTCCGCGCGTGTACGGCAGATGCGCAGCTGATCCTCGATCGACGCATCACGTTGGTTGTCAGATGAATACCGAGCGTAAAGCGCTGCCTTCATGCGATGGCCCCCTTAATCGTGGAGGCGAGCCCGTGCATGCCGCCTGTTCTCTGTCTCAATGAACTCTCTCGCCGCCTGCCGCGCCAACAAGCGAACAAGGTTGACCAGTCGCGGATCATCGCCAGAAGGCGTGAGGCGCGCGATTTTGTTCTCAGATGCTCCGCTTTCCCGAGATGAGTCCTGGGCGTCCCTTGAGGCGTCAGCCCCCGGCCTGCTTTTCTGGTCCCTTTCCATAAGCACCAGCTTGCCAGAGGCTGGCACACGTACGAAGGAAAAAGCCTATGCATCATAGCGGGTTGGAGGTGGGGCGCGCGCATACTCGCGTAGTCTGGCGTATTGATGGCTGCTACAGCGTCGCGCAAATCGGCGGCCCGGAATCCGGAGATACTGCGCTGTTCTATGCGAATTCTCACCATTTAGGGGCCCTAAGCTGTGGCAGGGCCCGAAGACCGTCGCCTGAACGAAGTCTGCCATAGGCCGCCCGAATCGCGCAACGCAGGTGTCACTAAGGCGCGGGAAGCCGCCACTGGCCAAGCGAGAGAGCGAGAGACTGGGAGGGGTGCCGTGACGGGTTGAGGGCTGGAGGAGAGGCCTCCGGCGCCCGTCGCGGAGGTTTTCCAATGAACACCGAAATCATCGATGCCGGGCGTGACATGAGCGGCGGCTACAAGGTGGATGTGTCGCGCGGCGAGAACGTGGACCGCGTGTCGTCGGAGTGGTTCTCGCGGCCGGATGACGAGCGGTATCTGTCGCTCGACGATCTCTTCGCATCGGTCAAGCGCCGGGCGGAGCGGAGTCGGACGCGCACGGTGGAGAGTGCCGCGATCCGGGTCGAGGCGCATCGCGACAACCCGGAGAAGCTGGGCCTTGTACTGCCTGGCGCGGATGAACCCATTGCACCGACGCATTGGTCCTTCGGCCAACTCTCGAGCCTTGTCGGCGCGCCTGCCGCCTATCTGCGCCAACTGCCCGCGCCGCTGGCGGGGATCAACCTGCAGTACGGCCTGACCAACCACCGGGCGGAGCAGATCAAGACGATGGAGGTCGCGGATGGCCGCACGGAACTGCGTGCGGTGACCGGCCCCGACTATGGCCGCATCTACGACCACGAACTGGTCTCCGCCGTTCAGCGCATCGCGGGCAACGGCACCGGCGACACGCGCTGGAAGGTGCCCGGCGTGCTCGACTGGTCAACGGGCATCTACAATCCGCGCGTGGACGTGACGAAGGAGACGACGACACTCTACGCCTCGGACCGTGACGTGTTCCTGTTCCTCGTCGACGACCTGAACCCGATCGAGGCGGGGCTGCTGCCCGACGGCTCACCCGACCTCTATTTCCGTGGGTTTTATTGCTGGAACTCGGAGGTGGGCGCCAAGACGCTCGGCATCGCCAGCTTCTACCTGCGCGCGGTCTGCCAGAACCGCAACCTCTGGGGCGTCGAGGACTTCCAGGAGATCACGATCCGGCACTCCAAATACGCCGCCTCCCGCTTCGCCCACGAGGCCGCCCCGGCGCTGAGCCGCTTCGCCGAGTCGTCGCCCGCGCCCTTCATCGACGGCATCCGCGCGGCGCGGGAGAAGATCGTCGCGCGGTCGGACGAGGACCGTCAGGATTTCCTCCGAAAGCGCGGGTTCTCGAAGGCGGACGCAGGGCGGATCGTCGAGACGGTCCTGGCCGAGGAAGGCCGCCCGCCCGAGAGCGTCTTCGACTTCGTGCAGGGGATCACCGCGGTGGCTCGGTCGAAGCCGCAGCAGGATGCGCGGCTGGTGATGGAAGGGAAGGCGAAGGGACTGTTGGAGAAGGCCGTCTAGCGAAGTATGTAACGGGCGGCCATCAAAGGGTGGTCGCCCGTTGTGAATCCAAGGGTCGAGAACTACGGATCATAGAGAATTGGCTCGCGCTATAGTTTGCGATGACGTCACCTCGGAGTTGCTACATGGAAGAAATCGATTGGTCCGATCGCGCCTTTTATGACGATGGGGAGTGGGTGACTTGGTCAGAAATAGACCAACAGCTTCGGTACAAGGAATGGGGAGCAAAATATCCAAATGCGATCCGTTCGATGATCCCGTATTTCCTTGATCTATTGTCCTTGGCCGAGAGCTACCATTTGGAAACCGGCCTGCATCTAAACGTCTACGGAGACATTGGAGAGCTATTTGGTGCCATCACTTACGGCATAAAACTGAACAAGAACTATGCCCAAGGCGCTGATGGAAGACTTGGCAATGACCACATAGAGGTCAAAACCATAACGCCTTTCAAGAACCGAGACGAGGTCCTCGTGAAGTTGGCAGGAAATTGGTCTAAGCTGCTGGTAGTCAAGATAAACGAGGAATTTGAGGTTTCTGGCAGAATGATTGATCGAAAGTCTTTTCCAAAGGCGAAGGGCAAAAATCTGCGTGTCCGGTGGAGCGATTTGCCGCCCGATCAGTGAGGGGCTCCTTTTCTGGTGTGAAGCGCTGCGGCGCGGTGGCCCTTCTGCCTTGAGAGTAAGAGGCGGGCCGGGCTTTCCGTGACGGGTTTGGAGGTCGGGGGAGAGGCTCCTGGCCGGCCTGTCGCGGAGATATCCCGATGACTAAGCAACAGAAAATCACCCTCAGCGCCTCGCGCGACGTCCCCTTCAACAAGCTGATGCTCAGCCAGTCGAACGTGCGCCACGTCAAGGCGGGCGTGTCGATCGAGGAACTGGCCGAGGACATCGCGCGGCGGACGCTGCTCAGCTCCATCACCGTGCGGCCCGTGCTGGACGAGAGCGGCGCCGAGACCGGCATGTACACGATCCCGGCGGGCGGACGGCGGTTCCGCGCGCTCGAACTGCTCGTCAAACAGAAGCGCATGAACAAGACCGCGCTGGTGCCCTGCATCGTCCGCACCGATGGGCTCGCAGAAGAGGACAGTCTCGCCGAAAACGTCCAGCGCGCGCCGCTTCATCCGCTCGACCAGTTCCGCGCCTTCCAGGCGATGCGCGAGAAGGGCCGCACCGAGGAGGAGATCGCGGCGGCCTTTTTCGTCTCGGCCAGCGTGGTCAAGCAGCGGCTGAAGCTCGCCGCGGTCGCGCCCACGCTGCTCGACGCCTATGCCGAGGAGGAGATGACGCTCGACCAGCTCATGGCCTTCACGGTCAATCCCGATCACGCGCGGCAGGAGCAGGTCTGGGAGGCGTTGCAGCGGCACTATTCCCGGCAGCCCTACGAAATCCGCCGCATGCTGACCGAGGGTGCGGTACGCGCCTCGGACAAGCGGGCGCAGTTCGTCGGGCTCGACGATTACGTCGAGGCCGGGGGCGAGATCCTGCGCGACCTGTTCCAGCAGGACGACGGTGGCTGGCTGCAGGATGCCGCCCTGCTCGACGTCTTGGTGCGCGAGAAACTGGCCGAGGAGGCCGAGGCGGTCCGCGCCGAGGGCTGGAAATGGGTCGAGGTCGACACCGAATTCCCCTACGGCCACACCTTCGGGATGCGCCGGGTTCATGGCGAAGCGGTGCCGATGAGCGACGAGGAGGCTGCCAGCTACCAGGCGCTGAAGGCCGAATACGACGCGCTCGAGGCCGAGCATGCGGAGGCCGACGAGTTGCCCGACGAAGTCGATACCCGGTTGGGCGAGATCGAGGAGGCGATGGAAGCACTCGAGGCACGTCCGATCCGGTACGAGGCAGAAGACCTCGCGCTGGCAGGAGCCTTCGTCAGCATCGACAGTTCCGGGCGGCTGCGGGTCGAACGGGGCTATGTGCGGCCGGAGGATGAGCCGGTCGAGGAGGTGGAGGACACCGGCGAGGTCGCACCAGAAACGGCGCCGATCGAGGACGCTGATGACACCGTCGTTTCTGCCGCGGACGAGGAGGAAGAGGACGACGGCCTCAAACCGCTCTCCGACCGCCTCGTCATGGAACTGACGGCCCATCGGACTCTGGCGCTGCGCAACGCACTGGCCCAGGACCCGCAGGTCGCCTTCCTCGCGGCCCTGCACGCGATGGTCCTGCGGCTCTTCTATCGCTACGCGGTCGACAGCTGCATCGAGATCGAACCGCGCAACGCGGGCTTCGGATCGCAGGTGCCGGGCCTCGGCGACACGGCCTATGCGCAGGCCATCGACCAGCGTCACGAGACCTGGGCGCGGAACCTGCCGAAGGCATCCGAGGACCTCTGGGAGGCGCTGACCGAGTTCGACAGCTGCAGCCGCGAGGCGCTCTTCGCCCATTGTGTGGCGATGAGCGTCAATGCCGTCCACGATCCCTATCAGCGCCGACCGCGCGCCATCGCGCATGCGGATGTGCTGGCCGGGACTGTCGGGCTCGACATGGCAAGGGCGGGCTGGACGGCCACCGGTGACAGCTACCTCGGCCGCGTGACCAAGGCGCGCATCCTGGAGGCCGTGCGCGAGGCGAAGGGTGCGGACGCCGCTGACCGGATCGCCGGGCTGAAGAAGGCCGAGATGGTGACGGCAGCAGAGGACCTGCTCATGGGCACCGGCTGGCTGCCCGAACCGTTGCGCACGCCGCCGCTGCCGGAAGAGGATGTCCCGGAGATCGAGTTGGTCGAGGACGCGGACCGCTCCGACGATGACGCTTCGGAAGACGATCCCGACAGCAGCGAAGCGCAAACGGCGGAAGACGGCGGCGAACTGGCTATCGGAGACTCTGACCCAATGGAGGAAGATGATCCCGTCGCCGGTGACGCCTTCGCCAAGACAGCCGCCGAGTGACCTACGAGCAGCACGGGATCTTCCCCCAAGGTCCAAAGTCAGGGGCCCGTCAGTCATGGCGGGCCCCTGATTGCGTCCAACCCTCTTGGAGACCGCCATGACGAGCCCCGCTACCGAGCTTTCGCACCAACTTGCCCGGAATGCCGAAACGGTGTGCCGACACTATCTGTCGAACGGCCGGAAGCAGGGTCAGTACTGGCTGGTTGGCGACGTTCAGAATAAACCGGGTCGATCCATGTTCGTTCGGCTGTCCGGGCCACTGTCCGGCAACCGTGCCGCTGGAAAATGGACCGACGCAGCTACGGGGGAGCATGGCGATCTGCTCGATGTCATCCGGGAAAGCTGCGGCTTGGTCGACTTCAAGGACGTTGCCGATGAAGCCCGACGCTTCTTGAGCTTGCCCTTACCTGATCCACCTCGACAACATTCTCCACATTCACGGCCACCAGTTGCCACCGGTTCCCAGGAGTCGGCACGACGCCTGTTTGCAATGGGCGTGCCGATTTTCGGCACTCCTGTAGAGACCTATCTGCGCGGGCGTGGCATCGGAGCGATTGACCAAATGCCAAGCCTGCGGTTCCACTCCGCCTGCTTCTATCGGCCCGAAGGCAGCGGGCCGGTCGCGCGGCTTCCGGCCATGCTGGCTGCCATCACCGATCTCGAGGGCCGCCAGACCGGGACCCATCGCACCTGGCTACGGCCGGACGGGAGCGCCAAGGCCGATATCGACACACCGCGGCGCGCGATGGGTGCTTTGCTCGGGAACGGGGTGCGGTTCGGCGCGCCCGCAGACGTGCTCATCGCGGGCGAGGGGATCGAGACAGTTCTTTCCGTGCGCTCGGCCCTGCCTGAGTTGCCCGCTGTCGCGGCGCTGTCATCGGGACACCTGGCCGCCATCCGGTTTCCCGCTGGTCTGCGGCGGCTCTACGTGTTGCGCGACCGTGACACTGCTGGCACGGCGGCGAGGGATCGACTGGAGGCGCGCGCAGCCGAGGTCGGGATCGAGGCGTTGACCCTCTCGCCGCGACTGGGCGACTTCAACGATGATCTCCGACGCTATGGGCTGGCGGCTTTGAAAGCGCGGTTTCGGCTTCATCTCCACGTCGAGGATGCCGCTCGTTCCGTGCCGGTGTGACAGGGCGGCAATCGGGCTGGCGCTGTACGGCTCACAGCATCATTTTCGCAGGGGCATCCCGCGCGCGGTTCCCATCCACGGGAAAGGCCGGCGCGCACGGCCTTCTCAGAGGGCAGGAGGCCCACAATCGGGACGGCCCGGCAATGGCCGCGCTCCGGCTATTTTCCGCCGCGCCCCCTTGGGGCGCTTTGCATCGCGAGGCAAAATAGCCGGGCTTGGCCATCAAGGCCCTCGCGAAAGGCTCGGGCTGCCCGGCCGCCCCGCCCGTGGGCGCGTTCCTGCCACGAAGGCCGCGTGTGGCGCGCGGCTCCCCCCAGGAAGGAACCCGCAGATGACCCACGATCCCGAAACCGATGCCCACGAGCCGCATCACAGCACGTCCTCAACCGCCAATGTCCTGACCGAACTCCAGCTCTACGGCTGGCGCCCCTACGAAGATGAACCCGACCCGCGTCCCTTGCCCGAGGGCAGCCAGATCGCCGGTGCCGTCGCCGATATCCTCGACGCCCTTGTCGCGACGCTCGGCGATACACGTCTCGAACCCGATCTCGACGAACTGCTCTGGGGTGCGGTCAACCTCTTCCATCGCGCGCTGGCGCGGGCCAAACGTGAACTCGACGACAACGAACAGGCGCAGCGCCGCCTGCAGCGGGAACAGGATGGCTCGGAGGTGAAATCCCTCGAACTCGAACGCCTCGTGGCAGAGGGGCAAAGCATGGTCGAACGGCGCACGGCACTGGAACTCTTTCGCGACCTCGCAGCAGAGGGCTTCGAGCATCACCTCGGCAAGCCCTGGCATCCGCGGACCGGCTCACGGGTCAGCCATCGCAACCTGACCGCCGCGATGATAGACAGCCGCGATTTCCTCGCCGCCCGCCGTCGAGCCGAAGCGCAGCTGCTTCTGCCCGAGGGTCCCAAGGTGGCCGTGACCGGCGGGGCGGATTTCAACGATCACCGCCTGATCTGGGCGCGGCTCGACCGTGTCCATGCCAAGCACCCGGACATGGTGCTGCTCCACGGCGGCTCACCCAAGGGTGCGGAACTCATCGCTTCCCGCTGGGCCGATCACCGCAAGGTGCCGCAGGTCGCCTTCCGGCCCGACTGGACCAAGCACGGCCGCTCGGCTCCGTTTAAGCGCAACGACGCGATGCTGGACGTCCTGCCGATCGGGGTGCTGGTCTTTCCGGGCACCGGGATCCAGGAGAACCTCGCCGACAAGGCACGCAAGCTGGGTATTCCCGTCCTGAAACACGAGAGTGGCGCGTGAGCGCCACCCACACTCCATCTGTAGCGAAGCTTGAAAAAAAATCTCTATGAAGCAATCCTTGTCTAGCGATATCTGGATCCTCTCTGCCATGCCATCTCAGTCCCAAGAGCAATTCTCTGGCCAGCTCGAGTTGGTAAACCAGTTAATCAGCGTCCACGGCCAAGTTCAGCAAGGGCGAGGACGCAGGCACCAGCAAGATGCCATCCATCGGGCAGGTGTCGTGATGACCGTGGCCGCATGGCAGGCCTACTTGGAAAAAATCTCTTTAGAATTCATAGAAGTTGTTGAGAATTCCCTCGATCATCCAGCAGATGGAATTGCGCCACCAGATTGGGCAAAGCTAATGCTACAAACAAGGAAGACCGCAGCCAAACAGGAGATTGGGCGGTTCAATACACCCAACTGCCAAAATGCGAGATCGCTATTGAAAAACATCACTGGATTCGACCCATGGCCTATTTGGGAATGGCATCAGGGGCCGAGGCAGTGGAACGGTCATGACACGCGCATTAGAACTGACGCTTGGGTGAGGATCCGACACACAATTGCACATGGATACGAACTACCAGCGGACCTTGATTTTCTCTTGGGGCAAAACGGCCAGCCGCGGCTTACACTTAATCTCCTTCAGGAATGCGTTAAGCACTTCAAGCACTTAGTCAGATTGAGCGATCAAGGTGTATCAACCTTCTTAGCAGATACGCACGCAATCAATACTGGTTGGTAGCAAGAAGGGGTCGAGGCGCGCTCGGTGATCCGCAAGATCTTGCTACCAGTTTTTCCCCGGCTTTCCTCGGAAATAGAGCGTCACTATGCTTTCCCGAGCAGAACCGGCGAAGCAGCATAGTCGCAGGCGGTGCGCACATTCGGGCAGCCTGTCGTGATCCCCGCAGTCACAGACCTATGGAGGCGTCCATGTCGCTTGTTCTTCTTGCCATCTCCCTGTCCATCGCTCTTAGCGTGCTGGCCTTTCGCTTTGCAGTCTTCGCGCTGCCGGTCATGGCCGGGATCGCCGCGTTTCTGCAGGTTCATGGTGGCGGTGCCGGTTTCGGCCTGTCCTTCCTTGCCGGCTTAGCGGGGGCGGCGCTCTCTGTCGCGTTCGTCATTGCCATTCTCGGCTTTGCTCGGAACCCGTTCCTCCGCCTCGGGGCGCTCGGCCTCTTTGCGCTGCCCGCCGCCCTGGCGGGTTACGCGTTGGCCCATGGCGTCGCGAAACATGCGCTCGATCCAGGTATACTGCTGACGCTTCTCTGTGCCGGCTGCGGCGCGGTCGTCGCCGTTGCGGCAATGATCAACCTCAATGCCATGGGCGAGGGGCTTCTCGACCGGTAGCCCTTGGTTGCGGTCGTCCCTCGTCAGTTGATCGCAGGCGGGGTGAAAATCTGCGCAGCGACGGTCCTTGGCTGATCGCAGGCCAAGACCCCCAATCACCCCTCTCTCGCCCTATGACGATGGACTAACAGGGCCGATGCCTGTGAGTGCGGTGAACAATGCCTAACGTGCTCGGTTCTGCCTGCGGTTTCTGGCCATCGGACACGGCGCAGCTGTGGCACGCGACGGTGGGTGCGTGAGGCCGATTGTCGATGGGTGCGTGATCTGGGGGCCAAGTTGCCATTCGCGAGAAAGATTGTTCGGCACTGCGTCCCCGTTGGCGCTCCTCCGAGAAGACCTGTCCCTCCTCCTGATTGATCCCCTAAGCCCGTCCGTCCGAGGCCAGCAACCCCGCGCGGCGGGACCCGTGTTGGCGTGTCCCACGCCTGCCCGCGCCACGTCCCGCCTTGGGGGTCAAGCGGACACCGGGGGCGTCCGTGCAGGCCACGTCCAGCGGTCTTTGACGGGCCTCATCGGAGGGACGGTCCCTCCGGATGAAGCAACGGAGACATACCATGCAGAACATCGTCATCCTCGCCGGCAACATCGGCCAGACCCCCGAGACCCGCACCTCCCAGGGCGGCACCTCGATCACCACCCTCACCCTTGCCACATCCCGCCCGCGCTATTCCGAAGGCCGGGTCGTCCGCGACGAGAACGGCTACCGCGTCCAGGACACCGAATGGCACCGCATCACCTGCTTCAACGGCCTCGGCAAGACGGTCCAGCAGTACTGCGAGAAGGGGATGAAGCTCCTGGTCCGCGGCCGCATCCACTACACCAAGTGGACCGACGCCGCGGGTGTCGATCGCTACGGTTGCGAGATCATCGCCGAGACGGTCGACTTCCTGACCAAGGCCAAGCAGGCCGAGGATGAGGAACCCTCCTTCATCGACGATGAGGACGACCAATCCTGACACGGCAACGAAGCCCGGCGGCGCAAGCCGCCGGGCTTTTCTGTTGGCACTGCCGGACGCCGATCACAATTCGTATCATTCGGCGATATCCCGCCGCGCGCAGCGGCCGAACTAGCGGTGAGTCGCGCCTTGGTCGGCTCCTGTGCGATCGAAGGCCCGAAACGGCCACTGACAACGATGATCACTGGCAAGCCCCCGGAAATGCGACTAAAATAGTCGTAGTTCTGGCATGTGTGAATGGCCGGGTGGGAGGTGATCATCATGATCACCGCCCGACAATCACGGGCCGCGCGCGCATTGCTGGGATGGACGCAGCAGGAGCTAGCCGATAAGGCCCTGGTATCACTGACCGCACTGAAAAGGCTCGAATCCGAGAAGGATCTTCGTGTCTACGAGTCGACCGAAGATCAGGTGCGCCGGGTGTTCGAGGATGCAGGGATCACCTTTCTGCGTTTGGACAAGGGTGAAGGCGTCTTGATCGATGTGACCAAGGCGAAAAAGGCCAAGTGATCGTAACCGGTTGATGCGGATATCGGTGGCGCGCCTGTACGAAAGGGCAACTTCGGGAGGGGGGTCGTTTCTGCGATCCTGTAGGCAAATGGCACAGGGCGAGACGACATTTCTGGATGCTCCGCCGGACAGCGAAACGCTGACCGACTACGACCATGCTCATATGGTTCTCTACCTCCGCATTTTCGACGCTGCCGAGGAAGGAGCCGATTGGCAGGAAGTGGTCGAAGTCCTGTTTGGACTCGATCCGAAGCATGATCCCGATCGCTGCAGGAACGTCTATGATAGTCACCTCGCGCGAGCTCGCTGGATGACCGAGCACGGCTATCGCGACCTGCTTCGGCAGGGGGGCGACGGCCCGAACGGCTGAGTCACGCCGAAACCCGCCCATGCAGGGTGGGCCGGACTCCCGAAGATCAATCAAAACGTGTAAAATCAGGTCGTTTCAGAGAAGTTGACGAACGGGATTTGTCATGCCGTCGGAACGCTCCGGCTGGCGTTCCTCGGCAGAGTACGACTACGTCGAAGACCTGAGCGCGTCCGATCTTGCCTGGGAATGGCTGCGCCGCAACAAGCGCTATGCAAAGGACTATGCGACCCTCTCCAAGGCCGCACCGGACGACGCGTATCTGAAAGACGCGCTCCTCGAAAAATGGGGGTTGCGATTTCGCGGCCGATCCCAACCTCCCGGCTTCAAAGGCCTGCGCACTCTGGGACCCCCGGATCGATCCCTCGGTGGTCGTGCTGCAGAAGGTTCCGGAGGTCCTGAGCGGCGCGGTGGAACCGACGATCCTGCCTGAAGGGACAGTCAAATACGCCCATGACGGCCTCCTCCATCTTCTTGATGCCGGTGGGAAGCATCGCCTCCAAATTCTGCAATCGGATTCCGACGCCGATGTACTTGTGGCGATCGTCCCTCTCGATCAGGATGGCTTTGCGCGTCTCGACGCTGTCTTTCGCTTGCTTGCGCAGCTTCACGGCAGAGTGCTTCCTGACGACAAACGTCTTACCCGCCAGAAGCGACTGCGTGCCAAACGCATGTTGCAGGTATATGACGGGCGCGTTGCCGGCGCGTCGCAGCGCGAGATAGCCGAAGTGGTCTTTCGACTGTCTCGGGTCAGCCGGGACGAGTGGCAAAGCGCGCCGGAGCGCTTCGCGGTCATGGCCTTGCTGCGCGACGCGCGAAAGATGGTTGACGGTGGTTACCTAGGGCTGCTTGGGCGTCGAGTCCTGAAATGATCCACGATCAAGCCTCTCTTTCGCCACGGCGTCAGCGCGCCAAAGTGCTGATCGGTCCAAATCTCCTCAGTCGCTCGTTTACAATCCGCTTTTGGTCGCGTTTGCTTGTCTATTTCACTACTCGCAGCCGGGTTATGGTCCCTGGTAGCGGATGAAGGGCTCGCAAGTCTTCTTCGCTTGAGCGGAGCGCTTGCGCGAGATCGGACACACCGTAGCCGAGTTCCTCCAGATGCAGCCTTACGATCTCCGGAAGGACGGTGGGAGTTTCGACCATGAGATCGAGCTCGGGCGGCTCCGTTCTCCGGTAGCCCATCGAGCTCATCTGCCGCCAGAGATACTGGCTCTGATTGTCGGTAATCGCGCCGATCTCTTTTGCCCGGTAGAGAAGCGCTGCCATGGACACACGCCAAATCGGTTTCAGCGCGGCGAGCCGCTGGATCGTGAGGCGACGTCCGGAAAGGTGGGGCCGAATATCGCGCGCCGGCATGAGCAGCGCCGACGCGAACGCGTTCGCCTCGTCTTCCATTTCCGGCGACGGTACCTGATGCATGACAACATGCCCAAGTTCGTGCGCTAGGCTGAACCGCTGCCGATCAGCCGGCATGTTCCGGTTGAGGAAGATGCACGGTGGCATATCCGATATCTGAACCGTGAAGCCATCCACCTTGAGCGCGGCGAAGTCACAATGGACGACGATGCAGCCTGCTCGCTCTACCCAAGCGACAAGTTCCCGGATCGGTCCCGAAGGTGCAAGCCAGGTGCGTCTGATGAGATCCGCGATGCGTTCGGGGTCGCCACCGTATTCGTCGACATCCAGACGTGGAAGGGACAACTCCGGTTCCAGTTCGGCTGCATCGAGCAGTCTTCGAATATGAAGGATCCTGATGTTGAGCTCAGCTTCCAGGCGCTCGATCGCCTTCTGCCCAACGCTCGCCCGCTTCCGGTATTGCACGCTCATCGGCAGCCCAATGACCCGGTCATTCTGGAAAAAAAAATCTACCGGAAAACCCAAAGCTTCACTGACGCTCGTCAACACGTCTTCGGTCGGCCCGATCAGTCCGTTTTCAAGTTTCGAGAGATTTGCCTGTGACACCCCTGAGCGCGTGGAAAGCTCTGTCTGACTCCATCCCCGCGCCTGCCGCGCTATCCGCAGCAGGTCCTGATTGAAATCGGCGGGCATCAGTCTTGGCGCTTCTTGCGGTCGTCCGCGGCGCCCTTGAGCTTGACGATGGACGCTGCGGGACGTTCGGGTTTCGCCTCGGGCAACGGCAACGGAACCGCGGCCTCGCCCGCATCCAGCAGGCTGTATTCCCACGCGATCCGATCGCCGTTGCGGGCGACCACGCAGATGTCGTCGATCTGCGTTTCAAGACGATTCAGTTTGTAGACGACCTCGACGCGCTGGACCTCCGGCAAGCCAAACAAGTTCTGTTCATGGTCGTGAAAAGCGAGCGCAAGTTGTGTAGCGACATTCGACGAGCGGCCCGTCTCATCCGCCTTCTTGAACCGAAACAGCACGATATCACGAACAAGGAACTTCATCGTTTCGTGGCCGTCGATCACATGGACGGCATCGTGATCCAGCAGCGCATTGTTCGCGCGTTCGATGATCTGCTCCCAGACGAAATTTGCCCGGCTGCGTTTGCAGCGCCACACTCCATTGAAATCGCTGGCAAGCCAGTCCTCCCATGCCTCACGGATCGCGGATACGACCTGCTCGCGGATCTCGTCCAGGATCGGACGCACGGTGGTTTCGCTGGGAATCGGCATGCTCGGGCCTCGCTTGTTTTGGAAGACCGTATCCGCGCCGATTTACAAAATCAACCGCAAAATATTCACAGGGCAATTCCGCGGGTTCGAAGTCTTGTAGCGCTTTTCTACTGTTTCAAGGTCACGAGAGATGGTCGACGGATCGACCTCTTCTTCAAGTGTGCGATTACCGCACCCCCATCTTCGCACTCCATCCCACCTGTCGCACTTCGCCATCGTGGCCACAATCAGCCGCCATTGTCCGGCGGCCTTATGGACCACACGGAGGCTTTCCATGCGACCCGATCACGCTCCTCTGCCGCCGCGCTATCTGCGCACCAAGGAAGCCGCGCAGTTCCTCAGCCTGTCTGCGCGGACCCTTGAAAAGCACCGCACCTACGGCACCGGTCCGGCCTATCACAAGCTGGGAGGGCGAGTCGTCTACTCAATCGAGGATCTCGAAGCCTGGGTCCAGCGCGGCGCCGTGACTTCGACGTCCGATCCGCGCGGTGGCCGGGTACTACCCGCGAAGCGCCATTTGCTGACCGCGACCCCGCCCGCGGGCCGGGCCTTCCGCTGATCCGGCGGAGGCGTCCAAGATGTCCCGCAGTGCGTCAGAACGCGGCCAGCTCGATCTGTTCCACGCTCTCCCTGGCGAGTTCGCGGTGCGGGATGCGCAGGATCTCATGTCCTATCCCTTCTTTTCCCTGTCCAAGAACCACCGCACGCGGCCCATCGAGTTCGCGGCGGGCGGTGTCGAAATCCGTGTTGAGGCCGTGGCGGACCATGGCATGGCGACAATCTGGGACGCGGATATCCTGATCTGGGCGGCCAGTCAGATCGTCGAGGCGCGCGATTCCGGGCTGCGCACGTCGCGGCTCATGGCGGCGACGCCGTACCAGATCCTCACCTTCATCGGGCGAGGCACCTCCGCCCGAGATTATCACCGTTTGAAGGCCGCGCTGGACCGGTTGCAATCGACGACGGTCTGCACCTCGATCCGCCAGCCTGCCGAAGGGCGTCGCCACCGGTTCTCCTGGATCAACGAGTGGACGGAGCGGACCGATGCCACCGGTCGCCCCGACGGGATCGAGCTGATCGTGCCGGACTGGTTCTACCGCGCGGTCCTCGATGATGCGCTGATCCTCACTATCGACCGGGCCTATTTCGACCTGACCGGCGGGCTCGATCGTTGGCTCTATCGCCTCGTGCGCAAGCATGGCGGCCGCCAAAGGGCAGGGTGGCGGTTCGAGATCCGGCACCTCCACGTCAAATCCGGCAGCCTCTCACCCTTCAAACGCTTTGCCTTCGAACTGCGAGACATCATCCGTCGACAGCCCCTGCCGGGCTACCGCCTGGCGCTCGAAATCGAGGCGCGGGGGCGTCGTCTGCTCGCCTTCGAGCCCTGTGGACAAGCTGTGGACAGGCTCGTGCCATCGGGAACCCCCGGTATCGTGCCATCAGGAACCGGACCCTCGTGCTATCGGGAACCTGAACCGGGCGCATCCATTTCAAAAGAAGGCAGAATTCGCGGCCGTAACTTAGACTCTAACCCAGAATCTAACTCTTGTTGCGGTGCCCCCGCTGGGGACAGGCCCGCACGCGGACGCGCTCAATCTCTCGCACCCGGCCCTCAGAATGACAGGCCCGAGCGACTTCTCGGCACGTCGAGGAGGGCGACGACATGAGGCCGATCCGCTCCGAACCGCACGAGGTTGATGTACAGACCATTGGCAGAGAAAGCGACCTGACCTTCGTTGAGCTGACCTGGAAAGAGGGCCAGATCGAACAGTGGGTCCGGTTCGGTCATCCAGTCAGAGAAGACCGCATCGATCAAAAACGCCACCGCTTTGGCTTCGCGCCGGGTGCCGTCTTCGCGGTCAATCGCTGGGCGGCCAACGCCTATGGCACGGTCCTCTCGCGCTTCGACATCCTGCGGGCTGCGAAGCCCGGAACTCCCCTTCAAACGCTGCCCTATCTGCGTCCCGGAGGAACCCTGCTGCTCTCCACCCACGGCTGGCCCAAGGTCGAACGTGTGTTGCAGGCGATCGACGCTATCGAGGCGCTCGGCATCGACCCGGCGGATGCGTCACAGGACTTCTGGCGACACCTGCACAATCGCCTGGCCACCGCGCAACCGGCCCATTCCTATACCCGTCTCCAGCACCGGGCTTGGCTCAAGCGGCGGAGCCTCGGGCTATGAAGGCGCGGCGCACCGTCGTCTGGGCGACGGCCCTGTCGGTCACCCTGATCGCCCTGCCTGCTATTGCCACTTGGTCGCCGCGCGTTCTTTGGAATGTCAGCGCGAGCGTTCCAATCGGGCTCTATCGGCTGCACCCGGTTGATCAAATGGTCATCGGCGACCTGGTGGTCGTTCAGCCACCACCGGCGCTTTCGGACTACCTCGATGCGCGCGGATACATTCCGCGCGGCGTGCCGCTGCTCAAGCATGTCGTGGCGCTCGAAGGGGCGTTGGTCTGCCGCTCGGGCGACAGGATCACGGTCGATCACCGTCGTCTCGGCTATGCCCATGCGCAGGACCGCAACGGCCGCGATCTACCCGCCTGGCAGGGCTGTCATCAGCTCGGCGCTGGCGAAGTCTTTCTCATGAACCCGGATGCGCCAGACAGCCTCGACGGGCGGTATTTTGGGCCGTTGCCGCTTACCACGATCACCGCCCGGCTGACACCGCTTTGGACCATCGACGACGCCATCACCGCAGAGCCGGCGCATCCTAATCCCACACCGCACCACAACAGAAAGGAGGCACGCCATGCCCCAGATCGGTGAATTCACCCGCACGAAATCCGGCTTTGCCGGGTATGTCCGAACGCTGACACTGGACCTTGAGGTCTCCCTCGACAAGGCCGAGGCGACCGAAGCCGAGAACGCACCCGATTACCGTCTTATTCACGGGGACGGCGACCTCGCCCGCGAGATCGGGGCGGCCTGGGCGCGCACGGGGGAGAAGGCCGGCGAGTATTTCTCAGTGCTTATCGATGACCCGATGCTGGCGCAGCCAATCCGGGCAAATCTCTTCCGCAACGGTGAAAGTTCGGTTTGGTCGTTGCAATGGACCCGTCCGCCGAAGCGCAATGGGGCGGCGTGAGCGATGCTCCAGATCTTCCGCAAACGTAGCAGTCGGATAACGGTTGATCGACCCCGCATTGCCCAAGTCTGGGCCATCTTCCTTCTTTCCGGCCTTGCCGTGACGGGACCAGTCAGCGCCCCGGCTTTCGCCGAAGCACCGACCATCCAAATGGATCCGATGCGCGATCCTCATGCAGCTGCCATCGCCGAAGCCTCCGCGCGCTTCGCGATCCCGGAACACTGGATCCGTGCCGTGATGCAGGCCGAAAGCGCGGGCGATCCGCGTGCGGTCAGCCATGCCGGGGCCATGGGACTGATGCAGGTCATGCCCGGAACATGGACCGTCCTGCGGGAGGACCATGGACTCGGCGCTGATCCTTTCGATCTGCGCGATAACATCATCGCGGGCACGGCCTATCTGCGCACAATGCTCGATCGCTATGGCACCGTCGCTGGTATGCTCGCCGCCTACAATGCGGGGCCGGGCCGGTATGACGCATACCTCTCTGAGGGCCGTCGTCTTCCCGCCGAGACCCGCGCCTATGTCGCGATGCTGGCCCCACGTCTGGACGGAACGCCGCCGCTCCCGAACCGCGCAACCGTCGCCGATTGGCGCGAGGCAGTCCTCTTCACCGACCGATCGGCGGCGCATCCGCAGCGAAATGGCGGCAATCCGGATGCAGGTCGACCGTCGCTTGAAGCCGGTTCAGCCGCCCCAGATCCCGGCATTTTCGTTGCCCGGCCCGGCGCGGAGGCACGGCCATGACCATGATCGCGGTTTCTCGGGCTCTGGAGGGCCGTGTCGCAAACGTGGTGGAAGGGCGCGCTCGGAAAACGGGCGGGAAGGAAAAAGGGCAAGATAAAAGGGCATGCCACGAATGCCGCAAGTCCCTGACAGGACTGGCGTTTTCGCGTGCATGGCGGTCGGTCGTGTGCAGGTTCCCGGAATTTGCCCTGCGATTTCAAGGCTCCGGCATGCACAGGGGCGTTCCGAGAAACGGGAGAGTTTTCGCATGACCGAACCTGAGCGCGACTTCCGCATCAGGCCCGGAAAGCCCCGCAGCACGCGTACCCCGCGTCCCAAAGCCTTTGTCGACCAAGTTCTGCGGGCGGCCCACAAGGCAGGTCACGTTTCGACGCGCCCAAGCGGCAAAGAGCGAAGCCATTCCACCTTCGGGCGCGGACAAAACCGATTCGGCAGATCGCGGCTATTCTCGTCATCGCGCCGGGTCATGGTCGCTGCCCGCATTGCCCGTCACAAGGGCCGGGCCTATCGTGCGGCTCCGCTCTCAACCCATCTCGCCTATCTGCGCCGCGACGGCGTCGGCAAGGATGGGGAGAAGGGCCTGCTCTTCGATGCCCAGACCGACGGTCTGGACGGCTCGGACTTCGCGGCACGATGCGAGGATGATCGGCACCATTTCCGCTTCATCATCTCGCCCGAGGACGCGGCCGAGATGGAGGACCTGCGCGGGTTCACCCGCGATCTCGCGCGCCGGATGGAGGCCGATCTCGGCACCCGGCTCGACTGGGTCGCAGTCGATCACTGGAACACCGACAATCCGCATGTACATCTGATCGTCCGCGGCGTCGATGATCGTGGCAGCGATCTCGTGATCGCGCGCGATTACATCAGCAGCGGGCTGCGGTCCCGCGCCGAGGAACTCGTTGCGCTCGAGCTTGGCCCGAAACCGGAGCACCAAATCCGGCACGCGCTCGAACGGGAAATCACGGCAGAACGCTGGACGCGCCTTGACCGGGAGCTGCGCTATCACGCCGACGAACTCGGTCTGCTCGACCTGCGCCCCTCAGCACACGGACCCGACGACCCGCAAATCAGGCGGTTGATGGTAGGCCGCTTGCAGCACCTTCGGAAACTCGGTCTGGCCTCGGAAGGCCGCCCCGGTGAATGGATGCTCGGGCTCGAGGCCGAACGCACGCTCCGCGACTTGGGTGAGCGCGGCGACATCATCAAGACGATGCACCGCGCCTTCGCCGAGCGGGGGCAGGACCGCGGCTTCTCTGACTTCGCCATCGACGGGGCCGCGACAGGGGACCCGATCATCGGGCGGCTGGTCGAGACCGGCCTGCACGACGAACAGACCGGCACCGCCTATGCCGTGATCGACGGGACGGATGGGCGCGCGCATCACGTCCGCTTCCGCGGTCTGGACGCCTTCGGCCAGGCACCCGGGCCCGGCGGCATCGTCGAGGTGCGCCGCTTCGGCGGTCCGGACGATCCGCGCCCGACACTTGTCCTGGCCAACCGCTCCGATCTCGACTTGAAAGCCCAGATCATTGCGCCGGGCGCGACCTGGCTCGATCACCGTCTGGTCGAACGTTCCCGTATGCCTCTTGCGATCGGCGGGTTCGGTGCTGAGGTCCGCGATGCACTCGACGCCCGTGCCGAGCATCTGGCGGACGAGGGGCTGGCCCAAAGGCAGGGACAGCGGATCATCCTGCAACGCAACCTTCTCGACACCCTGCGGCGGCGCGAACTCGATGCGATGGGCCAGACCCTCGAGACCGAGACGGGCTTGCCACATCGTCCGGCAAAGTCGGGCGAGCATGTGACCGGCATCTACACCCGGCAACTACGTCTGTCCTCCGGCCGCTACGCGATGATTGAGGGTATCGGCCCTGACGGCGGGCGCAGTTTCCAGCTCGTCCCCTGGTCTCGCGAGATCGAGCCCCGCCTTGGCCGGCACATCACAGGGATCGTGCGCGGCGGCGGCGGGATCGACTGGAGCCTCGGGCGCAAGCGCGGGCTCGGCATCTGACGAAAGGACCCTGACCATGACCGCCACGAAAATCCTCTGGGGCCAGATCCTCGCCGTCTTCCTGATCGTGCTCACGACGACCTGGGGCGCAACGCAATGGGTCGCCTGGCGCTTGGGGTTTCAGGCCCAGCTGGGCAGCCCGTGGTTCGAGGCCTTCGGCATGCCGATCTACCCGCCGCCTGCCTTCTTCTGGTGGTGGTACTTCTACGATGCCTATGCGCGCACGGTGTTCTGGGAGGGCGGCGCGATCGCGGCCTCGGGCGGCTTCATCTCCATCGCCGTGGCCATCACCATGTCGGTGATCCGGGCGCGCGAAGCCGCAGACGTTGATACCTATGGCTCGGCCCGCTGGGCGAACAGGGCCGAGGTCGAGGCCGCCGGGCTGCTGGGGTCCGATGGTGTCGTGCTCGGCAGGCTGGATCAGGATTACCTGCGCCATGACGGGCCGGAGCATGTGCTCTGCTTCGCGCCGACCCGGTCGGGCAAGGGGGTGGGCCTCGTGGTCCCGTCGCTGCTGACCTGGCCAGGCTCTGCGATCGTTCACGACATCAAGGGCGAGAACTGGGACCTGACGGCCGGGTTCCGCGCGCGCCATGGCCGGGTGCTGCGGTTCGATCCGACAAGCATGAGCTCGGCCGCCTACAACCCGTTGCTCGAAGTGCGTCGAGGTGAGTGGGAAGTTCGTGATGTTCAGAACGTTGCCGATGTTCTCGTCGATCCCGAAGGCTCCCTCGAAAAACGTAACCATTGGGAAAAGACCTCGCACTCACTGCTGGTCGGCGCGATCCTGCATGTGCTTTATGCCGAACCCGACAAGACCCTCGCCGGCGTTGCCGCTTTCCTGTCCGACCCGCGCCGTCCGATCGAACAGACCCTCGAAGCGATGATGGCGGCGCGTCATCTGGGAGAGGCCGGCCCGCATCCGGTCATTGCCTCGACCGCGCGGGAACTACTGAACAAGTCCGACAACGAACGCTCGGGTGTTCTGTCGACGGCGATGTCCTTCCTTGGCCTCTACCGCGATCCCGTCGTCGCCCATGTGACCCAGCGCTGCGACTGGCGGATCGACGATCTCATCGGTGCGGACCAGCCGACGACCCTCTACCTCGTCGTGCCGCCCTCGGACATCTCCCGCACCAAGCCGCTGATCCGGCTCGTGCTGAACCAGATCGGTCGACGGTTGACCGAAGATTTGAAGGACACGCGCCGCCGCCATCGCGTCCTAATGATGCTGGACGAATTCCCCGCACTCGGGCGGCTCGACTTCTTCGAAAGCGCACTGGCCTTCATGGCGGGCTACGGGATCAAGAGCTTCCTCATCGCGCAGTCCTTGAACCAGATCGAGAAGGCCTATGGCCAGAACAACGCCATCCTCGACAATTGCCATGTCCGGGTGAGCTTCGCGACCAATGACGAGCGCACCGCCAAGCGTGTCTCGGATGCCCTTGGCACGGCGACCGAGATGAAGGCGATGCGCAATTACGCCGGTCACCGGCTGGCACCCTGGCTGGGTCACCTCATGGTCTCTCGCTCTGAAACTGCGCGCCAGCTGCTGACGCCGGGCGAAATCATGCAGCTGCCGCCCGACGACGAGATCGTCATGGTCGCAGGTTCCCCGCCGATCCGGGCGAAGAAGGCGCGATATTTCGAGGACAAACGGTTCGTCGATCGCGTGGTGCCGCCGCCAGAACCGCGGAAAGTAGATCCGGTCCTGCAGGATGATCCATGGTCATCGCTTCCGGCCATCGAAGCCGATGAACCTTTGCGCGCGTCCGCGCCGTCGGGTGAAGCTGATGACGCGAATGCAGGCCTGCGACGGGAACCAGACTTGCCTGAGCATGTGGCCGCAGCCCCGGAAAAGACGACAGAACCAGCGCGCGAGTTCGAGATGATGCTCGACGACGAAGCGGAGGAGACCGCACGACAACGGCAGGCCCTGCGCAAGCAGATGGGCCAGGTGGCCCGACAGGCCTCGATGGACCGCAACGATGGCATCGATCTCTGAGGACTGACCTATGCGCGACCGTCTCAACCTCTCCCTACCAGCCGAGTTGATCGGCCGGATCAACGACATCGCTGACCGGAAACGCGTGACCCGCTCCGCCATCGTCGAGGTGGCGGTAGAATCCTTCCTCTCGCCCGATCACGCCGACATGCAGGAGGCCGCCCTGACGCGCCGCCTCGATCGCCTCTCCCGCCAGGTCGCGCGGCTGGAACGCGACCAGCGGATCGCGACCGAGACGCTCGCGCTCTTCGTCCGCTTCTGGCTCACCATCACTCCGCCGATCGCACCGGAGCAGCAGGCCGCGGCACAGGCTAAGGGCCGCGAGCGGTTCGACGGGTTTGTCGAGACCTTGGGGAAGCGAGTGCAGAAGGGGCGGTGGTTTGCGGATGAGCTATCAGATGAGGCCGATAGCAGGTAACGCGTTATCATCGAAGCACGGAGCACTCATTCCTTCTCTAAGCCTATGCGCTTAACGACGGAGACAGCAGAATAGCACCTGAAGCCTGAGTGGCTTCCATGACCAATCTATGCCTCGGGACTGGTCTCCGCGATCGAAAGCCAGCCGCTATCAAAGGTAAACGTGCGGGCTCGGCCAGCGGGATCCTGAATCTTTACCACACGTGCAGTGTCGATTTCAGATGCGTACTCCACAACATAGAGCCAAAATCTATCACCTTGCTCCGAAGCGAGATCAAATTGCGCACGCGACAAGCCGACAGGCCGATCGTTCAATGATCCGGTCATTGATTTCACTTCAACCCAACGGACGACATTCCCACCTGCGTCCGCTTCATAGAGGTCAAAGCCTTTGTTGCCTTCCGCGGTCTTATGGAGGTTCGGTTCAAGACCAATTATCTTTTTAATTGCCTTTGCTTCCAGTTGCATTCGTTTTGGCCGATCGAGTCCATCTGGGTCTGGTCCCTCATCATCGGGATGAGCGCCCAAATAAGAAATGAATGGCCGACACCCTTTGGATCCGGGGGAACGCTTGCCTTGATAGTTCCCAGTCTTGTTCGTTGCGTTGCTGCCCGATCCGGTGCTTTCAGCCTGCGAAGCACTCGGCTTGCCACCACTTCCGCGGCCCGACGAGCCTCCTCTATTCCCGCTCCCGCCTCCGGTGCCCCCTGAATTGCTTCTCCCTACTTCATCGTCGCCAGTCGGATCGTAGCTGCCTTCGGGGATGTCCGGCATGTCATCGCCGTAAAGATCCTCAGCGTCTTTGTAGACGTCAGGGTCTTCGGTTTCGACTACATCATCCTCAGAGTCAGCATCGTCCTCACTTTCAGGCACGAGATCAGTTATGCCAAGCCTCGACATCAGATCAGAAGCACTTTTAATCCCGTACTTTCTTAACAGATCCAAGGCGTCTGGGTCTATTCCCGCCTCTTTCGCCAGCTGCTCGATTATGGGTGGCTTGAAGGTTATCTGCGACAGAAGAAATGGATTTGGTTTCCATCCAAGGCTTTCAAAGATCACTTGGTTTGGCGGCTGCAGATCACCGTTCTCATCCGGGACCCAAGCAGCTGCATTTAGGCGACGAACGAACGCTGACGGAAAGTCCTTTTTGTAACTTCCGTAGTGGGTCCAGCTATAGAGCCCATCGAACACACCACGACCACGGCGTTCCTCCAAATCCCCTAGACTTTCCCAGATTAGGCGAGCACGAACTGCGCGCTCTTCTGGCTCCAGTCCGGGCAGGATTTCCATCAACTCGTCGAAACCGTCCAATGTCCAGTCCTGGACCTTGTCCTTTACGCCCGAGGTTTCTTCATGGCCCGCGGAAATGCGAATTTCTCGGAGTTCCAAGTGGCTCAAGGCATCGGGAGCCTCAATGGGCCTCGGGCACCTTAGGGCACCGCAGGCTTCGAGCAGTTCTCGCATCGCTTCGCCACGCAAGCACTCATAGGAGTCGTCAACGATCATGACGTTGGCAGCGCCTGAAAAAAGCTTCTTTAAGCGATCTGTCGCTAGATAAATTTCCCCTGGAGGAGATACGTAACGCGTACCATCGCCGGCATCCAACACCATTACAAATGATGTCTTTCGAAGAGCTGCCACTAACTTCTCGCGCTGCAATTTCGAATCCGATTGATAGGCTGCAAGGATCCGCGCAATGTCACGTGAGTATAGGTCCTCGTCTTCATCGACTTCGTCACGCTGGTAGGTGGGCAGAACATTCCAGATCACATCGTCAACTGGATCGGGCTCAGTAATTCCGAGGGAGATAAGGAACTCCCGGGACTCTTCAGTTGCAGAAACGGACGACTTTACCGTAGGAAAACCGGTCTCAAAGCTGCTCGGCAAGAATGCCTGAGCTTTGCCACCCTCACGTGCAGTCACATGCGAGCCGTCATCCAGCCTGATCAGGGGAATTGCCTCAAGCAAACGTCGCAATGGCGCACCCTGACCATTCAGGAATTCATAGAGTTTGAGGATCCATTCGTCAGTTTGCGCTTCAAGAAATTCGAGGTTGAGACGCGGCATTATCGAAGCTGGCGTAATCTCCGATACGTCAAGTTCGTGCACCAGGTACTGTCGTAGTTCGGGCGTCCGGTCCTGGGTGATGTCTCCGGAAAGCCACCCATCCACATCACCAGAAAACAGCGCTGCGATCTGCTCCGGTCGAAACAGCTCTCGTAGCTCCCTTGTTCTTCCGAGCTTTGCTTTCTTGGCCGCGATATGCCCGTCCCCGAATTTCGGCAGCAACGGCTCTTCCAAGAGCGCATCGCGTACTGCATCAAACATGGGAGCGAACATCGAGCCTTCGGGAAATTTGTCTCGATCAAGAGGCAAACAACCCAACGCCGAAGTGTCGAGTAATGATTGATCCCGTAGCCATCTTAATGCCTCGATCAACAGCTCAGCTGTTTCCTCGACCAAGTACTTGTTCCAAGGATCATTGCGAGGAATGTTGTCTCTGCTTGGGGTCGTCCGATACGGCCCTTGAACCAAGAACCCCAGATTTGTCTCAACGGCGGTGGGAAAGAACACCACCAAAGGTGACGTTGGAACCGGCGCAATGTGCCATGCATCGGATTGACCGTCCTCATTGCGCAAAGAAAAGGCAACTTCAACGCGCCCGGCAGCTTTTCCTTCCGGCGAAGCAACTTCTCGATGAAATACAAGCCATTGCTCATCGACCTCATCCTGTCCGCTCTCATGGCCGATCAAATTCACCTTATGAACGTTCGGGCCAACAGATTCAGGTTTGCTCCGCAGGTAGACCCCGGATGCCTCGTCCCCGACAGACCAGTTGATTTCCTCGATAGACCTCAAAAACAATAACGAGCTCGGCCCCAATCTTTTGAAACCATTTACGATTTCACTCGCAGCCGATTTGTCTTCCGCCTTCAATGGAAGGACGATTAGGGTTTCCTCAGGGTCGCGATCAATTTTGTCTGCCTTCGCGGGTTGCACATAGTTGCGTATCTCAAAGTCTTCGTCGCCCGAATGGATCGATGGACAATCTGTAAACGTGTACACAGACTTGAAGCCGATCCCAAAACGACCGATTGAATGCTCATCCTTGGTGCTTTCAGCGATGCCGCAGACACCCCGCACGTCATCATCGTCAAATGGCATTCCGAAATGGGATAGCGTAAGGGAATCTCCGGTTAACTTAAAGGAGACTTGCCGCGGCCCCTCCCAAGCACCTCGACGGCGCAGCGCATCTTCGGCATTTTGAAGCAGC
Source organism: Nioella nitratireducens (assembly GCF_001879715.1). GTDB lineage: Bacteria > Pseudomonadota > Alphaproteobacteria > Rhodobacterales > Rhodobacteraceae > Nioella > Nioella nitratireducens. Next base: position 10,829 of record NZ_MNBW01000024.1, on the reverse strand, counting down.
TCGAAGATGAAATGGGTTCGATCGTCATACCGGTCAGCGAGCAGCATCGGCCCAATCCGAGCGATGTCTGTGCCATACCTTTCCCGGTTCTCATCACGTATCGACTCGTAGTTGGATGCCACGACAGCGCCTCGCTTCCGAAGGGTCGATCCGGCGAACGTCAACCCTATCAAATCATCTTGCCAAGTTTGTACATTCTTGCCCTTCTGCGTAGTCTTGCGCAAGATGGGCGCGAACCGATGAGAGATGCCAATGGGCAATCAGGATGACGAGATACTGACTGTCGACGAGGTCGCTGCCTTCCTCAAGGCCGGGAAACGAACGGTTTACCGGCTTGCCGCAAATGGGACGCTTCCAGCTTTCAAGTTGGGCGGAACTTGGCGGTTCCGTAGGGCGGATTTGAACGCATGGATGGATAGCAAGACCGTCTCAGGCGGCTCAAAGACAGCGCAAGGAGCAGATGATCAATGAACGCTCCAATTTCGCTCTCGTCAAATGCCAACCCACAGCAGCTGGAGGCAATCAAGGCTACCACGGGGCCAGTCCTGATCATTGCTGGTCCAGGCTCAGGAAAAACGTTCACGCTCGTTGAGAGAATTGTTTATCTGATAAAAAATGAAGGTGCTGTCCCTGAGTCGCTTTTCGTTGTTACATTCACCGATAAGGCGGCCCGAGAACTTACAACCCGGATTTCAAATCGGCTTTCAGATCTGAAAATCGAATTCAATCTGAATGAGATGTATCTGGGTACGTTTCATTCAATATGCCTTCGCATACTTGAGGATTATCGTGAATACACGAGGTTGAAGCGCAGCTTTACTCTGTTTGACCAGTTCGATCAGCAGTATTTTCTATACCAAAGGATCAAAGAGTTCCGAGAGCTTCCTGATGCCCAGCTGGTCATGGGTGATAATCAAACCGGACGCTGGCGGCAATCAGAGCAACTTCTAAAGTGGCTCAATAAAGTCAGCGAAGAAGCGCTTGACCCGACAACGCTAGAGGAAGCACCGGATGTGGAAGTGAGGGCCCTTGCCGGATGCTTCAAGAAGTACCAGGAGCTTTTGCTAGAGAACAACTGCTTGGATTTCTCTGGCATTCAGTATGAGGCGCTGAATCTGCTTGAGGCGCACCCTGAAGTGCTTCAAAGCCTGCGCGCCAAACTGTCACACTTCATGGTGGACGAGTATCAGGACACGAATACCATTCAGGAACGCATATTGCTTTTGCTTGCTGGCAAGCAGAAAAACCTCTGCGTCGTGGGTGATGACGACCAAGGCCTATACCGGTTTCGGGGAGCCACGATCCGTAACATTCTCGAGTTCCCAAAGCTCTTCGATGAGGGCGAATGCAAGCAAGTCTCGCTGACCGTGAACTACAGGTCTCATCCTGCGATCATCAATACCTACAATGAATGGATGGCCGGCCAGGATTGGTCAGACGGCGAGCGCACTTTCCGCTTTGAAAAGTCGATCATACCACGGGACGACATCTTCCCGGCAGTCCCGACGGCCGTCCGACTTGCGGCCAAAGACGAGCTCGACGAGAATGACAAATGGCACGCCGAAGTGTTGGCCTTTCTCCATTCGCTCAGGGACTCGGGGAAGCTCTCAGACTGGAACCAGGTCGCCTTTCTGTTTCGTTCCGTTAAGAACGCCCGAGTGGTTGCGTTGGCACGTTTCCTGGAGGCCAACGACGTGCCGGTCTACTCTCCGCGGTCCAACATGTTTTTCGAGCGTGAAGAGATCCGGTTGATGATCGGGGCGTTGATTTTCCTGTTTCCTCAGTTTCCCAAGGTGCGCCAGTGGGCTGAAGGCGCCCATCTTCAGATCTGGGACTACTACGACCATTCCTGCTTCAAGGCTTTCACTGACGAGCTTCGTAAGCCCGAGAACAGACGGATGCTGGAGTGGGCGCGGCCGTTGGCCAAGCGCCACGCCGTCCTCACGCAGACGACCGACTATGCGTTTTCAGGGCTTTTCTATCAGCTCCTTCAGTTCCCTCTGTTTTCCCGCTTCCTCGATGAAGAAACCATGCAGGGCGTGGACAAGGGGCGCGCTGCACGCAATCTGGCGACTTTCTCCAAGCTGCTCACCAAGTTCGAATACTTGCACTATGTCACCGTTCTGAACCCGGAATTCATCGAGCGCGACATCCGGAACCTGTTCAACCAGTTCTTCCGCTTCCTCCAGGATGGCGGCATCGGCGAGTATGAGGACGAGGCGGAATACGCACCCAAGGGCTGCGTTTCGTTCCTGACCATTCACCAGTCCAAAGGCCTGGAATTCCCCGTCGTCGTCTGCGGTTCGCTGGAGGCTGTCCCGCGCAAGCAGCACACCGCATTGGACGAACTTCTTGAGGATGGCGGTTACCTCTCCAAGGCGCGGTTCGAGCCGCTGGATCGGATCAAGCACTTCGATTTCCAGCGCCTCTACTACACAGCCTTTTCCCGCGCGCAGAACCTGCTGGTGCTGGCCGCGCAGGAGCGGGACGGCAAAGGCTTGGGGAAGTCGCCATCGAAATATTTCGAGCCGCTCTTCCGTTCCCTGCCCAGCTGGCGCGATGTCGACCTGACCCAGCTGACCTTCGAGCAGGTCAAGGAGATCAACCTCAAGCGCGAGTATTCCTTCACCTCGCACATCGCGCTGTTCGAGAACTGCGCGGAGCAGTACCGCTTCTTCAAGGAGCTCGAGTTCGCGGCCATCCGCGTCAGCCCAATGCTGTTCGGCACGTTGGTGCACCAGACCATCGAAGACATCCACAAGGCCGTGCTACGGGGCGAGGAACATACCGTCGTTCCGGATGCCATTGAGTCCTGGTTCTCATCGAACTACGCGATGCTGTCCAAGAAGGAGCGCGTCTACCTGGCCCCGGTCGCTCTGTCGGCCGCACTGGACCACGTGATGCGCTACTACAAACGCGAGAACGGGAACTGGGACCGGATCCGCGAAACCGAGGTTGAGATTTCACTGGTCAAGGACGACTACATCCTCAAGGGCAATGTCGACCTGATCCGGGGCGAACATGGCACGGTTGAAGTCGTGGACTTCAAGTCCGAGAAGAAACCTGACATGGAGAAGGACCGCGACCGGCTGCGGCAATACCAGAGCCAGCTCGAGGTCTATGCACACCTTATTGAAGAGCGCACCGGCCACAAGGTCAGCCGAATGCACCTCTACTATACCGGCGAACAGGACGGGAACCCGTATGTCACCTTCTCCAAGGATGACCGGGCCATCGGCAAGACCATCGCGCGGTTCGATGAGATCGTCGGCCGGATCGAAGACGGCGACTACCGGATCAAGGCTCGCCCGGCGAAGCTGTGCGAGAACTGCGATATGCGCGCCTATTGTGACACCAAGAACTGGCATTTCAGGAAAGACGAGTGATGAACGACGACAAGACCACGCAGGAAAACATGGATCTGGGTGCCTCGAACGCGGGTGTCGACAGCGTGGAGAAGTACCAGTTCGCGCCGATCAAGGGTTACCCGATGCTGAACTGGCGCGGGAAGCGGCCGTTCACATCGACCCAGTATTTTCCGGCACAACTGAAGGAAGTGCACGGCGAGGAAGTAGACGGGTGGCGAAACAAGATCTTCTGGGGAGATAACATTCAGGTTCTGAGCCATCTCCTCAAAGAGTTCCGCGGCCAGTTTCGACTGATTTACATTGATCCACCTTTCGACTCCAAAGCCGACTATCGCAAGAAGATCATGCAACGCGGCAAAGAGGTCGCTTCAGATTACGTCCCATTTGAGGAGAAGCAGTACGGGGACATTTGGACAAACGACGATTACCTTCAGTTCATGTATGATCGTCTCTGCCTTATCCGCGAGTTGTTGGCAGAGGATGGAAGCATCTGGCTACATTGCGATTGGCACAGGAGCCATCATCTCCGCTGCCTGTTGGATGAAGTGTTTGGATCCAGCAATCTTCAGAATGAGGTAATCTGGCAAAGGACAGACCCGCACAACGACGCAAAAAGCCGACTTGGATGGGTTCATGATACGATTTTTTGGTATGCAAAAAATCGTCAAAAAGTAGTCTACAATTGGAGCGCCGTGGCAACTCAGCTTTCTGACGCGGCTCTGAAAGAGTACTCACTGGTCTTGCAAAAGGACGGGAGCATCACTCGATACGATGGTGAATTGCCGGAAGGTGCTCGGCGCTTCAAACTAGATGACTGTACCTACAAGGGAAATGACACATCTAGGCGTTTCAAATGGAGAGGAGCCGTTCCCTCAGGAAAGCGTGTTTGGCCATACGCGACGGCAGAGGAAATGGACGCGGCAGTAGAGCGGCAAGAACTCTATCTGCGGAACCCCGAAAAAGGAGCTGCTCGTTGTCGGGTAAGTTTCCTTGATGAACGCGATGGGCAAGTCCTCCAAACCATCTGGACGGACACGGGCCGCATGAAAGGCGGAGTCGACTACCCCACACAAAAACCAAAGGATCTGCTCGAGCGCATAGTAAAGGCGTGTACCAATCCAGGCGATCTAGTACTGGATTGCTTTGCTGGTTCTGGAACAACCGCGCTAGCCTCGCAGAGGCAAGGCCGCAGATGGGTAGCGGCCGACATCAACATGGGCGCAATACACCTGATTACTCAGCGTATTTTGAGCACGATCTCAGAGCTGAAAGGCACACTTCCAATTGACCTAGACTTAAAGACTTGCGGCTTCGAAAGCTATAACGTCAATCAGTATGAGGTTTTCCGGAATCCGGTACAGGCAAAGGAACTGCTTGTTGAAGCTCTGGAAGTCCAACCGCTTGAAATGAGCACGGTCTTTGATGGCGAAAAAGACGGTCGTATGGTCAAGATCATGCCAGTCAACCGGATCGCAACACGCGCCGATCTGAACGAGTTGACGGCCGGCTTCGACTACAAGGCATGGGAACGTCGCAAAGCGGAAAATCCAACAAAGCCCGTTGAGAAAATAACTCTGGTCTGCATGGGTCATGAACCGGACCTGAAAGGTGTGCTCGAGTTCGAGGCCAAGCCCTACAAGATCGATGTCGAAGTCGTGGACATCCTGCGCGACAAAGCCGATCTGGAGTTCAAACGCGATTCCGACGCAAAGGTGGTTCTCAAGGACGGCGAGTTGGTCATCGAACGCTTCTACCCCATGAACCTGTTGCAGAAGCTGTCCATGCAGAAAGAGGCCGTGGACGATTGGCGCGAACTGACCGACAGCATCCTCATCGACTGGAACTACGATGGCGCGGTTCTGCAGCCCGAAGTCGTGGATATCCCCGAGAAGAAGACCGACCTCGTGATCGGCCGCTACAAGGTGCCCGCCGACGCAGGCACCATCCGCGTCAAGATCACCGACCTCCTCTCGGAATCCTGGGAAGGGAACGTCACCAATGGCTAGGCGCCCCAGAACCCAGAGCGCGTCGCTGGACTTCGCTTTCTTCCAGTTCCTGTGGGAGTTCTATCGTGGCAACCGTGGCACCGTCCGTACCCACTACAAGGAGCTGACCCGCAAGTTCCTGGACTTCAACAACCCGGAAAAGAACCCCAAGGCCTTCCTGCGCGAACCGCAGTTCGAGGCGTTGGAGATGTATGTCTTCCTCAAGGAGTTCATGGGGAACGCGAAGGTCGAAGAGATCTTCAAAGCCTGGTTTGAGAAATCCGGCCGCTTCGCGGGTCGTGCCGAGGGCGGGATTGTCGGCGACACACGCCAGGGGTCGATGTTCGATGCGGTGACGCAGGACCAGTACAAGGCCGTCTTTGCGGCGATGCGCAAGAATTCCCGCATCTACCCGAACTACATCTTCGCGCTGACCATGGGGACCGGAAAGACGATCCTCATGGCGACCTGCATCTTCTACGAGTTCCTGCTGGGCAACAAGTTCGAGAAGGACGAGCGTTTCTGCCACAACGCGCTGGTCTTCGCGCCCGACAAGACCGTGCTGCAATCGCTGAAGGAAATCGAGTCCTTCGACCTCGCGCAGGTCGTGCCGCCTGAATACGTGAACTTCCTGACCACCCACCTCCGCTTCCACTACCTTGAGGAAGCCGGGACGTCCCTCAGCACGCTTGATCGCTCGCGTTTCAACATCGTCGTGTCGAACACGCAGAAGATCATTCTGAAGCGTCAGCGGAAGGAAAAGACGCCGATGGACCAGCTTTTCGGCGCGACAGGGAACACTGTCGCCGAGAGCGGCGTCTACGCAGAGGCTTCTGACCTCTACGATTGGGATCAGCCCGAGGAAGAAGCCGAACTCACGACCAACCAACGGTTTGAAAAACTGTGTCGCCTCGAACAGCTCGGCATCTTTGTGGACGAGGCCCACCATGCCTTCGGAAAGAAACTGGCGAAAGACATGGGGATCGGGACCAAGGCAAATGACACTAGCCTTCGAACGACCATCGACATCCTAGCGGCGAGCCTGAACAAGGCCGGCACACGCGTTGTCGCCTGCTACAATTTCACCGGCACGCCCTACGTCGGGAAGGAGGTTCTGCCAGAGGTCGTCTATGCCTACGGCCTCAAGGAGGCGATCGACAAGGGCTTCCTCAAGAAGGTGGACCTGCGCAGCTACAAAAACACACGCAATGAAGAATTCGTGGAAATTGCGATAGACCGGTTTCTCGAGGCGACGGAGGACCTACGCCCCGAAGGCATGCTGCCCAAGCTGGCGTTCTTCGCTGCAACCATCGACGAGCTAACTGGCGATCTGCGCCCCGCCGTGGAACGCGCTCTGGCAAAACACGGCATTCCAGCATCGCGGATCCTCGTGAACGTCGGCGATGAAAAACTGACAACAAACGACGACATTCGCGAATTCAACCGGTTGGATACGCCAGACTCTGAAAAGCAATTCATCCTTCTGGTGAACAAAGGACGTGAAGGCTGGAATTGTCGTTCGCTCTTCGGCGTCGGGCTTTTCCGTGCCCCCAAGTCCAAGGTCTTCGTTCTTCAGGCGACCATGCGCTGCCTCCGCGCCATCGGCGAAGCTCAGCACACAGGTCACGTGTTCCTCTCAGACGACAATCTCGAGATCCTCAACGACGAGCTTCAACAGAACTTCCGCATCAGCGCCGACGAACTTCAAAACGTGGCAAGCGACAAGGAACGAGTTCAAATCCGCGTGGTTGAGCCTCCTGTGAAGATCAAGCTTGTACGTGTGCGCAAACAGTACAGCGTTCGTGAGAAGAAGCTAGCGGCCGGAGCATCCCTAGGCCTGAGCCGCTCGGACACCGAAGCTTGGGCTGAATTGGTCGAAAGATACCGGCTGATCGAAACTCAACAGGAAGGGCTCACGGCCGCCGACGCGGCAAGGGCAGCTTCTAGCCGTTCGTTTGACCTCACTCAGCGGCGTGAGAAGCGCGTCTTTTCGCGACTTACCTTGGTGGCTGAGATCGCGCGCTATCTCAACCTCAACCCTTCCGACATCGAGGATCTACTAGATTCGACCAAAGAGGGGACCGAAGAACTCGTAGGAATCGTCAATGAATTCAATGAAATTCTATATGACGAGATCATTCCGCGCCTCTTCAAACTCTTATTCGATCTCGACGAAACCCAAAAAACAGAAGAGCATGAAGTCGAACTCATCAAAGTTCCGCCAAGCGGATACTATGAGGTTACTGCGGCAAAGGACAAAATCGTTCGAAGCAGTGATGCCAAGGAGGCCGAGATTGAGAAAAGCTTCCACCTCGATACCTACTGTTTTGACTCGAATCCAGAGAGGACGCTGTTCTGGGATTTGCTTCGCGAGCAAAGAGTGAAGAAAATCTACTTTACCGGAATGCTTACGCACGGACAGTCAGACTTCTTCATTCAGTACATCGACCCGGATTCCCGTACAGTTCGTAGCTACTATCCAGATTTTGTATTCGTGCGCGAAGAGACCGATGGCAGTGAAAAGTACGTGATCGTTGAGGTGAAAGGTGACCACCAGATCGAAGACTCGGTTGTGCAGGCAAAGAAAGACTTTGCACAGCAAATCGCCGTGGCCAGCGGCATGGAGTATCGCATCATCAAATCGAGTGATGCCGACGAGCGACGATATCGACTGCTAATGTGATCACCGGTGAAAATCGGCCTCGCTGCGGGGCCTCGGTTTGCACATCCAGCTAAGCCGTAGGACTGAATTGAGGTTCATTCAAATGAGAGCGTCTTATTCATTCAGGCTGGCTTCGTGCAAGTTTACGAGACCCGCCAAACCTCGCCATCATCCAACAGCTTCACGTAATCCACACGCTCCCCATCCCAGTGATACGCGAAATGCGCTCCTTGTGTCGGGATCGTGATCACGTCTGGCCAGAAGACGGCGATGCACTGGCCCTCGGGGAAGCGCACGCTGGGCCAGGTGATGCCGTTTGACCCGGCCGCGCGGCGCTGGGCTCCGAAGAGTTGCGAGGGGCGGTAGTCGTCGGGGTCCAGCAGGTCGGCGCGGCCAGTGGCGTCGTCGAGATCAGCGTCGATTGATCCGATCAGCTCGCGGAACTGCGAGGTCCAGCCCGGCGCCTCCTCCGTGGCGCGCATGAAGCGGGCGTGGTGATGGACGGTCTCGGCAATCGCCACCTCGGAGCGGTCGCCCGCGTAATAGAGGCCGAAGCTGCCGTCCGAGAACCGTCCGGGCCTGAGCGGCGAGCAATGCACGAAGGGCGCCATGACCCAGCTTGCGCCGGGCCCGGTCACGCGGCGGGCCACTGGGACCTTGGAGAGATCGCCGATGCTCTCGCGGATGCGCGGGTTGAACTTGGCCTCGGCGGAGGCCAGCGCCTCCCAGTCGGCCGGATCCGCGATGTCCTCGAAAAGATCGATGGGCGGGTGGATCGAGCGGATGATGCGGACCGTGCGCGGCCAGGTCACGCGCCGGACAGGCACATTCACCAGGCACCCCGTTCGGCGTCGAGATAGGCGCGCAGATCGATCAGGTCGGTGATCTCGCCCCGGAGCATGACGTCCAGCGCGCTCCGGCCCGCGAAGGCGGCGTTCGGCTTGCGGATCCAGGCATAGCCCCGGGCAGGGTCGGTGAAGAGATAGCGCAGCGCCTTGTGGATCCCCATCAGGATCGCCATCCGCGCGCGCAGGTCGCGGTCGATCCGGCCGATATCGCCGGTCTTCCAGCGCGCCCACGTCCGCTGCGCCATGTCGCCCAGCAGGGTGCGGGCTTCGGCATCGGTCAGCTCCCAGGCCCGGAAGAGGTTGACGGTGGTGCGCGCCAGTGCCGCGGCCTCCTCGTCGGTGATGACGGGAAGATCGGTGCGGGCGGTGACGGGCTGGACCGTGGCGAACTGCATGGTTTTCTCCTTTGGCATCAATATAGAGAATGTGTGCCAAAAGGCAAGATGGGCCGTGCTGTGCCGCTTTGATCGTCTCTAACCCTATTCCCTGTCTTTGCACGCCAGAGCGCTACGCCCCTTGAATACCTGTTGAGCGCAGCCGGTTTCCGGTTTTCTTGATGGACCCGATCCAGGGCCGCCCGTCGGTGGCCACGCACGGAACGGGGACAGCATGGCAGAGGCAGCTCGGAAACCTGAAGCGATGGCCCGCGGCGCGCGGATGCTCCGAACGGCGCTCGGGCCCGCCATCGCCGGGTTTCTGGAAGACCCGATGACCGTCGAGGTCATGCTCAATCCCGACGGGCGGCTCTGGATCGACCGGCTGTCCGAGGGGCTCTCTGACACTGGCGCCACGCTGTCGCCCGCCGATGGCGAGCGGATCGTGCGCCTCGTTGCCCATCATGTCGGGGCCGAGGTGCACGCCGCGCGCCCGCGCGTCTCGGCCGAACTGCCCGAGACCGGGGAACGCTTCGAGGGGCTCCTGCCGCCCGTGGTCATCGCGCCCTGTTTCGCGATCCGGAAGCCCGCCGTCGCGGTCTTCACGCTCGCCGACTATGTCGCGTCCGGGATCATGAGCGAGACTCAGGCGGTGCTGTTGCGCGAGGGTGTTGCCGCGCGGGCTAATATCCTCGTGGCAGGCGGTACCTCGACCGGCAAGACGACGCTGACCAACGCGCTTCTGGCCGAAGTGGCCGGATCTTCGGACCGCGTCGTGATCATTGAGGATACGCGCGAGCTGCAATGCACAGCACCCAACCTCGTGGCCTTGCGCACCAAGGATGGCGTCGCCTCTCTCTCCGATCTCGTCCGCTCCTCGCTGCGCCTGCGCCCCGACCGCATTCCCATCGGCGAGGTGCGCGGGGCCGAGGCGCTGGACCTCCTGAAGGCCTGGGGCACAGGCCATCCGGGCGGGATCGGCACCATCCATGCGGGCTCGGCGCTCGGCGCCCTGCGCCGGATGGAACAGCTCATCCAGGAGGCCGTGGTCACCGTGCCGCGCGCCCTCATCGCCGAGACCATCGATCTCATCGCCGTTCTCTCCGGGCGCGGCGCCAATCGGCATCTCGCCGAGCTCGCCCGCGTCGAGGGGCTGGGATCGGACGGTGACTATCGCATCTCCCCGGCGGCGCTGTTGGCCGGGCTGGAAACTGAAACAGGAGACCCTTCATGACCCGATCCCTTCACCGGCTGCGCGCGCAGGCCGCGCATGCCATTGCTTACACCACTGTCACCCTGATGCTGGCCGGACCCGCCCGCGCGGCGGGGTCCTCCATGCCCTGGGAGGCGCCGCTGCAATCGATCCTCGAGTCGATCGAAGGCCCGGTCGCCAAGATCATCGCGGTGATCATCATCATCGTCACCGGCCTGACGCTGGCCTTCGGCGACACCTCCGGGGGCTTTCGCCGCCTGATCCAGATCGTCTTCGGCATCTCCATCGCCTTCGCGGCGAGCTCCTTCTTCCTGAGCTTCTTCAGCTTCGGCGGCGGGGCGCTGATCTGATGGTGACGACCGGTTCACCGCAGGGGAAC
>NZ_MNBW01000023.1 GCF_001879715.1 Nioella nitratireducens | reverse complement strand
CCTCCGAACAGTGTTGAAGCTTGGTAACTCCAACCAACTCGGTCAGGATCGAATGGACAACCTGTTGAAAGCTCACAACTAGAGCGTGTTGCGTCCATTCTCAATCACGCCCCCGTTCTAACCTATTGATGTCGCGTGTCCGAGGAGTGAAAAACCGGTTCCCACCATGGCGCGACATGCTTTAGCCTACAGCGCCCGCAGCCCCGCCGCCGTATAGGCCACCAGCCGGTCCCGTGCCTTTGCCCTGTCCGTCACCGCGCCCCCAAGGGCCGCCACACGCCAGTCGGACGTGACCAAGGCCAACATAGAGGACACGCCAAAGACAAAGCCCGACGCAATCCGCTCGGGCGGCGTGTCGGGCAACAGCACCGCCAGCTCGGCCACGAAGACCTGCGCCGTTGGATCGAACAACTCCGCCGCCAGATCGCGCCATCGCGGATCGGCCGAGACATGGGCAATCAGGCGGGCATAGGCCAACCATTCGGGTTGTTCTGCGGCAAGATCCAGGTAGGGCCCGAAAAAGGCCGCCAGCACCGCCTCAACCGTCAAAGGCCCGTCCGCTTTTGAAACCTCCAACGCTGTGCGCCGCGCTTCGGCCAGCGTATCGGCCCGCCGGGCAACGGTCTGATGAAACAGCACCTCTTTGCCCTGCCCGTGATGGTGGATCAGGCTGACCGGCTCGCCAGCCTCAGAGGCGATGTCGCGCATGGTCGCGCCGTCGAATCCCTTTGCCGCGAAGACCCGCTCTGCGGCATCCAGAATCCGCGCTCGCGTTTCCAGAGAGCGCCTGGATGGGGCCCTTTGTCTTTGTTTTGTCTTTACAATTCCTGCGCTCATGAAATCATCTTGCCTTAAATTGAACATTTGTTCAAGATAACTTGGCGAACAGGGAGGACGCAGATGACGGAAACGCGCGACAAGCTCGCCCTTATCGGGGCGGGGCCGATGGGGTTGGCAACAGCCAAACTTCTGGCGGAACAGGGCCTCGCCTTTCAGGGGTTCGAGTTGCATTCCGATGTGGGCGGGCTGTGGGATATCGAGGCCCCTCGCTCGACCATGTATGAAAGCGCGCACCTGATCTCGTCCAAGCGGATGACCGAATTTGCCGACTTCCCGATGCGCGATGACGTGGCCGAGTATCCCTCGCACCACGAGATGCGGCAGTATTTCCGGGACTTCGCCGATCATTTCGACCTGCGCCGCCACTACCGGTTCAACGCCGAGGTGTTGCGGGCAGAGCCTTTGGACGGTCCGGGCGATGGCTGGCGCGTCACCTGGCGCGATCCAGAAGGGGAGCACAGCGCGGAATTCGCCGGTCTGTTGATTGCCAACGGCACGCTCAGCACCCCCAACAAACCGCAATTCAAAGGCGACTTCGCGGGCGAATTGATCCACGCGGCCAGCTACAAATCCGCAAGCCAGTTCGACGGCAAGCGCGTGCTGATCGTCGGGGCCGGAAATTCCGGCTGCGACATCGCCGTCGATGCCATCCACCACGGCAGCCGCTGCGACCTGTCGATGCGACGCGGCTACTACTTCGTGCCCAAATACGTCTTCGGCAAACCCGCCGACACGCTTGGCGGGGCGATCAGGCTGCCGATGTGGCTCAAACGGCATGTGGACGGGCTGATCCTGAAATGGTTTGTCGGCGATCCGCAGAAATACGGGTTCCCCAAACCGGACTACCGTCTTTATGAAAGTCACCCGGTAGTGAATTCGCTGGTGCTGTATCACGCAGGCCATGGCGACCTGACGATCCGCCCCGATATCGACCTGCTCGACGGCCACACCGTGCATTTTACCGATGGCACCGCGCAGGACTACGACATGATCCTGACCGCCACCGGCTACAAGCTCGACTACCCGTTCATCGAGGACGCGCTGCTGAACTGGCAGGGCGACGCGCCGCATCTCTACCTCAATGCCATGCATCCCGAGCGCGATGACCTCTTCGTGCTCGGGATGGTGGAGGCCAGTGGTCTTGGCTGGCAGGGGCGCCATGAACAGGCCGAGATGATCGTGCGCTATATCAAGGGGTTGCGGGAAGGCCGCCCCGAGGCCATGGCGCTGCAACAAGAGAAATCCACGGGCTTCACCCGCGCCACCGGCGGCATGAGCTACCTCGATCTCGCGCGCATGGCCTATTACGTCGACAAGGCCACTTATCGCAAAGCCGTCACCGGCTGGATTTCCCGCCTGAAGGGGGCCAAGGCATGATTGACGAGGTTCAACTCAACTTTTCGCCCGGCTCGCTGATGCTGCTGAACGGCATCCTTGCGGTGGTGATGTTTTCGATCGCCATTGACCTCAAGCCGTCGGATTTCAGGGCGCTTGCCCGCGCGCCAAGAGCGCTGATCGTGGGGTTTCTTTCGCAATTCGTGGTGCTGCCGATCCTGACCTATCTGCTGGTGGTGGCAACCGCCCCCCGGCCCTCGGTCGCACTGGGGCTGATCCTTGTGGCGGCCTGTCCGGGCGGGAATATCTCGAACTTCATCACGCACCGGGCGGGGGGCAACGCGGCCCTGTCGGTCAGCCTGACGGGGTTGGCCACGGTCGGGGCGATCCTGCTGACCCCGCTCAATATCGCGTTCTGGGGCAGCCTCTATGCCCCCACCCGTGCTATCCTGCAAGACACCGCCATTGACCCGCTGTCGGTGGCCATCACGGTCGGGTTGATGCTGGGGCTGCCGTTGGTCCTTGGCGTCTCGCTGAACGCCGCAAGGCCCGCGATCACGGCGCGCTTGCGGGTGCCGTTTCAATGGCTGTCGATGGCGATCTTCGTGGCCTTCGTGGTATTGGCGCTCGCGGCCAACTGGGGCTATTTCCTCGGATTTGCCGGGGCCATCGCGGGGCTGGTCATCGCCCATAACGCGCTTGCTTTTGGCGGTGGCTATCTGGCGGCCACACTGGCGGGGCTGTCCCCCTTCGACCGGCGCGCAGTGACAATCGAGACCGGCATCCAGAATTCCGGCTTGGGACTCGTACTGATCTTCGGCTTTTTTGGCGGGCTTGGCGGCATGGCCGTGGTCGCCGCGTTCTGGGGCATATGGCACGCGATTTCCGGGCTCGCCCTTGCGGCGGTCATGTCCCGGCATGAGGCCGCCCGATGACCCGCATCCTTGTCACCGGCGCGGCGGGCATGGTCGGGCGGGTGCTGATTGCTGGCATCGACAGCGGCGATGTGCTGGCCACCGATTTGCGCGCCGATGGCCTGCCTGCGGGGGCGCGCTTTCAACGCATGGATGTCACGGGCGATGACCCGGCCCGGATCATTGCCGCCGAACAGCCCGAAGTCATCGTGCACCTCGCCTCGATCGTGACACCGCCCCCCGGCATGGGGCGCGAGGCCGCTTTCGCCGTCGATGTGACCGGCACCCGCAACGTCCTGCGCGCCGCGCAAGAGCACGGCGTGCGGCGGCTGGTCGTCACCAGTTCCGGCGCGGCCTATGGTTATCACGCCGATACCCCGGTGCCGCTGCGCGAAACCGATCCCTGCCGGGGAAACCCGGAATTTCCCTATGCCGACCACAAGCGGCAGGTCGAAGAGATGCTGGCCACCGCCCGGCGCGACACGCCAGAACTGGAGCAGGTCATCCTGCGCGTCGGCACGGTTCTAGGGGCGGGCACGGAAAACCAGATCACTGCGCTTTTCCGCAAGCCACGCCTGCTGGCCCTGCGTGGCTGCGACAGCCCCTTTGTCTTCATCTGGACCAAAGACCTTGCCCGCATCCTGCACCGTGCCGCGACCGATGGCCCTGCTGGCATTTTCAACGTTGCAGGCGACGGCGCAATGACAGTGGACGATCTTGCCCGCGCGCTAGGCAAGCCAGTGCTGCGCCTGCCGCCCGCCCTTTTGAAGGCCGCACTTGCCGTGGCCCGTCCGTTGGGCCTGTCGCGCTATGGGCCCGAGCAGGTCCGGTTCCTGCAATATCGCCCGGTTCTGGCCAATGACGCCCTGAAGGAAACCTTCGGCTATGTGCCCGAGCTGACCTCGGCGCAGGTTTTTGACCTCTGGCGACGGGAGGCGGGACTATGAAAACAGCGGTGATTTCCGGGGGCAATGGCGGGTTGGGGCGGGCGATGGCCCAGGCATTGCAGGCAAGTGGCTGGCACACGGTGCTGCTGGACCGCGACATCGACGGGCTGAAGGCGACGCCCCAGCAAACCCCGATCAAGGTGGACCTGACCGATTCCGCCGCGTTGAAAGCCGCCTGTGATCATGTTCTTGCCGCGCATCCCACGCTCGATCTGGTGATCTACAATGCTGGCGTATCGCAGGTCGCGGCCTTCTCGGACACGGCAGATGACAGCCACCGCCGGGTCTTCGAGATCAACTATTTTGCCGCCGTCGCCATGGCCCGTGCGTTGCTGCCCGCCGTCCGGGCGGCAGGGGGGAGGCATCTCGCGATCTCTTCGGTTGCCGGGTTTGCGCCGCTCTACCACCGCACGGCCTACGCAGCATCGAAACACGCGTTGCAGGGCTTTTTCGGATCGCTCGCGGCGGAAGAAGTGGCGCACGGGGTCAAGACCGCCATCGCGGTGCCCAGCTTTATCGGCACCAATCTGGGCCGGGACGAGCGCAGCACAGACGGCATCCAACGGCCCGGATCGGCCAGCGACGGGGTGGACTACATGACGCCAGACGACGCCGCCCGCATCATCCTGCGCGGCGTGGCGCGCGGGCGACGGGTCATCCCCGTGGGCCGTGTCGCATGGGCGTCATGGCTGATCTCGCGCCTGTCGCCGGCCCTGTTCAACCGGTTGATGCGCGGCCGGATCAAGGGGCAGTCCTAGCGGTATTTGTCGAAAACCGCCTGCGCGGCCGGGCTGCGGCAATCCTCTGCGAACAGGCGGCTTGCCTCGTCATCCAGCCGCTCCGCCTGCCCCGCGATGACCGGGGCGAAAAAGCGTTTCACCGACCGCACCGCCTCTGGCGGCAACGCGGCCAGATCCAGGGCCCAGTTCTCGGCCACCGCCAACGCGTTGCCGTCGGCGGCCAGACGGTCCGCGATCCCGAGGCGCAGCACCTCGTCGCCCTCGAAGCGTTCGCCCCAGACGATCCGGCGCGCCGCGACCGGACCGACACGGGCGATCAGGGGCGCCATGCCCCACGGCGGGAAAAAGCCGTTGGGCACCTCGGGCATCGACCAGCGCGCGCCCGCCCCGCTGACCACCAGATCGCAGGCTGTGGCAATGACGAATCCACCGCCAAGCGCATAGCCCTCGACCGCTGCGATGACCGGCACCGGCAACGCCGAAAGCATCCGCACCGCCGCCGCGGTCGCTGCTTCTTTCGCGGGCCGATCCTCGGGCGGCAGGGCTGCCATCTCGCGCAGATCGCTGCCCGCGCAAAAGGCCGGCGCGGCCCCGGTCAGCACCACCGCACGACACTCCGGGTCTTCGGAAAGCCTTTCCAACACCCCCCGCAACGCCGCCATGGAGCGGCGCCCAAGCGCATTCCGACGGCCGGGCCGATCCATGGTCAGCACTGCATAGCCGGGCCGCTTTTCACACCGGATGTCGTCAAGCATCCCCAGACTCCGCCAAAGGGGGTCTGGAACGCGAAAAGCGCGGGGCGGGGGCGGGTTCGACCACACCGTCACGGGTAATGAAGGCCCCGCGTGCCTTGGCATGGGGATGCTCGGCCGCCTCCCAAAACGGCAGGACCGGCGCGAAACAGGCGTCGGACCCTTCCAGCAAGTCGCACCATTCGGCCTGCGGCCGGGTCGCGAACAGCGCTGCAAGCTCTGCCTTCAACCGGGGCCACTCCGCACGGTCCATGTGCAGATCCAGCCACTCGCGCGGCAGCCCGGCCCTTTCGACCAGCACGCGCATGAACGGCAGCTCGATCGCCCCGACCGAGACGAATTTCCCGTCAGCGCACGCATAGCAGCCATAGAAATGCGCGGCCCCGTCGAGGAAATTGTCGCCGCGCCGATCCACCCACCAGCCCGAGGCGCGTAGGGAATGAAAGAAGCTCATCAACAAAGAGGCCCCATCGACCATCGCCGCGTCGACGACCTGCCCCTTGCCGGATTTCTGGGCCTCGTAGACGGCAGCCATCACCCCGAAGGCCAAAAACATCGCCCCGCCGCCGTAATCGCCCACAAGGTTCAGCGGGACCGGCGGCGGCCCGTCCGGGGGGCCCATCGGATGCAGCGCGCCAGCCAAGGCTATGTAATTCAGGTCATGCCCCGCCGCCTGCGCCAGCGGCCCGTCCTGCCCCCATCCGGTCATTCGACCGTAGACCAGACGGGGATTGATCTTCCAGCAGTCTTCCGGCCCCAGCCCCAGCCGTTCCATCACGCCCGGTCGGTTGCCCTCGATCAGCACGTCGGCACCGCTTACCAGATCCAGCACCGCAGCCTTGCCCGCGCGCGACTTCAGATCCAGTTCCACGCTCCGTTTTCCGCGCCGGTTGATGTCATGCGATAGGGTGATGGATACGCCGCCGGGGCGATCCACCGCCACGACCTCGGCCCCCATGTCGGCCAGCAGCATCCCGGCAAACGGACCGGGGCCAAGCCCCACCATCTCGATCACTTTCAGCCCGGCCAACGGCCCGCCCGTGTCTTGTGTCTTCATGTCGTCTCCCTCGGACCCGTGACCAGCATGGCCAGCCAAGCCCGCGGGTCAAGCACCCATGGCCGCGCGTCGGTCCATCGTCGGGGCCACACCGAACTGGCGCTGATAGGTCTTCGAAAAACTGCCCGAGGTGAACCCGAAATCATGGGCGATATCCTGCATCGGGCGACGCCCCTGCCGCACTTCCAGTCGGGCCGCCTCCAGCCGCATCGCGCGATAGATGGCAGCGGGGCTATCGCCTACCTCGCGTTCGAACAGCCGCTCAAGCTGCCGCTGCGACAGGCCAAGCGACAAGGACAGCGCGGCAATTGAAACCGGGCGAAAAAGGTTCGCCCGCATCAGCCCCAACCCCCGCAACACGGTGCCATTGCGGGTGGGGTAGCGATCTTCTATCGGCAAGAGCTGCGACCGGGCGGCCTCGGCGGATCGTTCCGAGGCCGGCAGCGGCGCGGCATCGGGTTCGATCCGGTGCGCGATCGACAGATCATAGCGCAGCAGGGCCGCCGCCGCAGCCGCCCGCGCAGTCGATATGACGGGCGACCAGACGAACGGGGTGTCGATCACTCGGGGCCGCCTGCGCAGTTTGGCCAAGGCTTGCGCGGTGACCGGGTTGGCCGAGAGCACGACGTCATCGGGCAGGCGCAACTGGGCCAGCAGCAGCACGCCACCACCGATCCCCCACAACCGTCCGCCCTGCCGCTCGGCCCGGCGCAGCAGGGCGAGGGCCGCTTCGGTGGTGTCCTCGTCCAGATCCAGCCCCGCGAAGACAACGAGCGTATCGCCGGGGTCGAAGGGCGGGATCGGCCCGCCATGCGCCACGTGCACCCCGCTGTCGCCGGGCACCGGCGCATCGCCCAGGGCCGTGGTCTGAAACGCGGTTCCCGCGTCGCTCAGCACCGTCGACGCGGCCCCGAGCGCGGCCAGGTCAAAGCCAGGCAACAAAAGAAATCGAAAGGGCAATGTCGCGTCCATGGCAAGAACCCTAGCCCGAGATTACCGGACGGCATAGACTGCTGTCGCAGCATAGGCGCGATCCGGCACCATCGCCGGGACTTGCCCTTCCACCTCTTCTTGCGGATGGACGCAGGCGATCCGCCATCATCCCCCCCCCCCCGAGGGGAAATGACACGCCTCCCGGACGGAAAGCCCGCTTGATCCCGGACGCGATCCACGGTCTTCTGACGCCCCGAGTGCAGCCGAGGATTCCCACCCATGCAGACCGTTTTCGTCCAGATTCGATGCAAACCCGGCACCGCCTATGACGTGGCCTTCAAGATCGTGCTCAAGGAAATCCATGCCGAGCTTTACTCGACCTCGGGCGAGTATGACCTGCTGGTCAAGCTCATCATCCCAAAAGGCGAGGATATCGGACGCTATATCAACGACAACCTGCTGGATGTCGACGGCATCGAACGCACGCTGACCACGCTGACCTTCAAGGCTTTTTGACCCGCCGCACCGCTTTGCCCTAAACTGCCCGCATTGTTGTTTGGCTGTCACGAATTTTTGGCAGCCTGCCCCGGACTCGAGTCGTGACGATGGGGGACCGCAGATGGTCGAGACAGAAACCGCTCTGACAATACTCCTGACGGCAACGCTGGCCGTTGGCCTTTTGGCGGCGGCAGTGCTGTGTGGCTTGCTGATCTGGACCAAGCTGCACCCGGGCTTCGGGTTCTGGCCCGCGCCGGACAAGACTGGCTGGCGGCACATCACCGCCATGTCGCTGTTTCGGACCTTCTGCGGATCGGTCGTGGTCTACGCAGTTCTTGCGGTCATCGCGCAGGGGTGGGGGCATCCACTGCACTATCTGCTTGGCCTGCCAGTGATGGCGGCGGCCTATGGGGTCACGCTCTGGGGGTACAAGTCGCTTGGGATCGAGAACACCTATTGCGGCGCGGATGGCCTTGTGACCGGCGGTCTCTACGCCTATTCGCGCAACCCGCAATACGTATCGTCCGTGCTGGCCACGCTTGGCCTTGCCATCACCGCCGGAAGCTGGACGGTGCTCGGCCTCGCCGGGGTGCTCTTCGGGATCTATTTCCTCTTTGCGATCAACGAGGAACGCTGGCTGACGCGGGGCTATGGCCGGGCCTTCCGCGACTACATGCGCCGCACGCCGCGCTTCGTGGGGTTGCGCAGCCTTGAACGGGCACGCCAAGAGATACTGGCGCGCGGCTGATCACGCCACAGCGCCCATCCCGTCGAACCACGCCATCAGGGCGTCGAGGTCGGGGGCAAGCGGCAGGGCAAGATCGCCTGCGAATTCCTCGAACGCGGGCCGGTTCAGCGCGCTCAGCCCCACGACCACGGGAATGTCCCGCACCAGTGCCTCGGCGATGACCTCTCGAAAGCCGCGCCCCTCGGCCTCTTGCTTTCCGAACTTGTTGATGATCAGAAGCTGCGTTTCCGCCGACAGGCGCGCGCCGACCAGTCCGACAGCCCGTTCCAGGGCCGATGGGTCCAGACGGCATCCCGCCGAACCCGCCCCAAGGGCCTGCGAAATCCGAAACACCGGACCAACTGGCAAGACGCGCGCATCCATGTCGCAAGGCTTGTCGGGGCCGCAATCCGAGTTGATCTGAACCAACCCCTCCACCGCTACCCCACGGGTCAGAAGCTGTTCGGAAAAGCGGTGCAGAACGAGGTCCACATCGCCCCGCCGCAGGGATGTCACGCATGCAAGGCGCATTCGGTGTCTCTCCGTCGATACTGGGCCACCTAGCGCCACGCGCTGGCCGGGGGTCAACCCCGGACACGCGATACGATCATCTCTGCGCGCCACCATATTCAGCAGCACCGCCGAAAAAACAGGCAGACCCGGCAAGGGCGGGTCGGACAGCCTCGGCGGGCAACGACCTCAGCTTGAAACCGGCCTTCTTGCATTTGCCAATTGCATTGACACAAAAGCGATACATAGTGGTTCCATGTCAAAGTCACGCCCGACCTTCGACGAGATGCTCGTCGGCGAGGAGACCCCCCGCCCCCCGTATTCGGCCTATCACCGCTGGTTTTCCAACGAAGACCTCAAGGATTTACGCCGAAAATCGTCCGAGGCGGAAGCATTCTTCCGCCGGATCGGTATCACCTTCAACGTCTATGGACAGGCCGATGCGGATGAGCGGCTGATCCCTTTCGATATCGTCCCGCGTATCATTTCCGGGCGGGAATGGTCCGTTCTGGAACGCGGCATCGACCAGCGGGTGCGGGCGATAAACGCGTTCCTGCACGACATCTATCATCGGCAGGAAATCATCCGCGCAGGCCGTATTCCCAAGGAAATCATTTCGAAAAACGATGCCTTCCTGCCCGAGATGATCGGCGTGAACCCGCCCGGCGGGGTTTATACCCATATCGTGGGCACCGATCTGGTGCGCACGGGCGAAAACGAGTTCTACGTGCTGGAAGACAACGCGCGCACGCCCTCTGGCGTCAGCTACATGCTGGAAAACCGCGAGACGATGTTGCAGATGTTCCCGGAACTGTTCGCACAGATGAAGGTGCGACCCGTCAGCTCGTATCCTCGGCTTCTGCGCAGGTCGCTGGCCGATTGCGCCCCGCCCGCGACCTCGGGCAGGCCGGTGGTGGCGGTTCTGACCCCCGGCATTCACAACTCGGCCTATTTCGAACATGCTTTCCTTGCCGACCAGATGGGCGCGGAACTGGTCGAAAGCCACGACCTGAGCATCGAGAACGGCCGCGTCGCGATGCGCACGACCCAAGGGTTCCAGGCCATCGACGTGCTCTATCGCCGCGTGGATGACGACTACCTCGATCCACTGACCTTCAACCCCGACAGTATGCTTGGCGTGCCGGGCATCATGGACGTCTACCGCGCCGGCGGCATCACCATCGCCAACGCGCCCGGCACCGGGATCGCCGACGACAAGGCGCTCTATTCCTACATGCCGGATATCGTCGAATTCTACACGGGCGAGCAGGCCATCCTCAAGAACGTGCCCACGTGGCGCTGTTCCGAGGCGGACTCGCTGGCCTATGTGCTCGACCATCTGTCGGAACTGGTGGTGAAAGAGGTGCACGGATCGGGCGGCTACGGGATGCTGGTCGGCCCCGCCGCCTCGAAAAAGGAAATCGCCGCCTTTGAGAAAAAACTGCGCGCCCGGCCCTCGAACTACATCGCGCAGCCAACTCTCGCGCTCTCGACCGTGCCGATCCTGACAAAGGCGGGGCTTGCGCCGCGCCATGTGGATCTGAGGCCCTTCGTGCTGGTCTCGCCCAACCGGATCGACATTACCCCGGGCGGGCTGACCCGCGTTGCCCTCAAGAAAGGGTCGCTCGTGGTCAATTCCAGTCAGGGCGGCGGAACCAAGGACACCTGGGTGCTGGGGGACTGAGCCAATGATGCTGGGAAAAACCGCGGGCGGGCTCTTCTGGATGTTCCGCAATATCGAACGCGCCGAGAACACCGCCCGCCTGCTGGAAGCGGGGTGGCGCATCGCCCTGACACGCGGCGACGAGGGCACCAATGAATGGCAATCGGTGGTGATCACCGCCGGAATGGACGTGGCCTATCGCCAGAAACACGACGTGTACGAGGCCGCGCCGGTCATCGACTTCCTTTTGAGGGACAAGGACAACCCGTCCTCGGTGCTGAACTCGATCGAATCCGCCCGATCGAACGGGCGGATGGTGCGCACCGCCTTGTCCTCCGAGGTCTGGGAGGCGGTGAACGAATGCTGGATGGCGCTCAAGTCCGCCCTCGCCCGGCCGGTGTCGGAACGCAACCTGTATGAACATCTGGCGACGATCCGCTACCGCACCTCGGTGGTGCGCGGCGCGCTGCACGGCACCATGCTGCGCAACGATATCTTCGCCTTCTCGCGCCTAGGCACCTTTCTGGAACGGGCCGACAACACGGCCCGCATTCTGGACGTGAAATACTATGTGCTGCTACCGTCGGCCGCCTTCGTCGGCAGCCACATCGACAACGCCCAGTGGGAGGTGATCCTGCGCTCGGTTTCGGCGGCGCGGTCCTTTCGCTGGCTGAACGGTGGCGACATCACCCCCAAAGGCATCGCCGAATTCCTGATCATCGACAAACGTATGCCGCGGTCGCTGGCGTTCTGCTACTCGAAGATCTGTGAGAACCTGAACGATCTGGCCGATGATTATGGCCAGCGCCACGGCAGCCACGATCTGGCCGAAACCATTGGACGGCGGTTGCGGGGGTGCGGCATCGAAGAAATCTTCGACGAGGGCCTCCACGAATTCCTGACCAATGCGATCAACGACACTGCGACGCTGGCCAGCCTGATCCAGACCGATTTCCGGTTTTTCCAATGAGGTCGCCAATGCGCCTGAAGATCACGCATGTGACCAGCTACAGTTATGACGCCCCGGTTCGGTCCGCGTTGCAAAAGCTGCGGTTGACGCCCCGCTCTGGCCACGGGCAGACGGTTCTGGATTGGGACGTGTCCATAACCGGCGGCACGCGGCAGGTCAGTTATGCCGACCAGTTCGTCAATCACACCGATCTGATCAAGGTCGATCCCGGCGCACAACATATCGAGATCGTCTGCCAAGGCCATGTCGAGACCGAGAACCGCAACGGCGTGATCGGGATTCACAAGGGCTTTGCGCCGCTATGGCTGTATAGGAACGCGACCCCGTTCACCGCCCCCGGATCGACCCTGCGGGCCCTGGTACGGCAGCTCAAGGCCGACCACGGTGACGCGGATGCGCTGACGCAGCTTCACGCGCTCTCGGATATGATCCTTGGGCAGGTGCGTTATGAAACCGGCAGGACCGACAGTTCAACCACCGCCGAAACCGCGCTGGCAGAGGGGCACGGCGTCTGTCAGGACCACACCCATGTGATGATCGCGGCGGCCCGGCTGTTGGGCCAACCGGCCCGTTATATCTCGGGCTACCTGATGATGAACGACCGGGTCGACCAGACCGCCAGCCACGCATGGTGCGAAGTGTGGACAGACGCCCTGGGGTGGGTCGGGTTCGACGTCTCGAACGGGATTTCGCCCGATGACCGCTATGTCCGGGTCGCCACCGGGCGGGACTACCGCGATGCGGCCCCCATCATGGGCATCCGGCAGGGGGCTGGCGACGAACACCTTCAAGTCAGCTTGCAAGTTCAGCAATAGCCTGCTTCATAGACCGCGAACAAGGAGCGCGTCATGACCTATTGCGTCGGGCTGAAACTGGATCACGGGCTGGTATTCATGTCGGACACCCGCACCAATTCGGGTGTCGACAACATATCGACCTTTCGCAAGATGTTCCATTTCGAGGTGCCCAACGACCGCTGCATCACGCTGATGACGGCCGGAAACCTGGCGACCACACAAGCCGTGGTGAGCCTGCTGGAGGAACGCGGCAAGGCCCCCGACGCACGCAATCCCAGTATTTACCGGGCCGAGTCGATGTTTCAGGTGGCCACGCTGGTCGGGGATACGCTGAAGGAAGTGATCTCGACCCACGCGGATGCCGGGCAGCGGGCCAGCGCCACCTTCAACGCGACCATGCTGCTAGGCGGGCAGGTCGGTGACGGCGCACCCCGACTGTTCCTGATCTATCCCGAGGGGAATTTCATCGAGGCGGGAGACGACACCCCGTATTTCCAGATCGGCGAGACCAAATACGGCAAGCCGATTCTGGTGCGGGCGTTCGATCCGTCGATGAGCTTCGAAGAGGCGGTGAAACTGCTACTGGTGTCGTTCGACTCGACGATCAAGGCCAATCTCTCGGTCGGACTGCCGCTGGACGTGCATGTCTACGACACCGACAGCTTGCGCATGGGACGTGAGTTGCGCATTCAGGCCGATGACCCCTATTTCGACGAAATCTCGACCGGCTGGGGGGTCGCCCTGCGCAATGCCTTTGCCGAACTGCCGGGCTTCACCTTCCCCGAGGCCTGACGCCTTACCCTTCGCCCGCGAAAAAAAACCGCCGCACTCCGGGGCAGGAGGCGGCGGCAAGGTATGCGTGTCGGCTGGGACCGGAAAGGGGGACCGGGGCAGGCAGAGCCCGGATCACTTGAGGCAGAAACAGCGCGGGATCAATTTGGGGACAAACCCCGCACGACCCCTCCGGTGGACGACCGCAGGCAGAAAGGCGGGGTCAGATCAGACTGGGCAGATGCAGGATGACCACGGTCGTCACGCCAATGGCGAGAACGCCGACGAAATCCGAAACGAGCGAGTCACGAGAACGGTCTAGGATCTGGCGGATCTGATCAATCATGGTTTCCAATTCCTGAACATCTGAGAGCGGTGTTAACGCTTTGTTCTCATATCTCGCCCCCAAAAGCAAGAACTTTACGAGAACAAATGAGAACAAACAGGAGGCAAGTGGTTAACGCATGGTCAATAACAGGGCCGCTCTCAGCCCACCGAGATCAGCTTGATCGCTTTTTCCTGCTCCATCAGCCACAGCAGCACCCGCACCGATTGCCCGCGGGGGCTGACAAGCTCCGGGTCGCGATCCAGCAGCGCGCGGGCATCCTTTTGGGCAGTCATCATCAGCCCTGTTTGCCCCTCCAGATCGGCAACCCGAAAGCGCGGCAGCCCCGATTGTGCAGTGCCGATCAGGTCGCCCGCCCCGCGAATGGACAGGTCTTCCTCGGCAATGCGAAAGCCGTCCTCGGTGTCACGCAACACCTGCAAGCGCCGACTTGCGGTTTCGCCCAAGGGAGCGCGGTAGAGCAGCAGGCAAGTCGAGGCGCCTTCGCCCCGGCCGACACGACCGCGCAATTGGTGCAACTGTGCCAGTCCGAAATTCTCGGCCTGTTCGATCACCATAATGGTGGCATTGGGCACGTTTACCCCCACCTCGATCACCGTGGTGGCGACCAGCACCCGCGTGCGGCCCTCTACGAAATCGCCCATGGCGGCGTCTTTCTCGGCGGGCGGCAACTGGCCATGCACCAGCCCCACCTTACCCTCGCCCAAGGCCGCGCGCAGATGCTTGAATCGCTCCTCGGCGGCGGTCATCTCGACCACTTCGCTTTCGCCCACCAGCGGGCAAACCCAATAGGCCTGCCTGCCCTCGGCCACGGCCTGCCGCAGGTGATCCATCACCTCGTCCAACCGGGCGGCATTGACCAGCGCCGTGCGGACGGGTTTTCTCCCCGGCGGCTTTTCGTCCAGCACCGAGATATCCATGTCGCCATAGGTGGCAAGGCTCAGTGTGCGGGGAATGGGTGTGGCCGTCATCACGAGAATGTCCGCCGCCGCCCCCTTCTGTCCCAGCTTGACCCGCTGGCGCACGCCGAAACGGTGCTGTTCATCGACAATGGCAAGCCGCAGGTCGTGAAAGGCGACGTCATCCTGAAACACGGCGTGAGTGCCCACGAGAATGCCGATCTCACCCGACTTCAGCGCCGCCAATTTCTGGCGCCGATCGCTACCCTTGTCGCGGCCGGTCAGGATCTCGATCCGCACGCCCGCCGCGTCGGCCAGCGGTTGGAGACTGTCCATATGCTGCGCGGCAAGGATCGAAGTCGGCGCCATCATGACCCCCTGCCCGCCTGCCTCGACCGCGACCAGCATCGCCATCAGGGCAACCAGCGTCTTGCCCGCACCCACATCGCCCTGCAACAGCCTGTTCATGCGCAGCGGGGCCGCCATGTCACCCGCGATTTCGTCCATCGCCCGCACCTGCGCGTCGGTCGGGCCATAGGGCAAGGCCGCCAGAACCTTGTGCCGCAGCGCCCCATCGCCCGCCGTCACCACGCCCTTGCCACGTTTCACCTTTAAGCGCGCAAGGCCGAGGGTCAGTTGGTGGGCGAACAATTCGTCATAGGCCAGCCGTTCCCGCGCGGGGTGACTGGCGGACAGGGTGTCCGGGCCGGTCGGGTTATGCACTTGCACCAACGCCTCGGGCCACGCGGGCCATTGTCGGCTGCGCAACAGTTCGAGGTCGATCCACTCCCCCAGATATGGCGCACGCGGCAGGGCCGAGGCAACGGCGCGTGCGATTCCCTTTTGCGTCACGCCCGCCGTCAGCGGATAGACCGGTTCATAGGCAGGGATTTCATCTGCTTGTGCGGCGGCAAGGATGTGGTCGGGATGCACCATTTGCGCCAAGCCATCGAACAGCTCGACCCGGCCCGAGACCACGCGACGGCTGCCAGTGGGCAGAATTCGTTCCAGGTAGTCGCCGCGAGCGTGAAAGAACACCAGTTCGAAACTGGTTTCCGCATCCGTCACATGCACCCGGTAAGGGCGGCCCCGGCTGGCCGGTTTGCGATGCGGG
Source organism: Nioella nitratireducens (assembly GCF_001879715.1). Classification (GTDB taxonomy): domain Bacteria; phylum Pseudomonadota; class Alphaproteobacteria; order Rhodobacterales; family Rhodobacteraceae; genus Nioella; species Nioella nitratireducens. Next base: position 26,981 of record NZ_MNBW01000023.1, on the reverse strand, counting down.
CCCACCTCGACCTCGACCGTGACGACACCCGGCAAGATCGCCTCGCGGATCGAGGCGCGGCGAGTGCGGTCGGTGCCGCCCACGGGCAGGGTCAGCAACAGGTCCTTGGGCGTCTCGACCCCCAGCCCGGCGTAACTTTTGGCCGTTTTGGGGCCGATACCGTCCAGCCCCTCAAGCTCCGCGAACAGCGGGAACAGGATTTCCGGGCGTCCCTTGGGCAGATCAACCATCGCGGATGAGCGCGAGCCACGCGTCCTCGTCAATCGTTTCCACGCCCAGTTCAGCGGCCTTCTTGGCCTTTGATCCCGCGCCAGGGCCCGCGACCAAGAGGTCGGTCTTGGCCGAGACCGAGCCCGAGACCTTGGCGCCAAGGGCCTCGGCCCGCGCCTTGGCCTCGGCCCGCGTCATCTTTTGCAAGCTGCCCGTGAACACGACCGTCTTGCCGGCAACGGGGCTGTCAGATGTAGCGGGGGCCTCTTCTGGTTCAACCGTCAGGCAAACCACCAGCCGGTCGATCGAGGCGCGCTCGGCCTCTTGCCCAAAGGCGGTGACAAGGGCCATGGCGACAGTGCCGCCAATGCCGTCGATGCCCGTGATCTCTTCCCATGCGGCGCGGGCCTCTTTCGGGACGTCCGCCCAGATTGCATCGCGCGTTGCGGTGATCTGGGCGCGGCGCCCCTCATCGGCGGCGCGGCTGCGTTCCGTCGCCACGGCCTCTTCGGCGGCGCGCGCGGCCGTGCCAGCCGAACGCGCGGCATCGACGGTTTGCGCCATCGCCGTCCACGTGGCGAAATGGCGCGCAAGATCGGCTGAGGCGACCTCGCCCACATGTCGAATACCCAGCGAAAAAAGAAGCCGTTTCAGGGAGATGGATCGTTTTTCAGCAATCGCCGCGAAGAGGTTGTCAGCCGATTTCTCGCCCCAGCCTTCCTTGTTTTTCAATTGTTGCAGGCCCGCGCCGTAGCGGTCTTGCAACGCGAAGATATCGGCCGGTTCCCTGATCCAGCCGTCCTTGTAGAACTGTTCGACCTGCTTTGCCCCCAGCCCGTCGATATCGAAGGCGGCGCGGCTGACGAAATGCTTGAGCTTCTCGACCGCCTGCGCCGGGCAGACGAGGCCACCGGTGCAGCGGCGAACGGCATCGCCCTCCTCGCGCACCGCCTCGGACCCGCATTCGGGGCACGTGACGGGGAAGGCATAGGGCGCGGCATCGTCCGGGCGCTTGGTCAGGTCCACATCCGCGACTTTCGGGATCACGTCGCCCGCGCGGTAAACCTGCACCCAATCGCCGACGCGGATATCCTTTCCATCGCGGATCGGTTGGCCGTTGGAATCGCGCCCGGCGATGTAATCCTCGTTGTGCAACGTAGCGTTCGACACGACGACCCCGCCAACGGTCACCGGCGCCAGCCGCGCAACAGGGGAAAGCGCGCCGGTGCGGCCCACCTGGATGTCGATCGCCTCCAGCCGGGTCCAGGCGAGTTCGGCCGGGAATTTGTGGGCAATGGCCCAACGGGGCGTGGTCGAGCGCATCCCGAGGCGGCCCTGCAATCCAAGGTCGTTCACCTTGTAGACCACCCCGTCGATGTCGTAGCCGAGCGTCGCGCGGCGCTGTTCGATATGGCGGTAGTGCTCCAACATCTCGTCGGCGGATCGGCACAGCCGGGTGTGCGGGTTGGTCTGGAAGCCGAACCGATCCAGTCGGTCGATGGCATCGACCTGTGTCTCGGCCAGCGGGGCCGACAGCTCGCCCCAGGAATAGGCGAAGAATTTCAACGGTCGGGCGCGGGTGATTTCCGGATCGAGTTGCCGCAGCGATCCGGCCGCCGCGTTTCTGGGGTTGGCGAAAGTCTTGCTGCCACGCGCAGTCTGTCGGGTGTTCAGTTCCTCGAAATCGGCATGGCTCATATAAACCTCGCCGCGCACTTCCAGAACCTCGGGCGCACCGGTCAGCCGGTGGGGGATATCGGCGATGGTGCGGGCGTTGGCGGTGACGTTTTCACCCACCTCGCCATCACCACGGGTCGCGGCCTGAACGAGTTTTCCGTCCTCGTAGCGCAGTGATAGCGACAGTCCGTCGATCTTGGGCTCCGCCGTGAAGGCAAGCGGCGCGTCGGCGCCGAGCCCAAGGTAGCGGCGGATACCGGCCACGAAATCGCGCAGCTCCGAGTCGTCGAACGCGTTGGCGAGGGAGAGCATCCGTTGCGCATGGGCAACCTTGGCAAAACCGTCAGCCGGGGCGGCCCCGACCTGTTCGGACGGGCTGTCGGCGCGCTTCAGGTCGGGAAACCTCGCCTCAAGCGCCGCGTTCTCGCGCTTGAGGGCATCGTAGTCCGCATCCGTTATCTCGGGGGCGTCCTCGGAATGATACGCCGCGTTGGCGCGCGCGATCAGCCGGGCGAGTTCCGCCAGGCGTGTCCTTGCCTCTGCCGCATCCAGCGCGGCCGCCCGATCTTCGGGTGTCGCGGGTTCTGCTGCCATATCTGCCCCTCGGAAAAAACCACGGCCTCCTGCTGTGATAGGAGGCCGCGGGGACGAGGTCCAGTCGGGAAGCAATCAGGCGCTGGCCGCGAAACCCTGGCCGTCACTGTTTTCGATCGGATCGCGCAGCACATAGCCCCGCCCCCAGATCGTCTCGATATGGTTGTCGCCACCGGTCGCTTCGGACAGCTTCTTGCGCAGTTTGCAGATGAACACGTCGATGATCTTCAATTCCGGTTCATCCATGCCGCCATAGAGGTGGTTGAGAAACATCTCCTTCGTCAGCGTGGTGCCCTTGCGCAGCGAGAGAAGTTCCAACATCTGGTATTCCTTGCCGGTCAGATGCACCGAGCGCCCCTCGACATCGACGGTCTTGGCATCGAGATTGACATTGATCCGGCCAGTGCGGATGACCGATTGGGAATGCCCCTTGGACCGGCGGATGATTGCGTGAATACGGGCGACCAGTTCATCGCGATGAAAGGGTTTGGTCAGGTAGTCATCGGCGCCGAATCCAAATCCCTTGATCTTGCTTTCCGTGTCGTCGGCCCCCGACAGGATCAGGATCGGCGTTTCGACGCGGGCCAGACGCAATTGGCGCAACACATCATGTCCCGTCATGTCGGGCAGATTAAGATCCAGCAGGATAAGGTCGTAATCATAGAGTTTGGCGAGGTCGATTCCCTCTTCCCCCAAGTCTGTCGAGTAGACGTTGAAGTTGGCGTGACTCAACATCATCTCGATGCTCTTCGACGTGGTAGGATCGTCTTCAACCAACAGCACACGCATCACGCTTTCTCCGATTCTCTCTCACTGATCACCAAACTGACCGCAGTTTATTAATTTCAAGTTATCTTTTTAGATAGTTTTCGAAAACGATTTCCTTTTCAACCAAAATGTTAGCTCATTCCCGAAATCTCTGAAGCGCTGTGGCCTTGAGTGCCCTTTCGCCGTAATCAAACGCCATGCGCATCCAGCTTTCCAGCTCTTCTTCTGACAGGCCCCATGTTTTGCAGGCTTCGTCGCGCTCGATCAGCCCCGAAGCGACGGCCCGAACCACGCAGGCCTTGCGGCGGGCAACCCATCTGGTGGTGTCCGGACTAGGCAAGTCTGCGCGGGTCATCTGACTGCCGTCGGGAAGGGTGACGGACACAGGCCCTTTGACACGTCTGATATACATGGCGCTCCTCTTGCCTCTCGGGGATGCGAGGCAGATAACCGCAAAAGGCTTAACGGGCGGTAAGCGCCGCCCTTGAGGATAGGACGCATTTTCCTATATTGCGCGCGAACCTCCCGGAGACTGACATGCCCCTCGACCCGCATCCCCTGAATTCGCTCGGATTCGCCAAACCCCCGTCCGAGACCCGTGTCGTCGTGGCGATGTCGGGCGGCGTGGACAGTTCGGTTGTTGCCGCGCTACTGGCCGAACAAGGCTATGATGTGGTGGGGGTCACCCTGCAACTTTATGATCACGGGGCGGCTCTGGCCAAGACGGGCGCCTGCTGCGCCGGTCGTGACATTCACGACGCACGCCGGGTGGCAGAGGAAATGGGCTTTCCACACTACGTGCTGGATTACGAAAATATCTTCAAAGACGCGGTGATCGACGAATTCGCCGAGAGCTATCTGGGCGGCGCCACGCCGGTGCCCTGCATTCGCTGCAACGAGCGGGTGAAATTCAAGGATTTGCTGGAAACTGCAAAAGACCTTGATGCGGATTGCATGGCCACCGGGCATTATATCCAACGGATGATCGGGCCGAACGGAGCCGAGTTGCATTGCGCCGCCGATTCCAGCCGCGATCAAAGCTATTTCCTGTTTTCGACCACCCAGGACCAACTGGACTATCTGCGTTTCCCACTGGGGCATCTTCCGTCCAAAGACGAAACGCGCAAGCTCGCGGCGAAATACGGCCTTCCTGTCGCCGACAAGCCCGACAGCCAGGATATCTGTTTCGTTCCGGACGGGAATTATGCCGCGGTGATCGAAAAGCTGCGCCCCGGCGCGGCCGACCCCGGCGACATCGTCGATATGGACGGGACAGTTCTGGGCGAGCATCGGGGGGTTATTCACTACACGATCGGTCAGCGGCGCGGGCTTGGCATCGGTGGGCTGACCGATCCGCTCTACGTGGTAAAGCTCGACCCCGACCGCCGGCACGTTGTGGTCGGCCCGAAAGAGGCTCTGTCGACCCGGATCGTGCCGGTGCGCGAGATCAACTGGCTCGGCGATGAGCCCTTCACCTCGCGCAAGGAATGGCCGCTTGAGGTCAAGATCCGCTCGACCCGCCCCCCGCGCGAGGCGATCCTTCGACCGCTGTCCGAAACCGAGGCCGAGGTCGAACTGATCGAGCCGGAAGAGGGCGTCAGCCCCGGTCAGGCCTGTGTCTTTTACGACCCCGACAGCAGCCGTATTTTCGGCGGCGGCTGGATCTGGCGCGGATATTGACGCCCGCGCCAGCCCTACAGGACGACCGTCGCGCGCAGGCCGGGATCGTTGCCGCTGAGGTCGAGATGACCGCCATGCAGCCGCGCGATGGCAGAAACAAGGCTTAGCCCCAAACCGCTTCCCGGCATGGTCCGGCTCTTGTCCAGCCGGACAAAACGCTCGGTGACGCGGCCTCGATCTTCGGGGGCGATCCCGGCACCGTCATCCGCAACCCAAAACACCGGTCTGCCGTGCAGGGTTCCGACGCCGATCTCGATCGTCGCCGGGGCTGGACAATGCAAAATGGCGTTCTCGACGAGGTTTACCAGGGCCTGAAGCAAAAGCTCGCGGTCGGCCTCGACCACCTTGGGCCCATCGGGCCGCAGCAGGCGCAGGTCTTGCCCATTATCCTCGGCCACCGGGCACATGAACTCGTAGACATCGGCGGCCAGTTGACCAAGGTCGACCGGGGCGGGGTCCAGCGCCACGCTGCCCGACTGCAACCGCGACAGGCGCAGGATCGCTTCGAACGACCCGGCCAGCGTATCAATCTCTTCCAGCATCGTGCCACTGGCCTGCCGCAGCGGGGTTGGGATATCGGGGTCGATGGCAAAGGGTTCGATCCTCATCCGCAGCCGCATCAATGGCGCGCGCAGATCGTGGGCAATATCGGTCGAAACCTGCCGGATCGCCTCCACCCCCGCCTGCAAGCGGTCAAAGGTCGTGTTCATTCCGGCGGCAAGGCGGCCCAGATCGTCCCCCGCATGATCCTCGATCCGGGCTTCGAAATGCCCGCTGCCGACCCGATCCAAGACCGTTTCCATCGCGGTGATGCGCGCCTCGTTCCGGCGGGCGATCACGACTGCCAGCCCGATTGACAGCAGCAGCGCCGCGCCCAGGCCCCAGATCATCGTCTGGATCAGGATCTCGCCGCTCTCGGTGATCCATGCCGTATCGCGCGCGGCATAAACGGGCCCAAGCGGTGTCTGAATCCCGTAGGCCGCATAGGCATCTGGTGCCTCGAGTCCCTGCTGGCCAGGCAGGGTCAGGTCACGGCCCGGAACCAATTGCCGGGCCCCGAGGAAAGCAACAGACGGGTCGAAATTCCCGGTGACGTCGCCAGTCTGGGAATTCACCCAAGCCACAAGGACCGAAAGATCGCCCGTCGCCTGCACCTGCGCATTGATCTGCTCGGCCAGATCCGCCGGATCGTTGCTGTCGGCGACCAAGGCAATGCTTTCGGCCAGGGCCTGAACATCGGTTTGCAGGCGGGCGGAAAGATCGCGTGTTTGCAGGGTGTATGAAATGCCACCGGCCGCAAGGGCGCCTATGGCGAAGACCGCGCTCAGCGCCAGCGCGAACCGCATCGACCAAGAGGCGTTCACATTCATGGCTGAAACACGTAGCCGACGCCGTGCATGGTCACGAGGGTCTGGCGGCCAAAGGGTTTGTCGATCTTGTTGCGCAAACGGCTGATATGGGTTTCGACCACGCTGGTCTTGGGGTCGAAATGCAGGCCCCAGACGGCCTCTAGCAAAATGGTGCGGGTCTGAACCCGGCCCGGGCGTTCCATGAAATGGCGCAAGAGCTGGAATTCACGCGGCTGCAGGTCGATCACGTCGCCGCCGCGGGTCACCTTGCGCGACAAGAGATCAAGCTGAAGATCGCCCGCGGTCAGGGTCGTGACCTCGTTTCGCAGGCTGGGACGCCGCCCGATGGTATCTATGCGCGCCAGCAGTTCGACAAAGGCGAAGGGCTTGACCATGTAGTCATCGGCCCCCCCGCGCAGACCTTCGACCCGGTCCTCGACGCTGCCCATCGAGGTCAGCAGGATCACCGGCGTTTGCACCCGCGCAGCGCGGACGGATTTCAGCACCGACAGCCCGTCCAGACCCGGCATCATGCGATCCAAGATCAGCAAGTCATAGCTCTGCGCCAAGGCTTGCGAAACCGCGTCACGGCCATCGGTGACGTGATCGACCACATGGCCTTCGCCGGTCAGGCCCTTGCGGATATAGGCCCCGGCCTCGGCGTCGTCTTCGGCAAGCAAGATGTTCATGGCCCAATGGTATCCTTAACGTAAATCGCATGCCGCCCGGCAAAATCTGGGGTTCCGGGCGGCATGCTGCAAGGGGGATCTAGGGCAATCCCCCTATCGGGGTTAGAGCGGATCAGTCGGCGATTTCACCATCGCCGTCGCCGTGGTCGCCGCCGTCGTCGTCCTGCGCGCCATCGTCATCTGCTTCGCCATCGCCCGAGCGATCTTCAACCGGGTCGGCCTTCATCATGTCGTGACTACCCGACGCCAGAACCTCGCCGGTCGACGCGTCCACCATGACCGTCCAGGGCGTGCCGTCATCGCCGAGCACGGTCGCCTCGTAGACCGCGCGGCCATCGACATCGCCGAAGGTGACCGCCGCCAACGACCCGGCATGGGCGGAAAGCGCCGTGTCGCCAGCCTGTTGCAGGCTCAGATTGGCAGCCTGAAACATCTGTGTTTCCGCGCTGTCCATCGTTTCGGCGGCCGCGGCCAGAGGGGCAAGACCAACCAGAACCAAAGAGGGCAGGATCAGTGCAGTACGGGTCATATGGTTTCCTTTTTCATTTCCATCAGCAGGTCCTATGCGCCTGCCATCAGGAAATGGGGCCCTCACTTCACCCGGGCCTTTCGTCGTTCTTACTTCTCTGTAACAACTCGCCCTGACGGCCACAGCGTGATTTACAGCTGTCACATTTGCCCCGTAACAGGGGCGGATCGCCCAGAATGGCGCAGCCTGCGCCCGCCCTTACCCGAGACCGCATGATGACGACCACACCATTCTCTGGCCTGCGCCACGCCCTGCCGATCCTGATCGGCATCGCCCTGTTCGGGCTTGGGGTCTATGCGCTGTATCACCTGTTGCGCCCGGTGGACGCGGCAGACGTGATGGCGCAGGTCAAGGGCATGCCGCTGCCGACGCTGGCGGGTGCCATACTGGCAACGGCCGTCGCCTATACCGCCCTGATCGGCTACGACGTTTTCGCGCTGCGCTTCATCGGCCACAATCTGCCTGCACGGGTGATCGCCCTTGGCGGGTTCCTGGGCTACGCATTCGGCAACACCATCGGGATCAGCGTCGTGTCCGGCGGGGCCGTGCGCTACCGGATCTACTCGGCCTTCGGGCTGAATGCCTTCGAGGTCGCCGCCGTCTCGACCTACATTGCCATGGCGCTCGGCACGGGCCTGTCGCTGATCGGGCTGGTCGCGCTCAGCATATATCCGGGCGTTGTCGGCGACCTCCTCCCCTTGCCTGCAACCACCGTGGGCGTCGGCGCGGGCGGGATCGCCGTCGCGGCCATCGCGGCCATCGCGTGGATCTCGTGGAGCGGACGGTCCCTGACCTTTTGGAAATTCGACCTGCGCCTGCCGTCGCCAGCCAGCCTTGGCGGGCAATTGGCGGTGACGCTGATTGATGTCGCGGCAGCCGCCCTGACGCTTTGGATCCTGATGCCGCAGGGCACGCCACCCTTCTTTGCCTTTGTTGCCATCTACGCCATTGCCACGATGGTCGGCGTGGCCAGCCATGTGCCGGGCGGCGTCGGGGTGTTCGAAACGGTGGTGATCGGCACCCTGCCCGCCAGCGTGCCGGTCGGCGAGGCGGCGGCCGGTCTGCTGCTGTTCCGGATGATCTATTACCTTCTGCCCTTCATCCTCGGCTTCGCGCTTGTGTCGTTCAACGAAGCGCGGGCGTTCGGCGGGCCGGTGGCTCGCTGGTTCGGGCGCGGCTCGACCCAGATGCGCCCGGCGGTCGATGCCTTGAACGAGGTCGCCCCGTCGCTGGTGGCCATGGCGGTGTTCGGTCTGGGGGCCTACCTGTTGCTGGTCTCGATGGTGCCCACGATCCGGGGCGAGGCCTTGGCGGACGGCGATTTCATCGCCGCCGTTCTGTTGGAGGGCGGCACGCTGGTCTCGGCCATGTCGGGTGCGGTGCTGCTGATCCTGTCGCACGGGCTGCTGCGCCGGGTGTCGGGCGCGTTCTGGATGACCATCGTGGTGCTGGTGGGCGGCATCGTTGCCTCGCTGCTCAACGATATGGATTACGAAAGCGCTGCCGTGCTGCTGGCCGGCATCGCGCTGCTCTTTCCGTTCAAAGCTGCCTTCTACCGAAGCGCCCGGTTGACGGATGGGCTGTTCAGCCCCTCGTGGTTCGCGGTGACCTTCGGCGTTGCGCTGGCTGCGGCGGCCTTCTTCTTTTTCGTGCACCGCGCAATCCCCTATTCCAACGACCTCTGGATCCAGATTTCCCACGGCGCCAACACCCCCCGCGCCTTGCGGGCGGGTCTTGCAGCCTCGGCCGTTCTGCTTGTCTTTTCGGTCGTCGTCGCGTCGCGTCCGGTGCGGCGAAAGTCGGTCGATCCACTGGACCCCGGCATCATGGATCGTGTGGCCCAGATCGTGAGCCAGTCAGATGAGCCGCGCGGGTGCCTTGCCTTTGCGGGCGACAAGCGGTTCCTGTTTTCAGACCGTGGCAATGCATTCGTGATGTATGGCGTTCACGGGGCGACATGGGTCACGCTTGGCGACCCCATCGGCGCGAAGGACGAGGTCGCCGACCTGTGCTGGTCCTTCATTGACCAGGCCGAGCGGGCCAATTGCCGCCCTGTCTTCTATGAAGTCGGGCAGGACAACATGGCAATTTACGTCGAAATGGGCCTGTCACTGCACAAGATCGGGGAAGAGGCGGTGATCGACCTACGCCGCTTCAGCCTTTCGGGATCGTCCTTCAAATCCATGCGGGCGGCCTTCAACAAGTGCAAGCGCGAGGGCCTGGCGATGGAGATGCTCCAGCCGCCCCACGCGCCCGCGCTGCTGGACGAGTTGGACAACGTGTCCCAAGCATGGCTTGGCGGCAAATCGGGGCGGGAACGGGGGTTTTCCATAGGGACGTTCGACGCAAGCTATCTCGACCGCTTTCCCATTGCCATTATACGCAGGGGCGACCGTGTTCTAGCCTTTGCCAACCTTATGGCACCGGGCACCGGCAAACGGGTTTCCATCGACCTGATGCGCTACCTGCCCGACGATGCCACGGGTCTGATGGATTTCCTGTTCCTGTCGCTGATCGAGCACTTCCGCGATACGGGGGTCGAGGAATTCAGCCTTGGCGTTGCGCCGTTGTCGGGCCTGTCCGAGCGCTCGCTTGATCGGTTGTGGACGCGGTTTGGCGCCCTGATCTTCCGGCACGGCGGGGCGTTCTACAATTTCGTTGGGCTGCGCCGCTACAAGCAGAAGTTTCATCCCGACTGGCGGGCGTGTTACATCGCCTTGCCGCCCGGCCTGTCGCCAACCCGCGCGATGTCGGATGTCACCCTGCTGATCGCGGGCGGGCCGCGCGGCCTGATCGGAAAGTAACCCATGGCCCTCGGACTCGACCAGATTTTGCCGCAGATCCAATCGCTTGGTGTTCTTGGCTACTGGGCCATCGGGGCAGGTTCGATGCTGGAATCGTTTTTCCTGACCGGGATCGTCGTCCCCGGCACGCTGATCGTCGAGGCCGGGGGGCTGTTGGTGGGCCAGGGTGTTCTGGATTTCTTCGACCTCGTTTGGTTCGTGGCCATCGGCTCGATCCTTGGGTGCGAGGCGAGCTTCTGGGTCGGAAGGCTGGCCGGGGCGCGGATCAAGGATGGCTCGCGGCTGACCAATTCCAAGGCCTTCCATCGCGCGCAGGCCATGTTCGCCAAGCGCGGGGGGCTTGCCTTGGTGCTGGGACGGTTTCTGGGCCCGGTCTCGGGCCTTGTCCCGCTGGCCGCCGCGCTGGCGGGAATGGACCGGCGAAAGGTGCTGATGTGGAACATCATCGGCAGCATCCCCTACGCGCTGGTGCAACTGTCCATCGGCCTCGCCATCGGGGGCGTGCTGGGGCAAATCGGGCCAATGGCCTCTCGCGTTACGCTGGTTGTGGTTGTGGTTGCGGCAGTCCTGTTTCTGGTCTGGTGGTTGATCTTTCGACTCCTGCGGCTGCTACCGCTCGTCTTGTCGCTATTGGAAAGCCTGTTGGCCAGCTTGGGCGAACGGCCTGCAATCGCAAGGGTCCGTGCCCGGCACCCGGCGGTCGGGCGTTGGATCGCGGGACGTTTCGACAAGAGCCATTTCTTCGGCCTGCCGCTGACCATGCTGGCGATGGTGTTTTTCTACCTTTTCGCCGTCTGGGTGGATTCACTTCTGGAATTTGTCTTCACGGCACCCATCCTGTCGCTTGATCCGCGCGTGGCCGAGTTGATCCATACCTTTTGGTCGCCCACCCTGTTGCGGATCGCGGCCTTTGTCACCGCGCTTGGCGACCCGCGTGTCATTGGCGCGCTTGCGGCGGCCCTGTTGATCTGGCTCTTGGTTCTGCGGCGCATCGGGCTGGCGCTTGCGGTGCTGGTTGCGGTTGGGGGCGATGTGCTCTCGGTCAGTTTGTTGAAGCACATTTTCGCGCGGCCCCGCCCGGAGCTGGCCTATTTCGTTGAAACCTCGGGCAGCTTCCCCTCTGGCCACGCCGCGATTTCGATCGCGTTTTTCGGCACCTTTGCCTATGTTCTGTGGCGCTTGCATCGTATCCGGGCGGCGACCGGCATTGTCTTGGCCAGCTTGATCGCTGTCCTGATCGGGGCCAGTCGGCTTTACCTGAATGAACATTACCTCAGCGATGTGCTGAATGGCTGGCTGGTCGGTGGGCTCTGGCTGACCGTCGCGGTGACGGCGGCGGAATGGTGGCATGCCTCGCATCCGCAACACCCCGATGACAGCCATCCCTTGCCCCTGCGCCTTGCCGCCGCCACCGTGGTCGCGGCCGCCATAGGCATCGCGGGCTGGACTGTCGTGACCTATGACAAGGCTCATGCAATCCCGCCCGCACCGGCCCGTGATACGACACTTGCCGATCCCTCGGCGCTGTTTGAACAGGGATTGCCGACAGGGACCGAAACGCTGCTTGGCACGCCGGCCGGTGAGGTCAACGCCGTGCTTGTGGTGTCTTCCGAAAGCACGCTGCCCGACACGCTGACGGTGGCAGGCTGGACACAGGCCCTGGTGCCGGGCCCCGCCCGGCTGGTTTCGCTGGCCTATGAGGCGGCCTTGCAAGAGACCGACCCGACCGCCCCTCTCGCCCCGCATTTCTGGAACGGTCGGCCGAGCGATCTGAGCGTTGAGCGGCAGGTGGGGCAGACCTGGCTGCTGGCCGAAATCTGGCGCACGCGATTCCTGTCCCCCCATGGCGCACGACTTTACGTAGTGACGGTAGGCCCCCGTGATGCGCCGGATCAGATCGGGCCAGCCGCCGCGGACATGCTCGATCCGCTGGCTCAATTCCTTGGCGACCTGACCGCTACGGCAGCACAAACCGCGCCGCCGACCGTTTTCCAAGGCGGATCGCTGACCACCCTGTCTCTTCCCTAAAAAACGACGTCCTTACCAAACCGTAAGGGCGCGGTCAGATCATTCTCGGGTGATCCCGTCAAACAGCAGGCAAGGACGCGGTTTCCGCGTGCCGTCCCGCGATTGATGAGGTTCCCCGACATGACACCCCCCCTTCGAAACCTGCTGCTGTCGACGGTGCTGATTGCCCTGCCAGCAACCGGCTTCACGATGACCGAGGTTTTTCTGCTGCCCCCCGCCCCGGCGGCCTCTGCCCAGGCCAGCCCCGGCCTTGGCGACGTGACCGCGTACTCCGCGATCGTCTCTGACACCCAGGCCATTGCCGCCACAGGCGACCTGACAGCAGCCGAGCAGCGGATCACCGATCTCGAAACCCTGTGGGACCAGAACGCCGGCGCGCTGCGCCAGCAGGACCGGGCCGCGTGGGGCGCGGTCGACGGCGCCGCAGATGATGCCTTTTCCGCCCTGCGGGCCCCTCGTCCAGATCCTGCCCGCGTCGCGGCAACCCTTGCCGCGCTGCAAGGCGCGCTTGCCCACCCGGTTCCCGCCGCAGCCAACGGACCGGTTCAGCACGTCAACGGGATTGCCGTAACCGACGAGTCCGGGCGCGCCCTGCCCTGTGAAGACCTGGTGGGCCAGTTGCAGGACAGCCTGTCCACCCGCACAGCCTCGGCCCAAGTGGCCGACCTTCTCTCTCGCGCGCTTGAGCGCTGCACGGCAGATGACGACGCCCGCGCCGATGCTTTCGCCGCGCAAGGCCTGTCGCTGATCCAAGGATGATCCCCATGACCGATGCAACTTTTACCGACCTGCGCGACACGCTCGCCGAAACCCCAACGCCCAACCGGGTGCCCGACGCCACGCCGGGGTTCTGGATCATCAAGCTGACCGCCGTGACCATGGGCGAAACAGCGGCCGATTTTCTTGCGGTCAATCTGGGCCTCGGCCTTGGAGCGACCACCGTGTTGATGACACTGGTCCTGGTGGCCGCGATGCTGTGGCAATTCCGGCAACAGCGCTACGTCCCGGCGGTCTACTGGACCGCCGTGGTCATGATTTCGATTGTGGGCACGCTGATCACCGACAACATGACCGACGCGCTTGGCATTCCATTGCTGACCTCGACCATCGGCTTCACCATCGCACTGGCCGCCAGTTTCGCCATCTGGTTCACTTCCGAACGCACGCTGTCGATCCACGAGGTCTTTACCTTCCGCCGCGAAGCTTTCTACTGGCTGGCGATCCTGTTTACCTTCGCGCTCGGCACCGCCGTCGGCGACCTCATTTCCGAGGCCTTCGGCGTCGGTTTCGCCGGGACCGGTGTGCTCTTCGGGCTGATCATCGCCTCGCTTGCCATGGGCTACTTCGCCGTCGGGCTAGATGGGCTGTGGGCGTTCTGGCTGTGCTACATCTTCACCCGGCCCCTCGGTGCCTCGTTCGGGGATTTCCTTGCGCAGCCGTCCGATTACGGCGGCTTGGGCCTTGGCACCATCGTCACCAGCCTCGCCTTCCTTGGCATCATCGCGGTGACCGTCGGGGCAATGACCCTGCGCCGCCGGTCCGCTGACTGACCTTTCCGGCCCCCGACCGCCGGGGGCCAATTTTCCACAGACAAGGAGATACCCCATGCCAGACCAATCCCTGGCCCTGTCCGTGCGCGGCCTGACCAAGCGCTATGGCGACACGACCGTTCTGCACCCCCTGACACTCGACATCCCCGACGGCGAGGTCTTTGGCTTCCTCGGGCATAACGGCGCGGGCAAGACCACCACGATCCGGCTGTTGACAACCTTGCTGCCCCCAAGCGGCGGAACCGCCGAGGTGGCGGGACATGACCTGCGGACCGACCCGCTCGGCCTGCGCGGTGCAATCGGCTACCTGCCGGAAAACGTCCGCCTCTACGACCGTTTCACGACCCGCGAAAACCTGATGTTCTTCGCCCGCCTTTCCGGTCTCTCGGACGCCGCAGACCGGGTTGGCCGCACCATGGCCTTTCTCGGGATCGAGCCGCTGGCCGAACGCCGCGTCGGCACGTTTTCAAAGGGAATGCGGCAACGCGTGGGGCTGGCGCAGGCAATTCTGCACGACCCTTCGCTGTTGTTTCTGGACGAGCCGACCTCGGGCCTCGATCCGATGGGCGTGCGGCTGCTGCGCGACATCATCGAACAGCTCAACGCCCGCGGCATGACCATTTTCATGAACACTCACCTCCTGTCGGAAGTGTCCCGCACCTGTAGTTCGATCGCGGTTCTGGCGCATGGGAAGCTGGTCTTCCAGGGCCAGATGGATGCCGTGACCGAACGCTATGGCGACGACCGCGCGTTGGAAGCGCTTTACCTGGGCGTCGGTGAGCAGGAGAGCGCGGCATGACCGGCGCGCGTATCATCTGCACGCAATCGCTGGCGACGCTGGTTCGGGAACGGACGGTTTTGCTGGTGATCGCGTTGTTTTCGCTGATGGTGCTGGTCTCGGCATGGCTTGGCTGGTCGGCGACCCACACCGTGAACACGATCTATTCCGATGCCGCGGCCTACCTGACCTCGGTGGGCGAGCCGGTGCCGCCAAACCCCGTCAGCCTCGGATCGCCGCTAGCGGTTCTGCGCAATGTGACGGTCTATGTCGGCCTGATCGGCACCTTCGCCGCCATCGTGATCGGCCAGCGCCTGATCGAGGGCGACCGGCGCGCAGGTGTGTTGCCCCTGATCGGCGCACGACCGCTCAGCCGGGCGAGCTTCGCTCGTGGCAAGATCGCGGCGTTGTGCCTGTCGACCACGGCCATGATGATCACCGCCGCCACGGTTTCGGCGCTGACACTGGCCGTGCTGCCCGGCGCACATGTGACGGGTGCAGAGTGGGGGCGGCTTGCCGCATTCTTCTTGCTGGCATGGGGCTACATGACCCTTTTCGGGCTGGTGGCGCTTGGGGCCGCAGCGCGGATTTCCACGATGGCGGGCGGGCTGCTGGCGGCCACGGTGCTGTGGCTGGCCGTCACCTTCGTGCTGCCCGCGATCACCGGCAACGTGAACCCGACGGCGGCGATCAATCCGATCTCTGGTCTCGCCGTGGCTCCTGACACGCCGCTTTTCACGCAGCTCGGGTTTTGGCTTGGCCCGATCTCGCTGTCCGAACACTTCAATTACCTGTCCGCCGGGTTGATGGGCTACCGCCCGGACGCTCTGGCCCCGCGTGGGCTGGTAGCGCCGCTGGCTTGCCTTGTCGCGGGGTTCATCGCGGCGGGTGGCTTTGCCGTCGTTTCCTGCCTGACCCTCGACCCCAATGCCGGAGGCCCCGATGCCTGATCTTGCCCGTTTTCCCATCCTGACCATCGCGCTGCGTGACGCACGCGAAGCCCTGCGGGACCGGTTCGTCCTGATCGCCACCCTGGCGCTTGCGGCGGCGGCGCTTGTGTCGGTCCTGTCCGGGGCCGCCGCCCTGCATGGCGATGCCACGACCTATGCCGCCGCGCGCGACCAGTTGCTGGCGCTTGGCCGGTCGGCCTCGGACATCGCGGCGCCGGAACTCTGGCCGCTGAAACTGTTGCGCGGCACCATCGAGCAGATCGAGATCATGGGGGCGGTCATCGCCCTGATCGCAGGCTATCGCGCCGCCGCCGCGGAACGGGGGCGCCAGACGCTTGCCCTGATCCTGACCCGCCCCGTGCCGCGTTGGAAGGTTCTGGCCGCCAAGCTGATCGGCGGGGTCGGCCTGTCGGCGGGGGCGCTGGCCGTGGTCTTCGCCGTCAGCGCGACGCTGTTGCATCTGCTCTCGGGCGTGGGCCTCACGCTGAACGACCTCGGGCGGCTGGCACTGGTTTGGGTCATGGCGACGCTCTACCTCAGCTGCCTCTACACGGTTGGCTTTGCCCTCAGCCTTTGGCTGCGGCGTCCGGCGGCGGGCCTGATCTACGCCTTTGCCTTCTGGCTGCTGCTGGTTCTGGTCGCACCGCAGATCGGGGACACCATGGACCCCGACAACCAGGTTTCAGGCGGGGTCTTTGCCGCCCTGTCGATCCCGCGTGTCGAGCAAGACCGCATCAAGGCAGGCTTCGCGGGGTACGAGTTCTTTCGAAACGGCATCGAGGTCGCCTCGATCACCAAGCACCTCGAACGATTCAGCTTTGCCGTTCTGGGCATCAAGGACACCTATACCGGCCGTCCCATCAGCGAAATCTGGGCCGAGCGGCGCGGCGATGTCCTGTTCCTTTTCCTCTTCACCCTCGGGCTCTCGGCCATCGTGCTGCTGCGCCCCATCGACCCCGACCGTCTTACTCAGGAGATATGATCATGAAGACGTTCCCCACCACCGCCATCGTTCTGGCCCTGCTGCTTGTGCCGGGGGCCGTTCTGGCCCAATCCAATGACACCGATGGAGACGGCGTGCCCGACATCGCCGAACCGTTGCTGCACACCGATCCGGGCAGCCCGGACACGGACGGCGACGGCATCGGCGACCTGCAAGACGACGCCCCCATCATTGCCCCGACCCCCATCGTGGCGGGCGGTGCCCCTGCCCCGTTCCACATTATCGAGGTTCTGGTCGAGAACAACATTGACCCGGTCGCCCATCGTGACGCGCCGGACCACCTTGAAATCGCCGTGGTCAATGACGGCACCACCGACCTGTCGGGCTTTACCCTGTTTTACACGATGACCGATCAGGACAGCGGCGTGCACGAGGCCTACATCGCCCATCCCGACACCGTGGTTCCCGCCGGGGGCGAGGCGCGTTTCCATGTAGATGACAGCGGCGCCGACGGCCACCTGCGGGCCAACCCGAACTCGATCTACGTCACCAGCGTCGCGGGGAAGGACGTGACGGTCGCGCTGCAACTGGACGGCTACGCGGCAGCGACGATGACCATCCAGAAAGACCCGGGCGGCGCAGAACAAGCCGATTGATCCACGATTGGAACGAACCTGGGCCAAGCACCACCCGGCGCTTGGCCCAAACGTTTTGGCCAGCCTCGCTGGACCGCATTTCGGCGCTACCCCCGTCCGGGGGCGGTCCCCGGGACCAATCCGACCACACGCGGTCGGCGTGGCGCGCTCGCGTCGTCAAATCCTGGGATTGACCTGCCTCAACGTCCCACGCCCGACCCTATGCCCAACTGGAGGTCCGACGAGGCGCACGGAACGGAAGGAACACGGTATGCAGATCTCATTTCACGGCGCAGCGGGCGGGGTCACGGGGTCTTGCCATCTGGTCACGGCGGGCGACCGAAAAATCCTGATTGATTGCGGGATGTTTCAAGGCAGCCACGAGTTGCACGAAGACAACGCCGCCCCGTTCGGGTTCGACCCGGCCTCGGTCGACGTGCTGCTTTTGACCCACGCGCATCTGGACCATTGCGGTCGCATCCCGCTGTTGGTCAAGTTGGGGTTTACGGGCGAAATAATCTGCACGGCGGCCACGCGGGACTTGATGCGGCTGGTGCTGCTGGACTCTGCCCACCTGCACGAGGAAGAGGCGCGCCGCCGCAAACGGCACGCGACGCAAAAGGGTGGGTCCGACCCACTTTATGATACCATTGATGCGGTGAACAGTTTCGACCAACTGGGCCGCGTCGCCACCTATGGCCAGCCCATCGACCTTGGCCACGGGGCGTCGGCCACCTTTCATGACGCGGGGCATATTCTGGGGTCGGCCAGCATCCTGCTAAGCGTGACCGAAGACGACCGCAACCGGCGCATCCTGTTTTCGGGCGATCTCGGCCCTCCCAACCGACCGCTTCTGAATGATCCGCAGCCCCCCGGCGACGCCGACATCATCGTCATGGAAACCACCTATGGCGACCGCGATCACCGCAACATGGACGAATCCCAGGACGAATTCTTCGAAGCGATCCGTCAGGCCGACGCGCGCGGCGGCAACGTGATCATCCCCACATTCGCGCTTGAACGGGCGCAGGAGCTCTTGTTTTTCCTGCGTGGGGGCATGGTCACGGGAACCCTGCCGTCGGATATGCGGGTGTTTCTGGACTCGCCAATGGCGATCTCGGCCACCAAGATCTTTCACCGGCACCCCGAGGCGATGAAGGGCGCGGTCGACCGGATGATCCGATCCGGTCAAGACCCGTTCAAACTGCCGGATCTGCATTTCACCCGCGATGCCTCTGACTCCATTCGACTCAACCGCATCCGGGCCGGGGCGGTCATTATGGCGGGCTCGGGCATGTGCACCGGCGGGCGGGTGCGCCACCATCTGCGCCACAACCTTGCACATGCCGATTGCAGCCTGATCTTCGTGGGTTTTGCCGCCAAAGGCACCTTGGCACGGATCATCATTGATGGCGCGAAATCGGTGAAACTGTTTGGCGACCACATCCCTGTCCGGGCCCAAATTCACACCATCAATGGCTTCTCCGCCCATGCCGGACGGAAGGATTTGCTGGCATGGCACCGCAAGAACCGTGCGCCTGACATCACCTTCCTGATCCACGGCGAAGACGGCGCACGAGAAAGCTTCGCCGCCAAGGTGCAGGGGACGCGCGTCGAAAGGCCGAGCCTGCATCAAACGTTCGACATTTGAAACGGCCACTTGCACGGACCCCCAGGAGCGATGCCCCAGCCGCTAGGCAGACGCATCCCGGACAGGGTCATCCGCAGAGGGGGCCACTTGCGTGAACCGCTGGTAGATGCGTGCGATTGCGATCAGCACCACCCCGAGGCCGAGGAACGACGCCACGCGATACAACCCCGTGAGGTCCGACATGTCATACAAAAACACCTTGGCCACGGCGATCACCAGCACCACCATCGAGGCTTGCCGCAGCAACCTGGCCCGGAACAGGATCGCCAGCCCCAGCAGGGCATTGGCATATAGAATCCAGACAACCGAATAGGCGTAGACCTCGGCGTTTTCCGGCAGCGTTTGCGCGCGCCAAGCCATCGCCTCGCCCCAGAACGCGCGCCGGGTTTCCAGCGTCAGGTCTATGAAGATCAGGCATCCTGCCATCGCCAGGGCAAGGTGACGTTGTGCTTGGGTCAGGACGAAGCCGGGGCGCAGGCTGACCAGCAAAAGGATCGCGGCGGGCGCCAGATAGGCCAAGCCCAACAGGTTCACCACGGGCCATGACCCGATCTGTTGCGGCACCAATAGGGGTGATTGCGCCAGTACGCTGCCAAGAACGATCATCAGCATCGAAAGCAAAACCAGCCCCTGCCCGGCCTTGACCGCCCACCCGTGGCGGGCCAGCAACTCTCGGCGCAGCAACATGGCGGCGGCGGTCAGCGACCACAGGATCTGAACCGCGATATCGAAAAGGGTCCAGCGTGGCTCTTTCAGACTGCCAGCCCCCCAAAGGCGCAGTTGCAGCGCCACCATCAGGAAGGCAAAGCCCGCTGCCGCGATCTCCAGCACCGTTCCGGTCAGGTCATCGCCCCCCGCCCGAAACAGGCGCGAGGCCAGCCACAGCGCCACCGCCGGCAAACCGTAGCCATAAAGAACCCAGTGAAAGGTGCCGAACACCGTTCCGGTGTAGTCCAACAACTCTGCATTCAACCCCAGCCGCAAGACCACCACAGAGGCCAGGACCAGCGTCAACGCCCGCAATTCCCTGAGCGGCAGTTTCGACCAGATCCAGGCCAGCGCCAGCACCTCGACCGCCAACGACACGGTCAGCCACGCTTCGCGCAGCAGGCAGGCGATGGCCAGCGACAGGGCCGCCGTCGTTCCAGCGGCAAAAAGGCCAAGCGGCACATCGCGGCGCGGCGGGTCGCCCCGGGCGACCGCCATGGCCCCCGCAAAGAGCAGAACCGCGATCACCGCCGCCGTCGCCGCCCAATTCAGATCCACCTCGAACGCGGCGATGCGCCAATAGGCGATCACGAACAACAGCACCGGCATGGCGGCCGCGACACCGGCCCAGATCACGGGGCTGCGGCCCCACCTCAACCCGACGAACCCGCCAATGCCGAACAGCGCGCCCAACCCGATCAAAGACCGGAAAAACACGGTGAATTCAGCCGGTATCACGTAGCGCCACAGCGCGGTCCCGCCGCTGTCGCGGCCAAGGGCCTGCAACGCCTCAGGGGGAGAGACGGCCATTGGCGACGGCCAGGACAGGGCCACCGCCAGCACGGCGATGGCCGCCATCGGCACCAGCCCCTCCAGCGCATCGCGCCGGGCCCCAAGACCCATCGCCAGCGCGCCAAAAACCCCGAACGCGCCGAAGGAAACCATGTCATATCCCGCCGCATCGGCCAGCCAAAGCAACAACAGACCCGACAAGGCGAAGCCCACGCCCGAGGATCGCGTCAGCATGGAGGCCACGTAGCGCCAGAGCGGATTGTCCGGCATCTTCACCGGCAAATCCGTTGAGAGGAGCGCAAAAAGCGCAGCCAGCCCAAGCGCATAGCCGACCAGAATGCCCTGATCTGCCGGGCTCCAGTCCGACAGCATCCACAAGGCCGGCCACAAGAATGCCCCGGCCAGCGTGAGGTAGGCAAAAACCCACCACTTGCGCCAGTGCATGACCGCAAGGCAGCCCGCCGTCAGCACCAACAGATAGAGGAACAATGGCAGCGCCGACGCCTCGGGCGCAGTGACAAGCGCAGGCACGAGGTAGCCGGTCACAAGCCCGATCATCGCAACCGGAAATCCGTGGCGCAAGGATAGCGCCAGCCCGGCATAGGCCGTCAACCCAAGCGCGACAAATCCCGTGGCAGGCCCAAGCAGCCCATACAAGGCATGGGCCGCAAAAAGCGAGACGAAGACCGCGAACAGCCCGGTGCCGGTCAGCACAGGCGGGATGAAATCCGCACGGATGGCGGTGCCCAGTGCTTTTGGCGGGCGGGTTCGGGTCCACTCGGCGACCGACAACAGGACGCCGCCGAAAACCAGCCCCGCCACAACCCGGAAGAGCGGCGTCAGCCAGCCCTGATCAATGGCGTAGCGGAACAGGAACACGACACTCAGCCCAAGGGCCAGCCCGCCAACCCAGACCATCCAGTTGCTGGCGACGCGTTCGAGACCCCAAGACCCTCGCGGCTCGGGGACGGGCCGCTTTTGCGGCCGGGGCGGCGGTGTCGACCTGCCCCCGCCGCCCCAAGGCGCGCTCGGGGTTGGCGCGGGCGTATCACTTGTCTGAGACCGGGTTGCAGGGGCCGCCGAAACGACGGCGTCGCGCGTTGCCTCCGCCGCCTCGCGCGGACCCACTGTCGTCGCGGGCCTCTGGTCGGATGCCCCCGCCGCCTCGGGCGGCAGGCCCGACGCTTTCAGTCGCTCCACTTGCGCTTTCAGCATTGCCATCTCGGCAGTCAGGGTGTCGAGTTGGCCCCGCGCGCGGCCCAACCTGACCGCAAGAACGATCGGGAAAACCACCACATAGGCGACGAGGAGCAGCGCCGTGAAGATCAAGCCATTCATTTGATCTGAATGCCCGAGATCGGCACCCGTGTCATGAGGTTTTTCGGGACCGCCCCGGCCCTAAATAGGCGGCAAAGTTGCCCGCAATCCAGTAGCGCGCGCCTGCGTGTCCCGACCCGTGTATTTATCCCGCCAACGCACGCGCCTGATCGCGCATCAGGAACTTCTGGATCTTGCCGGTTGACGTCCTCGGGATCGGTGTGAAGACGAAACGACCGGGCACCTTGTAGGGGGCCAGATGTTCGCGACACCAGATGCGCAGGGCCGCATCGTCCAACACCTGCCCCTCGGCCAGCTCGATGAAGGCACAGGGCGTTTCGCCCCATTTGTCGTGCGGCATGGCGACCACGGCGGCAACGGACACCGCCGGGTGACGATAGAGCACCTCTTCCACCTCGATGGACGATATGTTCTCGCCACCCGAGATGATGATATCCTTGGACCGGTCCTTGAGCTGGATGTAGCCATCGGGATGCACCACACCGAGATCGCCGGAATGGAACCAGCCCCCGGCAAAGGCGGTTTTGGTGGCCTCCGGGTTTCGGAAATAGCCCTTCATCACCACGTTGCCGCGAAACATGACCTCGCCCATGGTGTTGCCGTCATGTGGCACCGGGACCATGGTCTCGGGGTCCAGCACGGTCAGCCCCTCAAGCGGCAGGTAGCGCACACCCTGACGGGATTTCAGCATCGCTTGGTCGGCGGGCGGCAACGCATCCCAATCCCGATGCCAGTCATTGACCACGGCAGGGCCGTAGGTTTCGGTCAGGCCATAAAGATGGGTCACGTCGAACCCGGCGGTTTTCATGTCGGCCAGCAGCTTTTCGGGCGGCGGCGCGGCGGCGGTGAAAAACTGCACTGGGCGGTCAAGGGCGCGCTTTGCCTCTGCGGGGGCCGAGATCATCAGCGACATCACGATGGGGGCACCACACAGGTGGGTCACGCCTTCATCCGCCAGCGCGGCCCAGATCGGCTCGGCCCGCACTTGCCGCAGGCAGACATGCGTGCCGATGATGGCCGACAGCGTCCATGGAAAGCACCAGCCGTTGCAGTGGAACATCGGCAGGGTCCAGAGATAGACCGCGTGTTTCTGCATGGACGTCGTCAGCGCGTTGCCCTGCGCCAGCAGGTAGGCCCCCCGATGATGAGAAACCACGCCCTTGGGATCGCCCGTGGTGCCGGAGGTGTAGTTGATGGAAATCGCGTCCCATTCATCCTCGGGCATCAGCCACGCGAAGTCGGGATCACCGCTGACGACGAACGCGTCGTAATCCGGTGCATCGACCGGCGTGATGGCCCCGTCGTATTCCGGGTCGTCATACTGGATCACGAGGGGCCGCACGGTGGCGAGGCGCAACGCCTCCTGCATCAGCGGCATGAACTCGCGATCCACGATCACGATCCGCGACATGGCGTGATCGAGCTGAAACGCGATGATCGCGGCATCGAGCCGGGTGTTGATCGAATGCAGAACCGCCCCACACATCGGCACGCCGTAATGACATTCCAGCATCGCCGGGGTGTTTGCCAGCATCGCCGACACGGTATCGCCACGCCCGATCCCCTGCCCCGCCAACGCCGAAGCAAGCTGCCGGGACCGTGCGTAGAAATCGGCGTAGCTGCGTCGCAGGCCCCCGTGCACCATGGCCGTATGCTGCGGAAAGACCGTCGCCGCACGTTCAAGGAAGGTCAGCGGCGTCAGCGGCTGGTGGTTCGCCGGATTGCGGTCCAGCCCTTGGCTATAGGGGTTCCGGGTCATGGGATCAGGCGTCCTGCCATTGGGGTTGGCGTTTCTCGATAAAGGCACCGATGCCTTCCTCCGCGTCGCGGGCCAGCATGTTCTCGACCATGACACGCGAGGCGTAGGCATAGGCCTCGGGCAGCGGCATCTCTTGCTGCGCGTAGAAGGCGCGCTTGCCGGTGGCTAGCGTCAAGGAGGATTTCGAGGCTATCTTTCGCGCCATTTCCATGCAGGTGCCGGTTACGGTTTCGGGCGACACGACACGGTTGACCAGCCCGATCCCTTCGGCGCGATCAGCCGACACCATATCGCCGGTCAGCAACATCTCCATCGCGTGCTTGTTGCTGACGTTGCGCGACAGCGCCACCATGGGGGTCGAGCAGAACAGCCCGATATGCACGCCGGGGGTGCTGAAGCGCGCGGTGTCGGCAGCGACGGCCAAATCGCAACTGGCCACCAACTGGCACCCCGCCGCGGTGGCGATACCGGTGACTTCTGCAATCACCGGTTTGGGACAGGTCACGATGGCCTGCATCACGCCCGAACACATCGCCATGACCTTGGTGAAATAGGCCTGCCCGCCATCCGTTGCGGCGCGACCCGCGGTCATTTCCTTCAGATCATGCCCGGCGCAATAGGCCGGGCCATTTGCGGCCAGCACGACCACGCGCACCGCCGGGTCGGCCCCGGCCTCGGCCAAGGCCGCAGCGAGCGCGGTCAGCATCGCCTCGGACAGCGCATTTCGCCGCGCCTGATCATCAAGGGTCAGGCGCAGGATGCCATCAGCATCCAGATCCTGCAGAAGGATATCGTCGGTCTGCACTGGCAGGCCCCCCTTTTTCGTCTGTCAGAAAATGTTGATCTCGACGCTGTCCGCCAGCGAGTTGGCGATAAAGCAGTAGCGATGCGCGCGGTGCTGCATCTCTTTCAGGTCGGCGTCGGAGACCGAAAACCCGGTGTCGAAACGCACCACAGGGTGCAGGTCGATCCGACTGACGGACATCTGCCCCTTGGGGGTCTTGCCCAGATGCGCCACGGCATAGTCGTGATAGCTCGCCACCGGCCAGCCCGCCTTGGCGCAGAGCGCGAGGAAGGTCATCATGTGGCAACTCGACAGGGCCGAGGCCAGCGCCTGTTCGGGGTTGGTGTGGGCCGGATCGCCGCCCCAATCGGGGGCGGCGTCCACTTGGACGTCATAGCTGTTGTTATATTGCACCGTATGCGCGTTCGAATACTTGCCCGTCTGCAAGACGGGGGTGGCGCGCTGCCAATGCAGTTCGATGGACAAATCGGACATGGTGTCTGTTCCCGTGGTCTGACAGCGCGCTCAGGCGGCCGCGATCTTTTTCTTCGGGTCGTAGAACGGACGTTCGACGATCGTGGCGACAGTCGGCCCGGACGCAGTGACAACCTCGACCTCGAACCCAAGATGCGCGTGATCCGCCGCCACCATCGCCAGCGCGATGTTGCACTGCAACCGGGGCGAATAGACCGCCGAAGTGACATTGCCGATGGCCTCGCCATCCTTGTTTACGGTCCAGAAGGTCGTGTTCGGCCCCTTCAGCGGTGCGCCCTCGACGATCAGGCCCACCTGCTTGCGAGTCACGCCCTCTTCCTTGATGCGGGCCAGCGCGGCCTTGCCGATAAAATCGGCCTCCATATCCAGGTTCACCAGCCGGTCGAAGCCCAGTTCGAACGGGTTGGTGTGGATGTCGGCGTCCGCGTGGTAGGACAGCATTCCCCCCTCGATCCGGCGGATCGACGAGGTGTGGCCCGGCTTCAGCCCGAAAGGCATTCCGGCAGCCATGATCATTTCCCACAGAACGTCGCCCTTGGACCCGTCACGCAGGTAGATCTCGTAGCCCAACTCGCTAGACCAGCCGGTGCGCGACACGATCAGCGGAATGCCGTCCAGCTCCAATTCACGCAGCCAGTAGTATTTCAGGTCCATGATGCTCTCACCGAAGAGCGCCTTCATGATCTCGCCCGACATGGGCCCCTGAAGCTGAAGTGGCGACACGTCCGGTTCGCAGATATTGACATCCATCCCCGAATGCACGGCCACGCCCTGCGCCCAGAGCAGGATGTCGCTATCCGCGAGCGAGATCCAGAAGTGATCCTCCGCCAGCCGCAGCAGGATAGGGTCATTCAGAATGCCGCCCTCCGCGTTGGTGATCAGGACGTATTTGCACTGACCGACGGCCATCTTGGACAGATCGCGCGGGGTCAGCATCTGCACGAAGCGCGCAGCGTCCGGTCCGGTGATTTCGACCTGCCGTTCCACGGCCACGTCACACAGGATCGCGTCGTTGACGAGATTCCAGAAATTCTGTTCCGGGTCGCCAAAGTCGCGGGGGATATACATATGATTGTAAACCGAAAATCCCTGCGCGCCCCACCGGACGGTGGCATCGAAATAGGGGGATTTGCGGATCTGGGTGCCGAACCCGAAGTCTTCCGATTGCATCATGTCATTCGCCCTTGCTGGCCGACGGCACCTGCTGCCGTGGCGTCTCCCGAATAGGCCGAGATGTAGCGCCTGCATTTTCGGCAACCGGTCCAAAAAACGGGCGGGATTCGGACTGATCGGGCTGAAATTCGCCACCAAGTCAGACCGACCGTCCGCGCCGGGTAAAACCCGCTATCGCGCCAGCAGCCGAGTCAGGTTCGGGTGACCGGTCTTTACCTGCCGCACGGCGATATAGGTCATGTAGCGATCCACCTCGACCTCGGCCGAGAACAGCTTGTCGAGCAGTTCCTGAAAGGTCGCCAGGTTCGGGCTGATCACCTTCATGACGTAATCCATACCGCCCCCCGTCGCGATACAGTCCACGATCTCGTCCAGCGTGCGGATATGCGCCTCGAACCGGTCGAAATCGGCCTTGCGGTGATGGGCCAGCGAAACGGTGACGATCACACTGGTGAAATCGCACAGCTTGTTCAGCGCGATATCGGCCCGATAGCCGGTGATATAGCCTGCGGCCTTCAAACGATTGAGCCGCTCCCAACAGGGCGTGGGCGACAGGTTGACGATCTCGGCAAGCCGAGACTTGCTGATCTGACCGTTGCTCTGAACGGCGCTGAGGATCCGAATATCGGTCGCGTCGAGACCGGGTTTTTTCATCTTGTTGAGCCTCGCCCCGGGAATATTGACCCAAGATAGCCGCACGACAGAACCATCCGCTGCCCAAGCTACGACACGAAATAGCGCAGCCACGTCAACTGTCAGGCCGTACCAGCGACCGGATTCGAGCCGACCCCGCCCCCAAAAGACGCCGACGCGCCGAAAGAAGGCCAGAGGAATAACCGCGAAGTTCCGTGATGTCTCGGGGATGCCAAGCCGCCGATCGTTGACCGGCGGCCACGACTGACGCCTTTGGCGAGAACGCATGGCCAAGAAGTCCACACCTCCCGGAATTCGTTGCCGGAAACAGAAACTGAGCTACCCCCCGAATTTCGGACACTGACATTAGCTACGAATTGCAGTTTGTGGACCTGTCACGTCTTTGTGCCGCCCCAAGTGCTCGTTTAGGCCACTTTCCGTTCGAAGGCGACCGGGCTTTTCCA
>NZ_MNBW01000022.1 GCF_001879715.1 Nioella nitratireducens | reverse complement strand
ACGCACCCGGTGATGTCAGCCAGTCTTCGGGCCTGCGGGGTCCTGTCGCGCGGGGGATGGTCCCCCGCCTCCCAGACTGGAGCCAAACAGATGTCCCGCAAAGATGCACACGCCTTCGCCGCCTCCCTCGCCGCCACGCTCATGGTCTCGATCGTCGTCTTCCAGGCAGGGGATGGAACCTTCGGCGCCGTCCCCGCCGATGAAATCGACGGCGACGAGGTTCAGGTGCTGGTTGAGATTGACCCGTGGGCTTAGGCTCACGGTTACCTCGACACGCTCCCGCGGGGGCGCAAGTGCGCCTCCTGCTGCGTCGCTGCGCTCTCGCACGGTACCGGTGAGATATCCGGAACAGCGGACCGTCGAAGGCGCAGGGCCAAACGCCTTGAAACCGCAAAAGTGTCAGTCGCATGCGACTGCCACAACGTCAGGATGATCGAGTGTCCGACCCTAAGGAAACATCCGGCAGCCGATTGCCATGCTGCGTTTGAAGCCCCTATTGCCGCTATTCGTTGCGCTCGCAAAACTTAGTATTGGCCAAATTTACACAACGCAGGGACTTTGAACTAATGGGATAAACTGCCTTCCCATCACTGCCATTTAATGACTGCTTGCAATGCTGCGGTATGACCAGTCAAACCGGCCTTTCGACTTGCGAACATGGTACGTCTATCATTCTCGCGTAGACGCATATCAAATGTGTGCTCGACTCAGTTGAGCATTTGCCGCTTAGGTTCGCCTCGTGGTAGTGGTGCGCTAAGCAACGATCAAAAGTGTATCTGAATGAGTATTGATCCACTAAGAAAACGTAAAATCAGCGGCGAATTTTATACCAGACGCCCGCTGATCACCGAATATATTGAAATGAGCCTCACATGGTCGTTCGAGAAATTAATGGACAGCGCAGCCATAAGAGACCGGCGACATAGTCAATATGTGCCTTCAGAAGTTCTCATGTTCTATTTGCGCCAGACAAAGTCAGACAACGCGGACGGTCGGTTCATTCGGCTCTACGATATATTGCGCGATCGGGTCGAAGCGGCGTGCCCACGAGCAAGCCGCCAAGTTGGCGACAAAATCCATGAAGATGCGCGCCTCGCTGAAATCCGTGACGCGACGGTAGATCATGTCACCGAGCTGATGTTCACCGATAGGCAGAACTATGACGAGCAACTCGATATCTACGAGGTCGTCTTCGACAAAGCGGTGCGGTCGGCGCACATCACGAAGCTCCGCAAGGTGAACCGTCGGGAAAACGCAAGTGAGGACGTCGAGGACGCGGTCACTGGCGAAGTGCGTGCCGTCGTCGAAGCGGCACTAGAACGCTATAAAAGGGGTAACCTCACAGCTGAGGACGATCTTGATTACCGGATTCATGTGCGCCGTGCGATTAACGCTTTACCGACAGATGAACGAGAGGTGATTGATTTGATGCTCGCAGACATTCCAATTGAAACGAACAAAGATGGCGAACGCTCGATGACGGAGCTTCTGGGCTGCGTGGAGAAGACTGCACGCAACCGGCGCGACCGAGCCTTTGCGAAGATCCGGCAAGCACTGGCGCTGGAGATAGATAATGGCAAATAGAGATGATGTTCTTAACGACTTCACAATCGAAGAGGAGTTGTCGCCTGAAACGCTGAAAGTGTATCTCCAACGCTATCCGGAATACACCCAAGACCTCCTCGCGCTGTTCAACGAACTTTCCATGAACGATTTGGAGGTTGCAGAGGCGAGCCTTTCGCTTGAGACCAAGGCCATGAGCGCGGAGGTCCTGCGCGTCCAACATGTCCGGCAAACACTGTTTGGCAGCGGTTTACGAGAATTTGCGCGTGACCTTGGCCTTCCCCGAGGCTTTTTTACCGGTCTGAATGCCGACATCGTATATCTTGCTTCGATGCCATTGGGGCTGTTGAAGGCGCTGGCAAAAAAGCTGGATGTGCACATTCAAGACGTGATCAGCGGCATGCAGCAAGGAGATGGGCAGGCCGTTGCGATGAAGTCCGATGGGAAACCAGGTAATGAGGCGCCTATCGGATTCGAGACCTATGTCGAACATGCTGATTTGACCGAGGAGGAGCGGCGCGCGTTAAATACGTTGCTCGCGGACGATGGATCGGATTGAAACCATAAGAGCGTGCGCGGCTGACCTTCACGCGCAGTGTCGAGAGAAAGGTGGCGACCCAAACCGCCCCTATGAGTTTGCGCTTTGCGAGGCCAAACGACGCGATCTGGAAGTCCGGAAACGCCCTGCAGGTAATCCGCAACTTAAAGGCGGGCGGGCTGTTCTTCAGAAAACGTCCGCAACTATTCTGCATGAAGACACCGGGAACGCGTTTCTCGATGCATTTTTGGTCGCACATGAGATTGGACACCACGAGTTTGGCGGTGAAGTGGATATTCCGCCAACCATGGAGATCGACCCCGCGCGTTCCGCAGATCCATCATCGGTGGGTGGGGAACGTGTGGTCGACTACAGCAATCGTGCGCGCGAGGAGGTCCAAATGGATCTGTTTGCACGTGAGTTTCTGTTTCCGCGTGCTCTCGCCTGGTCTTGGCATGTCGAAGAGTGCTTGAGCGCAGAAGAGATTACCAAACGGCTTGGGGCTCCCTACCCGATGGTGGCGGTCCAACTGTTCGACGCACTTCTTCTTCCGCCGATTGAACCTGACAAAGATACGGTATCACCGCCAAAGCCTTTGAACGAAGAACAAAAGCGGGCAGCAGAACACGAAGGAAAGGCCCTACTTTTGAAGGCCGGGCCGGGAACTGGAAAGACACAAACGCTCGTCGGCAGATTGTCCGTTCTAAAGAACCGCAGCGTCGAGCCCGAGAGCATTCTGCTTCTGACCTTCTCGAACAAGGCCGCCGGTGAAATGACGGATCGCGCCATGTTGGCTTGGCCAGAAGCGGCCGGGTCCGCATGGATCGGGACGTTTCATTCCTTCGGGCTCGATCTTCTGCGGCGGTTCCACGACCGCGCAAACTTGCCTCCAGACCCACGTCTGATCGATGCGACCGAAGCGATTGCGCTTCTCGAAGACGAGTTTCCGCGCCTGAGGCTGACGCATTTCAATGATCTCTGGGACCCGACCGACAACCTGCGGTCCATCCTGTCAGCGATCTCGCGCGCCAAGGACGAGGTCGTCGACCAACATCGCTACCGTGTACTGGCGCAGCAGATGGCTGATGCCGCGGACACGGAGGAAGACCAGATTGCCGCTGAGAAATGTCTAGAGATTGCGTCGGTCTACGACCTTTATGAGCAACTGAAGTTGGAGCGCGGCGCGGTCGATTTCGGTGATCTCGTCGCGCGCCCGACGGCATTGGTCGAATCCGACGAAGCCGTGCGCAAGGACCTTCAGGAT
Source organism: Nioella nitratireducens (assembly GCF_001879715.1). Lineage (GTDB taxonomy): Bacteria > Pseudomonadota > Alphaproteobacteria > Rhodobacterales > Rhodobacteraceae > Nioella > Nioella nitratireducens. The sequence goes on along the minus strand of NZ_MNBW01000022.1, from coordinate 39,484 downwards.
CGGTATGAGCACGTTCTTGTGGACGAATATCAGGATGTGAACCGCGCCAGCGTGCGGTTCTTGCGCGCTCTGAAACCAGATGGTGGCAACCTCTGGGTTGTGGGAGACGCCAAGCAATCCATCTACCGCTTCCGGGGCGCGTCGTCTTACAATATCGACCGGTTCGAGACGGACGACTTTCCCGGCGGAACTTCAATGCAACTCAGCACCAATTACCGTTCGTCCCAGGAAATCTGCGATGCATTCAGCACTTTTGCAAAAATTCGAATGGAGGCCACCAGTTTCCAAGCGCATGCGTTCAAGGGCAACAACGGTGCAGCGCCGTCTTTCCTTTCGGTGGAGTCGAAGGACCATGAGGTCGACGAAATAGCTGCCCGCATAACCGCTGCCCGAGCTGATATGGGCTCGTTTCGTGATCAAGCGGTCATCTGCAAGGGAAATGCGCGGTTGGCGGAGATCGCCGCTGGTTTGGAGGCGCGTGGAATCCCTGTTCTGTTCCTCGGGCCATTATTCGACCGACCGGAAATCAAGGAAGCGCTATCGCTCCTGTCGCTCGTGGTCGACCCCAGAGCAATGGGACTGACATGCGTCGCCTCAATGCGGTCATTTCAGATGCCCATCGAAGATATCGCCCTGGCAATCGAGGCTATCCGGGACACGAAGAAGCCCCTTCCTCTCAACTGGCGGACCATTTTGGATGCGGCAGATGGGTTGAGCGAAAGTAGCCAAGCCTCGGCGAAAGCCCTTATCGACGCTTTCGACGGGATCGAGCCCACGGCGACCGCCTGGCAAGTGATCACGAAGATCTATCTGGATCGCACACGGCTTGCGGCCGATATTGCAAAGCAGGCTCGTGATGGCAACGCCAACCCCGCGCTTGCCTTCTGGCAGTTCCAGAACTTTCTGCGCTCCGCTCTCCCGGAAAAATCAGGATATCCAGTCCGCGACCTTCTGGAACACATCCGACGGTTGGTGATCCTCTCAGATGAGCGCGATTTGCGCGATCTTCCTAGCGCTGCTCAGAGCATAGACGCTGTTCGTCTGATGACGATCCACGGGAGCAAGGGTCTTGAGTTCAAGGTGCTACACCTTCCGTCTTTAACAAGCGGCTCGATCCCGCGCTCGGCCAAACAAAGCCGCGGCCTTCCCCCGCCGGATGGCATGATCGAGGGCCCGGTGTTTCGCGGCGGCGAGGCAATAGATGCCGGCCATGATGAGGAACAGCGATGTTTGTTCTTCGTTGCGCTATCCCGGGCAGAAGACGGTCTGTTCCTATACGCGCCCAGCAAAAAATCTAATGGTTATCGGCAGAGTCGGTCCAGTTTTGTCGACGACATCTCCGGCCAACTGTCAATTCAAGAGCCGATTTCCGCAGTTAGAGATGTTGTCGGAGAGGCTGAGCGCTTCACGTTGCAAGTCGATGGCGTAGCCCGTATGTCGCCGTCGCAACTGGCGACCTTCGACAAATGCCCACGGCGGTTTTTCTTTGCTCATGTTCTTCAAGTTGGGGGGCGTCGCATGGAGTCGGCGCCCATGCGGATGCATAATGCTGTGCAGGCTGTCGTTGATGAACTGACGGCGCGACCCGCCGAGATGCCGGACGAGACAGAGTTAAGGACGATCATCGAAGCTGCCTGGGTCGCACATGGACCTACGGAGCATGGCTACGCCGCCGAGTATCGACAGATTTCCGATGATTTGTTGCAGTTCTTCTTCCAGCTTCGGCGGAGTGAGACCCGGAAGGTACCCCAATCCCTATCGCTTAGGTTTGAAGATGCGGAGATTGTCGTGTCGGCCCATGAGGAGATCGAGACCGGTCACGCGACGGTTTTCCGACGTATCCGCACGGGACGCAAGACGAGCACAGCATTGGATGCGCTCGATGCTGCGGCGTTTCAGATTGCGGCAGAAGGGCGTGGGGAAGCGGAATTCGTGTATTTGACGGGCGGTGATCGGGATCGTTTGAACATGTCAGAGGGTAAAATCAGCACCAGAAAGAAGAAGATCGCGGACGCCGCGATCTCCATCATCGAGGGAAGGTTCCCACCAAACCGTAGTGATCGATGTGCGCGGTGCCCTTACTTTTTCATCTGCAATCCGCCGCCATCCGGCACGCTGAGAAAAAAGATTGGATCTAGCTTACCGGATACTTCCTGACGCCGCGATTGTCCTTGTGAAGGCGCAGACATGGGGTCTGCGTTCTGTAACACTACAAGGACTAACAATATGAAACCGCAAGGAAATGATCCTCGCTTCCGTGTTCTCATCGCCGATGAGGACCTCAACTTCAAGAAACACGTCTTCGACGATCCCAAGGTTCTGGGACGCCAGTTGATCGAAGCCGCTGATGGGCACCCTGTTGATGAACATGTGGCCATCGCAATCCTGCCCAACGGCGACTTCGAAGACATCCGGCTCGACGAAAGCTATGATCTGCGCGGTCGTGGTATCGAGAGAGTGCTGGTCGCCCGCTCTGATCGCAACTTCAAGTTCAAAATCGACGACGCTGATCTCGAATGGCCCCGAGCCTGCGTCAGTGGCTTCGTGTTGCGCAAACTGGCCAAACTGCCGCCCAACTACAATCTCTGGCAAGAGATCCCAGGGCAGCATGACAAGAAGATCATCGATACGGATGTAATTAACCTGGCCGATGCCGGCGTTGAGCGGTTCGTGTCACTGATTGATCAAACGACGGAGGGCGATGCCCTTCCGTCGAAGGACCAAATCTACCTTTCCGGTCATGGGTATGAGTTCGAAGTAGTGACAGAGGGCGGCAACACAGGCACCATCCTGAAAGCTGTGCCGCTTCCGGCGGGCAAGTTCGACCATTTGTCGGCTGACGTTCTGATCCTACTTCCCAGGGGCTATCCCGACTGCTCGCCGGACATGTTCTATGTCTCGCCGAAGCTCACCCTGGTGGACACGGGCCAAGTTCCAAAAGCTTGTACTGTTGAGCACCGTTTTGGTGGTCGCGTTTGGCAGCGTTGGTCGCGCCACAACACTGCCTGGCGTCCGGGGGTCGATGGTCTGCAAACCATGGTCGCCCGCGTTCAAACTGCTCTAGCGGAGGCACGGGCCTGATGGATGCCATGGACCTCATCCTTTTGGAGCCGCATGAGGCGCAAATCCAGTCCCTGCTCACGGCAGGGGCAGGATCGGAGCGCTCGGCCTACATGCTTTTTGGCATTGCTGATATCGAGTGTGATCCATGGTCAAATCAACCTCGGCGGCGTTTGGTTTCGCATCGGTTCGATCCGGTTGGCGATAACGAACTCGTGTCGGCGTCGGGGCGCCATGTCACCTGGCAAACCGATGGATTCATGCGACTACTAAACGAAGCCAAGACGACTGGCCTCACCCCAGCTCTCGTTCATACCCACCCGAAGGGCAAAGCGCGTTTTTCCGAACAGGATGACCGTAACGAAGCCGAACTCGCCCGCACAGCCCTATTGAAGGGAATGCAGGGTCTGGTGAGCATTATTATCGCAGAGAATGGCGACCTCGCCGCTCGGATCTGGACAACAACTGAAAATGCTGTCGAAATTGGACGTATTCTGCATTCTGGACCGCGCTTACGGATTTCTGGTCTCACCGGAACTCCGGCGAAATTCTTGGATCGTCAGGTCCGGCTTTTCGGCGACGATGCATCACTGCAAGTGTCAGGCTTTCGCTGCGGAATCGCTGGCGGCGGCGCAACTGGAAGTGCGGTGTTACCGCTGCTTTTGCGGCTTGGAGTGAAAGAGGCAGTCCAATTCGACAAAGACATAGTGGACCTGACCAATCTCAACCGCCTCCACGGGGCGCGGCGATCAGATGCTGATGCGAAGTTGCCAAAGACCAATATTCACGCACGAACTGTCGAGGAATCGGCTCTCGGTATGAAGTTGGTAAGCGTCGACGCTTGGGCCGGAGACCCGGTGACATGGGAAGCACTCAAAGCCTGCGACGTGATTTTCTGTTGCACAGACGATCATGCAGGTCGGCTGTTTCTGAATCGATTTGCAAGGTTTTACGGCATCCCTGTCATCGACGTCGGGCTGGCCATGCAGCGACGGACGGAAACTGCATACGACCTCTTTGCCCGGGTCTCGACACTTGTGCCGGGTCACCCTTGCTTGCTGTGCGGCGGATATGTCGATCCGCGCCGAGCCCGGGAAGAAACGTTACGACGCGATGATCCCGATAGCTATCAGCGGTTGAAAGAGGAAGCCTACGTCTTGGGCGAGGGCGATCCATCTCCAGCCGTGGTAACTTTTACGACCGAGGCCGGAGCGATGGCGGTCAATGAGTGGCTGGCGGGTATAACCGGACTTGCCGGAGAGGCCGGTATGTTGCCAACCCGCATGCGGCGATTTCACGCCCGAGACGAACGTAAGCCCTTGGTTGAACCGCAACCGGATTGCCCTTGTTGCAGCCAGGAAGCGACGCTCGGCCGCGCTGACATGCAACCATTTTTGGATGTGGTGAGTTGACATGAAACACATGATCACACGACTTTTCCGTCGGTTGCATCTTCTGCGTTTCGATTTTTTGACGACCCGCGCACCAAAGATACCAGACCGGTCGATGATCGCCCCGGAGGAGCTCACCGTCGTAGAAAACGGCGATATCAAGAAGTGGGCCTGCCTTAACTGTCCGGGCGGATGCGGGGAACTCATCACTCTTTCTCTTAACCCAAACCAACGACCGCGGTGGCGGATCACCGAAGATTTCTGGTCCCGCCCCACCGTACATCCTTCCATCCACCAGAAGAACGCATGTGGATGCCATTTCTGGATCAAGAAAGGGGAGATAAACTGGTGTCGGGGTGGACGGCCTTCCAATCTGGGGCAAAGATGAAATCGATAGATGCTGTCCTGAAAAACAGAGGCCAGACTAAGGTCCGCTTTAGGGTAACCATCCGGCGTGGGCCGTCTGACGAGATTTCGGCGGCGGTGCTAAGTCCATGGCGAGATAGATAATCCTGCCGCAGCGAATGCCCGCATTCCGCCGATTCTGTGGAAAAACACCCGTTCGCGAGCGCAGAATCCTGGCATCCGAAAGCGGCGCAAGCGCCTTTTCTGTCAGGCTTTTCGCACTTGCTGCGGTGCGGGAAAGATCTTGGCCAACTTCCGAAGGTTCTGGGCGGTGGCGGCGAGCAGGAATTCGTCTTTTGCACCGCATGGGCCGCGTAGTCGAAGCCTTCCGAGCCCGAGGATGCGCTTGAGGTGCGCGAAAAGCATCTCGACCTTTTTTTTCCGGAGCTTCATCGATATCTCGTATTGCCTGGTCTTCGCGATATCCCGGGCGGCCTGACGGGCGTCTTCGTGTTCCTCGCGGGTGATGGAGCGGAAGTCCACGTGGGGCAGCAGCGTGACTTCGATGGGCAGGCCTGGCAGGTGTGTTTCAAGCAGCGGTATTTGGCGACACCCTTGCCGGTCGGTCCCCGGTTCGGATCGGAGTAGTTCCGGCGGAACTGCTTCAGCTCGAGGCCTTCGGGGCAGATGTATTGATCGTTCTCGGCGTCCCACTCGAAGTCGGCTCGGGTCCAGGTGCCGTCGCTGCGCCCGGAATGGTCGAGCACCGGAATGTGCGGGGCGATCTTGCGGTCGACCAGCCAGCCCAGCATCGGTCCGGTGCCGTAGGCGGTGTCGGCTATCAGGCGCTCGGGATGCAGGTTGAACTTGGCCTTCACCCGATCAAGCATGGTCTTGGTCGATCCGACTTCGGCCTGCCGGATCGACCGCGTCGCCTCGACATCAACGATGACGCCATGATCCGTGTCGATCAGGTAGTTGTCGGAATAGCTGAAGAATGCCGGCCCCTTGCGCGCCGCAGTCCACTGGCTGGCCGGGTCGGAATGCGACGTGAACTTGGGCTGGACCTCGCTGGCGGCGCCAAACGCTGCCTCGTCCAGCGTTTCGAGATACTCGCGCACCGCACGGGGCGCATCGGCCTCGATCAGGCTGGCGTCGATGGCCATGCGCTGGCCGCTGACCAGACCTTCCTCGATGCACCGAGCGACGGTCGTCTCGAACAGGTGGCGCAGCAATTCGCTGTCGTGGAAACGCCCGTGCCGGTTCTTGGAGAACGTCGAGTGATCAGGGACCCGGTCGCTCAAATCCAGGCGGCAAAACCAGCGATATGCCAGGTTCAGATGCACCTCTTCACACAGCCGCCGTTCCGACCGGATGCCGAAGCAATAGCCGACCAGCAGCATCCGGATCAGCAGTTCGGGATCGACCGACGGACGGCCTGTATGGCTGTAGAAATCCGCAAGGTAGGCGCGGATACTGCTCAGATCGACAAAACGGTCGATGGATCGAAGCAGGTGATCCATGGGGACGTGATCCTCAAGCGAGAACTCGTAGAAAAGTGCAGCCTGCGCTTCCTGTCTCGGTCCCAACATTGCTCAATTCTCCCGCCGGTCCGAAGAATTGAATCAGTAACTTACGCTTCGATCAAGCACGAGTTTTTCAACAAAATACGCCGTCTGTTACGGTCGCTCGAAGGGTGCAGGTCAGCCACACTGGCTGCCCATATGAGGCCACTCTTTTCCTGCGCGGCGCCAGGCCAAAATGACCGGATCAGGCAACGCGCAGCCTCGGGCACTTTAGCCGCAGGGTTGGTAAACTCTGAGCGGGTTTCCAGATCACCGGCAGTTGTGCCAGCAGCTAGCGCGTCCACGAACCACGGCGGTTTACGCCCACGACCGGACCAGGTGATGGTCGGGTTGTCAGGGTGCTGGTACTTTGGTGCGACTGGGGCGCGTTTGGGTTTGCTATCTGTCCCGACCAGTTCCGCCAGGGAGTAGCCCATTTCTCTGGCCACAGCTTCCACCTTGGTGCGGGCTTCCGCTTTCTGTCGATCCTCTTAGGTGGAGATCGCGTTGGCGACGTCCTTCTGCATTTTCTTCAACTTGGTGAGCGACAGCGCCTCGATGTCGTAGTCAGCCATGCAATGCCTTGTGGCCTAAGTGTTCCGGTATCGATTCCCGTCGTGGCATGACCCCGCAACTCCCGTAGGCAGGGCGCAGGGGGCGAGGGTTGGTTGATCCAAAGTATCTGCTGCCTTGCGTGCTGGGCTTGGGTTCAGGCGGTTCCGACTGGCAGGATGACAAGGTCTGGCATGGGCTCCCCGCGCCTCTCTGGCTTTTGGTCCATCCCTTCGACTGACAATCCCCTAATCCCGTTCGGTCTCCTGCGCGCAACCCCGCGTCAGCCCGGGCCGTGTTGGCCGCCTGTGGCGTCCTGCCCGCTCCACCCCGGGCCTTTGGGGGTTTCCGATGTCCATGCTGTCCACCGTGCACGCGTCACCCGCCGGGCTTTTTCAGGGTCTTGTCGAAGGGACGTTCCCGAAGACAGGAAACACAGGAGCTTATCATGCAGAACATCGTCATCCTCGCCGGCAACATCGGTCAGACCCCCGAAGTCCGCACCACCCAGGGCGGCACCAAGATCACCAACTTCAGCCTCGCCACCTCCCGCCCCCGCCTCTCGGAAGGTCGCGTCCTGCGCGACGAGAACGGCTACCGGGTCATGGACACCGAATGGCACCGCATCACCTGCTTCAACGGTCTCGGCAAGACGGTCGCGGAGCATTGCGAAAAGGGCATGAAGGTCCTCGTCCACGGCCGCATCCACTATACCAAGTGGATCGACAGCATGGGGAACGACCGCTACGGCTGCGAGATCATCGCCGAGAAGGTCGACTTCCTGAGCCGCCCGAAGTCGGCCGAGACCGAAAACCCCGAGCTGGTCGACCGCGACGACGAGATCCCGTTCTGAAAGGAACGGGGTCTCCCCCTCGGGCCCGGCGGGGCAACCCGCCGGGTTCGCTGCGCTGCTACAATGTAGCTTCGAGTCGACTTTGGCCGATGATGCAATTTATTTGAACGGCAGCTATTTGCCGAGCAGTGCACGCATTAACGGGTTCGTCATGGCAATGTCGGGCATGCTTTCTGGTCGGTATGGAATACTGAAATTAATTAAGTCGTCGGACTCGCGCGAAGCTTCGACACCAATACTCTCAGCCATGTCCTCTAAGACATCGCCAATTGCCTCGAAGGCATCCAGATTCTTCCATTTCCCAAATTCGCTCCAAAGCGCTTCGTGCACTTCAATTAAGCGTTCGTAGAACGGAGCAAACCACCCAAACTCAGACTCGTCGGTGAGAGCAGGCGGATGCGTTTCTGGGGTTTCCTGCGCGGCTGCGGCACCCACAAAGTAAGATGAATACTTTAGCAGATCGCCGAGCTTGCCATACACTTCCCCTACAATCTGCCCAACATCCCCGTGGGTCCGATATGCCTTGATCAGCTCATAGCATTGGCCCCTGGTATCGCCCAACACCTTGACCAAGGTTTCGAGGTAACCCTCTGCGGGGTCATATCCGATAGAGCCGGCGATGCGGCATACTGCATACTCATCCCACGTTGCCAGAATTACCTGCCAGCGCATGTTGTCTAGGATATTTCTATGTGTTTTCTGAAGAAGAAACCCGGGGAAAGACCTGTCAAATGCTGCTGTCACCTCCACATGCGCGCATTCGTGCGCAACTAGATGAAGCGATTGCCAGAAGTATTCGGTTTCCTCCCCGGGTTCTTCTAGGATGCTGAGCGCGTAGTTCGCGTTAAGTACTAGATGCGTTTTGATCACACCGTCGCGAATTACCGTGGGTGCCATTGCAACACCGATGGCGACACCTTTGGTGGCGGTGAGTGTGTAGGTTGTCTTATATCCACGATCAAGATCAGCTAGTGCCTCGTCGTAGTCGAAGGCGACGGTGACGCCATCCAGGTTGGCTAGGTCAATGGATTGACTGATGACGCTGAGAACGGAATGCAACTTGTACATCGCCTCCTTGGCGTAGTCCTCATCTGCAAACATTCTGGCGGAAAACTGAAGATCGCTCGGAATCGTAACGCCTTGTGGCAGTTCGTCGGTCTTGCCCTCTTCATCCTGCATCTTGCTCACCATTCACCCGCTAAGTCTGAGATTCCCCGCGCACATCTAGATATGGACACATACTGTGCTGGCACAACCGAATCTGGGTAAGAAATTCGGAGATGGCGCAGGCGCAGCGAGCGCCCGCATCGTCCCGCATTGCTGCCGCTCGTGCCTCTCCTGAAGAGTGAAAGAAAGGCTGACTGCTTTCGCGACAGGTTGAGGGCTGGGAGAGTGGCTCCCGGCGCCTGTCACGGGAGATAGCCGATGGGCGTTGTAGAAGTTCTGGATCCGGTGCAGCCGACGCGGGCGGGTGGCTGGAAAGTGGATGTGAGCCGGGGAGAGCGGAACGGGCGAGTGTCGTCCGAATGGTTCAACCGCCCGGATGACGAGCGGTATCTGTCGCTCGATGATCTCTGGGCTAATGTGAAAGGCCGGTCGGAGCGCAGCCGCAGCCGTGTGGTGCAGACGGCTGACATCCGCGTCGAGGCTGCGCGCGACAACCCCGAGCGGTTGCATCTGATGCTGCCGAAGGCACAAGAACCGGTCGCGCCGACGCATTGGGCGTTCGGCCAGCTTGCCAGCATCGTCGGCGCGCCGGCGTCCTACCTGCGGCAGTTGCCCGCGCCGCTGGCGGGGATCAATCTGCAATATGGTCTGACCAACCACCGCGCCGAGCAGGTGAAGACTTTTGAGACCGAGGATGGCCGCACGGAACTGCGCGCCGTGACCGGCCCCGATTACGGCCGCATCCACGATTTCGAGCTGGTCGAGGCGGTGCAGCGCATCGCGGGCAATGGCACCGGCGACACGCGCTGGAAGGTGCCGGGCGTGCTCGACTGGTCGACCGGGGTCTACAACCCTGATGTCGAGATCAGCCGCGACACGACCACGCTTTATGCCTCGGACCGCGATGTCTTCCTGTTCCTGGTCGATGATCGCAACCCGATCGAGGCGGGCAAGTTGCCCGACGGCTCCCCCGATCTCTACTTCCGGGGCTTTTACTGCTGGAATTCGGAGGTGGGCGCCAAGACCCTCGGCATGGCGAGCTTCTACCTGCGGGCAGTGTGCCAGAACCGCAACCTCTGGGGCGTCGAGGATTTTCAGGAGATCCGGATCCGCCATTCGAAATACGCGGCCTCGCGCTTTGCCCATGAGGCGGCCCCGGCGCTCACGCGGTTTGCCAATTCCTCGCCGCAGGGCTTCGTGAACGGCATCAAGGCTGCGCGACAGCAGATCGTGGCGCGCAGCGATGAGGATCGCGCGGATTTCCTGCGCAAGCGGGGCTTCTCGAAGGCGGAGTCCGGCAAGATCATCGAGAAAGTGCTGATGGAGGAAGGCCGCCCGCCCGAGAGTATCTTCGACTTCGTGCAGGGCATCACGCGGCTTGCGCGCGACAAGACCCAGCAGGATGCCCGCCTCGACATGGAAGGGCGCGCCAAGAAGCTCCTCGACCGGGTCGGCTGACAGAGCCCCCACGCAGCGATCGCCCGACACCGGGGCGGTCGCTGCAGCTATTTCTCAACATGCACGCCGTTGGCTTTGCCCAGAAAGGGCAGGGGGCTTCGGCGTGCGCATTTCAGCGAGACACCCATGACTCCCCAGGAAGAAACCGTCATTCTCGAGGCCCGCGATATCCTCGGCCGCTATCTCAGCCAGAACCCGGTTATCGGCAGCTGGCAGGCGCTGATGGACTACTGCGCGCTGACCGTCCGCGGCCCAGTCGAGCGCTTCCACGTCCTCTACCTCGACCGCAAGAACCGCATCATTTCCGATGAGCTTCTGTCGACCGGCACGGTCGATCATGTCCCGGTCTATCCGCGCGAGGTGATCAAGCGGGCGCTGATGCTGAACGCCAGCGCCCTGATCCTGATCCATAACCACCCGTCGGGTGATCCGACGCCGTCCGAGGCGGATCTCAGCATGACCAAGGAGATCCAGAAGGGCTGCAAGTATCTCGGCCTCACGCTGCATGACCACATCATCGTCGGTGCCGGAACGGAGCTGAGCCTGCGGGCCCTCGGCAAGCTCTGATCGTGGCACCAGACTTGCTACCGCCGCCCCTTCGAGGAAGAGGGCGGCGGTTTGGTCTTTGACGGATGAGGCGGGGAGAGTGGCTTCCCGCGCCGTTGGAGACATTGCTATGTTTGATCTTCCCCTGCCGCTCCAACCGAGCCCGCGCCCGATGGGTCCTGTCGCAAATGGTGGGACTGTCGCTTCTAATCCCAGCCTGCCTTTCGCGCTGACGCGGATGCACCGGACGCCTGCAGCGTTGATGTCGGGCACCGCTGCCCCCGTGGTCGTTGAGCGTTTTGCGACCTTGGCTGATGCCATGCAGGGGGCGTTTGAGCTTGCCGAGGACAACGGCTCCGATGCAGCGCCGCAGCTTCTGGCTATCCTTGATTGCGACCAGCGCCTGGTTCTTGCCGGGGCCGCCAGTCATGGCGCTGTGGCTTGGTGCCACCCTGTCGCCAATGCCCTTGAGGCGCGGGCCGTCGTGACCGAGGCGGTTCAACTTCGCGCCCAGGCTGGCCGTGCCATTGATTGGCACGAGCCTGAATTGGCGCAGCGGCTGCGTCACCGTGCTGATCTGCTGGATGCGCGTCTGGTCGATCCGCTGTGGCGCGCTTTTGCCGCCCGGGCGCTGCAGATCGCGGCGTGACGCCCGAGAGACAGAGGAGGGCTGGGAAGGGTTTGAGCCTTCGGGGGCCAGAAGAGTGCGCCACCCGGGGGGTCTGACCTGTCCTCACCGAACGGAGTTATCCATGACCCAGACTGAACCCACTCTGGCCGCCCCGCTGCGGCCTTCCACCGTCGATTTCGGGGTGATCCTTGCCGCGCATGCCGAACGCACCGCCCGGACCCTCGCTCTGCGCCCGGGCAACAAAGACCGGCTCTTCGATGGTCTCATTGCCGCCGGCATCACCCATGTCACTGTGACCTTCGACGTTGCCGGGGACAGCGGCCAGATCGAAAGCATCGGCGCCTGGTCCGGCGAGACCGCCGTCGAGTTCCCGGCGACCGAGATCGCCTATGCGGCACTGACCTGGGACGACCCCGAGGTCGAGATGCGGCAGCTCTCGCTGGAAGATGTCGTCGAGCAGCTGGCCTACGACTTCCTCTCCGACGCCTATGGCGGTTGGGAAAACAACGACGGCGCTTACGGCGAGTTCTGCTTCGACGCATCCGCACGCTGTATCCATCTGGAGTTCAACGAGCGCTTCACCTCGTCCGAACTCTACACGCACGATTTCTGAGGGGGCGGCGATGGCACATCCCTATCACCACGCCCTGTCCTCGGTGAAGAAATGGGGCGGCACGGTCGATGATTTCATCGCGGTGCATTCCTGGTTCGACCAGAGCAAGGAGATCACAGCCGACTTTCGGCACCGGGCACTGCGCCACCATGCCGAGGGCATCTTCATGGCCGAGACGATCTTCGGGCCGACCCTCACCCTCTCGAACGGGCGCATCATTCCGACCCGCTGGGTCGGCGAGCAGCATGTCAAGGAAGACCTCGGCTTCATCCCAAGCTTCGCCGACTGGGTGAAGGCCATCCGGCCCGAACCCTGGATGGGCCGGTCCGAGCGGATCGAGGCGCAGGTCGATCCGCATCTCGCCTCGCCCGTGGTCGCGGTCAGCTGACATGACCGATCCAGCATATCAGCGCCTCGGCTTGCCGGCGACGGCGTCGCCCTACGCCGTCCTGCGCGCGGCGGTCCGGGCGCTTCACCCGGACACGCGCGCCGTGCGCAGCTTCCGGACGGCGCGCAAGCGCTTCTACCTGCAGATGCTTTGTGCGCATGCCGCGCGACAGGCGGCGGGCGACGATCCTGCCAGCTGATCGCTCCCGACCACCCCCTCATCCCCACATAGCGCCCGGCCATTTGGCCGGGTCTTCCCCATTCAGGAGGTCCCAATGGCGGATTACTTCACCCATTTCTCGTGCCTGCTCGACGTTGGCACCCCCGACAAAGCTGCCCGCGCGCTCGCCCTGTTCCAGAGCTTGCGCGAAGCCGATCAGGATGCCGAGGACCCGGAGGTCGCAGGCTTCGACCTCGTGCGCCAGGACGCGCCCGAAGGCAGCACCCTCTGGATCCATGACGACGAGCACGGTGATGTCGAGGCGGTCATCCGCTTCGTGCTGCGCATTGCGGAAGAGTTTGATCTCACCGGCCTCTGGGGCTTCCAGTATGCCCTGACCTGCTCCCGACCCCGCCTCGACGCCTTCGGCGGCGGCGCGCATGTCATCGACCTCGGCGCGCGCAAATCCGTCGGCTGGACCAGCACGCAAGAATGGCTGGCCGCCGCGCTGAATGGGGAGGACGTCGATGCCTGAGGTTATCTGCACAACAGTCTACCAGTTCCCGGAACTCTCGGATGCAGCCAAGGATAAGGCGCTCAGCTGGTATCGCGAGCTCGGCCTCCATGACGATTGGTGGGAAGCGGTCTATGAGGATTTCGAGCGGGTCTGTGAGCTCCTCGGCATCCGTCTAAAGACCACCCCCGTCCGCCTGATGGGAGGCGGGGCGCGGGCCAAGCCCTGCATCTGGTTCTCCGGGTTCTGGAGCCAGGGCGACGGTGCCTGTTTCGTAGGCTACTGGTCCCACGCCAAGGGCGCGGCCGCGCACATCCGGGACTATGCGCCCCAGGACGCAACCTTGCACAGTATCGCCGACCGCTTGCAGGCCATCCAGCGGCGGAATTTCCACCAGCTTGCCGCCGAGGTCAGCCATCGCGGGCGCTACTACCACGAATACATCATGTCGATCGACGTCACGCGCGACAGCCCGACCTGGCAGCCGCCGACCAAGGACGCCGAGGAGATCGTGACCGAGGCGCTGCGCGACCTTGCCCGCTGGCTCTACCGCCAGCTTCAGAGCGAATACGACCACCTTACCTCGGACGAGTCCGTTGAGGACGGCATCATCGCCAATGAATACACCTTCACGGAAGGGGGGCGGCGGTTTGGGTGAGAACGCAGAGTTGAAAACTGTCAGAAAACCGCTTATGTTTCTAACAAAGGAGCGATCATGGAGCGCATGACCGAAAGCATTATGCAAGTCGCAACAACGTTGCCGGAGGGGGTGCCCTTGGCAGCGAAGGGGCTTTTGCACCTCGGTTCGCGCGCGGCAGTCGATCAGACCCTCTCGCGCTTGGCCGCGCGTGGAGAGTTGATCCGGGCCGGACGCGGGATCTACATGCGCCCGGTCCAGACGCGCTTTGGCCCGCGTAGCCCCTCGGCCGAACAGGCGATCGAGGCGCTTGCTGCACAGAGAGGCGAGACGATCGTCCCAAGCGGCGCTTCTGCTGCGAATGCCCTGGGCGTGACGACGCAGGTGCCGGTTCAGTCGGTCTATCTCACTTCTGGTCGAAGTCGTGTACTCAGCCTTGGCCGTCAAGTGGTCGAGCTGCGCCACGCGCCGCGCTGGCAATTGACCCTTGGGAACAAGACCTCCGGGCAGGTCGTGCGTGCTCTTGCCTGGCTTGGGCCGGAGCAAGCGACCGGCGCTCTGCCTATCCTGCGTTCCAAGCTCACGGACACAGCGAAGATGGAGTTGATCACTGTCGCGCCGCAGTTTCCGACCTGGCTGGCACAAATGATCGGGAAACTGGTCCATGGCTGAGGCGTTCCTCCGCCTCAGCGCTGGCGACCGTCTGGACGCGCTTGGTGTCGCAGCCGATCAGCTTGGGCGGCCAAGCCATCTGCTCGAAAAGGACGTCTGGGTTGTCTGGGCGATCCAGCAGCTATTCGGATCGCCCATCGGTGCCAGTCTTGTCTTCAAGGGTGGCACCTCGCTCTCGAAGGCCTATCAGGTCATTGACCGGTTTTCCGAAGATGTAGATCTGACCTTTGATATCCGCGCGCTGATCCCGGATTTGCTGGATGGTCGTGAGGATGCCATGCCGGTCTCATCCAGCGAAGAGCGGCGTTGGTCAAAGCGGGTCCGACAGGCGTTGCCCGAATGGGTGGCAGGGACCGTCCAGCCGATCTTGCAGCAAGCCCTCGAGCAGGATGGGATCGAAGCCGAGCTTCGCCTCGACGGCGACAAGTTGTTCATCAACTATCCCAACCTCGCTCAAGGTACGGGATATGTTTCGCCGAGCGTGATGCTGGAATTCGGGGCGCGCTCCACCGGAGAGCCCGCATCTGCGCGCAACATTGTCTGCGATGCTGCTGCTGCGATTGAAGGCGTGGAGTTTCCGGTGGCGCGTCCCCGTGTCATGCATGCCGAGCGAACGTTCTGGGAGAAGGCGACGGCGATCCACGTGTTTTGTCTGCAGGCTCGCATGCGCGGAGATCGCTTCTCCCGACACTGGCATGATGTTTTCCGCCTGGATGAGGCGGGTATCGCTGCCGTAGCGATCGAAGATCGGGCGCTCGCGGCCGCAGTGGCTCGTCACAAGACGATGTTCTTCTCTGAAAAGACCGCCGATGGCGAAAAAGTCAACTACGACGCAGCGATTGCTGGACATCTTCAACTGGTCCCAAGTGGTGACGCCTTTGACCTCCTCGCGGACGATTATCGCCGGATGACTGAAGATGGTTTGCTTGCCACGGCACCAGAGCCATTTGACGTCTTGATGGAGCGGTGTGCTGACATTGCATTCAGGGTGAACACAGCTTTCAAAGCGGAATAGGCGACAGGGACATCGGACCCAGAGTCACTTGTTCCCGTCGATCCACTTCGACATCAGCCCCTTGTCGCGGAAACATTCGTCCGGCACGGCGCGGCGCTTGATCCGGGCGAGGCGTTCGGCGAAGGCCACCTGCTTGGACGTGGGCAGCCGGTCCATGTCGGATACTGTTTTCAGCCGGGCCTGTGCTTCGATCCAGGCGCTAAGCGACCGGCGGTCCTGCTGAACTTCCCAGGGCAAGAGGGTCCGGTTGCGTAGGGCGAGCGAGCGCGCATAAGCGATCTGCTTGGGCGTCGCAGGCAGGGCGTGTATGGTGCTGTCCATCGGGAAACTCCCTTGTTGGCTTGTTTCTCCAAATAGAACATAACGGGAACAAAATCAAGCCAAACGTCCGGGACGCCTCGGTTCGAGAGGAAGAGGAGGGCTGGGGAAGATGAGGCCTGAGGGTGCCCGAGAGAGGGCATCCGGGCCTGTTCCTATCCTTCATCCCGGAGTTTCCCGATGACCTATCTCGTGCCCGTTGCGCCTCCCGTTGCAGTTCCGTCCGCTGAACTCGCGCCTGCGATCCTCGCCGTCGCCGAAGCTCTTCAGCCCGATCTGGCCCAAGGGTTTCAGATCGATGCGCTGCGCCTGCGGCTTGAGATGGAGCGCGCCTTTGGCGGCTCCGATGCCGATGGCGCTTGGGACTGGAAGCTCGCCTATGAGGCGGGCGAGGTTGCGCTCGTCCTCTTCCTGCGGAAGTTCGGCCGCGCCCTTCTGGCCCGGGCGGGCTCACCCGCTGCGCTGCTGCCGATCCTCGCCAAGGTGGCGGGCCTCTTGCCCACGCATACCCGGCGTTCGGAGGAGATGGAGCGGTTCCAGCAGTTCTCGACGCCGCTGCCGATGGGGCTCGCGGCGCTCGCAGCGGCGCAGATCCAGCCCCGCGACCTGGTCCTCGAGCCTTCGGCCGGGACCGGACTCCTGGCGGTCCTAGCCGAGATCGCGGGGGGCAGCCTTGCGCTGAACGAGCTAGCTGACACCCGCGCTGATCTTCTGCGCTTCCTCTTTCCAGGGGATCCCGTCACAACCTTCGATGCCGCGCAGATCGACGATCATCTCGACGAGGGCGTTCGCCCGAGCGTTATCTTGATGAACCCGCCGTTTTCCGCCGTGGCCAATGTTGATGGCCGCAGCACCGAAGCGACAGCGCGGCACTTGCGATCGGCGCTTGCCCGGCTGGCCACTGGAGGACGGTTGGTCGCCATCACGGGTGCGAATTTTGCGCCCGACGCTCCAGCCTGGGCCGAAACCTTCACCCGCCTGACCGAGTCCGCGCATCTGGTTTTCACCGGCGCTGTGTCGGGGGCGGCTTTCGCCATGCATGGCACCACTTTCGAGACCCGGATTTCGGTCTTCGACAAATGCCATGGTGGCGAGATGGGTGGCGTCACCGCTGACCTGCGTCAGCCAATGTCTCCAGATGTAGCGCATCTCCTCGCCCGGATAACCGCCGAAGTTCCGCCGCGTCTCGAACTGGATCAGGCCGCAACGGCATGTGAGAGCCGTTCTTCCCTCTTCCCGGGAAACCCCGCCCTCACCACACGCAAACCCGTCAGCCGATCGCGCGCGACCTCCGCAGCTCAACCAGCGAAACCCGAAACGCCGATTGAGGCCGAGGAACTGGACTACGCAACTCGCGACGCCGCCGAGGACGAAGACGCCGCACGGCTGTCCGACGCGATCTACGAGACCTTCCGTTTGCAGGCTATCGACATCCCAGACGCCGCATCGCACCCGACCAAGCTTGTGCAATCGGCGGCCATGGCCTCTGTCGCACCGCCGAAACCCACGTACCGCCCCAAGCTTCCAGCCGCCATCCTGCGCGATGGCCTTCTGTCCGACGCGCAGCTTGAGACCGTGATCTACGCGGGCGAGGCGCATGGCGCGTATATCGCGGGGTCTTGGACTGTCGATGAAACCGGCGACATGGTCTCGGCCGCGCCCGACGATGCCGCGGACGCCGTCCGCTTCCGCCGGGGTTTCTTCCTTGGCGATGGCACCGGAGCGGGCAAGGGCCGCCAGTCGGCTGGGATCCTGCTCGACAACTGGTGCCAAGGCCGCCGCAAGGCGCTCTGGATCTCGAAGAGCGACAAGCTTCTGGAGGACGCGCAGCGCGACTGGTCGGCGCTTGGCCAGGAGCTGCTTCTGGTGACGCCGCTGTCGCGTTTCGCACAAGGCCGCGACATTCCTCTGACCGAGGGCATCCTCTTCACCACCTATGCGACGCTGCGCTCGGAAGAACGGGGTGCCAAGAAATCCCGCGTCGACCAAGTCGTCGACTGGCTCGGGGCGGATTTCGACGGGGTGATCCTCTTCGACGAAAGCCATGCCATGGCGAATGCCGCCGGGGGCAAAGGCGAGCGGGGCGATACCATGGCCTCGCAGCAGGGCAGGGCGGGTCTGCGCCTGCAGCACAAACTTCCGAATGCCCGCGTGGTCTATGTCTCTGCCACGGGCGCAACGACCGTCCACAACCTCGCTTATGCGCAGCGTCTCGGGCTTTGGGGTGGGGAGGATTTCCCGTTCGCTACCCGGTCGGAATTCGTGGAAGCCATCGAGGCTGGCGGTGTCGCGGCGATGGAGGTTCTGGCCCGCGACCTCCGGGCGCTCGGCCTCTACACGGCACGATCGCTATCCTATGATGGTGTCGAATACGAGATGCTCGAACACGCGCTGACCCCGGAGCAGCGCCGCATCTACGATGCCTATGCCGGGGCCTTCGCCATCATTCACAACAACCTGACCGCGGCGTTGGAGGCTGCAAACATTTCTGGCGAGAGCGGCACGCTGAACCGTCAGGCGAAATCCGCCGCGCGGTCAGCTTTCGAGAGCGCCAAACAGCGCTTCTTCGGCCATTTGCTCACCTCGATGAAGACCCCCACGCTGATCGCATCCATCGATGCCGATCTGGCTGCGGGTCACGCGGCGGTCATCCAGATCGTCTCGACGGGTGAGGCGCTGATGGAACGCCGCCTGTCGGAGATTCCGGCCGAGGAGTGGAACGACATCCGCTGTGACATCACTCCGCGGGAATACGTCCTGGACTACCTCGCCCATTCCTTCCCGGTACAGCTTTATGAGCCCTTCACAGACAGCGAGGGGAATCTGTCCTCGCGTCCCGTCACGCGGGACGGTCAACCGGTCGAGTGCCGGGATGCTGTAAGCCGGCGCGATGCTCTGATCGAAAGGCTCGCCTCGTTGCAGCCCGTCCCCGGGGCGCTCGACCAGATCGTCCAGCGCTTCGGCACCGATCTCGTGGCCGAGGTCACCGGGCGCTCGCGGCGCATCGTGCGCAAGGGCGAAGGGCATTCAGCACGGCTCGTGGTGGAGAACCGGGCTGGCTCGGCAAATCTCACCGAGACCCAAGCCTTCATGGATGACGAAAAGCGTATCCTGATCTTCTCGGATGCCGGCGGCACCGGGCGGAGCTACCACGCCGACCTCGGTGCCAAGAACCAGCGCCTGCGGGTCCACTACCTCCTGGAGCCCGGCTGGAGGGCCGATGCCGCGATCCAGGGCCTCGGGCGCACCAACCGCACCAATCAGGCGCAGCCGCCGCTCTTCCGACCTGTCGCCACGGATGTGAAGGCGGAGAAACGGTTCCTCTCCACCATCGCCCGTCGCCTCGACACGCTCGGGGCGATCACACGCGGCCAGCGCCAGACCGGCGGGCAGGGGCTGTTCCGACCCGAGGACAACCTCGAGAGCCCCTATGCCCGCGACGCCCTGCGCCAGCTTTACCGCCGCATTCATCGCGGCGATGTGGCGGGCTGCTCGCTCGGGGCTTTTGAGGACGCGACAGGTCTCAGCCTGACCGATGACAACGGTCTGAAGGACGACCTGCCACCCATCACCACCTTCCTCAATCGCCTGCTGGCGCTGACGATCGACATGCAGGCCGCGCTCTTCTCGGCCTTCGAGGAACTCCTCGACCAACGGATCGAGGGTGCTATCGCCGCCGGGGTCTACGACCTCGGGCTCGAGACGCTGCGCGCCGAAAGCTTTCGCGTCACGGATGCGCGGGTGATCTACACCCATCCCGGCTCCGGCGCGGAAACCCAGCTGCTGAGCATCGCGGAGAAACGGCGGAACACGCCGACCGCGCTCGCGGATGCGCTTGACTGGCTCGACGATCCAAAGACACGCCTGCTGGTCAACAGCCGCTCGGGTCGGGCCGCCGTGCAGGTGCCCGCCACCAGCCTGATGCTGGACGATGGCACCATCGAGCCGCGCCTGCGCCTGATCCGCCCGACCGAGGCCAGCACAGTCCCGGCGAGGATCATGGAGGACACCCACTGGCTCGAGGCTGACCGTGCAGCCTTCGCCGTCGCCTGGACCGCGGAACTGGCCGAGGTGCCCGAGTTCTCGGAAGCCACGCTGCACATCGTGGCGGGTCTGCTGCTGCCGATCTGGAAGCAGCTCCCCCAGGACGAAACCCGCGTCTACCGGCTGCAGACTGACGACGGTCAACGCATTATCGGCCGCCGGGTTTCGCCCGGCTGGGTCGCGACCACGCTTGCTGACGACGCACCGAAGCTCACGGCGGCGCAGGTCCATGCCCTCGTTCTGGAGGGCAAGACGGTCGTGCGGCTCGCCGAGGGGATGGAACTCCACCGATCCCGCGTCATGGGCGTGAACCGGATCGAGCTGTCCGGTTTCTCCGAGGCCGCCAAAGACCGGCTTAAGGCCGATGGCTTCTTCTCAGAGATCATTAGCTGGAAGCTTCGCCTCTTCTGTCCGACCGACCCTACCGGAATTGCCGTTCTGGAGCGCCTGCTCGCGCGTTGTCCTGTGACGGGACTACAGGAACGTGGAGGGTCTTGAGCCATGTATTCCGAGACCGAAGATGTGATCCGCGCTCTGGCGGAGAATGCAGAGAGCGTGTGTCGCGCCTACCTTCCCGCCGGACGGCGGGAAGGGTCCTACTGGATCGTGGGCGATTTGCAGAACAACCCCGGCCGGTCGCTCTTCGTGCGGCTGACCGGGTCCGCGTCCGGGCCGGGCGCGGCCGGCAAGTTCACCGACGCCGCCACGGGCGAGCATGGCGATCTTCTCGACATCATCCGCGAGAGGACCGGGATCTCCCGCTTTCCCGACCTTCTGGCCGAGGCCCGGGCGCATCTTGGCCGTCCGCAGCCGGTCCTTCCGAATACGCCAGTGCCGAAGAAGGCCAAGGCCCCCGGTGGCACGCCAGCGGCAGCGGCGCGAATGTTTGCAGCCTCTATGCCAGTCGCAGGCACGCTTGCTGACACCTACCTCCGCTCCCGGGGCCTTTCCCAAGGGGGCACGATGAGTGCCCTTCGCTTCCACCCGAAGTGCTGGCATCGGGATGAAGGCCAGACCAAGAGCATTCCCCGACCAGCATTGATCGCTGCGGTCACCGATGGGGCAGGGGCCCTGCAGGGTGTGCATCGGACTTGGCTGGCGCATGACGGCAAGGGCAAGGCGGCGGTCAAAACGCAGCGGCGTGCCATGGGTCACCTCCTCGGCAATGCCGTCAGGCTGACCCCGCATGAGGACATCCTTGTGGTCGGCGAGGGCATCGAGACCATGCTGTCACTTGTCGAGGCCGTGCCCGGCCTTCCCGTCTGGGCGGCGCTCTCGTCGGGTCACCTCGGGGCGGTCCTACTGCCGGAGGGGCTCCAGCGCCTCTATATCGCCATCGACCGCGATTCTGCCGGGCAAGGCGCGGCAGAGAGGTTGAGCGCCAGAGCCCTTGATGCCGGGATTGCCGTACGGGTGCTGGAACCCCGGCTCGGGGATTTCAACGATGATCTCCGGGCGTACGGGGCGGAGGCGCTGCGCCAGCATCTGGCAGGGCAGATCGGGCCCGAGGATTGGTATCGCCAGTCAGGCTGAGCAGCATCGCGCGGTGAGCAATCTGGGACAGCGGGACGCGGATCACGGGTCCCTGTCATGGTTCTGGACCGTCGCTTTGCCTCTTCCCGGGCAATCTCATCCATCCGTCACCCACACGGCCTTCAAGAGATGGGCAGGCGGCCGTCAAAGGGGCCGCCCCTTCAAGGACGGGGGGTAACTGATTTCCGCCGGCGGCAGAGCCGCCTTTGCATCGCGAGACAAATCAGCCGCCCCCCGTCCTCCTCCACATGCGTTCCGGCCCCGAAAGGGGGTGAAGGGGCGTCCCCCGTGACGGCTTTCGCAGCCCATGAAGGCCGCGCGGGATGACGCGCGGACGAGACAGGCCCGGAGGCAAGAACCGATGACGATCCACACCCACGACGACGCGTATGAACCCGCCCACACCGCATCCCAGACCGCCCATGCGCTCGACGAGCTGCAGCTCTATGGCTACCGCCCCTTTGACGAGCCCGATCCCCGCCCGATGCCAGATGGGCAGCGCCTCGCCGTCGCCGTCGCCGACATCTTCGACGCCCTCGTTGCGACCCTGGAAGACACCCGCATGGAGCCCGACCTCGAAGAGGTGCTCTGGGGCCAGGTCAACCTCTTCCACCGCGCCACCGCCCGGATCGAGCGGTCGCTCGATGAGAACGAACAGGCGCAGCGCCGCCTGCAGCGCGAGCAGGACGGCTCCGAGGTGAAATCGACCGAGCTTGAACGCCTGACGGCCGAAGGCTTGACCCTGATCGAACGGCGCAACTGCATGGACATGATGCGCGATCACGCCGCCACCGAGTTCGTCCATCACACGGGCTCCACCTGGCGTCCCCGCACGGGCTCGATGGTGAACCGCCAACACATGACCGCAGCGCTGATCGACAGCCGCGACTTCCTCGCCGCCAAACGCCGCGCGGAAACCGAAGTGATGCTGCCCGCAGGCCCCAAGGTCGCCCTCACCGGTGGGACCGACTTCAACGATCACCGCCTGATCTGGGGCAAGCTCGATCAGGTCCGGACCAAGTATCCCGACATGGTCCTTCTGCACGGTGGAAGCCCGAAGGGTGCCGAACTCATCGCCGCCAAATGGGCCGAGGTGAGGGGCGTGACGCAGGTGGCCTTCAAGCCCGATTGGACCAAGCATGCCAAAGCCGCCCCCTTCAAGCGCAACGACGCGATGCTGGATGTGCTACCCGTGGGTGTTCTGGTGTTCCCTGGCACGGGTATCCAGGAGAACCTCGCCGACAAAGCCAAGAAGCTCGGCATTCCGGTCATGAAGTTCGAGAAGGGGGCGTGAGCCCCCTTTTTCCTTTATCGTTATACATGAATTCGAGGCAGGTTTGGTTTGACGTCAAGCTCTATGCCGAAAGACCGGCGAACTATTCACTACTTATCAGGGCAGAACGCTGCAATTCACCCCCCCCTTGAGGCAAGGCCAACCTGCTGTTTGGTTCGGTCAATTTGTGGGGGTCGTGGCTCGAACTTAAACCAGATGTTGTCAATCTGTTCTTGATACTTGACGGTGATTTTGTTCTAAGTCGATGAAAAGCCCTGCAGGAGGAGCATCATGTCGAGCAAACAGCCTGCCAAGCCCTTGTTCCGAAAATCGGTGGAGCTCTTCGCGGGTGCAGGCGGACTTGGGATAGGACTCGCGCAGGCGGGTTTCGTTCCGCAAATGGTTGTCGAGTACAACAAATGGTGCTGCGATACCCTTCGCGACAACCACCGAATTCTTGGTGATGATGGTCGGCCAAAGGGAGAGCGTCCATGGCGCGTCGTCGAGGGCGACGTCCGCAAGGTCGATTTTATGCAGTTTGCGGGAAAGCTCGATCTAATCTCAGGCGGTCCACCCTGTCAGCCGTTCAGCTTGGGAGGCCGACATCGTGCATACGATGATGCTCGGGACATGTTTCCGCAGGCTGTGCGCGCGCTTCGGGAAGCTCGCCCTCGTGCGTTCGTCTTCGAAAACGTGAAAGGACTAACCCGGGCATCGTTCCTTAGCTATTTTGAATATGTGAAACTCCAGATGGAGCACCCTGAACTCGTAGCTCGACCTGATGAGGAGTGGCAGGAGCACCTTTGCCGCCTTGAGCAACACCATACCTCGACGAGACGTCCGGGACTCCATTATCAAGTGGTTACAAAGCTACTCAACTCGGCAAACTACGGTGTGCCGCAAAAACGTGAGCGCGTACTGTTTGTTGGGTTCCGTGACGATGTGGACGCGCGGTGGTCATTTGGGCCGGGCGACTTCACGCAGGACGCGCTCGTTTGGGATCAGATGTTCGGTGGCTACTGGGAGCGTCACGGCGTTGCCAAGAAAGACCGGATTCTCGAAGGGCGGGCACTGCAGTTGTCGAAGCGCCTATCTGTCGAAGAAAAACCGGAAAGTCTGCCGTGGCGCACGACGCGGGACGCGATCGGAGATCTGCCGGACCCGGAGAGAGCCAAAACTTCGCAAATGGTCTCGGATCATCGTTTTCAGCCAAACGCGAAGGCCTATCCAGGCCATACCGGGAGCTATCTTGACGAGCCAGCAAAAACTCTTAAGGCGGGAGTTCACGGCGTGCCCGGCGGAGAGAACATGCTGCGCAGGGCCGATGGCTCGGTTCGATACTTCACGGTCCGCGAAGGTGCTAGAATCCAAACGTTTCCAGATGGGTATAAATTTCACGGCGCATGGACCGAATGCATGCGACAACTGGGGAACGCCGTTCCAGCGGAGCTTGCGCGAGTTGTCGGCGAGAGCGTTGCCGCGAGGCTGAACGAGTCCGAGGTCGCTTAGCGATGGCACGCCGACCCGAGCTCAAAAAAGCGGATGAGACAGCTGCCGCCTTGGAGCAGTTCGCAGAAATGGTTCGGGTAGCGGAGCTGACTCCACCTTCGCGTAAGCGCGTTCTGGCGGCCATCGCCGATATGAAGGACGCGCTACGCAAGCTGGAGCGGAACATTGATCCGATAAGATTGCCGGATGCGTTTTTCGATCCCTCGGAACCGCGTTTGATTGGGCATTTTGTGGCCTTGGCCCTGCTATCACAAGAACGATTGCCGCTTGGAGCAATCACGCCGTTCTACGGTTCAGGCGTGTATGCGATATACTATAATGGGCCTGCAGATATTTACACGCCGATCTCAGGCACCGAAACCCCGATCTATGTTGGGAAGGCTGATCCTCCGACCGGTGCCAAAACCGTCATAGAGCAGGAGACAAAGCTCTTTGGTAGATTGAATGAGCATCGTAAAAACATAGAGAAAGTGGCGGGCATCGATCTCAAGGACTTCGAATGCCGAGCCTTGGCCGTGCAGAGCGGTTACCAAGCCGCTGCCGAAAACCATCTCATCCGTCTGTTCTGGCCGATATGGAACAACGAGACCAAGATACTTTTCGGGATCGGCAAGCATGGTGACGCAGCGACCACTCGTGCAAACAACAAATCGCCATGGGACACAATACATCCGGGTCGGACTTGGGCGGAAGGCAACCCCGAGGCCAAATCTACTGAGAGTATTCGCTTGGAGGTATCCGAGCATTTTCGGACCAAACCTATTTTCAGGACGACGGAGGCCATTTTTAACGCGTTCGCTGAAGGAATTCGCCAAGCTGATCGTTTCGATCCGGAAAGGGAGACAGAAATGGAAGAGCGGCCCAACGACACCGACTAGATGCTGCTTTGACCCATTATTATCGGTCATGCTGTAATGTAAGTATGTGGTTGATAGAGTGATTTTACGATTAGCTGAGTAGATTTAACCAATATCGCGTATGCTGTAGCCCCCTGGTTCTATAGTTTGTGACCTGCCCCAGGAGATCTTGCAGGTCTCGGGTTTTGGTCGCGTGCGACGCGCCGGTTATGGCGCCGGAAGGCGACAACCGTCGCCTCTTCGGCCTCGGTCAGTACCGTGGACTGCGGTTCTGTCGGGCCGGTCTTCATGTACTCGACCGTCGCCCGCTTCCGCCACTTCGCCACCGTCTGCGGGTTGATGCCGAGCTCCCGGCTCAACTGCGCGAGTGAAGCCTGCGATCGCTGTATTGCAGCTCTGACGGCGTGCGTCGTCGTGGCGCTCCCGTGACGAACTTGTCCCATAGTGCTTCCTTCCATTCCTTCGAAAGGATCGCATCAACAAACCGTGGGATCAAACACCTAAACTCCAGATTCCTCAGGCAAAAGCTTTCTTAACACACGAAACTCCAGTAATTCGTAGTGAGTGGTGCCTGATCGGTGGAAAACATGACTCAAGAATTTGACCTTACTCCCGATGCCCGCGTCTTGCAGATGCTCGGTGAGATCAATCTTCACCAGTGGCGTTGCATCGCCGAACTGATTGACAACAGCATTGATGGTTTCGTAGGGGCGGCTCGATCTGGCGCGATGATAGAACATCCTGAAATCACGATCACGATCCCCACCTCGAACAAGAGCGACGCACGTCTCTCCATCCGAGACAACGGCCCCGGGATGGCGATCGATGTATTGGAACGCGCGGTTCGAGCTGGGTGGTCGGGCAACAATCCTCTGACTAACCTCGGGCTGTTCGGCATGGGTTTCAACATTGCCACCGCTCGGCTCGGCACGGTAACAGAAGTCTGGACCACCCGCGCTGGCGAGCCAGAGTGGGTTGGTGTGCGTATCGACCTCGAAGGCCTTCGAGCGAGCCAGAGTTACAAGACACCTCGGCAAACAAGGGTGAAGCCGGACCACGCGCAGCATGGGACCGAAATCATCATCACAAAGCTGAAGCCCGACCAGCGCGCCTATCTCGCGAGGTCGGCAAATCTTGGGACGATCCGCAAAAACCTTGCTCGAGCCTATTCCGCGATCTTGCGCGAGTCTGACGCTGGCCGGGTTAGGCTTAAAGTCAATGGAACGAAGGTGGATCCCAGACGCCATTGTCATTGGGATCCCGAGCGATCGGTGGAGCTGAGCGACGGGACGGTTGTCCATGCCGTCGAGCGCTTCGACGTTGCGCTCGCGGCCCGACGCTATTGCACGCATTGCATGCGGGCGTTGAACGGCGATGAGGAGCAATGCCCGAACGGCGGCCCGAATTGCGAGATCGTCACGACGGAACGCCGGGTGAAAGGATGGGTTGGCCTCCAACGCTATTTGCATAAATCTGACTTCGGTATCGACTTCATCCGGAACGGCCGCAAGATCGAGATCGGCTCGAAAGACCTCTTCACTTGGAACAACGGGGACAATGCGGAGATAGAGTATCCGATTGACGATCCGCGAAGCCGCGGTCGTTTCGTGGGGGAGGTTCATCTCGACCATTGCCGCGTAAGCTACACCAAGGATCGTTTCGAGCGGGACGATCCGTCTTGGGAGGAGATGGTCCGCGTCGTCCGGGGAGAGGGCCCACTACGACCGCAAGCGGCGAAGCAAAGTGGCTTCGACGGCAACACGAGCCCTCTCTACAAGTTGTTCCAGGCGTTCCGGCGCTCCAGCCCGCAAGGCAAGAACGGTCTGTGGTCAAGGGTGCTCGTGGTCAAGGACAATGATCGGTCCGAGCAGATGGCCCAGTCGTTCTATGAGAACGACGCCGACTATCTTGACGACGAGCGGTGGTGGAAACTGGTAGAGGAGCAGGACAAAGAAATTCTGGGGGAGGGTGGCGACACTGACCTTCCAGATGGCTTCCTTGACGATGGCGAGGGCGGGTCGTCGGGCGACGGCGGCTCGCGGAGTGATACCGATGGCTCGAGTGCCGCGCCAGTGCCGGAACCCGCCGAGAAGACGGCGGAGCGCAATCAGATTCATGAGCTATCGCGCAAATACGTGCACCCCACTTATCGAGTCGAGTTCCAAGTGGAAGCCTTCGCCTCGGATCCAACGGACAAGGCGCTCACGGGCAGTCTCCCCTGGTCGTTTGAACTCGATGACGTCGCGACCCGAACCTACGCATTCGTGATCAACCCGACCCATGACGTGTTTCGGTCGACGACGATGACCGCCATGGACGCGCTACTGACCGAACTTTCGGTACAGACCCTGGATTTCCTGAAAGGCCAGGTGCATGACGTGACGCTGGCGAATATTCTCGCCGACTACCGCTCGAGTTATGCCAGCGCGACACGACTGGAGCCGTCCGAAGTCATTTCGATGGCGAACACGGGCCTGGAGGAATTCGCGAAGGCGGTGGCGCATCTGATCCCGGAGGGTCAAGGTCAAACATACTACGCCGAGCTCTCGAAGCCCGATCGGGAGCATGTCGCGCGAAGAATGGCCGCGCGCGGGGTCCTGGATGTGCCCAAGGTGATTTCCGAAGGCCGTTTCTGGGAGTATATGGATCCTCAGGCTGTCGTCGCGACCTTCACTCGGCATCCAGAACTGTTCTTCGATGGCAAGTATTGGTCGGACCCCTATGAGACCCTTAGTTTTGGCGCCGACCATATCGATGAGGAGGCTCGGCGTCGTCTAGCCGCCCGCTATGAGGCCTATCTGGGAGATACGCTCTGGTTAGCGAACCAGTCCTCTCGCGACCTGGAGACCGCGAACCGCGACGAGATCATTCGAGCGACCTGCTCCCTCCGTCTCATGAAGCCGGATGTGGATTTGGAATGACGGACGCCTTTCTGGATGCCAGACGGTTACTGAAAGGGCCTTGGCAAGCCTTCGAGCGTGACGTCGCTCGACTGCTGATCTGCAATGGTTTCCAGGATGTGCGGGTTGTAGGTGGATCAGGAGATCGCGGCGCGGATGTCTTGGGCCGGAAGAACGGCGAGCTTTGGGTCATCCAATGCAAGTTCACCACAAATGGTTTCGCTGCGGCGGCCGCGGTCGACGAGGTCGCCGAGGCAGGGCGCTTCTACCGCGCCTCAAGGATGTATGTCGCGACCTCTCGTCCGGCGGGCCCCGCGACGCGTGCCGCCATTGAACGCTGGGGCAAGCTTGGGCTGAAGATCGGGGTGCTTGAGCCGGCCACGCTTCTCGCAATGGCCCAAAAGAGCCCGCCGTTCCCGCCAGCGCGCAGAAATCTAAGGGACTATCAGGAAAGCGCCGTCGAACTTTTCGTGGGCGCGCTTCGGGAGACGGGTAGGGGGCAGGTCGTGCTCGCCACCGGTCTTGGGAAGACCGTGGTGATGTCGGAGGCGACCGCGCGTCTGTTCGCGGACGCGCGTGTCCCAGATGGCAGGGCCCTTGTGTTAGCGGGGACACGCGAGCTCGTGGACCAGCTGCAGCGTGCGTTCTGGGATCAACTACCAAAAACAATTCCAACCCATCGCCTGATCGGAGGCGAGGCGCCGGCATTCTGGGATGGGATAACATTCGCGACCGTTCAGAGTGCCGTCGCGCGGCTCGACGAGCTTCCGGACTTCGGGCTTGTCTTGATTGACGAGGCGCATCATGTCGGCTCCGACACCTTCCGCCACGTGACTGATCGAATGGTGGATTCAATGATTGGCGGTGTCACCGCGACCCCTTGGCGGGGGGATGGCTATGACATCGACACACTTTTGGGCCCACCCGTAATTCGTGTCGGAATCGCGGAAGGGCTGAGGCGCGGCTTTCTGTGCGAGGCCGACTACCGCATGTTCGCGGACGACATCGATTGGCAATTCGTGCGTGATCAATCCCGCAACGCATACTCGATTACACAGTTGAACAAGCGTTTGCTGCTGCCGACACGCGACGAGGAGGCGGCCCGCAGGATAAGAGAGGTCTTCGACGCCGAAAGTCGCCGGTCTGGTATCGTTTTTTGCTCCACCGTTCTGCACGCGAAAAGCTTCGCGGCGATGCTCGGGCTCTTCGGTTTACGTTGCGAGGCGATCACCGGAGAGATGTCGGGCCGGGATCGCGACGAAGTGATGGCCCGTTTCAGGAGCGGCGCCCTTGACCTTGTCACGACCCGAGATCTCTTCAATGAGGGAGTAGATGTGCCGGACGTGGATCTCATCGCTTTCATGCGGGTGACCCATAGCCGCAGGATCTTCGTGCAACAGTTGGGGCGAGGCCTGCGAACGAGCCCAACCAAAGACAAGGTGGTGGTCCTGGATTTCGTGAGTGACATTCGCAGGATTGCAGAGGTGATTGAGCTGGAGCGAGGCGCAAAGGGCGACATCGAACGGCTTCGATTGCCCGGCGTCGTCGAGTTCCGCGACGCCAGTGCCGGGAGCTTCATGTTGGAATGGATGAAAGACCAGGCCGATCTTTTCTCACGAGAAGGTGACGCGATGCTTGAACTGCCCCGTTTTGACTTCCCGGCGCCCCATGGCGGGGGCACCGTGCAATGAACATCCCCGAGGAGATCAGGCGCTCCATCAAGGAGGCGCTATGGGCGAAGCTGGACGATTTGAGCTGGCTCACCATGTCAGACGCGGACCACTCGAACTTTTACGAACAGTGGACACGCGCGCCCGAGATCGGTGGCAAGCTCGGGCATTTCATGGACCCGCGTGCGGTGCGGGTCTATATCAAAGATACTCTGGTCAAGGATTATGCGCGCGAACGGCTGCTTGAGAGCGCCGATCAGGTTCTTCGTGCGCTCGACATCCCAGCGGAACACACGATCGTCCAGAAATACATCAAACCCCACGGGCTGCTCTTGAGCGACGGAAGGGTGGTCTGCTGGGGGAACAGTCGGGATTGGAAACATTTGCTGATGGCGGCTTTCGAACGGCAACGGGCGTCGTCCCGTGCGAAAGCCTGCTCGGTCGTCGTGATAGAGAATGGCAAAACGTTCGATCTCGATATGCGAGAGCTGGTTCGGGACGCCGCCGCTCGCCTAGGTGTCGACCCGATTGTTTGGTGGGAGTGAGGGATGCGAAAAGCGCTTGAGGGATGGTATCCAAAGACGGCCGGGGAGCTTGCCGAGATTTGGAAAAACGCGCTCTTCGTCCCGGACGCGAACATCCTACTGCACTGCGTGCGACACCCGAAAGCGGTGCGTGAGGAGCTGCTTCGCCTCTTCGGCGTCTTACGACCGTCCCTCTGGGTGCCTTATCAGGTCGCACTCGAGTTCCATCGAAACCGGCTCGACGTGGAGCGCTCGGGCTTAGACGCATACGATCAGATCGTACGGGATCATGAGAAGACGATCCGACAGGCCCGAGAACAACTGCGACAGTTGAGAGCCCACCCCACGATCGACATCGAACGCGAGGTTTCAGCGCTCGACGTCCATCTGACGGACTTCAAAAATAGGATCGAATCCGCGCGAAACGCGCACCCTGACGCGGAGATTGGGACTGTGGTCAATCGCTTGACTGAGCTCTTGGAGGATCGTGTCAGTGAGCGGTGGCCAGAAGCGGAACTTGGGAAGATCAAAAAAGAGGGCGAAACCCGATATGCGACCAAGGTGCCGCCCGGTTACCTCGACGCCAAGAAGGATGGCGACGAGTACCGCAAGTACGGCGACCTGATCATCTGGAAGGACATGATCGAGAAGGCGAAAACAGAGAAACGGCCAGTCATTTTCATATCGGATGACGTCAAGGAAGACTGGTGGTGGATCCATAAAGGCAAGAAGCTTGGTCCGCGGCCCGAACTCGTAGAAGAATTTAAGCGCGAAAGCGATCAGGATTTTCACATCTACGAGTTTGGGAACTTCATACGGATCGCCGCCGAACATCATCCGGAGATTCAGAAAGATCTGGATGCGGTGGAACAAAGTCTGAGGCAAGACAGTGAAGCCAAGGAACGTCTGTCGAAGAGCGAATCTGAACGAAATCGCGTGGAACAGTTGGCCACTTTGGAGGACGAGCGCGACGATCTAATCGCATTGTTATCCGGTGCTCCGGATCACCGCGCATCGCGTGGTCCGATGTCTGACCGAGCGTCAGTTAGACTGCGCCTAAAGGAGATAGACGAGCAAATTGGACAGCTGAATGAGGACGATTAGGGACTTTACGGACGCACGGTACAGAGGATTCTGCTTGCACTGCGGAGCCTCGTTGAGCGAGACGACGAGTACGCGTGATCACGTTCCCTCAAAAGTGCTCTTGGATCGCCCGCTACCGGTCAATGTGCACGTCGTGGAGATTTGCGGGGAATGCAACAATGGATTTTCAGCTAACGAGGAATACTTCGCGGCATTTCTCGGCGCCACCATGTCCGGAAGCGTAGAACCCGTTCCTGAAATGTTTGAGAGCGCTCGCCGCGCACTTTTTGGAAATTCGAAACTGGCGGCCGAGATCAGTCGCTCCGCCGAAACCTACGTGGATGAAGATGGGGTCCAGCGGCTCATTTGGCGTCCCGAACTTGAACGGATCGAAAAGGTCGTTGTGAAAAACGCTCGCGGTCACGCCCACTACGAACTGGGACAGCCTTGCTTCGGTCAGCCTGAACACGTTCTTCTTCAGCCGCTAATCACGGCACCTGAGAAATGGATCACGGAATTTCTGCTCGTCGATCATGGCAATGCCTGGCCGGAGGTCGGCAGTCGATTGCTTCAGCGGCTTTACTCCGGAGAAGACATGGCGGCCGGGTGGATCATTGTGCAACCTGGTGTCTATGTTTTTACAGTTTTTGAGAACGATGGCATCGTCGTGCGCAGCATAATTAGGGAGTATCTCTTGACCGAGGTTCGATGGTCATGACGTTCCGGATGTGGTATCAATTTACATAAAACGACTTACCGGCTATTTAGGGCAGCCTAAACAGCCTGTCCCACTGTTAAAGAAACACCCGCCTTGCTTAAATAGTGCGCTCGTGCCAGAACGCGATGCATGGCTGACGCAAATCCAGATCCCCGCCTCGGGCGCTATGTCGAAACATCCGTCGGCGGCGCGGTCGTCCGCGCCTTCGTTCCGCCACCGCTGCCGCCAGAGCCGCCGATCGACGTCCTGCCCCTGCTGAGTAAACTCAGCGCGGCCGAGCGTGCATTGGGGCGGCTTGACGGGATCACCATGCTGCTCCCGCGCCACGATCTCTTTCTCTACATGTATGTGCGCAAGGAGGCGGTGCTGTCCTCGCAGATCGAAGGCACGCAATCGACGCTCACCGACCTGTTGCGGTTCGAAGCGGCCGCCGAGGCGGGCCAGACCTTCGACGATGTGCGCGAGGTTTCCAACTACGTCGATGCGATGATGTATGGTCTCGAGCGACTGGACGAGCTTCCCCTGTCCTTGCGCCTGATCCGCGAGATGCATGCCCGGCTGATGGACGGCAACCGGGGCGGTGACAAGAACCCCGGCGAATTCCGGCGCAGCCAGAACTGGATCGGCGGCACCCGGCCGGGCAACGCCATGTTCGTGCCGGTGCCGCCGAACGAACTCGATGCCTGCCTGGCCGACTTCGAGGTATTTTTTCACGAGGAGGCGTCCGGGCTGCCGCCGCTGATCAAGGCCGGATTGCTGCATGTTCAGTTCGAAACCATCCACCCGTTCCTGGATGGCAATGGCCGGATCGGCCGCCTGCTGATCACGCTCTATCTCTGCACCAAGGGGTCGCTTCAGGCCCCGCTGCTCTATCTCAGCCTCTACCTGAAGTCGCACCGGACGGACTATTATGCGCTGCTGCAATCGGTTCGCGAGAACGGAGCCTGGGAAGACTGGCTGGCGTTCTTTCTGGACGGCGTGGCCCAGACGGCCAATCAGGCGTTCGATGCAGCGACGCGGATTGTCGAACTGTTCAAGGCCGACCGGGACCGGATCACCGCCGACAGCGATCGTGCCGGATCCTCCTTGCGGGTCCACGAATGGATGCAGTCCAACCCGTTCGTGACGTCGAACCAATTGGTCGAGAAGATCGGGTTGTCCGCCCCGACCGTCAACGCGGCGCTTGCCGATCTCGAGCGTCTCGGCATCGCGACCGAGATCACGGGCAAGCGGCGGAACCGGGTGTTCAGCTACCAGAGCTATCTGGATATTCTGAGCGAGGGGACCGCTCCGCTGTAACCTGCCCCGTGTTGGACAGTAGCGCCAGATCTGTCTCGGCAGTCGGGATTTGCAACGACTGTGTCTGATCCGACTGGCGGCAAACCCGCTCGTCTCTGCCCTTTCGACACCCACATCTCGCCGCTTCCGCGCGGGGTTTCTGCCATCTGCCGGTCTCACGTCAGGCGGAGATCGCTTTGACGACGCCCCTTTGCCTGTTTTTCCGCTCGCTGAACGACAGCGCCCCGAGATCGAAATCGGCCATTGGTGCGATCCGTGTCCTGAATGTTCCGGTATCGAACACCTGTCGCAGCATGGCCCCGCAACTCCCGGAAGGCATTGGCGGGGGTGGCGAGTTTGGATGATCGGCTTTCGTCGCCGCCAGTGGGGTGCAGGGTTGGGTTCGGATGTGTCCCACGGGCAAGATGACAGTTCTGACCTGTGCTCCCCGCGTCTCTCTGTCTACTGGCCCATCCCTTCGACTGACAATCCCCTAATCCCGTTCGGTCTCCTGCGCGCAACCCCGCGTCAGCCCGGGCCGTGTCGGTCGTGTGCCACGACCAGCCCGCACCACCCCGGCCCTCTGAGGGTTTCCGTCCGGTCGTGCCTCCCTCCCGTGCACGCGTCATCCGACGGGCTTTTTCAGGGTCTTGTCGAAGGGACGGTCCCGAAGACAGGAAACACAGGAGCTAATCATGCAAAACATCGTCGTCCTCGCCGGCAACATCGGTCAGAAACCCGAAACCCGCACCACCCAGGGCGGCACCAAGATCACCAACTTCAGCCTTGCCACCTCCCGCCCCCGCCTCTCGGAAGGTCGCGTCCTGCGCGACGAGAACGGCTACCGGGTCATGGACACGGAATGGCACCGCATCACCTGCTTCAACGGTCTCGGCAAAACGGTCGCCGAGCACTGCGAAAAGGGCATGAAGGTCCTCGTCCACGGCCGTATCCACTACACCAAGTGGATCGACAGCATGGGGAACGACCGCTACGGCTGCGAGATCATCGCCGAAAAGGTCGACTTTCTGAGCCGTCCGAAGTCGGCCGAGAACGAAAACCCCGAGCTGGTCGACCGCGACGACGAGATCCCGTTCTGAGGAACGGGGTCTCCCCCGGACCCGGCGGGGCAACCCGCCGGGTTCTGAAGCCAAAAGCTTCAGGGAGACGCAACGTAGCCGCGTCGGGATTTTGCCTCGACGGTGCGCGCAACGCTTTTGCCCGCGACATCGCGCGATGCGCAGGTTTCGATTGTGGTGCGCCCGAGCGTTCCGATCCGTCCCCAGGATCGAAGGACGCTCGTCTCACCGAACAGTGTCGGGGCCACATCGATCCGATAGAACCGCGCCATGTTCCGGTCTGGATTGATCCGTTCCAAATGAACTGGGGTCATAGCGATCCTCCTGCCTCGAGAATCGTTCAGCCAGACACCAAAGTCCAATCGAAATTTCGAATCCAAGTGTTGGTTAGGATTCAGAAACCTTATGACAAACTGTGGCTGGCAGGCTCCGTTGTGAGCACTGTCCCTCCGCGAACGCCGCAAGGATCGATGCGAACGGAATCCAGCCTCATCGCATCTGGTTCTTTTGCTTTCGTCCGATCAAGTCATTGAGCGTAGTTCAAGCTGCACTTTCAAAAGGTTCGTAGCGGATCTCGGTCATGGCACCATCGAACCACGCTGGCTGCAGATCGCCGTTATTCCACTGGTAGAGATAGCCCACCAACTTGCCGGTTTTCTTGCAAAGGATGTGCATGATCGGTTCGCCAGTGAGGCGGGGAACTTTGGTCAAAATGCGCTCCTGAATCCAGGACCTCGTTACGCGTTAACAGGAGGCCGAATAATTGTTTTCGGCCTGTTAATGGCGCCTTTCTGCGGGTGCAATATGAATAGCGACGCGCCAGCGAAATCCCGCCACCGAAATGCAAGTTGTCTTTTTAGACAGTTGTATTACGACGCGTGCGGTTCATGCTGCGATGCAATGCGAATGGCCAGCTCTTCCAGGATTGCATCGATCTCGCCCCATAAGCGTGGTTCCACTTGGCCGCGGATCAGAGCCCATTTACTCAAGACGTCGAGGGGGTCGTGGTCCCGCAGGAGGACACCCAGGCTGGCCGCATCGACTGCCAGAGATGTCCGGGCCTGCCACTGTGTTTTGCGAGTGCGTCGCTCCTCCGCGACTGGGGCGAAGACCGGCGACAGTTGCCAGCCTTTGACTGCACGGCGCAGGGCGGCACGCACCACATGCGCCGGCTCAACACCACAAGTCTCCAGCGCTGCTTCCTGTCGTTCGAGTGCGTTGACCCTGATGTCGATCTTCCGGGTCGGGTTCTTGGTCGCGGTTGATACGGGAGCACTCAGGCTGGTATGCGGGTCAGAGCTTTCCGCGGTGACTTGGTGCGGCGCCACGGCACTTTCCGGTTCACGCTCTGACTCACGCAGATCAACGTCAACGTCAGCGGCTGGGGTGCCTGTCTTTGTAGCTGTGACCTGTGCCTCATCTTCCTTCCCGTGAACCTCGCGGTCACCCTGTTGCAGGGTGGCGGCGTAGGTCGGGTCGGGCCTGGTGATGGTCGGGATCTTCTTGCGCAATCGACTGTCCTCACGCAGCAAGAATGTTGTTGAGAATGTCCGTCGCCTCCTCAAGCGCCTCGACGACATGGCGTATATGTGGACGCATCAGGGGGTTCGGATCGGATTGCTTTTCCAACGCCAAGGCGTGGAGAAGCCCCTTCTGGTCCATCTCCTTGTAAGTGTTCCGTCGCATCATGACGGTCTCAATCACCGGAAAACGGGTGAGCGCTTCTTTAATCAGGGCGGCGTCAGCACGTGTCGTTTTCGGGTCGACCATGTTGAGGACGACGTAGTGGCGCGGAAGGCTGGAGGGGTCGTCAACACGGGATTTCAGTTTTTCAAACCAATCGGCGGTCTGTGTGCCGACATCGAAATCAGACGTTGACAGCATGACGGGCGTCACAATGTGGTCCGCAAGCACCGCGATGCCGTCTGACCATTCGGCACCGACTCCTGCGGTGTCGATGAAGATGAAGTCTGCCGTGCCTGCCATGTAGACCTGATCGATCTGATCCTCGACACCCGCCACGGTTTCGACGGTGGCCGAGCAGAGAAGCGGCGAACTCAGCCCACCGGCTTCCGCCCGAGCATGCCAGGCCCCGAGTACTCTCGTGCTGTCCGTGTCGATCAACATCACTCTGCGTCCGGCGGCGATCGCGGCGCTGATCAAGGCGCGCGACAGCGTCGTTTTTCCACTGCCCCCCTTCCGGGCCATCGTTGCGATCACCACAAGATTTTCGTTCGGCATTCTGACTCTCCACAAAAATAGTGAAATG
The DNA here is from genome assembly GCF_001879715.1 of Nioella nitratireducens. Classification (GTDB taxonomy): domain Bacteria; phylum Pseudomonadota; class Alphaproteobacteria; order Rhodobacterales; family Rhodobacteraceae; genus Nioella; species Nioella nitratireducens. Next base: position 2,863 of record NZ_MNBW01000022.1, on the reverse strand, counting down.
CAACGATAATACAAAAGTGTCGCTAAACGCATGCGGCGGAGGGGTCAAGCAGAAGTCGGGATGCGACCCGCGTTTGGCGTGCTACGGGCGGCGTTGTGCGATGACCGTGCGACGTGGCCCATGTCGCCGTCAGCATTCGTCGCGGGGCACCATACATCCTCCAAATGTCGGGATGCGCTTGGCGATGTGCTGCGGACGGAATGCAGGTGACGGAGAGCGTGCTCCAGACGACGGGAGGCAGTCGCCTTATGTCGTGCTGCGGGCGACGCGAGACGGTCAGCACGCAGCAAAACACGTCTTGCGGGATGCAAGAGACGGGGCGCGAAAGACGCGATGCGCGATGCGGTTAGCGCATCGCGAGGTGCAATGAGCGCGAAGCGCGATCCATTTGACAAAGGACGGGAAATCGCCCCTGCAGCGCAATTTTCTACATTGAGTACAAGCCCTTATGGCCGACTCCACTTGCGTTGGGAGAAGGCCTGCTTGTACGAAGTTGGCAAGAAATAGGAACGTTAACTTCAAAATGCCCCGCCGCCGCAGACTGTCAGAGATCGAGCGATCGACCATCGCCCAGGACCGCCGGAACGGCGTCTCCGCGGCGTCTTTAGCCGCGCGCTACGATGTCAGCCTGAAGACGATCTACAACGTGGTGAACCACTGGGGTGAGCGTCAGACAGCGAACGGCAGCCGATCGCGGGTTGTGGGGATCCGGGTCTCGGACGACGACCTGCGCCGGTTCGACGCGGCGCTGTCGCGGCGCGGGATTTTGCACCGCTCGGATGCCATGCGCCGCCTGATGCTGGCGGCCGAAGGTGTCTTCCTGCCCGACGACGAGATGTGCGACGAGTTGCGCAGCCTCGGCGCCGCGCTCAACCGGGTCGGCAACAACGTGAACCAGATCGCGCGACGTCTGAACGAGGCCAAGGTGCGGGGCGAGAGACTGTCCTACCCGGCCTCAAGTCACCGTGACGTCCGCGCCCTTGCGGGTCTGGTCTTCGATCTGGCCGACCAGGTCCAGGAGATGTCGCGTGCGCGGCGCAGCGTGCTGGACCTTGAGATCAGTTCTGCTCTGGCGGGCTTCGCCGAGAGGGATGAGAATGGCGCGCAGTGACCGGGTCCGGGGTATCGACCCGGCGCTCTTCGACCGCGGCTGGAGCCGGGTTTCCGGATCCTGGCAGGGGCTTTCCAAGGGCGCGCAGATGGTCCGGGCCGCGCGCCGCTATTCGCCGGCGATTTTCAAACCCATTTCCAATGGCGGCTGCCACACCGGGGCGCAACTGCGGGCGCAGCTCACATATCTCACGACGAAGTCGACCCACATCCTCGACAGTCGTGGCACCCACGATGGGAAGAAGCAACTCACGGAGGCGGAGATCAACCGCGTGGCGCGGCGGTTCGAGAACCAATGGAACGAACGCTATAGCCCCAAGCTTGGCCATACATCGCATCTGCTGATGGCATTCCCGGTTGGAACGAGCGGCGACGAAGTGCGCGATATCACCCAAGCTGTGTGCGAGAGGTTCTTTCAAGGTGAGGGGTCGCAATTCGACTATATTGCTGCAATACACCAAGATCGCGCGCATCCACATGCGCATATCGTTCTGAACCGCCGCAGCAAGGATGGCGAAATGTTCTTTCTCGGAAAGGATCATCACTTCAACTACGACGCCTTTCGCGAGGCGATGGTCGAAGCGGCTAGAGGACACGGGATCCGCCTTGAGGCGACGCGTCGTCTGGACCGCGGCGTCACGACCTACCGCGCCGAAATCGACGAGATATACAAAGCGCGTGAAGAGGGGCGCCCCCCTGTTGAGCGCCAGAGAACCGGCGCTGACTTGGCGGCTGCGCTGGAAACTGTCCGACAGAATGCCCTGATCTATCGCGGGCTCGCGGCGGAGGCGTCACGCTCGAATTTCGAAGACGTGGCCGAGGCTCTCGAGAGGGCCAGCACCATCCTTGCCAGTGGCGGTCAGATTCAATCTGACGGAGCCATCTACATGTCCCAAGTTGAGCCAGCATTCGACACGCTGATCACCGAGTTTTCTCAGAACATTCGCCAGATCGAGGTGGCGATCGACAGGGCGCCGGCGGCCGAGAGGCCGGTGATCGAGCGCAAGCTGACCGACGTTCTGGCCTCGGTCGCGCATTTGAACCCGCTTGGGGATCGCTCCGCCGCCCTGATCGATGCCCCCTCCCGGGACGGCATCTATGCAAGGCCAAATGCGAGTGAAGATCGCCTCGCGCGCCTTGACGATGGGGAGGTGGGACTAAAGCTGGCCGAGGCGTTGAACGGCACGGGCATCGATGCCAAGGCTGTGGCCGCGCGTCTGCGGGAAGGGGCTGGCAATGCCGCATTGGAACGGCAGTGGCTGACACAGGACCTGCAGACGATTGCCAAAGACGGTGACCTCGATCTGGAAAAACCAGAGGACCGCGAAGAAGCGCTCGACCGGCTGGAAGCCGCGCATGTCCGGTTGGGCGACGTTCTGACGGATGCACACGTCCTTCGCGCGCCAACCGAGGTCGACGAGGTGGATGACGCAGAGGCAGCGCTTGGTGAGCGGTTGACGACACCTGGGGTTGATCTTGCGCAAGACGAGTCCGACTTTTTTGCCCCATCTGAGCGGCAGGCGTTCAGGGCGCTGGTGGCGCAGTTCCGCCGGACGGATTTCGATCATCCGTTCTCGGACGACCCGTCTGTGCGGCGGGCGGGCGCCGTGGAGGTTGAAGAGGCCCGCGCCGCGTTCGAGGCCTACGCGCCGAGATCGCCGCAGCATGCCGAACTGGGGGTCGAGTGGGGCTGAGTGCAGAAAACCCCTTTAAGGATTTTGCGCTTCTATTTTCCGCCAACGATATTCGCCTG
>NZ_MNBW01000021.1 GCF_001879715.1 Nioella nitratireducens | reverse complement strand
TTGATGACTTCGTGGATGACACCGATCTGGCGGCGCGCATCAAAGCTGAATCGCCGCGGTAACAATGAGGCGGTTACGGCGCGGGGACCACCGGTCTCGTTGATGCTGCGACCATCGCCGAGGAACAACGCTACATGGACTTCACCCTGCCGGAACTGCGGCCATGAGCGGCCTCGCGGAAATGAACGCGCGCGAGCTCGTGGAAGAGGAACTTGTCTACGGTGCCCTGCGCCGGGAACAGCTGTGGAAGGCGATCGGGCTTTCGGGAGCAGGCTTTGGCGTGATCGGATGCCTGGTGGCGGCCGTTGTCGCGCTGATGGTCGAGACGCCGCCTCCCGTGGTTGTGCCCTACGATCCCGAAACCGGCATGGCGCTTCCGAACGCGGCGGTCGCCGCCGTGTCGCTTGCCGAACGGCCTGCTGTGATCGAGGCACAGATCTACCGCTACATTCTCGACCGCGAGACCTACAACCAGCTCGACAACGATCTTCGTGTCCGCCGCGTCCTGGCACAGTCTTCTGGGTCGGCCGAGGCCAGCATGCGCGCGATGTGGACCTCGGGACAGGAGAACTATCCGCCATCGCGATACGGGGGCGCGGCCGAGATGGCTGTTGAGATCGACTCGATCACCCTCATTGGCGAGAACCGCGCTCAGGTGCGCCTGAGGAAGCGCCTGACCAGCCCGCAAGGGGTGCAGGACGGATCCTTCACCGTGACATTGATGTTTGATTTCCAGCCGGAGCGGACCCGTTCCCTCGACGATGTCTGGCAGAACCCCTTCGGCTTCATCGTCACCCAATATGCCATCCGATCGGACCGTTCAGAATGACCCGCTTTCCCGTTTCCGCCCTGCTCCTTGCCGGAGCCTTGGCCTTCTCATCCGGGGCCGTGTTCGCCGAGGCAACCCCACGTCCAGGGTCTCACGACACACGTGTTCGCATCGCGACCTGGCAACCGGGACAGGTCTACCGGCTGGTCACCAGTCTGACGCGCGTGACCACGGTCGAGTTCGGCGAAGGCGAAACCATCCGCTCGATCATCGCGGGCGATACGGTGGGGTTCCAGCTCGACGGTGTGCCAGGCGGGCGCGCCTTCGCGATCAAGCCCATGGCTTCAGGCGTCACGACCAACATCACCGTCTACACCAACCGCCGCTCCTACTATTTCCACGTCGTCGAGGCGCGCGAAACACCCCATTACGTGGTTCAGTTCCGCTACCCGGAAACCCGCGTCGAACCGACCCACGCTGTCGCGGCCGACGCGCCCTACGCGAATTACGGTGTGAGCTCCGAAGAGGATTTCACGCCCAACGCGATCTGGGATGATGGAACCTTCACGTATTTCCGCTTGGCACGGAACGCGCCGGTGCCCGCCATCTTCCGATATTCGAACGGGGCCGAGCGGGCGGTCAATAGCATGGCCCAGGGTGACGGGGTGATCCGGGTCTCGGGTGTCAACCAGCAGTGGGTGCTCCGCCTGGGTGAGGGTATCGTCTGTGTCCAGGATCTGGGACGCGAGGCCGCGTCATGACGCAGGAAACCGAAGACCTTACCGCCCGGCTCGCGGCCCTGGAACGGACGTCGGGCAGGGTGCGTCCTCGCGGCCGCTCGTCTGCCCTCACCGCCTTGCTCGGCGGATCCGCGTTCCTCATCTTGGGCGGCCTTGCCTGGGCTGCTCTGAAACCTGCCCCACAGCCCCTCATGGCGACGGCCGCTCCCGAGGAGTTCCAGTCGCAAGGATCAGGATTCGGGGACCTGGCGCCTATGCCAGTGGCTGAGCCCGCTCCGCCTCCACCAACAGACACCGGACCGTCCGAGACCGAACAGGCCCTGATGGAGAGCCTCGCCGCTCTTCAAGCGGAACTTGACGAGTTGCGCGCAAGACCGGCCGAGGCCGCGGATAGCGGGGCGGAGCAGGCTATTGCGGACCTGACGGCGCAAATTGCCACCTTACAGGAAGCATCCGCCGAGGCGCAGCGTGCCCTCGAGCGGCAGCTGACCGAGCGGGATCGCGAATTGGATCAGCTCCGCATGGACTTGGAGCTTGCACGGCTTGTAACACCAGAGCCGACCTCATTGGGACCAAGTGAAGAAGAATTGCGGCTGGCCGAACTCGAAAGGCGGCGCGCAGCCGAAGCCGAGGCCCGCGCAGAGCGCATCGCGTCTCCTATGATCGCGTTCTCCGGGATGGGCGCGGGTGCGGATAGGGAGAATACGCTGGAAGCCGCGCGTCTGAATGCAGATGAAGCCTTTGTTCGTTCGGGCGCGCAACCAGCACAGGTGACACGTGCCGAAGTGATCGCGAACCCATCGAACACGGTTGTTCAGGGCACCATGATTCAGGCTGTGACAGAGACGGCCCTCGACAGCACACTGCCCGGCGCGATCCGCGCCATCGTCTCGGAAGACGTCCATTCTTTCGATGGAACGCGTATCCTGATCCCGCGCGGCGCGCGGCTGATCGGGCGCTACCGCTCAGATGTCGCACTTGCCCAATCGCGCGTCATGGTGGCATGGGACCGGATCATCTTGCCCGATAATCAGACCGTGCAGATCAGTGCCTTCGGTGGAGACGAACTCGGCCGTACGGGTACCACTGGGTCTGTCGACACCCGTTTCGCAGAGCGGTTCGGCTCCGCCGCGCTGATCTCCTTGATCGGCGCCTTGCCTGCGGCTGCAGCGGGTCAAATCGACAGCGAGGCGGCGGCCGATGTTGCGAGCGATGTCGGCACGGATCTGCGCGATAGCACGCAAAGCGTGATGCAGGACTATCTGGCGATCCGGTCAGTGATACATGTCGACCAGGGTACACGGATCACGGTCATGGTTGATCGTGACCTCGAGATTTTCTGACATGGCTGCAAGTTATCTGGAAGCGTCGCTCGACCGTTTCGGCCCCGATATCCTGCGCGACGACACGATCGAGATCTGTATCAATCCCGACGGACAAGTCTGGGGAGAATTCCAGGGCGACCACTTCATGCGAGGTCTCGGCAGCCCGCTGAGCCAGACCGAGATCAAGGACCTCGGCAACCAGATCGCGTCGGCCGCCTCGACGACACTCAGCACCAAGAAGCCTATCGTCTCAGTCTCGATCCTGTATCGAAATCGCCCGATCCGTGCGCAGGTGATCCAGCCGCCGGCAGTCGAGGGCGGTTTCTCAATTTCTCTTAGGTTCTTCTCCTCCCTGCCGCTTGAGAAGATCAAACTCGGATTCCTTTTCGGCAAGGAACGCAGCCTTGAGGATCTGCGTCGGGAACGGAACGCCGCGCTGCGCGATGTGGTGAGGTCCGGCGACATAGACGCCGCGCTGCGGTTTTGCGTCGAGAACAAGCTCAACATGATCGTCTCGGGCGGCACATCGACCGGCAAGACGGTCGCGGCGCGCAAGATCCTTTCGCTGATCCCGCCCGAAGAGCGGATCATCACCATCGAGGAGGCGGCCGAGCTGCGCCCCGAGCAGCCCAATGTCGTGACGTTGATCGCGGACCGGGACACGGATGCCCGCAGTGCCGATGTGCTCTTGGCCTCAACGCTTCGCATGCGACCCGACCGGATCGTCCTGGGCGAAGTCCGCGGGCGCGAAGCGATGACGTTTCTCGAGGCGATCAACACCGGTCACGGTGGATCGCTGACCACACTGCATGCCGAGACCCCACAACTGGCCGTGCGCCGGCTCGCCATCGCCGCCCTGAAAACCGATATGCCGATGACCTATGCTGACATGGTCGATTACATCGAAGGCTCGATTGACGTGATCATTCAGGCAGGCCGCCATGAAGGGGCGCGCGGCATCACTGAGTTTTTCCTACCGGGTCAGGCAAGACATTCAGTCCAGAGCACAGCCAGAACCGAGGGCGCAAAGCGCTCCGCGGTCGCGGCCGAATGAACCGAAAGGAAACCTCCATGCGCAAGATCACCCTCGCCGCGGCCGTCATCATGCTGGCCGCACCCCTCGTGGCCCAGACCGCGCCACAGGTGACGAACGATCTCACAGTGACCATCGCGCCCCAGCAGTACCGGATCTGCAATGACCGGCCCGCACGTCCAACCTGGATGGACGAGGTCCACCCGCGCGAGGCCTACAAGGCGCTGACGCTGATGCGGCTCTATGAGTTGCGTGCTTGGCAGGCGATCAGGTCATCAAGCGATTGTGGTTGTGATGTCCGCTTCCCGACCTGGGATTCCGTATCAGCGGAATACGAAGAACGGTTCTCATCAAGTACGCAAGCCGAACACACTCAAGCTCGGCTTGCCCTCAGGGACCAACAGAACCAGATCGCCCGTGACGTCCAGGATCTCTGCGAAGCGCAAGGCAACTGGTAATGGGGGTCGTCAGCTGGATGGTCGGAACCGCCGATGGGTTCCTTGCCGATGCCGCCGAGTCCCAGTTTGGGGCCGTGGCGAGTAATACCGGCACGATCGTCCTGCTGATGGTCACGCTGTCGTTGATCGGCGTCTGCATCAACATGGCCTTTCAGTTCCGCAGCATGGATGGGGCCAGCTTCTTTTGGTACCTGATAAAGCTGATGTTGATAGGGCTCTTCGCCTTCAACTGGGCCAACTTCAACGCGGTCGCGAATGCCATTATCGGCGGGCTCGACTATGTCGCTGGAGCCCTGATTTCCTCGGTCGGCGGCGGAGGGGCGGGGGCCACATACTTCGCGGCCGAGTTCGATGATCTCATTTCAGAGTTCAGCCAATACTTGAACGCCATCGGCAGCAACCTGAACTGGATGACAGGTGCGATCCTGGGCGGGATCGGTCTCATCCTGCTGAGCCTGCTCGGATTCATGACCGGCATCGTGCTCATCTTCGCCAAGATGATGCTGACGCTGATGCTCGGCCTCGCACCGATCATGATCGCGCTGTCACTTTTCGATGCGACCAAGGATTTCTTCCATAGGTGGGTTTCGACCACGATCAGCTATGCCTTCTACCCGGTTGTCATCGCCGCGATGTTCTCGACCGTCGTCGGCATGGCCAATGCACTTCTGGCTCAACTTGGGGATCCGAGCTCCGCGACCAATATCGGGTCGCTGGTGCCATTCTTCGTGATGGTCTTCTTGGCCAAGGGATTTGTGGCAGCAACACCCCTGATCGTGCGGGGCATCTCGGGGAACCTGATGGTGGCAGCGGCACCCGCTGTTGTTGCCGGATCGACTGGGGTGATGCGAGGGCTCTTCAACACTGCTGGAGTAAAAGGCAGGGCTCGGATCGGCGCGCTGACGATTGGGGAAACGATCGGGCGGAGGGCTGCGCAGACACCAGAAGTTGTACGCAGGGTCGGCACAGCAACCAGCGCAAAGGTGGTGCGGATGGCCGCGAGGGCGCAACGGTTGCGCCAATGATGGATTGGGCTATCTTATTGCATTCGTTGTTCTGCGTTTTACCCATGAAAACCAGTTGCACCTTGTCTTGCAGTCCGTTCCCCTCGGGCATCTCCGCCCCTGCGGTGGTCGCCCGGCAAACCGAAGAGGCAAAGGCAACCTGCTGAGGTTGAACGACTCCGATCATTTCGATGCGACCTTGATTACCAACGGTACGGGCTTGTCGAGGATAGGAGATCGCATGCGATTCAACCTATCAACTATGAGATTGGGCATTGCCAAAGAACGATTGAACTTGCCGTCAAGGGAGCCGAGAACAGGTTCTAGGACTCGATCGCATCGTCGATCTATCGACCGTTCGCTTGCCCCACAGAAACGTCATCCGGTTTTGCCGGATGCGGGCCACGGGACTGAGGCGGCTCGCCGGATTAGGCCGTGTTCACCTTAGGATAGAGGTGGACCTGCGCGCCGATGTCTACGCGCGGGTAGAGATCGATGACATGCTCGTTGGTCAAGCGGGCACAGCCATTGGATACGGCACTGCCAATGGTGGCAGGCGCGTTGGTACCATGAATCCGCAAATAAGTGTCGTGCCCACCGGCATCGTAGAGGTAGAGCGCTCGCGCACCGAGTGGGTTGCTTGGCCCACCGGGAACACCATCCGCGAACTGGGCATAGCGTTCGGGACTACGCCGGATCATGGCATCCGTCGGCCGCCACCACGGCCATTCCGCCTTGCGTGCCACTGTAAAAGTGCCTGCCTCGTAAAGGTTGGCGCGACCGACCCCGACACCGTAGCGGATGGCCAAACCGCGACCCAGCATGAAATAGAGGTAAAAGTCGTCGGGCGTGACGTGGATATCGCCAACCAGCCAATCGGGCCGATAGGTATTGACGAGTTGCGGCAGGAAGCGTTCGGGCAAGGCGACGGGATGCGCAATGCTGCCGGATGCGCCGAGGGCTGTGGTTGCGCCAATGCCAGCAATAAAAGTGCGGCGGGCCATGTCTGAAGCCATAGTGCTCTCCCTTATTATGATCGTTGCGACAGCGACGCCAGCCGCCATAACAACCCCGATTTTGCTTCTCTTCCTTTCACGAGGGCATCCTGGCCTTGTCCTTTGTTACAAGTCCCTATTCCGCTTGCCCCTCGCGCATCTCATAAACCAATCGCTGAAGAACGTCCTGCTCCACTGCGCCCGGGATAAGATTGTCACCCAGAATGAATGTCGGTGTTCCCGTGATGCCCAGAAGATCGGCGAGCCGCATCGAGGTCTCGATATGCTCTGCGACGTCGGGGGCATCCATGTCTGCCTGCAACCGGTCAATATCCAGACCGACTTCTTCCGCGACCGCCAGGACCGAGCGTTCCTCGGCCCGCCCGCTCATGCCCATCAGGGCCCAGTGAAACTCCTCGTAGAGCCCCTGCTGACGTGCGGCCAGCGCTGCGCGGGCGGCAAAGACCGAGCCTTCGCCCAGGATCGGCCACTCACGATAGACCAGACGGATACCGGGATCGGCCTGGATCAAGCCCTCGACAGTCGGCATGGCGCGGCGGCAATAGGGGCAATTGTAGTCGAAGAATTCCACGATGGTGACATCGCCCTCGGGATTGGCCAGCACCGGGGCATTGGGGTCGTTCTCCAGTGCCTCGCGCTGTGCGGCGATCATGTCGGCGCCGGCGGTCACCCGGTCCTGCGCCGCGCGCTCTTCGAGGATCGCGATCGCTTCCACCAGGATTTCCGGGTTCGCCAACAGAGTTTCGCGCACAAGTTCGCGCACACGCGCTTCGGTCAGATCCACCTGGGCAAAGGCTGTCAGCGGCAGCACCAGCAGCAACAGTGCGATGAGTATTCGTTTGATAGCGGTCATTTCAGCGGTCTCCCTGTGCGGACAACTCCGCCTCTGTACGAACGGCCTGGATCTCTCGCATCCGGTCAGGCCATGTGGATTGAATAAAGGCGAGGATATTCCAGATCTCCTGCTCGGTGAGAGTGTCGGCAAAGCCCGGCATCCCGCTGTTGAACACGATCCCCATCTGCGCCATCACTTCGGTGCCACCCAGGGCCGAGTAATTGAAAAGCACGGCATCGGAATGGTGCCACGTGTGGCCTGCGTCATCATGGGGCGGCGCGGGAAACACGCCATCATCACCCGGCGTGCGCCAGTTGGGCTGACCTTCGAGCGCAGCCCCGTGACAGGTGGCGCAGGATTCTGCATAGAGCATTTCACCCCGATTCAGATCCACGTCTTCGGGCATGATCGGAATTTCGTTGACGACCTCCTGCGCGGTGCCTGGCAAGGGGCTGGTGGCTGAAAGAGCCAGCGCAAGCGCCGAGAGGGCTGAACATGCGCGCTTCATGCGACCCGAACCCAGGTCATCATGCCCGAAGCCGCATGGGACAGCATGTGGCAATGCAACAGCCAGTCACCGGGATTGTCGGCGGCAAAGGCGATCTCGCGGCGCTCAGTGCTGGCCATCAGCAGCGTATCGCGCATCGGTCCCAGGCTATCGCCTTCCAGAACCTCGCGGAAATGCATGCCGTGCAGGTGCATCGCGTGCGGGAAGGCGGTGTCGTTCAAGATCGTCAGTCGCACGATTTGGCCACGGTCGATTGTGGCCAGTGGCGTGTCAGGCATCCCGACCGTTCCATTGAACGCCCAGAACTGCCCAGCCTGCGCCAGATTGCGGAAACTGTGCTCTTCGCCTTCATACATGGCCTGGCGAAGTCCACCCATTGCGCCGCCCTCCATGTTCAGGGTCAGGCGAGCGGTGTCTTGCGACAGCTGCATCGCGTGGCCGGGATTGGGCGGCAACGCGGCCGGAGCGCCGCGCCGGGCGAGGCTGGCCTGACCGCGCACATGGAAAGTGACCTGCGGTGCGCTGCGCGCTTCATCTGCACGGGCCAGATAGGCCGTGCCGCCATCCTCGGCGATCACATCCACGATCAGATCGGCACGTTGGCCGGGGCCGAGCACCAGCACCTCCTCTAGCGGCTCGGGTGCAGGCAACGGCATTCCGTCTAGCGCCACGGTCCAGCCCTCCAACCCGATTAGCCCGAGGACGAAGATCCGGGCATTCGCCGCATTGATCAGGCGCAGGCGCAGGCGTTCGTTGCGTTGCACAGTCATGGTATTGTCGAAAATGCCGTTCGTCAGAATGAGATTTCCCATGCGCCCGGCGTGACTGTGCGCATGCGGGCTGCCGAAATCACCAGAAAGCTGCCCGGTTTCCGGGTCTATCAACCAGTCATCGAGCACCAAAACCTCGTCCCGGTCGACGTCGGGCGGTGTGCTCTCCTCGACGATCAGTGCTCCGTACAGTCCGCGCGCCACCTGCTCCGTCGAGTGGTTATGGGAGTGATACCAATAGGTTCCGGCATCCGGCAGCAAAAAGTCATAATCGAAACCTTCACCGGGCTCGACGGCGGCCTGTGTCAGGCCCGGTACGCCATCCATCGCATTGTCGATACGGATGCCGTGCCAGTGAATACTGCTGGCCTGCGGCAGGCTGTTGACGAAGCGCCTTTGCAACCTCCCGCCCTTGTCCACGCGCAGGATCGGGCCGGGGGCGGTGCCGCCATAGCCCCAGATATCGGTGGCCGGATAGCTGTCGGGTGCCAGCTGGACCGATGCGGGTATCGCTTCGAGCGTCTCGAATGAGCCCGTCGCCATAGCTTCGCGCGGCAGGAAACCAAGCAGGGCGGTGGCCGCGGCGGTACCTGCCATGAACTGTCGTCTGGTTTGCATGATCGTCTCTATCCTTCAACACACGAATTTCCCGGGCAGACATCTCTGCCCGGGAAAATCAGTTCTTCATTCCCGGACCCAGGCCTCATCCTCTGGATCCATGAGGTAGGTGGCAATTGCCAACCGATCTTCCGGTGTCAGGAAGCTGGTGCCGTATTGCACCACCTCGCCCATGCCGCCGCCGAAAACATCCCCGGACGGCGTGATACCGGTCTCGAGCGCATAGACGAGTGACTCCACTGTCCACCCTTGGTCGATCAGGTGCTCCAGCCGGATCGACGGTGCATGATCGCCGCCGGGCAGGGCATCATTGCCCGCATAGAAGGACGAGGTAATCCGCGCACCGGCGATGTTGCGACCGGTATGGCAAGCACCGCAATGGGCCGCACCACGGGCCAGTTCCCGGCCCCGGTTCCAGATATCGCTTTGCCCTTCCACCGGTTCCGTTTCCGGGTCGGTGAGGAAGGCCGCCCGCCAGAGCTTCAGGCTCCATCTCAGGTTGAAGGGGAACCCGACGTCATGGGCAGGGGCCGCTTCGGCGACCGCTGGCACGGTCTGAAACGCCGCCCAGAGATCCGCAATATCCTGATCCGTGAAATCCGCGTAGAACGGATAGGTGAAGGTTGGGTAATAGGGCTCTCTCTCCGGGCTGATCCCCTGTCGAACGGCGACGGCAAAGTCCTCGATGGTCCAGTCACCAATGCCATGCGCGGGATCGGTGGTCAGGTTCGGGGAATAGAAGGTGCCGAACGGGGTCTCCAGTTCCACGCCACCCGCAAGCGGCGCGGCACCCTCCGCGACATTGGTGTGACAGGCGATGCAGCCGCTGGCTCGGGCCAGATAGGCCCCACGACCGACATCGCCAGCAAGCTCGATGGGGTCGGGCCGAGTTCCGACAGGCCAGAAGATGACGGCCCCGGAGGTTGCCGCAGCCGCGCCAAATAGCAGGCCTGCAAGTTTCCACCTCTTCATGGTCAATCACGCTCGGTGCGGAATTGGGTGTGACAGGCCGAACAGGCTTGAGCGACAACCGCGAAAACGCGATCCACTGGCATTTGCGCCAACATCGCGGCATCCGGCCCGGCGTCACCCCCCATCATGGAAGAGCCACCGCCCATCATGCCAGAGCCTCCACCCATCATCGAGGAGTTGTCCATCTGTCCGGGCAGGTCCGACCCCGGCGGGCTATCGGCGGCCTCGGCCAGCGCCCCGGCGACGAGTTCCAGCCGCATTGCCATCGCCTCGAAGGCCTGCCAGTCCTGCCAAATCTCGGCCCGCGCATAGGAGGCGTCGTCGTCGCTGCCTTCGGGAAACAGCGCCGTCATGGTGTTGCCTGCATGCCGTTCGATCACCGCCGCTGCAGCGATGACGGCCTCGCGGTCATATTCGGCCTGGCCCTGCATCATGGGTGTCAGATCGCGCACCGCGTCGCGCATCGCCACCATGCCATCCATGCGGTCGCGCACGATGCCTGTGGCACCCTCATGCGAAGCGGCAATTCCTGCGAAAAGGAGACTGCCGGCTGTCAGGGTCACAAGTGTCTTTTTCATATTTCTGTCCTCGGTCTTGAATGTTGGGGGTTACATCAAGACCGACCCTCGCGGAGGCGGGGGATCGTCGACCTGAGTGAAAGAAGCCAGGTGATGGCCATTGTGGATGACGGAGAGCTGGACGAAACGACGCCAAAAGGAAACTCTCTCCTGATCGGACATCACGGCCGTGAGCGAGCACTCTAGCCCCGGATGACAATGCCCGCCGATCTCCGTTTGATCCGGCCCCGATTGCACGTGATCCTGCACGCCGTGTGAATGGCCGTCCTGCGTCCCGACCGGAGCATCAGCCCGGCCTCTGGCAATGTCGCCCGCGTCAGGAATCGCTTTCGCCGCGAAGCCGAGAACCAAGAGGCAAACCAAGGCAATCAGTCGGATCGGATCGGCTATCGCAATGCCTGGGCGCATTAGGAAATCCCATTCTCGCGCTGCAGCTCGCGGATATACTGGATTATGGCCCGGACATCGCCATTGGTTAGCCCGTCTATGGTGGGCATGTTGCCGAAATTCCAGTGATGCGAGCGAACGCCGTTGCGCACCGCCATCAGGAACGACTGGTCCGAGTGATGATTGGGCTCATAGGTGATGTGGACAAGCGGCGGTGCAACGCCATTCTGTCCGGCGGCGTTGATCCCGTGGCAGTCGGCGCAGGCGGCCTCGAACACGCGCTGCCCGATCTGCGCCTCGGACGACAATTCGCTTGGCAGCGCTACTGCGGCGATCGGACCGCCTTGCTCCACATCGGAAAGGTCCGGAGGTTCCATCGAATGCGTCGGTGTCACCTCCTCTCGGGTAAGGAAATTGGTGACGGCCAGTCCCAGACCGATGAGGAAAAAGGCTGCGATGCCGATACCTGCTTTTGACATTTGGATTTGCTTTCCTGGTATATCGGGTGGCGAAGGGCTCAGATTAGTCGGACCTGCGTGCCCAGTGGGGTGCGGTCATAGACTTCCTCGATCTGTTCGTTAAAAAGGCCAATACACCCGTTCGAGGATCGCCGTCCGATCTTGCGTGTGTCCTGGGTTCCGTGAATGCGGTAGTATTGCCAACTGAGATAAAGCGCCCGTGTCCCGAGCGGGTTGGTCGGATCGCCTCCTGGCACATAGGCGGGCCACTCGGGATATCGTTCACGCATCGACGGGGTCGGGGCCCATCCGGGATTTTCACGCTTTTCTACCACTTCGGTATAGCCGCGACGTGTCAGTTCATCCGTCGCGGGAACGGAGGTGGGGTAGACCCGCATCTCGCCATCTGCCGTCCAGTGCTGCAGGATCCGCCGATTGGTGTCGGACAGAATGACCCCAAGGCCCAAGGCATCGAAATGGTCGCGCCAGTCATGCACTGCAAAAGACGATATGTTGCGCCGGGATTCGGCAACGGATTGCGCACTGTCGCTGGAGGCCAGAAGAAGGGACGGGGCCGCCAATGCGGGCAATCCAACCGCCGCCACCGTCAGCATCCGACGTCGCGTGAGGGTTTGTGTCTTGTTCTCGCTCATACCTGCCACTGCTCTTGAAGGCGTAACAGGAGCCTTTTCGAGCCTTCCAGCGCGGGAAGGTCAATCCAAAGGCGGCTTACAAATTCGTGATTTTTGTATCGCTATGTAACATTGACCTTCCCGCGCTGGAATCAACTCAATGGATCGGAATATCGAAACGCAATCCGAGGTGATAAAGGTGAGCAATACGTCAAATCTAAACCAGACCGGCAATCGGTTTGCCAAGTTCGGGATGGCTGCATGTAGTCTTATCATGGCCGCACCCATAGCGATTGTCTTGCTGACCGGAGGCGTTGGCGCGGTTCTGGGCAATATCGGCCTGTTTCTGCCGCTCGCATTGTGCTTGGGAATGCACGTGATCATGCACCGCATGATGGGTCGATCCTGTCACGGGGCGGGATCAGAGCAAACCGAATCTGACCCACAACGGGACGCTGTGCCAATCGCGCGCCCCGGAACCGTCATACAAAGCCGCTGAACATGCGGCCACATCGGCTAAGGAGCATTGGTTTGTTTGGCTTTTTGCTTGGACTTGGCGGTTGCGGTATCGCGTTTCAGCAATGCGATGATCCGGCGCTGACGCTGGATAACGCTGCCTTGGCAGTGCCAGGTGTCGAGGCCGACTGCCGAGCCGTTGAAAACCTCGGAGAAGGCATCTACCGCCTACAGTGCGACGGCAACCGCACGGGTTTTGTCGTCAGATAGCCGCAGAATAAGCAGAGAAAGGCACGTCTCATGGGCATGGTGGCCCCCTTAAGGTCGGCGGTCGCGCTGGTCGCTCTGCTCTTGTCGATGTCGTTGCCCGCCATGTCGGCGAGTTCCGATGTCGCAAGCAGCCCCGCCATCGAGGTCGCGCTTGTCACCGCCGAGAATAGGATTGCTCCGGGGGCGACCTCGATCTCTGCCGGTCTCGACATGTCGTTGTCGGAGGGTTGGAAGACCTATTGGCGAAGCCCGGGTGAGGTGGGTTTGCCACCCGAACTGGATTTCACGGGATCGGTGAATGTGGCGGAGGTGGAGATCCTGTGGCCCGCGCCCCACCGCTTTACCGCCTTCGGCATTCAGAATTTCGGCTATTCTGGGGAGGTCGTCCTGCCCATCCGCATCCATTTGGAGCGACCGGGAGAAGCCGTCAACCTGCGGGTCGAGGCCGATATTCTGGTCTGTTCCGAGATCTGCGTCCCGTCGAGCTTCGCCTTTGCAATCGATCTGCCGGCAGGTGGGTCTGGCACGCAGGGCGCCATAGACCGGGTCTCGGCGGCGCGGATCGCGACCTTTGCCGCCTTGGTGCCGCTCGTTGGCCCGACCGCGGAGATCTCCGACGTTGCTGCCTTCGTTAACGAGGATGCTCGGACGCTGACCATCACGGCAAGTGGAACTCATTCCTTCGAGACACCGGACGTGTTTCCTGAAATGGGCAGTTTCACGGCGTTTGGCGAACCGGATATCCGGCTTGCGGGTGACGGGCGCGGGCTTTGGGCGCAGCTTCCGATCTTGTCCCTCGACCCGGACGCGACAGCGCCCGTGATCACGCTGACCGATGGCGCACTGGCACGCACAATTGAGGCGCGCGCCCTGGAAACGTCCCCACCGGCCCCGTTTGCACGGCAAATTGACCGACGGCCGATTTCCGCCCTGGTCTGGATTGGCCTGATCTCTTTTCTGGGCGGGCTTATCCTGAATGTGATGCCTTGCGTTCTGCCGGTGCTGTCGATCAAGCTGGCATCGGTGATCACCAGCGGGAACAAGACCGGCCGGGAAATTCGAGCAAGCTTTCTGGCCTCGGCCGTCGGGGTGATGGCTTTCATGTGGGTGCTTGCGGCGGCGACATTTGCCCTGCGCCAGATCGGCGTCACAGTGGGGTGGGGGCTGCAGTTCCAGAACCCCGGATTTCTGGCTCTGATGGTCGGGATCCTGGCCGTTTTTGCCGCTAACATGTTGGGGCTGTTTGAAATCTCATTGCCGTCGCGGCTGCAGACCCGCCTGGCAGGCAGCGGTGCGCAGCGCGGCTATGCCGGGGACATCGCCACCGGGGCTTTTGCTGCAATGCTGGCCACGCCGTGTTCCGCGCCCTTCCTTGGCACCGCCATCGCTTTTGCGTTGACTGGCGGTATCGTCGATATCGGCGTTGTGTTCACCGGGCTCGGGCTCGGTCTTGCCACGCCCTATTTCGCGGTCGCCGCCTATCCGCGCTTGGCGCTGATGATGCCGAAGCCGGGGCGGTGGATGATCGTGCTCAAGGCGGTTCTGGGCCTCTTGCTGCTTTTGACGGCGGCATGGCTGGTCTGGGTCTTGTCGGGCGTGGCCGGGCCGGTCTCGGTGTTGGTGACGGTCGGCTTGATCGCCGCCCTGATAAGCTTGCTTGCCATCCGGCGGGTGCCGTCGGTTGCAAGATGGGTCGGCGTCGCGGTGCTGGCCGTTGCCCCTGTCATCGCCGCAGGTCAATTGGCCGATCAGGGCAGCACAAAAAGGGACACGGGCACCGAATGGGCCGTCTTCGACCGCGCCGCGATTGCCCGCCATGTTTCACGCGGGGAGGTCGTGTTTGTCGATGTGACCGCCGATTGGTGCCTGACCTGCCAGGCCAACAAGCTTCTGGTGCTGGACCGCGACTCGGTGGCAGAGGCCCTGGCCGCACCCGGTGTGACTGCCATGCGCGCCGACTGGACGCGTCCGGATGAGCAGATCTCCCGCTATCTGGCCGCATTCGACCGCTACGGCATCCCGTTCAACGCGGTTTATGGCCCCGGCGCACCGAACGGAATAGCGCTGCCGGAGCTGTTAAGCGCCGAGGCGGTCCTGGAAGCACTGCGCGAGGCCGAGACCAGCGCGGTTGCCGCCGCCAACTGAGCCTTGCCGCACGCGGTCATTCACCAAGATCGTCGGACAGATCATCGAAGCTTTGCCGCGCAGGGCCGGTTTCGGGAAGCAGCGGCTCGGCCCGGGCCAGGGCGGCGCGGGCGGCATCGAGATCTCCCAGAACCCGGTAAGAATTGGCCAGCCGCAACCAGCCTTCCAGATCATCCGGTTCCTCCTCCAGCCGGGCGGCCAGGCGGGCGACCATGGATTGCACCATCGCGGCCCGGTCCTCGGCGCTCATCTCGGCGGCTGCTGCCATATCTGCGGCATCGGGGCCGAGGGCGTCACTGCCCGCCATCAGCATCATCGGCCCCACAGGCGCGCGACCGATGCGCTCTCCGATCTGATTGAGCCGCGCGGTGAAGATCTGCATCCAGGGCGCGATTTCGGTCTCGACAGCGATGCGAGCCGCGAGCGCATCATAGGCCATTGCGCTGCTGCCGGTCTGGTCAAGCGCGATGGCGTGATAGTAGATCGCTGCCGGATTGAGCGGATCCATTTCAACCGCTCGGGCAATCGCGGCCTCGGCGAGGGGTGTCACGATCCCATCTTCATTGGCAATCATGGCCTCTGCCAACTGCGAAAATGAGGCTGATGAGGCTTCAGGGCGCTCGGAGGCGACGGTAAACGCACCGACAGCTGCGGAATAGTCGTTCATCCGCATGAAGGTCCGGCCTAGCAAGATCCAACCCTCGTGCGCCCCACCATCCGGCTCGGCCTCCAGGCGGTCGCGCAATTCGGCGGCCAGCCCTGCCAGTTCACTCGCCGCAGCCCGTTCCGCCCCACGCTCAGCGAAGGGCATGCTTGGAACGGAGGGTTGACCCAGGACGAGATAAAGCCCGATGCCGCTGGTCAGGACGACCGCGAGGGCTGGAACCAGAACCCACGCACCACGACGAGGAGAGGGGGCCGCGCGGGTCTGCCCACCCGTATAGGTCAGCAATCGCCGCTTGACCTCGATCCCGGCGTCACGTGCTTCGGCGATGTTGATCAGACCGCGTGCCTCGTCCCGCTCGATTTCCACCAGTTGGTCGCGCAGAACGGCAATCGCGCCTGCGTCGCGGTCCCCGCTGCTCATGCCACCCCGGCGCAGCGCCAGCAGCACAAACAGGATCGCAAGGGCCGACATGGCCACGAAAGTCAGGAAAAGCGTCATTGGCGGGGCTCCGTCGGCGGCGGGGTGTCGATAACCGCCCGGAGGGCGTTCTCCTCTTCCGCGGTCAACGCATCGGGTTCCACAGGTGTTTGCCGTGCCTGCCGGACGACAAAGATGCCGATGGACGCGGCCAGAAGCAGCAGGGCAAGCGGTGCGAACCACAGGGCATAGGTCTGCGTGTTGAAGGGCGGGCGTAGCAGAACGTAGTTGCCGTAGCGCGCCACCATGGCGTCCAGAACCTCGGAGTTGCTGTCTCCGGCAACGATGCGTTCACGAACCAACACCCGCATATCGCGAGCAATACCGGCGTTGGAACTGTCGATGTCCTGGTTCTGGCAGACGACACAGCGAAGCTGCTGCGACACCACGCGCGCGCGCGCTTCCAGTGCCGGGTCTGCCAACATTTCGTCTGGTTCGACCGCCAGGGCGATGGTCGCAGAGGTCAGCACCACTGCGAGGGCAAAAAGAAGTCGGTTGATCATGTCATGCCCGCCTGCCGGGCCTGCGAGAGGGCGGTGGTGAAGTCACGAAGGGCCGCATCGCCGAGGATCGGGCCGACATGTTTGTAAAGGACCGTCCCGTCCGGGCCAACGATAAAGGTTTCCGGCACCCCGGTCAGACCCCAGTCGATCGCAACGCGCCCCTCGATATCAGAGCCGATGCGCGCGTAGGGATTACCGAGCTCGTTCAGCCAACGCAAAGCATCCTCCGGCTCATCCTGGTAATTGATGCCGAACAGCTGCACCCCTTCCTCTGCGACCAGCCGCGTCAACACCGCGTGCTCTGCCCGACACGGGACGCACCAGGAGGCGAAGATGTTGACGATGACCGGGGCATCGTTTCCCTCCAGATCAGCACGCGAGAAGCCTGGCACATCGGTTCCCACAATCTCCGGCAGGCTGAAAGCAGGGGCAGGGCGCGAAATCAGCACAGACGGGATGGAATTCGGATCGCGCTCGGGGTTTAGGCCCCAGATGAAAAAAGCACCAAAGACCAGAGCGACAAGTACCGGGCTAGCGAATAGAAGGCGTTTCATGGGCTTACTCCGCTGGTGCTTCAGTGGCTGTCGGCCGGGCTGCGCGGCGTGGTGCGCCGACACGTAGACGTCTGTCCGACAACGACAAACCGCCACCGAGAACCAGCATTGCCGCACCGATCCAGATGAAGTTCACCAGTGGTTCATAGAGTATGCGCAGCGTCCAGGCCCCCTGTGCCTCGGCCTCTGCACTGGCAGGTTCCGTCAGCGAGGCATAAAGGTCGCCTGCAAGTGTAGAGCGTATGGACGATTCCGTTGTGCTGAATTGCGCCACGGGATATTGCCTGCGTTCCGGGTAAAGGGTCGTCACGTAGTTGCCGTTGCGTTCGACGACGAGGGTTCCACGATTGGCGACATAGTTCGGCCCGGTCACGCGCTCGACGCCTTCGAAGACCACATCGAACCCTGCAATCGAGATTTCTGTTCCAGGCGTGACGAACACGATCTCTTCCGATTTCCAGGCACTGGAGCCAACGAAACCCAGTATCGCGACGGCAAGGCCCAGATGGGCCAGTGTCATCCCGTGGGCAGCGCGTGGCAGGTTCTTCGCGCGGCGCAGTGCCTCGCTGATGGGCACCTCGCCAAACCGGACCCGCCCTGCCCATTCCATCACCGAGGCAAGGAACAGCCAGACCGCGAGTGCAATGGACAGATAGGCCAGAACCGGCCCGCCCTCGGTCAGGTACCAGACAGCCAGCGCAGTCAGACCGGACAGCACTGCCGCGAATTTCAATCGTTGCAAGACACCCGCAAGATCGGCGCGTTTCCACGACAGAAACGGCCCGATCGCCATGGCGAAAACCAGGGGAAGCATCATCGGAACAAAGGTCGCGTTGAAAAAGGGTGGCCCGACGGAAAGCCGTTCCCCTGCGAGTGCCTCGACAAACAGCGGATAGAGCGTGCCGAAGAGGACGGTGCCGGTCGCCGAGGCGAGAGCCAGGTTGTTCACGAGCAATCCGGCTTCGCGGCTGATCGGTCGAAACAGGCCGCCGGATTCAAGCGCCGGGGCGCGCCATGCGAATAGCAGCAGGGAACCCCCGATGCTGAGCCCCAGAAGCCACAGGATATAGAGCCCGCGTTCAGGGTCCACGGCGAAAGCGTGGACCGACGTGAGCAGCCCCGAGCGCACAATGAAAGTGCCCAGAAGCGACATGGAGAACGTCAGGATCGCAAGAAGGATTGTCCAGCTTTTGAAGGCGTCCCGTTTCTCGGTCACGATGGCCGAATGCAGCAACGCAGTGCCCAGAAGCCACGGCATGAAGCTGACGTTCTCGACCGGATCCCAGAACCACCAGCCGCCCCAGCCAAGTTCGTAGTAAGCCCACCATGACCCGAGCGCGATGCCTGCTGTCAGGCTGACCCAGGCTGCGAGCGTCCACGGACGGACCCACCGCGCCCAGGCCGCATCGACGCGGCCCTCGATCAACGCGGCGACGGCGAACGAGAATACGATCGAAAACCCGACATAGCCAAAATAAAGAAGCGGCGGGTGCATGGCGAGGCCAACATCCTGAAGCAGCGGATTGAGATCCTGACCATCCGGCGGCGGCGGAAAGACCCGCTCGAACGGGTTTGACGTGAACAGCATGAAGCTGAAGAAGCCAACGCTGATCCAAGCCTGCACCGAGAGGGTCCGCGCTCGCAGCCCCTCCGATATATTGGTGCCAAAGATCGACACACCGGCCCCAAACACGGTCAGGATCAGCACCCACAGCAGCAAAGAGCCCTCGTGGCTGCCCCAGGTGCCCGCGATCTTGAACAGAAGGGGCTTGAGCGAATGCGAGTTCTCGACCACGTTCAACACGGTGAAATCGCTGACCACGAATGACCGCATCAGCGCCGCGAAGGCGACGAAGGTAAAAACCATCTGCGCCAGCGATGTCGCCCGCGCCGACCGCATCCAGAGCAGGTTGCCACGGCTTGCCCCGAGCATCGGCAGGACGCTTTGAACCAGCGCAAACCCAAAAGCGAGCGTCAGCGCGAAGTGTCCGAGTTCAGGGATCATGTCTTCCTCAATGTTCGATTTCGGGATGCGGGTGGGTCCCGCCCGGTGCGTTTTCGGGCCCATTCGCGGAGGCCGCCGTATCGATCGGCAGGGTTATGGTGGCAATCAGCCCTCCCTCGGGGGAGTTGGACAACACGACATCGCCGCCATGCGCCCGCAAGATGCCCCGCGCGATTGACAGGCCCAGACCATGGCCACCGGTATCCAGCGACCGCGATTGCTCCAGCCGGTGGAAAGGGGCGAACACATCCTCCAGCAGGTTGTCGGGAATGCCGGGGCCATTATCGGCAATCCTGATCGCCAGAACGTCGCCCTCAACGTCATGGCTGACCCGTGCATTGGCACCGTATCGCTGCGCATTCTCGATGAGGTTGCGCACCGCGCGCCGAAATGCGAACGGGCGCACCGACACCGCAACTTCGGGCCCCGGCACTAAAGTTGCGGGTGTGGTGATTGTCTGGTTGATATCGCTGAGCAACTGACCGACCAAGACGCGCTCTGACGGTTCGGAGGCACTGACGCCGCGGGCATAGGACAGGGTCGCATCCAGCATTCCCTGCATCTCTTCGATACTGGAGGTCAGCGCATAGCGCGTTTCCGCGTCATCTACCATTTCCGTCCTGACCCGCAACGCCGTCAGCGGCGAGCGCAGATCGTGGCCGATGGCCGCCAACATGCGGGTGCGGTCCTCGACGAACCGGGTCAGACGGCGCTGCATGATAGCGAAGGCCGCCGTCAGGTCACGCACTTCGGTCGGGCCGGTCGGTTTCACGGGCTCCATATCCTCGCCGCGTCCCAGACGTTCGCTGGCCACGGACAGACGTCGCAGCGGGCCTGTGATCCGTGCCATCAGGAACCAGAAGCCAGCCGCCAGAAGGACCGAAGCGGTCACCACGAAGGTCAGGGTCGAGCCCCAGGCCCATTGCAGCGGCGGCCGTTCGAAGCGGGTTTCGACATTTAGCCAATCGCCACCCGACAGCGCGATTGAAACGCTCATCTCTATCGCCGACAGATCGCCCCGCATCATCGCAACATGCATTTCAGCCATGTCGGGTGAGAGATGTGGCAAAGGCAAGATTGTCCCCTCAACTTCATGCACATCGACCCTGATTTCACGGGTGAACTGATCGCCAAGAAGCCTTCTGATCCTGTCCTCGACCGGTCCGCCATCACTGTGATTGACGCCCAGAATTCGCGGGGTTTCGGTCACATCAAAGCGAACCAGCGGTGAATTCGCGGCCCGCAGGATGGATGCGTGCAATTCGTTCGGGGCCTCTTCCAGCAGACGCGCAACGCTCGCGGCACGCCCCGCCGCTTCGAAGCCCAGTGCCGCGCGCACGGCAAGGCTCCGTTCATCGACAAAAAAGAACAAGCTCACAATCTGGGCTGCCAGCAGCACGCCTAGCAGAAGCAGGATCAACTGCCCCCGCAAGCTCAGAATAAAGCTCCGGATCACGACGCAATCTCCACGTCCGTTGCCAGACAGTAGCCGCCGTTTCGGACTGTCGTGATGATCCTCGGACGCATTGGATCCGCCTCGATCTTGCGGCGCAGGCGGCTGACCTGATTGTCGATCGTGCGGTCAAACGGGCCTGCTGATCGCCCGGCGGTGAGGTCCAAAAGCTGCTCGCGGCTAAGGATTAGCCTGGGCCGTTCCAGAAATGTGATCAGCAGGCGAAACTCTGAATTGGATAGGCTATCCTTTATCCCGGAATCCGACAGCAGTGCGCGTCGATCCACATCAAGATGCCAATGTGCGAACTGAACGGTTTTTCCCGCCAGGCGCCCGGCGAGGGAATCCAGACGCTCGCTGCGCCTGAGCACAGCCTTTATCCGGGCCAGAAGCTCGCGCGGGTTGAATGGTTTGGGCAGGTAGTCATCCGCGCCAATCTCAAGCCCGATGATCCGGTCCATGTCGTCACCTAGCGCCGTCAGCATGATAATCGGGCAGGATCCCGAAGCCGACAGCCTGCGACATACCGACAGCCCGTCCTCGCCCGGCATCATCACATCCAGAACGATCAAGTCAAAGCTGCCGACGGCGAGCTTCTGATCCATATCGGCAGCATCGGTCGCCGATGTCGCCAGCAAGCCGCTTTTTTGCAGGAAGCGTGTTACTGCATCACGGATTTCGCGGTGATCGTCCACGACGAGGATATGTGGGCTTTCTGACTTCATTGAATAAGTCCTATGCCAAAGGCCGTGGTGTTTCCGCCTCGGAATTGTCACGATATGTAACAAGGACGGAAAACATGACGACCCGATACAATCCGGGCACGAGGAAGCGATGACGCCGCGATCATCGATCACCCTCGGATCGGCGCGGTTCGATCATGAAAGCGCGTCGGTTCGTAAGATCGCCCAGGCGAAGCCTGCGGATCCCCGCTATGCCGTGTTTTCAATCAACTCGTTGTCCAGGCATGTCGCGGCAAGGTCTGCCAGAATTGGGCAATCCGGGCGGTGGTCTCCGGCACAGGCATGAACCAGATTCGAGAGCGTCGCACGCATTTGCTCAAGCTCAGTGATTTTCTTGTCGATCCGTTCGAGATGCTGTTCGGCGATCTCCTTGACCTCTGCGCTGGCTCGTTGGTCATCCTCGTAAAGTGCCATCAGATTGCGGCAGTCTTCTATAGTAAATCCTAGCGCGCGGGCGCGGCCCAAAAACGCGAGCTTGTGGACGTCGCTTTCCAGAAAGGTACGATATCCGTTTGCGCTGCGCAAAGGCTTCACCAGTCCGATCTCCTCATAATAGCGGATCGTCTTGGGCGGCAAGCCGGACTTCTCGGCCACGTCTCCGATGTTCATTTTGCAACCCTCCCTATTCAGCGGCAATCGGGACAGAGACCGGTGAAGCGGTCTCTTCGGTGAACGGCACCTCGGCTTCGCTCATCGCAGGGCGAACCCAGCGAAGCCGCAGCGCATTGGTCAAAACGAAAACCGAACTGAACGCCATTGCGCCTGCCGCAAGCACGGGCGACAGCAGCAGGCCGAAGGTCGGATACAAGACGCCAGCGGCCACCGGAATCAAAGCGACGTTGTATCCGAAGGCCCAAAACAGGTTCTGACGAATGTTTCGCATGGTGCGTGCCGATACCTGGAACGCATTCACGACACCCCGCAAATCGCCCGACATCAGCACGACATCTGCGGATTCGATGGCCACATCGGTTCCGGTGCCGATGGCGATGCCGACATCTGCGTGGGCCAGCGCGGGTGCGTCGTTGATACCATCTCCGACGAACGCTATCCGTTGATGGTCGCCCTTCAGCGCCTCCAGCGCTGCCACCTTGCCATCAGGCAAAACGCCAGCGAATACGTGGTCAATGCCGGTTTCCCGTGCGATGGCATTTGCTGTTTCCGCTTTGTCGCCCGTGATCATGGCAACCTTCAACCCGAGGTCGTGCAGGGCGCGAATCGCGGCGGCGCTGGCAGGCTTCACCGGATCCGCCACGCCGATAACTGCCGCGACCGTTCCATCCACCGCCGCAAAGAGCGCTGTCCGGCCCTGTTCCGCGATACGACGTTCCGCATCCGCCAGTGCGCTGATGTCCAGACCTTCACGGGTCATCAGGCGATCCGCGCCGACCAACACATCGTGCTCCGCAACTTTAGCCCGCACGCCAAAGCCGGTGATCGACTCGAAAGCCTCGGCTTCATAACGTGCCGCACCCTCGGTCCTGGCCGCCCGAACGACAGCATCGGCAATGGGATGTTCCGATTGTGCCTCGACTGCTGCAACAAGTGCGAGCACCTCCGCGCGGGCAGATCCTTCGGCCAGCACCAAGTCGGTCAATTCCGGGCGACCTTCGGTCACCGTGCCGGTCTTGTCCAGGGCCACAACATTGACCGACGTCAGCTCCTGCAGCGCGTCGCCTTTGCGAAACAGAACACCCATTTCCGCGGCGCGTCCGGTCCCCACCATGATGGAGGTCGGTGTCGCCAGACCCATAGCGCAAGGACAGGCGATGATCAGCACCGATACACCCGCCACAAGCGCGTAGGACAGCGCCGGTGATGGTCCCAGCAAGAGCCATGTCAGCACCGTCAACAGGGCCAACGCCATGACCGCCGGAACGAACCACAGCGTGATGCGATCCACGATTCCCTGGATCGGCAGCTTCGCACCCTGTGCCTCTTCCACCATTCGGATGATCTGGGCGAGCGTCGTATCCGCCCCGACGCGAACGGCGCGAAACTGAAAGCTGCTGGCGCCGTTGACAGTGCCACCCGTCACCGGGTCGCCCTCTGCTTTCTCAACAGGAACCGGCTCGCCAGTGATCATGCTTTCATCGACGCGCGCGCTGCCTTGGGTCACTTCACCATCCACCGCGACGCGTTCTCCGGGCCGGACGACCAGAATATCGCCGACACCGATCTGGTCGATGGCGACGTCCGTCGGCTCTCCGTTCACCAAGACCCGCGCGGTGTTTGGTTGCAGGCCGAGCAGCTTCTGGATCGCCGCCCCGGTGCGGCCCTTGGCGCGTGCTTCCATCCAGCGCCCCAGAAGGATCAATACGACAATGACCGCAGCCGCCTCGAAGTAGACCGCGCGGGACGCTTCGGGCAGCAGCGACGGCGCAAAAAGCGCGGTGAGGGAATAGAGATACGCCGCGCCAGTTCCCACAGCCACGAGGCTGTTCATGTCAGGCGCGCCTTTCAGCAGTGCCGACAATCCCTTTGTGTAGAAGTGTCTTCCGGGCCAGGCCAGTACTACGGTGGTCAGGATGAACTGGATCATCCAGCTTGTCTGGTGGCCTATCGTGCGACCGATCAACTCATGCATGCCCGGCACCAGATGCGCGCCCATCTCGAGCAGGAAAACCGGCAGCGCAAGTGTTGCCGCAAAGGCCGTCTTGCGGGCGAGTTCTCGGGCTTCGTCTTGCTTGCGCGCACCGCGATCCTCTGGAGACGTATCGCCAGAGGCCTCCGCCGGGTAGCCAGCCTCCTTTGCGGCCTTCAGCAGATCGGCCAGATCAACGGCTCCATCGGCAAAGTCGACGGTTGCGGTTTCTGACGCGAGGTTGACATTGACGCTCAAGACCCCGGGCACCGCTGCCAGGGCCTTGTCCACGCGGCCCACGCAGGAGGCACAGGACATGGATGAAATGTTCAGCCGAACCGATCGGGTTCGGGCGGGATAGCCCGCCTGGTTCAATGCTTCGACCACTTCGCTGATCCGGGATGTGGAATCGACCTGCGCCTGCGCCGTTTCAGCCGCGAGGTTCACATTCACCTCTGTGACGCCAGGCAGGGCTGAGAGAACGCGCTCGACCCTGCCCACGCATGAAGCGCAGGACATGTTCTGGACAGAAACCCGCAGGCCTTGTGACATTTGCATCTGAGTCTCCTTCATCATCTCGACAGTACCTAGGGCTTCCCCTTGCTGGAAGGTCAACGGGGTGCAAAAGAATTTTTTTTCTTGACCTTCCCATGTGGGAAGCACCCATCTTCGTCGCGAGGATGAAGGAGATGGCTATGAGCAGATTCAATGTACCGGACATGAGCTGCGGGCATTGCACCGCGGCAATCGAAAAGGCAATCAAGGCAATCGACCCGACGGCGACTGTTGAGTGCGCACTTGATGTCAAATCCGTTACCGTCGAGAGCTTCCTAAGCGAAAGCGCCATTTCCGAGGCCATCCGCGAGGCGGGCTACGACGTGTCATCTCTTGCGGGGACTTGAGATCCGGTGGGGAAAATCCTGTGCCAGTTGTGATGATACGCGGATGAGCGCACGTCGTGACCAGTGCTCCATGTAGCGCACGGTGATACGCGGTAGACTGGTATTGACCCGCACTTGATCGACCGCAAGCGGGGCTTCACATATCCGCCCTGAAAAAGTGGATGGCCATGGGTTGGCAGCATCGCCGGGGGCGGATTTTCCGTTACCGGGCGGATTGCGTTTGCAGCAGCACGACAAGGACCGCCAGCTGTCTGTCGTGCCCGCCGCAAACAATTCCGTGGGGGATTTGTGTTTGTCAGCGGTTGCAGATGAATACGCCGATCGTACCCAACCCCAAGTCTGACGATTTCTTCGGGATCCCCAACGGAGTTTTGTCGCGCAATGTAACGGGTTCCTCAATTGCGACCCACCGATACAAAGCGCCGAAGTGCCCGGCATTCCATCGCGCCAATCACCTGCCATATCATCGTTATCGCAACACGGATACGAGGTTTTCCAAATGAAACGCACTACTCTTCTTGCAGCAATCGCGGTGACAACAACCGCCATTGGCGGTGCTGCACTCGCGGATTCCCATCATGGCCATGGCGGCCGAGCAGATGTCACGCCGGTGTCGGGCGCAATGCAGAACAGTGGTTCCGGCATGATGGGGATGATGGGCGGCATGAACGACATGATGGGCATGATGCAGCAGATGCATGGCGGCGGCATGATGGGCGGCGGCATGATGGGCGGAATGGGCCCGATGGGTGGCACCATGATGCAGATGTTCGACGCGGATGGCGACGGCACTGTGACGGCCGATGAAATGCGCGGCCAGATGCAGGCGCAACTGGGCGAATACGACAGCGACGGCGACGGCGCACTCTCGATCGCCGAGTTCGAAACCCTTCACAGCGCCATGATCCGCGAGATGATGGTGGATCGGTTCCAGCATCTGGACGCCGATGGCGATGGATCGGTCACGTCAGAAGAAATGATGGCACCAGCCGACATGATGGATCGCATGCAGTCGATGCGCGAGAGCATGATGTCAGCGCAGCCCGGCATGGGCGCGGGCATGAGCGACGGCACCATGATGGACGACAACTGAGTGGCCGGCGCCGGCGCAATGCTGGCGCCGCATCACTCTGAGTTTATGGAGGTTTCCATGATGAGTTACGGTATGGGCGGAATATGGATGCTGCTCCTCTTCGTCTTTGTGGTGTTGGGGATTTTCGCATTCGTCAAATATCTGTCCAAGTGAACGAAAGGAGATCAGGAATGGTCTATACCTATGATCGCATTCTGAATGGCACCGGCATCGACGACGCTGAAATGCGCATTCGCGCGGCCCTTGCCGACAAGGGATTCGGAGTCCTGACCGAGATCGACGTCAAGGCGACGATGAAAAAGAAGATCGACGTCGACATGACACCTTACCGGATCCTCGGGGCCTGCAATCCCGGCATGGCGCACAAGGCCATCGGGATCGAGCCGCGCGTGGGCGCGATGTTGCCCTGCAACGTGATCCTGCGCACGGTGGATGGCGGCACCGAGATCAGCGCCATCGACCCGGTTGCATCGATGAAGGCCATCGACAACCAGCAGTTGCACGAGGTCGCGGGCGAGGTTCGCGATATGCTTCGAAAAGCGGTCGATGCCGCCTGATCGCCCCCTTTCTGCCATGAGACCGCGAATGGCGCATTGGTCGATCTCCCGCCGGGTCGCCAAGACGGCCATCGCGGCGCTCCTGGTGGTGGGCCTTGCGATCCTGTTTATCGGTCCGCTTGCAGGTGCGATCGACCGTATTGATGGCGACCGGATTTCCGGATGGGTGGAGGCGGCGGGGCTTTGGGGCCCCATGCTTGTCATCGTCCTGATGACGGCCGCGATCGTCGCCACACCAATTCCAAGCGCACCGATCGCACTGGCCGCGGGGGCCGCCTACGGACATACATTGGGAACCGTTTACATCGTCGCCGGAGCCGAATCGGGCGCGCTTGTCGCATTCGGACTGGCGCGATTTCTGGGGCGCGACGCTCTCATTCGCTGGCTCGGCGACAAGGTGGACGCGGGCTGGCTGGGGTCGCAGAACGCATTGACATTCACGGTCTTCGGCAGTCGGTTGCTGCCATTCATTTCCTTCGACATCGTCAGTTACGCGGCGGGGCTGAGCCGACTGCACTTCTGGCGGTTCGCAGTCGCAACACTCGCCGGAATCATCCCGGCGAGCTTCGTTCTTGCCCATTTCGGCAACCAGGCGGTCAGCGGGAGTTCTTCCCGAGCCGCCTGGTCCGCCATAGGGTTGGGTGCTCTGACGCTGACGCCCTTTCTGGTCGTGGCCGTGAGGGACTGGAAAAGACATCGGGTGCGCCATGATTGATCGCCGCGCTCTCGTGCTGCTGCCGCCGGGTCTTTCAAGCGCCGTCAGGTTGATAAATCCAATGAGCCGTCCGGGGATTGCTGCCGGTTTCAAAGTCAAACCGTTGCTACAGGAAAAAAGCCTATGCTGACCGCCGCCATCCCATTTCCGGACATTAGCCACGAGCTTTTCTCGATAGAGATCCGCAGCTTCACGTTTGCGCTGCGCTGGTACGCGCTTGCCTATATTTTCGGCCTTTTGATCGGCTGGCGCATTTGCGTGATGGCGGTCAGCCGCCCGGCGCTGTGGTCCAGGGCCGGGCCACCGCTGGATCGACGCCAGATCGAGGAACTTCTCACCTGGATCATCCTCGGCGTGATCGTCGGCGGACGCCTCGGTTTCGTGTTGTTCTACCAACCGGAATACTACATGGCCAATCCGCTGGAGATACTGAAAGTCTGGCAGGGCGGCATGTCGTTCCATGGCGGTTTCCTGGGCGTTGCCATCGCCGGGCTGGTCTTCTGTCTTCGCCAGAAGGCGTCGCTGCTCAGTGTGGCCGACCTTCTCGCGTTGGCGACCCCGACGGGGCTGTTTCTCGGGCGGCTCGCAAACTTCATCAACAATGAGCTTTGGGGCCGCCCCACCGACGTTCCCTGGGCAGTGATCTTTCCGGGTGCGGCTGCGCAAAATTGCCTCGGTGTCGTTTCCCTTTGCGCCCGCCATCCCTCGCAAGTTTACGAGGCGCTGCTCGAAGGCCTGCTACTTGGCACCGTTCTGATCTACCTCGCCTGGCGGCGCGGTTGGTTGAAGATGCCGGGAGCGCTCACCGGGACATTCCTGGTCGGATACGGCGCTGCCAGAAGTCTCGTGGAGTTGTTTCGCCAGCCGGATACGCAATTCGTCACCCCCGGAAATCCTGTCGGCCATGCGATCCATTTTGGCGATTGGGGACTGACCATGGGGCAGGTGCTCTCGGCGCCGATGATCCTGATCGGGCTGGCCTTGGTATTGCACGCGTTCAGACGATCGGGAACCGCAACCAAGCAGCGAACCAGTTTTGTCGCGTGACCTATCGTCGTCACTGAAGGAAGGAATTGGAATGTGCAACAATATGAAAGGAACTGACTGCGGACCATCGACCGAGACCGCATTGATTGAGGGGCGCAAAGCGTTCCTTGGATTTCTTGCCAAACGCCTCGGAAACCGTTCAGAGGCCGAGGATGTGCTTCAGGACTTCTGCATTCGGGTTCTGGCCCGCAAGGATCAGCTTCGCGATGTCGAGCGGATGAACGCCTGGCTTTATGCCGTACTGCGCTCGGCCCTGAACGATCACTATCGCAAAGCCTCGCGGCGACGGCATCTTGCAGAGACCGTGGCGGCCGAGCCGGAGGGCTGGACGGAGGATGCGACCGGTCAGTTGTCGCGACTATGCCGCTGTTCTGCGGGTCTGCTCCCCGAATTGCGGCCGACCGATGCCGATCTGATCCGCCGGATAGACCTGCAAGAGGACGACCGTGCCACTGTCGCCGCTGATCTGGGGCTGACGCGCGGCACTTTGGCGGTGCGATTGCATCGCGCGCGCACTGCCCTGAAGGATAGCTTGCTAAGCCATTGCGGGCCCTGTTGCGAGACGGATCGCGACGACTGCTTCTGCCCGCCTGCCGGATGCGAAAACCACGCGCTGCATTCGAATTGCAGGGAGGATGCCGCAGTGATGTGAGCCGGGAGGACTTTTCTTGTAATGCTCCGGAAAGCTCGGCGTCTACGATACAGACCCCCTATGTGGGGTAAGACCACAGGAGGCTGCATGGATGGGACAATGCCCGCCAAGCCGCGACACAAGCCCCTTGCAAGAACCTCGGACCGCTGGCGATCTGCTGGCGTTGGTAAACCGCATGAGTTGTGCCTGTGCCGATCGAGCCGGTCACGCCAATGCGCCGCTTGCTCGTGACGTGTTCTGGCGTGTGGAAATCAAGCGCCAGAAGCTGGAGGAAGCCACGCGAGAGATGGGGATCGGGGCGGGCGATGGTGCGTATCTGCTTGCCGGCTTGCGCGGGGACGTCGCGGTGGACCTGGTGGCGACGTTACTAGCCGTCCCAACGGCAGCTAGAACTGAGTGACCGAAAGGAGAACCAATGATGACCTGGGTTTCTGATGATCTGGAATCGCCTCGGAAAGAAGAGCGGCGCGACTTTCTATACTATGCAACTGCGGGCACCGGAGCCGTCGCAACCGGTGCCGCCATCTGGCCGCTGATCAACTCCATGAATCCTTCAGCCGATGTCGGCAGTGCGTCAACTGTTCGTATCGACCTCACTGGGGTGGAAGAGGGTCAACGTATTACCGTCCTTTGGCAGGGACGTCCGGTCTTCGTCTGGCGGCGATCGCCCGACGCCGTCGCCGCTGCGCGAAACGTTTCTCTCGATGACTTGGTCGATCCGCTAGATACCAGACGCGAGAACCCGAACCTCGACGCCGAAGTTCCGGCGCTGGATGAGAACAGGGCCGCGGACGCAACCGGAGAATGGCTCGTGGTGATCGGCGTCTGCACGCATCTTGGATGCATCCCTCTGGGTCAGGACGGTGCGGCAGTCGGCGATTTCGGCGGCTGGTTCTGCCCTTGCCACGGGTCTCACTACGACACTTCAGGCAGAATTCGAAGAGGGCCCGCGCCACGCAATCTGGACATTCCGCCCTATGAGTTGGGCACCGATCTACAACTGGTAATTGGGTAATGACGTATCCGCGACAAATTGGACAGGTCAAGCAGGGCGTGTCGGCTGCTTCGGAAGCGATCGAAAGGTGGTGGAGGCGTCAAAACGCCATCGTTCGCAACAAGGAGAATTGAAATGATCGCAATCATCTATTTTGCCGTCCTCGCAGTCATCCTGTTCGTGGCGCTTCGCTTCACCTGTGGTGACTGCGTGATGGGCAAGTCCGGTCCAGAAGGGGCAGTGCGCATCCCGTTGATGGCCTTTGGTTGGGCGCTGAGCCTGTTCCTGACCCTGACCTTCCTGATCTGCGTGGCGTTCGACCTGATATTTCCCAGCTATGCAATGTATGAGACTTGGGCGGGCTTGCTGCCCGGGTTCGTCTGGCTGACGCCCGCAGGGTTCGTCATCGGCCTTGTCGAGAGCTTCCTCTACGGCTGGTATGTCGCCCTGATCTTCGGTGGCCTGTTCAACGCCTTCGCCAACCGCAGGAGGGTAGCATGACACCCTTCAAACGCCCCTCGCTGCGGTTTCTCGGAGCCGCCGGAACCGTCACGGGCTCGCGCTACCTGCTCGAGATCGGTCAGCGACGCATTCTGGTCGATTGCGGCCTGTTCCAGGGCTTCAAGCAACTGCGCGCGCGAAACCGGAAACCCTTCCCGGCGCGACCGTCCACCATCGACACCGTGTTGCTGACGCATGCGCATCTGGATCATTCCGGGTATCTTCCTGCACTGATCCGGGCCGGTTATGGGGGCCGCGTCATCTGCACCCGTGCCACGGCCGAGCTTTGCGGGCTGATCCTGCCGGACAGCGGCCACATCCAGGAGGAGGAAGCGCGCTATGCCGCGCGCCGGGGGTTTTCCAAACACAAGAACCCGAAACCGCTCTACACGCTGAAGGACGCCGAGGCGGCGCTCGAACGGTTCGATACCGTGGATTTCGGGCAAAGGGTCGATCTGGGCGACGATATCACCGCGACCTTCATTCCGGCGGGGCACCTTCTGGGCGCAGCGCAGATCCGGATCGAGTTCGGTGGAAAGGTCATCCATTTCAGCGGCGATCTGGGGCACGACCCGGACCCGTTGATGCGTCCGCCCGCGCCCTTTGCCGGTGCCGATGTCCTTGTCTGCGAATCCACCTACGGCAACCGCGTCCATCCCGGCATCGACCCGGAGGCGGAACTGGCGCCGGTCCTGAAACGGGTCTTCGCCCGGGGCGGCACGGTCTTGATTCCGTCTTTCGCTGTCGGCCGTGCCCAAGGGTTGATGCTGCATATTTCGCGGTTGATCGAGCGGGGCGAAATTCCCTATATCCCGGTCTTTCTCAACAGCCCCATGTCGGTCGACGCCACCGAGATCTATCACCGGCACCATGACGAGCATCATGTCAGCTGGGAAGAGTGCTTGGCGATGTTCAAGCTGGCCAAGCGAGTGAACACCGTCGAGCAATCCAAGCACCTGAACACCCGCCAAGGGCCGATGATCATCATCTCGGCAAGTGGAATGCTGACCGGCGGACGCATCCTGCATCATCTGATCAGTTTCGGAGGCGACCGCCGCAATGCGATCCTCCTGTCGGGATTTCAGGCCGGTGGCACGCGTGGGGCCGCTTTGGCCAACGGTGCACATCATCTACGGATGTTTGGCCGCGAATACCCCATCGAGGCCGAGGTCGTGCAACTTCAGTCGTTTTCAGGCCATGCCGACGCCGAAGAGATCCTGCGCTGGATGTCGACCGGTCCGACACCGCGCATGACTTACGTGACACATGGCGAGCCTTCGGCATCCGATGCCCTGCGCTTCCGCATTGACCATGAACTCGGACGACCGGCCCGCGCGCCCGAGCATCTGGAAACCGTGTATCTGGACCGTCCGCGATGACCGAAACGCTCGCACTCGTCCCCTCCGGAATAGACACCTACCGCCAACCGGTCGTCTACATGCACGAAGATTGCCACATCTGTCGTTCCGAAGGGTTCGCCGCCGAGACCCGAATTCGCGTAGACCTGCGCAACCGCTGGATCATCGCCACGCTGAACGTGGTCGCGCGCGGCGCATGGCTGGCCGTGGAAGAGGCTGCGCTGTCGGTCTCGGCCTGGAAGGCGCTGAAGGCGCAAGTTGGCGACCGGGCAGGTTTCTCGCATCCCGAGCCGCCTGTTTCGTCGTCCGCTATCCGGGCCAAGGTCTATGGAGGGCGTTTGCAGCGAGAGGATTTTGCCGCGATCATTCGCGATACGCTCGACAACCGTCTCTCGGATCTAGATCTCGCCGCCTTCATCACTGCCAGCGCCGGAAACCGTCTTGACGATGGAGAGACGGTGGCGCTGACCCGCGAAATGCAGGCTGCGGGCGAAACGCTTGACTGGGGTGGCGAGACCGTCCTGGACAAGCATTGTGTCGGTGGCCTGCCGGGAAACCGAACAACCCCGATCGTCGTCGCCATCGTTGCCGCAGCCGGGCATCTGATCCCCAAGACGTCGAGCCGGGCGATCACTTCCCCCGCCGGGACCGCCGACACGATGGAAGTCATGGCACCGGTAGCTCTGGACGCTGCAGCGCTGCGCAGGGTGGTCGAAGCCGAAGGCGGATGCGTGGTCTGGGGCGGCGGACTGAACCTCAGCCCGGCCGACGATCACTTCATCCGCATCGAGAGACCGCTGGATTTTGACAGCACCGGACAGTTGGTGGCCAGCGTCCTGTCAAAGAAGGCGGCGGTCGGTGCAACTGACGTGCTGATCGATATGCCGGTCGGGCCAACAGCCAAGGTGCGCTCAGCGCTGGCAGCAGCGTCCCTGGGATCCCGCCTGAGTTCGGTCGGTCAAGCCATCGGGCTGCGCGTCGCGCTTCATGAAAGTGATGGCACGGCCCCGGTCGGGCGCGGCATCGGCCCTGCGCTCGAGGCGGCGGATGTGTTGGCGGTGCTTCGGCGTGCGCCGGGTGCGCCGACGGATTTGCGCGAACGTGCTCTTGACCTTGCGGGTCGGCTGCTCGACATGGCACCGGGCGCAACCGGCGGAAGGGGCAGGGCGCGGGCAGAAATTCTGCTCGACACGGGCGCTGCAGAGGCGAAATTCCTGGCGATCTGCGCCGCGCAGGGTGGGTTCCACGAACCCGGAGAAGCGCCGCAACGCGTTGAGATGCCAGCCGCAGCGGCAGGAAATATTTCTGCCATCGACAACCGTTTGATTGCCCGCATTACAAAGCTTGCCGGCGCGCCGCGCCAGCAGAGGGCGGGAATTCGTCTGCTGGTGCGGGTCGGAGAAGCAGTGGAAGCAGGACAGCCGCTCTATGAGATCCACGCCGAGACGACCGGCGAACTGGCCTATGCACGCGCTTATGCAGAAGCCCATGTCGGCGCGCTGACCCTGTCGGAGGATTCGGCATGATCCTTGTTCCGTTCCCGGAAATGAAAACTCTCTCGCGATCCCTCGCGCCGGCATTGGGTGCAGAACTCTGTCCGCTCGACTGGCATCGCTTCCCCGACGGCGAAAGCCTGATGACCTTGCCGGGCAATATGGAAGGTGCCGATGTCGCGGTTCTCGCAACCCTTCGTGATCCCGACCGGCTGGCACTTCCGCTGCGCTTCGTCGCGCAGACGGCCCGAGAGCTGGGAGCCCGGAGCGTCGGGCTGATCGCGCCTTATCTGGGATACATGCGGCAGGACCGGCGCTTTCATGCCGGACAGGCCGTCAGCGCAAAGCTGTTCGCCGGATTTCTCGCCGACAGTTTTGACTGGCTGGTGACGGTCGATCCCCATCTGCACCGCATCGAGCGCCTGGAGGATGTTTTCACGATCCCGGCCGTGCGTGTCGCTTCCGCCTCACTTCTCGCCGACTGGATTCGGACAAATCTGCCCGATGCCGTATTCGTGGGACCTGACAGCGAAAGCCAGCAATGGGTTGCTGAAGTGGCCCGGCTCGCCGCACGACCGTACGAAGTCTTGCGAAAGGTCAGGATCGGCGATCTCCAGGTTGATGTCAGCGTGCCAGAGAGCGCCACGCTTCACCAGGGCACCCCGGTGATACTCGATGACATTGCGTCTTCCGGCAGGACGATGGCGCGCGCCGTCGAGCGATTGCTTGCAGCCGGAACCGGATCGCCGGTCTGTCTGGCCATCCACGCGGTCTTTGCGGAAGGGGCATATGACGTCATCATGTCCGCCGGTGCCGCACGGATTGTCACCACCGATACCATCCCGCATCCCTCCAATGTGATCGGAACCGCCGGTGTGCTTGCCAAGGCGGTTCGGTCAGCTGTGTCAGGCATTGACCTTCCAGTAAGTGGAAGGATTAGGTTGACCCCGACTCGCTCCGAAAGGAACACCCGATGAACGACCACGCTCACCAGTCCGCCGATGACACCGACACCTATGTCTGCCCGATGCACCCCGAAGTGCGGCAGGACGGTCCCGGCGATTGCCCGAAATGCGGGATGCACCTTGTCCCGGAGGCGGAGCTTGACGCCCATGCCGGGCACGATCACCACGCCCACGGCGCGCAAGGACATTCGAGCAAGACGGATGCCAGATACGATGAGATTCCGGCCGGATATGATGGCGCCGTCTATACCTGCCCGATGCACCCACAGGTCCGTCAGACGCATCCCGGCTCCTGCCCGATCTGCGGCATGGGGCTTGAACTGGAATCGGCCGCGATGGCTGCGGAGGGCCCGAACCCGGAGCTGGTCGATTTCACCCGGCGCTTCTGGGTTGGCACTGTTTTAACGATCCCGCTGCTGATTCTGACCATGGCGCCGTTCGTCGGGTTCCCCGGTGTGCGGGATATCTTCGGCGAACGCACGACGCTCTGGATCGAACTGGTGCTCGGCACGCCCGTCGTCCTCTGGTGCGGATGGCCGTTCCTGGTACGCGGCTGGAATTCGTTTCGCACCATGAACCTCAACATGTTCTCGCTGATCGGCATGGGCGTGATGGCTGCCTGGATCTTCAGCATCGTCGCGGTTCTGGCTCCGGGCATCTTTCCGGACGGCTTCCGCGACCCCGAGGGGCATGTCGGCGTCTATTTCGAGGCGGCCGCCGTGATCGTGACACTCGTGTTGCTCGGCCAGGTGATGGAGCTGCGCGCCCGAGAAGGCACGGGCAAGGCGATCCGCGCGCTTCTTGACATGGCGGCAAAGACCGCCCGCGTGATCCGGCCTGACGGGACGGAAGAGGAAATCGCACTCGAAGAGGTTCAGGTGGGCGACGAACTGCGCGTGCGGCCCGGTGACAAGGTGCCGGTCGACGGCGTCGTGGTCGATGGCCGGTCCTCCGTCGATGAAAGCATGATCTCGGGCGAGCCTGTCCCTGTCGAGAAGACCGAGGGCGATCCTGTGACCGGGGCCACGATCAACGGAACCGGCAGCCTGGTGATGGAGGCAACGCGCGTCGGGGCCGACACGATGCTGTCCCAGATCGTCGAAATGGTGGCGAACGCGCAGCGCAGCCGGGCGCCGATCCAGAAATACGCCGACCAGGTCGCCGGATTTTTCGTCCCGGCGGTGATCGGCATCGCAATCCTGTCCTTCATCGCCTGGGCGATCTGGGGGCCGGCACCGGCGCTGTCCTATGCGTTGATCTCAGCCGTCGCGGTGTTGATAATTGCCTGCCCCTGTGCATTGGGCTTGGCCACGCCCATGTCGATCATGACAGCCACAGGCCGCGGTGCACAGGCCGGGGTACTGATCAAGAACGCCGAGGCGCTGGAGCGGTTCGAAAAGGTCGACACTCTCATTGTCGACAAGACCGGCACCCTGACCGAGGGCAAGCCGAAGCTTGTCGCCGTCCTGCCCGAGACAGGCCATGACGAGCCGGAAGTCCTGCGCTTTGCCGCCTCGCTCGAACGCGGGTCCGAGCATCCGCTCGCCGAAGCCATCGTTCGGGGTGCGGAAGAGCGCGGGGTGAAGATGGCCGATGCGACGGATTTCGAGGCCGTGACCGGCAAGGGGGTCAAAGGAGTCGTCGATGGAAAGTCGGTCGCGCTCGGCAACCTCGCGATGATCCGCGATCTGGGGCTCGAGGCAGGCGACCTGACTGCCAAGGCAGACGCTCGCCGCGACGAAGGCGAGACGGTCATGTTCGTGGTGGTCGAAGGCGTGATCGCCGGCCTGGTCGGCGTCGCGGACCCGATCAAGGAGACGACCCCCGCTGCGATCAAGGATCTGCATGCGCTTGGTTTCCGCGTCATCATGGCCACGGGCGACAATGAACGCACGGCAAAGGCGATCGGATCGCGGCTCGGCATCGACGAGATCCGGGCAGATGTTCTGCCCGAGGACAAGGCCCGCATCATCAGGGAGCTGCAAGAGGCAGGCCGCAAGGTCGCGATGGCCGGGGACGGCGTGAACGACGCGCCGGCGTTGGCCCAAGCAGATGTCGGGATCGCCATGGGCACCGGCGCCGACGTCGCCATCGAAAGCGCCGGCATCACTTTGGTTAAGGGAAACCTCGACGGTATCGTTCGCGCACGACGGCTTGCGCAGGCGACCATGCGCAACATCCGCCAGAATCTCTTCTTCGCGCTGATCTACAATGCCTCCGGCGTACCGGTCGCGGCGGGTGTTCTGTTTCCCTTCTTCGGCATTCTCATCAGCCCCATGTTCGCCGCTTTCGCCATGAGCGCCTCGTCGATCTCGGTGGTGCTCAATTCGCTGCGTCTGCGCAGCGCAAAGGTTTAGAAATGGAAATCCAACATGAACAAGCACCCTGAACCTGCACATGCCGATCGCGACCAATTGCAGGAATCTTCCCCGACCCCTTCCTTCTGGCGGTCGCGCGCTGGCATTTACCTGATCGTTGCGCTGGTCGTTGGCGGCCTCCTGTTGGGCTACGAGCACCGGGTCCACATCCTCGGCAGCAACTGGCTCCTGTGGTTGCCGCTACTGCTTTGCGTGGGCATGCACTTCTTCATGCATGGGGGCCACGGCGGACATGGCGGAGGAGGAGACAGGACATGACCGATCCCGGAACTGCCTATGGCCTTTGGCTGCTGGTCTTCATCAACTCGGCCGTCTTCATTATCTTCGCCTTCAGCTTCTTCAAGCCGCAGACGTCGCGGGACTGGCGCAGTTTCGGGGCGTTCAGCGCCTTCATCGTGGCCCTTTTTACCGAGATGTACGGGTTTCCCCTAACCATCTTCTTCCTGTCCGGCTGGCTCCAGTCAACCTGGCCGGATGTCGACTGGTTCGCGCATGACAGTGGGCATCTCCCCGAGATGATGATCGGATGGCGCGCAAATCCGCATTTCGGTCCATTCCATTTCCTGAGCTTGGCACTGATCGGCGGCGGGTTCTGGCTGATCTCGGTGGCCTGGCACCATCTCTGGTCGGCGCAGCGACGCGGCGTACTGGCAACGACCGGGCCCTATTCACGCATTCGCCACCCGCAATATGTGGGCTTCGTGCTGATCATGGCGGGCTTTCTCGTGCAATGGCCGACACTGCTGACGCTTGCGATGTTCCCGGTGTTGGTCTGGATGTACGCACGTCTCGCCCACGCCGAGGAGGCCGACAGCCGGTCGCGCTTCGGGGATGACTGGGATCGCTACGCCGCAGATGCTCCCGCTTTCATTCCGCACCGGTGGTCGAACTTGATAAGTGCAAACAGATAACGGACGGGAATATGACAAAAACCAAGAAGCGCGGAAACTCCGCAACAATGCCCCGAAAGACAATGGCGATTGCCTCCCTGCTCGCATTCGGATTGGCAACTGGCCTGTTGGTCCAGTCCGATGAGGTGGAAGCCGACCGACCAAGGGTCAACACCCAGATGCATGGCGACGCCGCCGGGGCGCCCGCACCCGATCCCGATACCATCATCGTGCCGGAAACCCTGAGCGCACCATCATATTTTGGCCAGATCGCGTTCGAGCAAAACTGCGCATCGTGTCATGGTGAAAACGGAGCTGGCGGGACCGGCAATGGTCCGCCGCTGATCCATTCCATATACGAACCTGGTCATCATGGGGATGGGGCGTTCCAACGGGCAGCGACGGCAGGCGTTCGGTCGCATCACTGGAACTTCGGTGACATGCCGCCCGTCGAAGGGATCGAGGTGGAAACGGTTGGTCTGATCGTCAGCTACATCCGCGCGTTGCAGCGCGCCAACGGGATCGAATGATGGCAAGACGCCCCGACCAGCCACCAGTGCAAGGAACCGTCGTGCTGATCGGAGGCACGGGCGATGTCGGCGGACGGCTGGTTCGGTTGCTGGTCGATCAGACGGCAGCCCGCATACTGCTGGTTTCTCGCAGCGGTGTTGGGTCAGGTGATCGTGTCGAGGCGCTCCGGCTCGACATCGCCGGTAGGGGCGCCGCCAGAAAACTGCCCCTTGGCGCAACGGTGATAAACCTGACCGAAGCGACGCCGCCATCGATCGCAGTCGAAGTGGTTCGTAGCGGCGGAAGCTTCCTCGAGACCTCGGCGTCGCCGGACTACCTACAGGCACTGAGACGCGACGTGGTGGAGGTCGGTGGTCCGGGCACGCTCGTCCTCTGCGTCGGGGCCGCGCCCGGCTTGAGCACCTTGATGGCGGCAGAACTTGTCCGCGAAAAAGAGGCTGTTGCGGTGGACATCGGGTTGGAACTCGGCATGGGCCGCCACTATGGAACGGCCGCGACGGAATGGTCCATTTGCGCCTTCGGCCGCCCGTATCGGCTTTCCGGTCCCGAAAACACCACGGTCAGGCCGGGAGACCTCCGTCGCTCATTTGCTTTCGAGCGGGGCGGGCGGACGCGCCCCGCGCTTGGGATCGGCTTCCCTGTGGATGGCGTCGCGGATTGTTCGGCCAGCGGGCCCCCGGTCCTGGTCCGTACTTTCGTGGCGATCGATCCTCCTTTCGTGACGCGCGCTGTCGGCCTGCTCTTGCGGCTTGGTCTCGGTCCGGTGCTGTCGCGGCGCAAACGCAGCGTGACGCGAGTATTGAGGCGGCTGCCGGAACTGGGTCAAGCCCGGACCCGCATAGCCGTCGAGGTGCAAGAGGCTGACGGCAGCGTTGCTGCCTCGCGTCATGTCGCAGCCGGCGATCAGGCCGAGGTGACGGCGGCAATGATCCTTTCCACGATCCGCGCATTGCCCCCGGCGGACAGCCCGATACCCGGCGTGTCGACCATCATCGACCACCTGACATTCGCCATGGCGTTGGACGATCTCCGCCGTCTCCTGCCGAGCATGGCAGTCGAAACCTGGTCGACAGGGGTCAAACGAGGAAGACCGTGAACCGCACCAAGAACTTCCTGCGGCTGGCCCGGATTGTCGTCGTCTTGTCGAAAGACATTTGGACCCTCAGGCGATATGATCCGGCCAGCGGCGACACTGGTGCACCGGACAGGTTCGCCCGAAACCTGCTCGCTCTGGGGCCGGTCTTCGTCAAACTGGGCCAGATCCTCAGCACCCGCCCCGACATTCTGCCCGAAAGCTACGTCGCGCGGCTGGCGGAATTGCAGGAGCGTGCGCCCGAGGTTGACTTCGCCACGGTGCGGCGCATCGTCGAGGGTGAACTGGCTGCGCCGCTGGAAACAGCCTTTGCCAGCTTCGAGGTCAAACCCGTCGCTGCCGCGTCGCTGGCCCAAGTGCACAAGGCAAGTCTGGCGGATGGCACGGCGGTCGCGGTCAAGGTGCATCGACCGGGGCTGGGGCCGCTGTTCCACCGCGATCTCGACGCGTTCGACCTCGGGCTGCGGATCGCGCGTATGGTGCTGCCGCGCCGTCTTCGGCGCACGAATTTGTCGGCGTTCCTCTTGGAGTTTCGGCGCTACTCCCTGGCCGAACTTGATTTTCGCGCCGAAGCGGCTGTGATGGAGCGGTTTCGCGAGAATCTCGCAGGGCAGGATCGTGTCCGAATTCCAAGGACGTATCCCGACCATACGACGGCCCGCGTGCTGACCATGGATTGGGTCGACGGCATGCGCCTGTCCGAGGCCTCGGCCACCCTTCCTGAACAAACCCGATCCGTACTGGTGGAGGCGCTGGTGTCGATGCTGCTGAAGATGTTCGTGTCGGACGGGTTGTTTCACGCCGACCTGCATCCCGGCAATATCGTCTTTCATACCGACGGCAGTGTCACGCTGCTCGATTTCGGCATGTATGGCGAGTTAGATGCGGCGCAGCGCGACCGCTTCGTGCTGTACTGGATGGCCGTCGCACAGCGGCAGACCCGGCGCGCCTATCACCATTTCAGCGCCCAGACCGAAGCCCTGGCGGGCGCCGATCACGCGCTGTTCCGGCAAAGGTTCGAGGAGCTTGCGGCGGAATTCTACGCGGCGCCCTCACGCGAGGCCAGCCTTGCGCGAACCTATCTTGCGATGATGCGCGCGGGCTACCGCGCCGGGTTCGTCTTTCCTGCCTCGCTCATGCTCCATGCCAAGGCGCTGACCACCGCCGAGGCGTTGCTGTTCGTGCTGGCGCCCGAGGCGCGGTTCGACGACTTGTCGCGGCCCTTCATCGCGCGCGAGGTCGCCACGCGTCTGGCGGCCAGCGATCCGCTGGGGCGTATCACGCAGGTGCTTCCCGAGCTTCTGCTGACAGGTGCCATGCCACCTGCTGACGCGATTGACGAGACCTGGGACCGTTTCGCAACCCGCGGGATGGGGCGCGGGATACTGGCGGCCATCACCTCATCGGATGAGAGCATCGGCCGCGCCGCGCTGACGATACTTTTCAGTCATTTCGCCCTGCGCCATCTGGGCGAGGAGACTGACGCGATCCTCTCGGAGACCTGGGTGGCCTACGATCTGCTTGAACGCGGCTTTCCGCTGGAGCCGAACGCCGGCGCGATCCTGACCACGCATCTTGCCGCGCTGACGCTTGCGTTGCATCGAACCCTGATCGCACGAGGGCGGTCAGAGGCGCAGAGCCATGAGGTCATCCATGCGATCGGCTGGGACATCTACAATCGCATGGCCGATCCCCCGTTCGAGTTCGCCCGCGCCATCACCACCGATCCGGCCAAGCGATTGCGCATCGCGACGGACCTGTTCCGCCATTTCCCCTTTGGACCGCCAGCCTATGGTTGGCGCGACGTCGAGGCGGGCGCAGGCGTCGTTGCGTTCGACTGTACGAAATGCCCGGTGGCCGAGTTCTTTGCGGGCCATGATGCCTCAGCGCTCTGCGCGGCAACGTGGTGCGCCCTCGAT
Organism: Nioella nitratireducens; assembly: GCF_001879715.1. Taxonomy (GTDB): domain Bacteria; phylum Pseudomonadota; class Alphaproteobacteria; order Rhodobacterales; family Rhodobacteraceae; genus Nioella; species Nioella nitratireducens. Next base: position 6,731 of record NZ_MNBW01000021.1, on the reverse strand, counting down.
TTTCCGGTGGCCGAGAAATGGGGCGGGCAGCTGGTGCGGCCGAAGACGATTGCCGGGGGCCACGACCATTGTGATTTCAGGTGGCACACCGTGCCAGTGTTGGACGAAGTCGAAAACGAAGAGGCAGCAAAGCATGCAAGACAAGGATAGAAGCGACACCTACCGCGAAGGGTCGATCACATTGGGCGGCGCCGTCGCCATGGGAACCGGTGTTATGATCGGCGCGGGCATCTTCGCACTGACCGGGCAGATCGCGCAGCTTGCCGGGCCGCTCTTCCCGCTTGCCTTCATCGCTGGCGCAATCGTGACCGGCTTCAGCGCCTATAGCTACATACGGATGTCGAACAAATGGCCGTCCTCGGGCGGGATCGCGATGATCCTGCAGAAATGCTATGGCCCCGGCGCGGTCGCGGCGGGAGCCGCCCTGCTAATGGCCCTCAGCATGGTGATTGCCGAAAGCCTTGTGGCCCGGACTTTCGCAACCTACGTCCTGCGCCCCTTCGACATAACCGGTGGTCCGCTGGTGCCAACCCTCGCCGTGGGCGTCATTGTCTTCGCCTTCCTGGTAAACATCGCCGGCAACCGGTCGGTCGGGGTGTTCTCGCTGATCATGGCGGCGATCAAGATCGGCGGCATCGGGTTGTTCGGCATCGCCGCGATCTGGTCGAGCGGCTTCCAGTTTTCGTCTGCAACGAGCGACACGCAGTCCTATGGTGTGATGGGCTTCATCGCATCGGTGGCGTTCGCGATATTGGCCTTCAAGGGCTTCACCACGATCACGAACAGCGGTTCCGAGATCACCGACCCGAACCGCAACGTGGGCCGGGCCATTGTGATATCCATCGCAATCTGCGTGGCTGTCTATCTGTTGGTTGCCTTCGGTGTCGGCTCGAGCCTGACCATCGACGAGATCGTCGCAGCGCGGGACTATTCGCTGGCCGAGGCCGCCGAACCCTCCCTGGGGCAAACCGGTTTCTTTCTGACCGTAATCCTGGCGGCGGTGGCCACGGCTTCTGGCGTGCTGGCCAGTGTGTTCGCCGTATCGCGCATGCTGGCGATGTTGACAGATATGAAGATGGTCCCTCACAGCCATTTCGGCATGCCGGGACCGATCCAACGGCATATGCTCGTTTACACAATTGTCATCGCTTCGACGCTTGCTGTGTTCTTCGACCTCGGCCGGATCGCTTCGCTCGGTGCCTTTTTCTATCTTGTCATGGACATGGCCGTGCACTGGGGCGTTTTCCGCTACCGACGCGAGGAGGTCGGTGCCTCAGGCTGCGTGCTGCTTTTGGCTCTGGCGTTCGATTCCGTCGTGCTGGCGGCCTTCACCGCGATGAAACTTCGGAGCGATCCGCTCATCGTGCTCTATGCAGTTGGTGGCATCACCGCCGTCTTCATATTCGAGCGGATCTATTTGTCTCGGTGGCTGGCACCCCAGCAGGCCGCGCATGACCACTGATTTCGGCGGGAGGACAGCGGACCGGCGGATGCCACGGCGAATTAATCGAACCGGACACCGTCCCGGCAACGACGGCCTGCGAGGTCACGACATTGCACCGAGTTGTGCCTGGAAAGCGCGAAGCAAGGCTGCGAATGTCGTTAGTGCCATAACGGAGAAGGCGAACATCACCACCGCGAAAAGCACATATCCCAACCGTCCTGGAAGTCTCTGTGCCAACCCGCCGAGGCTGTCCGAGTTTTCGATGGCTGTGACATAGAACGGTAGCGCGCTCACCATAGTCGCATAAAGATAGACACCGGAGATGTTCTCGAAGAGGAAAGAACGAGCCAGTGTCGGCGCCACGACCCGAAGCGCCGTCGCGCGGCTTCCTCCAAAGGACCCGAACCAGTCGGCCGACAGGACATAAATCACGGCATGCAGTGCGATGAAGCCGATGACGCGGACCGGCATATCGACGAGTAGCACAAGCTTTATCCCGTAACGCTGGCCCGGCTTGGCGACGATCCACGCAAACAAGAAGAAACTCACGTAGTTTACGACAAAGACGACCGGCAGACCGTTGGTAATGACCTGCCGCATGAATCTGCCAAGCGGAGGCCCACCGCCAGCCAACATCGCACCGAAACCCGGAGTCAAGGCGACGAAGGCCATCAGCGGCGGCACCAGGGCGATCAGGCTGAAGATCAGTGTGTTCCGTACGAAACGCACAGCCGACATCTCAATGGCGAAGTATTTTTGCATGATAGGCAGTCTCCATGCCTAACGGCTAAACGTCGATGGCACGTGCCATGGGACAAGAGATTAAATCCGCGATTTTGAGGATCGATGCTTTTCCGCACTTGAATCCCCTGTGAGCGGCGCCTGTTCGGCGTGCTTTCAGGGCGTTCGCTCCCTTCCGTGATCATGCCGCTGCGAGAGGCTGGAGTGCGGCCATGTGAGGCAGTGTGCAAACGTCGTCTCAGATCGGGACATACTTGTTAGAGGTGTAGACCAGGAACCACTCCGGAGCCTCTTCAACCCACACTGGAAGGTTAATGACGGCGAGAACAAATACTTCACACCAGTCGAACGCGCCCACGCGCGGGCCTCTCGATCAAGCCATCTCGTTCCAGCGCTGCAAGCGCCCGATAGAGTGCGGGCGCCGTGACGCCCGCGTCCGCGGCGAGCGACTGTAGCGGCAGGTCTTCGGGCAGCCGCCCCGCCACATCGACCAGCTCGGACAGCCTCGCCAGCACGGCATCGGTCAGTGGCGACGTCGCTCGAAGCTCCAGTAGACGCCTCGCTTGCATCAGGTTTCCCGCGAGATGATGAAGGAGCCCTGTCGCCAGGTCGGGATTGTCTGCGAGCGCCGAAAGCACGTCTTCTTTCCTGATCGTCGTAAGTCGGGTCGGAGCAATGGCAATTGCGTCGCAATGGCAAGCCGGGGCGAAGAGCGATGCTTCGGCGAAAGTTTCGCCAGCCTCTGCCGCGTGGATTCTGACGGCCCTACCCGATAACGTCCACCGGACGAGTTCGACGTGGCCTCCCAGAACGACTGAAAGACCGGGCGATGGATCGCCCTGCCGAAACAGTGGTTCTCCGACCATAAGCAAGATCGTGTTCGTAGCTGTCGCGGGACACACCGCTTCAATGGCCCTGAAGAAATCCGGCTTTAACATGATCGTGATCATATTCATGCGGTACGCTGCTTGCTACGTATTATTTCGGAAACCGACACGGAGCTGCGCACGATGATCATCACCAAAGCAACAATCACCGCGTTGGCTATCGCGATGTTGTCTTTTGATCCGGCCTTAGCCCAGGAGATGGATCACAGCGCCCATATGGAGAATACCGGAAGCGGCACCATCCCAGGCGAACCCGGCCAGGATGCATTCGCCGCCATCGCCGAGATCGTCAATATTCTCAGGGCGGACCCCAGCACCGATTGGGATCAGGCGAACCTCGACGCCCTGCGCGCGCACCTTGTCGATATGAACGCACTTGTCTTGGGTGCCGAGGTCGAGACAGAGCCTAGGCCCGATGGGCTGGCGATGCGCGTGTCGCTGACAGGATCTGCCGGAGATGCCGCCATGCGCATGGTCCCGGCTCACGGACCGGTTCTCGCAGACGAGTCCGGGTGGACATCGAATGTGGAATTCGGCGCGGAAGCCCTATTATGGACAGTTGCGGATCCGGCCGGCAGAAGCACTAACCAAATCCAGGCACTAGGTTTTTTTGGTCTGATGGCAACGGGCGACCATCATCGCGCTCACCACATTGCAATCGCGCGAGGTGAAACAACACATTGACGCGTTGAAAGTGTCGATGAATCGTGGCTTTCGGGGGTCTGCAACTGAGAAGGGAGCATTGCATTGAGTGACGGAGGCGATTCGACCTCACAGTCGCTCTCTCCGATGTCTGTGATGAGAGCAGGATGCGATCTTGGTCAGCCCATTGTTCCAGTGCTGGAGGATTGGGCCGAATTTCAGATAAATCCCAAGCAGTAGACCGCTCCCGCGTGCAGATTACGGTCAATTTGGCAAGCAACACGACAGAAACGCCCAGCTTGAGAAGGTCATCGCTCAGCCATGTTCGGCAATGATTGCTCTCGTTGTTTGAACGGCCGAGGCCAACATTGTCTTGTCTGCACCCTCAATCCCTAGCCCTTCGATATCGAGCGCCAGTTGGCCTTGGCCACCGCCACTCGCAGCAGCGCGCGCCGCGCGGCCTCGCGCCTTTGCTGAGCTGACAGGTTCGGACTTCGATGCGTCAGTCCCCGACTTCGGCGCATTTGAACCGGTTCCCTGAGCTACATTTGCCGCGCGCACGTCCTGCAGTTCCTGCTTCAGCTTCTCCACCGTCTCACGGGTCTCTGACATCTGCCGATCCCGCCTTAGCCCGTCTTCGTCAGGGTATGGGAAGCTCCCCACCTGACCAGCATGCAGCACTTTCAACACCGGGTCCTCGAAGTACTTAATCCGCCGCGCGCGGATCGGCATCTGCGCGTCGATCACAAGGATTACCTCGTCGAGGTCCATACGCCGGGCCTGATCCTCGGTCAGGAGTGGGGTATCCTCGGTTCGCTCGGAGACGCTGCGCCCTTCGAACGGATTGCGCCCGACAGCGCGGGAGCGGGTCACCACGCGCTTGGTGGTCTTGCCGACAGCTTGGCTCAGCTCCTCGATCGTCTTCTGCTCCGACGGGGTCAGATAGAGCTTCACACCGGCGCCGCCTTGAAGCGACCTGCGGGTGTTCTCACCATAGATCTCGTCCAGCGCGGGGATCGTCTGGGTGACGATGGCGAGGTTGCCGCCGAAGGAGCGCAGCGTCTTGATGCTCTCGGCGACGATCGGCATTTTCCCGAGCCGGTCGAATTCGTCGAGCATGATCATCACGGGCCAAGGCTCGTCATCCCCGGGCTCCTGCGCCTGCAGCGAAGCGATCAGGTCCGAGAAGAACAGCCGGATCAGCGGAGCCAGAGGGCGGATCATCTCGGATTCGACCACGAGATAGATCGCATGCGGGCGGCGCCGAATGTCCCGGAAGGAGAAGTCCGAGGTCGCGGTGGCCGCGTCGATCGCACGGTTGTCCCAGGTGTCGAGACCCGACGTCATGAGGAGCGAGAGATAGGAGGTCAGGGTGTCATTGTTGGTCGAGGCCATGCGCTCGAAGATCAACTTGGCCGACCTGTTCTTCACCTCCTGCGCGCGCTTGAGGTATTCCTTCTGCTTGTCACCCCCCGAAGCGGTGATGCGGTAGATTTCGCCGATGGTCGGCACCCCGCGCTCGAAGGCCAGAAGACCGGCCGCCACGAAGAGGTCGATACCCCCGGCCAGAAGCCCGCTCAGCTTTTCGTTGTCGGTTTGCAGAAAGAGCTTGGCGGTGAGCTTCAGCTCCATCTGCTGCCGGTCAGGGTTGGTCATGTCCGCGATGCGCGCCAGCGGATTGTAGCGATGCGTCGGGCGGTCCCAGTCGGTCGGCGCGAACCGGAACACCTTGTCGCCCATGCTGGCGCGAAAGCGTGAGGTTTCGCGGAAGTTCTCGCCCTTCACGTCGAGCACCACGGCCGAACCTTTATAGGTGAGCAGGTTCGGGATCACGAACCCCACGCCCTTGCCGCGGCCCGTGGGCGCCACGATCAGTGCGTGGGGGAAGGTTTTTGAGACAAGGAACGGGCGCTTGGACTTCGGGGATCCGAGCTTGCCCAGAAGGAAGCCGCCACCGGGCTTGGCAAAGAAACCGTTCCTCTTCATCTCACCGCGGGTCTGCCAATGCGTCGTCCCGAAGCGGGTCAAGGCATCCCCCAGGAGCGTGACGCTCAGCATCAGCGATGCCAGGCCGAAGCCGCCAAGGATGAGGTTCACCCAGTGGAAGTCCTTCGGCGCAGACTGAGACAGGCCCCGGTATTCGCGGGCGAGCAGGGTGACGTCGAAACGCGTGGGGGAGAGCCCGTACCGGAACATGACAAAGCCGGTCGCCACGACATAGCCCATGGCGAGGCCGACCAGCACGAGGCTCAACACTCCGAGGGCAATCTTGCCTTTATCCATGGGTGATCCCCTTCTCGCCATGGGTCGCGGCGTGGCGCGCGCGCTGCGCCTCGATCTGCTCTTCGGCCAATGCATCGAGAACGCGCTCCATGGCCGGGCCATGCGCAGTGACCTCGCTGCTTTGAAGATAGGTCTTGGCGAGTTCGAGCTGGCGCAGTGGATCTTCGGTGAACTTGTCCAAAACCTCCGCATTGCCGGATCGCAGCGCGTCAATTGCGTCGGGGCTTAGTCGCTCGTTGACCTCACGTACGATGTCCTGCTGTTCCGCCTCGGGGACCGGAACCCCGGCATCAGCATTTTGCACAAAGGCCATGACGGTTGGAGCGGTCTCTTCCAGATACCGGCGCTCGGCGTAGTCCTGTCGCGCCTGATCCTCGATAATGAGGCTGCGCTCGCTGATATAGGCGCGCGAGGCACCGAGCGAACGAAGGTGGTTGATTTCATCCTGGACGGCCGCTCCAAACTCATCATCCGGCATCTCCGTGCGATAGCGGGCGAGGGTTCGGAGCTCTTCTGTGATTGGACCGAGATGGTCCGATGGGTCCCTCAAGGCGAGGCCCATGTCGCCGGCATGAAGCGTACGGTCCTGTTCCGATACCGCGTGTTGCGGCGGCTTTCGGCTGTCGGTCACCTGGTCCCAGGCCATCGACGCCAGTTGGGGTCGAGTGGGGCTGAGTGCAGAAAACCCCTTTAAGGTTTCTGTTGGGTTGTTTGCGCGTTGAGACTGACGCTCA
>NZ_MNBW01000020.1 GCF_001879715.1 Nioella nitratireducens | reverse complement strand
CCGTATGGACGCATCTCTACAATTGGCACCGTCCGCACTCGGCGCTAAAGTCAAAACCACCAATCAGCCGATTAGGATTGGATCGGAACAACCTGTTGACGTTCCACATCTAGTTCACCGTTCGCGGGGCAACGGCCATGTCGTCGGTGATTGCGGACGACGGGTAGAGCACGACTGTTGCCCCCGCCTCAAGGCCCGACAGCACCTCGGCTTCGGTACCGTTGTTGTGGCCGATCTCAACCGGAGTTAACGCGGTGCGCCCGTCCACCACGACAAAGACCGCCCAATCGCCGCCCTGCCGGAACAGCGCCGCCGAGGGCAGGATCAGCGCGTCATCCGATTGCCAGACGATGATCCGCACCTCGACCCGGAAGCCATGGCCAAGGCCCGCGCGGTCCTCTGCCGGGCTGGTGAAGTCGATCAGGACGTTGACGCGTTGTTCCTCAACGCCAAGCGCCGAGACGCGGGTGGTGCCATAGGGGTCGATGCGGGTGACGCTGCCATGCAGGTGCTGCGGCTGGCCCCAGTTGTCGATAATGACGGGGTCGCCGGGGCTGACCTGCACCGCGTCTGTGGACAGCAGGGCCGCCGATACCGCAAGGTCGCTGCCGATATTGCCGATCTCCATGATCGGCGTGCCCACGGGCAGCGTGGTTTCGCTTTGCTGCATGACTTGCAGGATACTGCCATTGGCCGGGGCCATCAGCGGGATCGCGTGTTCGCTGTCGCCAATCGCCCCCCAAAGGCCCTGATCGTCAAAGCTGATCAGCCGCGCCTGAGCCAGTTGGAGGTCGGCCTGCCGCATGGCGATGGCGGCGTTGGCGGTGTCCACGGTCGCGTCGGCGGCGCGGGCGGCCTGCCGGGCCCGGTCGAGGGCGGCGGTGCTGACGGTGCCGCTGGCGGCGAGGGTCCGCGTGCGTTCCAGATCGCTGTGGGCCAGGTCCTGCTGTGCCTGCGCGGCGTTCAGGTCGGCACGCGCCACTTGCAGCGCGGCCTCGGCGGCCGACACGGCGGCCTGTGCCTGTTGCCGGGTCGAGATGTCTAGCGCGGCCGGGTTGGTTGGTTCCATCACCGCAACCTCGGTTTCGCCCCGCGTCACCAGATCGCCGGGCTCGACCTCGACCCGCAAGAGCCGTCCGGCGACGGGGGTCGAGACGATATAGGCGTCATGCACACGGGTGCGCCCCTCTTCGTCGATGGTGACCATCATGGGGCCACGGGTGACGGCGCCCATATCCACCATCGTCGGCTGCGGCCAGAAGGCAGCGACAAGGGCCCCCGCCACGATGACGCTGGCGCCGATGGTCAGTGGCAATCTGGAACGTTTGCGGGCCATGGTTGATTATTCCCTTGTTTTCAGGGCCAGAACAAGATCGGCCTTGTCGATCTGACGTTTGACCAGCAGCCCAGAAAAGGCCGCCGAGGCCAGCACTGCCGCCGCTGCCGATCCGATAGATGGCGCGTCGGGCCAGGCCGAGATCTGGTAGATGTCGTTCGAGAACGCCTCGCTCACCGCCCAGGCAAGGCCAAAGCCGAAGCCGGTGCCAAGCGGGATTGCAAGCAGGGTCACCACGACCAGCTCGCCCAGAAGGACAAAGCTGGTCTCGGCACGGGTAAATCCCACCACCCGCAGCGAGGCCAGATCGCGCGACCGCTCGGCATAGGCGATGCGCGCGGCGTTGTAGACCACGCCGAAGGTGATGACCCCCGCGATGATGGCCATGACATAGCGCACCGCGCCCGCCCCGGTATCCATGATCTGCTGGAACGCGTCACGGCTTTCTGCCTTGAGAACCACACCGGCCACAGCGGGCATATCCGATAATTGCCGGTAGATCGCGCTGGCATGGTCCGGGTCGATCCGCAGATAGGCGCCAGAAACCCGCCCCGGTTCGCCGATGGCCCGGTTCATGGCGGACAACTCCATATAGGCCGGGGCGCCCATGCGGGTCAGGGCGATGCCCACCACCGGCAAGTCCAGCGTTGCCCGGCGACCGGTGCGCATCTCGACTGTCAGGGTGTCGCCGGCCTCGATGTTCAGAATGTCGGCCAGCGCGCCGCCGATGATGACGCCATCTTCGCGTATCGTGATCGGGTTGTCGTCGCGGGCCACCGCCCGGTAGAGGCTGGGGGTGGAAACCAGCCCCGACAGCGCGCCCTGATAGCTGTTCAGACCGTTGTGAAAGACCACCGGCACATGGCGGACCGGCTCAACCTCGATCACGCCGTTCATCCGGCGCAAGGCATAGAGGGCGTCCCGATCCAGCGCATGGGTAAAGCTGACATTGAGGTCGGAGCGGTCGGAAATGGTGAATGCATAGTCGATGGTTTCATCGAAACTGGCCATCAGCGTGATCATCGCCACCGACAACCCCATGCCGCACGCGATCCCCACGGTCGAGCCTGCCATGCGAACGGGCTGGCGGGTCAGACGGCGCAACACCATGCGCGACGGTTGGTCGAGGTAGCGGTTCAGCGCGGCCCCGATCCTCCCGGTGCGGGAATAGTCCGGCGGGGCAGGGGGGCGCATGGCGGCGGCGGGCGTCAGGCGAAAGACGCGGGCCAACACCGCCAGCCCGCCAAGCGAGGCGACCAGCACCGACACACCCACCCCCCAGATCACCGCGCCGGGGGCAATGCGGAAGACGAGGAAAGGAAACTTGTAGAATTCCAGATAGACCTGCACCTGCAATCGGCCTGCCAGCACGCCCAGAATGGCCCCGATCACCGCGCCCCCACCGGCGATGGCGAGGATCATGTGCAGGTAGTGGGCAGCGACCTCGCGGTCGAAATAGCCAAAGGCCTTCATCAGGCCGATCTCTTCGCGCTCGGACTGGATGATGCGGGTCATCACGATGTAGAGCAGGAAGGCCGCCACCCCGAGAAAGATCGGCGGCACCGAGCGCGAGGTGGCCCGCAGGCCGGTGATTTCCTCGGTCACGAAGCGGTCGGACTGGTGATCGCCGCGTCCATAGGCCCCATGCCCGCCGAACGGGTCGAGCAGGCGGTCGGTGGCGTCGATCACGGCGGCTTCGTTGGCATTGCGGCTGAGGGTCAGCAGCGCCTCGTTGAAGGCCCCTTGCATGTCGTAGGCGGCAGACAGTGCTGCGCGGCTCATCCAGATCACACCAAAGCGGGCGTCGTCGGGAATGATTTCGCCCGGCGCGGTGACGTAGAGAAACTCGGGCGCCTGCGCGAGGCCGACGATATGAAAGATGCGCCGTGCGCCGTTCATCGTGGCACTCAGGCTGTCACCGGGATGCAGGCCGTGGGCCACGGCAAAACTGTTGAGCAACAGGATCTCGTCTTCCTGCCGTGTGTCCAGGTGGCGCCCATCAACCAGGAGGTAGCCGTTCACGGGCGGCTCTCCGTGATCGGGGACGGAAACGGCGCGGGCCTGCACCGGCAGGTCGCGGTCGGCGACGTCAATCAACGCGCTGCCCGTCACCCGGCCATAGGCTGCCGCGACACCGGGAATGTCGGCCAGCCGGGTTTCCAGGTAGCCGGGCGCGCGGGCCACGGGGGCGAAGACATCGGCCATTCGGTAGCGATCGTAATAGGCGTCGCGGGTGTCCTGAAGCGAGGTGACCAGCCCGGACTGCATGACCAGAAGCAACACCCCCACCGCGATGACGGCGGCGATGGCGGCGGCCTGCCCCTTCATACGCCAAAGGTCGCGCAATAGCTTGTGGGTGAGCGGGCCTACCAATGGATATCCTCGGGCGACAGTTTGGTGTCGTTCACCACAACGTCGCGGATCGCGCCGTCGGCAAAGCGGATCACGCGGTCGGCCATGCCACCCGTTGCCGCCGCGTGCGTGACAATCAGCACGGTGGTGCCAAGCTGTTCATTGACGTCACGCAAGACGCGCAGCACCTCGCGCCCGGTGGTGGAATCGAGTGCGCCGGTGGGTTCGTCGCAAAGCAGGACGGTGGGCCGTTTCGAGACCGCGCGCGCGATTGCCACCCGCTGCTGCTCACCGCCCGACAGTTGTGCGGGGAAATGGTGGATGCGTTCCTTGAGGCCGACCAGAGACAGCGCCTCGGCCGGGTCCATCGGATCGCGGGCGATTTCCGTGACCAGTTCGACATTTTCCTCGGCGGTCAGGGAGGGCATCAGGTTGTAGAATTGAAAGACGAAGCCCACATGGTTGCGCCGGTACTGGGTTAACTGCCGGTCGTTCATCGCGGTCAGGTTGTTGTCACCGAAGAACGCTTCGCCGGAACTGGCCCTGTCCAGCCCCCCGATGATGTTGAGCAGCGTCGATTTTCCCGATCCGGACGGTCCGAGCAGGACAGCGAACTCGCCCGCCGGAATCGTCAGGTCGACCCCGCGCAGGGCGTGCACCGCGGCTTCGCCAGCGCCGTAGGTCTTGGTCAGTGCCTTGGTGACGAAGGCCGCATGGCCCGCGTCGAGGCGTCGCTTTGAAAGGGGCATGGCCCACCACGATGTGTTATCGCGCGTATCCTGACGCCAACTATGGCCAAGCGCGAGGCCGGTGGCCAGCCCTGTCGGAAAGGCTTGACGCAAGGGCGCGCGACAGGAGACTTGGGGAACGTGCGACAAGGAGGGCCGAACGTGCCGATGAGTGAAGACTGGATTTTCCGCTTTCAGGGCCTGTCGAGCCTGCCCGACCGGCTGCGCGGTATCCTGCGTGATCGCTCGACGGTGATTTCGCTGCCCAAGGGAACGGTCATTTTCGGCCCCGGCCGGGCGCCGGAAAACCTGCTGTTCCTGCTGGAAGGCACGGTCCGCGTGCAGCAACTGGCCGAGAACGGGCGCGAAATCGTGCTCTACCGGGTTCATGCGGGCGAAAGCTGTGTGCTGACGACCGCCTGTCTTCTGGCCTACGAGGATTATAGTGCCGAGGGCGTGGCCGAGACCGACATCACCGCCGCCGCCATTCCACGGGCGGTGTTCGATGACCTGATTTCGCAATCCAAGGATTTCCGCACCTTCGTCTTCTCGGCCTATTCGCGCCGGATCACCGACCTCTTTCACGTGATCGAAGAGGTGGCGTTCCAGCGCATGGACATTCGTCTGGCGCAAAAGCTGCTGGATTTGCGGCAGGACGATGTTGTGAAGGCCACGCATCAGCAATTGGCAGCGGAGCTGGGGACCGCGCGCGAGGTGATCTCGCGCCAGTTGTCGGAGTTCCAGCGCCGCGATTGGATCAAGCAATCGCGGGGCACGATCGAGCTGTTGCAGCCCGACAGCATCGCGCATCTGGCCGAAACCGAAGCGGCCTGAAACCGACCATTTGCCGAGCCTGCGCTTGCTTTGGTGACATGGTCACTGAAGATGTTGCGCGTGCAAACTAATACAGATGTCAATTCCCGGTGACGGGAGCCTTAGGAAACGACCAAAAGGCCTGTATTCAAAAGGGGAAAGCGCGAATCCCCAAGGCAGGCCGAAGGAGAACAGGATAGATGGAAACCGAATTCACCCCCCTTGTCAGCGCCTTCGGCGGCGTGTTGATCGGCACCGCTTCAGTGCTGTTGATGCTGTTCATGGGGCGCATCATGGGCGCCACGGGCATTCTTGCCGGCCTCTTCAGCCCGGCCTCGCGCGAAGACTTCTATTGGCGCGCCGCAATTCTGGCCGGCATGGTGTCGGCGCCCTTGGCTTACCTCGCCGTGATGGGGCAGATGCCCGCCGTGCAGGTGCCTGTCTCGACGCCGATGCTGCTGATCGGTGGCTTCATCGTGGGGATCGGTGTGACCTTCGGGTCGGGCTGCACCTCGGGCCACGGTGTTTGCGGCATGGCGCGGCTGTCGCCGCGCTCGATCACCGCGACGATCAGTTTCATGATCGGCACCGGGATCACCGTTTTTGTCATTCGTCACGTGATCGGAGGCTGACCCAATGCGTATTCTTGCGACCTACCTGATCGGCCTGATCTTCGGCCTCGGCATTTCCATCTCTGGCATGGCGAACCCGGCCAAGGTGCTGAACTTCTTTGACGTGGCGGGCACATGGGACCCGAGCCTGATTTTCGTGATGGGCGGGGCGGTGATCGTGGCCTTCATCGGCTACCGCTTCGTGCTGAAGCGGCCCACCGGCCCGATCCTCGACCGGAAATTCCTGGTGCCCAGTTCCAACGTCATCGACCTGAAACTGATTGGCGGATCGCTGGTCTTCGGGGTTGGCTGGGGCATCGCGGGTTTCTGCCCCGGTGGTGCGCTGCCGGCCCTTGGCACCGGGCGGATCGAGGTGATCGTGTTCACCGCCGCCCTCGTCGCGGGCATCTTCGCTGCCCGCTTCCTTATGCACTTCCGGCGCCCGACCGCGCCGACGCAGGCCTGATGCTTGCTACACTGACACCTGGAGGAGCTTACAAATGTCCAACTACCCCGTTGATATGTCTGTCAAACCCGAGATCGAAGCTTTCTTTGATCCGGCCACCAACACCATCAGCTACGTGGTGAAAGATCCGACCTCTAATGCCTGTGCTGTTGTCGACTCCGTCATGGATATCGACTACGCGGCGGGCCGGATCACTTATGACCACGCCGATGAAATCATCGCCTATATCGAGAAGAACGGCCTCAATCTGGAATGGCTGATCGAGACCCATGTCCATGCCGATCACCTGTCGGCCGCGCCCTATATCCAGCAAAAGCTGGGCGGCAAGATCGGCATCGGTTCGAACATCATGGTCGTGCAGGACACCTTCGGTAAAGTCTTCAACGAAGGCACCGAGTTCCAGCGCGATGGCAGCCAGTTCGATGCCCTGTTCCAAGACGGCGACACCTACAAGATCGGCAACATGGACGCCCTGGCCATGTATACCCCCGGCCACACCCCGGCCTGCATGGTGCATGTGATGGGCGATGCGTCCTTCGTCGGTGACACGTTGTTCATGCCCGATGGTGGCTCGGCCCGCGCCGATTTCCCCGGCGGCGATGCCGGGACGCTTTATGACTCGATCCAGAAGCTTCTTGCTTTGCCCGACGAGATGCGGCTTTTCATGTGCCACGACTACGGCCCCAACGGCCGCGACATCAAATGGGAAACCACCGTCGGCGAAGAGAAAGCGCACAACATCCATGTCGGCGGCGGCAAGACGAAGGAAGAATTCGTCACGTTCCGCACCGAGCGTGACGCGCAACTGGATATGCCGCGGCTCATCATTCCGTCGCTGCAAGTGAACATGCGCGCCGGCGAGATCCCCACCGACAAGGACGGACGGCTTATGCTGAAAGTCCCGGTGAACCAGCTTTAAGGCGACGCCGGAAGGGTAAACGTCATGGATATCAAGACAATCAACGCGTCAATCTCGGTCAGCCCGCAGATCAGCGCAGCCGAGGTGCAGCGGATTGCGGATCAGGGCTTTCGCTCGATCATCTGCAACCGCCCCGACGGCGAAGGGGCCGATCAGCCCAACCACGAAGAGATCGAAGCGGCGGCCAAGGCCGCCGGTCTCGAAATGCGCTACCTGCCTGTCGTTTCGGGCAAGGTCGGCGATGACGACGCTGCGGCCTTTTCTCACGCCATGGAAGAATTGCCGAAGCCCGTCTTCGCCTATTGCCGCACGGGAACGCGCTGCGCGACCCTTTGGTCGCTCAGCCAGGCCGATCACCTGCCGGTGGCCGACATCCTCGCCTCGACCAAGGCGGCGGGGTACGACATGGCAGGCGTGGTGCGGCGCATCGTGAACGGGGGCAAGACGCCCACCGACCGCGCCGACGCCAGCTATGACGTGGTGATCGTGGGCGGCGGCGCGGCTGGCATCTCGACCGCGGCGTCCCTGAAATCGCGCAAACCCGATCTGGAGATCGCGATCATTGATCCGGCGGATATCCACTACTACCAGCCCGGCTGGACCATGGTGGGCGGCGGCATCTTCGAGGCGCAGGAAACGGCCAAGACCATGGGTAGCCTGATCCCGAAGGGCGTTCACTGGATCAAGTCGGCGGTCGCGGCGTTCGAGCCCAAAGACAACGCGGTCATCCTCGACGGCTGTCGGGTCGTGGGTTACACGCGGCTGATCGTCTGTCCGGGCATCAAGCTCGACTGGAACAAGGTCGAGGGCCTTGTCGATACGCTTGGCAAGAACGGTGTCACCTCGAACTATCGCTACGATCTGGCCCCCTACACCTGGGAACTGGTCAAGGGGTTGAAAGAAGGCCGGGCGCTGTTCACGCAGCCGCCGATGCCGATCAAATGTGCCGGTGCCCCGCAAAAGGCGATGTATCTCTCGGCGGACCACTGGTTTCGCAACGGGACGCTGCGCAATATCGACATTCAGTTCATGAATGCGGGTGGTGTGCTGTTCGGCGTCAAGGACTATGTCCCGGCGCTGGAGAAATACATCGAGAAATACGATGCGGACCTGAACTTCTTTCACAACCTTGTATCGGTGGACGGCAACGCAAAGAAAGCCACCTTCAAGGTGGCCAAGCCCGATACCGATCCGGCCGAGGTCACGGTCGAGTTCGACATGATGCATGTCACCCCGCCGCAAACCGCGCCGGATTTCATCCGGGTGTCGCCGCTGGCCGATGCCGCGGGCTGGGTCGACGTGGATCAGGCTACCCTGCGCCACAAGACCTATGACAATATCTGGTCGCTTGGCGACGTGATGAACGCGCCCAATGCCAAGACGGCCGCCGCCGCGCGGATGCAGGCGCCCATCGTGGCGCAGAACGTGGCCGATGATATCGACGGGCGCTCGCCCACGATGATCTACAACGGCTACGGGTCGTGCCCGCTGACGGTCGAACGGGGCAAGATCGTCCTGGCCGAGTTCGGCTATGGTGGCACGCTGCTGCCCTCGTTCCCGAAATGGATCATCGACGGCACCAAACCGTCCCGCCTGTCTTGGTTCCTGAAAGACAAGCTGCTGCCGCCGGTCTACTGGAAGGCCATGTTGCGTGGCCGCGAGTGGATGGTGAAACCCGAGAAGGTCAGCGCAAGCTGATCCTCCCGTTCTCTTGACCCTCGTGCCCCGACCGGGGCGCGGGGGCCTTTCGGACCCGCCGGTGCGCGCACCGGGCGGCTCTGCCGACTATTTTCGAAAGGTGCGCCATGATCGCCCGTTACTTGCCCATTCTCGACTGGGGCCGGAGCTACAACAAGCAGGCCCTGTCGAATGACCTTGTCGCCGCGGTGATCGTCACGATCATGCTGATCCCGCAATCGCTGGCCTATGCCCTGCTGGCGGGACTGCCGCCCGAAATGGGTCTCTATGCCTCGATCGTGCCGATCATCCTCTACGCCGTCTTCGGAACCAGCCGTGCGCTTGCCGTGGGGCCGGTGGCCGTCGTTTCGTTGATGACGGCTGCCGCAGTCGGGGAAATCGCGCAGGCTGGCACGGCTGGCTATGCGATTGCGGCGCTGACACTGGCGGGGCTGTCGGGCCTGTTCCTGCTGGCGCTCGGCGTGTTCCGGCTCGGGTTCCTTGCGAACTTCCTGTCGCATCCGGTCATCGCGGGCTTCATCACGGCCTCGGGCGTGATCATCGCTGCAAGCCAGCTCAAGCATATCCTCGGGGTCTCCGCAGGTGGGCATAACCTGCTGGAACTGCTGGAATCGCTGTGGACCCATCTGCCCGAAACCAACCCCTACACACTGGTGATCGGGGTGGTGGCGACCGGGTTTCTGTTCTGGGTGAGAAAGGGGCTGAAGCCGCTGCTGCGCAAGATGGGGATGGGGCCGAAACTGGCCGATGTCGCCGCCAAGGCCGGCCCGGTGGCCGCCGTTGTCATCACGACCGTTGCGGTCTGGCTGTTCGGTCTGGGCGATCGCGGCGTGGCCATCGTGGGCGAAGTCCCGCAAAGCCTGCCGCCGCTGACCATGCCGTCGATGGATTGGAACCTGGTGCGTCAGTTGATCGTGCCGTCGATCCTGATTTCGATCATCGGTTTCGTGGAATCGATCTCGGTTGCGCAGACGCTTGCCGCCAAGAAACGCCAGCGCATCAGCCCGGATCAGGAGTTGATCGGTCTGGGGGCGGCCAATCTAGGGGCGGCCTTCACGGGCGGGTTCCCGGTCACGGGCGGTTTTTCCCGGTCGGTCGTCAACTATGATGCCGGGGCCGAAACCCCCGCTGCGGGAGCCTATACCGCCGTGGGTCTGGGCATTGCCGCGCTGGCGCTGACGCCGCTGATTTTCTTCCTGCCCAAGGCGACGCTGGCGGCCACGATCATCGTGGCGGTGCTGAGCCTTGTCGATTTCTCGATCCTGAAGAAAACCTGGGCCTATTCCAAGGCGGATTTCTCGGCCGTCGCCGCGACGATCCTGCTGACCTTGGCCATGGGCGTGGAAGTTGGAGTGTCGGCGGGTGTGCTGCTGTCGGTGGCCCTGTTCCTCTACAAGACGTCGCGCCCGCATATCGCCGAGGTCGGTCTGATGCAGGACGGGTCCGAGCACTTTCGCAACATCAACCGCTACAAGGTGCTGACCCACCCGGACGTGGTGACGCTGCGTGTGGATGAGAGCCTTTATTTCGCCAATGCGCGTTTTCTTGAAGACTACATCCTCGACCGCGTGCTTGGCAGCGAGGGGATCAAGCATGTGGTTCTGATGTTCTCGGCGGTGAACGAGGTCGACATGTCGGCACTGGAATCGCTGGAGGCCATCAACCATCGACTGGATTCCATGGGGATCACGCTGAACCTGTCAGAGGTGAAAGGGCCGGTCATGGACCGTCTCAAGCGGGCGCATTTCCTCGAAGAGCTGACCGGCAAGGTCTACCTGTCGCAATATGCCGCGATGACGGAATTGGGGCCGGTGGGACCGGCCGCCAGAACGGCCGCCTGAAGCTCAGGCAGCGGGCTCGAGCGACAACAGGCGTTCGAGCCCGGTATTGCCACATGTCAGATCTTCCAGCGTGACCGCATCAAGGCTGCTGTAGAACGCCTCCAACGCGGTATCGAGCGACGAGCGCAGCTTGCAGGCCGAGGCGATCGGGCAGTGGTTGTCCCGCGCCGAAAAGCATTCGGTAAAGGGCGTGCTTGCCTCGAAGATGCGGAAAACACGCCCGACGCTGATCGCCTGCGGCGGGAATTTCAGGCGGATGCCACCGTGGCGCCCGCGCAGGGTCTCGATAAACCCGGTCTGGGACAATTGGTTGATGACCACGCCCAGATGCGCCTCGGACGCGCCAACCGCCTTGGCGATCTCGGCCTTGCGCATGATGCGGGTCGGGTTCATCGCGCAGCTCATAAGCGCGCGCATGGCAATGTTGGTTCTGACGGTAAGACGCATCGGCTATATCCCTTTGATGCATCAGACCATAGGAGGGCAGCAACAGGTGCTACCTTGATCCAGATCATGGAATCCGCACCTTGCGGTTGAAAAGATGACTTTGCCGTTCACCAAAGAGGCGAGGGGCGTCAGAATTCCACGGAATAGAGGGCCGCAGGGCGATGGCGGCCACCGGTGGTTTTTTCCTTGAGATCAACCAGATCCCAATTCGCCGCGATCCATTTGCGGAAATTGCGCTTGTCCAGGTCTTCTCCCTTGAGCGTTTCGAACACCGCTTGGGCCTGGGCCAGGGTGAATTTCTCGGGCAGGAACTGAAACGCCGCACGGGCGGTTTCCGTCACGCGGTTGGTGACCTTGTGGGCCAGCCGCTCGCGGGCGTCGGCCAGAATCCGGTCGTGGTCGAAGGCCAGCTTTGGCAGATCGTCCATGTCGAACCAGCGGGCATCGGCGGCGTCGGTCGCCGCGGCCAGAACCATCTGGTCCGATGGGACAAGGGCCATGAACGCCACGGTAATCACCCGCTCGCGCGGGTCGCGGTCTGGAGTGCCATAGGCGCCGAGCTGTTCCAGCGGAACGTCGGCGACGCCGGTTTCTTCCTCCAGCTCGCGGCGGGCCCCGTCGATCAGGTCTTCGTCCATCTTGATGAAACCACCGGGGATTGCCCAACTGTCCTTGAAGGGGTCGACAAGGCGCTTGATCAACAGCACATGCAGTTTGCCGTCGCGGATCGAGAAGATGCAGATGTCAGCGGTGACCGCCGGATGCGGATAGTCGTAGGTGTAGCTCATACCTGCCCGTTTGCCGATGCGGTGACCGGCCCTTTCATGGAAAATGCCGTCCCGGGGTCATGGATGGTGTAAGGGTCACACGCGGGGAATCTCGCGTCAAGCAAATAGGCCGGCCCCCGGGACAAAGGGGCCGGCCTGAAACGATCCGACGTCGGGACAGGGAGAGGGACGGATCGTTGGGGACGAGGCAAATGGAAATGGATCAAAAAGGTCTGACAAGAGAGGGTTTGGGCTGGGAACGTCTTGGTTGCTGTGCCGTGCTGTTTATAATGTATATATGACACTTACTAGCGGTGTTGTAAACACACTTTTTGGGGTGCGCCACGATTTGTCGATGCGACCGGGCATAACATTCTGAAAGTTAACTATAGTTTTTCTTTGTCAGCCGCGCCCCAAGGCCCCCAGCCGGGGGGGCGATCTGATCGCGCGTCACAAGACATCCATCGCGACTCGCCCTATATCCTTCGCGCAAGACTGGATTTTTTCGTCGCGGCGGGGCTTGATGTGCGGGCATGGCAAACCGTTCGCGAATCTTTATATCCTACTCGCACCGAGATAGGGATCGGGCCGATTTCCTGTGGGAGTCGCTGCTTGCGCGCGGTTATGACGTGTCGATCGACCGCGAAGGCATTCTGGAAACCGAACTGATCACCACCCGCATCCGTGACATGATCCACGAAGCGGACGTGATCGTGCTGGTGCTGGGGCCGAACTGGCTCACCTCGCCTGCGTGCCGACAAGAGATGCAGGTCTCGCTGGAAATGAACAAGCGCGTCGTTCCGGCCGCGTTCGAGGATGTCGGCCCGGACCTGCCGGACGAGATCAGGGACATCAACTATGTCCGCTTCTACGGCAGGAACCGGGACTGGGATCAGGCGCTTGACCGTCTTGAGGCGTCGCTTGACCGTGATATCGCCTGGATCCGCGACCATACCCGGTTCGGGGAGCAGGCCGGGCGTTACCTGTCCGGGATCGGGGCGCCGCCGCGCGGGCGGGAATTGCGGGCGATACGGCGCTGGATCGAACGCCACCCGCGCGGCGCGCCCGATCCGACCACCGACCACTGGCGCTATTTCAAGGCCGGGATGCGACGGCGGAAGTGGCAGCAGATTACCGGCTCGATCCTTGCCACGGTCGCGGTCTGCGCGGCGCTGGTCGTGGGGGTGACTGTGCTTGGAAACCGGCAATGCCAGGAATTGCGTGACCATGCCCGGCAGGCGCAGGCATTGGACCCGGTGCAGGCGATCCAGAGCATTCTGCCGCTCAGCGGGCTGAGCTTTTGCCGCAGCTCGGGCGCGTGGCTGGAAGTGATGGGCGCGCTTGGACAGACGATTCAGGGGCAACGTCTGCGCGCCGAGGTGACGATGCCCAATGCTGCCGCGCATTTCGTCGATTTCCTGCCCGGAACGGGGCAGGTGGTGTTTGCCGCTCTCGATGGCACCGGGTCGCTGATCGACCCGCATACCGGGGCGCGGGAAGAGGGCGGGATCTTGATGCCCGACACGGAGGTGGCCCCCCGCATCCTTTATGATCAAGGCCGGTTTCTTCTGGTCCGCGACAGTCGGGTGACGGTCTGGAGCCCGCGCGAGGGCCGGGTGGCGGGCTTGCCGTATCAGGGCACCGAGCGGGTGCTTTCGGCGGCGCTGTCGCCGGGGGGCGAGACCTTGGTGGTGGCGACGGCGGATAACCTGTTGCACTTTCAGTCGGTTTCCAGCGGGCGGGCGCTGCGCGACCCGATCGCGCTTGGCAGCGATGTCTCGGCGCTGGCCTTCGTGTCGGGCAATGCCCGGCTGGTGGTGGCAACTGGCAACACGCTTCAGGTGATGGACCTGCTGCCCGCCTTCGATGGTCGCGCGGCCGGGGTTGTGCGTCGGCTGGAACTGCCCGGCCCGATCGCCGCGATGGATGTTTCGGCCGATGGCACGACGGTCGCCGCCGCGACCGGAAATATCGCGGCAGTCTGGGATCTGACCACGTTCGAGCCGATTCTGAATGCCAGTGCGCTTTACCTTCAGGATGTCGAGATTGTCAGCCTTGGCCTGTCCCCGGATGGGATGCGGCTGGCGGTGGGGGCGTCCGACAAGCGGGCGCGAATCCACGATGTGCCCACCGGCAAGCGCATGATGACCCTGCTTGGCCATGACAGCCCGGTGATCGAGGTGCGCTTTTCGCCGCAGGGCGATGAAGTGGTGACCTATGACACGTCCGGCGTCATGCGTCTTTTCGATGTGTCGACCGGGCATCTTGTGCCGGACATTTCCGAAGAAATGGTGAACGCGGTGATCTCGACCACACAGGCCGGGGAACATGCCTCTGCCGGACGGTTGGAGGCCACGGGCACGCTGGTCTCGCTATTGCCCAACCAGGAAAACGTTCTGCGCTTGAGCCATAGCGGGGAAGACGTGCCGCCCTATTACGAAGATCTGCTGGTTCATGACGGAACGGTCACCTCTATGGCGTTTTCGCCGGATGAGCGCCAGTTGGTAACCGGGGCCGATGACGGGCAGGTCCGGGTCTGGGACACGCAAACCGGCCTGCTGCTGTATGATTTCGAGCATTCGCGCGACGCATTGGTCACCTATGTTGCGGCTGACTTCACCCCCGATGGCGATCACGTCGTGTCTTGGGACAGCAACGGCGAACACCGGGTCTGGGCGATACAGCCATTGTCGGGCGACCTGTTCCAGACCGCCTGTCGGTTGCTGCCGTTTGAAAACGGCGTGCGCGAACTGGCCCCGGTCGATGGCGCGGGAGAGGCCGAAGACCCTTGCGACTCGGTTGTGCTGGTGCCCGAATGGGGCGGGCCGATGTGGCTGGCCCTGCGCTGACGTCCGCCTGCCGGTTGAATTGCGCCGCCCGGGCAATATTTCTGCCCCATGCCCCCCTTGCAGCCCCCATGGGGAGGCCATAGCATCCCCCCTCGAACGCGAGTGACCCTTACCTGAGGCAGGCCCGATGAAAGACCCTAACGACATTTACATGAACACGCTGGTTCCGATGGTGGTCGAACAGACCAGCCGGGGCGAGCGCGCCTATGACATCTTCTCGCGCCTTCTGAAGGAGCGGATCATCTTTCTGTCTGGCCCCGTGCATGACGGCATGTCCAGCCTGATCGTGGCGCAGCTGCTGCACCTTGAGGCGGAAAACCCGTCCAAGGAAATCAGCATGTACATCAACAGCCCCGGCGGTGTCGTGACCAGCGGCTTGTCGATCTACGATACCATGCAGTATATCAAGCCCAAGGTCTCGACCCTCGTGGTCGGGCAGGCGGCGTCGATGGGGTCGCTCTTGCTGACGGCGGGCGAGCCGGGCATGCGCTTCTCGTTGCCCAACAGCCGCATCATGGTGCACCAACCCTCTGGCGGCTATCAGGGGCAGGCCACGGATATCATGATTCACGCGCAGGAAACCCAAAAGCTCAAGGATCGCCTGAACCAGATCTACGTCAAGCACACCGGCCAGAAGATGGAGGCCGTTGTCGACGCGCTGGAACGTGACAATTTCATGGATCCCGAGCAGGCCAAGGACTGGGGTTTGATCGACGAGATCGTCGAAAGCCGCGCGGCAACCGAAAGCTGAGAAAACGGCTCTGATCAGCCTCGTCCTTCCCGTTGACCCCCGGCGGGGCTGATCACCAAAGGGTCAATATTCCAGTTCATTTTGACATTGTGGAGCGGTTTTCGCTGCTCTAGGCTTGGGGGAACGACGTCGCAGACTTGGGGTTCGCCCCTGCGGCGCAACGCGAAAACCCGTTGAGGTAAGACGATATGGCCAATTCAACCGGCAGCGACTCGAAGAACACGCTCTATTGCAGCTTCTGCGGCAAGAGCCAGCACGAGGTGCGCAAACTCATTGCCGGACCGACCGTCTTCATCTGCGATGAATGCGTCGAGCTTTGCATGGATATCATCCGCGAAGAAACCAAGTCGGCCGGCCTGAAGGCAACCGATGGCGTGCCCTCGCCCAAGGAAATCTGCGAAGTTCTGGACGATTACGTGATCGGGCAGGCGCACGCCAAGCGCGTGCTATCAGTCGCCGTGCACAACCATTACAAGCGGCTCAACAATTCCGGCAAATCGGATATCGAGCTGGCGAAATCCAACATCCTGCTGATCGGCCCCACCGGCTGCGGCAAGACGCTGCTGGCGCAGACGCTGGCGCGTATTCTTGACGTGCCGTTCACAATGGCCGACGCCACCACGCTGACCGAGGCCGGTTATGTGGGCGAGGATGTGGAGAACATCATACTCAAGCTGTTGCAGGCCAGCGAATACAACGTCGATCGGGCGCAGCGCGGCATTGTCTATATTGACGAGGTCGACAAGATCACCCGCAAATCCGACAACCCCTCGATCACCCGCGACGTGTCGGGAGAGGGCGTGCAGCAGGCGCTGTTGAAGATCATGGAAGGCACCGTGGCCTCCGTCCCGCCGCAGGGCGGACGCAAGCATCCGCAGCAGGAATTCCTTCAGGTGGACACGACCAATATACTGTTCATCTGCGGCGGTGCCTTTGCCGGCCTCGACCGGATCATCGCGCAGCGTGGCAAAGGGTCGGCCATGGGCTTTGGCGCCGATGTGCGCGATGACAGCAAGAAGACGATTGGTGAATATTTCAAGGATCTGGAACCGGAAGACCTGTTGAAATTCGGTCTGATCCCCGAATTCGTTGGCCGTCTGCCGGTGATCGCAACGCTTGAAGATCTGGACGAAGACGCACTTGTCACGATCCTGACCCAGCCCAAGAACGCCTTGGTCAAGCAGTACCAGCGTCTGTTTGAATTGGAAGAAGCCAAGCTCAAGTTCACCGACGATGCGCTCAAGGCGATCTCCAAGCGGGCCATCGACCGCAAGACAGGGGCCCGTGGCCTGCGCTCGATCATGGAAGACATCCTGCTCGACACCATGTTCGACCTGCCCGGCACCGAGGGTGTGGAAGAGGTCGTTGTGAACGAAGAGGCTGTCACCTCGGACGCGCAGCCGCTGCTCATCTATACAGAGCGGAAGAAGGAAGAACCTGCCACCGCAGGCTGATTGATTTCCGAAATCCTGCGGCTTTTCAAAGATCGACGCGCAAGAGTATTGACGGGGGGCCTAAGCTGGCCCCCTGTTTTCGTTTTCGCCAGAGGGCTCCATGATCCTGCTCGACATCTCCATCCGCTCCGCGACCATCGCGCTGGCGCTGCTCTCGGCGGTTGCCCTGATGCTGGACCGCGATACCAGGCCCATCGGCTGGCCGCTCTTGGCGTTGACGGTGACGCTGGCCTGCTTCCTGCTGGTGTCAGGGCCGGTGGTCACGACGCTGCCTGCGCCGCTCGTCTCAAGCCTCAGGGGAGGGGCGATCTTCATCCCGCTCGCCGTGTGTTGGCTCGTCGTCACGGTCTTCATTGATACCGCGCGCGAACGTTGGCCGTGGCTGGCGGCGGCGGGGGGCGCGGTCGTGTTCGCACTGGCGGGTCTTTGGTGGCCGCAGCTCGACGTGCTGCGCGCGGCCATCATGCTGGCCTTTTTCTCGGCGCTTCTGGCCAAGGCGGTTTCGACGGCGGGCGAAGACCTCGTGGATGTCCGAAGGCGGCTGCGCCCGGCCTTCCTCTCGGCCATGGCGGTTTTGGGTGGCTCGATCTCGGTCATCGAGTTGCTCGATGACAGGGTTGCGATCCCGCAGGCGGTGCCCTTCGTGCAGGCGGTTGCCTTCCTGGCGCTCGCGTTTGCCCACGCCCTGTGGGTGCTGAAACCCGAACCCACGGCCTGCCTTGCCTGCAACGTCCCGGTCACCCCCGAGACCCCGCAGACCGACCGCCGCGCCGAGGCGGTGGATGTCTCGGTCATTTCGGCCCTGACCGAGGCTCTCGACAGCGGAATTTGGCGGCGCGAGGGGCTGACGATCGCGGATTTGGGACAGCAGATCGGTGTGCCCGAGCATCGGCTGCGTGCGGTCATCAACAAGCGGCTCGGGTTCCGCAACTTCCCGACCTTCATCAACAGTTACCGGATCGCGGCGGCCAAAGAGGTTCTGGCCGATCCGGCCAATGCCCGCCGGACGATTTTGGAAGTGGCCTATGACAGCGGCTTTGCCTCGCTGGGGCCGTTCAACAAGGCCTTCCGCGATCAGACCGGGGAAAGCCCGTCAGAGTTTCGGCGCCGGGCGCTCGATTCCGCGAATTCTCTCGCTGTTTTCGAAAATTCCCCGCCGGTTTCGGAATCTGCGCGCACAAGACCGCACTGACACGCATCTGGAGGGCATCGCTTGTAACAAGGAGACCCTCCCATGATCCGGTCCATGACCCTCGCCGCCCTCATCACCCTTGCCACTGTCGTGAGTGCGTCGGCAAACATGATTGATTTCCCGCCGACGCTGTGGCCCGCCCCGGGTATTTTCTCCGACGGGGCGGAGATCGTCTCGCTGGACACACAGGGAAAGTGACCTCTACCTCAGCCAGAGTTTCTCGCGTTTGAGCTTGTTGCGGATCGCCTGCTCCTTGCGGGGCAGGTGATCCCTGTCGAACAATGCCCGCGCCTTTTGCCCTTTGGATTGGTAAACCATGCGCTTCATCGGCTCATAGCCCTTGAGCACCTTCTTGATCCAGTTGGGCGCGGCGACCTCTTCCAACGCTTCGACAACGCGGTCGGCCTCTCGGGCGTAGAGCAGCGGCAGGACGCGGTAGTGACAGCTATGAGACCCGTCCAGCCAGCCCGGCTCCAGTGCGTCGCGGCCCCCCCCGAAGGAATGGATGACCAACGGCAGCGCCACCTGATCCAGCCACGGGTCCAGCGACTGACACGCCAGTTCATCGGGCCTGTCGTCGCGGATCGACAGGGCGTAGTCGAGGAACCGCCGACCAAATTCCCGTGGACAGCGGTAGTAGAAGAAGCCCGCGTTAAAATAGAGATAACGGCGCCAGTATTCGTCGGGTTGGCTGAGGTCGAGGGTGCTGTCGAAATCCAGCCCGAAGCGGTCATAGAGCACCCGCCATGTCTGAGCGTAGCCGGGGCCGTAGAGCTGGATCTCCGGCCACGTGCCTTCCACCTTCAGCGAGGCCGACGGGCGGTCGAAATCGAACGGCACCTCGGTCAGATCGCCAAGGATCAGGGTGTCGGTGTCGAAGAAGACGAACGGCTCGCCGTCCGGCAGGGCTGACAGCATTTCGATCTTGTTGCCATAGGGGTAGGCCTGTCCGAAATGGCGCGCCTCGAAGGGCAGGATCTCGGCCCCCAGCCGATCGAGCGCCGCGCGCACATCGTCATTGCCAATCGCGGGATTGCCGGTCCAGAGCGGACCGGGCTGAGGCTCAGCCACGAAAAGCCGACCGGGGAAATCCGGGTTGAAGCGCCGAAAGCTCGCGGCAAAGAGCGCGGCTTCGTATTGCAACCGCCCGTTTTGGCCGACAATCACGACGTTGAATTTGGCTGTGGGGCTCATGCCTCGGTGCCCTTTTGATCTGCTCGCCTTCAGTCTAGCTGGCGGCGTCAGGCAAGGCTAGGACCAAGGCTCCTTCTTGTGTTCGTTCCTGCTGGCTTTCATAAAGCGCCCAACGGTTTGTTTATTTCCTGAGGGCAGTATGGCACCCAAATTCGGAACCAGTGGATTGCGCGGCCTCGTGGTCGACTTGACGGCGGAATTGGTCCGCGACTACGTGCAGGCCTTCATCGCGGCCTGTCCTACCGGCGGGTGGGTCTATGTGGGGTGGGACTTGCGACCTTCGTCGCCCGAAATCGCCCGCGCGGTGATGGTGGCCATCCGCGGGGCCGGGCTGGGGGCTGTGGCGTGTGGCGCGGTGCCCACGCCGGCATTGGCCCTCGCCTCGATGCAGGCCGGGGCAGCCGCCATCATGGTCACGGGCAGCCATATTCCGGCGGACCGGAACGGGCTGAAATTCTATCTGCCGACCGGGGAAATCTCCAAGGCGGACGAGGCGGCGATTGTGGCGGCCCTTGGGGCTGGTCCGGGGCGTCTGAGCGGCGCCTTGGAAACGGACGACCAGGCGCTTGCCCGTTATGGCGCGCGCTACCAGAACGCCTTTGGGCCCACGGCGCTCGGCGGGCAACGGATCGGCGTCTATCAACACAGCAGCGTTGCGCGCGACGTGATGGCGGACGTGTTGCAGGGGCTGGGGGCCGAGACGGTGGCGCTGGCGCGGTCGGATGTGTTCATTCCCGTCGATACCGAAGCGGTCGATCCCGGCACCCGCACGCAATTGGCCGCTTGGGCCAAGGCCCACGGGCTTGATGCCATCGTATCGACCGACGGCGATGCCGACCGCCCCATGGTCGCCGATGCCACGGGCCGGATCGTGCCGGGTGATGTGCTGGGGCCGCTTGCCGCGCGGGCGCTTGGGGCACGCCACATCGTGACCCCGGTCAGTTCCAACAGCCTGGTCGACCAGATGGGCTTTGACAGCGTGGTGCGCACCAAGATCGGATCGCCCTTCGTCATTGCCGCGATGGACGCGGCCTTGGCCAACGACGCGACGACGCCGATCGTGGGCTACGAGGCCAATGGAGGGTTCCTGTTGGGGTTCGCCGCTGCCGCGCCCGCCGGGTCGCTTGGCCCCCTGATGACGCGCGACAGCCTGTTGCCCATCGTGGCCCCGTTGGTCGCGGCGTGTTCTCTGGGTCAAGGCCTCGCGCAGATGGTGGCCGATCTGCCGCCGCGCTTTACCGCCGCGGACCGGCTGCAAGGGATCGCCTCCGACCGGTCTGCCGCCTTCCTGGCCGAGCTTTCCGGCGATCGTGCGGCGCGCGCGGCCTTTTTCGAGGCGTTGCCGCCGGAACAGGCGCTGGACCAGACGGACGGCCTGAGGGTGACCTTCGCAGGCGGCGCCGTCGTGCATTTGCGCCCGTCGGGAAACGCCCCCGAGTTTCGCTGCTATGCCGAGGCCGAAACGGCCGAGGCAGCTTGGGAACTGGTCACGTTGCATCTGGACCGTCTGAACCAGCGGCTGACCTGACCCTGCCGCTTGGTCTGATGCCGAAAACGGAAAACGGGGCGCTTTTAGGACGCCCCGTTTTGTCTCAGGTCTTGATGTGGCTCAGGCCGCTTTGTAGCTGACCGTTTCCATGCCTTGGCTGCCGATCACGTACCAGACCGTCGCTGCGCCCGCGCCGTTGTTGCGGAACCAGTGGGGGCGGCCGGCAGGCGTCTTGACCAGATCGCGCGGACCAAGCTCGACCTCGGTCACGTCGCCATTCTCTTCCCAGCCCAAGGTCAGCGAGCCTTCGAGGACGAGGAACGCATCTTCGACATCGCGGACGAAAGGCTGAACACCCACGCGCGACGGGACGCCCAGCATTTCCTTGCGGCAGGTGTCGCTCTCAATCGCGCCGGGGCCAACATAGACCTTGCGGGTGAACCCTGCGTCTTCCCAGATCGTTGGCAGGTTTGCATGGCGCACCACATATTGCGCCATCAGTTTCTGAAGCGGGTGGCTGCCATCGGGATCAAAGGGTAGGGTCTTGCCCGGTTCTGCGCCAAAACTGCGCGCGAGCTCCGGGGCATGTTCCTTGGGGTGATAGTGGTAGACCGGCGGCAGTGGCTTGCCCACGTCGACCGAGATCGACATCAGGACCGGCTCGACC
Organism: Nioella nitratireducens; assembly: GCF_001879715.1. Taxonomy (GTDB): domain Bacteria; phylum Pseudomonadota; class Alphaproteobacteria; order Rhodobacterales; family Rhodobacteraceae; genus Nioella; species Nioella nitratireducens. Next base: position 33,233 of record NZ_MNBW01000020.1, on the reverse strand, counting down.
CCGTCCACGCGAAAGCCATGGCCGATTTCGCGGGCGTTCAGGATCATGTCCTTTGGGCCGAGATTGACCTCGACCACCTCGCCATCCTTTTCCCAGCCGACGATCAGCGTGCCGTCGATGATCAGAAAACTCTCTTCGATCTCGTGGCTGTGGCAGGCAGCGTATTTACCGGGCTTCTTGTAGATCAGCGAAAGGGTGAAGTGGTCGGGTTTGAGGGTGGTGTTGTCACCGACCTTTGGCGAGCCCCCGGCCCCGATATAGCGCATCTGGGCGCGTTCCAGCTCGGGGAAGCCGATATTCGAGGGGAAGGCCTCCCAGTCGAATGTCTTGTTGGTGAAGCGGCCTGTGTGGGCCAGCAATTCGTCGGCGAGGGCCGATTTGGGCGTGCTGTGCAATGTCATGTGCGTTTCCTCCAGAGAGTCTGTTGCGTCGATATGAAGGAGAGCTTACGCAAAGGCTGTTTCACTGGCGACGTTGCGTTTTATATATGAAACGAAAAGAGGAGGCAGGACATGGCATCCGAGCAAGACATTTCAACCGACCCCACATCAGAAGATCGCTATCTGGTGCCGGGGCTGGTGCGCGGGCTGAAGGCGTTGCAGGCCTTCACGCCAGAGCAGCCGACCCTGACCTTGTCCGAGATTGCCCAGAAACTTGGCGTATCGCGTTCCGCCGCGTTTCGCACGGTCTATACGCTGACCCAGATGGGCTGCCTGCTACAGGACGGCCGCACGAACACCTACTCGCAGGGGCCCGGCGTGCTGCGGCTAAGCTATGGCTACCTCGCCACACGGGAAACGGTGGAACTGGCGCAACCAGAGTTGGAGCGGTTGCGGGATCGGACGGGGTGGTCGGTGCATATGGGGGTGCTGGACGGCACCTCGGTTCTCTACGTGCTGCGTGTGCCAGCGCGGGATATCCGCAGCAGTATCGTTCAGGTAGGCAGTCGCCTGCCGGTGCAAACCACCACGATGGGGCGGGTGTTCCTTGCCGATCTCAGCGAGGAAGAATTGACCGAGCTCTATCGCCGTGATCGCCAGCAGGGGGGGCGGATGTCGGCAACAACCTCTCTCAAGGAATGGGTCGCCCATGCCCGATCCGGTCGCGGGCAGGGGGTGATCATCCATTCCGGCGATTTCGAGGCAGGGATTGCGTCGGCCGCGACAGGGGTGCGTGACATGACCGGGCGCGTTGTCGCCGCGATCAATGTGACGGCCCCGATGGACGTGACCCGATTGGCCGACCTGGATGGCCCGGTTGGGTCCGAACTGGTCGAATCGGCACGGCGCATTTCCGTGCTGCTTGGTGCCCCCGACCCTGTCTGAGCCTTTTGCCCGGTCTTGGGGCGTTCTCTCATCGCTTGAAAATCTGACGAGTTGCCAACCCTTTGGAGACGCGGTTCGTCGTGCCGAAACCCCGGACGCGGGCCGTTCTTGGTTTCTGTTGACAAGTGGACGACTCACCCGCATGATAAATTATGAACACAGAGTTCAAATATGAACAATTCTTGTCAAACCGGACGGAGGCCATGATGGACAACAGCGCAGACATGGACGCATTCAAGGATCGCCTGTCGCAACGGGCCCGCGACACCAGCCGCCCCGCGCTTGCCCACCAATGCCGTGGGCGTGACCTGACCGAGGCGGAACAAGCGCTGGCTACCGCCCTTGCGAAAATCTATGGCGAGGGAACCCATGACTTTGCCGCTGTCGCCGACGCGTTGAGCGCGGCCGCCGTGGTGGCCCCCAAATCCGGCTGCACGGACTGGACGGCAGACCTGCTGGCGGAAGAACTGGCCACGATCAACGCCGAGCTTGACGCGGCCTATGAGGCACATGGCTATGGCGCTTGAATTTCGATCCGTTACCAAGGAATTCCACACCCGGACAGGCGGTCAACTGACGGCTGTGCGCGACATCAGCTTCAAGGTGGACGAGGGCGAATTCGTTTCGGTTGTGGGCCCGTCGGGCTGTGGCAAGTCCACGCTTTTGTCGATGACCGCAGGCCTCTATCAGCCGACCCGCGGCGAGGTTCTGGTCAGCAATGAACCGGTCAACGGCCCCAATACCCATGTCGGGTTCATGTTGCAGAAAGACCTGTTGCTGCCGTGGCGCTCAATCGTGCAGAACATCGAATTCGGTCTGGAATCGCGTGGCGTCGGCAGGGCAGAGCGGCGCCAGCGCGCCATGACCGAGCTGCGCCATTGTCATCTCGACGGGTTCGAGGGGCATTTCCCCTATCAGCTGTCGGGCGGGATGCGGCAACGCGCGGCGCTGGCCCGGACGCTGGCCATTGACCCCGAGATCATCTTGCTGGACGAGCCTTTCTCGGCGCTCGATGCGCAGACCAAGCTGGTGCTGCAAAACAGCTTTGCGCAGACCATCGCCGAGTCGAACAAGACCACGCTGCTGATCACCCATGATCTGGCGGAAGCGGTGCTGATGTCAGACCGGATCATCGTCTTGTCCGAACGGCCAGGCACCATCGTGGCCGAGATCGCCGTGGACCTGGCGCATCGGGACCAGCCGCTGAAACGGCGCCTGATGCCCGAGGTCAGCGACTACGCCGCGCAACTCTTCAAGCATCTCAAACTGGAAGAAAAGGCCGCCTAAGGCCGTCACGTTCAAAGACAGGGAACTCTCATGAAAACCAAGTTTCTCAACACCTTCGCTGCTGCTGCCGTTGTGCTTTCCTCGGGGGTCGCGGCCTTTGCCGAAGAGGTGACATATCTCTTCCCGGCACCCGACTTCCTGCCCGCCTTCGCGCCGTTCCAACTGGCGCTGCATAATGGCTACTTCGACGACAACGGCCTCGACGTGACCTTCCGCGTCGGACGCGGTGGGGCGGATGTGGCGACGCAGGTCGCGGTTGGTAACGCCGATCTGGGCGGTGGCATCGGTGACACGCCGATCATCGTGCGGGCCAATGGCCTCGATATTCGCGGTGTGGCCCTGCTCGGCGGGCGCGGCCTGACCCAACTTGCGTGGCGCGCCGATAGCGGCATCACCGGCCCCGAGGATCTGGCCGGGCGCACCGTGGGGGTTCTCGCCTTCCAGGATACCACCTACTACAACCTTTTGGGCGTTCTCGCCTCGGTTGGCCTGTCGCGCGATGACGTCGATATTCAGGCGGTTGGACCGGGCGGGATCATCCAGTTGTCCATCGCCGGTGATCTTGATGCCTTCTCGGGCGTACCAGAGTGGATCGCCGCCGTTGAGGGCGCCGGCGTCGAGATGGAGCAAATGCCCGTCGATACCGTTTTCCCGGCCATGGCGCAGGCTATTATCGCGTCGGACGAGACCATCGCCGAACGCCCTGAGGTGGTTCAGGGCTTCGTCTCCGCCGTGCTGCACGCGGTGCAGGACATCGTTGACGATCCGGCAACCGCCGCGGCCGACTATGTCTCGTTCATGCCCCAGCACGAGGGTCAGGAAGCGGCCATCGAGGCGATCATGCGGTCCTACGCGACGCTGATCTACCCAGAAGGCGAGAACCAGCCGCTCGGTGCATTTGACCCCGCCCGTATCGAGGCCGTGCAGGCCTTTTACCTCGACAGCGGCATCGTCCAGACCGCCGTTCCGGTCGAAGACCTCTACACCAACGAGTTTATCCAATGACAGACGCGACAGCATCAAAAGCACCCGGGGCGCCTGTCGCCCCGGCCCGGACCAAGACCGCGAAGGGACCGGCCATGCGCACTAACCGCACCGTCATGATGGCAAGCCTGACATTGCTGGCACTTGTGTTGCTGGCCTGGCAGTTCCTGCCTACGGCGCTGGACGTTCCGCGCTACATCATTCCGACGCTTTCGGATTGCCTGAGCGAACTGCACCGGATGTGGCGGTCCGAGGGCCTGTTGGGACACCTGATGTCCACGGCTCTCTATACCGTGCTCGGCTTCGTGATCGGCAGCGCTTTGGGGGCTGTGCTCGGCTACCTTCTGGGCATGTCGGAATTCTGGGAACGGGTGCTGTCGCCCTACATTCTTGCGTTGCAGATCGCGCCCAAGGTGGCCTTTGCCCCGCTCTTCATCATGTGGTTCGGCTATAACTCGATGCCCAAGCTGCTGGTGACGGTGCTGATCGTGTTTTTCCCGGTGTTGGTCAACGTGTTGCAGGCGATGCGCACCGTCGATCGTGACCTTGTGAACCTTGCCCGCGCCTACAACCTGTCGCGGCTGGGGATCTTCTTCAAGGTCGAGATGCCCTCGACCCTGCCCAACCTGATGGCGGGCCTGCGCATCGCCTCGACCCTTGCCGTGATCGGCGTGACCGTGGGCGAGATGGTGGGCGGGAATACCGGGCTCGGCTTTCTGATTTCCTACGGCGGTGGACAGGCCAATGCCGCGATGGTGTTCGACGCAATCGTGCTGCTCACGGTGATCGGCTTCCTGCTCTACTCGGCGCTGGTGCGGATCGAGGCACGCGTCCTTCACTACATCCCCAAGGCGCAACACTGACAACATCCTCAGCAGGGGCGGTTTCCGGCCCTTCCCAAGCAATACCGGACGCGCGGCGCCTCGCGGGCTGCTGACACTTCCGAGACAGCGACACAGGAGAAATCCATGACGACGATCGACAAGAAATCCCTGATCGAAGAGCGGGTGAACACCGGCCTTTTGGGGCAATGGTATCCGGTGGCGAAATCGGTCGAGGTCAAGACCAGCCGCCCATATGGGGCCAAGGTCCTTGGACAAAAGGTGGTTTTGTGGCGCGATGGTGCTGACAATATCCGCTGTATCGAGGATTTCTGCCCGCACCGTGGCGCGCCGCTGTCCTATGGTGAGGTGCACGAGGGCAATATCGGCTGCCGCTATCACGGTGTAATTGTCGATGGCGACGGCGTGGTCGTTCGCGTGCCCGCCATGCCGGACTGTGCGCTGGAAGGCCGCAAAGCGCTGAAATCCTTTGAAGTGACCGAGTCGAACGATTGCGTTTTCGTTTACATCCCCTCGGTCGAGCGCCCCGAGGCGCCCGAACTGATGCTGCCCAAGGAAATGGTCAGCGAGGACTGGACAGGGTTTCTCTGCACTTCGGTCTGGGAAAGCAACTATCGCTACGCGCTGGACAACCTCGCCGACCCGATGCACGGCTGCTACCTGCATTCCGAGAGCTTCACGCTGGCCTTTGGCTCCAAGCAAGATTTGATGAAGCTCGACAAGACCGAAAACGGTTTCCGTATCGAACGTGTCGGACAGGTTGGCGAGAATTTCGACTGGACCGAGTTCGAAGTCCATCCCGGCGACATGTTCTGCTATCTCGACATCCCCTATCCGCCCGCAGCGGGGCCGGGGGGCTTCATGCGGATCATCGGCTTCGTGTTGCCGGTGGATGACACCACCTGCAAGGTTTTCTTCTGGCGGATGCGCGAAGTGTCGGGCGTGGCCCGCGACAGTTGGCGGTTTCTCTACCGCGCGCATCTGGAAGAGCGGCACTGGAACGTGCTGGAGCAGGACCGCGTGATGCTGGAAGGCATGCCCGACGACGCCCGCAAGCGCGAAATGCTCTACCAGCATGACCTTGGCGTCAGCCGCATCCGGCAGATCCTGACCCGCGCTGCAAAATCGCAGATCGAGGCGGAGCTGGCCCAGACCGAGGCTGCCGAGTGATGCTGAAGGGACGCACCATCCTGCTGACCGGCGCGGCGCGGGGGTTGGGGGCCGAGATTGCCCGCACCCTTGCAGGCCACGGCGCGCGGCTGATCCTTGCCGATATCGCCGAGGACGAGGGCCGGGCAACAGCTGCGGCCACGGGAGCAGAGTTCCTGTCCGTCGATCTGGGCGCGCCGGACTCGATCGCCAAGGTCGGGGCCGCCGTGGCAGAGATGACCGGCGGGGTACTGCACGGGCTGGTCAACAACGGGGCGATTGCCACAGGTATCGGCGGTGTGCCCTTCGACGAGATCGAGATCGACAGTTGGGATCTGGTGCAACGGGTGAATGTGCGCGGCACTTGGCTGATGACCCGCGCCGCGGCACCGCTGCTCAAGGCATCGGGGTCGGGCCGGATCGTCAACGTGGCCTCCGACACCGCGCTCTGGGGCGCGCCCCGGCTGATGTCCTACGTCGCGTCCAAAGGCGCGATCCTGTCGATGACCCGCTCGCTGGCCCGCGAATTGGGCCCGGATCGGGTGGGCGTCACGGCGGTGGCGCCGGGCATCCTGACGACCGAGTCGACCGACTACGTGCCCGAGGCGCGGCATCGCCAGTATTCCGACGGGCGTGCCGTGCCCGGACCGCAAGGTCCGGAAGAGATTACCGACGTGATCGCCTTTCTGCTGACAGAGGGAGCCCTGACTCTGACCGGGCAGAGTCTGCCCGTGAACAACGGCTTTGTTTTCAACTGAGGGACGAGATGGATCTGCACGCACATATCGCCCAAGGGATCGAGTATCTGGAACGGCCCGGAACCGGTGGCCCCACGATAATGCTACTGCACGGCATCGGCTCTCAGGCGCAATCCTTCGAGACAGCCATCCGGCAGTTGCCCGAAGACTGGCGCGTGATCGCGTGGAACGCGCCGGGATATGGCCGGTCGGAGCCGCTGGCGCAGCCGTGCCCGGTGGCGCTGGACTATGCCGAGGCGTTGCAGCGCCTGATCCAGGACCTACGGCTGACCAAACTGGTTGTTGCGGGCCATTCGCTCGGCTCGCTTGTGGGCGCTGCCTATGCGGCGACTCATCGCGACAGGGTTTCGCAACTGTTGCTGGCCTCGCCTGCACTTGGTCATGGCATGGCGCCCGGCACACTGAGCACGGCGGCACAGGCCCGGATCGACGACTTGCACACACAGGGCCCCGAAGCTTTCGCCGCCGCCCGCGCAAACCGGCTGGTGTTCCGCGCCGAGCAGGCGCCAGAGCTTGTGGCGCGGGTTCAGCAGGCCATGAGCCAGGTGACCAGTCCGGGCTATGACGCGGCGGTGCGGATGTTGGCCTCGGGGCGGTTGCTGGACGATGCGGTCCGGTTGCTGGTGCCCACCGACGTGATCGTCGGGGCCGAAGACGTGGTGACGCCGCCGGACGGGGCGCGGCGGGTTCACGCGACGCTGCATGCGGCGGCGCGCGGGCGGCTGACACTGGTGCCCGGCTGCGGCCACGCCCTGTATCAACAATGCCCGGCTGCCTTTGCGGGCGCGCTGACGGAAATGATGGAAACCGCCCGCTAAAGCGGGTGTGAAGGAGGACAGAACATGGCGGATCCAGTGCGAGTCGGATCTCTGAGGGGCATCATGATGCGTGGCCCGGGCCTGACCCAGACCCTGCCGTTCTACGAGGACATGTGGGGGCTGAGCCTTGCCCACAAGACCACGGGCACGGCGCTGCTGCGCGGCACCGGGAACGAGCCGTTTCTCTACGGGCTGGCCGAAGGCGATATCTTCGGCATCGAATACATCCATTTTGCCATGCCCGACCGGGACAGCATGGCCGCGCTGCACAGGCAGGTGACCGAGACGGGCGCCCGCGTGCTGGGCGCGCCGGCACCGTTCGACGATTTCGCAGGTGGCTGGGGCTTCGAGATCCTCGACCCCGACAATCGCCGTCTGCGCTTTCGCACCGAGGCGATCACGCTGGAGGAACAAGACGATTGGGCCAAGCCCCGCAAGGTCAGCCATGTGGTGCTGAACACCCCGGACATGGAAGGCGTGCAGGCGTTTTACGAAACCGTTCTGGGCTTTCGCGTGTCGGATTATTCCGCCGATCAGATGGTGTTCCTGCGCTGCAATTCCGATCACCACTCCATCGCGCTGGTGCGGGGCAACTATGCCAGCGTGAACCACGTCGCCTTTGAAATGCCGACGCTGGACGAGTTCATGCGCGGCATTGGACGGATGCGCCAGAAGGGCCATGTGCCGACGTGGGGGCCGGGCCGTCACGGTCCGGGGAACAACCCATTTGCCTACTTTGTGTCGCCCTCTGGCTTCGTGATCGAATTCACGTCCGAGCTTCAGCAAATCGACGAGGCCGTGCACCAGGCCAAGGTCTGGTCGCGCAATGACCCCGAGTCCATGGACCGTTGGATGACCGCCGGGCCACCGACACCGGCACAGCGCGCCGTGATGCAGGGCCGCCCCGATCCGGGCTGGCCGGAACTGGCGAAACCGGAGGGCGCGTGATGGATTTCGGATACCAAGGCAAGGTTGCCGTGGTGACGGGCGGCTCTTCCGGTATCGGACTGGAAACCGTGCGCCTGCTGCTGCAATCGGGTGCCAAGGTCGCCTTTTGCGCGCGCAATGAGAGTCGGCTGGAAAATGTCGCCACCGTCATGGCGCGGGATTTCGGCGACGAGAACGTCCTTGCGCAGGCGCTGTCTGTTCTGGACCCCACCGCCGTGCAGGGCTTTGCCGACATGGTGAAAGCGCGCTTCGGCGGCGTTGACTTGTTGGTGAACAATGCCGGGCAAGGGCGACAGTCGACCTTTGCCGATACCTCGGATGACGACTGGCACGCGGAATATGAGCTGAAGCTGTTCAGCCAGATCCACCCGATCCGGGCCTTCCTGCCGCAATTGAAGGCGTCCGAGGGCGCGATCGTCGCCGTGAACTCGTTGCTGGCCTATCAGCCGGAACCGCACATGGTCTGCACCTCCTCGGCGCGGGCCGGGGTTCAGAACCTGCTGAAATCGCTCAGCGTCGAATTGGCGCCAGAGGTGCGCGTCAATTCCATCCTGCTGGGGCTGGTCAGCTCGGGTCAGTGGACCCGCCGGTTCGAAGCCCGCGAGGATCAGACCCAGAGTCGCGAAGAGTGGTACGGCAACCTCGCCGCCCGCAAGGGCATCCCGCTTGGCCGCCTTGGAGACCCCTCCGAAGCCGCCGCTGCCATCGCTTTCCTCGGCTCTCGCGCCGCAAGCTACATCACTGGGTCACAGCTCGAAGTTTCGGGCGGACTGTCCCGCCATATCTGAGAGGCTCCAATGAAACCGGAAACCAAACTCGAAACCGGAACGGTCGGCGATTTCATCGCCCACTATCTGGCGGAAATCGGTGTCACGACTGTCTTCGGGGTGATCTCGATCCACAATATGCCGATCCTCGATGCCATCGCGCGGCAAGGGCGCATCCGCTTTGTGCCCGCGCGGGGCGAAGCCGGGGCGATGAACATGGCCGATGCCTATGCGCGGGTCAGCGGCGGGCTTGGCGTTTGCTTCACCTCGACGGGCACAGCGGCAGGGAACGCTGCGGGTGCGCAGGCCGAGGCGCTGACGGCGGGCAGCCCGGTGTTGCACATCACCAGCCAGGTCGATCTTGGCTTTGCCGATCGTGACCGCGCCGCGATCCATGACGTTCCGCGCCAGCCCGAGATGCTGCGCGGCGTGTCCAAGCAGGTGTTCCGTATCTGGGACTCGAACGGCACGCTTGGCACGCTGGCAGCTGCCGCCTCGGCGGCCCTGTCGGCCCCGACCGGCCCGGTCAGCCTTGAAATTCCGGTGGATGTCCAACGTGCCGAGGCACGTATCCCGGCCCGGATCCATCCCGCTGTGAAGGTCGCCCCCGTGGCCAGCGACAGCGTGATCGACGAGATCGCAGCCCTTGTCGCGAAAGCCAAGCGTCCGATGCTGTGGCTTGGTGGTGGCGCCCGTGGCGCCTCGGCCGAAGCGACCGAACTGATGCGCCGGGGGATCGGTGTCGTAACCTCGACCAATGGCCGTGCCGTGGTATCCGAGGACGAGCCTGCCAACCTCGGGGCATTCAACATGACTCCAGAGGCAGCCGCGCTCTACCAGACCTGCGACCTGATGATCGTTGTGGGATCGCGCCTGCGCGGCAACGAGACTCGCAACAACAAGATGCCGCTGCCCGCGACGCTGATCCAGATCGACGCGGATGCGTCTCAGGGCGGGCGCAACTATCCGGTGGATGTCTTCGCCCATGGCGATGCGGCTGACACGCTGGCCCGCGTTCTGGAACGTCTGCCCAAGCAATTGGCCGCCGATCCCGGCCTGCCTTTTGACATTGCCACGGCCCGAGCGCAGGGCGAGGGTCGTTTGCGGGGCACGCTTGGACCCTATCAGGTGGTTGCCGATACACTCGCGGAACGCGTCTCGACTGGTGGGAACCCTTGGGTGCGGGACGTGACGATCTCCAACTCGACCTTCGGCAACCGCTATGTGCGGATCGCGGGGCCACGTCTTGGGGTCCATGCCCTTGGCGGAGGGATCGGTCAGGGCGTTTCGATGGGGATCGGGGCGGCGCTCGCCTCGGATGGCCCCAAGGCCGTGACCCTTTTGGGCGATGGCGGCACCATGCTGGGGCTGGCCGAGATGATCACTGCCGTCGATGAAAACGCACCGCTTGTCTATGTGTTGATGAACGATCAGGCCTATGGAGTGATCGAGAACATTCAGGACGCTCAATACGACAGCCGCCGTCACTATTCCAAGGTCGCGGTGCCGACGTTCGACGGGTTCTGCGCCTCGATCGGGATGCCGCACAGCAAAGTGACCTCGGTCGACGCTTTCGCCGAGGCATTTGACACCGCTATGGCCGCAGACGGGCCGCAGGTTCTGGAAGTCGATATGTGCGCTATCGGCCCGTTTGCCGAGGCCTTCGCCGGGCCGCCCGCCGGGGCCGCCGGGAAGACGGAGTAACCCCATGCGGCTTGGTCTGATCGGATTTGGAAACATCGCCACCACCCTGATCGGGTTGTTGCAGAATGGCGGGCTCGTGCCCGAAGGCCTCGTGGTTCAGGTGCGCCCCGGCTGCGGTGACAAGGTGCGGGCGGAATTAGAAACGCGTTGTCCGGATCTGGCCGCCGAGGTTGTGTCCGACACCGATGACCTATTGGCCGCGCGCCCCGACCTGGTTGTGGAATGTGCCGGGCACAGCGCTGTGACAAGCTATGTGCCGCTGGTGTTGCAGGCCGGAATCGACGTGCTGGTGGTGTCGGTCGGCGCGCTGGCCGACGCCGCACTCCAGACCGAACTGACCAAGGCGGCGCAACAGGGCGGCGCCCGCCTGATCCTGCCTGCTGGGGCCGTGGCGGGCGTGGACATGCTGGCGGCGCTTGGCGCGGCCGATGCCGTGTCTGTCCGCTATCGGGGCACCAAGCCGCCGCAGGCGTGGGCGGGCACCCCTGCCGAAGACGCGCTCGACCTTGCTGCGCTGACAGAACCTGCCACCTTCTTTACCGGCACCGCCCGCGAGGCTGCCCGCTGCTATCCCAAGAACGCCAACGTCGCCGCGACCCTCGCGTTGGCCGGGCCGGGGTTCGAGGCAACCGAAGTGGCGCTGGTGGCCGACCCCGCCGCGACCGGCAATATCCATGAATACGATGTCGAGGCCCCCGCGGCCCGCTACTCGATCCGGATCGAAGGAAAGCCCTCGACCGGAAACATCAAGACTTCGGTCACCACGGTCTACAGCGTGTTTCGGGAAATCCGGAACCGTGTTGGCCCGGTCGCTATCTGAAAAGGGGACTGACATGACGCAAATGAGCACCTTCGCCGCCCCCGACGTGGCCTTGCCCGATGGACGTCTTTACGTTGCCGGCGAATGGGAACGCGGCACCGGGGCCGAGATTACCTCGGTCTTTCCGGCTGACGGTTCTATCAACCGGGTGTTGAAAGGGGCCTCTCGCGCCGATGGGGAACGCGCCATCGCGCGGGCCAAGGCGGCGCAGGCAGATCCGGCGTGGCGCGGGCTGAAACCTCATGAACGCGCCCGTCACCTCTATGCCATCGCGGACGGAATCGAAGCCAATGCCGATCGCATCGCGGCGATCCAGACCCGTGATACCGGAAAGACGCTGCGAGAGACTGGCGCATTGGCGGCGTCGGCTGCGGCCACGTTTCGCTATTTCGGGGCCGTACTGGAAACCAGTGACGAGGACCTGACCACGCGGCGCGGCGATGCACTGACGCTGTCGGTGCATGAACCTCTGGGGCTGGTGGCCGCGATCACGCCATGGAATTCCCCGATTGCCTCGGACGCGCAAAAGGTGGCTCCGGCGTTGGCGGCGGGCAACGCGGTGCTGCTGAAGCCTGCGTCGTGGTCGCCCTTGGTCAGCCTTGAACTGGCCCGTATCGTTGACGAGGCCGGGCTGCCAAAAGGGTTGTTCTCGGTGCTGCCGGGCGCCGGACGCGAGATCGGCAACCTGCTGGTCGAGCATCCCGACATTGCCAAGGTCAGCTTTACCGGCGGCACCGAAACCGGGCGGCGCATTGCGCGGCAGGCGGCGGAAAAGTTGATGCCGGTCTCGTTGGAACTGGGGGGCAAATCGCCTACGATCGTTTGCGCCGATGCCGATCTTGATCTGGCGTTGGCGGGGGTGCTGTTTGGCATCTTCTCATCCACCGGGCAAAGCTGCATCGCGGGATCTCGGCTGTTCGTGGAGCGTCCGGTTTATGATGCCTTTGTGTCGCGCCTCGTTGCGGCGACCAAGGCGCTCAAGGTCGGCCATCCGCATGACCCGGCGACACAGGTCGCGCCACTGGTGCATCTGGATCACCGCGCCGAGGTCGCCGATCACGTTGCCCGCGCCTTGGCCGAGGGGGCCAAGCTGCTTTGCGGCGGGGGCGCGCCAGAGGGCGAACTTTATGAAAATGGCTCCTACTACCTGCCGACGATCCTTGCGAGGGTGACCAACGCCGACCGTATCTGCCGCGACGAGGTGTTCGGCCCGGTCCTGGTGGTGATGCCCTTCGAAGATGAAGACGACCTGATCGCCCTGGCCAACGACAACGACTACGGCCTTGCCTGCGGCATCTACTCGCGGGATTTCCCAAAAAGCTGGCGCCTTGGTCGGGCAATCAATGCCGGGACCATCTGGGTCAACACCTACAAGCAGTTCTCGATCTCGGCCCCGTTCGGCGGTGAGAAAGACAGCGGCATGGGCCGCGAGAAGGGTCGTCAGGGTATCCGGGCCTATATGGCGCAAAAGTCATTCTACGTTGACGTTTCGGGCACGCCTTTGCCGTGGGCCGCCGCGCAGGTGATGACATGAGCCGGTCGGTTGCCATCATCGGGGCCGGTCCGTCAGGCTGCTTTGTGGCGCAGGCACTGCTCAAGGCCGATCCTGACCTACAGGTCGACCTGATCGACCGGCTGCCGGTGCCCTACGGCCTTGTTCGCTATGGTGTGGCAGCAGATCATCAGGGCACCAAGGGCGTCGTGCGCCAATTCGCGCGGCTGTTTGAACGGCAAGGCGCGCGGTTCGTCGGCAATGTCGAGATCGACGCGGCGCTGCTGGTCGAGGTGCAGAACGCCTACGACGCGGTGGTGCTGGCCGGGGGCCTGTCGCAGGACCGCCGCCTTGGCATCCCCGGCGAAGATCTGTCGGGTGTCCATGGCGCCGGGGCAGTGACCCGCGCGCTCTACGATCACCCCGATGCCGACGCTTTGCCGCAGCTTGGCCGCCGAGTCGTTCTAGTGGGCAACGGCAACGTGGCGATCGACCTGTTGCGCCTGTTGGCGAAGTCCCCGGAAGAATTGGACGGCTCCGACCTTGGCGCTGTGGCGTCGGAGTGGCTGGCCAACAGCCCGGTGGAAAATATCACCATCGTCGGTCGGTCCCCCGCCGAACAGGCAAAATTCGATGCGGTCATGATCAAGGAACTGGGCAAATTGTCCGGCGTGTCAATAACGGTCCCCGACCTGCCCGACACGGACAGCCCCGATGGCGCCAAGAAGATCGACGCGCTGCGTGGCCTGGCCGGTCTGAGCGGTGGTCCGAAGTCCATCGCGTTCCGGTTCGGCATGACCCCTGTTGCAATCGAGGGCGAGGGCACCCGCGTGACGGGGATGCGGTTTTCCGATGGGGCCGGGGCCCAGACCTTGCTGCCCTGCGATACCGTGCTGACCGCCGTGGGGTTCGGGGCCGGGCCCGAGGCGCTGGACCGCGACAGGCGCGTGGCCGAGGCGCTGGATGACGGGGCGGGGTGCCTTGCCCCCGGTCTCTATGCCGCCGGGTGGTTCAAACGCGGCCCGCGCGGCACAATCCCTGACAACCGCGCCGATGCGCAGGCCGTGGCCGCGCGCATCCTGTCGGATTTTGAACGCCAGCCAGAGGCTGGTAAACCGGGCCACGCCATGTGGCAGGGACGTGGTGGGATCGTGAATTATGCCGATTGGCAGCGCATCGACCGCGCGGAACTGGCCGGTGCCGCCGACGGGCGCTGCCGCCACAAGATTTCTACCCGCGCCGAGATGCTGGCCATCGTGGCCAAGACCGAGGAGACAACCTGATGAAAATTGCCATTCTCTACGGAACCGAGACCGGAAATGCCGAGATGCTGGCCGAGGATATCATGGCCGAGCTGGAGGGCGCGCACGAGGTCACGTGTGCCAACCTGTCGGACATTGCGCCCGCGGATATTTCTGACGATAGATTCTATCTGCTTGTGTGCTCGACCTATGGCGATGGCGATCTGCCCGCGTCGGCGCAGCCCTTTGCCGAGTCGATGGACGGATCGGACGTGTCGCTGGCTGGGGTTCACTTCGCGGTCTTTGGACTGGGGGACAGCGAATATGACGAGACCTACAACAATGGCAGCTTTCGACTGGCCGAATTGATGACGGCAAAAGGGGCCACGCAGATCGGCGAGCGCGTGGTCCATGATGCCTCGGGCAGCGATCTGGCCGAAGACATCGCCTTTCCCTGGGCCGAGGCCGTCGTGGCGCAGGCCAGTGAACATCTTGGACAGGCGGCGTAATGCAGGCCACTGATATCCGCAGCCGCCTGAACGTTCCATGGCATCACGGCGACGTGGTCGACCTGTCCGGTGTCACGGTCGCCGGGCGCCTCGACCTTTCTGGTTTGGACCTGACCGGCGTGGATTTCACCGGCGCGCGGTTTCCCGACGGGATCGACGCGGAAGGGGCCTGCTTCATGGGACTGTGCTGGTTTAGGGACGTCGAAATCGGAGGTCCGGCCAACTTCGATGGTGCCCGGTTCATGAATGACGCCCGCTTCGAAACGGCCCGGTTTGACGGGCCAGTGTCTTTTTCAGGGGCAGAGTTTCGCGGCATTGGGCGGTTTGACGCGGTATCCGCCAAGGCGGGCGCGAATTTCGAGCGGACGGTGGCCTATGGAAACGTCTCTTTCGCCGGTCTGTCGGCAGCGGGGCGGTTGAGTTTCGCGGGCTCCGAATGGCTTGGCGGTTTGTGGTGTGACCGGGCGGAATTGCCGGGCGACACGGATTTTTTGGACACGCAGGTGCACGGTCGGTTGTGGGTCAGGGGCGCCCGGCGCGGGAACGCCCCACTTGGGGCCGACGCCTTTAGCATGTGCTTTGGCTACACATATGCCTGACAGGGATCAGGCCAATCGAGAGAGGGAATGGAAATGGCAGACAAGCTGGATATCGCGATTGCGGGGGGCGGTGTTGGCGGCATGGCGGCTGCCATTGCGCTGGCGCAGCAGGGGCACGCGGTGCGCATATTTGAACAGGCGCGCGGCTATGCCCGTGTCGGAGCGGACGTGAACCTGACCCCCAATGCCGTGAAGGCGCTGGACGGTTTGGGCCTTGGTGAGCAGTTGCGCGAAACGGCGGCGCGGCCCGAGTTCCGCATCAGCCGGATGTGGGATAGCGGCGAAGAGACCTCGCGCCTGCCGATGAGCGCGGCAGCACAAGAGAAATACGGCGCGCCGCAACTGACCATTCACCGGGCCGACCTGCTGGCGGCCCTCAGCGACGCGGTCGGTGATGAGAACGTGCATATGGGCCGCAAGGTTCTGGGCGCGGACAGCACTGGTATCGGGGCTGGCCTGATTCTTGATGACGGCGAGCGGGTGGCGGCCGATCTGGTGATCGGTGCCGATGGCATCCATTCGCCGGTGCGCGCCGCGCTGTTCGGGCCGGACGCCCCGCAGTTCACCGGCCTCGTGTCGTGGCGGGCTGTTGTGCCGCGCGCGGCGCTGGAGGGCGTGCCAAACCTCGACAGCTTTACCAAGTGGTGGGGGCCGACTGCAGATCGGCAGATCGTGACTTTTCCGCTCAATCTGGGAACCGAGATTTTCATATTTGCCACCACGGCGCAGAGCGATTGGACAGAGGAAGGCTGGACCCTGCAAGGCGAGGTCGAGGAATTGCGTGCGGCCTTTGCCGATTTCCACCCCGAAGCGAAAGCCCTGCTGGCTGCCTGCACCGAGGTTACCCGCTCGGCCCTGCATGTTCGCGCCCCAATGGCCAGGTGGGCCAAGGGCTCGGCCGTGATCCTTGGCGACGCGGCACATCCGATGGTTCCGTTCATGGCCCAAGGCGCCTGCATGGCCATCGAGGATGCCGTGGTGTTGGCCCGCGCTGTCCAAGGGGCTGACACGGGCGACATTCCGCAAAGGCTGCAAACCTTTGAGGCTGCGCGCCTTCCGCGCACGGCCCGCGTGCAGGAAGGCTCGCTCGCCAATGACTGGCTCAAGAAGGGCGGCAATGCGGATTGGGTCTATGCCTATGACGCATGGTCGGTGCCGGTCGGTCAGGCGGCCTGAGGCCTAAATCTGTTCCGAGGCCCATCCGCGAAAGCCAAGGGCCTCGGAAATCTCTTGCGCGGTGGTGCGCAACCCTGCCTCGATTTCAGGCAGATGCGGGTTTGACGGGTCGAACACGCTGGCATGGCCGGTCACGTTGATCGCGGCCACGGCCTTACCCTGATGGTCAAACACCGGGACCGCCGCCGATCCGATTTCCGGCTCGAAATTCGCTTTGCTCCACGCGATGCCCCGGCTGCGGTCTTCGGCCAGTTGCGCTTCGAGATCGGGCAGAGACGTGCGCGTCTTCTCGGTGAACGCCGCCAGTTCCTTGCCGGAATAGAGCCCGCGCAGAACGTCGCGCGGGAGTTGCGACAGCAGGATGCGACCGATGGTGGTGGCATGAGCGGGCAGGCGTGTGCCTTCTCGCACATTGCTGGCCAGGTGAGAATTAGGGGTTTCCCGCACGAGGTAAATGATCTCGCGCCCCTCCAGAACACCCAGATGTGTCGACAGGTTCAGCCGCCGCACAAGGGTGACCAGATATGGCCGCGCCACTTGCACCACGCCCCGTTCATTGAGCGCCTCGGTCGCCAGCGCGATCAGGCCGGTCCCAAGCCGATAGCCGCCGCCGTCGGGGATCTGTTCGATCAGGCCTTCGTCCTTGAGCGTGGCAATCAGCCGGATCAGCGTCGTCCGGTTGATCCCGAGGGATTTGGACGTTTCCAAAAGACTGCGGCATCGGTTTCCCGCCGCGATGTGGCGCAGCACAGATATGGCGCGCACGACCGGGGGCACCGTGTAGGTCGGGCCGGAATTGTCGGAATCTTGGGCCAACCGATTGCCTTTCTGGTCCGTTTCGCTTCCCCTATGGGAGACGCAGGTTCGTATAGTCAGGTCCGCATGGCAATCGCAAATGAAATGCCGCGCAGGCTGTGGTGGGCCGGCGGCGTAGAGACGGTCGGCGCTGACACCGGCACGAAAATTCGCGGCGCCGTGGACGGCGCGACCAGGTTTTGCCTACTGCGTGGCAACCTAATCAGACCTGCTCCCCTCGGGCGGGGCGGGGTGCATGGCCAAAAATCTGACTAACCGCTGTGATAGCCGCGCCCACCAATGCGCCGATAGTAGCGCTGATAAATGCGATCTCAAAATTGTCGCGCCTTGTGATCTTGAATTTGAGAAGATCAATCTCGCGTTGGTGTTGTTCGGCGGCGTCCGGTGATCCAAAGCCGCCACCGCTACCGACAAACCCGACCAGTTCTTCAAGCTTCTTTTCAAGCTTCCCGATGCATCGCCCATTTCCTCACTTTAGCCATGACTTGCCCGATAGTACGCAGCGCAGCCGCACCGCAAAGCAACCGCTACGTTCACGACTTCGTGAGCGTTCGCCGGGGCTTTCAGGGCCGTTGTGTGGGAACATTCAGCTTAGGCGACGCTTAGGCAACGGCCGCTTCCGGGGAATTTATCCAATAAAAACAAAGGTAAATGGTGGGCGACCCTGGAATCGAACCAGGCGTGGGTCTCCCCGGCGGAGTTACAGTCCGCTGCCGCACCTTGCAGCACGTCGCCCTTGCATTGGTCCTTCGACCGAACGCCGGCAGGGGATAATCTGCGGGGCAGGAGGCGTCAAGACGAAAATCCGAAGAAGTTTGACTTGCGTTCGCCGGGGCAGGGGGCGTAGCTGCCCGGCAAGCCAAAAAGGAGGCCCCGCCATGAAAAAACCGGCTTGGGTGATTGACAAGGAACGTGCCAAGCGGGCGGCATCTGCCGAGACGGTCTGGCTCTTCGGTCTGCACACGGTGCGCGATGCGCTGATGAACCCGGCGCGGGTAAAGCTGCGGCTCGTAGTGACGAAAAACGCGGCCGACAAGCTGGAAGAGGCGCTGGCCGTGGGCGGGATCGAGCCGGAAATCGCCGATCCGCGCAAATTCCCGGTGCCGCTCGATCCGGGGTCAGTCCATCAGGGTGCGGCGCTAGAGGTGAAGCCGCTCGATTGGGGGACTCTGTCGGAGCGGTGCGAACCGGGGCAGGGCTCCCCACGGCTGTTGCTGCTCGACCGTGTGACCGACCCGCATAATGTGGGGGCGATCCTGCGCTCGGCGGAAGTTTTCGGCGCACAGGCCGTCATCGCCCCGCAACGCCATTCCGCGCCCGAAACCGGGGCGTTGGCCAAGACCGCCTCTGGCGCGTTGGAACGCCAGCCCTACCTGCGGATCAAGAACCTTGGCGACGCCATCCTAGAGCTGCGCAAGATGGGTTATACCGTCCTTGGTCTGGCGGGCGAGGGCGAGCAGGTGATCGACGATCTGGCACCGACACTGACCAACCGTCCGGTGGCGTTGGTCCTTGGGGCCGAAGGGCCGGGTTTGCGCGCCCGGACACAAGATTTGTGCGACCATTTGGTGCGCATTCCCTTCGCGGGCGCATTCGGGTCGCTCAACGTCTCGAATGCGGCTGCTGTCTCCCTATATGCAGTGACGAGAGGACTGTCGGAGACCCCATGACCACCAAGATCGCCACTTGCAGCTATTGCGGCACCCGCACGGCGCTGAAGCTTACGGCACGGCATGGCCATGAACTGGCCTGCGGGCGTTGCGGCGCGCCTTTGCACGAGATGAAGGCTTTGAAAGAGTCTGCTGCCCCGGCGCCCAAGCGGGCGCGACCGGCACCGGACCCGCGTGTCCGCTACGAGAGCGAAGCGCCATATTCGTCAAAAAAGAAACGGAAAAAGCGGAAAAAGCCGATGTGGTCGCGGATGCTGGAGGAGGCGTTTGACGTGGTCGAGGATATCTTCGACTGATGCGTCATGCGGAGTGGTCCGGCTGCAAAGAAATCGTTAAGCAATCAATCACAAATATGTTTCCACCCCTTTTAAAAGCCCAGAGAGTTGCTAAATTAACACTCATGGCGCTTGGTTTGGAACACTTGGCGCCCATCACTGTCCCTCGTTCCACACTTGCGCCCGCGGCGATTTCCGCTGCGGGCGCTTTTTTCTTGTGCTAATGGCTTGGGTATGACGACTCCCTCCGATACCCTGCTGCGCAAAATCCTGCGCGAAAGCAAAACCTTCGCCTGCGTTGGCGTCTCGCCCAATCCGGTGCGGCCCTCGCATTACGTGGCGCGATATCTGAAGGTCAAAGGGTTCCGGGTGATCCCGGTCAATCCGGGCCATATCGGCAAAGAGATGTTCGGGGCCACCGTGGTCGGTGCGTTGTCCGACATCCAGGAACCGGTGGACGTGGTCGATATTTTCCGCCGGCCCGAAGCGGTGCCTGCCATCGTCAATGAGGCATTGGCGCATCTGCCAGGTCTCAGGACCATCTGGATGCAGATCGGCGTCGAACATGCCGAGGCTGCGGCCAAGGCCGAAGCGGCAGGGGTTCAGGTGATCCAGAACCGCTGCCCAAAGATCGAATACCAGCGTCTGTTTGGCGAGTTGCGGATGGGTGGCTTCAACACTGGCATCATCAGCTCAAAGCTGTGATCCACGCAGCGTTTTTGTCAATCGACACCGGGGGAAACGCGGCCATGGGTTGGTCAAAGCGTGCCGATCAACGCCCGGCCTTTTCCTCGATGCCGGACGTGCCCTCGCGCCGTTCCAGCTCGGCCAGAACATCGGCCAGCGACACGTCGCGCGACGCGAGCATCACCAGCAGGTGATAAAGCACATCCGCCGCCTCGGAGGTCAGCCGCGCGCGGTCGCCCTTCACCGCTTCGATGATGGCCTCCACCGCCTCTTCCCCGAACTTCTCGGCGCATTTTTCTGGCCCCTTGGCCAGCAGCTTGGCTGTCCAGGACGAGGACGGATCGGTTCCCTTACGGGCCTCGATGGTTGCAGACAGGCGTGCGAGTGTGGTCATGACATCCTCATGGGAATTCCGGCGGCGGCCATGTGGGCTTTGGCCTCGGCAATGGTGTAGTCGCCGAAATGGAAGATCGAGGCCGCCAGAACGGCAGAAGCCCCGCCAATCGTTACGCCCTCGACAAGGTGGTCGAGATTGCCGACGCCGCCCGATGCGATCACCGGCACCGGCACGGCGTCGGATATGGCGCGGGTGAGGGGCAGGTTGAACCCGGCCCTCGTGCCGTCGCGGTCCATCGAGGTCAGCAAGATTTCCCCCGCGCCCTTGGCGACGACCGTTTTGGCGAAGTCCACCGCGTCGATGCCGGTCGCCTTTCGCCCGCCATGGGTGAAGATTTCCCACTTGCCGGGGGCCACGGTCTTGGCGTCGATGGCCACCACGATGCACTGACTGCCGAACTTGTCGGCGGCCCGCGCCACCACGTCGGGGTCAGCCACGGCGGCGGAATTGAAGCTGACCTTGTCGGCGCCCGCCAAGAGCAGTTTGCGCACATCTTCCACGGTCCGCACGCCGCCGCCAATGGTCAGCGGCATGAAGCATTGTTCCGCTGTGCGCGTGGCGAGGTCATACATGGTGCCGCGATTTTCGTGCGTGGCGTGGATGTCCAGAAAACACAGCTCGTCCGCGCCCGCCGCGTCATAGGCGCGGGCCGATTCCACCGGGTCGCCCGCGTCGATCAGATCAACGAAATTGACGCCCTTGACGACGCGCCCGTCGGCCACGTCGAGGCAGGGAATGATGCGGGTTTTCAGCATGGGGGGCTCCGCCGGTTGTGCTCGTCTCGTCTTTAGGCAGCGGGGCAGGGGATTGCAAATCCTCCCGTCGGCCTCAACCCTTCAACGCCGCCAATGCCTCGCCCAGATCAAGCGCCCCGTCATAGAGCGCTCGGCCAGATATGGCCCCCGCGATCACCCCTGTGTCGCGCAGCGCGATAAGGTCGGCCAGAGACGACACACCGCCCGAGGCAATGACAGGGATCGAGACGGCGCGGGCCAATGCCTCGGTCGCCTCCACGTTCGGGCCGCCCATGGCGCCGTCGCGGTTGATGTCGGTGTAGATGATCGCGGCAACACCCGCGTCCTCGAAACTGCGGGCAAGGTCCGTTACCATCACGTCGGTTTCTTCGGCCCATCCCTTGGTGGCGACCTTGCCGTTGCGCGCGTCGATGCCTACCGCGACCTTGCCGGGGAAGGCCTTCGCCGCTTCACGGACCAGGTCGGGGTTTTCGACGGCCACTGTGCCAAGGATCACACGGGCGATGCCCTTCTCGATCCACATGGCGATGGTCTCCATATCGCGGATGCCGCCGCCAAGCTGCGCGGGCACCGAGGTTTCAGCAAGGATCGCCTCTACCGCCGCGCCGTTTACCGGTTCGCCCGCGAAAGCGCCGTTCAGGTCGACGAGATGCAGCCACTCGCAGCCCGCGTCCTGAAACGCCTTGGCCTGCTCGGCGGGGCGGTCGTTGAACACTGTCGCCTTCTCCATCTCGCCTTTGTAGAGCCGCACGGCCTGGCCGTCCTTGAGGTCGATGGCGGGGTAGAGGATCATGGGACAGGGCCTTTCCTTGGGCGTTGTGCGGTAGGCGCCCTTTTGCCGCAAGCGGCGCGCCTTGCCAAGGCAACCTCACGTCATGCTTGCCAGATTGCGGCGCTTGCCCGCACACTGGTTGCGTTTCTAGGGAGGAGACCACCATGAAAGCAGTCATTTTCGGGCTTGTCGCCGCCATCGGTCTGGCTGGCATGGCCTCTGCCGATCCGATTGAGGGCCGTTGGCGTACCGCCCCCGACGACAATGGCAATACCGGCCTGATCGACGTTGTGCCCTGCGGGGACGCCTATTGCGGCACCCTTATCGAAGCCTACGATCCGTCGGGGTCCGAGATGTCGAGCCCGAATGTCGGACGGCAGATCATTTTCGACATGCGCCCTCGCGGTAGCGGGGCCTATCGTGGCCGGGTCTATTCGCCCGACCGGGACCAGACTTATAACAGCCGGGTCCAGATCGACGGAAACAGCCTGGCCGTGCGTGGCTGTGTGCTGGGGATTTGCCGAGATGGCGGCACTTGGTCTCGCGTGAATTGACGTAGCGCCTCGGCCCCTTGAGATCGCCGCCCCAACGGGCGGCGAGACCCCACCGTCAGGGGCGCCATCCAAGGAAGTTCGCGATCAACCGCAAGCCCGTCTGTTGGCTCTTTTCCGGGTGGAACTGGGTGCCCACAACGTTGTCGCGGCCGACGATGGCGGTGATCGGCCCGCCATAGTCCACGTGGGCCAGCAGATGGGCCGAATTGCCCACGGTCATGTGGTAGCTATGCACGAAATAGGCGTGATCGCCTGTCTCCAGCCCGTCCAGCAACGGGTGCGGTCGGTCGATCACCAGATCGTTCCAGCCCATATGCGGGACTTTCAGCTTGCGGTCCGAAGGCGCAATCTTCACCACTTCGCCGGGAATCCAGCCAAAGCCCTCAACATCTTCATACTCGCGGCCCCAACTGGTCAGCATCTGCATCCCGACGCATATACCAAGGAAGGGCACCCCCCGTGTTTGGACGGCATTGATCAGCGCCTCTTCCAGCCCGTCGATGGATTGCAGGCCGCGGCGGCAGGCAGGAAAAGCGCCGTCGCCCGGCAGCACGATCCGGCCCGCCTTGGCCACCACATCCGGGTCGGCGGTGACAGTCACGGGGCCATGCCCGCCCTCGGCCGCCATGCGTTGAAACGCCTTCTCGGCGGAATGCAGGTTGCCGCTTTCATAATCGACGAGGACGGTTGGCATGGGACACCTCCGGGGGAAATCGCAGGGCAGGGGGTCGCGCGAATAGGGCGCGGCGTCAAGGGCCAAGCTCAGGCAGCGATGCCGATGCGGTCGAGCAGCGCCAGCACGGCGTCATCCGGTGGCGTGCAGGCGCCGAATCGTCCGGTCATGTTGAGCAGGGCGTAGCCGTGAACCAGCGACCAGACCTGCGTTTCGATCACCAGCGGGTCCGTCCCCGGCGGCACCAGCGGGGCGCAGGTGTCACGCAGCACCTGATAGGCGGGGGCAGCGTTCACTTGCACCTGTTCGATCAGCTCTGAATTGGCGCGGAAGCTGAAGATCACGTCATAGAGCGCCGGATCTTCCCGCGCGAAGGCGAGGTAGCCCTTGCAGATACCCTGGAGCCGCCCGCGCGGGCTCTGCTCCCCTGCATCGGCAAAATCTAGCATCCGCTTGCGAAACCGAAGAAATCCCTCTTCTGCGATGGCTACGCGCAACCCGTCGATCCCGTCGAAGTGATGCGCCGGGGCGGCGTGCGACACGCCCGCTCGGGCGGCGCATTTTCGCAAAGTCAGGGCCTCGACACCGCCCTCGGACAAAAGGTCGATCCCTGCCTCGATCAGGGCAGCGCGCAGGTTGCCGTGGTGGTGTCTGGTCTTGGTCTTTTGGTCGGCCATGCCGGGCAGCCTAGCAACGATCTTGACAGCGTCAAGGCGATGGCCCTATCCGTCGATAAACTTTACAGTGTAAAAATGCAGATCAAAGGCGGTCCCCCATGATCCTGACCAAGACACGCGTCGCCCTTTTCTGGGTCTTGTCCATTGGCGTCGCACTGGTGTCGTGGCGGTTCCTGCCCTTTGGGGTGGAAGCAACCATGTCCTTCGTGGCGCATCATCTCGATGGACGGGCCTTGGCGCTCTACACCCATATCGGTCTGGCGCCGGTCGCTTTGATCCTGATGCCGCTTCAATTCACCGCCCGGTTGCGCGGCCACCGGCCGCGCCTGCACCGCCGGATGGGGCGGGTCTATGGTCTGGTAATCCTGCTGGCTGGCGTCGCGGGTCTGTCGCTTGCCGCCGGGACGACGGCGGGGCCAGTGGCCGGTTTGGGCTTCGCCATTTTGGCGCTGCTCTGGCTTGGCACAACCGGGCGCGCGGTCTGGCTGGCCATGCAGCGCAGAATCGTCGCGCATCGGGCCTGGATGATCCGGTCTGCCGCACTGACCTTTGCCGCGGTCACATTGCGGCTTTACTTGCCGTTCTTGGAAGCGGGCTTCGGGTTCGACATCGGCTATGTGATTGTTGCGTGGCTTTGCTGGGTGCCGAACCTGCTGGTGGCCGAATGGCTGATCCGCCGCCGTCCGCGACAGGCCCCGGTGACCGCTTAGAGCGCGCCCTTGGTCGAAGGGATCGCGTCCCCCTTGCGCGGGTCGGGCTCGACCGCCACCCGCAACGCACGGGCCACGGCCTTGAACCCCGCCTCGGCGATGTGGTGGCTGTTAAAGCCGTGGATCTGGTCCACATGCAGCGTGATGCCACCATGAGTGGCCAGCGCCTGAAAGAACTCGCGCACCAGCTCGGTGTCAAAGGTTCCGATCTTCGGCGTCGGCAGGTCAACATTCCATATCAGAAAGGGCCGCGCGGACAGATCCAGCGCAGCACGCACCTGTGCATCGTCCATCGGCAGGTGGCATTCGCCATAGCGCCGGATGCCGCGCTTGTCGCCAAGGGCCTGCATCAAGGCTTGCCCAAGCGCGATGCCGGTATCTTCGACGGTGTGATGGTCGTCGATGTGGGTATCGCCCTTGGCGCGGATGGTCATGTCGATCAGCGAGTGGCGCGACAACTGATCCAGCATGTGGTCGAAAAAGCCCACGCCGGTCTGGTTGTCATAGGCACCGGTTCCGTCGAGATTGATCTCGACCGAAATTTCGGTTTCCGCCGTTTTGCGGGTGATGGTCGCTGTGCGCATCGGGGGCCTCGCCTGATCCAAGTCCTTCGCCTTATAGGCGGCGAAAGGCGCGTGGAAAAGGGCGCATCCCGCGAAAGGGCCGGGGCCGGGCTGTCGCAGGCCCCGGCGGAGGCATATCAGGGCAGGACAACCTCACCGATCATGTCTTCGAGGAAGTAGAGCCGATAGGTGCCCGGCATGCCGGCCCCGAGAAAGGCCAGCTCCGCGTCCCGCGTCGGCGGTTCACTGTCCCAGCTTGACGAATAGGTCCACTCGATCCGCGGGGACGAGGTTGCGCTGGATTGGCTGCCGAGCAGCGTCAGGATCGCCCCGTCCGGTCCCACCAGCGTGAACCAGCTATTGCGCAGGAACGCACGGTTTTCGCCCTGTTGCGCATCGGTATCCGTCGAAAAGGCCGGGGTCGCGTCGAAGGCCACGCGCAGGATCTGTCCGGCGGAGGCCGCCAGATGGCCGGGAATGGAGGTGCCGTTGTAGCGCACCTCAGATGTCATCTCATCGACCCGGCTGATTCCGCGCAGGGCGAAAAGCATCGTTTGCGATGGCTGGATCACCGGCGAAACCTCGACGGCCAGATTCACTGGCACGTCGAGGATTTCATCCGCCTCGCCGATGGTCAGCGTGGCCGAAGTCGAACCGGCAGGAAGATACCAGATGCCGTTGAGGAAGGCCTGCGCTGTCTCTTCCGGCCAGTCGCGCGGGCGACGTTCCGAGATCGAGTCCGCAGACGGGTTATAGATGCCGTACCAATCGTAGCGCCCGACGGCGCGGCGGCCCTCTTCGTCGTCGGGCAGGGTCAGCAGGATGTCGGACGAGTTGACCGACACACGGTCGAGATCGTCGCTCCACGCCACGTCGAAGATCGCCCGGATGTAGTAGAAATCCCCCGCGTCGTCGCCAAGCACGTAAGGCGCGCAGCAGAAAGAGCCGGAATCCCCGGAATGGTCGATCAGGCTGTCATAACGATAGACGCTCATTCCGACGAGGGTCAGGGGCGATTCTGCCGCCACCGGTGGCGCGGCCAAAAGCGTCAGGATTGTAACGGAAATACAGTTGGAAAGGCGGGTCATGAAAACCTCCTCTAATGTCAAACAACATGTGGAATACCTATAGCCTGCGGGAGCTTACCCATGATTGGCAAGAAAAAAGGGCTTCTGGGGCACTCTGCGGGGTCGTCACATTGACTTTGTGTTTAAAATACACTACAATCCGGCCTTGCCTGCTTGAAATCGGTTCCCGGTCTTTTCAGGGAGCCGGGTCCGGATTTTCAAAGGAGCCTTGCAATGTCCCGTTTTTCACCCGCCCTGCGCGCCCTTGCTGTTGCCGTCGGCCTAGGGGCCACCCTGCCGATGACCGCGTTGGCGCAATCTTCGGTCACATCGACCTATGGCGACCTGTCGGTCACCATCATCGGCAACGGATCGGTCGCGTCCCGCCCCGTCGCGGATGGGGTCGAGGCCCGCTTGAACGACCATCTGGTGATGATTTCCGATGATCATATCGTCATTGATGGCACCCGATACGACATCTCGGACCCGGGTTCGGTGGTCGTTGACGGCCGGGACGGGTTCTCGGTTGCGGTCGATGGCACGATCGTGGCTGCGGACACAGAGATCGACCGCCGGATCGCGGCCGCCGCTGCCGGAGATGCGGCAGCGCAGGTCAATCTTGGCGTCGCCTACATGAACGGCGAAGGGGTCGATCAAGATCAGGAACGCGCCGTGGAACTTTATCGCATGGCCGCCGATCAGGGCCAGCCCGTTGGCCAGTCGAACCTTGCCTATGCCTATTACAATGGGCGCGGGGTCGCGGTCGACTATCAGCAAGCCATGCATTGGGCGGGGCTTGCCGCCGAACAGGGCAACGCCATCGCCATGCGCCTGGTGGGCTTTGGCCACTATTACGGGCGCGGCTTCCCGCAAGACCGGTCCGAAGCCGCCCGTGTCTGGGCCGAGGCCGCCGGTTTGGGCGATGCCACCGCCGCCTATAATATGGGGATCATCGTGCGCGACGGCGATGGGGTGCAGCAGGATGACGATCTGGCCATCTTGTGGTTCGAACGCGCGCTGGAGCTGGGCGATGAGGATGCCGCCGCCCGCCTGGCCGAGATGCGCGGCGAATAAACCCATGCTCTGAAACGAAAAAAGCCTTCGGATCAACCGAAGGCTTTTTCGAATTGGAGCGGGCGATGAGATTCGAACTCACGACCCTAACCTTGGCAAGGTTATGCTCTACCCCTGAGCTACGCCCGCTCTGTGGAGGCGGTATCTAGTCGTCTGGCCAATGGGCTGCAAGGGGAAAATGCGCAGGTCGGACGCGGATTTCACAAAAATCCGTGCATGCGGAGTCCGGCGCTAACCATCGCCGCCGGTTCCAGCCCCCCAAATGCGCCCGAGCGGTTTGAAACGCAGCCCCTCCGGCGGCCCGGGCGCGGTTCAGCGTGTTATTCGCTGATCCAGTCCGCCTGACCGAGCCCATCCAGAACCGCGCGAATCCTGTCGTGATCCTCGGGCCGGAACCGCGCCAGAATATCCGTGCCGTGCAACCGGCGCTTCTGGGCTTGCAATGGCGCCACCTTGACACCCAGAAAGGTCTGCAACCCGCCGAAGCCATCTTGCAGCAGGCCCTGAAAGGCCATGTCCAATACCGGGCCGCGGGCCGTCGCCCGATAGTGGGAAAAGACGTCGTTCTGATAGGACAGGAATTCGTGGAACGCGGCGTCGTCAAATGCCAGTGGTGCGACCTTGGGCGGGCGGGTGTTCCCATCGAGGCCGATATTCCAAACCCCCGTCTGAACGGCCAATGCCGTCGAGGAGAATTGGGACAACTTGTTTCGACGTTCAAAGATGATCTTTCGCACCGACTCGTCTGCCAGAAGACGATCAGAAATGTCCGGCGCCTGATTTTGCCACATCTTGAAACCGACTGCTTTTGCGCCCGGTTGGGTGAATGCGCGGTCCAACAGGTTGTCACGGTCCTTGCTCAGAGCGCGCTTATCCTCTTTGGACCAGCCCGCCATGTCGCCGCGAATATGCCATTCCGGGTCGGGGTGGAAAATCTCGCCGTGGCAAACAATCTGTGGGTGGCTGTCGAGGGTATCTGCCAGAAGCGACGTGCCAGAGCGCGCCGCGCTCAGAATGACAAAGCGGACATGGGCGTCGGTCTTGGCCACTACGCGGCCTCCAACACGCGCTGCGTGGTTGCGTGGAAGTCGATCCACCCGTGGCACAACATCCCGTCCTTCAGCTGCAACCGTCGAAACAGCTGAAATCGCTCCAGGCACTCCTCGGCGTCGATCCATTTTTCGGCGGGCAGTTCCAAGCCGAACGGGCCGCTCATGTGGCCATTGAATTTCACCTCCGCGAACTGGCCTTCGCGGGGTGGGTTCAGAGGGCGGACCATGTTGTGAAGGGCCTGATTGACGATCTGAAACCGGTCATAGCCCGCAGCGCGAAGGTAACAGACCGTCTCGACGGACATGGCTTCGACGGACACAAAGGCGGGGCGGCGCGGATCGGTCGCCAACTGTTCGGTGAACAGGTCATCGACCCCTTCCATGTCGCACTTTATGTACCGCGGAACCCCGTGCCGATCAAAGAGCCCGGCCAGCGTGGTCGTCTGGACCCGGATTTCCTGCGAGTCATGGCCACCCTTTTCGGCCCAACCTCTCTTGACGCTGCTCCAGTCATCCTTGACCGGGTTGACGTGGAAGGCGATTTCGTCACCCTCGGTGGACCAGAAAGCCCGGTTTTCGATTACCAAACGGCCATCGGCGTGCTCGGACGCAAATCGGCCACCGATCTTCGCACACATCTCGGGATTGGCTTCCAGCGCGACGACTGAGAAGCCCTTTCTCAAATAAAAATCTGTATCGAGCCCCCAATGCATGCCGAGGTCGAAAATCAGGTCGTTCCTGATCGTCGCGTTAGTGGCTGGTGTCGTCATGTCGGGCATGTCTCCTGATGGGCGATCACGGGTATTACGTTTGGTCGAGCGCGTCAGACAAGCCTTGGGTTGCCGCGTGCCAGGTCCGGTGTCGGGCCATGTCGATGGCGCGTCCGGCCATTTTTCCAAGCCTGTCACGGTCACCCGCCAGATCAGCCAACGCATCAAGCGCCCGGGAAATGTCGTCGCTATCCGGGATCAAGATGCCGGTATGACCGTCGCAAACGACTTCGGAAATTGCGCCGACATCGGTGGCCACGACGACCGCGCCTGCGCGCATCGCTTCAAGCACGGTCAATGGCAGACCTTCATAGCGCGACAGCAAGACTACAACATCTGCCCAGTCATAGGCTGCCGCCAGATCCGCAGGATCGGAGAGTGGCGCCTCGGGCGGCACGGCCAGTCGTAGCTGCGCCGTAGGCGAGCCGTCCCTCATCACGGAACCACCGACGACACGCCAGTCTATCGGCATGTCTCGATCCCGAGCGGACTGGATCAGTTTATCCAGACGGTCGATACCTTTTTGTCGGTCCAGCCGACCGATGAACAGCACACGCAAAGGCAGATCGGTGGGACGGTTGCGCCGCTCTGCCGCCCTGTCTCGGGTGTCGCTGACCGGAAGATCGAATCCCGGCGCATTGGGCACGGTCACGATTTTTTCGCGCGGTACACCCATGCCATGCAACCAGGTTGCCATGGTTTCGGAACAGGGCGCGAAAAAGTCGAATCCGTGCTCGTAGGCTAAACCGACATGGGTGTTTCCCGTGGGGCGGCCGAAATGTGTCAGGTCGTGAACATGCAGTGACGTGACCGTCCGCACTCCAAACCGGCGCAGTTGTCCCATGGTCCCGGCCACGGCGCCGCCATGGAAATTGAGGACGCAATCGAGCCAGTAGAGCATGCTGAGCACGGTGTCATGACGCCCTGATACCGCCCAGTCTGAAATTGGCGTGCCGAGGAAGTCCTGCGCTCCCGCCCCACCAAGCCGAAAATCGGGGTCGGACAGAAAATTCACGCTGTCGAAGGCGTTTTGCCAGTCGGGTAGAACCTTGATCGAGTTGGTATCCAACAAGATCGCATGGGTTGACCATCCGCGCGCCCTCATCGCCTTGGCAATGTTGTAGGCGACCCGTTCCACCCCCGCGAATTCAGCCATGGGCAACAGGAAGCCCATGTTGCGGCCAGCCTCCGTGAGCCGGGGGAATACCGGATGTCCGTTGAATGCTTGCCGTGGGATTTCGTATTCCCTGTTGCGCATGGCTGTTCCGATCTCTCGCCACTGCCATGCCTGTTTCGCGGCGGCGCGGTAGGGTGAGGACCGAAGAGAGTGCACCAGCCGCAGCAAATTGACCACCGCCGTTCCACGGCCCCGACGGAGCTCGACCATCTCGGCTGGCAATTGCAAACCGCTGTGGGCCACTCGTGGAGAAGGTTTTGCGCTGAGCAGAGAGTCGATCCAGTAGGAATTTTCGTCCACCAGCACTTCTGTCAACGCCTTCGGCGCGATTGCGGCGACCGTTGCGTTTCCCACTTGCCAGTCGGCGCTTGCCAAAGTCGTTTCCTTGATCGAGATGCGACCTGGTGCGCCCTGCTCGATGTGAAGGCAGGCGATCTGCTCCGAACGAAGCTGTCGTTCCATCTTCCAAAGAACCCAATGCAGGGCTCCGACGGCGGTCAGGCTGTCCATCACCGCGCTGTCCATGACGATGGTGAAGGGCGGACTAGGTGTGCACCCGGGCAGAGTGTGAGCGTGCCAGACCTGACGCAGGTGTTGGTCGAGATCCACGGTACGGGCGGTTGGCGAGACTGGATCGACGCACCGTAGCACATTCCCACGGTCGGGCAGGTAAATCGCAAAGCGCGGGGTCTCTTCGGCCTCAAGCCGGACAGCGCAGCGCGGCGAAAAAAGGTCTTTATGCTTCAGTGCAAGCTGCCCCTTGAGACGCGAAGATTCGCGATCGGCTTCCATCAGCATGCTTTCTGGTCGCTTTCGGTAGCGAAAGCCGAAGTTTTCAAGATAACGTCCGCGATGCCCGGCATCGGCCGCTGACAAAAAGAAATCCCAATCCTCCCAGCCAAGGCGGAAATTCTGGTCGAACAGGACCCCATCCTCAAACACGTTGCGTCGCACGAGGCTGCCAGCTTCGCAGATATTGATCGCGGAGTGTTGGAGCAGGGAATAGGGGCCGCTGTAATCCCAGGCACTGGCCAAGCCGAACATGTCGATGCTGGGATAAACCCAGTCAACGCCGGGGTCTTCGTCGAGGACCGCCATGGCACGCGCCAAAGCACGCGGGCGCAGCCTGTTGTCAGCGTCGAGAAAGTAGAACGCATCGACCGAGGGCACGCGGTCCATCACGGTCTTGATCCCAAAATTCCGGGCACTGGCGAGGCCACCGTTGGGTTTACGCAGGTAGAGGACACGATCTGGGTACGCGCGGGCATAAGCGCGACCGACCTCGTCCGTTTCCGGGTAGGGGCACCCGTCGTTCACGATGGTCACGAGAATCCGGAATGGTGCTTCTTGCGCGAGTACGGACTCGATCGCCTCGGCGACCAACCCGGAATGCCGGAACACCGGAATGACGACGGCGACACGCGGACTTGTCGGGGCTGTCGTGTCCCGCATCCGGCTATCCCCGATCCGAACGCAGCGTGACGGCAGAGAACGTGGCCCACGCAAAACTGGGTCGCTCCGCTTCTTCCGCCATTCGGGTGATCAAATACAGGTCGAAAGGTTCCGTGGTCGGCGCGGCAAGCAACAGGTCAATTCTGCCTTTTTCCTGCGCGTTCAGCCGATACCATTCGGAACACCGCGTTGCGGGAAGAGACAGCAACCGTTCCAATGCAGGCTTCAGAGGCATCCCCCGGCGCCTCAGGATGCCTTTTGCCGATCTGACGGGGGCAATCCTGTTTGCTGTCGGTGCTATTGCGATCGCGTAGTCGATCGCAGCGGCACTGTCGGACAGCGACCCGATATTGACCGAGACCTGACCTATCCCCGGATCAATGGCGCCCGACAGGAGTGCTGCGGCGAAATCTCCCTGAATGGGGTGAACCTGAAGCATGTCGAATTGCTCCAGATACCTCGTATTTTCATCGTCGGTATTGAGGCTGATGCCTTTGGCAAGGGCCTCGCCGGGTAAGATCCATGTGCCCGATCGTCCGGTTGGCCAATTGTCGCTGGCGACGGGCACCGTGCAGCCCGGAATATAGCTCCAGATCCTCAGGGCCAGCACGCGATCATCTGCGGCCCCGGTCGTGGCCGATGCCGAGCGCAGACTATAGCGTGGGTCGGGATGGCGCAGGCACCAGTCCAGTTCCAGTGGGTGCAATCCGGACCAATCGAGAGAGAGATCCAGGGTCATGTCATCCGGCCCGAGCGCGATTTCCATGGGCAGATTCACCCATCCGCGAGACAATTCAGCAGCCTCGAATTCCCAAGTCGCCAGCACCTCACCAGCCTCGATCGAAGACAAGGCGACCCGCAAATGTCCCTCGCCCTCGGGGGGGCGGGCAAGATGTACGGCCACTTCACAAATCCCGCTGCTTTGACGGGGCAGCCTTTGCAGCAATGGCTGAGCAGACAGCAGGCGCACCGGCGCCACGTTAACAGCGGGTGGAAGGTCGCGGTTCAGTTGTCGCTGGTCGAGGCCGGACGCGCCAACAAAGGTTTCCAGCAGGCTGAACGATCTGTGCAGATCCTCGTAGGATGTTCTCAGATGGGAAAGATCGCGAAATAGCTCGACCTGGCGCCGGGATTGGCGAATACGGTCCTCCAGAAGTGACTGCACGATGCATGACAGGACACGACCGCGTCTTTGTTCTGTTCGCGTTTCTCTCAAATCCAAGAGAAGTGGTGGTTCCGTTCCCATATGGTGTCGGAACCTGGCACGGAAAGCTTCCGCGGATCTCATGCCATCGGAGGAAATAGCCAACACGCAGAGAGCGTTCAGCATAAGGTCTGACAAATGATGTTCATCACTCAGAGCCGAGGAGGAAATTTGGCCGGTTGAATCGCAAAAAGCTGGCGACAGATCGAGGTCCAGGTGTTGGAAATCCGCCTCATCGACTTCTGCAACGACTATTTGACCCAACATAAATCACTTTCGCCCAGTTTCGTGAGACAATCAAATATGCAAACCCACCCCGAAAAACGGGTGGAAATTGGATAGCAGCCGCGCTCGATCCTATCAACGAAAGATAGCGGCTGCGGGAAAGTTTTCCTCAAAACACGAACTCATCCACGAACTGGCCCTGCACGTCCCAGTCCAGCCCGGCTTGGCCGATGGTCTGCCACGC
>NZ_MNBW01000002.1 GCF_001879715.1 Nioella nitratireducens | reverse complement strand
CTCCCCACAAACCAAAGAAGCCTCTGAATCGCAGATCACACGTCAGCTCGAAAGTGTGGGGGCGGCGAACCGCTTACCTTGGGTCGAGCCATGTGCAATTTTGTTTCGAGCTGAGCAAAGGCCATCGAAACTCTCCTTAAACTGTTTGTTGGAGAAACCTTGCCACCTGATTTTGTCCAGAATCCACGGCATTCCTAGATGACTGTAGAGCGCGTTTACATTCCACTCACTTAGCGTATGCAGGCTTCCGGATGTCTTCAGAAAATAATCTTTCTTTTTCTGACTGGTGTCGAGCCTATCCGGAAAACGCTCAATCGCGTAGTACTCGAACGTTTCTTCGACAAATGCTTCGAGAGCGGCGCACAACAAGACAATTCCAGCTCTTGTTACAGCAGCTCCTTGCCTTTCTGCCGGTCGACCCCTGCCTCCGCCTGTAAGAGCCTCGTGAGCGCTTACCAACTCATCAATGTCGCTGAGCCTCTGAACGAGCTTTTCCTGAGGTTCAATCAAGGTTTCCATTCGTCAACTGCCCCCACAAATCATACTCCGACGCCTCGTCCACCTCGACCTCGACAATATCCCCCGCGGACAGCCCCTCAAACCCTTCATCAATAAACAGGTTCCCGTCGATCTCGGGGGCGTCCGCTTTCGTCCGGCAGGTGGCGCCTTGGTCGTCCACCTCGTCGACGATGACCTGCATCCGTGTGCCCACCTTTGCGGCCAGCTTGGCCTCGGATATCGCCTGTGATTTCTCCATGAAGCGGTGGAAGCGGTCTTCCTTGACCTCTTCGGGCACATGGTCGGGCAGGTCGTTGGAGCGCGCGCCCTCGACATTCTCATACCGGAAGCAGCCGACGCGATCGAGCTGTGCCTCGTCGAGCCAATCCAGAAGCGTCTGGAACTCCGCCTCCGTTTCGCCGGGATAGCCCACGATGAAGGTGGATCGCAGGGTGATGTCGGGGCAATCCGCGCGCCATGCGGCGATTTCATCCAAAGTGCGCGCGGCGGCGGCGGGGCGGGCCATGCGTTTGAGCGTTTCGGGGTGGGCGTGCTGGAAGGGGATATCCAGATAGGGCAGGATCAGCCCCTCGGCCATTGCCGGGATCATGTCCCGCACATGGGGGTAGGGGTAGACGTAGTGCATCCTGACCCAGGCCCCGAGCGACCCCAGATCGCGGGCGAGGGGGAGGATGGGGAACTTGTCGTCCCGATCCTTCCAGTCGGTGCCGTAGGCGGAGGTGTCCTGGCTGATGACCAGCAGTTCTCTGACGCCAGCCTCGACCAGCTTTTCAGCCTCGCGCATCACGGCCTTGGCGGGGCGGCTGGCGAGGCGGCCGCGCATGTCGGGGATGATGCAGAATTTGCATTTGTGGTTACAACCCTCGGAGATCTTGAGGTAGCTGTAATGGCGCGGGGTGAGGGAGACGCCGCGCGCGGGCAGCAGGTCGATGAACGGGTCAGGGTCCGGCGGCACGGCGGTGTGGACGGCGTCCAGCACCTGTTCGTATTGCTGCGGGCCGGTGACGGCCAGAACCGTGGGATGGGTGCCGGTGATGGTCTCAGGCTCCGCCCCCATGCAGCCTGTGACGATGACCTTGCCGTTTTCGCGCAACGCCTCGCCGATGGCCTCGAGGCTCTCCATCTTGGCGCTGTCGAGGAAGCCGCAGGTGTTGACAATGACCGCCTCGGCGCCCGCGTAATCGGGGCTGATGGCATAGCCTTCGGCGCGCAGCCGCGTCAGGATGCGTTCGCTGTCCACCAGTGCCTTGGGGCAGCCCAGCGAGACCATGCCGATGGTGGGCTGGCCGGGGCGCGTGTCGTTCGGCGCGGTGGCGCGGGCGTCGTGCGGGACGCGCGCCTTGGCGAGGTCGGGGCGGAGATCGGGCGGGTTCTGGGTCATGGCCCGCGCTATACGTCAGGCGAGGCCTCCGGGGAAGAGGGTGTGAAACTGCCCGGCGGTCGGGGCCGGTCCGATCTTGGGCATTGCCCCCCATTCATCGCTGTCGCTTGGGGCACTTTGTGCTAGGCTCGCCCCGCGACTGGCCGAGACACAGGTGACCACATGCCCGAGAACGACGATGACCGCTATCAGGGCCGCATTCACGGCGAGCAGTTCGAAGCCGAGGTGGACCCGATCGGGCTGCGGTTGCTGTTCATGATCATCATCGCGGTCATGATTTCGCTGGCGCAGACGGTGTTGGGCGTGGCCACCGTGGTGCAGTTCATCATCCTGCTGATCAACAAGACCCCCAATGAGCGTCTGGCCGATTTCGGCACCGATCTGGGGGTCTGGGTGGCCAAGGCCGCGCGCTACCAGACGGCGGCCAGCAATGTGAAACCCTGGCCATGGACCGAGTTGGACTGAACGCCCCCCGGCCCCCCGCCGATTGTGGCGGGGCGCGAATCGCCCCCCTGTGACATGATAGAGCGCTGTTTTTTCTGGTCCGCACCGCGGCGGGCGGGCTAGGATTCCCGGCAAACGGGCAAGGAGTTTTGGGAATGCGCTGGATCGTGCGGGGAATCGTCCTTTTGGTGGTGTTGGTCGCCGTGGCCGTGGGCGGGCTGTTCCTGATCCCGGCAGACCGGATCGGGGCGATCGTCAGTGACCAGTTCACACGCGCAACAGGCCGAACGCTGGTGATCGGCGGCGATATCCGGCCCTCGATCTATCCCACGTTGGGGGTGCGCGCCGAAGACATCGAGATGGGCAATCCCGACTGGGTGTCGGACGGTCCATTGTTGCGCGCCGAGCGGCTCGATGTCGGCGTCGATCTTTGGGCACTGATCTCGGGCACGGTGCGGGTGCAGCAGTTCGAACTGGTCCGCCCCGATATTATTCTGGTTGCGGGTGCCGATGGCCGGGTCAGCTGGGATTTCTCGGATGGCACAATCGACGAGGCAGTGGACGAAACGGCGCCAGAGACGCCCGCCGCTGGTGGCGGTTTAGGGGCGATCAGTCTCGATTTGGCCGAAATCCGCGACGCGACGCTGCTCTATCGTGACGAGGCTGCGGGCACCGAGGTTCGGGTCAGCGCGGTGTCGCTCAGCCTGTCTCTGCCCTCTGCCGACGGCCCGGCGCGGCTGGACGGGCAGGGCGCGATGAACGGCCAGACGATCTCGGTCGAGGCGGCGATCGACGGCGTCGGGCCGATGTTGGCGGGTGAATTGCGCCCGGTCGTGGTCTCGCTTGGCTGGGACGGTGGTGAAGCAGGATTCGAAGGCCGCGCGGGCCTGTCCCCCCTCGGCGTCGAGGGCACCGTGGCGTTGGACGCCACCGATCTAGGCCCGCTGATGGGCGTGGCGGGGCAGGCGGCCCCGGACCTGCCGCAGGGGCTGGGGCACGAGCGGATCGCCGTGAACGGCGATTTCACGCTGGCGTCCGAGGGCACCATGCATTTGCGCAACGGTCGCTTCACCTTTGATGACAACGCGCTGACCGGCGATATCGACATCCTGCCCGGCACGGATCGCCCGACGATCCGGGCACGGCTGGCGGGCGGCAGCCTGAACCTGTCAGCCCTGTCCGAGGGTGGTGAAAGCACGGGATCGGGCAATTCGGCCGATAGCGGCTGGTCCACCGACCCGATCGACGCAAGCGGACTGTCGGCCGTGGATGCCGAAGCGGCGCTGACGCTGAGCGGGCTTGATCTTGGAATGGTCCGGTTCGGCACCATCGACCTGCGCGCGGTGCTGGACGCGGGGCGGCTGGTTCTGGATCTGCGGCAAGCGGCGGCCTATGACGGCAGCATCACCGGGCAATATATCGTCAATGGGCGCAGTGGTTTGTCGATGCGGGCGAACCTTGCCGTCGAGGGTGTCGGCCTTGCCCCGCTGTTGACGGACTTTGCCGACTATGACCGGCTGCAAGGTACCGGCGATGCCCGGTTCGACGTTCTTATGGTCGGCAATTCCCTGAACGCCCTGATGCACTCGCTAGAGGGCTCTGGCTCGGTCGAGTTCGGGCAGGGCGCGATCCTCGGTCTCGATATCGGTGGCATGATCCGCAACCTCGACACCTCGTATCGTGGCGAGGGGCAGCGCACGGTCTATGACAGCATCACCGCCAGTTTCGATCTGGCCGGTGGCGTGGTCAGCAATGACGACCTTCTCATGACCGCCCCCTTTGGTGAGCTGACCGGGTCGGGCACGGTCGGCGTCGGCGAGCAGGTGTTGGACTATACCGTCATTCCAAGCGCGATCTATAACGCCGAAAACCAGGCTGGTCTGCGCGTGCCGTTGCGGATTTCAGGGCCGTGGGCCAGCCCGCGCTTTGCGCTGGATCTGGAGGCGCTGGCCAATGAGCGGGTGCAGGAAGAGGTCGATGCGCTGCAACAGCGCGCGACCGATGCCGCCGCCGAGGCCTTGGGCATCCAGCAGCAGGAGGGGCAATCGCTGGAAGACGCGGCACAGGACACGCTGGAAGACCGGCTGCGGCAAGAGGCCGAAGACCAGTTGCAGCGCCTTCTCGGGGGTGGCAATTGATGCGGTGGCTTCTGATCGGGACGATGGTGCTGCTGGCGGCGTGCGGTGGTGGTCGGGACGTATCGCGGGGCGAGCCGCCTCTCTTCCCGAACGAAACGCCAGAGCTGCGCCGCCTCGTCAATCACTATGCCGATGTCTATGACGTGCCCGCGCCCCTGATTCACCGGCTGATCGACCGGGAAAGCGACTATCGTCCCGACGCGCGTCAGGGGCCTTACTACGGGCTGTTGCAGATCTTGCCGCAGGCCGCCCGGACCATGGGCCATCGCGGACCGGCGTCCGAGCTACTGAACCCGGACGTCAACTTGCGCTACGGCGTGCGCTACTTGCGCGGCGCGTGGCTGTTGTCGGGTGGCGACTATGACGGGGCCATCGGGCGCTATGCCCGTGGCTATTACTACGAGGCGCGGGATCGCTGCATGTTGGTGGAAACGGGGCTGCTGGACCATGAAACCGGACGCGGCTGCCGATAAAGAAAAGCCGAGGACTTTTCGGAAAAAGTCCTCGGCGGTTCGGAGGGAAAAGCTTTCGTGAAAGCTCTTCCCTATTGGGTCGGGCAAAATCTTCGGGAAGATTTTGCCCGTTGTCTCAGCGGCGGCGGTCGCGGCGGCTGCTCATCGGCTGGAAGGCCACCCCGACATGCGCTTCGCAATAGGGTTTGCCCTGTTGAACGGGCAGGCCGCAGAAATAGAAATCATCCGTCGCAGGGTCGCCGATGGGCCATTTGCAGGTCCGTTCGGTCAGTTCCATCAAGCTGATCCGCTTGGCGTGCTTTTCCACTTCGCTGACCTTGGCCAGTGCCTCGGGGCTGATTTCATTGGCCGACGGCTGCGGCGGCAGGGGCTGGCCCGCGGGCACAATGGGCTTGCGCAGCGGCGTCACGTTGGACGGTCGCGGCGCAGGCTGTTCCGCTGCGGCGGCAGGCGCCTCGGGTTTCGAGGGCTCCTGCTTGGGCGCGGAGGGCTCGGCCTTGGCCGCCGGTTTCGCCGCCGGGGCCTCTTTCGTGGCGGCGGGGGCGGATTTCGCAGGTGCGGCCGCGGTGCGGTTGGACAAGCCAAGGCGATGCACCTTGCCGATGACCGCATTGCGCGTCACCCCGCCAAGTTCCTTGGCGATCTGAGAGGCCGATTGTCCTTCGCCCCACATTTTCTTGAGAAGTTCGACCCGCTCGTCGGTCCAGGACATGTTGTCCCTCCTGATCCTTAGCCCCAAGTGCAGCGTCTTGTTATAAGGGTCCGCCGGGCGGATTGAAAGACCCGCGCGGCGCTATTCTTGATTCTTGCGACCGCCTGCGGCGGCTCGCATGGACCCTTCCGTCCGAGGCGGGAATACTGCTATTGCAATGGCGTTCACATCGCGCAGGAGTCCTTGCCCATGTCCATTCGCCCCTTCCACCTTGCCTTCCCTGTCGATGACCTCGACGCCGCCCGTGACTTCTACAAGGGGCTTCTCGGCTGCGGCGAAGGGCGCAGCACGGAAAACTGGGTCGATTTCGACTTTCATGGTCATCAGATCGTGGCCCATCTGGCGCCCGAGGAGTGCAAGGCCAGCGCCAAGAGCGCGGTCGACGGGCACGGCGTGCCGGTGCGTCATTTCGGGCTGGTGATGACGATGGAGGATTGGCAAGAGACGGCGGACCGCCTGAACGGCGCGGGCGTGGAGTTCGTGATCGAGCCCTATATCCGCTTCGAAGGTCAGCCCGGCGAGCAGGCGACGATGTTCTTCATGGACCCCGCCGGCAATGCCGTGGAGCTCAAGGCGTTTCGCGACCTGGGGCAATTGTTCGCGACCTGAGCAGGGCCGCCCGCTGGCGCGCGGACAGAAGAAGGCCATTTGCCGCGCATCCTGTGCTGTCCTGAAACAAGGAAACGCCCCCGCAAACCAATGCGGGGGCGTTCACCGTTTCCGACCCGAAGCCGTCGTTCAGGTATCAGACGCCAAGGCACCAGCGCATGACGGCCTTTTGCGCGTGCAGGCGGTTTTCGGCCTCGTCGAAGATCACCGAATGGGGCCCGTCCATGATGGCGCTGGTGGCCTCTTCATCGCGATGCGCGGGCAGGCAATGCATGAACAACGCATCGGTCCTGGCGTGGCTCATCAGTTCTTGGTTGACCTGGTAAGGACGCAACTGGTTGTGGCGCCGCTCGCGGCTGGAGGGGCTGTCATGCATCGACACCCAGGTGTCGGTCACGACAAGGTCCGCCCCTTCGACGGCTTTTTGCGGGTTGCGTTCGATCTCGATCTTGCTGCCCTTGGCGCGCGCCTCGTCAAGGAAGCCTTTTTCCGGGTCCAGGGTTTCCGGGCCGGTAAAGGTGAGGTCGAAGCCGAATTGACCGGCGGCATGGGCAAAGCTGGCGAAGACGTTGTTGCCGTCGCCGGCCCAGACCACTTTCTTGCCCGCGATCGAGCCGCGATGCTCTTCGAAGGTCATGATGTCGGCCATGATCTGGCAGGGGTGGCTGCGGTTGGTCAATCCGTTGATGACCGGCACGTCGGCATATTCCGCCATTTCCAGCAGCGTCGCCTCTTCGAAGGTGCGGATCATGATCAGGTCGACATAGCGGCTGAGGACGCGGGCGGTGTCGGCGATTGTTTCGCCATGGCCCAATTGCATGTCGCTGCCCGACAGCACCATGGTCTGCCCGCCCATCTGGCGCACGCCCACGTCAAAGGAAACGCGGGTGCGGGTCGAGGGCTTTTCGAAAATGAGCGCGACCATGTGGCCCGAAAGCGGCTGCGTGTCATCCGGCGTGCCCTTGGGGCGGCCATTGCGGGCGGTCTTCATCGCGGCGGCGCTGTCGATCATTGCCCTCAGGTCGTCCGGGGCGGTCTTGTTGATGTCCAGAAAGTGTTTCATCGGCTGTTGCCTTGTGGCTGGCGGGGCGGCGAGGGGGCTGGCTGCCCCCTCGCGCTCCCCCGCGAGTATTTCTACCAAGAAGAAGGGAAAAGACGCGCGGGGCCTCGTCGATGGCCGTAAAAGGCCGGGGCCGAGAACAGCGGCTTATTCGGCGGCGTCATGGGCCGAGCCCTCCAGCGCGGTGGCGGCCCGGTCGAGCCGGTCGATGCCGTCGGCGATTTCCGCATCCGACAGGGTCAGCGCGGGCAGCAGGCGCACCACGTTGTCACCTCCCGGAACAGTCAGGATCAGTTGGTCATAGCCCGCCTTGACCACGTCCATGTTGGGCACCTTGCACATCAGGCCGAGCATGAAGCCCTCGCCGCGCACGCCCGCGAAGATGTCGGGGTGGCTGGCGACCAGCCCCTCAAGCTTCTGGCGCAGCATTCCGGCGCGGCGGTTCACGTCGTCGAGGAAGCCGTCCTTGGTGATCTCGTCCATCACCGCGCAGCCCACGGCGCAACCAAGCGGGTTGCCGCCGTAGGTCGATCCATGGGTGCCCGGGGTCATGCCGCAGGCGGCCTCTTCGGTGGCCAGCAGCGCGCCGAGGGGGAAGCCGCCGCCGATGCCCTTGGCGACCATCATGATATCGGGCGTGATCCCTGCCCATTCATGCGCGAAGAGCTTGCCGGTGCGGCCCATGCCGCACTGGATCTCGTCGAGGATCAGCAGCAGGCCGTGCTCGTCGCACAAGTCGCGCAGCCCCTTGAGGCAGGCGTCGGGCAGCGGGCGGATGCCGCCTTCGCCCTGCACCGGCTCGACCATGATCGCGCCCACATCGGCGCGGGCCGCGGCGTCGCGCAGCGCGTCGTGATCGCCGAAGGGCAGATGCTCGAACCCTTCGAGAAGCGGGCCGAAGCCCTTGGTCAGCTTTTCGCCGCCTGCCGCCGAGATCATGGCGATGGACCGGCCGTGGAACGAGCCCTCGAAGGTCAGGATCGTGGTGCGCTCGGGCTGGCCTTTTTCATACCAGTATTTGCGCGCCATCTTGACGGCCAGTTCGCCCGCCTCGGTGCCCGAGTTGCAGAAGAACATGGTGTCGGCAAAGGTATGTTCCACCAGCCGCTCGGCCAGCGCTTCTTGCTGTGGCACGTTGTAAAGGTTCGAGGTGTGCCAAAGCGCATTGGCCTGATCGGTCAGCGCCTTGACCAGCGCCGGATGCGCGTGGCCGAGCGCCGTCACCGCGATGCCCGCGGCATAGTCCAGGAAACGTCGGCCATCCGCTTCCACGAGCCAAGCGCCTTCGCCTTTGACGAAGGAGAGAGGGGCACGGGAATAGCTGGGTAGAACCGGCGTGATCATGGCGATCTCCTGAGTGTATGTGAAGCATTGCCCTTGCCCCAATGGGCCGGGGAAGTCAACGAAATCAGGGCGAAGGAGCAGAGTTTTCAGGAAAACCCGGCCCCGCGGTGCCGGAAAGATATTGCCGAAGATTTTTCCGGATTTCGGGACGGGAAATCCTTTTGGAAGGGCGCGCCGGCAGGCTCAGCCCGCGCGCATGATGATGCAGGTGGTCGATCCGGTGGCGTAAAGCCGCCCGTCCTCGCGTCCGCGGATGGTGCCCTCGGCCACCCCGGTCGAGCGGCCCGCGTGGCTGACGATGCCCTCGGCGACGATCTCCATCCCCAGCGGGATCGGGCGGGTGATATTCACCTTGTATTCCAATGTGGTATAGATCGAGCCGGTGGGCACCTTGGTCATCACCGCGCAGGCCATGCAACTGTCCAGCAGCGTGCCATACCAGCCGCCATGCACCGTGCCCATCGGGTTGCAATGGTCGAAGAGCGGTGCGCCGTGAAACGTGACGCGCCCGTCTTCCACCACGTCGACGCGATAATTCAGGGTCTTGGCAATCGGTGGGCCGGGCAACGCGCCGTCGCGGATCGCCTCCATGAAGGCGCGGCCAGACATCGACAGCAGCGTATCGCGATCGGCCAGATCGGAAGGGACGGTGGCAAAGAGGGGGGCGGGCATGGCGCAGATCCGGGATTGTTTTGGGCTGCCGGGATGCTGCCCAAAACAGTGGCGCCGCTGCAATCCCTCCTCGAATGGCGGCGGCGCGAGGTGACGTAACGTTTTCGCGGTCCGGCGGGACCCGGCGCTACGCGACCTCTGCGAGGGTGACGCGCGAGGTCACGCCAAGGGCGGAACATACGTCGCGGGTCAGATCCGGGGTGTTGAGCGTGTAGAAATGCAGGTCTTCGACGCCGCCTTCCAACAGCTTGGTGCACAGTTCCGAACAAAGGGCGATGGACAGCAGGTCTTCGCGCCCATCGCGTATCGCCGTGTCATAGGCCTCGTCCAGCCATGTCGGGATCACCGCGCCGCAGCGTGTTGCAAAGGCGCGCACGCGGGTCCAGTTATTGATCGGCAAAATCCCGGGCACGATCCTGGCGTCGATCCCGGCATCGGCGCAGGCATCGCGGAAGCGAAAGAAGGTATCGGCCTCGAAGAAGAACTGGGTGATCGCGGTCGAGGCCCCGGCATCGGACTTGCGCTTGAGATACTCGACACAAGCGGCCAGGTCCGCGGCCTCGGGGTGCGGGTCGGGATAGGCGCCCACGGCAATGTCGAACTTGCCGGTCTTGGCCAGCGCGTCCACCAGCTCGACGGACGAGCCGAAACCCTGGGGATGCGCCTTGAACCCGTCCGAGCCTTTGGGCGGGTCGCCACGCAGCGCGACAATGCGTGTCACACCGGCCTCGGCATAGCTGTCGGCGATGGCCAGCGTGTCTTCGCGGGTGGCATCGACGCAGGTCAGATGCGCGGCGACCGGCACGCCGTAGTTGGCATTGATGGTCTTGACCGCGTCATGGGTCAGGCCGCGGGTGGTGCCGCCCGCGCCATAGGTGACCGAGACGAACTCGGGTGTCAGCGGGGCCAGCGTGCCGAGTGTGTCCCAAAGACGGAACGACGCCTCCAGCGATTGCGGCGGGAAGAACTCGAAAGAGACATTGGGGGTCGGCAGGGTCATGTGAAATACATCCTCGATGCTGTTGCAGCAGGATGTGACATGGATAGAATGCTGAGACAAACTCATAACATTCATCATGAACATGAGCCAGGCTAATGCATCTCGAATTTCGCCATCTGCGCACCATCAAGGCCATCCATGACGAGGGTGGATTGGCCAAGGCCGCCGACCGTCTGCACATCACGCAAAGCGCGCTCAGCCACCAGATCAAGGGGCTGGAAGATCAGGCCGGGATGGAGCTGTTCGTGCGCCGCTCGAAGCCGATGAAGCTCAGCCCGGCGGGGCAGCGCCTGCTGCGGCTGGCGGAACAGGTGTTGCCGCAAGTGGCTGCCCTGGAAGAAGAATTTCGAGCAATGCAGCAGGGCAAGACGGGGCGGCTGCACATCGCCATCGAATGCCACGCCTGTTTCGAATGGTTGCTGCCGGTGCTGGAACGCTTCCGGCTGGCATGGCCCGACGTCGACGTGGATATCCGCCCCGGCCTGCAATTCGAGGCGCTGCCCGCGCTGATGCGCGAAGAGGTGGATCTGGTGATTTCCTCTGACCCCGAAGACCTGTCCGGCGTCGATTTTTCGCCGCTTTTCGACTACGAACCGGTCTTC
This sequence comes from Nioella nitratireducens, assembly GCF_001879715.1. Classification (GTDB taxonomy): domain Bacteria; phylum Pseudomonadota; class Alphaproteobacteria; order Rhodobacterales; family Rhodobacteraceae; genus Nioella; species Nioella nitratireducens. The sequence goes on along the minus strand of NZ_MNBW01000002.1, from coordinate 284,303 downwards.
GTCGCGTCCTCTGCGCATCCCCTCGCCCAAAAGCCGTTCATCGAGGCCGAGGATTTCAGGGACGAACTGCTCATCACCTACCCGGTCGAGCGCAGTCGCCTTGATGTGTTCAACATGTTGCTCAAACCCGCCGGGGTCGAGCCGCGGGCGATTCGACAGGTGGAACTGTCGGCGGTGATTCTGCTCTTGGTTGCATCCGACCGGGGCGTGTCGGTTTTGCCGGATTGGGTGGTGCGGGAATTGCGCAACAATTCCAGCTACGTCACCCGCCCGCTGACCGAACATGGCCTGACCCGCCGGCTCTATGCCGCGACGCGGGCAGAAGACACGACCAAGCCCTTCATGGCGCATTTCATGAAGCTCGCCCGGACCGAGCCGCTCAAGCTGCAACGGCGGGGCTGACCCCCGCCGTCGCGGGGCTCTCTCAGGGGCTCTGCCTCAAAACGGCCCGATTGCGGCCCATTCTTGCCCTGACTTCAGCCGGAAAAGGCCCGCCTTCTCTCTGAAATCGGTCCCATTCGGGGCCTATCCCTTGCGGGAACCAAGAAACCAGAGAGCAGTGCAATGCGTGTTGAATACCGCGTGACGGCAGGGGGGCGGCCCGTGTTTTCGTCGTCGAACACTCCGCCCGCGACAACGGCAAAACCCGCCGTGGCGGGCAGGCCCGGCATCGCCGTGCCTTCGGTATGTCAATGCGCCCCATTCTGCATGGGGGGGCTGACCCATGCCTGACGCAATAGATCTTTCCGTCACCTCCACCAATGATGCCACCGTCCTTGCCGATACCATCTTCGGAAATGGCATTCAGGTCGTTTCGGCCACCCTGACGGGCCAGACCAATCAGGCGGGCACCTATACCGGCGGCGAATCGACCTCGGGCGGGGTCGTGCCCAGTGACTCCGGCGTCATTTTCTCGACCGGCAACATCTCGGATTTCACAAGCGGCGGCACCGGCACCAACACCAACACCAGCAGCGGCACCAGTTCCAACATGGGCGGCGCGGGGGACGCAGGTCTGGACGGGATTTCGACCACCACGACCCATGACGCCGTGGTGTTCGAATCGACCTTCATTCCCGATGACGACTACATCACCATGCAGTTCGTCTTTTCGTCCGAGGAGTATCTGGAATACGTCAACTCGGGCGTGAACGACACGCTCGGGGTCTGGGTGAATGGCGAATTCGTGCCGCTGACCTCGTCGGGCGACACGGTGTCCATCGACACCGTGAACGACAGTTCGAACCAGAACCTCTATATCGACAATCCCCGATGGGCCGACACCTACAATACCGAGATGGACGGGTTCACCGTCACGCTGTCCTTCAAGGCGCAGGTAAACGCGGGCGCGGAAAACACGATCAAGATCGGCCTCGCCGATGGCGGCGACTCGGCCTATGACACCAACGTCCTGATCGCGGCGGACAGTATCCAGACGGTGGCGCTGGCCTTCGAGGATTTCGTGACCCTCGAAGCCAACACCGTCAACGTGATCGACGTTCTGGAAAACGACCGCGATTCCCAAGGCGACGGGCTGCGGGTCACCGAGATCAACGGCCAGGCGGTCAATCCCGGCGACAGCGTGACGCTGAACACCGGCGAGGTGGTGACACTGAACGCCGACTACACGCTGAGCGTCGCCACCGACAGCGATCTTGGCGAAACCGTCTTTACCTATACGGTCGAAAACGGCAACGGCGACACCGATGTCGGCTATGTGAACATCCAGACCGTGGCCGACGCCCCGCTGGATGGCATTGTCGAAGGCAGCGGGCAGGCCGACCTGATCGACGGCAGCTTTACCGGCGATGCCGAGGGCGACATGATCGACGGCGGCGATGCCATCGGCGTGTTGGGCACGACCGGCGATGACGACTACGTTCTGGGCTATGGCGGCGATGACACGATCCAGACCGGCGTGGGCGACGACATCGTTGACGGCGGCTCAGGCGATGATGTGATCCAGACCGGATCGGGCGATGACACCATTCTGTTGACCGACGGCTTCGGCAACGACACCATCACCGGCGGCGAAACCGGCGAGGCGGATGGCGACGTGCTGGACATGTCGGGCGTCACCGCGGGCGTGACGCTGGACCTCAGCGGGTCAGACCCCGAGGCCGGAACCGTCGAAGAAACCGGCTCGGGCGTCGGCTCCACCAGCTTTTCCGAGATCGAAAACATCTTCCTCAGCGGCGGGCGCGATACCGTGGTGCTGGCCGATGGTGGCGGCGACGATACCGTTGGCGCCTTCGACCTGACCGACAGCGGCGATGGCAGCGCCAATGACCAGCTCGACGTGACCGGGCTGACATCCGATGGCGGCACCACCCCGATCGACACCAACGACGTTTCCGTCAGCGACGATGGCAACGGCAATGCGGTGCTGAACTTCGTCGGCGGCGAAACCCTGACCCTGATGGGCGTTTCACCGGCCTCGCTTGCCACGGTTGCTGACCTCGTGTCGATCGGTATTCCCGACGGGCGCGACTACATCGTCGAAGGCACCTCTGGCGACGATCTCATCGACGGCAGCTACACCGGCGACCCCGAGGGCGATCTGGTCGATGCGGGCGATGCGATGGATGGCTCCGATGATGACGTGATTCAGGCCGGGGCCGGAAACGACACGGTTTTGGCCGGGGCAGGGGACGATTCGGTCCGTGGCGGCACGGGCAATGACAGCATCGACGGCGGCGCCGGGGCGGATTCGCTCTATGGCGACGAAGGCGATGACACCATCGTCGGTGGCGCCGGGGCCGATACCATCGACGGCTATCTCGGTGCGGACCGGATCGAGGGCGGCGACGGCAACGACTCGATCAGTGGCCATGACGGCGACGACACGATCCTTGGCGGGGCTGGCGACGACTGGCTGCGCGGCTCGGTCGGCTTTGACGAGATGTGGGGCGGCACCGGCGACGACTATATCTGGTCGGGCTACAACGACGACACGATCCGCATCGAAAACAATTTCGGCAACGATACGATCGAGGCCGAAGGCATCGGCGAAGTCACCGGCGACGTGCTGGACCTGTCCCTTGTCACCGATGACCTGACCATCGACCTGACCGGCTCCAACCCCGAGACGGGCACCTTCAGCGACGGCGTATCGACAGCACAGTTCAACGAGATCGAGAACATCGTTCTCGGGGGCGGGCGCGACACGATCCAATTGGCCGATTTCTCGGGCAATGACTTCGTTCAGGCCTTCGACATGACGGACTCGGGCGACGGGACCACGATGGACCAGCTCGACGTGTCCGGCATGACCTCGGACTGGGGCACCACCCCGGTGAACGCGGGCGACGTGACGGTCAGCGACGATGGCGATGGCAACGCGGTCATCAGCTTCCCCGGCGGCGAGTCGATCACCCTTGTCGGGGTCGATCCGGCGCAGCTCGACACCATTGACGCGCTGGTGTCGATCGGCATCCCCGACGCGCGCGACTTTATCGTCGAAGGCACGTCGGGCGCCGACACGATCGACGCCAGCTATACCGACGACCCCGAAGGCGACCGCATCGACGCCAACGACCATTCCGACGGCTCGAACAACGACTCGGTCGAGGCCGGGGGTGGCGATGACGTGATCATGTCCGGCGCGGGCGACGACACGGTGTCGGGCGGTGTGGGCCATGACTCGATTTTGGGCGGCGCGGGCGACGATCTGATTCACGGCGATGGCGGCGACGATACCGTCGCGCTGGAAGACGGGTTCGGCAACGACACGCTCGTCGGCGGCGAAGACTTCGAGAACACCGGCGACGTGCTCGACCTTGGCGCCGTGACCGATAACCTGACCATCGACCTGACCAATGCCGACCCCGAGGACATTACCGTCAGCGACGGCACCTCCACCGCGACCGCGCAGGAATTCGAGACACTCATTCTGGGCGGCGGAGAAGACACGCTGACACTTGGGGACAATTCCGGTGCCGACGTGATCTCGGGTTTCGACCTGACCGACCGGGGCGATGGCCACAGCTTTGACCAGCTCGACGTGTCGGGCGTCACATCCGACGGCATCACCCCCGTCACCGCATGGGACGTGACCGTCACCGACACCAATGGCGACGGCACCGGCGACGCGATCCTGACCTTCCCCGGCGGCGAGAGCCTGACCTTGGAGGGTGTCAGCCCCGCGCAGGTCGATTCGATCCCCGAACTGCACGCCATCGGCATTCCCTGCTTCACCCCCGGCGCGATGATCGTGACCGACAAGGGCGAGGTGCCGGTCGAAGACATTCGTCCCGGCGATCGGGTTCTTACGGTCGATAACGGCTTTCAGACCGTCCGGTGGGCCGGGCAACGCAGGCTCGACGCCGCTGAACTGGCCGCCAACCCGCAGCTCAAACCCGTGGTGATCCGCAAAGGCGCGTTCGGCAACACGCAAAAGATGCTGGTATCACCGCAGCACGGCTTCCTGATGAAGACCGACACCGGCGAACGGCTGATCCGCGCCAAGCACGCGGTCGAGCTATTTGGCGGGCAGGTCGCACGGCTCGACAAGAAATGCACCGGCGTCACCTATATCCACATCCTTTTTGACCGGCACGAACTGGTTTTTGCCGACGGCGCCCCGACCGAGGCCTTCTACCCCGGCCCGCAAGCACTGAAATCGCTCGACCGCGCCGCGTTGGTCGAAGTGCTGACGCTGTTCCCCGAGCTGTCCGGCCTGGCCTTTGGCGGGGGGATCGAGCTGCACCACTTCGGGCCGCCCGCCCGCGACTATCTGCTGGGGCGCGATATCCGCGCCATGGCGAACGAGATGGCCGGGGTCTGATCCCTCCGGTCCGGGTCTGGTCTGACCCCTTGCGCGCGGTTCTGGTCGCCCCGGAACCGCGCGCATGTGTTTTCCGCGCCAGACCTGCAAAAACTGACCGCGGCAACTTTTCATCCGGGCTTTCCCGGTCTATACGCCGCTTTCGTCTAGCCGAGGAACACGCCATGCAAGGCAGCGCAAATCTGAACATCATGATCAAGGCCGCCCGCAAGGCCGGTCGCAGCCTGGTCAAGGACTTCCGCGAGGTCGAGAACCTCCAGGTCGGCAGCAAAGGGCCGGGGGATTTCGTCTCCAAGGCCGACATGGCCGCCGAAGAGATCCTGCGCACCGAGTTGATGGACGCGCGCCCCAACTATGGCTGGTTGGGCGAGGAATCCGGCGAAACCCCCGGCACCGATCCCACCCGCCGCTGGATCGTCGATCCGCTGGATGGCACCACCAACTTCCTGCACGGTCTGCCGCATTGGGCGATTTCCATCGGTCTGGAACACAAGGGCGAGATCGTCGCCGGCGTGGTATTCGACGCGGCCAAGGACGAGATGTTCATGGCCGAAAAGGGTTCGGGCGCGTGGCTGAACGATTCGCAGCGTCTGCGGGTTTCGGGCCGCACGAAGATGATCGAGTCTATCTTCGCCACCGGCGTGCCCTTCGCAGGCAGCAAATACCTGCCCGCCACCTTGCAGGATTTCGCCCGCCTGATGCCGGTCTGTGCCGGTGTTCGCCGGTGGGGCGCGGCCTCGCTCGACCTCGCCTATGTGGCGGCGGGCCGCTATGACGGGTACTGGGAACGTGGGCTGAATGCGTGGGATACGGCTGCGGGCCTGATCATCGCCAAGGAAGCGGGCGCGATGGTGGAACCGATCCGCGATGGTCAGAATGTGCTGGAAGACGGCCATGTTCTGGTGGGCGCGGGCGGCGTGTTCGACCAGTTCGCCAAGATCATCCGCGACCGGTCCGACAAGTAACCTCTCGGGCAATCGTCCGACGTTTCGTCAAATTTTCGCCCTAGCGCTGTGGCATCCCGTGCAGGACGCGATTGCTGTAAGGGTGTGCCTGATGTTGACCCAGTTTCTTCGTGACGAAAACGGCTCTGCCACTGTCGAGTGGGCGGTGATGACCGCGGCCTCGGTGGCCATGGGGCTGGCGGTCATGTCCTACGTGCGCGACGGCATCGAGGATCTGTCGAATGACATCCGGTCGTCGCTGAGCAACATCTCGATCAAGACGAGCTTCGAGGATTGGGATGCGTTCCGCGCCAATGCCGCCGCAGAGGCCGAGGCACAGGCACAGACGGGCAGCGACGCGCCGATCAATTAGAGCGTTTTGCGCACGGGTGGGAACCGGTTTTGCGCGCCTCGGACAGGCGACATCAATGGGTTACAGGGGGCCGCGCGGCTTTGAATGATCGCGACGCGCCCGAACGGCGGGGTCAGCCTTGCGGATGCGAGGCGCGGGCATAGGCCGGAAACTCGATGATCTGCGCGCTGTAGGCCAGCGGGCGGGGCTGCGGGCGCTGGCGCGGGGCCAGCAGGATGACGGCGGCCAGATGCGGAGGAAGGGGCATTGTCTTGGTCCTTTCGAGTGGGGGTCAGTATATAGTGTATATATCACACTTAATGCTGAGTCGCAATCGCGGATCCCCTGTTTCCCGGCAATCGCCCCGGCCGGCGACAATGGATTTTCAATCGACCGACAAGAAAAGGCGGATGCCCATCCTGGTCTCACGGTCCAGTCTGGGCATCCGCCGGTAAAGGTTTTGGTGATGAAATGGGGGTGCCGGGCCACGAGAGGGACAAGGCAGGCGGCGGCCCGGCCAAGGCCCTAGCGGCGCGGGGCCGGGTCTTCGACGGAAAAGGGAAGCTTGGGCAGGGTGACGGGGCTGGCGCTGCGGCGGCGTTCATCGCGGGCGAGCAGGGCGCTGGCAGAGCGGGGAGAGAAAGCCATGGGGATGATCCTGTCGTTGCGGTTTTGATAGTGTTAAATTAACACCCTTGGACGGTGCGAGCAAGAGAAAGTTTCAATTAAACACTAACTTTTTGCGAAAGGCCGCCCACATGGAGAAGCGCAAAAGAATTGGGGCGGGGCCCTTTCGGAACCCCACCCCGGATCGGTCTGAAATCCGGGCCGCGATCAGTCGCGCAGCGTCTGCATGAACTGCTCGTGACGTTGGTCCAAAAGGGCCGAGTTTGCGGCCCCATTGGCCATCATCTGGTTGCCCCAATTCTGGATGCCCTGCATTCGCTCCGCATGGGCGGCATAGGGGTCATAGGTGCCATAGCCATACCCGGCCTGTGCTTGCATGGCATAGGCGTCGAGGGCGGCGCAGGCGTCATAGTAACCAGCGTTGCAATAGGCGCTCAGCGTGTAGACATCGACATATTGGGCATGGGCCTCGGAGGTGCCAAGGGTGGCAGCGGCAAGCGTGGCGGCGGAAAGAAGGGCAAAGGTGCGCATGGATCAAATTCCTGGGTTTAACGATGCATTGATTTAGTGGTGTAAATAATACACCAATTTGCTTGCCGCGCAAGGACAAAGGTGTATAAACAACACTTATGCGGCCATCCCACTGAGGAATATGGCTTTATTCCGTGGATTGCTGCACGATCCCGGCCAAGGCAAGGTAGATCGAGGTCAGCGTCAGCCCCCAATTCGCCAGGCTTTGCGGATGAAAATCGACCCAAGCCGCCCAAGCGGCGAATCCCGTCCACGCGATGGCAATCGGCAATGACACGGCGCGCCAGCGTTCTGTGCGCACCGGGTGGATGAACTTGAGGTTGAAGAACATCGAGACCGACAGCACCGCCACAAGCCCGAGGATCACGTAAAAATTCGGCTCCAGCGCGAACATCACCAGCACCATCATGTTCCAGCAGCCCGGAAAGCCCGAGAACGAGTTGTCCTTGGTCTTCATTCGCGTGTCCGCGAAATAGACAACGCTGGCGAAGGTGATGACGATAATGGCCAGCCACCCTGTCCAGCCCGGCAACAGGTCGGATTTGAACAGCGCATAGGCCGGGATGAAAACATAAGTCAGGTAGTCGATGATCAGGTCCATCAGGACGCCATCGAACTCTGGCGCATTGTTCTTAACCTGGTAGCGGCGGGCCAGCGGGCCGTCGATGCCATCCACCACGAAGGCCACCACCAGCCACAGGAACATCAGCGACCATTTTTCATCTACCGCAGCCAGCATTGCCAGCATGGCAAAAACGGCGCCGGTGGCGGTGAAGAAATGGACCGAAAGGGCTTTCATACGCAAAGTCATCGGACTGACATGACTGATTTGCCCGGTGCTGACAACCCGAACCAAGCGGCCACCGGCCTGCCAGCCGCCGCGTCAGGCCTTGGGGTGGGTCTTGTTGTAGACCTCCAGCAGGCGGGCGGTATCGACTGCCGTATAGGCCTGCGTGGTGGACAGGGACTCATGTCCCAACAATTCCTGGATCGCGCGCAGGTCGCCGCCCGCATCCAGCAGGTGGGTGGCAAAGCTGTGGCGCATGGCGTGCGGCGTGGCCGTGGCGGGCAGGCCCAGTTGCAGCCGTGCGGCCTCGACCACCTTGGCCACCTGGCGTGGGTTCAGCGCGCCGCCCCGGATGCCCCGGAACAGCGGCCCCGCGCGCGTCAGCTCATGCGGGCACAGCGCGGCATAGCGTGCAACCGCGTTGCGCGCGGCGGGAATGACCGGCACGTCACGGTCCTTGTTGCCCTTGCCGGTGATCCGCAGCCCCTCGCCAAGCGGCAGCACCGCCCCGGTCAGGCCAAGGGCTTCGGAAATCCGCAGGCCGCAGCCATATAGCAATGTCACCACGGCAACGTCCCGCGCCGCGACCCAATCGCGGGCGTCCTGCATCTCGATCCGGTCGAGCATGTCCCGCGCGGCCGGAACCGACAGGGGGCGTGGCAGCTTGCGCTCGAACTTGGGCGAGCGAATCGACAGAACCGGCGTGGCGTCGAACCCGTCGCGCTCGGCCCACCAGCGGTAGAAGCTTTTGACAGCCGACAGTTTGCGCGCCAGCGACCGTGGCCCGACGCCGGAATTGCGTTCCGCCGCCATCCACGCCCGCATGTCGCGGGGGGTCACGTCCTGCAACGGGCCGGGGCCCATCGGCCCGCCCATGTGACCGGCCTGAAAGCCCAGAAACCCGGCCAGGTCGGCGCCATAGGCTGTCACCGTAGCCTCGGACCGCGCCTTGAGGCTGCGAATGTCAGCCAGCCACGCGGCCATCAGGTCGCGCGCGGCGGGGCTGAGGGCGAGGTTCATCGCCTTACCCCAGATACCGGGTCATGGAGCGTTCGAACACGCCGGTGAAGAAGGTCAGCAGGTCGGTGCCCTGACTGGGGCGGAACTGGTGCGGATCCTCCGACCCCATGACCAGAAGCGCGGGCAAGCGGCCGTCGCCAAGGTCAAGCTTCAACAACGCCTCGGACGCGATCCACGCGGCCGCCTCGCCATAAATCCGCTCTGCCCCCTGACCCACTTGCCGAAGAGTCACGGTGCGGTGCGGCATGTTTCGCCCTGCCGTGAGGTAATGGTCGACGAAGCCCGGTGCGACCACGGTCAGCACGTCTTCCAGCTTTTGCACCTTGGGCGCACTGGTCTCGGTCGCCTCGGGGCTTTCCAGAACCAGCCGGATGCGATCCACCCGCAAGATCGCGGCCACATCGGTGCCAAGGATCTTCAGGAAATCCTCGAAATCGCTCTGGTCCAGCAGTTTCAGGATCGCGCGGTGAATCTGGTTGGTGCCGGCCAGATTTTCATAGGCCGCCGCAATCACCGAACGATGCGTGTCTTCCAGCCGCTCCAGCCGGTTTTCCAGCCGTTCCATCGCTATGCCGCGCATATCCACGATATTTCCGCCCATCTGGCGGTCATTCGCGGTTATCAGCGCGCGCATCACGTCACGGTCGTCGAGAATAAGATCGGGGTCCTGCAACACCCGTTCGCGCCAGTCTTGCAACGCGTCTGCCCTTTCGCCCATCAGCGGTCTGCCCCATGTTCTTTTTTGTTGGGGCAGACCTTACACGATGTTTACAGGATTTTCTGCCCTGTTTTTGCCCAGTCCTTCATGAAGCCATCAAGGCCCTTGTCCGTCAGCACATGGTTGGCCATCGCCTTGATGACGGCGGGCGGCGCGGTGGCCACGTCGGCACCGATCAGGGCGGCCTCTTTCATGTGGTTTGCCGACCGGATCGAGGCAGCAAGAATCTGCGTCTCGAAATCGTAGTTGTCGTAAATCGTGCGGATGTCGGCGATCAGCTCCATCCCGTCGATGTTCTGATCGTCGAGGCGACCGATGAAGGGCGAGATATAGGTTGCCCCCGCTTTCGCCGCCAAAAGTGCCTGGTTGGCGGAAAAGCACAGCGTGACGTTCAGCTTGTGCCCCTCGCCCGACAGCACCCGGCAGGCCTTGAGCCCATCGAGGGTCAGCGGCACTTTGATGCAGATGTTTTCGGCGATGTCGGCCAGCTTGCGGCCCTCGGCGATCATCGCGTCGGCCTCCAGCGCCACGACCTCTGCCGAGACCGGGCCATCGACCATGTCGCAGATTTCCTTGGTCACTTCGAGGATATCGCGGCCTGATTTCAGGATCAGAGACGGGTTTGTCGTGACGCCATCGACCAGCCCCAGATCGTTGAGTTCGGCAATGGCATCCACTTCGGCGGAGTCGACAAAGAATTTCATTGGTTTATCCCTTGGGTTCGTGAGACGGCTCGCGCGTCTCTTACCTCAGGACCAGCATGCCGGAAACCCCGTAGTTGTTACCGCTAACATCAGATGACTGAATCGACACAGGAATTTTTCGAGGAAGATACGCTCGTGGGCGTGCTGACGGCGGAACCGCTGGACCGGGTGCTGGATTACAAGGCGCCCGAGGGCGGCTGCTGGTTGGGCGCCTATGTGCAGGTGCCGCTGGGGCCGCGCAAGGTTCTGGGTGTCGTCTGGGCGCCGGGGCGGGGCGATTGGAACCCGGCGAAAATCCGGCAGGTGCTGAAGGTGCTGGATGTCGCGCCGATGCGCGCCGAGATGCGAGAGTTCCTTGGCCGGGTCGGGTCTTACACGCTGACGCCGATGTCGCAGATGCTGCGGCTGGCCACCCGCGCGCCGGGGCTGGCCGATCCGCCCTCGATGCGCAAACTCTATCGCATCGGGTATGACACGCCCGATCGCATGACCGATGCCCGCACCCGCGTGATCGCGGTGCTGGAGGAATATGGCGGGCAGAGCTTTACCCTTGGAGAGCTGTCGGACATGGCGGGGGTCAGTTCCTCGGTCATCAAGGGGCTGGTCAAGCAGGGTGCGGTGGACGAGATCGACACGCCGCGCGATGCGCCTTACCTGACGCTCGACCCGCAGCGACCGGGAAAAGAGCTGACCGCGGCGCAGGCGGCGGCCTCTGCCCGCATCTGCGAGGGGATTTCGGAGCGGGTCTATGGCACCACGCTGCTGAAAGGCGTGACCGGATCGGGCAAGACCGAGGTCTATCTGGAGGCCGTCGCGGAAACCCTGCGCAAGGGGCGGCAGGCCCTGGTGCTGCTGCCCGAGATCGCGCTGACGTCAGAGTTCCTGACCCGTGTGAAACAGCGCTTCGGCGCGGAGCCGGCGGAATGGCATTCCGGCGTCACCATGACCGAACGCCGCCGCTGCTGGCGCATGGTCGGGCAGGGGGGCGCGCAGTTGGTGGTGGGCGCGCGCTCGGCGCTCTACCTGCCCTTCCGCGACCTTGGGCTGATCGTGGTCGATGAAGAGCATGACACGTCATACAAGCAAGAGGATGGCGCGCTTTACAACGCGCGGGACATGTCGGTTCTGCGGGCGTCGCTGACTGACGCGCAGGTGGTTCTGGCCTCGGCCACGCCCTCGCTTGAAAGCTGGTGGAACGCCGAGTCGGGGAAATATACCCGGATCGACCTGACCGATCGGTTCGGCCCAGCCGTCATGCCCGATATGCGTGCCATCGACATGCGGGCCGAAGACCTGCCGGGCAGCCGCTGGATATCGCCGTCGCTGCACCGCGCGGTCGAGTCGCGGATGGAGAAAGGCGAACAGGCGCTCTTGTTCCTCAACCGGCGCGGCTATGCGCCGGTGACGATCTGCCGGGCCTGCGGCGAACAGGTGGGCTGCGATTTCTGCGACGCGCGGATGGTGGAACACCGGTTCCTGAAACGGTTGATGTGCCACCAATGCGGCGAAACCAAGCCGATGCCCGAGGCCTGCCCGAGCTGCGGTGTCGAGGGCAAGATGGCCCCGGTGGGGCCGGGGGTGGAACGGCTGGCGGAAGAGGCGGCGGCGCTGTTTCCGAACGCGACACAGGCGGTGCTGTCGTCGGACCTGTTCGGGTCAGCCCGCGCCCTAAAGGCACGGATCGCCGAGATCGCCGAGGGCGAGACCGACATCATCATCGGCACGCAGCTGGTGGCCAAGGGGCACAACTTCCCCCGGTTGACGCTGGTCGGTGTGATCGACGCGGATCTGGGCCTGCAAGGGTCTGACCTGCGCGCGGCGGAGCGGACCTTTCAACTGATGCGGCAGGTGGCGGGGCGCGCGGGTCGGGCGGAAAGGCCGGGAACCGCGCTGTTGCAGACCTTTCAGCCCGAACACCCGGTGATCCGCGCGATCCTGTCGGGGGACGAGGAAGGGTTCTGGAAGGCCGAGGCCGAGGAACGCAGGGCGACGGGAATGCCCCCCTTTGGGCGGCTGGCCGGAATCGTGATTTCCGCGCCCGAGGCGGCGGCGGCCTTTGACCTTGGCACGCATCTGGCGCGCGCCGACGCGCCGATCCGGGCGATTGACGGACAGGTCTTTGGCCCGGCCCCGGCCCCGATCGCGCGCATTCGGGGGCGCCACCGGGTGCGGCTGTTGGTGAAAGCGCCAAAGGGGGCGCCCATCCAAGGCGCGTTGCGGCAGTGGCTGGGCGGGGTGAAACTGCCGGGCAATCTGCGGCTGAGCGTCGATATCGACCCGCAGAGCTTTTATTGAAAGTGGGATCGTCGCCTGACGGCGCCGACCAAGGCGAGGGGGCCTCGGGCCCCCTCGCGCTCCCCCGAGAGTATTTTTGCCAAGAAGAAGGCCGACGAGGGGTTGCGGACAGGTCAAGCCCGACCCGGACATCGGGCAAGGGCGTCGGGCGGTGGCGGGGGTCTCGCAGCCGGGGGGACGGGGCACGCATTTGGCTGGGTGGACCCGCATCGGCGAAAAGGGGCGGCGCCGCCCGGACGTGGGCGTGGCCATGTGGTCATTTGCAAGCGCTGTCGGAGCCATGTCGTCCTGCACCCTCATCGGGTGGTCTTTGGGGACAGGGCAGACCGGAGCCACGTTGGAGAGTCGGTATACCTGCGGCCAAGCATGGCAGGGAGGGGTTAAGACGGGGTTAAGCCTGGCGGCCCGCCAGGCAGCTTTTCCGGTGGGCAGGCGGCAGACAGCCGCCGGAAAGCGTGCCATCCCGGCCGGGCGCGGCAATGCGGTGGTTCCCAAGGGCGGGCCGGGCGGCTACAAGGCGCGGGTAATTTTCCAGAAGGTCGAGGACCATGACCCAGATCCGCCCGCAACCCGGCATCATGGAGATCGCGCTCTATCAGGGGGGCAGCGCCTCTATCGCGGGGCAGGACACACCGCTGAAGCTTTCGTCGAACGAGAACCCGTTTGGGCCCAGTCCCAAGGCGGTCGAAGCTGTTCAGGCGGCGGCGGGCGACATGCATAAATACCCCTCGACCGACCACGCCGCCCTGCGCGCGGCGATCGCCGACGTGCACGGGCTGGACGCGGATCGGATCATTTGTGGCGTGGGATCGGATGAGATCATCACGTTCCTGTGCCAGGCCTATGCCGGGCCGGGGGACGAGGTGCTGTATACCGAACACGGCTTCCTGATGTACAAGATTTCGGCCCTGGCGGCCGGGGCGACGCCCGTCGTCGCGCCGGAGCGGGAACGGTGCGTGGACGTGGATGCGATCCTGGACAAGGTCACGAGCCGCACGCGGCTTGTTTTTATCGCCAATCCCAACAACCCTACCGGCACCATGATCGGCGGCAACGAGGTGGCACGGCTGGCCGATGGGCTGCCGGAAAACTGCTTGCTGATCCTCGACGGGGCCTACGCGGAATATGTGGATAGGTTCGATGGCGGCGCGGCCTTGGTCGATGCGCGGGATACCGTGGTGATGACCCGGACCTTTTCCAAGATCTACGGGCTTGGCGGGCTGCGGGTCGGGTGGGGCTATGCACCGCGCGAGGTCATCGACGTGCTTAACCGCGTGCGCGGGCCGTTCAACCTGTCGACGTTGGCGCTGGCGGGGGCCGAGGCGGCGATCCGCGACACCGATTACGTGGACCATTGCCGCGCGGTGAACACGACGCAGCGCAAGCGACTGGCCGAGGGACTGGCGGCGCTTGGGTTCCCGTCCGATCCGTCCGAGGGGAATTTCATCCTGTGCCGGATGGGCGATGTCGAAACGGCCAAGGCCGCCGATGCGCATCTGAAGGCCAAGGGGATCATCGTGCGGCTGGTGGCGGGCTATGGTCTGCCCGACTGTATCCGCATCACCGTCGGGTCCGAGGGTGACGTGACCCGCGTGCTGGATGCAATGGCCGATTTCGGAGGCGTGGCATGAGCGTGATCTACCAACGTGTGGCCCTGATCGGGCTTGGGCTGATTGCCGGGTCGATGGCCCATGCCATGCGTCGTGGCGGGCTGGCCGGAGAGATCGTTGGCACCGCCCGCTCGTCCGGGACGCGGGCCGTGGCGGAAGAGATCGGGCTGTGCGACCGGGTGGTTGCCACGGCGGCCGAGGCGGTCGAGGGTGCCGATCTGGTCGTGTTGGCCGTTCCCGTTGGGGCCATGGGGCGCGTGGCCGAAGAGATCGGCCCGCACCTGGCCCCCGGCGCAACGGTCACGGATGTGGGCTCGGTCAAGAAGGACGTGGTCGATCAGGTCGGCCCGCATCTGCCCGAGGGCGTGCATTTCATCCCCGGCCACCCGCTGGCGGGAACGGAACATTCCGGGCCGCGCTCGGGTTTCGCCGCGTTGTTCGAGAACCGCTACACCCTGCTGACCCCGGTCGAGGGCAGCACGCCCGAGGCGGTGGCGCGGTTGCGCGCGCTGTGGGAAGGCATGGGCGCCCTGGTCGAAGAGATGGAGGCCGAGCATCATGATCTGGTGCTGGCCGTGACGTCGCACACGCCGCACCTGATTGCCTACACGATGGTGGGCGTGGCCGATCACCTGCGCCGCGTGACCGAAAGCGAGGTCATCAAGTATTCCGCCGCCGGGTTCCGCGATTTCACCCGGATTGCCGCCAGCGACCCGACCATGTGGCGCGACGTGTTCCTGACCAACAAGGAGGCGACGCTGGATATCCTCGGGCGTTTCACCGAAGAGCTGTTCGTGCTGCAACGGGCGATCCGCATGGGCGATGGCGATGCACTGTTCGACTATTTCACACGGACGCGGGCGATCCGGCGCGGGATTATCGAGGCGGGGCAGGATACCGACGCGCCGGACTTTGGCCGCGTGAAGACGCGCAAGGAGGAGGGCGAGGGATGAGGCGGGCGCGGGCGGCGCTGCTGGTCTGTCTGCTTGCGACCTGCCCGGCCCTGGCCGACGCGCCGGCCACGTCCGTGCGGCCCGATCCGCGCCCCGGTGTCGGGACAGAGCCGGACGCGCCCGAAGACGGTGTGACCACGCCCTCTGGCCCTGTCGTGATCACGGTGCGCGCAACCCGTCTGGCACCGGCGCAATCGCAACGGCCCGTCTTGCGCCCCGGCATCGGTGCGCAGGTGACGCCGCTGCGGTCGGGGGGGGAACCCTTGCCGCCGGACTTGCCTGCAACCGCCCCATCCCGCCCGCCTCAGGGGCTGCTGGCGTTGCTTGGCGGGCCACCCGGGCGCAATTATTCGTCGGGGGCGGCGGTCGCGGTTTCCCCGCGGCCCCTGCCTCGGCCCGATGCGATCATCCAAGCGGCACGGGTCAGCGCCACGCGGGCCACACCGGGGCGGGTGACGCAGCCGGGGCAGCGCGGGGCGCTTTGCGGACAACGCGGCATGGTGGGCGATGTGCTGGAGCCGATCCCCGGCCGCATCAACGGCTGCGGGATTTCCGCGCCGGTGCGGGTGCGCGAGATCGACGGCATCCCCCTGACGCAGCCTGCGACGATCAATTGCGATGCGGCGCTTGCGCTACGGGACTGGCTGAACGACACGGTTATTCCGACGGTCGGACGGCACGGGGGTGGCGTCGCCTCGTTGCGGGTGATCGCCTCCTATTCCTGCCGGACGCGGAACAACCAGCCCGGTGCGCGGCTGTCGGAACATGCGACCGGAAACGCCGTGGATATCGCGGCGGTCGGGTTGGTCAATGGCAGCGAGATTTCGGTTCTGGACGACTGGGGGTCCGGGACGGAAGGGCGTATTCTGCGGCAATTGCATTCGGGGGCCTGCGGCACGTTCGGCACGGTTCTGGGGCCCAATTCAGACCGCTATCACCGCAACCACTTTCACCTCGACGCGGCGTCATATCGTGGCGGCGCGTATTGCAGGTAAAGCGAAGCCCCCGGCGCCAAGGGCACCGGGAGCGCGAGGGCAAGGGAGCGGGATGCCCCGTCTTGTGGTCAGGATTTGTGATGGCGGCCGAGAAGCTGGAAGGCCACGTCGCGTGCATGGGCGCTTGACTGTGCCGAGACCGGTTCGTGGATCTCGTTGCGCAGGTACGAGACCTCGGCCCTGTTGCCATTTTCCGCCGCGTTCCGCAGTTCGATCAGTTGCGACAGGCTGTAATCGGCGGGGCTGACACCAAGCGAGGCGGCGAGGTCGTCCACCGTGGTCGTCGTCGCGGTGTTTGCGTGGCCGTGTTCGATGAAGGCGATGCGCTGCTGGTCGCCGTTCTGGACAGCTTCGCGCAACTGGATCAGTTGGGCGTTGGTGTAGGCGCCGGGCGCGACGTCCAGCCCTTGGGACAGCGTGTTGGACGCGAACACCGGGGCCGCGAGGGTCATGACGAGGGTGGTTGCGAGGATGACGGTTTTCATTTGGGATCTCCTTGGGATCATGTGGATCTGCGAAAGACGCTGCGGTGCGTCTTGTGAGACAGGAGATAAGGCCCTGCAGAAATCGCTAAAAGGCAGAAGAGAACCCTGACATCTGTGCGTCAGGGCGCAAGTTTGTAAGGTTTTGAGCGACGGTTTGTAAGAACTGGACACGGGGCGGCGCAGAGAGACGAAAAATACCCCGGTGCGCAGGCACCGGGGTATCTTGTCGGTCGGGTTTCGACACTCGACACTCGGCCCGAAGGCCGATGATCAGACGATCACAGGTCGCCGTCGGCCAGAATGGCACGGGCAGTCTCGTAGGTGCTGGACCGGCCTTGGGTCGAGATCACTTCGCTGCCGCCATTGAGCAGGAAGTTCACGCGGTTGGTGTCGTTGGCCTCAAGCGCCGTGCGCAGCTCGATCAGTTGCGGCAGCGAGTAGTTGGAGGCGTTCACGCCAAGCGATGCGGCCAAAGCCTGCCCGGCCCCCGGCGTCACCGGGTTGGCACCTTGCTGGAGGAAGGCGATACGCTGTTGATCGCCGTTCTGGACGGCCTCGCGCAGTTGGATCAGCTCGGCGGTGGTGTAGGCGTTGGAAGTGACATCCAGACCTTGGGCCAGCGTGTCTTGGGCAAAGGCCGGTGCGGTCAGTGCCAGAGCGAAAGCGGTGGTGAGTGCGATGGTTTTCATAACCAGTCTCCTTTTAACTTCAAAGTGTTATGCCTGAGACGCTGTGCGGTGCGCCTTCTGATACAGGAGATAGGTCTCTGCGGTTGTGCATGAAACTGGCATGTTTGACCGAAGATTTGTGCGTATGTGCACAGTTTTGAAATTTTCTGGCCCTTGATCCGGTGGCGCGGAAGATTATCGCAGCACGAGCCGCGGCACCGGGCCGAGCGGGATCGGTCCGAAATAGACTTGCCCCTCGGCAAATCGCAGGGTCGCGTCGAGGTCTTCGGGCCGGCCTGACAGCCCCGCCATCAGGGACAGGCCGGTTTCCAGCGTGCCGCGAAAACCATCGGGGATCGCGCCGGCATTGGCGCCAAGCGTCACCATTTCGCGCCAGTTCTGCGCGCGGACCGACAGGTTGCCGGTCGGCAGGCCCTGGGGGTCGACATCCAGCGTGCCCGAGACGCGCAAAGCCAGATCACCCCATTCGGCGCGCATTTCTTCCAGCTCCAGCCGGGTGACGTTCGGACGCGACACCTCTAGCGCGGTCAAATCCCATGGTCGGTCAAAGGCGGTCACGGCAGACAGGCGAAAGCGATCGACCTGCTGCGGCAGCAGCCCCGCGGGGTCGAGCAGGGCCAAAAGCTGCCCGGTCGGCACAAATCCCTCGGCGTCGAAGCGCAGGTCGTAGCGGTGGCCCGGCTCATCGCGCAGGGAAAAGCGCAGGGTGGCGCTGTCAATGGCGCTGGACCAGCCGAGATCGGAGCGCATGGCGACACGGTTGAAGATCGTCTCGGACCTGTTGAGCGCCAGATCGGAGCGCGCTTGCACATGCAACAGGGATTCCATCCGGTCGGCGGTGATCGTGATCGTCTCGAACGGCGTGGCGAAGCTCTGCGCCGAGGGCCAGATCGCCCGGATGGCAAGAGGGCGGGCGCTGAATTGGTCGAGGTGCAATTCGGGCGCGGTCCACGCCCATCCGGTTGCGGGGTCGGCCAGACGCAGGTCTGTCAGGCGGGTGTCAAAACGCAGGGGATAGCCCGAGGTGCCAAGCGTTTCGTACCCCACGACCCACCCGGCACGGCCCTGCTGGTCAAGCCAGCCCGCCACCAGCCGTTCAACGGTGACAGAACCCGCAATCCAGAGCAGGGACCAGAGCAGCGCAAGCGCGGCCATCAGGCGAACGAGGTGTTTCACGCGCGGGTCTCCTGCTTTCCCTTGGCCCTTTCCCTGCATATACGGGGGGCGACAACGCTGACCAGAGGACATGAAGGCAGGCACATGGCGCAAGACGAATTGTGGGTATTCGGCTACGGATCGCTGATCTGGAATCCCGGCTTCGACGTGGCCGAGACGCGCATTGCGCGGTTGCCGGGCTGGCACAGGTCGTTCTGCATGAGGTCGATCCACCATCGCGGCACCGAGGACCAGCCGGGGCTGGTGTTGGCGCTGGACGCGGCTGACGGCGCCCACTGCGACGGCGTGGCCTTTCGCGTCACGCCGGGACTGGAAGAGCCGACCATCGCCTACCTGCGCGAGCGGGAACTGATCTCTTCGGCCTATCTGGAACGCAACGTGCCGATCACCTTTCACGCGGGCGGCGAGGCGACGGCCCTGACCTATGTGATCGACCCGCATCATGTGCAGTATGTTGCCGGAATGGCGCTTGAGGATCAGGCACAGATCATTGCCCATGCGGTTGGCGGGCGTGGACCCAATGACGAGTATCTGCACAACACCGCCAGCCATCTGGCCGAGCTGAACCTTGCCGATGACGACCTGAACTGGCTGGTGGAGCGGGTGCGGGCGATCAAATCCGCGTGACGGGCCGGTTCGTCATGCTGCGCGGCGGCACAACGCTTGGCAGAGCAGGGTTTGCCGGGTAGGGTGCCGACATAGAAACGGCAATGGCCAGAGACCGTGACGAGCAGACCAGACGCGCCGCGCTTTACCCAACCGATCCGACAGATCCTCATCATGCTGATGGTCTGCGGACTTGTAGGTGTGGGCACCTTTTTCGTCTTCCCCAGCGTTGCGCCTGTGTTCCTGGCCAACAAGTTCCTTAACGGCATCATCGGGGTGGTCTTCGTCTTCGGCGTGCTGGCCTGTTTCTGGCAGGTGATCCAGCTTTTCTCGTCGATCTCGTGGATCGAGGGGATCGCCTCGGGCACCGGGACCGAAGATCGCAAGCCGCCGCGCCTTTTGGCAGCGTTGAGCGGAATTTTTCAGCAACGCGGATCACGCCTGCAACTGACCTCCAGTTCGGCGCGCTCGTCGCTCGACTCGGTCGGTGCGCGGATGGAAGAGGCGCGCGATATCACGCGCTACCTGACCAGCCTGCTGATCTTTCTGGGCCTGCTTGGCACATTCTACGGGCTGGCCACCACGGTGCCGGCCGTCGTGGATACGATCCGCTCGTTGCAACCTAGCGCCGACGATTCCGGGGTCGAGGTGTTTTCGCGCCTGATGGGCGGGCTGGAAAACCAGTTGGGCGGCATGGGCACGGCCTTTGCCTCGTCGCTTCTTGGTCTTGCTGGGTCGTTGGTTGTTGGCCTGCTGGAGCTGTTTGCCGGACATGGGCAGAACCGGTTTTACCGCGAGATGGAAGAGTGGTTGTCGACGATCACGCGGGTCAGTTTTTCCTCGGGCGACGGCGAAGGCGGCGGGCTGGACCGCGCCGCGATTGCCACGGTGCTGGACCACATGGTCGACCAGATCGACACGTTACAGGGGCTGTTCACGCAATCCGAGGCGCGCCATGCGGATACCGAAGCCCGGCTTGGCGAATTGACCGGGGTGCTTGGCTCGCTGGCCGAACGGCTGGGGCCGGGGCAGGTTGCCGCGACAGAGCGGTTGTCGGCGTCGCAGGAACGGTTGGCGGAAGTGATTTCCGAAAGCTCGGGCGAACAGGGGCTGGATGCCGAAAGCCGGATGCGGCTGCGCTCTATCGACGTGCAACTGCTGAAGATATTCGAGGAAATGGGCAGCGCCCGGCAAGCGGAAATCGGCGCGCTGCGCGAAGACCTCGGGTCGCTGACAGAGGCGTTGCGCGAGTTGACGCGCTCGGCCTCGCAACCGCGCCGGGCCCAACGTGCCCAACAGCAACCCGCCGCCCGTCCAGCTTCGACCCCGCCGCAAGAGGGCTGATCCATGGCCTTCCACCGCCGCAGCGGGAGCCGATTTGCCGCCTCGATCTGGCCGGGCTTCGTGGATGCCATCACCGCGCTTCTGATGGTGATGATCTTCGTGCTGACGATCTTCATGATCGTGCAGTTCGTGCTGTCGGAAACCATCAATAACCAAGATGACGAGTTGAACGCGCTCAACGCGCAACTCAACCAGTTGGCGGATTCCCTGGGCCTGGAACAACAGCGCACGGCGCAGTTGGAGCAGCGGGTGGCGACGCTTGGCTCTAGCCTGTCAGAGTCGCAGGACGAGGTGGAACGGCAGGCTTCCTTGATCCTGTCGCTCAACACGCAGAATGATGCGCAGGCCACCCAGATCGCCAATTTCGAGGATCGGGTGGCTGCGCTGTTGTCGGCCAATGCCGACCTGACCGATCAGCGAGACTCGTTGCGGGCCGACCTGACCGACAGCCTGTCGGAAGCGGACGCGCTGAACCTTGCGTTGGCCACGGCGCGGGATGAGATTGATGCCGCCGCCGAGCAGGCCCGGCTGGCGGCTGCGGAACGCGAGGCGCTGGACGCACTGGTCGAGGATTTGCGCGCCCGCAACGCCGAGCAGCAGGCCAGCCTTGCCGATACGCTGGCCGCGCTGGACGATCAGCGGACGACCGCGGGCACCTTGCAGGACAACCTGACGGCGGCGCTGGCGGCGCTGTCGGACGAAGAGGATCGAAGCGCCGCGCTGCAGGGGCAGATTGCGGGCCTTGAGCAATCTCTGAGCGACGAAGAAGCCGCGCGGCTGGCCCGCGAGGCCACCATTGCCGCGCTGCGCGAACGGATCTCGGTTCTGGAAACCAATCTCGACAGCGAAGAGGCCACGCGGTTGGCCGAAGCGGCCGCCGCTGCCGCCCTGCGCGACCGGCTGGCCGATACGCAAGACCAGTTGTCGGACGAAGAGGCCGCGCGTCTGGCCGAAGCCGCCGCGGCCGAGGCGCTGCGGGCGCGGTTGCAGGAATCGGATGCGGAACTGAGCGCGATGGCGCTGGCGCTGGAACAGCGTCGCCGCGAGGCCGAAGAGACGCTGACATTGCTGGCCGCCGCCGATCAGGCGCGCGAGGATTTCGCCGCGCGGCTGGCCTCGGCCCTGGCCGAAACAACGGCGCAGTCAGAGCAACTGGCCACGCAGGGCGAGCAGATGGCCGCGCAGCAGGACCGGATCGCCACGCTGGAAACACAGGTGCAGGCGGCCTCGGAACAGGCCGGGCGATTGTCGGACCTCGAGGGGCAATTGGCCCTCGCCCTTGCGGCGCGCGCGCGTGACGCGACCCTGATCGACCAGACGCAAGAGGATCTGGCCGCGACGCAGGCCGCATTGGACGAGGCGCGGGCGACGGCCGAGGACCGGGCCTCGGACATGTCATCGCTGGAACAGGAACTGGCGCGTGCGCTGGCCCGCCTGACCGCGCAGGAGCAGCGGAGCCAGACCCGGATTGCCGCACTGGAAGAAGACTTGGCCACCGCACAGGCGCAATCCAGCGCCCGCACGGCCGAGCTTGAGGCCGCGCAGAACAGCCTGTCGGAATTGGAGATCCAGCTTGCCGCCGCCCTGGCCGACACAGCGGATCGAGATCAGGCGGTGGCCGACCTTCAGCAACAGTTGGCGGCCATTCGGGCCGACCGGGACGACACGGCGGCGGAGTTGCGCGACAGCCGAACGGCGCTGTCGGATCTGGAGGCGCAACTTGCCGCCGCGCTTGCCGCGACACAGGACACCGATCAAGCGGTGACCGACTTGCAGGCCCAACTGACCGCCGTGCAGGCCGCCCGCGATGCCACGGCAGAGGAATTGGACAGCGTCCAGACCAGCCTGTCGGAGACGGAATTGCGGTTGGCGGCGGCGGTGGCGCAGGCGGCGGACCGGGATCAGATCGTCGTGGACTTGCGCCAGCAACTGGCGGCGGCCCGGGCCGAGGCGGCGGCGCGGCAGGAAGATCTGGTGGCCAGCCAGAGCAGCCTGAGTTCGCTGGAACAGGACTTGGCGCAGGCCCTGCTGGAACGTGATCGTGCCGCGCAAGAGGCCGAGGACCGGATCGCGGCCCTGCAACAGCAATTGGACGCGTCCGAGGCAGCCCGCGCGGCCAATGACGACGTGGCCAGCCAGCTATCGGACCTGGAACAGCAATTGGCCGCCGCGCTGAGCGCACAGATGCTGGCCGAACAGCAGGCCGAGGACCGGTTGAGCGAGGCCGACCAGCGGGCCGCGCTGTTGGCGCAAGCCAATATAGAGCTTCAGCAGGCCGAGGCGGCCTCGGCGGAAAGCCAAAGGCGGATAACCGCGCTGAACGAGCAGGTGACAGCCCTGCGCACCCAATTGCGGCAATTGCAGGGGATGCTCGATGCCTCGCAGGCCAGCGATGCCGAGGCGCAGGTTCAGGTCGAGGCGCTTGGTGCCAACCTGAATTCGGCACTGGCCCGGTTGGCATCGGAACGGGATGCCCGCGCTGCAGCGGAAACCGCACGGGCCGAAGCCGAGGCGGAAGCCCGCCGTCTGGCCGAGGCGGAAGCGGAACGTCTGGCGCAGGAAGCGCAGGAATTGTCACGCTACCGGTCGGAATTCTTCGGACGTCTGCGCGATCTGCTGGAAGGCCGCGACGGGGTGCGGATCGACGGTGACCGCTTTGTCTTTGCCTCGGAAGTGCTGTTCGATCTGGGGTCGGCTGAACTGTCGCCGGCGGGTGAGGAACAGATCGCCAACGTGGCCGATCTGTTGTTCGAGGTGGCCGATGAAATCCCGTTGTCCATCGACTGGATCGTGCGGGTCGATGGCCATACCGACAACCAGCAACTGCGCCCGACGGCGGATTACGCCAATAACTGGGAATTGAGCCAGGCCCGCGCGCTGTCGGTGGTGCTGTATATGAGCGAAGAGCTTGGCTTTCCGCCCGCTCGGCTGGCGGCAACCGGGTTCGGAGAGTTTCGCCCCATCGCCTCGAATGACACCGAAGAGGGCCGCGCGCAGAACCGGCGGATCGAGTTGAAACTGACGGAACGCTGATGGCTGAAGAGGCGTTGCCAGGCCAAATCCTGACCTGCGAGCGGCGCGTATGGGACGCGCTGGTCGCGGGCGATGCCGAGGCCGATGCGGTGACCTTGGCCGAGGAGTTTCTGGGCGTCTATCCCGACGGTTTTGCGGGCAAGAACAGCCATACCGGCCAGCTTGACGGCGGCCCGACTGTTGCGCGCTATGTGCTTTCCGAGACGCGGTTGATGCGGCTGGGGCCGGACCATGTGCTGCTGGCCTATCTGGCGGCCTACCTGCGCACCGGGCAAAACGTGCCGGAAGAGATGTATGTCAGTTCGATCTGGCGGCGTGCCGGGGCGGGGTGGATCAACGTCTTTAGCCAAGACACGCCAGCAACCGGCGATCCGGTGCCCTGACAGGAAAAAGGCGCCCCGCAAGGCGCCTTTCCTGTTGATCAGTCCGCCGTCAGGAGTGGCGGTTTTTTCGAGGTGAGCCGACGCGCGCCGGGCTCTTCGATGCGCAGCTCGATCTCGCCATCCTTGACGCCGACCTGAACGTTGCCGCCCTTGGACAGTTTGCCGAAGAGCAGTTCTTCTGCCAGCGGCTTCTTGATATGCTCCTGGATCACGCGGCCAAGCGGACGGGCGCCCATCTTGTCGTCGTAGCCCTTGTCGGCCAGCCATTCGGCGGCGGGCTTGGTCAACTCGATGGTCACGTTGCGATCCATCAACTGCGCTTCCAGTTGCAGCACGAATTTCTCGACCACTTGCAGGATCACCTCTTTCGGCAGCGGGCCGAAGGAAATGACCGCGTCCAGACGGTTGCGGAATTCGGGCGTGAAGGTGCGTTCGATCGCGGCGGTATCTTCGCCCTCGCGCCGGTCGCGGCCAAAGCCGATGGCCGCCTTGGCCTGTTCGGTGGCGCCCGCGTTCGACGTCATGATCAGCACCACGTTGCGGAAATCGACCGAGCGACCGTTATGGTCGGTCAGGGTGCCGTGGTCCATCACCTGAAGCAGGATGTTGAACACGTCCGGGTGCGCCTTTTCGATCTCGTCCAGCAGCAGCACGCAATGCGGATGCTGGTCGACGCCATCGGTCAAGAGGCCGCCCTGATCAAAGCCGACATAGCCCGGAGGCGCGCCGATCAGACGGCTGACCGCGTGCTTTTCCATGTATTCCGACATGTCGAAGCGCATCAGTTCCACCCCGAGCGTATCGGCCAGTTGCTTGGCCACCTCGGTCTTGCCGACACCGGTCGGACCCGCGAACAGGTAGTTGCCGATGGGCTTTTCCGGTTCGCGCAGGCCAGCGCGGGCCAGTTTGATGGCCGAGGACAGCGCGGTGATGGCGGCATCTTGTCCGAAGACCACGCGCTTGAGGCTGGCCTCCAGATCCTTGAGCACCTCGGCATCGTCCTTGGACACGTTCTTGGGCGGGATGCGGGCGATCTTGGCCACAACGGCCTCGATCTCTTTCGGACTGATGGTCTTGCGGCGCTTGGATTCCGCGACCAGATGCTGCGCCGCTCCGGCCTCGTCGATCACGTCGATGGCCTTGTCGGGCAGTTTGCGGTCGTTGATGTAGCGCGCCGACAGTTCCACCGCCGTCTTGATCGCGTCGTTGGTATACTTGATGTCGTGATGCTCTTCGAAATAGGGCTTCAGGCCCTTGAGGATCTTGATCGTGTCCTCGACAGAAGGCTCGTTCACGTCGATCTTCTGGAACCGGCGGCTCAGCGCGCGGTCCTTTTCGAAATGCTGGCGGAATTCCTTGTAGGTGGTGGAGCCCATGCAGCGCAGCTTGCCGCCCT
This sequence comes from Nioella nitratireducens, assembly GCF_001879715.1. Lineage (GTDB taxonomy): Bacteria > Pseudomonadota > Alphaproteobacteria > Rhodobacterales > Rhodobacteraceae > Nioella > Nioella nitratireducens. The sequence continues at coordinate 258,869 of NZ_MNBW01000002.1, read as the reverse complement.
GAAGCGCGGGCTTGAGCAGGTTGGAGGCATCCATCGCCCCACCAGAGGTGGCGCCCGCGCCGATCACGGTGTGAATTTCGTCGATGAAGAGGATCGCGTCGGGGTGATCCTCCAACTCGGTCACGACCGCCTTGAGCCGTTCCTCGAAGTCGCCGCGATAACGGGTGCCAGCCAGCAGCGCGCCCATGTCGAGCGAATAGATCGTCGCCTCGCTCAGCACCTCGGGGGTCTGGCCCTCGACGATCTTCTTGGCCAACCCCTCGGCGATGGCGGTCTTGCCAACTCCGGGGTCGCCCACCAGCAGCGGGTTGTTCTTGCGGCGGCGGCAGAGCACCTGAACGCAACGCTCAACCTCGGATTCGCGGCCAATCAGCGGGTCCACGTCGCCCTTGCGGGATTTCGCGTTCAGATCGACGCAGTATTTGGCCAGCGCCGAATCCTTGGCGTCGCCATCGACGGTCGCCTCGGACGTGGCTTCGGACAGGTCGTCTTCATCCTCGGCCCCTGTGATCGGGCGGGCTTCGCCATACGAGGGGTCTTTGGCCACGCCATGGGCGATGAAATTCACCGCGTCATACCGGGTCATGTCCTGTTCTTGCAGGAAATAGGCGGCGTTGGATTCACGCTCGGCGAAGATGGCGACCAGCACGTTGGCACCGGTCACTTCGGTGCGGCCCGAGCTTTGGACATGGATTGCGGCGCGCTGGATCACGCGCTGGAAGGCGGCGGTCGGCACCGCCTCGGAACCTTCGATATCGGTCACCAGCGTCGAGAGTTCCTCGTCGATGAAGGTGACAAGAGTTTGGCGCAACTCCTCGATATCGACGCTACAGGCCTTCATGACCTTTATGGCATCGGGTTCCTCGGTCAGGGACAGAAGGAGATGTTCGAGAGTTGCGAGTTCATGGCGCCGGGTGTTGGCATTCGCCAGCGCGGCGTGAATGGCCTGCTCAAGAGTGTTCGAAAAAGACGGCACTGCCTGTGCTCCTTTCGTTGCGCCGGAGGGGGCGAGGGGGCGCGCGCCGCTCCGACTGTGGCCTCATACTGTTAAGGTTCGGTTTTTGTCCGCACAGTTCAAGGCATTTCTCTTCAAATTTTCTTCGCACTCCCGACAGAACGCGTGATGCGCAGGATTTGGGCGGCTTCGTGCGTCCATGGGTGCTCACCTTATCAGAAGCTGTCCTTGCGGGCGCGGATTTCTGCGAAAACGGCCACGTCATCGGCCGTTTCCATGCCAAGCTGCGCGCGGATCTTCGCATCATGGGCGCGCAGGAATGGGTTTGTGTCGAGTTCTTCGCGAAGGGTCGATGGCACGGTCGGGCGGCCTTCTGCACGGGCCGCGTCGATCGCCTCGGAACGAGAGATAAGTGCGGGATTGTCCGGATCAATGGTGCGCGCGAATTTTGCGTTGGCAGCGGTGTATTCGTGGCCTGAGCAGACCAAGGTTTCGGGCGGCAGGGCGGCAAGGCGCGACAGGCTGGCATGCATCATCTCTGGCGTGCCCTCGAACAGGCGCCCACAGCCAAGCGCCATCAGGCTGTCGGCGGTGAAGACAGCGTGGCTGTCGGGGAAGTGAAAGGCGATGTGGCCGACGGTGTGGCCCGAAACCTCGATCACGGTGCCGGACTCGCTGCCGATGGTCACGGCCTCGCCCGGATGGACAGCGTGATCGAGCGGCGGCAGGCGGCCCGCGTCGGCGGCATTGCCCCACGTCCTGGCCCCGGTGGCCGCGACCAGCGGCGCCACCCCATCGATATGGTCCCAGTGGTGATGGGTGATCAGGATATCGCTGAGCCGCCATCCCCGGCGCGCCAGTTCCTCCTGAATCGGTGCAGGATCGGGCACATCGACCACCGCCGTGGCCCCGGTGGCGGCGTCATGCAGCAAAAAAGCGTAGTTGTCGGACAAACAAGGGAGGGTCACGATCTCAAGGGGCATGGCAAATTCCTTCTTCGCGGTTAAGCTGCGCCCGAACCGTCGCCCAAACCCGAGGGGGTTGCAATGCATCTCGACGTGCTGGACCTGCGCCAATTCTATTACCGCACCCGGCTGGGGCGGATCGCGCAGAAATCGGTGCGGGACCAAGTGGTCAGTTTCTGGCCAGAGATGACCGGCAAGACGATTGTGGGGTTTGGCTTTGCCGTGCCCCTGCTGCGGCCTTATCTGGGCAAGGCCGAGCGGGTAATCGGCCTGATGCCGGGCGCACAAGGGGTGATGCCGTGGCCTGCCGGGATGAACAACGTGTCGGTGCTGTGCCACGAAACCCGTTGGCCGCTGTCGGCGGGTATGGTCGATCGGCTGGTGGTGATGCATGGGCTGGAAACCTCGGAACAGCCGTCGGCGGTGCTGGAAGAATGCTACCGGGTGCTGGCGCCCGAGGGACGGGCGCTGTTCATCGTGCCCAACCGGGGCGGGTTGTGGGCCCGGCGGGATGGCACGCCCTTCGGCTTTGGGCGGCCCTATTCGTTGACCCAGCTTGAGCAGCAATTGCGCACGCACGGGTTCGAGGCAGAGCGCCACCGCGCCGCGCTGTTCGCGCCACCGAGCCACGCGCGGTTCTGGCTGAAAAGCTCTGACCTGATCGAGAAAATGGGCCGCAAGCTGTCCAGCTATTATGCGGGCGGGGTGATCATGGTCGAGGCCAGCAAACACACCTATGCGCCGACCCGGCCGGGGCTGGCCGAACGGGTGAAACGACCGCTGCGAATCCTCGATGCACCGCCGCAACCGGCGCGTGCCCGGCATCGGCCTTGACCGGTTTTTCCGTCGCCCGGCGGCGCCCGAGCAACGGGCGTCAAAAGGCCCGAACGGCATGCAATGGTGTGCAGTTGTATGCGGTTGGGGCGTCGACTCGGGGCTTATCCACAGAAAAAGGGGGTAAAAAAGCTAGCTTCAAAGCGTCGCAGTCAGGCTAAATGCGTGAAAACCCGTGATAAAACAGCGTTATCGGCCATTTCTCGCCGATGGCCGTGACTGTTGCAGCGTGCATGTACCTCTGCTACATCCGGCGCGATTTCAAGTGGGCGGGGACAGTCAACCGCTCTAACACAGAACCGCCGGGCACGCCGCAGCGCGTGATCCCGGCCACTGTATCGGAAGGGTGGACGTGTCGGAAACAGCTTCGATCTCGACCGGCATTGCCTCGCGCTACGCGACGGCCGTGTTTGAACTTGCCACGGAAGATAATGCGATCGGCGCCCTCGAAGGCGATATCGATGCGCTGGACGCGGCGCTGGCAGACAGCGCCGACCTGCGCGACCTGATCGCGTCTCCGATCTATTCGCGCGATGACATGCAGGCCGGCATCGCCGCCGTGGCCAAAGCCATGGAGCTGGGCAGCATCCTGTCCAACACCTTGGCCCTCATGGCTGCCAAGCGCCGCCTCTTTGTCGTGCCCCAGATGGTACGCGCGCTGCGCGAGATGATCGCCGAGCAAAAGGGCGAAGTCACCGCCGACGTGGTTTCCGCCAAGGCGATGACCAAGACTCAATCCGACAAGCTGGCCAAGGCACTTGCCGCTGTGTTCGGAAAAGACGTGAAATTGAATGCGACCGTCGATGACTCCCTCATTGGCGGTCTTGTTGTTAAGGTGGGCTCGAAGATGGTCGATACCTCGATCCGCTCCAAGCTCAACACCCTCCAGAACACCATGAAAGAGGTCGGATAAATGACTATCCAAGCAGCCGAGATCTCTGCGATCCTGAAGGACCAGATCAAGAGCTTTGGCCAGGAAGCCGAAGTTGCCGAAGTGGGCCGAGTGCTCTCTGTCGGCGACGGTATTGCCCGCGTGTACGGGCTGGACAACGTTCAGGCCGGTGAGATGGTCGAATTCCCCGGTGGCATCATGGGGATGGCACTGAACCTCGAAGCCGACAACGTCGGTGTCGTGATCTTCGGGTCCGACCGTGACATCAAGGAAGGCGACACCGTCAAGCGCACCAACTCGATCGTTGACGTGCCCGCCGGTGAAGCCCTGCTCGGCCGCGTGGTCGACGGTCTGGGCAACCCGATCGACGGCAAGGGCCCGATCGAAGGGTCTGAGCGTCGCGTTGCCGACGTCAAGGCGCCGGGCATCATCCCGCGTAAATCGGTGCACGAGCCGATGGCGACCGGCCTGAAATCCGTGGACGCCATGATCCCGATCGGCCGTGGCCAGCGGGAACTGATCATCGGCGACCGTCAGACCGGCAAGACCGCCGTGGCGCTCGACGCGATCCTGAACCAGAAAGTCTATAACGAGGCCGCCGGCGACGACGAGAGCAAGAAGCTCTACTGCGTCTACGTTGCCATCGGCCAGAAGCGGTCGACCGTGGCACAGCTGGTGAAGAAGCTGGAAGAAACCGGTGCCATCGACTACTCGATCGTCGTTGCGGCCACCGCATCCGACCCGGCCCCGATGCAGTTCCTCGCGCCCTACGCCGCGACCGCAATGGCAGAATACTTCCGTGACAACGGCAAACACGCGCTGATCATCTATGATGACCTGTCCAAGCAGGCCGTGTCCTATCGTCAGATGTCGCTGCTGCTGCGCCGTCCGCCGGGGCGTGAAGCTTATCCGGGTGACGTTTTCTACCTCCACTCTCGCCTGCTGGAACGCTCGGCCAAGCTGAACGAAGATCACGGCGCTGGCTCGCTGACCGCTCTGCCGATCATCGAAACCCAGGGCGGTGACGTTTCGGCCTTTATTCCGACCAACGTGATCTCGATCACCGACGGCCAGATCTTCCTTGAAACCGAGCTGTTCTATCAGGGCATCCGCCCCGCCGTGAACACCGGTCTGTCGGTGTCTCGTGTGGGTTCGTCCGCTCAGACCGACGCGATGAAGTCGGTCGCAGGCCCGGTGAAGCTGGAACTCGCGCAGTATCGTGAAATGGCCGCCTTCGCCCAGTTCGGCTCCGACCTCGACGCCGCAACTCAGCGCCTGCTGAACCGTGGTGCCCGTTTGACCGAGCTGATGAAGCAGCCCCAGTATTCGCCGCTGACCAACGCCGAGATCGTCTGCGTGATCTACGCGGGCACCCACGGTTACCTCGACAGCATCTCGGTCGGCAATGTGGGCCGGTTCGAGGCTGGAATGCTGGCGCATCTGCGTGGCAAGCACCAGGACCTGCTGGACGACATCACCAACAACGACCGCAAGGTCAAAGGTGAGCTCGAGGACAAGATCAAGGCTGCTCTCGACGAATTCGCCGCCGATTTCGCATAAGGAGGTCAGGCAATGCCAAACCTCAAGGACCTGAAAAACCGGATCGAGTCGGTCAAATCGACCCGCAAGATCACCAAGGCGATGCAGATGGTCGCTGCCGCAAAACTGCGCCGGGCGCAGGATGCGGCAGAGGCCGGTCGTCCCTATGCCGAACGGATGCAGGCCGTCATGGGCGGCCTTGCCACCTCGGTTGGCGGGTCGGACAGCGCGCCGCGCCTGTTGGCTGGCACCGGTTCCGACCAGACCCACCTGCTGGTGGTGCTGACGGCGGAACGGGGGCTGTGCGGGGGCTTCAACTCGACGATCGTCCGTCTCGTGCGGACCCGCATCCAGGAGCTGATCGGCCAAGGCAAGACCGTCAAACTGCTGACGGTGGGCAAGAAGGGCCGCGAACAGCTGCGCCGGGACTATGCCGATCTGATGGTGGGTCACGTTGACCTGTCAGAGGTGAAGCGTGTCGGCTATGCCAACGCGGCCGAGATCGCGGGCGATATCCTCAAGCGTTTCGACGCCGGGGAATTCGACGTCGCCTCGATTTACTTCAACACCTTCCAATCGGTGATCAGCCAGATTCCGACGGAAACCCAGATCATCCCGGCCAAGTTCGACGCCCCCGAGGCTGACGACGCTTCGACGCTCTATGACTACGAGCCGTCGGAAGAGGCCATCCTTGCGGATCTGCTGCCGCGCGGTGTCGCCACGCAGATCTTCTCGGCGCTTCTGGAAAACGGCGCGTCCGAACAGGGCGCCCGGATGTCGGCGATGGACAACGCTACGCGCAACGCGGGCGACATGATCGACAAGCTGACCATCGAATACAACCGTTCGCGTCAGGCCGTCATCACCAACGAGCTGATCGAAATCATTTCGGGCGCCGAGGCGCTCTGACGAACTCTGGAGACACGACATGGCACAAGCAGTCGGCAAAATCACGCAGGTCATCGGCGCTGTCGTTGACGTGCAGTTCGAGGGCGCTCTGCCCGAGATCCTCAACGCGCTGAACACCGAGAACAACGGCAAGAAGCTGGTTCTCGAAGTGGCGCAGCACCTTGGCGAAAACACCGTCCGGACCATCGCGATGGACGCCACCGAAGGCTTGGTGCGCGGTCAGACCGTGACCGACACCGGCGCACCGATCTCGGTTCCGGTTGGCAACGCCACCCTCGGTCGCATCCTGAACGTCATCGGCGAGCCGGTGGACGAACAGGGTCCGGTGGACGCAGAAGAAACCCGCGCCATCCACCAACCCGCACCGACCTTCGACGAACAGTCGACCTCGTCCGACATCCTCGTCACCGGCATCAAGGTGATCGACCTTCTCGCGCCCTACTCGAAGGGTGGTAAGATTGGCCTCTTCGGTGGTGCCGGCGTGGGCAAGACGGTTCTCATCATGGAACTGATCAACAACATCGCAAAGGTGCACTCGGGCTACTCCGTGTTCGCCGGTGTTGGCGAGCGGACCCGTGAAGGCAACGACCTCTACCACGAGATGATCGAATCCAACGTCATCAAGCCCGACAACCTGTCGGAAAGCCAAGTGGCGCTTGTTTACGGTCAGATGAACGAGCCTCCGGGGGCGCGTGCCCGTGTGGCGCTGACCGGCCTGACCCTGGCCGAGCAGTTCCGCGACCAGTCCGGGACCGACGTTCTGTTCTTCGTCGACAACATCTTCCGCTTCACGCAGGCAGGGTCCGAGGTGTCGGCACTTCTGGGTCGTATCCCGTCCGCTGTGGGTTACCAGCCGACGCTGGCCACCGACATGGGCGCGATGCAGGAACGCATTACCTCGACCAAGGCAGGCTCGATTACGTCGATCCAGGCCGTCTACGTTCCCGCGGACGACCTGACCGACCCGGCCCCGGCCACGACCTTTGCCCACCTCGACGCAACGACCGTTCTGTCGCGCGCCATCTCGGAACTCGGCATCTATCCCGCCGTGGACCCGCTCGACAGCTCCAGCCGGATCCTCGATCCGCAGGTTGTGGGCGAAGAGCACTACCAGGTTGCCCGTGACGTGCAGGGTATTCTTCAGCGCTACAAGTCGCTGCAGGACATCATCGCCATTCTCGGGATGGACGAACTGTCGGAAGAGGACAAGCTGACCGTGGCCCGTGCCCGGAAGATCCAGCGTTTCCTCAGCCAGCCCTTCGACGTGGCGAAAGTGTTCACCGGCTCTGACGGTGTGCAGGTTCCGCTGGAAGACACCATCGCGTCCTTCAAGGCTGTGGTTGCTGGCGAATACGACCACCTTCCCGAAGCGGCCTTCTACATGGTTGGCGGCATCGACGAAGTGAAAGCCAAAGCCGAACGCCTGGCCGCAGAAGCCGCCTAAGGAGGAGCCGTAATGGCCGATATGATGCAATTCGACCTCGTGTCGCCGGAGAAGAGGCTGGCCTCTTTCGAGGCGTCCGCGGTCCAGATTCCGGGCGCTGATGGCGACCTGACGGCCATGGCGGGGCACGCCCCCGTCATCACCACGCTCCGACCGGGCGTGGTGCGGGTGCAGTCGGCCGAAGGCGACAAGGACTATGTCGTGACCTCGGGCTTCGTCGAAGTCACCGCAAGTTCTGTCTCGGTGATTGCCGAGCGCGCCCATGCCGGCGACCAGATCTCCAAGGACGATCTGACCGACGTGTTGGCGGACGCGCGTGCGCATGCTGCCAAGGCCGAGGGCGAAAGCAAGGACGGTGCCGAAAAATTCGTCGCCGACCTCGTCCAGCTTCTGGAAGACATGGAATAATCTGCACCGCGCAGATGATCTGACAAACGCCCCGCAGCCTGCTGCGGGGCGTTTTGTATTCTGGAAACCGGCTGTATTTCTGCGTAATCCTGCCCCAATGCCAATTCAGACTAGGCCGGGGCGGAACGGGAAGACCAGATGAAGACGATCAGAAACGGACTGGTGGGCGTCGATCAGGGCAGTGTGCTGATGTTTGACGACTACGACACGGGCGGAGAGATGTGGACAGGAGAGGGCAACCGGCAGGTCTGGCACCCGATCCGGTTCGGCCAGCGGTTTCGCGTGCCGCCGGCGGTCCATGTTTCGGTCACCATGTGGGACATGTCGTCCGGGTCGAACCAGCGGGCCGATATCACGGCGACCAACGTCCGCAAGGATGGGTTCGAACTGGTCTTCAAGACGTGGGAAGACACCCAGATCGCCCGGCTGCGCGCCGATTGGATGGCGATTGGTGAACTCTTTTTCGAAGATGACTGGGACGTGCCCTGAAGCGCCCAACCCACAGCTTGTTCTGGTTTCGACGGCAAAGGCCCGGACATGGGGGCCCGTCTTGGCAGCTTCCGGGATGCGCAAACATTCGTGGCGGCGCAACCAAGGATATCCAGGAGAAAACCGCCACCAGCCTTGAGCCGGGGCCTTTTGCACGGCACGGTCGCCCCGGCTCAAGACCGGGGCGATTGTCTTTGTGGTAACGTGCGATACAGGCTGTCGATGGACCCGGACAGTGCCCTCAGCCGCGCGAATACATGCCTTCGTAGATCGGCGCGAGCGTTTCGTCCTGGAACAGGGACGAGACCGAGGTGCCGCTCCATGTATTCAGGATAGCTTGCGCGAACATCGGCGCGGTCGGCACGATGCGGATATTCTCGGCAGCCTTGGTGGCCTCGGTCGCCTGGATCGAGTCGGTGATGACCAGCGATTTCAGAACCGATTTGGTCACCCGCTCGATGGCCGGACCAGACAGGACGCCATGCGAGATATAGGCGTGCACCTCGGTCGCCCCATGCTCCATCAGCACTTCGGCCGCCTTGCACAGCGTTCCGGCCGTGTCGCACATGTCATCGACGATGATGCATTTCTTGCCCTCGACACTGCCGATCACCGTCATCTCGGCCACTTCTCCGGGGCGTTCGCGGCGCTTGTCCACGATCGAAAGCGGGGCGTTGATGCGCTTGGCCAGTTCGCGGGCGCGGGCCACGCCGCCGACGTCGGGCGAAATCACCATGATGTCGTCCATCTGGTCGCGGAAATGGTGCATGATGTCCAACGCAAAGATCGGTGCGGCGTAGAGGTTGTCGACGGGAATGTCGAAAAAGCCCTGGATCTGGGTGGCGTGCAGGTCAAGCGTCAGGACGCGCTCGATGCCTGCGCCGACCAGCATGTTGGCCACCAGCTTGGCGGTGATCGGTGTGCGCGCCTTGGTGCGTCGGTCCTGCCGTGCATATCCGAAATACGGGATCACGGCGGTGATGCGCGCAGCGGAAGAGCGGCGCAGCGCGTCGGCCATGATCAAAAGCTCCATCAGGTTGTCATTGGCCGGGTTCGATGTCGACTGGATGATGAACATGTCTTCGCCGCGCACGTTCTCGTAGACCTCGACGAAAATCTCGGCATCGTTGAACCGCTCGACACGGGCATCGACCAACCCCATGGACAGGCCGCGATGCAGGGTCATGCGGCGGGCAATCGCCTGCGCAAGCGGTTGGTTGGAATTGCCGGAAATCAGCTTGGGATCAGTGGCGGCCATGGCAGCTTTCTTTCGAGTCTTCTGGTTATGGGGGCGTTGACACCCCCTAGCATCCGGCTACGGTCCGGAAAAGTCCAAAGGAATGCGCGATAATGGCCCAGATCGACTACTATTTCTCCACGCTGTCCCCGTTCACCTACTTGGCAGGCACCCGGTTGGAAGAGATCGCGGCGCGCCGCGGCGCGGATGTGACCTATAAACCGATGGACATCATGACGTTGTTCACCCGCACCGGTGGCGTCGCCCCCAAGGACCGCCACCCCGCCCGCATGGCCTATCGCGCGCAGGAATTGCGCCGGGGGCAGTTGAAATCCGGTCTGCCGCTGAACATCAAGCCGATGTTCTGGCCCACCAACCCCGCGCCGTCGTCTTACGCGATCATCACCGCGCAACAATCCGGCGACGGCGATCTGGGAGGGCTGGTGCATGGTATCCTGCGCGCGGTGTGGTCCGAGGAGAAGGACATTGCCGAAAGCGATGTGATCCGCACGGAGCTGGAGGATAACGGGTTCGACCCGGATCTGGCCGACAAGGGGATGCTGTCGGCAGCCGAAGAATATGCCCGCAACCTCGAAGAGGCCGTGGCGGCCAATGTGTTTGGCGCGCCCTTTTATGTGGTGGACGGGGCCGAGACCTTTTGGGGCCATGACCGGCTCGACGATCTCGACCTGTTTCTGTCCGGCAAGCTGTGAGCGGATTCGCCCGTCACTGGGGGCAGGACGGCGACCGTCCTGTCCTGATGCTGCACTGCTCGCTTGCCCATTCCGGCGCGTGGGAGGGCATGGTTCGGGCGCTTGGCCCCGGCTTGCGGATTACGGCCCCCGACATTCTCGGCCACGGGCGCGCGCCCGATATCGACCTGACGAAAGACCTGCATGACCAGTGCTATGAGGCGATCCTGCCGCATCTGCCCGAGGGACGGTTTGATGCGGTTGGCCACAGTTTCGGCGCGACGCTGGCGCTGCGATTGGCCGTGGACATGCCGGAGCGCATCCGCAGCCTGATACTGATCGAACCGGTGCTGTTTGCCGCGGCGAAGGGCAGCGGCGCCCTGTCGGCCTATCGCGACCAGATGGCGACCTTCGATCGGCTGTTTTCCGAGGGGCGAATCGAGGATGCCACGCGGGAATTCCTGCGGTTGTGGGGGGCAGGTGGCGGGCTGGATGCCATGCCTGAGGGGCAACAGCGCTACATGATCGACCGCATCCGCTTTGTCGCGGCCTCGAACGCCGCGCTGTTTGAGGACAGCGCCGGGCTGGTGCCTCGTCTTGCAGAGGTGCGGGGGCCTGTGCTGTTGGTAGACGGGGCCGAACGGCTGCCGATCACCGCCGCGGTGCTGGATCGGATGGCGGCAAAGATGCCGGACACGGTGCGGCTTACAGTCGAAGGCGCCGGGCACATGGTGCCGATCACCCATCCCCGCCCGGTGGCAGAGGCGTTGATCCGGCTGCTTGCGCAAGCCGCGTAGGGCGCGCGCGCTCCGTCTGCGTCTTCTGGCGCTACCCCCGGAATAGCGCCAGAAGCCGCTGCACTGTCGCGCTTTCGCAAGACCAATCGCAGACGAAACGGCAGCGGATGGTTTCATCCTCTGGCCCGTCCAGCGAGGCATTGAAGGGGAACAGGTAGTATTTCGCCCCGGCCTCCATCGCGCGCTTGTGTGCGCCACGCGGGATATGGGCGAAGATCATGTTGCCTGCCGGTTCGGCCTCGAGCCGCGCGCCGGGCAGCGCCTTGATGCCCGCCGCCAGTTCCGCCGCCGCCGCGTTGGCCTGTTCGGCCAGCCGCAGCCACAACCCGTCGGTTACATAGGCCTCCATCTGGGCAGAAAGGAACCGGTGCTTGGAAAACAGATGCGCGCCCCGTTTGCGGCGCAGTTCCAGTTCCCACGCTTGGGCGGGGTCGAAAAACACCACCGCCTCGACGCCGAGGCAGCCGTTCTTGGTGCCGCCGAAGCTGACGGCATCAATGCCCGCTTTCCACGTCATCTCGGCCGGGGTGCAGCCAAGCGATGCGCAGGCATTGGCGAAGCGAGCCCCGTCGAGATGGGTCTTGAGCCCGTAGGACTTGGCCACATCGGTGACAGCGCGGATTTCGTCCAGCGTGTAGGCCGTGCCGATTTCCGTGATGTTGGTGATCGAGACCGGGCCGCGCTGGACACCGTGCACGCCCTTGTCGCCAGTGGCGAGGATCGCAGCGTCCAGAGTGGCCGGGTCCATCTTGCCGTCAGGCCCGTCCACCAGCACCAGCTTGGCCCCGCCGGTGTAGAACTCGGGCGCGCCGCATTCGTCCTCTTCCGCGTGGGCGATGCGATGAACGAAGACCCCGTCCCACGGGTTGGCCAGTGTCGCCAGCGCGAGGGAATTGGCCGCGGTGCCGGTCGCCACCAGATGCACGCTGGCCTCGGGCGCGTCGAACAGGTCGCGGATCTTCTGGGTCACGCCCGGCATGATCGCGTCATTGCCATACGGCATTTCGTAGCCCGTATTGGCCCGCAGGATGGCGTCCATAACCTCGGGCGCGGCCGGCCCGGTGTTGTCAGAGGCAAAGATCATGTTCCCGGCTCCTCGATGATGTAATCTTCCCAGTCTTCCTCGGGCACTTCGAATTCGGGCACTGTTATGCCCCGCATCGAAATGCCTGCCTTGTGCACGCTGTCGGGATCGCCCGAGATTAGCGGATGCCAGTGATACAGCGGCTTGCCTTCGTGGCGCAGGCGATAGGCGCAGGTTTCCGGCATGAAATAGGCCACGTCGCCCATGGTCTCGGGCGTCAGCTGGATGCATTCGGGAACCAGCGTCTTGCGGATGTCATACTGCCCGCAGCGGCAGGTTTCATCGTCCAGCAGGCGGCAGGCGACGCGGGTCAGGGCGACCTCGCCGGTCTCGTCGTCTTCCAGTTTGTTCAGGCAGCATTTGCCGCAGCCGTCGCAGAGCGCTTCCCATTCCTCGGGCGTCAGGCGGGTCAGCGGCAGGGTCCAGAACTCTCGGCGCAGCTTGGTCACGACAGAGCCTTCAAGAGGGTGCGGGCCACGTCGCTGTCGGCATCCATCTGGGTGATCAGCGCGTCAAGCCCGTCGAAATTCATCTCGGGGCGCAGGTAGTCGACCAAGGCCACGGACAGGTCGCAGCCATAGAGATCGCCCGCGAAATCGAACAGGAAGGTTTCAAGATTCGGGACATGGCCGTCGAACATCGGTCGAACCCCGAGCGAGGCGACCCCATGATAGCGCCCCACATGGGCGCCATCGCGGACCTCGATCAGCACCGCGTAGACGCCGAGCTTGGGCAGGTGCAGCCCGTCCAGGTTCATGTTGGCCGTGGGATAGCCCAGTTGCCGACCCCGCTTTTCGCCATGCACGACGGGGCCTTCGATCCGGTGCCAATGGCCCAGCATCTGTGCCGCATCACGCGGGCGGCCTTCGGACAGGGCGTTGCGGATATTGGTCGAGGAAATCGCGCCAAGGTCGCCATGCAGGATCGGCACCACATCGACCGCGAAGCCAAAGCGCTGGCCGAAATCCACCAGCATTTCCGTCGTGCCGGCACGGCCCTTGCCGAAGCAGAAATCCGCGCCCACGATCACCCGGTTCAGGCCAAGCCCGTCGGCCAGCACATCGCGCGCGAATTCTTCGGCGGTCAGCCCGGCGAGCGCGGCGTTGAAAGGCAATTCATAGAGGATATCGACCCCCAGCTTTTCCAGCCGATGGGCCCGTGCCTCGGCATTCATCAGTCGGAAGGGGGCCGTATCGCGGGCGAAAAACTCGCGCGGATGCGGCTCGAACGTCAGGATACCAAGGGGCAGACCATCGACGCGGGCGCGGTCGATCACATGCTGATGGCCCAGATGCACGCCGTCGAAATTGCCGATGGCGGCCGAGGCACCCCGGTCGTCGGGCAAGGCATATTGATAGTCGCGCAGAATTCTCATTCGGCAGGCTTAGCCGTCCCTCAAGGGGAGGGCAAGCGGCCCTCTGTTCCGGCGGTCGGTGGGGTCAGTCGAATTTCCGCGACGGGGCGAGAACGGTGGCCTCGCCTTTCAGCACCGGCTTGCCGTCGATCGTGCACCGGGTGTCCAACGTGACGCGGCGCTTGGCGATGTCCATATCCGTCACCTCGACCTCGGCGCGGACCATGTCGCCGGGCCGCACGGGCGCGAGGAATTTCAGGCTCTGGCCCAGATAGACGGTGCCGTGGCCGGGCAATTGTTCGCCGATCACGGCCGAGATCAGGCCGGCCGTCAGCATGCCGTGGGCGATCCGGCCCTCGAAAATCGTGTCCTGCGCGTAGGTGTCGTCCAGATGCACCGGGTTGCGGTCGGTCGAGACCTCGGCAAACAGCTCGATATCCCGGTCGGTGACCTGCTTCATCAGGTGTCGGGTCATGCCGATCTCGATATCTTCGATACAGATCGTCCCGCGGGGGAAATTGTCGAGCATATCCGGATCCTCATTGGTCATCTTGCCGGTTTCATAGCTGAAATCCAGCAATGCTGCAATGCAGAAGTAAGATAGTTCCGAAAATTACCCCGTTAATAGCAATTATGTTGCTTTGGCTATCGCAGGAAGCCAATGGAATAAGTGGCCTCAATTTGCGCGTCGGCGAGGGTTTGGGCCAGTTTTTCCGGGTCCGGCTGATCGGTGGTGCCGGTTTCAGCGCGGGACAGGCCGCCGGTGATGAAGAGCGAGTCGATGGCTTCGCCCTGCGCGCCGAGGATATCGGTCTTGAGGCCGTCGCCCACGGCGAGGATGCGTTCGGGCGGGCAATCGACCCCGATCTGGGCCAGTCGCATTCGGGCCAGCTCGTAGATCGGGGCGTGCGGTTTGCCGAAATAGAGGCTCTCGCCGCCCATCTCGGTATAGAGCTGCGCCAGCGCGCCCGCGCACCATTCACGGGTGTCGCCGCGATCGACGACGATGTCGGGGTTCGCGCAGAGGAGCTTGAGGTTTTTCTGCTTTGCATACAAGAACTTGCCGCGCATCTCGGAGGGGTCAGCGGTGGGGTCTTCGGGGCCGGTGCAGACGATGCCTTCGGCGTCTTCCAACGGCACTTGCGTGATCTCGACCTGCTCTTCGATCACGTCCATGGGGGCGAAGAAGCTTTGGTCATGGGGCTGGCCGATGAACCAGACCTTGTGGCCCACCATCCCGCGCAGCATGGCGGCGCGGGCGCTGTCGCCGGAACTGGCGATACTGTCCCAGCAATCACGCGGCACGCCGATTTTTTCCAATTGTTTCTCGACACTTGCGCGGGGGCGGGGGGAGTTCGTCAGGAGCAGGACCATGCCGCCCTTGGCCTTGAATTCCCGCAGCGCCTCGACCGCATCGGCAAAGGGCGAATAGCCGTCATGCAGGCAGCCCCAGAGGTCGCAATAAAGCACGTCGTAGCGGTCGGAAATCTCGGACAATGCGCGGATGATCTGGGTCATTTGGGGCGGCTCCTTTGCTGTGCCGATGCCTTACGGGAGCGGGCGAGAGATGGGAAGAGGCGGGCCGCGTCCGGGCCGAAATGGCCTGTCGCCGGGCGTGCACCCCCCGTACACCCCCTGTACACCCCCCGTACATATGAAAGACGGCTTTGCCCTGGCCCGAGGAGGGGCGGTCGCACAGGTGGGAATGGTCCGGCGCCGGGTCGGGCTGAGGCGCCGACCGAGAGGGTGGGATGCCTCCGGCGGGAGTATTTTTGCCAAGAAGAAGGACGGGCGCGCGCGGGATGGGGAGGCGCTGCGGCGCCTCCCCCTTGTCCGGGTCACAGCGTGATGCGGAACCGGGCGAAGCCGTCGGGGCCGTCGCCCGCCGGTTCGATCGCCACGCCCTCGACACTGTCAGCATAGGCTGCGGCGCCGGGGCCGGTGTCGAACAGCACCGTGGTGCCGGGCAGGGGGGCGAAGGTCCAGTTGGCATCGGCCTGCGGGTCGATGGTGCCTTGTTCGACGATATAGCGCACGATCACGTCGCGGTTGGTGTCGGGGCCTTCGAAGATCACCGTATCGCCCATGGCGCCGGGGAAGCTGCCGCCGCCGCCCGCGCGATAGTTGTTGGTGGCGATCACGAATTGCATTTCGGGCGTCACCGGCTGGCCCTGATAGCTGAGGTTCACGATGCGGCTTGCCTCGGGGTTCATCAACTCCCCCGAAGACGAGAAGCGCGAGGGCTGGGAAAGGTCGATCTGGTAGGTCACGCCGTCGATCACGTCGAAATTGTAGGACGGGAAATCGGGGTTGAGCAGAACCTGATCCTGTTCACCGGGCGCGACCTGATTGAACATGCCCGCCGAGCGTTCGAGCCAGCCTTGCAGTTGCGCACCATTCACCAGAACGGCGCGCACGGTGTTGGGGTAGAGGTAGAGGTCGGCCACGTTCTTGATGGCGACGGGGCCTACCGGCACCTCGGTGTAGTATTCCGGGCCACCCCGGCCCCCGGCCTTGAACGGCGCGGCGGCAGAGAGGATCGGCAGACTCTCATATTCGGTGCCCGCCATCATCTGCTCGATATACCAAGTCTGGGCGTTGGAAACGATCTGCACCGAAGGGTCGTCGGCCACCAGCGCGAAATAGCTGTGCAGCGGCGCGGCGGTCTGTCCCACGGCGCGGCGGACATAGGCCAGTGTCGCGTCATGCTCGGTCTGGACCGAGGCCTCGACCGCCGGGACGCTGTCCACCAGCGGGGTGATGGAGCGGTCTTCTTCGCGGCGGTAGATCGGGCGCGCCTCGGTCGAATGGGCGGCGATGCGCCATTCATTGCCATCGCGTTCCAGCATCAGGTCGATCAGGCCCATATGGCTGCCCCAGAAGCCGCCCATGGTGGCGGGCTTGCCCATGATGGTGCCGGCGGCGGCATCGACGCCGGGGGTGTCGGCATAGTCGGGGCCGGGGAAGACGCGGTGATGGTGGCCGGTCAGGATCGCGTCGATGCCTTCGACGGCGGCGAGCGGGATCGAGGCGTTTTCCTGCCCGTCGATATGATCGGCGGCGCCGATGCCGGAGTGGCTGAGCGCGATGATCAGGTCGGCGCCCTCTTCCTTCATCTGCGGCACATAGGCCTGTGCGGTCGAGACGATGTCACGCGCCATGACGTTGCCATCGAGGTGTTGGCGGTCCCAGTTCATGATCTGGGGCGGCACGAAGCCAATGAGGCCGATGCGGATCGGGTGGGTCTGACCGGCGCCGTCCGTTACCTCGTGGTCGAGGATCACGTAGGGGCGCAGCAGGGTTTGATCTTCGCGCGGGGAGGCGCCCATTTCCGTGACGACATTGGCGCAGACCACGGGGAAATTCGACCCCGCGATCGAGTTGAGCAGGAAGGTGAGGCCGTAGTTGAATTCGTGATTGCCGAGGGTCGATGCGGCATAGCCAAGTGTGTTCATGGCGGTGATGACGGGGTGCGCGTCGCCTTCGGCCATGCCGCGTTCATAGGCGATGTAGTCGCCCATCGGGTTGCCTTGCAGGAAGTCGCCGTTGTCCAGCAGCATCGAGTTGGTCGATTCCGCGCGGATGCCGTCGATCAGCGATGCGGTGCGGGCAAGGCCGACCGTGTCGACCGGGCGGTCGCTGTAGTAATCATAGGGAAAGACATGCACATGCAGGTCGGTGGTTTCCATGATGCGCAGATGCGCCTGACCGGCCTGGGCGTTGGCCGAAAACGGGTGCAGCGCGATGAAACTGGCGGTGCCGGCGAGGAAGGCGCGGCGGTCGAGAATGAGGGACATGGGTGCGGTCTCCGGAGCTGTTATTCGGGGTGAATAACCGGGGAGTGTGACACCGATTTGATCTTTCGGTTAAATATTTTGCATCGGCGTTGGGGTATCGGCAGGAAACAGCGGGGGCGGCCCGATAGGCCGCCCCACGACGCGTTACGTTGTGCCACGCCGGGCGACCCGTGGAGGGCGCGACGACGGGAGGCGGTGGCAGGTTTGCGTTGCCACCGGTCCGATCAGAACTGCATCCGAACGCCGACGCGAAGGGCGTGCTGAGTCACGTCAACCGGCATGGTGACAGCGGGGAAGGTGGGCGCGAGGGTGCCGCTGGCGGTGCCGAAATCGGTGTAGCGGTATTCGACACGCATGGTGGTGCTGTCGGACAACCGGACATCGACGCCGACACCGGCGGTCCAGCCGTTCATCTGCTCGGAATAGCCGCCGCCCGGTGGCACCGGGACAGAGGGGCCGCCGAGGAAATCGAACTCGCCCACGGCCCAACCGGCCGTGGCATAGTAGAGAGCAGGGCGAGAGCCGAGGTCGCCGGCATAGCCGACGACGGCGCGCACGGACCCTTGCCAGTTGCCGTCAATCACGCCCTGCGAAGTGGCGCCGGTGTTGTTGACGAAGCTGCCGGAGTAATCGGAGAAGTCCATATCGACCTCGCCACCCCAGACGACATTGCCCGACTGCACCGCATAGCCGAGGAAGCCGCCCAACAGCAAACCGGTGGGGTCGGAATCGTCCGTCGGTGCGGCGTTGCTGAAACTGTGGGACGCAGAGCCCATGGCGTAGCCGACGGTCAGACCGCCGTACAAACCGCTCCAGTCAGTCACCGGTGCCGGAGCCGGTGCCACAACGACGGGATCGGGGCTGGGTTGGGCCATGCCGTCCGCGTGGGCCATGGTGGCCGAGGCGGCAATGGCGATCAGGCTGGTGGTGAGTTTCCACTGCATAGAAATATCCCCCTATTTGTCGCGGGTGGCAGCCCGCTGAGTGGCCATCTTAACGATGGTTAACGCATCCTAAAGATGGTTAACGCATCGGCACATTACGAGGGGGCGCAGGGGGCTGCGTTGATGAAGATCAAGGAATGTTGTTTGGAAAGCACAGTCCTTGGTCCGGTGTCGGGTCCGCCAATAGGGCCAAAGCAAACAGGGCGGCCCCGAGAGGCCGCCCTTCAGACTGTCCGATCCCTGTTGCGTCCGGGAGCGCGTTGCGGTCTTTCGCAATCACGCCCCCGGCTCTAACCTGTTGACGTCGCATGTCCGAAGAGCGCAAAACCGGGTCCCACTTTTGCGCGACATGCTCTAGACGGCGAGGTTCGGGATGATCTGTTTCTTGCGCGATACGACGCCGGGCAGGACCACCGAGTCGGCGTCACCGACCACGGTCGAAAAGCTTTTCTCGGCCACGGATTTCACCAGCGCGTTGGGCACCAGCAGGGTCGATTCCTCGTTCAGGATGTCGACGACGAAGAGCAGCACCTGATCGACGCCGTCTTCCTCGGCCACTTTCGGCATGGTGGCGACAAGGCTGTCCTTGCGCGACAGCACGGTCGCGGGCGAGGTGGTTTCCAGAACCGAGACGCGGAACTTGGTGCCGCCGACCTCGTAGGCCTTGGAGTCCATGCGCAGCAGCTCGGCATCCGAGAAGGAGGATACGTCGGATTTGGCAGCGAACATTTCGGCGGCATAGTCGCTGACGTTCACACCCAGGTCGGCGGCCAGCGCCTCGACCACTTCCCGGTCGCGCGGCGTGGTGGTCGGCGAGCGGAATTCCAGCGTGTCGGAGATGATGCAGGAGAGCGCCGCGCCCTTGATGGCGGTGGGCATTCCGGCCACGTCGTCGCCGATCAGGTCATACATGATGGTGGCGGTGCAGGCGACGGGGCGGATGGTGATGTCGATCGGGCCCTTGGTTTCCAGCCCGCCGACCAGTTTGTGATGGTCGATGATGGCCTGAATGTCGGCGTCGTTGATCGCGTCCGGCAGTTCGGCAGGGTTGTTGGTGTCGACGATGACCACCGGCGCGCCGGCCTCGACCCCGTCGATGATGCGGGGCTTGGGCAGATCCCATTTTTCCAACATGTAGGCGGCTTCGGTGTTGGGCTCGCCCAGCAGGGCGGCCTCGGCCGGGGTGCCTTTCACCTCGTTCAGATACCATGCCCAGATGAGGGGTGAGCCGGTGGAGTCGGTGTCGGGGGATTTGTGGCCGAATACAAGCGTGGTCATGTCGGGCATCCATTCATCGGAGACGGGAAATCGCGGCCCTTTTAGCGGGGGGATCGGCGCTTGTCACGGGGCAGCGAGTCGCGGCGCGCGGGGCGTGTAAATTTCTTTCGGGGCAGTTGTTGACAGGGTTTGGACGCCTCCTTATCTACAGCTCGTTATCACTCACTACCAGCGAGTGCTAACGTGGGAGAAACAAACGAACCGAAGGAGTGTTCGCAAGATGGCATTCACACCGCTGCATGACCGTGTGCTCGTCGAGCGCGTCGAAAGCGACGAGAAAACCGCAGGCGGGTTGATCATCCCCGACAGCGCGAAAGAAAAGCCGGCCGAGGGCATGGTTGTCTCCGTTGGCGCAGGCGCCAAGGACGACTCTGGCAACCGTATCGCCATTGACGTCAAAGCTGGCGACAAGGTGCTGTTCGGCAAGTGGTCCGGCACAGAAGTGACCGTCGACGGCAAAGAACTGCTGATCATGAAGGAAAGCGACATTCTCGGCATTATCGCCTGAGATCGCGCGCCACCTCACGATTAAGAACACTGGATAGGAGCAAGCTCAATGGCTGCTAAGGACGTCAAGTTCAACACCGATGCCCGCAACCGTATGCTGAAGGGTGTCAACATCCTCGCCGACGCGGTGAAGGTGACCCTCGGCCCCAAGGGCCGCAACGTCGTGATCGACAAATCCTTCGGTGCCCCGCGCATCACCAAAGACGGTGTGACCGTGGCGAAGGAAATCGAACTGGAAGACAAGTTCGAGAACATGGGCGCGCAGATGGTGAAGGAAGTCGCTTCCCGCACCAACGATGAGGCCGGCGACGGCACCACCACCGCGACCGTTCTGGCACAAGCCATCGTCAAGGAAGGCATGAAGCAGGTTGCTGCTGGCCTGAACCCGATGGACCTCAAGCGCGGCATCGACCTGGCCGTGACCAACGTGATCGAATCGATCAAAGCCTCGGCTCGCCCGGTCAACGACTCGGCTGAAGTCGCACAGGTCGGCACCATCTCGGCCAACGGCGAAGCCGAGATCGGCCGCCAGATCGCCGACGCGATGCAGAAGGTCGGCAATGACGGCGTTATCACCGTCGAAGAGAACAAGGGCCTTGAGACCGAGACCGAAGTTGTCGAAGGCATGCAGTTCGACCGTGGCTACCTGTCGCCCTACTTCGTGACCAACCCCGACAAGATGATCGCAGAGCTGGACGACTGCCTGATCCTGCTGCACGAGAAGAAGCTCTCGTCGTTGCAGCCGATGGTGCCGCTGCTTGAGCAGGTCATCCAGTCGCAAAAACCGCTGCTGATCATTGCCGAGGACGTGGAAGGCGAAGCGCTGGCGACCCTCGTGGTCAACAAGTTGCGCGGTGGCCTGAAAATCGCGGCTGTCAAGGCACCGGGCTTCGGCGACCGCCGCAAGGCCATGCTTCAGGACATCGCGATCCTGACCGGCGGTCAGGTGATCTCGGAAGACCTGGGCATGAAGCTCGAGTCCGTGACCATGGACATGCTGGGCTCGGCCAAGAAGGTTCAGATCACCAAGGACGAAACCACCATCGTCGACGGCGCTGGCGAGAAGGCCGAGATCGAAGCCCGCGTGGCGCAGATCCGTGGCCAGATCGAGGAAACCAGCTCGGACTACGACAAAGAGAAGCTGCAAGAGCGTGTTGCCAAGCTGGCAGGCGGTGTTGCCGTGATCCGCGTCGGTGGCATGACCGAAGTGGAAGTGAAAGAGCGCAAGGACCGCGTTGATGACGCGCTGAACGCGACCCGCGCGGCCGTTCAGGAAGGCATCGTTGTCGGTGGCGGCGTTGCTCTGGTCCAGGGGGCCAAAGGTCTCGAAGGGCTGGAAGGCGCAAACTCCGACCAGAACGCCGGTATCGCTATAGTACGCCGCGCTCTGGAAGCCCCGCTGCGCCAGATCGCAGAAAACGCCGGCGTCGACGGCGCTGTTGTCGCGGGCAAGATCCGCGAATCGAGCGACCTGGCCTTTGGCTTCAACGCGCAGACCGAAGAATATGGCGACATGTTCAAGTTCGGCGTGATCGACCCGGCCAAAGTGGTTCGCACCGCTCTGGAAGATGCGGCCTCGGTTGCCTCGCTGCTGATCACCACCGAAGCCATGGTGGCCGACATTCCGCAGAAGGAAGGCGCTGGCGCCGGTGGCGGCATGCCTGACATGGGCGGCATGGGCGGCATGATGTAATCTGCCGGTCCACAGGACGTCTGGAAAGGGCTCGCCTTGCGCGGGCCCTTTTCTTTTGCGGCACCCTGATGTGGCCCGTCATTGCGCCGCAACGATGAGGCCCCATATTGGGGGCAGAGTTCAGACATGTATTTGGGGCGACATCCATGCGTATCTTTCGCGGTTTCCTGACCGGTTTCATGATGGCCCTGGCCGGGGCGACCCCGCTGGCGGCGCAGGGATCGGACGAGGACGAGGCCCGGACGCTGTTCGGTGGCGACCGGTTCATCGCCGGGTCCGATGTGGCGGCGGATCAAGAGACCGAGGGCGATCTGTTCATCGCGGGCGAACGGGTGGCCGTGGCCGCCTCGGTCGCGGGCTCGGCCCATATGGCGGGTCGGCGGCTGACGGTATCGGCGCCGGTGCAGGGCAACCTTTATGCGGCGGGCTATTCCCTGCGACTGGTGGCCCCGGTCGGCGGAGCCGTGACCGCGACGGGGGCAGAGTTGACCCTGAGCGCGCCCATCGGCGGCAACCTGCGGGCCAGCGGCTGGGATGTGCGGCTGGAGGGGCCTGTTTCGGGCGCGGCCCTGTTGGCGGGCGACACCGTCAGCCTGAATGCGGGGGTCGAAGGTGATGTCGCCATTTCGGCCAGCACGCTGGAATTCGGCCAAGAGGCGCGGGTCACGGGCCAGTTGACGATCTATAGCGATGATCCCGACAGCATCTCGGTGCCGGGCTTCGTCGCGCCCGAGGGACGGGTCGTGATCCGCGAGTCGCGTGATTTCGCCGCCCATGACGGGGCCGAGTGGGGCATGACGACCGAGCGAAGCCTGGGCGCGCAGATCGCCGGGTTCTTGTTGAAGGTGATCATCGTCGCGGCACTGGCCTTGGGCCTTGCCGCGCTGATGCCCGACCGAGTGTCGGAGTGGCGCGCGCGCTGTGCCGAGCATCCGGGCCAAAGCCTGTGGTCGGGGTTTCTGGGTATCTCGACACTGGTCGGGGCCGGGGTCGTGGCCTGCATCACGCTGATTGGCATTGTGCTGTTGCCAGCGGCGGTGCTGTTGGCGGGGATCGCCATGGCGCTGGGCTATGTCTTTTCGACTTTCGCGCTTGGGGCCGTGCTGTGGCGCAGCCTTGGGCAATCGGACCCGGCAACGCTGGCGGCCCGTGGCGGAGTGGCGCTGATCGGGGCGCTGGTGGCGGCCTTGGTCGGGCTGATCCCGTTCCTTGGCTGGCTTTTCGTGTTGGCGCTTGGCTTTGCCGGGTTTGGCGCGGCGTTGCGCACATGGCGGCACCGGCGGCAGGTGGCCTACTGAGCCAAGGCCCTTTTCTTTCGGGCCGGGATTGGGCACAGAGCGGCCATGACGCTGCCGCCCCTCACCCTTGCCAATGCCCGTGTTCTGCGCCCTGACGGCTTTTGCGCGGCACCTTTGCCCCTGGCGGAAGGCCGGGTGGCGGGGCAGGTGGCGGGGCGCGCGATCGACCTGACGGGCTATATGATCCTGCCGGGCCTGATTGACCTGCACGGCGACGGGTTTGAACGTCACGTCGCCCCGCGCCGGGGCGCGCAGAGCGATATCGGACCGGGGCTGGAGGCGCTGGATACGGACTTGGCTGCCAATGGCATTACCACCGCCGTGTTGGCGCAGTTTTTCAGCTGGGAAGGCGGGATGCGCGGCCCGGAGTTCGCCGAGGCCGTCGCGCGTGCGCTGTCCGAGGTGCCGACGATCACCGACATGCGGATTCAACTGCGGTTGGAGATCAACCTGATCGACCGCTACCCGCAAGCGCTGGACCTGATCCGACGGGCCGGGATCGGCTATGTCGTCTTCAACGATCATCTGCCGCACAAGCATCTGGCCGCGGGTAAACGCCCGCCGCGCCTGACCGGGCAGGCGCTGAAAAGCGGACGCTCGCCCGAGTCGCATTGGCAATTGCTGCGAGAGTTGCACGCGCGGTGCGGCGAGGTGCCCGAGCGGTTGGCAGAATTGGCCGCAACCTTGCAGTCGGACGGCGTGCGCCTTGGCAGCCATGACGATCAGACAGGCGAAGATCGCGCCCGGTTCCGCGCGCTTGGGGCGCGGATCGCGGAATTTCCCGAAACGCTGACAGCGGCGGCGGCAGCCCATGCCGGGGGCGACCCGGTGCTGATGGGTGCGCCCAATGTTGTGCGGGGCGGGTCGCATGACAAGAAGGTATCGGCGTGTGACGTGATCGCGGCGGGCCATTGCGATGCGCTGGTCTCGGACTATCACTACCCGACCCTGCGGCAGGCGGCCTTTGCGCTGGCCGATCGCGGGATCCTGCCCTTTGCCGAGGCGTGGGCGCTGGTGTCGTCGCGTCCCGCAGCGGTCATGGGATGGACCGACCGGGGCCATCTGGATACCGGGGCGCGGGCCGATCTGGTGATCGTGGAAGAGGCCACGCGGCGGGTCGCGGCGACCATCGCGGGCGGGCAGATCAGCCATCTGGCTGGGCCGATGGCAACACGATTTCTTTAGAGGACGTGTGTCTCGGGCGGCTTGCCTTCCGGGCGCGGCTGCGCTGTTGTGGCCGGGTTCTCGAAAGGAGACGCCATGCGCCTTGTCGCCCTGACTGCCCTGACCATGCTGGCCTTTGCCGCCAATTCCCTGCTGAACCGGATGGCGCTGGCGGGCGGCGACATTGACGCGACGGGCTTTGCCATCGTCCGCGTCGCCTCGGGCGCGGCGGTGCTGGTCGTGCTGAGCCTTGTCCAGCGCCGGGGCCTGCCGATCCTAGCGCCGGGGCGGATCGTGGGGGCGCTGTCGCTGGTGCTGTATCTGATGGGATTTTCCATCGCCTATATCCGGCTGGATGCCGGGTTGGGGGCGCTGATCCTGTTCGGGATGGTGCAGATCACCATGTTCGCCGGGGCCGTGATCGCGCGCGACACGGTGGCGCCTGCCCGTTGGATCGGGTCGGGCGTGGCGCTGGTGGGGCTTGGCTGGCTGGTCTCGCCCGCCGGTGCGCTGAGCGTGCCGCCGTTTGGCGCGGCGGTGATGGCGCTGGCCGGGATCGGTTGGGGGCTTTATTCGCTGGTCGGGCGCAAGGCGGGCGATCCGCTGGCGGCGACTGCGGCGAATTTCCTACTGGCCGCACCGGTCTGCCTGATCCTGCCGATGGTGCTGCCGACGCAGATGGGGGCGATGCCGATGACCGCCCGCGGGATCGGTCTGGCCTGTGTCTCGGGCGCTGTGACCTCGGGTCTGGGCTATGCGCTGTGGTATAGCCTGTTGCCGCGGCTGGAGACTGCCGTGGCCGGGCTGGTGCAACTATCGGTGCCGGTGATTGCCCTTGTGGGGGGCGTGCTGCTGTTGGGCGAAACCGCCACGCCGCGGCTGGTGCTGGCAGCGGCGATCGTGCTGGGGGGCATTGCCTTTGGGCTGCTCGCGCCTCAGCGCAGGATGGGTTCGAGCGGGTCGTAGAGAATCCCCTCGCCCCAAGCGGCATCTGCGAGGCTGTCGGGTTTGACCTTGAGCCCCGCCATGTCCGCGCGTGCGAAGAGGCGCCGGTAACTGACCACGCCGGCCGGATCGCGCCACGTGTCGTCGAGCGTGCCCGCGACGAGGGTGCACCGGAAATAGAGATCGACCTGATGAAAGCCGCTGTCGGGGTCATGGAATTCGTTGACCAGACAGGGGTCGCCCACGGCGACGGTCATGCCGGTTTCCTCGTGAAACTCGCGCTTGAGATTGTCGGGCAGCGAGGCCCCGCGTTCGACGCCACCGCCGGGCGCGCACCAAAGCCCGCCCCGGTGGTCGGGCCAAGCGTTGACCAGTAGCAGGCGATTGTCGATCAGCAGGAGGCCGCGGACGGCAAGACGGGGACGTTGCATGGCGCGACGTTGCCCGCGATGCCAAGGGGATGCAAGGTCAGGATTGGATTACCCGCGACCGTCCCTATGTGAGGGTTATGAAAACCGCTTTTGCCCTTTTGGCCGCCCTTGCGCTGGCCCCTTTGCCCGCCCGCGCCGATTGCGTGATCCTGTTGCATGGTCTGGCGCGCAGCGCGACTTCGCTTTGGGTGATGGAAGAGGTGCTGGAACGCGAAGGGTTCCAAGTGATCAATCAGGATTACCCCTCGACGACCGCCCCGATCGAAGACCTTGCCCCGGCCGCAATCGGCGCTGCCCTGTCGCAATGCGACGAGGGCACGGTGCATTTTGTCACCCATTCCATGGGAGGAATCCTGTTGCGGCAATGGCTGGCCGGACATGAGCTGGATCGCTTGGGCCGGGTGGTGATGCTGGCGCCGCCCAACCAAGGCTCGGAGCTGGTGGACCAGTTGGGCGATCTGGCGGCGTTCCAGTGGTGGAACGGCCCCGCCGGACAGGAGTTGGTCACCGGGGCAGAGGGCGTGCCCGCGCAATTGCCGCCGGTCGATTTCGACCTTGGCGTGATCGCGGGCTATGGTTCGGCCAACCCGATCACCTCGGCCATGATCGAGGGGCCGGATGATGGCAAGGTGTCGCTTGAAACCACGATGGTCGAGGGGATGCGCGATTTCATCGCCCTGCGGGCGACGCACACCTACATGATGAACAACCCGGTGGTCGTGGCTGAAACCTTGCGCTTTCTGCGCACGGGCGGGTTTGACCACGGGCTTGACCTGCGCGATGCGGTGGAGTCGCTGCTGCCCTAGGGGCGCGCCTGCCCCGACCGTGGCAATGCGCCATCCTTGGCGGGGCGCGCGCCCGCCGTCAGGCGGCGGGGCCGGTGACGCGGTTGATGTGGCCCATCTTGCGGCCCGCCCGTATCTGGGCCTTGCCGTAGAGATGGACTTGCACGCCCGGTTCTGCCGCGAGGGCCGGGGCGCGGGTCACATCGTCGCCAATCAGGTTTTCCATCACCACGTTGGCATGGCGGCTACCGTCGCCCAAAGGCCAGCCCGCGATGGCGCGGATATGTTGCTCGAACTGGTCGACGGCGCAGCCCGCCTGCGTCCAATGGCCGGAATTGTGCACGCGGGGGGCGATTTCATTGACCACGAGGCCCTGCGGGGTGACGAACAGTTCGACCCCCATGACTCCCACATAGTCGAGCGCGTTCAGGATACGCGCGGCCAGCAGCACGGCGTCGCTGCGCAACGACGCCGGGATCGCGGCGGGAACGGTGGTGGTGGCAAGGATGCCGTGGTCATGAACGTTTTCGCCGGGGTCGTAGCACGAGATGGAGCCATCGAGACCGCGCGCGGCGATGACCGAGATTTCGCGGCTGAACGCGATGAACCCTTCGAGGATCGCGGGGGCGCCTGTCATGTCGGCCAGCGCCTGTGTGGCATCGTCGGGTGCCATGATCCGCGCCTGTCCCTTGCCGTCATAGCCGAAGCGGCGGGTCTTAAGGATCGCGGGGGTGCCGATGGCCGCGATCGCCTGCGCGAGGTCTTGGGCATTGTCGACGGCTGCGAAGGGAGCGGTGGTCAGGCCGATCCCGCTGAGGAAGGTCTTTTCCGTCAGGCGGTCCTGGCTGACCTCCAACGCGCGGCGCGACGGGGAAAGCGGCTTCGACGCCGAAAGTACGTCCAGCGCGTCGGCGGGGATGTTCTCGAACTCGTAAGTGATGAGATCCACGGACGCCGCGAAACGCGCCAGTGCGTCAAGGTCGTCATAGCCCGCTTGGGTGACCTGTGCCGCCACATCGCCGGCCGGGGCGGCGCCGGGTTCATAGATATGGGTCTTGTAGCCGAGCCGCGAGGCGGCGGCGGACAACATGCGGCCAAGCTGGCCACCGCCGAGAATGCCGATGGTCGAGCCGGTGGGAAGAATGTCACTCATCGACGGGCACCTCGGGGATGGAGGTCGAGAGCGCCGCGCGCCATGCGTCGAGGCGTTCGGCCAACGTGGGATCGGTCAGGGCGAGGATGCCGGCGGCCATGAGCCCTGCGTTCTTCGCGCCCGCCGCGCCGATGGCCATGGTCGCCACGGGGTAGCCGCGCGGCATTTGCAAGATGGAATAGAGGCTGTCGACACCGGACAGCGCCTTGGTCTGGACCGGCACGCCGATCACCGGAAGGCGGGTCTTGGACGCCATCATGCCCGGCAGATGCGCCGCGCCGCCTGCGCCTGCGATGATGACCTTGAGGCCCCGGCCCACGGCCTCGCGCCCATAGCTCCACAGCCGGTCGGGGGTGCGGTGCGCCGAGACGATACGCGCCTCGTAGAGCACGCCCAATTCGTCCAGCACATCGGCTGCTTCCTTCATCGTCGGCCAGTCGGACTGGCTGCCCATGATGATCCCGACCTCGACCTCTGACATGGCGTTTCATCCTCGCTGCCCTTCAGGAAGCGCGCACTATAGTGATGACGGATGGTTACGCAATAATGTCAGGGTAGAGTTCGTCCTCGATCCGGGAAATCTGGTCCTTGAGCGCCAGTTTCCGCTTTTTCAGACGACGCAAGGTCAACTGGTCCGGCATGGTACGCTCTTCCATGGCGAGGATGGCCTCGTCGAGATCCCGATGCTCGCGCAGCAGAACCTCGAGTCTGATCCGCAGCACATCCTCGTGGGTCATTTCCGTGGGGGCGTTCATCTTTGGCGCACCTTCGCGTGAGTCGTCCGGCAACCGGAGTTGCAAGATACCCAATTCCGCCCGGTGCGCAAAGCGTTGCGCGTCTTGCAGCCCCGCCCCGAGGCCCCCATATTGTCGAAGAGGCCGCCGAACCGGGGCCACGCTAAGCAGATCGCTTGTTTGAAGGATGTGCCTGATGACCAAATTGACCCTTGCGTCGCACCCGTTCCTGTTGGGGTTCGACCAATTGGAGCGGCTGGTGGAACGCACCGCCAAATCCGGCAATGACGGATACCCGCCCTATAATATCGAACAGAGTGGCGAGAATGTTTTTCGCATCACGCTCGCCGTGGCTGGTTTTGCCGAGGGCGACCTGTCGATCACGCTGGAAGACCGCCAGTTGGTGATCCGGGGCCGTCAGTCCGATGACAGCGAGGGCCGCGTGTTTCTGCACCGTGGAATCGCCGCGCGTCAGTTTCAGCGCAGCTTTGTGCTGGCCGAGGGCGTGGAAGTGGCCGGGGCCGCGATGGAGCACGGGTTGCTGCATGTCGACCTGACACGCTCGATCCCCGAAAACGTGGTGCAAACGATCACCATCAAGTCAGGAGGCGCGCAGGATGTATGAACCCAGTGAAAAGGCCACCGGCGGCGAACGCCCCATCGTCTATGTCCGCAAGATCAGCATCGACGATCTGCCGGATGAGGTGAAGGAACAGGCCAGCGAAGCCGGGCTGACCGAACTGTATGCCATCGGTTCGGAGGACGGGCAGCAACTGGCCCTGGTCAAGGACCGCAAGCTTGCCTTCGTTGTGGCGCGGCAGAACGACATGCGGCCCGTGAGCGTGCATTAGAGTATGTCGGGGGGCGGCATCGCCAGCTGCACCCGGCGCGAGATTGAATATGATAAAAGGGCGCTCCCACCGGGGGCGCCCTTCTTCGTCCCGTCCCTCGTGTCTTGGGTTCAGAGCGGGATGGTAAAGCGGAGGAAGGCCATCAGGCTGTTGTCCTCGATGCCGTTGAAATCGAAGACGCGATAGGAAATCCCCGGCGACAGGAACATGCCGCCCGCCAGCGGGATCGCCATATAGGCATCGGCGCGGCCATAGAGGCCGCTGCCATCCGTCTGAAACGCGCCGCCGAACCCGTCAACCGCGGCCCAGCCATAGCCGAGGTTCAGGCCAAGGCCGAAGGTCGGCACGGCGATGGAGCTGCTGGAAAAGCCGCCGCCCAGAGGTGTTTCATAGGCGACGCCGACGAAGACGCCGGTGAAGGTGGAATCGCCCGATGTCGGAAACACCGCCCCGCCCGCCTGGCGGAAGGCGTTGACGCTGTTGGTGTCATGCTCGACCCCAAGAGAGTAGGCCAATGCCGGGGCCGACGACGAGGCAGATGCGCCGCCCGCGATCCAGGTCGCGGCCAGCAACAGGCCAAGCGAGTTGCCGATAATGATATCCTCGGGGCCACCGCCGCCGGGAACGGTGCGACAGTCGTCGCATAGCGCCGTGGCAAATCCGAAGGTCAAACGATCGGGGCCGCGAGCAAAGCTGCTGCCACCCCCGAAGCTGAAGGGCAGGCTTTGGGCCGCCGCGCCACTGATCATCAAGATCGAGGCCGCGATGCCGATTAAGGCAGTCTTCAAGGTTTTCATCTGTCCCGCTCCCTTGGTTGGGGGTGCAGGCAGCTTTCGCCCGAAAACCGATTCTTGCAAGTTAACCGGACTCCATTGGCGCGAGGTGTTGCGCATTAGTGACGCGGCGTCACTTTGCGGTTCCGATTGACCAAAAGACACCCCCGCGCCCACGGAAAGGACCGGGGCGCGGGGCAATGTCGGATCGGATTGGCAGGTCAGGGGGCCGGGTCAGGCGCCGATCAGGCCCATTGATTCCAGCTTCAGCAACACCTGTTGCGCGCAGTAATCCACGTCCATACCCTCGGTTTCCACCACCAGTTCGGCCGCGGTCGGTGCCTCGTAGGGGTCGGAAATGCCGGTGAATTCCTTGATCTTGCCGTCGCGGGCCAGCTTGTAGAGCCCCTTTCGGTCGCGGCGTTCGCATTCTTCCAGCGAGGTGGCGACGTGGACTTCGACAAAGGCGCCGAAGGCCTCGATCATTTCGCGCACCGAGCGGCGGGTTGCCGTGTAGGGCGCGATCGGGGCGCAGATGGCGATGCCGCCGTTCTTGGTGATCTCGGAGGCGACATAGCCGATGCGGCGAATGTTGATGTCGCGGTGCTCTTTCGAAAAGCCGAGTTCCGAGGACAGGTGTTTGCGCACCACGTCGCCGTCAAGCAGCGTTACCGGACGACCGCCCATTTCCATCAGCTTGACCATCATCGCGTT
The DNA here is from genome assembly GCF_001879715.1 of Nioella nitratireducens. Classification (GTDB taxonomy): domain Bacteria; phylum Pseudomonadota; class Alphaproteobacteria; order Rhodobacterales; family Rhodobacteraceae; genus Nioella; species Nioella nitratireducens. The sequence continues at coordinate 228,203 of NZ_MNBW01000002.1, read as the reverse complement.
GGCGATGGTGGATTTGCCAGAGCCAGAAAGACCGGTGAAGAACACGGTGAACCCCTGCTTGGCGCGCGGCGGCGAGGTGCGGCGCAGTTCCTGAACCACTTCGGGGAAACTGAACCATTCGGGGATTTCCAGCCCCTCGCGCAGACGGCGGCGCAGTTCGGTGCCCGAGATGTTCAGGATGGTGACGTTGTCGCGGTCGGCGATCTCGTCATTCGGTTCGTACTGGGCGCGTTCCTGCACATAGACCATGTGCTTGAAGTCCACCATTTCGAGGCCGATTTCCGCCTCGTGCTGGCGCACCAGATCCTGCGCGTCGTAGGGACCGTAGAAGTCTTCGCCCTGGCTGTTCTTGCCGGGGCCCGCGTGGTCGCGTCCGACGATCATGTGGGTGCAGCCGTGGTTCTTGCGGATCAGGGCGTGCCAGACGGCCTCTCGCGGGCCGGCCATGCGCATGGCGAGGTTTAGCAGCGACATGGTGGTGGTCGCGGCCGGGTACTTGTCCAGAACCGCCTCGTAGCAGCGCACGCGGGTGAAGTGGTCGACATCGCCCGGCTTGGTCATGCCCACGACAGGGTGGATCAGCAGGTTGGCCTGCGCTTCCTTGGCGGCGCGGAAGGTCAGTTCCTGATGCGCGCGGTGCAGCGGGTTGCGGGTCTGGAAGGCGACGATCTTGCGCCAGCCGAGCTTGCGGAAATAGGCGCGCAACTCGTTGGGCGTGTCGCGGCGGGCGCGGAAATCGTAGTGGATCGGCTGCTGGATGCCGGTGATTGCCCCACCAAGGTATACCGGACCTGCGACGTGGTGCAGGTAGTTCACGGCGGGGTGCGCCACGTCATCGGCGCCAAAGACCATCTCGGCCTCGCGGGCCTTGTTGGGGGTGTATTTGTCGGACAGCGACAGGATGGCGAGGATCACGCCTTCCTGGTCACGCAGGGCGATGTCCTGACCGGGTTCGATCTTGGCGGCGAAGTCCTCGGACACGTCCAGCGTGATCGGCATCGGCCACAGCGTGCCGTCGGCAAGGCGCATGTTTTCGACGACGCCGTTGTAGTCTTCTTCCGTCAGGAAGCCCTTGAGCGGGTTGAAGCCGCCGTTCATCAACAGTTCGAGGTCGCAGATCTGACGCGGGGTCATGTCCCACGACACCAGATCGGCGGCTTCGCGCTTGAGCTTCTGCGCGCTGTCATTCGACACGTAAAGTTCTTGGATAGGGGCAAGGTGGTTCTGCATCACTTGTGTCCTATTCTTGAGGGAAAGAAGTCCGCTTGCCGTGCCGGTCAGTTCAGCGTGAAGGGCATCGTATTCGGCAAGCTTGTTGGCGAGAAATCGGTCGGTGAGACGCGCCTTTTCCGCGGCCCCGCGAGAGGTCAGGGCGTAAGCGAAGCGCTGGCGCTTGTCGGGACCGGGGCGGTTGGAAATCTTGACCAGACCCGCGTCACTCACCGCGCGCAATTGCGCGTTGAGCCGTCCGAGCGAGATGCCTAGCGCCTCGGCCGTCGCGCGCTGCGAGGCATCCGGCGCCGTATCGAGCTGGCGCAGGAGGCGGAAGAGATGATCTTCTTCCGGCAGGGCGGCTGGGGTCCGGGGCGTGGGCATCGGGTCGACTCAAAGTGTGTTCATGAATGAACACATGTCACATGATGCAGGTGCAGAAAAGAGTTTTTCCAAGGAACCGGGGGAAACCCGCCACCGTGGCGCATCTGCAACGGGGCGACAGCGGAACGTTGCAGCGTGTCGCGGTCATTCGATCCCCGGGAGCAAGGTCGTGGCTTGGTAGCTCCAACCAACTCGGCCGGGATCGAATGGACAACCTGTTGAAAGCGCGCACCTAGCGGGGCGGCAAGCTGCGGAAAGCGATCTTTTCAGGCGGGCCGTCCCATTCGGGATGGTCCTGTGCGGCAGCTTTCAGCGCAGCCCGAAACCGCCTCAGCGCGCCAAGACCGGGCAGGCGCGGGATATGGGCCAGTTCCCAGTGGATGCCGTTGATCGGATCGTCGAAGAACACAGCGTAATAGCCCGGCGCATAGACCGGGTATTCCTGCGGCGGATCGGTCACGGACAAATTTCGCGGGGTCAGGAAATCCCGGTGAAACGCGTCAATCTCGCGTCGGGACCGTGCCCAGAGGGCGATATGGTGGATGCCCACGGCCCGCGCCCGATGGTCCAGCTTGTCGCCCGAGCGTGCCGGTTGGATACCGATATAGCTGTGGGGCATGGGAAAGCGCGCCATGTAATAGGTCGAGCGATAGCCGATATCGAGGGTCCAGAAGCTCTTGTATCCCAGCCAGCCAAACAGCGCGTCGTAGAAGGCGACCGAGCTGTCGTAGTCCAGAACCGAGAACTCCACGTGATTGACACCGCGCCAGCGCATGAGGGCCTCTTTGATCGACTCGCGACCGCAGGCTATCGGGGCATATCTTGGGGCTCAATGAAAAAGGGCCGCACGGGGCGGCCCTGATCGGTCACTTCTGGTGAAACCTTAGTCGTCCTGTTCCGCCAGCCAGCGTTCTGCATCGAGCGCTGCCATGCAACCCATGCCAGCACTTGTCACTGCCTGACGGTAGACATGGTCTGTCAGGTCGCCTGCCGCGAAGACACCCGGAACCGAGGTGCGCGTGCTGCCTGCCTCGACCTTGACATAGCCGCCGTGGTGCAGGTCCAGCGTGTCCTTGACCAGTTCGTTCGCGGGTGCGTGGCCGATGGCGACGAAGACGCCCTTGCACGCAATTTCCGTGATCTCGCCAGTATCGACATGCTTGACGCGCACCGCCTCGACGCCCTTGGGGCTGTCGGTGCCCACGACTTCCTCCAGCACGTGATGCCAAAGCGGCTCGATCTTGGGGTTCTTCATCAGCCGGTCGATCAGGATCTTCTCGGCGCGCAGTTCATCGCGGCGGTGGATCAGCGTCACCTTGGAGGCGAAATTGGTCAGGAACAGCGCTTCTTCCACGGCGGTGTTGCCGCCGCCGATCACAACAATTTCCTGCCCGCGATAGAAGAACCCGTCACAGGTGGCGCAGGCGGAAACGCCAAATCCCTTGAACGCGTCTTCCGACGGCAGGCCAAGCCATTTCGCCCGCGCGCCGGTGCACAGGATCACTGCGTCGGCGGTGTAGGTGGTGCCACTGTCGCCCTTGGCCGTGAACGGGCGGGCGGAGGTATCCAGCGAGGTGATGATATCGCCGATGACCTCGCAGCCCATGGCTTTGGCGTGGGCCTCCATCCGCACCATCAGGTCGGGGCCTTGCACCTCGGTATCGCCTGGCCAGTTTTCCACTTCGGTCGTGGTGGTCAATTGCCCGCCCGGTTCGATCCCCTGCACAAGGATCGGTTCCAGCATGGCACGGCTGGCATAGACTGCGGCGGTGTAGCCAGCCGGGCCGGAGCCGATGATCAGAACGCGGGTGTGGCGGGTCTCAGACATGGAACATCCTCGGGAAAATCAAGAGTCGGCGGCAATGTAGTCGCCGCGCCCGCCCTGAGGAAGGGGGGGCGATGCCCGGTGCGTCGTTTGCGCCAATGCGGTCCGTGGCGTTTAGGGATCTTCGCTGGACGTGGCCCTGTTGATGACCGGCGCGCAGGCCTCGACCGTGGGCGCGTCGCATTCGAAGAACCGCCCATCGAGTTGCACGTAGTACCGTTGCGGAAAGCTGGCGGTCGCGGGGCGGGTGACCACCGCGTAGTTCTGGCCGGCAACTGTTATCACGGTCCGATCATAGAAGTCGGACTCGCGCACCGAGAGGGAATCGCTGTCGCCTTCGCACGCGACCAAGGTCAGGACCGGAATTGCGAGGAGAAGAGAGGATGCTTTCATGTTGGATCTCCTGGGATAAATTGGTTGACGAAATGCCAACAGGATAGCAGAACCGGCGCTTGCTGTCGTCGTCGGGGCCAGATCCCTTGCATTCTGCGCCCTCACGTTCCATATGTTGCGCGTGCTTGAAATAATCTTGCGCGAAGGGCATGTCCCATAACAGATTGAATAAATCGCACCGCCAGAGGGAGGCCGCAACCGCATGCCTGGAGCGAAATTAGATCAGACGGATCGCCGGATCCTGGCCGAACTTCAGGGCAATGGCCGCATGACCAATGTCGAGCTGGCCAGCCGCGTCGGAATCTCGGCCCCGCCATGCCTGCGCCGGGTGCGCACATTGGAAGAGACCGGGTTCATTCGCGGCTATCACGCCGATGTGGACCCGCGCTTGTTGGGGTTCGAGGTTCAGGTCTTTGCCATGGTTGGCCTGCACAGTCAGGCCGAAGCCGATCTGGTCGCCTTTGAAGAGCGTTGCCGCGGGTGGCCCTTGGTGCGCGAGTGTCACATGCTGAACGGCGAGATCGACTTCATTCTGAAATGCGTGGCCCCTGACCTGTCCAGCTTCCAGAGCTTCCTGACCGAGCAATTGACCGCTGCCGAGAACGTCGCCCATGTGCGCACCTCGCTGGTCATCCGTGGTGCAAAGGACGAACCGGGCGTTCCCTTCGAGGTGCTCGAAGATCGCATGGCCCGAGAGGGCTGAGCCATGCTTCCGGTCAATCCGGCGCGCCTCAAACAGCTGTATCAACAGGCGCTGAGTGCCCAAAATGCAGAGCGCCCGGATGAGGCGCTGGCGCTCTATGCGCAGATATTGCAGATGCGCCCCGATCTGGCCGAGGCGCATTTTCAGGTCGGGCGCATCCACGCCGCACTGGGAAATGCGGCCAAGGCAGAAACCGCTCTGCGCAAGGCGCTGGCTGCCAAACCGAGAGAGCCCGCGATTTGGCAGGGCCTCGCGGCGGTGCTGTCGGGCGGCAAGCTGAAAAAGCTGCAACGCGAGGCGGCGGCGGCCGGGATTTCCCTTGGTGGCGAGCCTGACGTCTCGGGCATCCTGCGCCAGATCGAGGCGGGCAAGGCGGAAGCGGCGGAAGCGGCGGCTTTCACTCTTGTCACCCAAGCCCTCAATGCCGCCAGTCCGGCATTGGCGCTTGGTCTGGCACGGGTCGCCCTGAAGAAATGGGGCGCGGCCCATGGACCGCTTGAAAAGGCAGTGGAACGTGATCCGCGGAACGCACGGGCGCTGGCGGCGCTCGGCGAGACACTGGTGGAATTGGGGCGGTGGTTGCCAGCCGGGGAAACGCTGGCCCGTGCTGCCAATCTGGGGGCCGACGTGACGCTTTTGCAGGCCCGCGTCCTGCGGGAAACCGCCCGCCCGGAAGAGGCCGAGGCGTTGTTGGCAGCGGCCATCGCAAGGCACAAGAAGGCCCCCCGTCTGCATATCGACCGGGGCGACACGCTGGCCATGTTGCGCCGCCCGAAGGAGGCGCGGGCCGCCTATGACGCCGCGCTGCGCCTTGGGGTGAAGCCCGTCGCCCTGATCGGGCTGGCAGACAAGCTGGCGCTGGAGGGCGAGGCCGGCGCCGCCCGCGGCCTGCTCGACGATGTGTTGCGCAAGGAGCCGGGGAACATTCAGGCGTTGACCCTGCGTGGGCAGCAGCGGCAGTCGGCGGGCGATCTTGAGGGCGCGCGAGAGGATTTGCTGCGCGCGATCCATGCCAGCCGCGACGCCGCCGAGGCGATCCGGTCCTACATCGGCGGCGGCAAGGTCAAGCCCGATGACCCTGTTTTGCCGGTGCTGGAGGCGCGGCTGGCCGACCTGTCGCTACCGCAAGCCTCGCGCCGGGTGCTGTCCTTTGCAATGGCCAAGGCGCAGGACGATCTGGGTGCCGACGCAGCGGTCTTTGCCCACCTCGACCGTGCCAACCGGCTGATGCGGGCAGACTATCCCTATCGGTTCGAAACCGACCTTGAGGCGGCCCGCGCGATGATCGCGGGATATGAGAAGATCCGTGACCGGGACTTGCCGGGGGAAGTGGCGCAGGACGCGCCGATCTTTGTCTCGGGCGTGCCCCGGTCCGGCACCACGCTGGTGGAAACCATTCTCGCCGCCCATTCCCGCGTCACGGCGGGCGGAGAGATGCCCTTCCTCGTGCGTTCCCTGCACCTTGCGGTGGAACAGACGGCGCGCGACCCCGAGGATGTGCGAGATGGCTATGCGCAGGCAGGGCACCGGTATCTGCGCGGCGCGCGGCGCCGCTCGGGGGCCGAAGACCGGTTCACAGACAAGGCGATTTCCACCTTTTCAAGGGTGGGGCAGGCAGCCCGCGCCCTGCCCAATGCCCGGTTCCTGATGCTGCGCCGCGATCCGCGTGACGTGGGGCTGTCGATCTACCGCAACATGTTCCCGCCGGGGCGGCAGTTGTATTCCTCGGACCTGCGCGATATCGGGCGCTATATCCGGCTTTATGATGCCATGCAGGCCTATTGGGTCGAGGCGCTGCCCGGACGCGTGCACGTGGTCGACTACGAAGACCTGACAGCAGAGCCCGAGCCGCAGATCCGCGCGCTGGTGGCGGCGGCCGGGTTGGATTGGGAAAGCGCCTGTCTGGAACCGCACAAGGCCAAGCGCCGGGTCGATACACTCAGCTTTGCGCAGGTGCGCCAGCCGATCTATCGCGCCTCGGTGGCGGGGTGGAAACGGTACGAGACCGAATTGGCACCGCTGCTTGAGGCGCTGGACGACCCGGTCACGCTGTAATCGCGCAAGAAAAAGGCGGCCGTTTTGGCCGCCATCTTCGATAAGTCTTGCCTGACTTGGCTCAGGCCGAGCGTGCCTCGGCTTTGGCCTGGCGGCGGCGGTGCCGCTTGCTGCGTGCCCAAGGCATCTCGACTTGTTCTTTCTGGCTCTCTTCCAGAACCCGTTCCATCCAGCGCCGTTTCAGCATCGTCCTTGTCCTCTCTTCAAGCCTGCCCTTTTTGGGCTGTTGGTGTCCCGTTTCCGGGTTGAGAACAATCTGGCGGACCTTTCGGGCAGTCTTGCGGCCAAGCCCCTAATTTTCCGTGAATCCTCAAGGCAAGATTGTGACGGCGCGCGCCCTTGTTTTTCGGGCGCTAACCGGCAAGGCCCGCAAAATTGAGACGCGAATGGGGCGAGCGCTGCCCCCAAGGTGCCGAATTTTGGCGAATAGGACCGCGACTCGTGCCCCCAAGGCCCGAAAGGGCCAAGGTGTCAGAGGCGAATCGCAGAGATGAGCCGTCCGTAGTCGGCCTCGCCCTGATGCACCGAGCGGCGATAGGAAAAGAAGCGGTCGGGGTCGGAATAGGTGCAATGGCGCGTCCATTCCGCTTCTGCCACGCCGGCCTGTCGCAGGCGGTGCAGGCCATAGGCGGGCAAATCGAATAGAAAGCGGTCGCCCTCGCCATTGGTGAAGAAGATCGCGTTGTCGCGGTCCTCGTCGAAGAACGCCTCGAAGAATTCCGGCCCAACCTCGTAAGCGCGTTGACTGATCGAGGGGCCGATCACGGCCCGCACATTTGTGCGATCCGCGCCCATTTCCTCCATCGTGTCGAGCGTCGCTTCCAGCACGCCGTCGAAGGCCCCGCGCCAACCGGCATGGGCGGCGGCGATCACGCCTGCGGTGCGATCCGCAAACAGCACCGGCTGGCAATCGGCGGTAAGAATGGCAATCGCGGTGCCGGGGGAGGCGGTGACGATGGCGTCGGCCTCTGGCCGGGGCAGGGGCTGTGCGTCCGCGACCGTCACCGCGCGGGCGGAATGGGTCTGGTGCACCGTGACCAGCCGGCCAGGCGGCACCCCCATGGCTTCGGCCACGCGACCGCGGTTGGTGTCCACGATGCTGGATTGGTCCGAGCTGCCCGTGCCGCAGTTCAACCCGCGAAAGATGCCCGACGATGCCCCGCCCCGCCGCGTGAAAAACCCGTGTTGGACGCCCTCCAACAAATCCGAGGTGATGATTTCGAGGCTGGTCGTCACGGTCATGGCGCAGGCCGGTCCTTATGTGTTGGCAGCTTTGGTCATGGGTCGAGGCCGGGCGGCGTTGGCTGACCCGGCGGGGTGAGGGCCATGACCTTGAACAGCGTCCCCATTTCCTCGGGGTGGGTCAACCGCCTGTGTGCCGCGATGTGCGAGTCGAGCGCGTCGCCGGCCAACCGTTGGGCAAGCGCCTGTGCCCGTGCCGTGATGCCCAGCCGTTCCAGAAACACCCCTTGCGGGGTGGGGGCCGAGGCAACGGCAGGGGCGGCAGCGCGGGCCAGCGGGCCAAAGGCCACATGCGCGGTCAGGTCCGCCTTGCCGGGGCAGGCGAGGGGATCGACCGGCTCGTGCGCTTTCAGCGCCTGAAACGTGTCGCCAATGCTGATCGCATCGCCATAGTCGATGATCAGCGCCGCGCCGCCATGTCGGGCGATCCGTGCGCCGATATCTTCGGCAAGGGGCAGCGCGGGGGTGTTGAGTTCGACGATCTGTCCCTCGGTCGTGCCCGCAAGCCGGTCGTCCAGCATCTCGAACCGGGTTTCCGGCCCGAGGCCCCAGATCAGGCGGCCATCGTCGGCCCCGATCTGACGTTCGTGCCAATAGGTGTTGGCGCGCTGGAACTGGCGGATCGGCAAGGCATCGAAGAATTCGTTGGCGATCAGGAAGAGCGGTCCGTCCGGCAGGTCGGCAAGATGATCGTGAAAGGTTTTGTCCACCCCCGCTAGCGCCTCGGCCTGTCGCTTGCGCAGCGCGGGCGAGACCTCGACCAGATGCACCTGCATGGCTTCTTGGAACCCGGGCACCGCGCGGGTGGCACGCAGAATGTCGGCCGTAAGCGTGCCGCGCCCCGGCCCAAGCTCTGCCAACAGGAAGGGGGTGGGCTGGCCTTGATCCATCCAGACCTGCGCCAGCCAAAGGCCCAGGAGCTCTCCGAACATCTGCGAAATCTCGGGGGCGGTGGTGAAATCGCCACCTGCCCCCAAGGGATCGCGCGTGGTGTAATAGCCGTGCTCGGGATGCAGCAGGCAATCGGTCATGAACTCGGCCACCGAGAGCGGGCCGGTTCGGGCGATCCGCCGGGTCAGCAGGTCACGCAGCGCGCTCATGCCGCCCTCGTCCGGGTTCGGGCGATCAAGACAATGGCCAGTCCCGCCAGCACCATCGGCAAGGACAGCAGTTGCCCCATCGACAGGCCGATGGCCGGGGTCAGCGAAATCACGTGTCCGAGCGGGTTGTCTGCGGTGATGAATTGCGGATCGGCCTGACGGAACACCTCGACGATCATGCGGGCAATGCCATAGCCCATCACGAAGGCACCCATGATTTGCCCCGGTCTTTTCAGTGCCCCGCGTCGCCACACCAGCCAGATCAGCAACAGGCCAAGCACCAACCCCTCCAACGCCGCTTCATATAGTTGCGAGGGGTGGCGCGCGCAGAGAAGCTGGCCGCCCAACTGCACAATGCCCTCGGGGCCGAAACAGGCCTGCGCCAGATCGCCGGGAAAGATCACCGCCCACGGCGCGTCCGAGGGACGCCCCCAAAGCTCGGCGTTCACGAAATTCGCCACGCGGCCCAACAGCAGCCCCGGCGGCGTGCATAGCGCCATCAGGTCACCGGCCTGCGCCATGGGGATCTTGTGGCGCCAGCAAAACACCACGCCGCCAACCAGAACCCCGAGGAAGCCGCCATGAAACGACATGCCGCCATGCCAGAGTTGCAGAATTTCTGCCGGGTGCTGCAGGTAGTAGACCGGCTGATAGAACAGCACGTAACCAAGCCGCCCGCCCAGAACGATACCGAGGATGATCCATGTCATCAGCCCTTCGATCTGCGCGGGCGTCATCGCGGCGGTGTCGCCCGGCCATAGCGCTGCGCGTTTCACCGTGCGGACGGCCAAGGCCCAGCCCAGTAGGATGCCCGCGATATAGGCCAGCGCGTACCACCTGAGGGCGAAGGTGAAACTGCCGAGTGAAATCGAGAACAGCTCGGGCGAGATGTCGGGAAAGGGGATCGCGGCTGCCAGCATCATGGCCCTCATCTGATCGGTCCGGCGCTTGGATGGCTGGCCCCTGCGGCGAAGTCAACCTTGATGCCGTGGGCTGGCGGGGCCATATGGAGGCAAGCCGCCAAGGAGACCGCAAATGCAGACCCGCAACAAGTTCATGGAAGACATGTCGCAACTGATGACCAACGCCATGGGCGTCGCGCAGGGCGCCAAGGACGAGGCCGAAACCGCGATGCGCTCGCTCATGGACCGCTGGCTGGCCGACCGCGATTTCGTCACCCGCGAGGAATTCGACGCCGTGCGCGCGATGGCCCAGAAAGCCCGCGAAGAGAACGAGGCCCTCAAGGCCCGGATCGCCGCGCTGGAGGCCAAGGCGGCGGAGTGATCCGCGCCCGTTAACCATTTGTCACGAATTCGCCGTTCCGCAGACGCATTGCGGATCGACTCGGTTGGAAAAACGGCGAGGAGCCCATGCTCTTCCCGTTTTCTCAAATGAGAGTCGCCATGTTTGATCTTCCCTTTGATACCGTTCTGCCGATCCTGATCATCTGTGCCATCGGGCTTGGCCTGAAGATGTTGGAGTCGGGTCTCAAGAAGCCGAAACGCCGCGCCTCCAATCGGCGCCAACGACCGTCAAAATCAAAGCCTCGCGTCGTCTATCAGGACAAGACGGCCCTGCTAAGCCGCGTGTCTTGGACGGCGCGCCCGTTGATGAACAAATCCGAATACCGGGTTTTTACCCAACTCGAACATCTGACAGGTCAAAGCGTCTCTGGGCATCGCGTATTCACCCAGGTGTCGATGGGGGAAATCCTTGGCACAGACAGCCGCTCGGCCGACCGGTTGACCTGTATCGACGCTTACCGCCAGATCAATTCGAAACGCGTGGATTTCCTGATCATTGATCGCGGTGGAATGCCCGTCGCGGCGCTGGAATATCAGGGCGGCGGGCACTACCAGTCCGGCGCGGTCGAACGGGACAGCGTCAAGCGAGAGGTCTTTCGTCTGGCCGGTGTCCCCTTTGTCGAGATCGCCAAAGCGGGACTGTCGCAGGGGCAACTGGTCGATATCCGCAACATTTTGGGGCTGCCGACGACGGTCGCGGCAGAGTGATCCCCTGTCCGGTTTCACCACCGCATCCTCTGGACGCCCCTGCCGTGCGGGCCTATAAGGCGCGCATGACCCGCCATTTTGCGCGCATCATCATTCGAATTATCGGCCCGGCTCTCTGAGACGAAGAGACGCCGGGACAAGGTGTTTGAGTTCTCGCACCGCCCTGATAATCCCCCTACCAGACCGAATTTCACGAGGACGCCGATCCATGTGCGCCGATACACCCGAGCAAACGCTCGACTACAAAGACACGCTGAACCTGCCGAAAACCGATTTCCCGATGCGCGCGGGCCTGCCCAAGCGCGAGCCCGAATGGTTGGCCCGGTGGGAAAAGATCGGCATCTATGACCGCCTGCGCGAAAAAGAGGGCCGCCCGCCCTTTACGCTGCATGACGGCCCGCCCTATGCCAACGGCCATCTGCATATCGGTCACGCTCTGAACAAGACGATCAAGGACATGATCGTGCGCAGCCACCAGATGATGGGCCGCGATGCGCGCTACATCCCCGGCTGGGACTGCCACGGGCTGCCGATCGAGTGGAAGATCGAGGAACAGTACCGTGCCAAGGGCAAGAACAAGGACGAGGTGAACGTCGTCGACTTTCGTCAGGAATGCCGCAAGTTCGCCGAAGGCTGGGTCGACATCCAGCGCGACGAGTTCAAGCGCATGGGGATCACCGGTAACTGGGCCGATCCCTACCTGACCATGGCTTTCCATGCCGAGCGGGTCATTGCCGAGGAATTCATGAAGTTCCTGATGAACGGCACACTCTACCAAGGCTCCAAGCCCGTGATGTGGAGCCCGGTAGAAAAGACCGCATTGGCCGAGGCCGAGATAGAATATCACGACCACAAGAGCCACACGATCTGGGTGCCGTTCCGCATCGCCAGCGCGTCCAGTTTCAAGGAGCTGGACGGCTGCATGCAGACCGACCTGCTGGATGCCAAGGCGGTGATCTGGACAACGACCCCGTGGACGATCCCCTCGAACAAGGCCGTGGCCTACAATCCGGCGGTCGAATACGGACTGTACGAGGTGACTGGCACACCCGACGAATGCTGGTGCGCCGTTGGCGACAAGTACCTGCTGGCCGACAAACTGGCGGAGGAGGTGCTGACCAAGGCGCGGCTGGACTCGGGTATGTATTCCCGCGTCCGTTCGGTCGCGTCCGAGGAACTGAACGGTCTGATCATGCATCACCCCTTCCACGGGCTGGAGGGTGCAAACGGCTACTGGGACTACGACGTGCCGATGATCGACGGCGACCACGTCACCGACGATGCGGGCACGGGCTTTGTGCACACAGCGCCGTCGCACGGCGCCGACGACTACGAATGCTTCATGAAGCGAAACTGGCTCGACCGGATGACCCATAACGTGGGCGAAGATTCCGAGTTCCTGCCGCATGTCCCGTTCTTCGCGGGCCTTCAGGTGTTTGACCGCAAGGGCAAGGAAGGCAAGGCGAACCCCGCCGTCATCGACAAGCTTGTCGAGGCCGGTGCGATCATTGCCCGTGGCCGCGTGACCCACAGCTACCCGCATAGCTGGCGGTCCAAAGCCCCGGTGATTTTCCGCAACACGCCGCAATGGTTTGCCGCCATCGACCGCGCCGTTGGTGACGGGCAGGACGACTACGGCACCACCATACGGGAACGCGCGTTGACCTCGATCAACGAGTTGGTGACCTTTACGCCGGTCTCTGGCCAGAACCGTCTGCGGGCGATGATGGAATCGCGGCCAGACTGGGTTTTGTCCCGCCAACGCGCTTGGGGCGTGCCGCTGACCTGCTTTACCAAGAAGGGCGCGCTGCCGACCGACCCGGATTTCCTGTTGCGCGACGAAGCGGTCAACGCACGGATTGCCGAGGCCTTCGAAACCGAAGGCGCGGATGCGTGGTATATCGACGGCGCGAAGGAGCGTTTCCTGTCCGGCATCGTGCCCCCTGACGACTATGATCAGGTGTTCGACATTCTCGACGTGTGGTTCGACAGCGGCTCGACCCATGCATTCGTGCTGCGCGACCGCGCGGATGGCACCGAGGACGGCATTGCCGATGTCTACATGGAAGGCACGGACCAGCATCGCGGCTGGTTCCATTCCTCGCTGTTGCAGGCCTGCGGCACCAAGGGCCGGGCACCGTATCGCAACGTGGTGACGCATGGCTTCACGCTGGATGAGAAGGGCATGAAGATGTCCAAATCGCTCGGCAATACCATCGTGCCAGAAGCGGTGATCAAGCAGTATGGCGCCGATGTCTTGCGGCTTTGGGTGGCGCAGGCCGACTACACCAACGATCAGCGGATCGGGCCGGAAATCCTGAAAGGGACCGCCGACAGCTATCGCCGACTGCGCAACACGATGCGCTTCATGCTTGGCTCGCTTGCCGATTTCACCGAAGCCGACCGGGTTGAACCAGCGGATATGCCGGAACTGGAGCGGTGGGTGCTGCACCGTCTGGCCGAGCTGGATCACGTCGTGCGCGACGGCTACGGGCGCTTCGATTTCCAAGAGGTGTTTCAAGCGCTGTTCAACTTTGCCACCACGGATCTGTCGGCCTTCTATTTCGACATCCGCAAGGACACGCTCTATTGCGATGGCGACACGTCGAACCGCCGCGCCGCGCGCACCGTGCTCGATATCCTGTTCCACCGGCTGACCACATGGCTCGCGCCGATCCTCGTCTTCACGATGGAAGAGGTCTGGCTGGAACGGTTCCCGGGCGAGGACAGCTCGGTCCATCTGGTCGATATTCCCGCGACCCCCGCAGATTGGCTGGACGAACCGCTGGCGGCGAAATGGGCCAAGGTGCGCAAAGTGCGCCGCGTGGTGACCTCGGCGCTGGAGATTCAGCGACGCGAAAAGGTAATTGGGGCCTCGCTGGAGGCCGCGCCCGTGGTGCATGTGCGCGCGCCGGAGGTTCTGTCCGCGCTCAAGACCGTGAATTTCGCCGATATCTCGATCACCTCGGATGTCACCCTGACCGCCGACCCCTTGCCGAACGAGGCGTTCCGTCTGCCCGATGTCGAGGGTGTCGGCGTGGTGTTTGAAAAGGCCGAGGGCGAGAAGTGCCAGCGCTGCTGGAAGATCCTGCCCGATGTGGGCAGCCATACCCATGCAGGTACCTGCAAACGGTGTGACGAGGCGCTTGGGTAACGTCAGTCGGATCACGAGAGGAGGCGCCCCCCCTGCGGGCGCTTCCTTCCTGTGCTCCCTGTGACTGCATTTTCGGCATCGCCGCGAAAGCGCGGATCTCAGGTTGTGGGTGCAAGCAACGCGAGACCCCCATGTTTGCCGGGGTGACAGATTCGCCCCGCCGCTGTCACTGCAACAAGCCCCTCAGGTAATCCGGGTCGGCATAGCTGCCCCAGCCAAACGCCATTCGGCCCGCCCCGCGGGTGGTGTCGATCCGGTCCACATAGGTGCCCCGGACGCTGGTGCCGTAGATCCCGGCGGGGATGACCTGTTCTTCGGAATAGACCACTGCGCCCGACGCATCCCGGCAGGTCATCGTCCCCGCGCCCGAGCGATCCACCCGCATCACCATCGGCATTTCGCAGGACAGGCCGCTGCCCGACAGCCGCGTCAGGCTGGACAGCTCGAAATCGGCCTGGATATCGCCCGTCATCGCCCATTCGGTGCCGTCATCCAGCTGTGTCACGCTTGCGGCCTGCATCCGCAACGTGTCGGAACAGCCCGTCAGCGCCATGGTCGCCATGACCACGCTGATTGCGAATGCCCGTGCCCACATGTTCGCCTCCTGCCTTTTGATATTGGGCCGATCATCCAGCACTGCGCCTGATCCGGCAATGAAAACCGCCCGGTGCCGTGCCGGTCGGCGGCGCATGGCGCAAAGGGCCTGTGCATCCATGCACGGGGCCGAGGGGTTTCCGATCCGCCCTGCGCGCCCTATCTTGCCAAAGAACCCGAAACAGGACGTTGAAAAGGCCTTCTTCATGACTGACCAGACCCCGTACGAGCCACCCAAAGTCTGGACATGGGACAAGGAAAATGGCGGGGCCTTCGCCTCGACCAACCGTCCCATCGCCGGACCGACCCACGACCAGGATTTGCCGGTCGGCAGGCATCCGTTCCAGCTCTATTCCCTTGCCACGCCCAACGGGGTCAAAGTCACGGTGTTGCTGGAAGAGCTTTTGGCAGCAGGCCATGCCGCCGAATACGACGCATGGTTGATCCGCATCGGCGATGGCGATCAGTTCGGGTCTGGCTTTGTCGAGGTCAACCCAAACTCCAAGATCCCGGCGCTCGTGGACCGCTCGGGGCCTGAGCCGGTGCACGTGTTCGAATCCGGCTCGATCCTGATGCATCTGGCCGAAAAATTCGGGGCCTTCCTGCCCGTGTCGGGCCCCGCCCGCACCGAGGTGCTCAATTGGCTGTTCTGGCAAATGGGCAGCGCGCCCTACCTGGGCGGTGGCTTTGGCCATTTCTACGCCTACGCCCCCGAGAAATGGGAATACCCGATCGACCGCTTCGCCATGGAAGTGAAGCGCCAGCTTGATGTGCTCGACCGGCATCTGGCCGACAACGAATGGATGGCGGGCGGTGAATATTCCATCGCCGATATGGCGATCTGGCCGTGGTATGGCAACCTTGCCTTGGGACGTCAGTATAATGCGGGGGAATTCCTTGCCGTTCACGAATATGAAAACCTTGTCGCATGGGCCAAACGCATCGAGGCACGCCCGGCGGTGCAACGCGGCCGAATGGTGAACCGGACCTTTGGTGACCCCTCGGAGCAGCTTCACGAGCGGCACGACGCGTCGGATTTCGAGACCCGCACGCAGGACAAGATCGCCGCTGAATGACGGCAGGCGTCGACAGCCCCCTTGGCCCTCTGGTCCTGACGGAAGAGGGTGGCGCGATCACCGCGCTGGATTGGGGGGCGTGCGGCACCGCGCCCAACAGCGATGTCACGCGACAGGCGGCCGGGGAACTGGCCGCCTATTTTGCGGGGCGCCTGACCGATTTCACGGTGCCGCTGGCCCCGCGCGGATCAGGGTTCCAGCAGGCTTTTTATCACGCGCTTTGCGCCATTCCCTTTGGCGAAACCCGGACCTATGGCGATCTGGCGGGGGCGCTCGGCGTCTCGGCGCAGGCCATCGGTCAGGCTTGTGGCGCCAATCCCATCCCGGTCCTGATCCCATGTCACCGCGTGCTCGGGGCCACCGGTCTTGGCGGCTATTCCGGGGCGGGCGGGGTCGAGACCAAGCTCGCGTTGCTCAGGCTCGAAGGGGCAGGGGGCTTTCTGCTCTGAGCGCCGGATGCGACCCGCCGAGGTCGTGGATTGGCGCGACGAGGCGCCCACTGCGGCCCGACACTTCCCCCACTCTTCAGAGTGGATTATCCCGATGTTGCCCCGACATATTCCCGAATGGCTCCGCCATGCGCCTGCACCGGGGGTGAAGGGTTTTGCGGTGTTGGCGGGGTGCGAAGCGGCGGCGCGCGGTAGCCTGGTGTCGGTTCTGCCGCTGGCCGTCTTTCAGCATCTTGGCGATGCCAGCCGGGTGTCGGGCGTCTATTTTGCCGTCGGGGTGTTGTCGCTGCTGGCGGGGCTGTCGGTGCCGTGGCTGAACCGGTTCATTCCGCGCAAATGGCTCTATTCCGGCGCGGCGATGCTGTTCCTGTCGGGTGCGCTTCTCGGGGCTGTTGCGCCGTCGCTGATCGTGGTGACACTGGCGATGATCACCGTGGCGACGGTGGCACTTTTCGTCTGCTTTAATGCCTATGTGCTGGACTATATCCAGCGGGTCGAGCTTGGCCGCTGCGAAACCTTGCGCATGTTCTACAGTGCGGCGGGCTGGACGCTTGGCCCTGTCGCTGGGGTATACCTGATGGGCTGGTGGCGGCCTGCACCCTTTCTGATTTCGGCAATGGCCGTGGCGGGGATGCTGGCGACCTTCCTCTACCTGCGACTTGGCAATGGCAAACTGATCCAGCGCGCCCGTGGGCCTGCAACCAACCCGCTGGCCTTTTTGGGCCGCTTCGCGGCACAGCCGAGGCTGGTGGCCGGGTGGCTTTTTGCGGTCATCCGGTCTTGCGGGTGGTGGGTCTATGTCGTCTACCTGCCGATCTTCGCGGTGAATGCAGGCTTGGGGCAGGAACTGGGCGGCACGATCCTGTCCGTCAGCAACGCGCTGCTTTTCACCACGCCTGTCATGCTGCGCTGGATGCAAACCCGGTCTGTCCGGGTATCGGTGCGGACCGGTTTCATGGGGGCTGCGCTGTTGGCCCTGGGGGCGTGGGCGCTTGCGGGCTGGCCGGTGGCGGTCGTCGGACTGCTGGCGGCGGGGTCGTTTTTCCTCGTCTGGCTCGATGTCTGTGGCGGATTGCCTTTCCTGATGGCGGTACGCCCCTCGGAACGGACCGAGATGTCGGCGGTCTATTCCAGCTTTCGCGATGTGTCGGGCATCCTGACGCCGGGGGCTGCGTGGCTGGTGCTGCTGGTGGCGCCACTTTCGGCCATTTTCGCGCTGTCCGGCCTGTCGCTGCTGGCGGCGTGGACGGTGGCGGGAAAGCTGCACCCCCGGCTTGGCCTGCGCCGCATCCGAGTGCCGGTGCCAGAGCCCGCGCCAGATTATGGCACGCTGGCCCTTCCGGTGAAAACCGGTGGGGATCCCGCTTAATCCGCCTCGGACCAGCGCACGCTTGCGTCACCCGCCGTCATCTCTGCACCGGCCCGCTCGAACCGCAGATAGGCGATGGCCTGCCCGCCCGATTGGGTGAAGAGCGTGCCCGCCACCTTTCCACCGGCCATGATCTGGGTGCCCACGGGTGCGCTGCCGTCGATCTGAACGGTCACGAGGCCCTTTCGCAGCGTGGTCTTGTGCTTCATCCGCGCGGTAACTTCCTGCCCCACATAGCAGCCCTTCCGGTGATCGACCCCCGCGAGCCGGTCAAAGCCCGCTTCCAGAATGAATGTCTCGTCCGGGATCAGCTCGACCCCGGTTTCGGGGATGCAATGAGCGACCCGGATCGCGTCCCAGTCGACGCTGGCTGGCCCGCCCTCGGAACCAAAGGCCCGCCAGCCAAGTGCCGGGTGGCGCGGATCGGCTAACGCGCCGGTGGGCGGCTCTCCCAGACCGCGCGTCACGGTCAGATCCGCTGCTTCGATCCCGACCCTGGAGCGCAGCCGATACATCATCAGCCGTTTCGCCAGCCCCGGAGCAAGGTCGCTTTTCACATCGAGCAGGATCTCGTCGCCTTGGTCGAGCAGGAAGAAATCGGCAAGGAACTTGCCCTGTGGTGTCAGCAGGGCGGAATAGGTCAATGCATTGGCCACCGGATCGCGGGTCACCAGCCCGTGCAGCAGGTGGTGGCGATCCTCGCCGGTCAGGCGGATCACGGTGCGGTCGGTCGCGGTTTCTCCGTTCATCGGTCCCATCCTTGTCGCGTCTCGGGCCACATATAGGACGAAACACCTGGCCCGACCATGGCCGCCGATCCGTGCCGCGACGGCGGCAATTGACGCCCCCCGAAACCGGGGCTACGCATTTGCCATCCCTCCACGAAAGGACAGCTCATGAGCCTTGCCAACGGTCGTCAGTACCTCGCGATTCCCGGTCCCTCGGTCATGCCCGACCGCGTGTTGCAGGCCATGCACCAGCCCGCGCCGAACATCTACACCGGCCCGCTGGTCGAGATGACGGAAGGCATCGTCGCCGATCTCAAGGCGGTCGCGGGCACGGCCCATGACGCGGCGATCTATATCGCCAACGGGCACGGCGCATGGGAGGCCGCGTTGGCCAACACCATGTCGCGCGGCGACCGCATCCTGATCCTTGGCACCGGGCGATTCTGCCTTGGCTGGGGCGAGATCGCGCGGGGGTTGGGGGTTGAGACCGAAGTGCTCGATTTCGGCTACCGCGCCGGCGTTGACCTTGATCGCGTGGCCGAGGTGCTGCGCGCCGATACCGATCACACGCTTCGGGCGGTGCTGGCAGTGCAGGTGGACACGGCCTCATCGGTCAAGAACGACATCGCCGGGTTGCGGCGGGTTCTGGACGAGACCGGGCACCCGGCGATGCTGTTTTCCGACAATATCGCCTGTCTCGGCGTGGACGAGTTTCACATGGACGCCTGGGGCGTCGATCTTATGGTGACCGGCAGCCAGAAGGGCTTGATGGTGCCGCCAGGTCTGGGTTTTGTCTTTTTCGGCCCCAAGGCGGCGGCGGCGCGCGAGAGCGCGAATTGCGTGACACCCTACTGGGATTGGCGTCCGCGCGCCAACCCGGCGATGTTTTACCAGTATTTCGGGGGCACCGCGCCGACCCACCACCTGTTTGGTCTGCGCGAGTCGCTCGACATGATCAAGGAAGAGGGGATGCAGGCGATCTGGCATCGCCACGCCACGCTCGCCCGCGCGATCTGGGCGGCGTTCGATAGCTGGGGCGAGGGCTGCGCGATCGCGCTGAACATCGCTGACCCGGCGGCGCGGGCCCATGCCGTCACCACCGTGCGGATGGGCGGCGACGATGGAACCCGCCTGCGCGCATGGCTGGAGCAGGTGGCGGGCATCACCCTTGGCATTCCGCTCGGCGCGCCGGAACCGGACATGCCGGGCATCTTCCGTATCGGCCATATGGGGCACGTGAACGCCCATATGGTGATGGGCGTCCTTGGGTCCATTCAGGCGGGGATGTATGCGCTTGGCATCGCGCACGGCCCCGGCGGGCTGGAGGCCGCCGCACGGGTGATCGCGGAGGGGTAGAAGGATTTTCAGGAAAATCCTTCCAGGTCTCAACCGCGCGCGTCGGCCAGCGCCCGTGGCAGGGTTTCTGCGAAGGCGTCGAGGTCTTGCTGCCGCCCGCAGGACACTCGGATACAGCGGTCTTGTGGGGCGATGAAGGGCATACGCACGAAGATGCCGCGCCGGACCAGCGATTGCAGCACCGCGCGGGCGAAATCCCCGTCGCCACCGCAATCAATGGCCACGAAATTGGTGGCGGACGGCAGGCTGGTCAGCCCGTTGTCATGGGCGATCTGCGCCAGACGGGCCCGCGCGGTGGCGATCCGGTCCACGGTTTCGGCAAGGTAGGCTTGATCCTGCAATGCGGCCAACGCGCCCGCGTGGCTGACACGGCACATGCCGAAATGGTTGCGGATCTTGTTGAAGGCGGTGATCAGGCGTTCCTCGGCAATTGCATATCCCACGCGCATCCCGGCCAGCCCGTAGGCCTTGGAGAAGGTGCGCATCCGGATCACGCGGGGGTCTGTTACGTCGAAGGGCGGGATCGCCTCGGCGGGTGCCATGTCGATATAGGCCTCGTCCAGCACCAGGAGCGCGTCCTCGGGGATCGAGTTGATCAGGTGTTGCACGGTGCCCGCATCGTGCCATGTGCCCATCGGGTTGTCGGGATTGGCGAAGTAGATGAGCTTGGCGCGGGTCCGGTGCGCCGCGGCGATCAGGGCCAACGGGTCTTCGTGGTCGGCGGCATAGGGCACCTTGTGCAACTCGCCGCCAAACCCGGTGACGTGGTAGTTGAACGTCGGATATGCCCCTGCGGACGTGACCACCGCGTCGCCCGGCCCGATCAGCAGGCGCACGAGGTAGCCAAGAAGCCCGTCGATCCCTTCGCCGACGACGATGTTTTCCATTCCCACGCCGTGATGGGCCGACAGCGCCTTGCGCAGGTCATAGGATTGGGCGTCGCCATACATCCACGCGCCCTTGGCGGCCTCGGCCATGGCGGCGATGGCGCGCGGAGAGGGGCCGAAAACACTCTCGTTGGCACCCAGTCGGGCGCGGAACGGTTCGCCCCTGTCTCGTTCCTGGGTTTCGGGGCCGACGAAGGGCACGGAGGCGGGAAGGCTCTGCACGAGCTTGGTGTAGCGTGGTCCTGTCATATCGGCAGCAAAACCGCAAAGGACGCCGGGGTGCAAGGGGCCTGCTGTGTCAGTCGGTCTGCAACTGGCCGTTTGCCATCACCGCCAGGCCGGCCGCGCGGGCGGACCCGACCGCGGAGGAATGGATCCGCTCCGAAGGATCGCTGCCGAAGCGACGGCGGCGGCGGTTCCAGAACATCACCCCCCACCCCCGCAGCGTGCCGACAGACGGTGCGTGGGCATCGGTCAGGTAGCGGCTGCGCCAATGCTGGGGCAGGGGCAGGCCGCAACGTTCGGCTTCGCTCAGCATCCAGACCAGAGGGATGTTCGACAGAGGCCGCGCCGCGACCCAGTCGCCAAGCTGGCCGCCGACATCGCCATGGGTGCCGCGAAACCACATCTGCACCACGTCGCTGGGGCTGCCGTCGGGCACCGACCAAAGGACCGGGGCATAGACCTCTCGGGTTTCGTCCATGGCCAGCGCGTGGCGCCCGTGCCGGATGCAAGGGCCGAGCGCGTGGCTGTGAAACGCCTGCGCCTCGGGCGCGAAGCGCCAGACGATGGGCCAGCGCAGCCCGAGGGCGCGCACCGTGTCATAGACGCCCACCAGTTCGATCGGCGTTTCGACATGGCATCGGGCGTTTCGAAATGCGCGGGCGGCGGGGCTGTCGGGCGCTTCCTGGTAGTGGCAATACATCCGGTCGAGTGTCTCGACGCTGATTTGCGCGGGCCGCAGCAGCCCCAGCTTGTCGATCAGTCCGGCCAGCGAGCGGACGGCAAAGGCGCCGCGCGAATAGCCCATCAGCATGATCTTGTCGCCGGGGTGATAATTGCGCGCCAGGAACAGGTAGGCGCGCTTGATCTGGCGGTTGATCCCGATTCCGGCAAGCACCTCGACCGCGCGCTTGACGCCGCGCCACTGGATGCCCGGTTCGTAATACAGGGTCATGTTGGCGTTGGGGCCGAGTTCCGACAGCAGCCGGTAGGTCAGGCCGATATTGGTTTCATTGCCGTGGCGCAGGCTGGACATGGTGCCATCCATCAGCACGACATGAACGCAGGGCGGGCGGGCAGCGGGCAGCCGCGGCGGCGGGGTGTTTCGAAATCCCCGCCAAAAGGTCCATCTGCGTTTACGCCTGTCCACCGCTGGTTCGCGCCTCCTGGATCATGTGCCACAACCGGTGCGGGGTGAAAGGCATGTCCGCCACTTTGACGCCTTCGGACCAGACTGCATCCTGCACCGCATTGGCCACCGCGGCCATCGCCCCGATGGTCCCTGCCTCGCCGCACCCCTTCATCCCGAGGATGTTGGTCTGGGTCTCTGTCGGTTCCGAGTGAAAGCCGAAAAAGGGGAAATCGCCCGCGCGCGGCATGCCGTAATCCATGAAGGTTGCGGTCAATAGCTGCCCGTCCTCGTCAAAGACCACGCGTTCGTTCATCGCCTGTCCCGCCCCTTGCGCAATGCCGCCATGGATCTGGCCCTTGACCAGCATCGGGTTCATCAGATTGCCAAGATCATCGACAACGGCATAGCGATCAATGGTTAACAGGCCGGTATCGGGATCAATTTCGATCTCGGCAACGTGACAGCCATTGGGAAAGGATCGGCCCGCGTTGCGGATTTCCTTTTCCGCGGTCAACAGGTCGCCACGGCCTTGGGCCTCGGCCTGTTCGGCCAGTTCCATCAGGCCCAGAACGGTGTTGGAGCCGGGCGCGCGAAACACGGCCTCCTCTGGATCGAAACGCACGTCCTCCGCGCCCATGACCTCTTCCGCAAAGGGCAGAAGGCCGTCTAGCAGCCGTTCCGAAGTGGCATGAATTGCCGATCCCTGCACGGTAACCGAGCGCGATCCGCCGGTGCCGCCGCCTTTGGCGATCTGGTCTGAATCGCCCTGCACGATCTCGATCTGATCCAGGTCCAGCCCCAGCCGGTCGCGCAGCAATTGCTTGTAGACCGTCTCGTGCCCCTGTCCGGCCGATTGCGTGCCGACGAAGACCTTGGCCCCGGTCGCGGTGAGCACGATCTTGGCGGTTTCCATCGGCTGACCCAGAATGGCCTCGATGTAATAGCACAGGCCCTGTCCGCGCAGCTTGCCCTCGGCGGCGCTGGCGGCGCGGCGGGCGGCAAAGCCTGCGGTGTCGGCCTCTTCCGCGGCCCGGTCCATGGCGCGGGCAAAGGCGCCCGAGTCGTATAGCTCCCCCACCGCTGTTTTATAGGGCATCTGCTCGGGGCGGATGAAACTGCGCCGCCGCAGGTCCATCGGGTCGATCCCCAGCACCCGCGCGGCGTGATCCATGGCACGTTCCAGAACATAGATCGCCTCGGGGCGCCCGGCGCCGCGATAGGCATCGACTTGCGTTGTGTTGGTGAAAACTGCCGTGTTGTTCATGTAGGCGGCTTGAACATCGTAGACGCCCGGAAAGACGTGGCTGAACAGGCGGCTCTGGATGTTCTGCGCAAATCCCGACACATAAGCGCCGAGGTTCGACACCGTGTGCAGGCGATAGGCGGTCAGCTTCAACGCGTCGTCAAAGCCCAACTCGGCGGTGCAGCTCAGGTCGCGCCCGGCATTGTCGGACAACATCGATTCCGTGCGATCGGCCATCCAGCGCACCGGGCGGTTCAGGGTCCGGGTGGCGAAGGTCAGCAGGAAATGTTCGGGGTAATGCATGGTCTTCATGCCAAAGGCCCCGCCAACGTCGGGGGTGGTGACCAGCACCTGCTCGGCGTCGATGCCCAGCCAGCCCGAAATCCCGGCCTTCTTGCTCCAGACGCCCTGACCGTTTTCGCAGATATGCAGCCGCTCGCCCTGCATCTCGGCAAAAATCGCGCGGGGTTCCATGCTGGCGGCCATGATCCTGTTGTCTTCGACCGTGACGGTAACGACATGCGCGGCTGCCGCCATCGCCGCATCCGCCGCCGCCTTGTCGCCCGCGCCCCAGCTATAGCACCGGTTTTCCGGGGCCTCTGGGTGAATCTCGGGGCCACCGACGGCGACGTCCAGTTTCGGTTCCAGATCGTCATAGTCGAAGACGATGGCCTCGGCGGCGTCCCGCGCGGCGGCGATCGAGTCGGCCACGATGAACGCCACCGGTTCCCCGACGAAGCGCACCCGCCCCTCGGCAAGGATCGGGCGGCGGGGCGCCGCCGCCTTGCTGCCATCCTCGTTGTCGATGACCGTATAGGGGATGGCATTGGCCAGCCCCGCCTCGGCCAGATCCGCCGCCGTCACCACCAGATGCACGCCGGGGGCCGAACGCGCCTCGGACACGTCCAGATCGGTGATCTCGGCGTGGGCGACCGGGCTGCGAAAGACGTGGCAATGCAGCGCGTCCTTCGGGGCAAGGTCATCGACATAGCGCCCGTGGCCCGTCAGGAACCGTTGATCTTCCTCTCGCGTCACCGACTGGCTGCTTCCGAATTTCATGTGTCCTGCCCCTCTCATTGTCTCGCTCAATAGGTAACAACCCATCCGGCCCTGTCCAGAGGGGCTTTGTGCCGCGAATCCCGGCCACATCCTCTTGGCCTTTCGATGTGAAGCGGATAAGTCAGCCGTGACAGAAAAGATGGGACATGAGGCGCATGGAAAAGACCTTTAACGCCGCCGACGCCGAACCGCGCATTCTGGCGAAATGGGACGAGGCGAATGCCTTTGCCGCTGGCGCCAACGCGAGCCGCGACGATACCTTCTGCATCATGATCCCGCCGCCGAATGTGACGGGCAGCCTGCATATGGGCCACGCCTTCAACAACACGCTGCAGGATATTCTCGTGCGCTGGCACCGGATGCGCGGGTTTGACACGCTGTGGCAGCCGGGCACCGACCATGCGGGCATCGCCACGCAGATGGTGACCGAACGCGAGATGGCCGGGAATGGCGAACCCACCCGCCGCGAAATGGGGCGCGAGGCGTTTCTTGACCGCGTCTGGCAACAGAAGGTCAAGTCGCGCGGCACCATCATCGGGCAATTGAAGCGCCTTGGCGCGTCCTGCGACTGGTCGCGCGAGGCCTTCACCATGGGCGGCGCCAAAGGCGACCCCGAGGCGGGCCATGGCCCCAATTTCCACGACGCCGTGATCAAGGTCTTCGTGGAGATGTACAACAAGGGGTTCATCTATCGCGGCAAGCGGCTGGTGAACTGGGATCCGCATTTCGAGACAGCGATTTCCGATCTGGAGGTCGAGCAGGTCGAGGTGAACGGCAAGATGTGGCGCCTGCGCTACAAGCTGGATGGCGGCGAGACCTACAACCACCCCATCGAGTTCGACGAAGAAGGCAACCCGACCGACTGGGAAACCCGCGATTACCTGACCGTCGCCACGACGCGCCCCGAAACGATGCTGGGCGATACCGGTGTTGCGGTGCACCCGGAGGACCGGCGTTATGCCCACCTGATCGGCAAGACCGTGACGCTGCCGATCTGTGGCCGCTCGATCCCGATCGTCGCCGATGAATATGCCGACCCGGACAAGGGCACCGGCGCGGTGAAAATCACGCCCGCGCATGATTTCAACGACATGGAGGTCGGCAAGCGCACCAACCTGCGTGCCATCAACGTCATGACCACCCGCGCGGCGATGTTCCTGCTCGGTAATGACGATTTCGCCGAAGGCTGCCCGGCGGAGATGGTCGGAGCAGCCATCGAGCGCTATGACGGGCGCGACCGGTATGAGGCGCGCGACGCCATCGTCACCGAGGCCCGCGACAATGGCTGGCTCGACGGGATCGACGAAGACAAGCACATGGTGCCCCATGGCGACCGGTCCAAGGTGGCCATCGAGCCCTACCTGACTGACCAGTGGTTCGTGGACGCCGCCAAGATCGTGGACCCGGCGCTCGATGCCGTCCGGCAGGGCATGGCCGCGCAGGAGGCTGGCACGTTCGACGAGACCGCAGGCTACACCCGCATCCTGCCCGAGCGCGACGCCAAGACCTATTATCACTGGCTGGAAAATATCGAGCCCTGGTGCATCTCGCGCCAGCTGTGGTGGGGGCACCAGATTCCGGTTTGGTACACGCTCCCCGTGGTAAATTTGTCCGACGCGTATTCGAACCTTGGCCTAAACGAGGTTTTCAATAGTGCACGCATAGCGGGCACAGACGAAGGTGATCTCGCCCAAATTCCGAATGGCTACACGCAGTTTAGAGCTTGTGTCGCCACAGAAGAAGAAGCTTTTCCCGTCATTGATGCACATGTCCGTCAATTTCTCCTAGACGGCGCTGCAATTATTGATCTCGAAATTGTTGAAGTTGCCAGTGAAAGCCAAGCAATCGAGCAACTCTATAAAGCCGCAGGAGAGGGCCGGAGGATTATCCCTGTTTGGCGTGACCCCGACGTCCTCGACACCTGGTTCTCCTCCGGCCTCTGGCCCATCGGCACCCTCGGCTGGCCCGAGGAGACCGACGCCTACGCGAAGTATTTCCCGACCAGCACTCTTATCACAGGCTTCGACATCATCTTCTTCTGGGTCGCCCGGATGATGATGATGCAGCTGGCCGTTGTGGACCAGATCCCGTTCCACACGGTCTATGTCCACGCGCTCGTCCGGGATGAGAAGGGCAAGAAGATGTCCAAGTCCTTGGGCAACGTTCTGGACCCGCTGGAACTGATCGACGACTACGGCGCCGATGCCGTGCGCTTCACGCTCGCCTCGATGGCCGCCATGGGCCGTGACCTGAAGCTGTCGACGAGCCGCATCGCGGGCTACCGCAACTTCGCCACCAAGATCTGGAACGCGGCGCGGTTTGCCGAGATGAATGAGTGCGTCCCGGTTGCAGGCTTCGACCCTGCGGGCGTAAGCCAGACCGTCAACCGCTGGATTGTGGGCGAGGTCGCCCGTGCCCGCGTTGCCCATGATGCGGCGCTCGACGCCTACCGCTTCAACGACGCCGCCAACGGGCTCTACGCCACCGTCTGGGGCAAGGTCTGCGACTGGTATCTGGAATTCGCCAAGCCGCTCTTCGCCTCTGGCGACGCGGCCGTGATCGCGGAAACCCGCGCCACCATGGCCTGGGTCATCGACCAGTGCCTGACGTTGCTGCACCCCACCATGCCCTTCGTCACAGAAGAGCTGTGGGGCCAGATCGCCGAGCGCGAGAAGCTGCTGGTGCACACCGACTGGCCGACCTATGGCGAGGATTTGGTGGATGCCGAGGCTGATCGCGAGATGAACTGGGTGATTTCCCTGATCGAGGAAATCCGCTCGATCCGCGCGCAGATGCATGTGCCCGCCGGGTTGAAAGTGCCGCTGTTGCAGGCGGAGCTGGACGCCAAGGGCCAGGCCGCGTGGGACCGGAACGAAGCGATGATCCTGCGCATGGCCCGTGTCGTCGGTGTCGAAACAGTGGACACGCTGCCCAAGGGCGCCGTCACCATCGCCGTGGAAGGCGCGGTCTTCGGCCTGCCGATTGCCGACATCATCGACGTGGACGAGGAAAAGGCGCGGCTTGAAAAGGTCTTGGGCAAGCTTGCCAAGGAATTGGGCGGCCTGCGCGGGCGGCTCAACAACCCGAAATTCGCGGCCAGCGCGCCGGAAGAGGTTGTCGAGGAAACCCGTGAAAACCTTGCCGCCCGCGAAGAGGAAGAGGCCAAGATCAAGGACGCGCTGGCGCGTCTGGCCGAGATCGGCTAAAGCCCCCGGCCTCACCCTTTGCGTGGCTTCGCGCGCAGGGTGGGGTCGGCGTTGGCCGGGTCTTCCGGCCACGGATGTTTCGGATAGCGCGCGCGCATGTCCTTGCGCACATCGGCGTAACTGCCGACCCAAAAGCCGGGCAGGTCCATGGTGGTCTGCACCGGGCGGCCCGCGGGCGACAGCAGCGTCATGCGCAGCGGCTGCCGGTCCTGCCCGATGGTGGGATGCACCGTGGTCCCGAACACCTCTTGCAGGCGCAGCGCCACCTCGGGGATGTCGCCGGAATAGTCGATGGCCGCCTTGCGCCCCATCGGCGTGGCCCAATGGGCGGGGGCGAGGCGATCCAGCTCCTGTTGCTGCGACCAGTCAAGCAGGGTCTTGAGCGCCTCGGTCGGATCAAGCCTTTTGAGATCCTCGGCGTTGCTCTGAGTGGTCAGGAACGGTGCGAGCCAGTCTTCCAGCCCGTCCGACAGCGCCGCGTCCGACACATCCACCAGCCCCGAGGCGCGCAAACGCGCGCGCAAGAGCCGCGCGGATTTCGACCAGTTCAGCACATCCATCCCCAGATCGCGGATGCCCGCCAGCAAAGCCCCGGTCATCGCCTCGGGCGGCGCGTCGGCCCACAGCCGGTCCTGTAGCACCAGCGCGCCGAACATCTCCTGTTGCCGCGCCCTTACCCGGCGGTCGCGCCTTGACCAATCGCAGGCGCTGACCCAGTGGATCCGACCGGCATAGAGCCCGCGCAACTCGCTTTCGCTCAGCGCTACGGCCTGCCGAATACGGGCCTCTCGCGGGTTGCCGTCCAGATCCGTCACCACGATCAGCCGCTGTCCCGCCAGCGTGTCGGCCTCGGACATCACCGCGCCCTTGCCACCCGACAGCACGAAACGCGGCGCGTCGCCCTTGCGGCGCAACCCGATGCGGTCGGGATAGGCCAGCGCTGCTTGCTCGGCGAGGGAATGTTTCGGCCCTTTCGCAAACCGGGCCAAGCGTTTGGCGTCCTGTTTGATCCGTGCCACCGCCCCCCGGTCGGCATTCATCCGCCCCGGATCGTCCAGCGCCCGCATCCGCAAGGTCAGATCGGTGCCCCTGTCGCGCAACGGATCCCGCTCGGCCAGCAGGGCTGCCAGCCGCTCGGCCCCCGGACCGCCAAGCGCCAGCATATGCGCCAGACGTGGGTGCAGGGGCAGGGCGGCGAGCGTCCGGCCATGCGCGGTGATAGCGCCGCCCTCGTCCAGCGCCCCGAGGCTGCGCAAGAGCGCCTGCGCCTCGGCCAATGCCCCTGCGGGTGGCGGCGTCAGGAAGGCCAGGTCCGCACCGTCGCCCGCCCCCCACAGCGCCAGTTCCAACGCCAGCCCGGCCAGATCGGTCGCCTCGATCTCGGCTGGTGGAAAGGCGGGCAAGGCGCCCTCGGCCGCCTTGGTCCAGTTGCGATAGCACACCCCCGGCGCGACCCGTCCCGCGCGGCCCCGGCGCTGTTCGGCCTCGGCGCGGCTGACCGGATCGGTCACCAGCCGCGACATGCCCGAGGACGGATCGAACCGCGCCCGCCGTGCGCGGCCTCCGTCCACAACCACGCGGATATCGGGGATCGTCAGCGAGGTTTCGGCAATCGCGGTCGACAGCACCAGTTTGCGCTGGCCCTTGGCTTCAGATCGCAGCGCCGCACGCTGTGCCGCCAGGGGCATTGCGCCGAAAAGCTGGTGCAGCACCACGTCGCCCGGCAGGTCGGTCAGCAGGGCCGCCGTGCGCCGGATTTCCCCCTCGCCGGGCAGGAACGCCAGAATGCCGCCCTGCGCCTCGGCCAGACCCTGCCGGATCAGCGCCGCCATGGTGTGTTCGAACCTCTGATCCTTCGGGGGCGGGGCCTCGCGCCAGCGGGTGTCGACGGGAAACGCCTTGCCCTCTGACGTCACAACTGGCGCATTGTCCAGCAGCGCGGCGACCGGCGCGGCGTCGAGCGTGGCCGACATGACCAGCAGCAGCAGGTCGTCGCGCAGCGCGCCCCGCACCTCCCATGTCAGGGCCAGCCCCAGATCGGCATTGAGCGAGCGTTCGTGGAATTCGTCGAAGATCACCGCGCCGACGCCGGGCAATTCGGGATTGTCCTGCAACATGCGCGTCAGGATGCCTTCGGTCACCACCTCCACCCGCGTGGCCTTGCTTACCTTGCTGTCGCCGCGCACACGATAGCCCACGCTTTGCCCGACCTCTTCCCCCAAGGTTTCGGCCATGCGTTCAGCCGAGGCGCGGGCGGCCAGCCTGCGCGGTTCCAGCATCAGGATGCGCCCCGGCGCCAGCCCCGCCCCGAGCAGCGCCAAGGGCACGCGCGTGGTCTTGCCCGCGCCGGGGGGCGCTTGCAGCACGGCGCGGCCGTGGAGCCTGAGCGCGTCCAACAGCTCTGGCAGGATCGGGTCGATGGGCAGGCGGGTCACGTCGCGGGGTCAATCTCGTTCCAGGATGCGCACGCGGCCATAAAGGGTCTGAGTTTCCACTCGCGTCAACCGCCAGCGCCCGTCTTCTTCTGCCGAGAACTCAACGACAAAGGGAAAATCCCGCCGCTCGGCCATATCCTCGGGGGGGAAGCCGGCGATACGGGCATAGACCCCAAGGCACAGGGCGCGGCCACTCTCCACTTCGACTGGCCCCACGCTCAAGGACGATCGCCGCCGCCCGTCAAAGACCGCGACCGACCAATCGCACAACGCCTCCAACGGGCGCGGGCGCGCCAACCGATACAGCGCGCTCATCGGGTCGATCGTGTCGCCCTGCGCGGCGGGGTCCACGTCCCACGGCTGTGGTGCATGTGCTGGGATGATGCTTTGCAGAACCGGCCCGCCGTCGGGGTAGACCAGGCTCACACGGCTGGCCCGACGTCCTGTATCAACGTCTTCGCGGTAGGACAGGGGCAGAAACGCGACGCCGATCCGCCGCCCCTCGGCGGCAAGGTCAAAGCGGATGTCGCGAAAGGCACCGGCGATCCCCGCACTCGTGACCCGCCCGGCCACGGCATAGGCGCTTTGCGTGTCGCTGGCGCGCAGCACGATTTCGGCGATGCGCAGCGGGCCGAACCGCACATCGTAGCGGGCGGTGAAGATATCCTGTGCCAAAGCGGCATGGGGAAGCAAAAGAAGAAACAGGATCAGCCGTCGCATACTGCCTCGGTCTCATGTCATTTCGCCGCGCCGGGTGGACAAGGCCCGCCCCGGCGGGGCAAAAACCTCTTCGCACCAGATGATGACGGCACACGCCCGACCCTAACCATGAAAGACGATGGATTCATGACCGAGCCGCGCCCGACCGACGATCTCTCTGCCGGAATTCTTGTCGGTGAACGCCGCGCGTTGGCTCGGGCCGTGACGCTTGTGGAAAGTACCCGCGCCGATCACCGCAAGACGGCAACAGCCCTGTTGGAGGGGCTGCGCGGCCATGGGCGGCAGGCGCTGCGCATCGGTCTGTCCGGCACGCCGGGCGTGGGCAAATCCACATTCATCGAAAGCTTTGGCATGATGCTGGTCGAGCAGGGGCTGCGCGTCGCCGTTCTGGCCGTCGATCCCAGTTCGGCCCGCTCGGGTGGGTCCATTCTGGGTGACAAGACGCGGATGGAGCAGCTCAGCCGCCAGCCAAACGCCTTTATCCGGCCCTCGCCCTCCATGAGCCACCTCGGCGGTGTGTCGCGCCGCACGCGAGAGGCGGTCAGCCTGTGCGAAGCGGCGGGGTTCGATGTCATCATCATAGAGACCGTGGGCGTCGGCCAGTCCGAGACCATGGTGGCCGAGATGTGCGACCTCTTCGTGCTGTTGCTGGCGCCCGCGGGCGGTGACGAGTTGCAGGGCGTCAAGCGCGGGATCATGGAAATCGCCGATATCATCCTGATCAACAAGGCCGATGGCGATTTGAAATCCACCGCCATGCGAACGGTGGCGGATTATTCTGGCGCGCTGCGGCTTTTGCGCAAGCGTCCGCAAGACCCCGAGGGCTTCCCCAAGGCGCTGCCGGTATCCGCGGTCGTCGGCAGCGGGCTGGAGCCCGCATGGGACGAGATGCAGGCGCTGGCCGAGTGGCGCAAGGAATCCGGTCATTGGGACGCCCGGCGCGCCGAACAGGCCCGCCACTGGTTCGAGGAAGAGGTGCGCTCGGGCCTGTTGGCGCGGCTGACCGGCGATGCGTCGATGCGCGCGAAAATGGCCCAGCTCGGCGCGGCGGTTGCAAAGGGCGAGACCTCGCCCGATGCGGCGGCGGCCGAGGCGCTGGCGGGGCTGAAGGGTTAGCGCTCCACCGGCCTGTCGTACAGGGCCAGCCCTTCCGCGCCCTTGGGCGTCAGCGCGTAGATGCCCTTTTCCACCTTGTCGAACCAGCCGTAATGGTCGTCGCGCATCAGGGTTGTGGCGCGGTCCACGCCGGTCGCGGCCTTGACGTCCCGGCCCCGTGACGGACCATGCTCTGCCAGATGTGCGGCGCAGCGCAGCGCGTCTTGCCGGTAGGCGGTCACCAGCGCTACCCGCGTCGCGCCGCCTGTATTTGGATCACCCACCCGACGCGAAAACTCTCGCAGCAGACGCTGGCGTTTCGGTTTCGAGATGCGCGGCGCGTAGGGCCCCGGATCGCAATGCGCCTCGACGAACCCGTCGCGCAGCCGCACCGTTATCAAACCCAGCCCCAATCGGCGGCAGAGCGCGGTGTTCTCTTTGAGCGCCTTGAGAAACCCGCGCCCGGTTCCGCGCGGCACCGCGACATAGACCAGATCGGTCAGCCCTTGCCGCGCCACCGCCTGGTGAAACAGCGCCAGCGAGAATCGTGTCTTCAACTCGACGATCACCGGCTCTTCGTTTTCCCGCACCGCCACCAGATCGGCCGCCCCGACCTCGGCCTTGACCTCGTATCCTTGCCCCTCCAGATAGGCCTTTACCGGCCCATAAAGCTCTGTCTCTTTCACCATGGGGGCACGCTATGCGCCGCGTGCGGGAAAGTCATGTCCCCTTGGGATGAATCGCTTGACACTTCCATGACAGCGCCTTATCCACCGCCCAGATTTGTAGGGGCGCTGACCCAGCTCAGCGCCCTTGTCCGTTTCTGAGACCCGAGGATAAGCCCATGTCGCGCGTCTGCGAATTGACCGGAAAAGGTCCGATGTCTGGCAACAATGTCAGCCATGCCAACAACAAGACCAAGCGTCGGTTTCTTCCGAACCTGAACGAAGTGACCCTTGGGTCCGACACGCTGGATCGCAGCTTCAAGCTGCGCGTGTCCGCCTCGGCTCTGCGTTCGGTCGACCACCGCGGTGGCTTGGATGCGTTCCTGGCGAAAGCCAAGGACGAAGATCTGTCCGCCAAGGCGCTGAAGATCAAGAAAGACATCGCAAAGGCACAGGCACCCGCCTGATCCTTTCGATCGTGTTTCGGCCTTAAGGCGCGGCCCCCGGAAAATCTCCGGGGGCCGTGTCATTTTTGCGCTTTTCAATCACACGCCGCGTGCCTATCTCTCGGGCATGAGACGTTTTGCTGCCCCCGCAACCGCCCTGCTGCTTGGTCTGGTTCTTGCCATGACCTCGGTCAGCATGGCCATTGCGCGTGGCGGGATGAGTCCCGCAGGCTCGATGATTCTTTGCATCAACGGCGTCGCGCAGGTCGTTCCCGTCGGGTCCGATGGGCAGCCTGCCAAAACCACCCATCCCTGTCCCGATTGCACGATGGGCGCGCTGGCCTTCAGCGAAATCGCCCCGCTCGACGTGCCTGAATGGCGTATGGCAACGCTCTACGTGCGGCCCTTCGCACTGGTCTTGCATGAGGCGCCCGTTCAGGGCGGTCAGGGGCGTGGCCCCCCATCCTTGGTCTGATCCCCGTTTATTCCAACATCAGATCATACCAAGGAGACGACCCATGTCGTTCAAACCAACCCTTCTTGCGGGCGCTATCGCCTTTGCAGCCGCTCTGCCCGCCATGGCGCAGGACATCGCCGTGACCGATGCTTATGCCCGTGCTTCCTCTGGCATGGCGCAATCTGGCGCGGCCTTCATGGAAATCACCAACAATACCGATATGGATGACCGCCTGATCGACGTCTGGTCCGACGCCGCGGCCCGTGTCGAACTGCACACCCATATCTCGGACGATAACGGCGTGATGCGCATGATGCAGGTCGAAGAGGGTTTTCCCATCGCGGCCGGCGAAACCCACGCGCTGGCGCGCGGCGGCGACCACGTGATGTTCATGGGCCTCGCCAACCCGTTCAATCAGGGTGACGAGATTCCGATCACGCTGGTTTTTGAACAGGCGGGCGAAGTGCCCGTGACCGTGGTTGTCGACAACGAGCGGACCCCGATGATGGGTGCGGGCCAGATGAACCATGGCGCAATGGGCAATGGCAACATGGGCAACGGAACCATGGGCGGCGCTGCCAGCAACTAAGGCGCGGCCCGAACTGGGCCGACCTCTCTTGTCCCTGGCAGATTCGGCTCAGGCGGCGCGCCCTTCCATCCATCGGGGCGCGCCGCAATTCGTGTCGGGCTCAGCAGCCTGTCAGGATATCGTCCACCCAGTCCGGCACCGCCGCCGAGGCCGGCCCCGCGATCACCCGGTCGAAGATGCCCGGCACGCGCGACGGCTCAAGGTTGATTTCAAGCGTCTCGGCCCCCGCCGCCCGTGCCTCCTGCACCAAGCCCGCCGCAGGGTAGACCTCGCCCGAGGTGCCGATCGAGACGAACAGGTCGGCCTGAAACAGCGCCTCTGCGATGGCGTCCATGTGATAGGGAATTTCGCCGAACCAGACGATATCGGGCCGGATGCGGGGCGCGCCACAGCCGGGGCAGGGGGCGTCGGCGTCCATTTCGCGCGGCGCGGGCCAGCGGTGATCACAGGCGGCACAAAGCGCCCCCGATAGCGCCCCGTGCATGTGCAGCAGGTTGCGGCTGCCCGCGCGTTCGTGCAGGTCGTCGACGTTCTGCGTCACCACCAGCACCTCGCCCGGCCAGTCCGCCTCCAGCCGCGCCAGCGCACTGTGGGCGGCGTTGGGGCGGGCATCCAGCGCGTTGGCGCGGCGCGCGTTGTAGAAATCATGCACCAGCGCGGGGTTGCGGGCAAAGCCCTCGGGCGTGGCGACCTCGGTCAGATCGTAGCGCGTCCACAGCCCGTCCTTGTCGCGAAAGGTGCCAAGCCCGCTTTCGGCGGAAATTCCCGCGCCGGTCAGGATGACGATGCGCTCTGGTTTCAGTCCGGGCATGGCATCTCGTCGCGCCGCGTGTCGCAGACGCCTGCCTCCTGCAGGTAGGCGATCCACTGCCGCAATTCGTCCTGCTCGGGGCCGTCGTGCCACGCGATCTGTACGACATAGAGTGCATCGCGCCCCGCGATGGCCTGCGTCAGGAACACTTCCTGCGGCGGGGCATCCTGTTCGGCAGCGGGGCAGACGTAGAACGCTGCCGCCGCAGGCAACCCATCGACCGGCTCTTGCCCCAGCAGGTTGCCGCCGCTTCCGGGGCACGCCTCGCTCAGCGCCGTCCCAAGCTGCCCCAGATAGGCCACCGGGTCGGCATCGCCTGCCTCGCGGAAAATCTGGATCGTCAGCATCCGTGTCCAGTCTTCGACCGTTTCGCCTTCTGGCACATATTCCGAGATCGTGTCGCTGCCGCGTGTGGCCTGATAGCCTTCTTCGAACCCCGTCGGCAGGCGCAGCAACAGGTTTTCGCCCGAAAACGTTGTCTGCGCACTGGCCGGTTGACCTGTCAGCAGGGCGAGGGAACAAAAGATGAGAAACCGCATGAGACCTCCGGGTCGGGGAAAGGGAACCCGCATGGAATACACGAGTCGCGCCGACAATATCCTGTGTGTGTGTCTGGGAAATATCTGCCGCTCGCCGACGGGCGAGGGCATCTTGCGGGCCGTGCTGCCCGACGCCCATATCGACAGCGCGGGCACATCCGGCTGGCATATCGGGGATGCCCCCTATGGCCCGATGCAGGATGCGGCGCGGGCACGCGGCTATGACCTGGGCGGCCAGCGCGCGCGGCAGATCAACCCCGAAGATTTCCATCGCTTCGATCTTGTCCTTGCCATGGACCGCAACAATCTGCGCGATCTGCAAGACATCCGGCCAGCGAGCGGCACGGCCCGGTTGGAATTGTTCCTGTCGGTCTTGCCCGAGGGGCCAGAGGACGTGCCCGACCCATACTACACCCGCGATTTCGACGCGGTGGTGTCGCTGATCGAACAGGCGGCGCAGGCGTGGGCGGTCAGGCTTGGCTAATGCATGTCAGGCAAAAGCGGGAACCGGTCGTGCACTCTTGGGGAATGCGACATCAATAGGCCGGAGTGCGGCGCGTGAATGCATACGAACGCGACACGCACAACGCGTCAGCCGCACATCGCTTCGGCGGTCTCGCCAAAGTGCTGGTAGCTTGCCCAGAAATCCACGTCACGACGGCTCGCCGACATGCGCGTCACCTCGGCGCGGTCCGGGTCGCTGAACAGGCGCGCGGCCTGTCGTTGTTCGCCGAAGTTGAGCGTTTGACGCGCCGCGTTTCCGATGCAGGCACAAAGGGACGGCGTCGCAGCGGTGCGGCCTGACGACATGCAGGCCCGTTCCACCGGATTGGCGTTCAGCGGCGCCCCGCTCAGAAGAAACAGCGTCAAGATGAGGGTGAATTTTCTGCCCATGCCCATAGCCCTGTTCCGTTGTCCCGGTCCCGGCGCAAGGCCGGTATCGACGGGTCCCATTCCGTCGATGCCCGCACTCTGGCGAAGCGGCAACCGTGGCGCAATCGGCGATGCGCCACGGCGGGTTTTTGGGCGGATTTGCGCGGATCAGGCGGCGGGGCGCTGCATCCGGGCCAGAACGATCTCGTCCGACAGCTTGTTGGGCGAAAGATCGCGCGCCACGGCCCGGCTCAGGATCGCGTCCAGCGTCGCCTCCGCTTCGGCCAGTTTCTCGGCGACGAAGCCCGCACGGTCATGGATTCGCAGGATCTCGGTCGCCACGTTGATGATCCCGCCCGCATTGGCCACGTAATCCGGCGCATAGAGGATGCCGCGCTTGTGCAGCGCGTCGCCATCCGCCGGGGTCGCCAACTGGTTGTTCGCGCTGCCCGCCACGGCCTTGACCTGCAACAGCGGGATGGTCTCGGCGTTCAGGATGCCGCCAATGGCGCAGGGGGCAAGGATGTCGGCCTTGGCCGTCACGATCTGGGTGGGGTCCAGAACCGTGGCCCCGAACCGCTCGGATGCCTTCTGTGCGCGGGCCGGGCTGATATCGGCCACCGACAGGGTGGCCCCCGCCGCGTGCACCTGTGCCGCCAGATCCCAGCCGACATGCCCCAGCCCCTGCACCGCCACATGGCGCCCGGTCAGGTCGGCGCTGCCCAAGCGGTGCTTGGCCGTGCAGCGGATCGCGTTGAAAATCCCCTTGGCCGTGACGGGCGACGGGTCGCCGCTGGCAAACTCTCCATCCGGCAGGCCCGCGACAAAGCGGGTCGCGCTGGCGATCACCGCCATGTCGGCGGGGCTCATGCCCATGTCCTCGGCGGTCCAGTAACGGCCACGCAGCGCGGCGATGGCGCTGCCGAAGGCGGCCAGCATCGCGTCGGTCTTGTCGGTGCCCGGATCGCCAATGATCACCGCCTTGCCGCCGCCAAGCGGCAGGCCCGCCGCCGCGTTCTTGAAGGTCATGCCATGGCTCAGGCGCAGCGCATCGGTCAGCGCGGCCTCTTCGCTGTCATAGCGCCGCATCCGCAGCCCGCCCGCCGCGGGGCCCAGCTGGGTTGAATGGATGGCGATAAAACCGACCAGGCCGGTCTCTGCATCGCTGACGCGCAACACCTCTTCATGGGATGGGGTCGGGATCGGGGTAAGGTCCATGGTGTCTCCTCCTCTTTGCTAGAGGATAGCCGCGCAGCACGAGGGATTGACGCCAAACTGCGTTCCCATTTCCGTAAGGTGTGATAATATCCACCAATATTGGCCGAATATGGAGGGGAAAGCTGCAATGGATAGCGTTGACCGACGGATTCTTGCCACCCTACAGGCCGATGGCCGCGTGCCCGTCACCGATCTGGCAGAACGGGTGGGCCTGTCCCCCACGCCCTGTGCCCGCCGCATGGCAAGGATGGAGGCCGACGGCATCATCACCGGCTATGCCGCCAAGGTAGACCCGGAAAAACTGGGCTTCCCGATCACGGTCTTCGTCTTCGCCGAGCTGGAGCGCCAATCGCGCGACGCGCTGGAGCAGTTCGAGCGCGCGGTGCAGCGGTTCCCGGAAGTGCTGGAATGTCACCTGATGACCGGTAGCCGCGACATCCTGCTGAAAATCGCCGCCCGCGACCTGCGCAGTTTCGACGATTTCCTTGAGCAGGACCTGATGCGCGTGACCGGCCTGCGCTCCACCCGCACCAGCTTTTCCCTGCGCGCGATGGTCAACCGGGATATCAGCCCGAAGGTCGGCTAACCCGCCCACATCCGCAGCAGGTTGCTGCGGGTCTTGGACAGCCGCAGCAATTGCGCGGGGTCGGCCCCCCGCGCTGTTTCTGCGGCGATGGATTCGTCCAGATCGAACAGGATGTCCCGTTTGGCCGGGTCGCGCACCCAGCTTGTGACCCAGCCGACAATCGCCACGCGCTGGCCCTCTGTCACAGGCTCTACCCGGTGCAGCGTGTCCGACGGGTAGACGATGGCCTGTCCCGGCTCCGGCTTGAAGCCGCGCTCTTCCACTCGGTCCTGCACAACCAGGGCGCCGCCCTCGTAGGCGTCGGGCGCGGTCAGCGGGATGGTAAAGGACACATCCGTGCGTGCCCCCGCCATCAGCGCATCATCCACATGGGTTCCATAGGCCTGCCCGCCCGCATAGGCCGAGATCAGCAGCCGCACCACCGCCCTGGGCCGTGCGACGGACTGAAAGCCGGGATGCGCCCACAGGGTCCTTTCGACCTTTTTCAGCACCGCGTCGCGGTCGGGCGAGGGCGCGGCCTGCGCATTGTTCTTCACAAGCCGCGCCAGGGGGCCGGCGGTGGTGTGCCCGTCCTCGAAATCCAACTCCGCCACGGCGGCCCGCAGGGCGGCCACGGTCGGCGCGTCAAACACGCCGTCGATCAGGTGAAACACCGCCGTCCCTCCTCAGTCCAGCCGCAGACCGGCGATTTCGATCCGCGCAGCCGCCCCGGCCAGAACCGACGCGTCCACGGCATCGACTGTGGTGGCGTTCAGGCTGGGGAACAGCGCCCAGACATCGGCCATCGCGGCAACCCCGCGCGCTCCGGCCTGCGCCACCTCGGCATCCTCCGCACCCGCCAGCGCCTGCAACCGTTCCTCGGCCACTTTCGCAAAGCCCCACGCATCGCGGTATTCATGGGGGGAAATCACGTCGCCCTCGTAAACCCCGGCTTCGTAATCGCCATACGCGGCACGCACCAAGGCTTCGGCGGCATGGACCGTTTCCGAGGCATCGGCCCCGGCATAGGCCGCCAGCAGGGCCTGATGCACCACGGCAAAACGGTCGGCGACCACCAGCGCATCGGCACCGCTGTCGATGGCTTCGGCAAAGGCCATCGCCTCTTCCTCGAACCCGTCGGCACCGAAGGAGGCCAGCCCGCCCGCGATATCGTCGTAGTGGGCATGGTGCGATCCGGCCAGTTGGTCCTGCGCTTCCCCGATTTCTCCAAGCGCATAAAGATCCGCCACGATCCGCAGGCTGGCATCGAAAAAGCCGATGCTGGTCAGCATCGCAACGCGGGGATCAAGCCCCTCGGTCGCGGCACCTTCACCGCCTTCGCCACCTTCCCCCGCGGCCAGCAGGGGCGAAGCCATCACCGTTCCCGCAGCGCCAATCAGCAGCGCGCGCCGGGCCACGACCATCCGTGGCGCCTTGTTCAATTCGTCGGACATGTGCGTCTCCTATTTCCGAGTGATTTGCTTGGTAATTTTCCCGACTATTGAAGTCAAGTAATTCACTCAGGTTTTTCCACCCTCCCGGTTCCGTCCCGATCCCGCGACAGAATCCGCCTATCGCCGGACGTTGAATCCCTCGGGCAGATCCACGGTATCGCTGTCCAGGTGCACGATTTCGACTTCGGCCACGCGCGCCGCCTCCGGGCCCGCATGCAAGGTTGCGATCATCGCCCGCACCTCCGCCTCCGGCCCGCCGATCAGCGCGATCACCGACCCGTCGGGGTCGTTGCGCACCCATCCGCACAGCCCCCGCCGCTCGGCCTCGGCCTGCGTCCAGCCCCGGAACCACACGCCCTGCACCCGACCAGTCACCCTTGCTGTCACCACGATGCTGTCAGCCATTGACCAACCTTCAAAACCTAGACATATCACCGGATCATGACCGACCTTGATCACATCCGCAATTTCTCCATCGTGGCGCATATCGACCACGGCAAATCCACGCTTGCTGACCGGCTGATCCAGCTGACCGGCACGGTGGCCGAACGCGACATGAAAGAGCAGATGCTCGACGCGATGGATATCGAGCGGGAACGCGGTATCACCATCAAGGCCAACACCGTGCGCATCGAGTATCCGGCGCAAGATGGCGAGACCTATGTGCTCAACCTGATCGACACCCCCGGCCATGTCGACTTCGCCTACGAGGTCAGCCGTTCGATGCAGGCCGTCGAAGGCTCTCTTCTGGTCGTGGACGCGAGCCAGGGCGTCGAGGCGCAGACCCTCGCCAATGTCTACCAGGCCATCGACGCGGATCATGAGATCGTGCCGGTTCTGAACAAGGTCGACCTTCCGGCAGCAGAGCCCGAGCGCGTGGCCGAACAGATCGAGGACGTGATCGGCATCGACGCCAGCGACGCCGTGCTGATTTCCGCCAAGACCGGCGTCGGCATCCCGGACGTGCTGGAGGCCATCGTCAAGCGCCTGCCCGCGCCCAAGGGCACCCGCGATGCGCCGCTCAAGGCGATGCTCGTGGACAGTTACTATGACTCTTACCTCGGTGTCGTCGTCATCATCCGTGTCATCGACGGGGTTATCAAGAAGGGCGACCGCATCCGCATGATGAAGACCGGCGGCACCTACCCGGTGGACCGCCTCGGCGTCTTCAAGCCCGCCATGCAGAACATCGCGGACCTCGGACCGGGAGAGATCGGCTTCCTCACCGCCTCGATCAAGCAGGTCCGCGACACCCGCGTCGGCGACACCATCACGCATGAGAAGAAACCCTGCGAGAAAGCTCTTCCGGGCTTCAAACCCTCGCAGCCGGTTGTTTTCTGCGGCCTCTTCCCCGTGGATTCCGCCGAATTCGAAGACCTGCGCGACGCGATCGAGAAACTGGCGCTGAACGACGCCTCCTTCAGCTACGAGATGGAAACCTCCGCCGCGCTCGGCTTCGGCTTCCGCTGCGGCTTCCTCGGGCTCTTGCACCTCGAAGTCATCCGCGACCGGATCGAACGCGAATACGATATCGACCTGATCACCACGGCCCCCTCGGTGATCTACCATGTCTACATGAAGGACGGGACGATGCAGGAGCTGCACAACCCCGCCGACATGCCCGACCTGACCTATGTCGATCACATTGAAGAACCGCGGATCAAGGCGACCATCCTCGTGCCCGACGAGTATCTCGGCGACGTGCTGAAACTCTGCCAGGATCGTCGCGGCATCCAGCTTGACCTGACCTATGCGGGCAGCCGCGCCATGGTGGTCTATGACCTGCCGCTGAACGAAGTGGTGTTCGACTTCTACGACCGCCTGAAATCGGTGACCAAGGGCTATGCGTCGTTCGATTACCAGATGGAAGGCTACCGGCAGGACTACCTCGTCAAGATGCAGATCCTTGTGAACGACGAGCCGGTCGATGCGCTTTCCACCATGGTACACCGCGACCGCGCCGAGATGCGGGGCCGCGCCATGTGCGAAAAGCTCAAGGATCTGATCCCGCGCCACATGTTCAAGATCCCGATCCAGGCCGCCATCGGCGGCCGCGTCATCGCCCGCGAAACGCTGGCCGCCCTGCGCAAGGACGTGACCGCCAAATGCTACGGCGGCGACGCCACAAGGAAGCGCAAGCTTCTGGACAAGCAGAAAGCGGGCAAGAAGAAGATGCGCCAGTTCGGCAAGGTCGAGATCCCGCAAAGCGCGTTCATCAATGCGTTGAAGATGGATAACTGAGGTCGCGTCGCGCGTGTGGCTTGGGGTCCCCGCTTTCGCGGGGATGACAGGCGAAGGGCCTG
Source organism: Nioella nitratireducens (assembly GCF_001879715.1). Lineage (GTDB taxonomy): Bacteria > Pseudomonadota > Alphaproteobacteria > Rhodobacterales > Rhodobacteraceae > Nioella > Nioella nitratireducens. Next base: position 186,632 of record NZ_MNBW01000002.1, on the reverse strand, counting down.
AACGGAGCACATGTCATCCCCGCGAAAGCGGGGACCCCCCAACATCCACTCCACCGTTAACTCCCACTTAACTCTCCGCGCTCCATCCTGCGCCCATGCGGGACCATAGCTATTTCACCTATATCCTGACCAACCGGCCGAATGGAACGCTCTACACCGGCGTCACCAACACTCTTGAGCGTCGGGTTGTCGAACACAGACAGGGCAGGGCCAACAGCTTCACGCGCAGGTACAATCTGCACCGCTTGGTCTGGTTCGAGCCGCACGCGGATATCCGCGAGGCCATTCTGCGCGAAAAGCGGATCAAGAAGTGGAACAGGGCGTGGAAGGTGGAGATGATTGAAGCAATGAACCCGGACTGGCGCGACCTGGCGACCGAGCTGCGCCTTTAGCGCCCCCTGTCATCCCCGCGAAAGCGGGGACCACCATCCATACGCACCAAACTTCATTTAGCGTACAAGCCGAGTCCCGAGAGATACCCGCTTTCGCGGGCATGACAGCGCGAAAGGTTGATCGATACACCTGTCATCCCCGCGAAAGCGGGGACCACCATCCATACGCACCACACGTCATTTAGCGTACAAGGCGAGTCCCGAGAGATACCCGCTTACGCGGGCATGACAGCCCGAACGGTTGATCGCTACACCTGTCATCCCCGCGAAAGCGGGGACCTCAAGTCAAGCAAAGCGCTCTTCCAAAGCGCGCTGTTATTGAGAATTCGGACTGCCGTCTGGGTGAACAACACATGGAATAGCAGCACGATAGACCTCACTCGATAGACCTAGGCGGATTTGTTCCAGCATTCCCATCAATGTGATGTATATTCTATCCGCGTCATTCAGTGCTTCCGCGACAATTTCAGGGGTTACAGCGGTGCGTTCGCGACGAAATTCAGGGTTTCCATTGCGCTTCTCTTTGTGAAGATAATCGACTCTTAGGAATCCTTCAGGGGTTCCAACGAAAGCTCCATGAACGGCAATATGTCTGTTGTTCGTAAACTGCTTTATCCAATCACAAAGGGCCTTCAGATCTTTCTGAAAGCCATAGTCACCCGCTTTGCTTGACGCGCTTTCCAATTGAATTCTAAGGTCAGCGGTCCCCAGTTTTCTCGTTGTACTGTAGCTTGCGAACCAATCGGGGTCCGACGGGTTTTTCCCTTTTAGGCAGACCAAAAGTCCACAAGCCAGCAGCTCGATATGCGCACAAGTTTGCACGTAGGTGCCGAGTTCGAGCAAAAAGCGCCGAGGCAGCAACTTTTCTATGTGATGCGCCATTTCGGCTGACACTTTCCAGATTCTCGGATCATATTATGTCCAAGATAACCGATCGGAGACTGGGCGCAAATCTCCCACCCTGACCCAAATCAAAGCCCCCCGCCTTCCCACCGGCTAGGACATCCCCCATGTCCTATCTTCTCCTCCTCCTCCACCTCTTCATCGGCGCCACCCTTGCGGGCGTGTTCCTCGTCATCGCTCTTGTCGCGGGATGGGTGGGGGCCGTTCCGATCACGGCGGCGGTTCTCGGCGGCTTCGTCCTGGCCTTTCCCGCCGCGTGGGTCGTCGCGCGGGCCATGGGCGGAAAGTGAATTTCGTCTGCACGGGGGGTGCACAGGGGGTGTACGGGGGGTGTACGCATGGCACCCCCCTGTTTTCGGGGCTGCAACGGCGACACACTCAAATATTCATACCTGTGAATTTTTGTCGCAATCGTGACGCGAATCCGCTAGGCTTCGGGGACGAACAGGGAGGATACTCATGAAAAAAATGCTTGTTTCGGCGGCACTTGTCGCCATGTCGACCTGTGGGGCCTTGGCCGAGGGCGTGGCCCACCACGTGGCCATCCATGTCGACCAGAACGACCCGCAGGTGATGAACATGGCGCTCAACAACGCCGTCAACGTCTCTACCTACTACGCCGCGCAAGGCGACACCGTGGAAATCGAGCTCGTCGCCTACGGCCCTGGCCTTAACATGTTGATTCCAGGGAGAAGTCCGGTTGCTGACCGGATCGAAACCATGACCCTTGGGATGGACAATCTGGCCTTTTCGGCCTGCGGCAACACCCACCGGCGGATGAGCGAGGCGGCGGGCGAAGAGGTGCCGCTTTTCGACGGCGTCAGCATCACGCCGTCAGGCGTTGTGCGGCTGATCGAGTTGCAGGAAGATGGCTACGCCTACATCCGGCCCTGAGACCTGCGCGGTCCTGCCCTCTGCCCAAGCGGGTGGCAGGGTTCTATAGCGGAGAAAACCCCTTCTATCGGAGTTCTCCGCCATGACCTGCCCCCTCTGCGCCGCCGACGCGCCGCTCACCGTCTTTGCCGTCACCGGCGGCCCCGAGGGTGCGACCGTTGAGATCTGCGACACCTGCATTTCCCAGATCGACGGCACGCCTGACCCCAACCACTGGCGCGGGTTGGCATCGTCCATGTGGTCCGAGGAACCGGCGGTTCAGGTGCTGTCGGCCCGGATGCTGGCGCGGCTCTCGACCGAGGAATGGGCCCGCGATCTGGCCGATCAGCTCTGGCTGGACGATGACATGCGCGCCTGGGTCGAAAATGTGCCACAGGAAAGCGCCCACAAGGACAGCAACGGCGTTCCCTTGACCCAAGGCGATACGGTGGTCTTGATCAAGGACTTGCCCGTCAAGGGCGGTGGCTTCACCGCGAAACGTGGCACGGCCGTGCGGGGGATTTCGCTGGTTCAAGATAACCCGGCCCATATCGAGGGTCGTGTCGAAGGGCAGCGCATCGTCATCCTGACCGAGTTCGTCAAGAAGCGCTGATACCGATAGCCGGGCGAAAATACACGCCCCTGCACCCGGTTCGACTTGGCCCATGACAAGGTGCACCGCCTTTGGTGTGCCATCCTCCTGCCGGGATGCGGGCCATTGTGCCGGCATGGGCCACCGCACGGAAGATCAGGGCAGTTTCAGGCGTCCAGGAACGCGCGGATCGCGGCCTCGAACTCTCGTGGTTTGTCTGCGTGAAGCCAATGGCCCGCGCCGGGGATCTTCGCAAACCGCGCCTTGGGAAAATACCCCCGGATGCGGTCGCGGTGTTCGGGCAGGACATAATCCGACTCGGCCCCCGACAGCATCAGGACCGGCCCGTCGAACTGGCCCGAGACGTCCTCGGGCCAGCCGGTGATCTTGTCCATGTCCGCTTCCAGAACGTCGTGGTTCAGCCGCCAACGCTTGCCCTTCACGTCCAGCGATTGCAGCAGGAAGGCGCGCACGCCATCCTCGGCCACCAGCGGTTGCAACTGGGCATCGGCATCGCGCCGGGTCTCGATGCGCGACAGGTCCACCGACCGCATCGCCTCGATCAGGTGGGACTGGCTGTGGCCATAGGGCACAGGTGCGATGTCGGCCACGACCAGACGATGCACAAGATCTGGCTGAGTCAGGGCCAGCATCATCGCGGCCTTCCCACCCATGGAATGGCCCAGCACATCCGCGTTGCCGCCATGGGCCGCGATCACCTCGGCCAGATCGGCGGCAAGGTCGACATAGCTGTGGCTTGCCGCGAAACCGCTTTCCCCATGGTTGCGCATGTCGACGCTCAGCACTTGCCGCGTGTCGGACAGGCGTTTTGCAACAACGTTCCAGTTCCGCGCCGAGCCGAACAGGCCATGCGCGATCAACAGGGGCGGTCGGTCGGTCGGATCACCGGTGAGGGTCGTGGTCAGCATTGTTCCGGGTTAGCCCATTCCCGCGCGTCGTGCCAGAGCCGTTGAGGCCGCCGCCCCATAGCGATATCCTGTGTCGGGTTTCAGGGGGCGTGGCGGGATGGCTGATCTTCACGAGCTGCAAGGGACGGCGGACAGGCTGGCCGCGTTGATGCGGGACAAGCTGGATGTGCGGGCCGACAGTCTGGACAGGGCACTGCATCAGGCCGGGCGCCGCCTGCCCCGTGCGCGGCGTGCCGACGGGGCGCTGATCCTTGCGGCGCTCGAACGGGCGCAACACCCGCGATTGGCGCGGGTGACCGACGGCACGGGGGCCGCGCAGGCCGCCCGTCGGATCGAAGCGTGGTTGAAGCAGAGCGACCCCCAAACCCGCCGCGCGCGGGCGCGGGCAGGGTTGTTGGGCGAGATTGCCTTTCGAATTTTCGCGGTGCTTGTGCTGCTGATCGTCGTTCTGGTCTGGCGCGGGGGCCTTTAGCGTCCGGCCTGCGACCGCCCGCCGCATAACAGCGGATCTCTACCGACTTAGATCCCCTTTCGCGGACATCAGGACATCACGAAAGGAAACGCCATGTTCAAGGGCCTCACGCTGTCGCTCTTCCTCATCATCGCAGGCATGTTCGGGGCACCGGCCCTATTGATCGGCCTTCTCTGAACGCTTCGACTGCGACGACGGATTATCCGCCGGGGGCTGACGCCTCCGGCGGGTTTGTGTTCAGTGTTGCGGTGCCAGAAAGGTGCCGTTCCTCAGATCGCGCATGGCCTGCTGAATCTCGGCCTGCGTGTTCATGACGATCGGGCCGTGCCATGCCACCGGCTCGGCGATCGGCGCGCCGGATATGAGCAGGAAACGCACGCCCTCGGATCCCGCCTGCACCGTCACCTCATCGCCGGTGCCAAAGCGGATCAACGTCCGGTTGCCCGACAGGTCGCGCATGTTGACTTCTTGGCCCATGACTTCCTTTTCCAGCAACACGCCCTCGGGCTGCGAAGCATCGGCAAAGGCGGCCGCCCCCTCGAACACATAGGCGAAGGCCCGGCGGTAGGTGTCGATCTTGAAGGTCTTGTTGACCCCCGCAGGTATCGTCACGTCCAGGTATTGCGGATCGGCAGCGATGCCGTCGACAGGGCCACGCTTGCCCCAGAAATCACCCACGATCACCCGCACGACCGTGCCGTCATCGTCGATCACCTCGGGAATATCCTTGCCCTCGATGTCCTGATAGCGGGGGGCGGTCATCTTCAGGCTGGAGGGCAGATTGCCCCAGAGCTGAAAGCCGTGCATCTGCCCCTTGGCATTCCCCTTGGGCATTTCCTGATGCAGGATGCCCGACCCGGCGGTCATCCATTGGACCGAGCCCGCGCCAAGCTTGCCGGTGTTGCCAAGGCTGTCGCCATGCTCGACGGTTCCGGCCAGAACATAGGTGATCGTCTCGATCCCCCGATGCGGGTGCCACGGGAAGCCGCGCAGGTAGTCGGACGGCTGATCCCCTCGGAAATCGTCGAACAGCAGGAACGGGTCCAGCTCGCTCGGGTCCTGAAAGCCGAAGGCCCGGTGCAGATGCACGCCTGCGCCTTCCATGGTGGGCCGCGCAAGGCGGGCCTCTGTGACGGGTCTGATGGACATGGTCGCGTCTCCTTCTGTCCGTTTGACCTGAACCTAGGGCAGGGGCGCGCACCCGGCAATTGCGGTCCCGCAAACGGCCTATGTGCGCCATTGCAGGCGTCGCTTTCGGGAAAGACAGGGGCATGACCAGCCCCGAGGCTGGCCGGAAACGAGACAAGGGAGAGTGACCATGAAGGTCGGGTTTATCGGACTGGGAAATGTGGGTGGCAAGCTGGCGGGATCGCTCTTGCGCAACGGGGTGGAGGTCATGGTGCGCGACCTTGACGAGGGGCGCGTGGCCGATTTCGTGGCGCGCGGCGCCACCGCTGGCGACAGCCCGGCCCAGATGCTGCGCGCGTGTGAAGCGGTGATCACCTGCCTGCCGCGCCCTGACATTTCGGCGATGGTGGTCGAAGGGCCAGACGGGCTGTTGGAGGCGATGGGGCCCGGCAAGATCTGGCTGGAAATGAGCACCACCGACGAAGCCGAGGTCAAACGCCTCGGTGCCAAGGTCATCGCCGCGGGTGGTGCGGCGGTGGATTGCCCTGTCTCGGGCGGCTGTCACCGGGCGGATACCGGCAACATCTCCATCTTTGCGGGCTGTGACCGCGAGACCTTCGATCGAATCCTGCCGCTTTTGACCAAGATGGGCCGCCGGGTTCTGCATACCGGGCCGATCGGCACGGCCTCGGTCCTCAAGGTTATCACCAACTACCTCGCCACCGCCAACCTGATCTCCTGCTGCGAGGCGCTGACCGTGGCCGCCGGGGCGGGGATGGACCTCGGCACCGCCTACGAGGCGATCCGGATTTCCTCGGGCACCAGTTTCGTCCATGAAACCGAAAGCCAGGTGATCCTGAACGGCTCGCGCGATATTTCCTTTACCATGGATCTCGTGCTCAAGGATATCGGCCTGTTCCAGGAGGTCGCGGACCGGGCCAAGGTGCCGCTGGAAATGAACCCGCTGATGATCGAGATATTCAAGGACGGGATCGCGCGTTTCGGCGACCGGGAGCTGTCGCCCAATATCATCAAGCGGCTGGAAGAGGCGACGGGACTCGACATCCGATATCCCGGATTCCCTGCGGAAATGACCGATGACGAGCCCGAGGAACCGGGCTACGAGGTGCAGCGCAACGCCTGACGCCGCGTTTTTTTGTCCTGCGCAATAGGGGGGCGGGCAGGCCCCGGCCTGCCCCCGACGTCAGGCGACGACACGCCTCGTGCGTCGGCGCTGGCCTTTCAGCCCGCACCGTGCTCTAAGCCGGAAAACCGCACGAGAGGCCCGATGACCGACAACACCGAGGTTCTGGAACGGATCACCCCCAACCTGCCACGCCGGGTGATCGCGGCTGGCTCGCTTGGGGCGCTTGGGGCCTTGCTGGTCCTGATCGCGGCTACCCATCCGCCGAGCGATATCGGCTTTTCCCTGTTCCTGATCCTCGTGGGTCTTGGCAGTCTCTGGCTGGCCGTCACCTTGTGGCGTGTGTCCGGAAGGGTGCTGGAACTGACCCGCGAAGAGTTGCGGGAACAAGAAGGTCGCGTTCTGGCCCGGCTTGACAACGTGGCCAAGGTCGACCGGGGTTTCTTCGCCTTCAAACCCGCCGCCGGGTTTCGCCTGTCCCTGAAGGACAAGGCGCCGTCGGCCTATGCGCCGGGGCTGTGGTGGCGGCGTGGACGGATGGTTATGGTGGGTGGGGCGACCTCGGGCACGCAATCCAAGGCCGTGGCCGACCTCATGTCGATCCTGATCGCGCAACAACGCGGGGAGCTGTAACGCCCCCCGCGTCGATTGATTACAGGCCCTTTGCCCGATAGCTGGCCGCGACCCGCCCGACGGCGACCATGAAGCCCGCCGTGCGCAGATCGCTTACGTCGTTGCGGGTGTGCCAGACCTCGCGCATCGACTGGTAGGCCGCGCGCATCGTGTCATCGAGGCCCGAGCGAACCAACTCCAGCTCATCCGCGCCACGCAGGTACTTTTCCTTGAAGTCGGGGCTGAGCTGCCAGCCGACGCCGCTATCGGCCGAGAGCCGCTCCAACTCGTTCACGATCAGGTGGTGCCGGGCCTCTTCCTGACGTCGCTGCATCCGGCCAAAGCGGATGTGGCTCAGGTTCTTCACCCATTCGAAATAGGACACCGTCACACCGCCTGCGTTGGCATAAAGGTCTGGGATGATCACCACGCCTTTGTGGCGGAGGATTTCATCCGCTCCGGCGGTGAGGGGGCCATTGGCGGCCTCGATGATCAGGGGGGCCTTGATCTCATGCGCGTTGTGCATGTTGATCACACCCTCGATCGCGGCGGGGATGAGGATGTCGCACTCCTCTTCCAGCCCCTTCAGCCCCTCTTCGTGATACTCGCCCTCGGGGTATCCCTTGACGCCGCCGTGTTCCGTGATCCAGTCGCGCACGGCGTCGATGTTCAGGCCCTTGGGGTTCATGATGAACCCGTCACGCTCGATCACATGGGTCACGATGCAGCCATCCTCGATCGAGAGGAACTTGGCCGCATGATAGCCCACGTTGCCGAGCCCCTGCACGATCACCCGCTTACCGTCCAAGGTGCCGGAAAGGCCCGCGGTTTTCACATCGTCGGGATGGCGAAAGAACTCTTGCAGGGCGTATTCCACACCGCGCCCCGTCGCCTCGACCCGGCCCCGGATGCCGCCTGCATGGGGCGGTTTGCCGGTGACGCAGGCCTTGCCGTTGATGTCGGTGGTGTTCATCCGGGCATACTGGTCCGCGATGATGGCCATTTCCTTTTCCCCGGTGCCCATGTCGGGGGCGGGCACGTTCTGGGCCGGGTTGATCATGTCACGCTTGATCAGCTCATAGGCGAAGCGGCGCGTGATCTGTTCCAGCTCGAAATCGTCGTAGTGGCGGGGGTCGATACACAAACCGCCTTTCGATCCGCCGAAGGGCGCTTCCACCAAGGCGCATTTATAGGTCATCAGCGCGGCCAGCGCCTCGACCTCGTCCTGATGCACGTTGGGGGCGTAGCGGATGCCGCCCTTGGCCGGTTCGAAATGTTCCGAATGGACCGAGCGATAGCCGGTGAACGTCCGGATTTCTCCGCGTAGCCGCACCCCGAAGCGAACGGTGTAGGTCGCGTTGCAGACGCGGATCTTTTCCTCCAGCCCGGGTGGAAGATCCATCAAGGACGCTGCGCGGTTGAACATCAAATCGACTGACTGACGGAAACTCGGTTCACCCGTGGCGGACATCGCGATTACCTCCTTGCGCGTTCCTGCGGGCAATCGTTTTCACGTCAACAAACTGCCCATTTTTTGAGCGGACCACAGGTGGATCACAGGTTCAAGAAAGGGTTGCCCGAAACCGCCAAAAAGACTTTTCAAACCCGGCAATCCGCCGGGCACTGCCTGCATGGAAGGGGAAACACCCTGTTTCCAGCCCGTTTTCGCCTAATTTCTGCCGTCCTTGTAAACGAAACAACGGCTGGGTCGGACCGTGCCGACCGGCGACTCACTCAACTTCGAGGGGCTGAAAAGATGTTCAGAGCGACAGACTCAGATCACGCCGCCCGTGCCACCTTCTGGCGGGACGAGACCGGGACGGTGACGATTTTCGCCCTGATGATGTTCATCTTGATGCTGGCCGCCGGGGGCATTGCCATCGACGTGATGCGCTACGAGACACAGCGCACCCAGTTGCAGTATACGCTCGACCGCGCCGTGCTGGCCGCCGCTGCCCTGAACCAGACCGAAGACCCCGAAACGGTGGTGATCGACTATTTCGCCACCTCGGGGCTGGAGAATTATCGCCTGAACGTCAACGTGGACGAGGGGCTGAACTATCGCCGGGTGTCGGCTTATGCCGAGATGGACCTGCGCGCCGATTTCATGAACATGTTCGGGGTCTACGCCCTGACCTCGCCGGCGCGTGGCACGGCAGAGGAACGGATCATGGATATCGAGATTTCGATGGTGCTGGATATCTCCGGCTCCATGGGCTCGAACCACAAGATCGACAACATGCAGGACGCGGCCAACGAATTCATCGACACGGTGCTCGAGGCCAATCAGGACGAACAGCAGGTCTCCATCTCGATCATTCCCTACAACAGTCAGGTCAACGCGGGCAGCACGCTGGCCAGCGTCTTTACGCTGTCCGACGAACATTCCGCGTCGAACTGCACGCGGTTCGACGCGCTGGACTATTCTCAGACCGCGATTGATCCGAGTGTCGCGATCGAACGGATTGCGCATTTCGACTACAACAACCGCAACAGCTATCGCTATTTCCGCAGCCCGCACTGCCCGACCAGCGACTATGCGGCGATCCTGCCTTGGTCCAATGACGCCGATGCGCTGCACAGCTTGGTCAATAGCCTGAACGCCAATGGCAACACCGCGATTGACCTTGGCATGAAATGGGGCGTCGGCCTGCTGGACCCGGCCGCGCAGCCTGCTGTGTCCAATCTGATTGCCGCCGGTTCGGTCGATACCGATTTTCAGGGCCGTCCCTTTTCCTACGACGAGGATGAGGTGCTGAAGATCGTCATCCTGATGACGGACGGCCAGAACACCAGCCAGTATGACATCGCGCAGGAATACAAGCGCGGGCCGTCAACTGTGTTCCGTGACCCGTCGAACGACCATATCTCGGTCTACCTGCCGAACTACGATCTCTACTATTGGCACAGCAACCGCAGCTATCAGAACTATCCCGAAGGCGGGAACAATGCCGAAGCCATCCCGTGGCCGGAACTCTGGGCGACCTACACGGCGCGCACCCTTGCAGGGGAATTCTTCTACGAGGCCGGGGATTGGAACTACTACTACGACCTGCGCTATGACGCGGTCGAGCTTTACGCCGGTTCCAGCGCGGCGGATGCCAACCTGCTGAGCATCTGCGATCAGGCCAACGCCGCCGGGATCATCGTGTTTACCGTCGCCTTCGAGGCCCCGACCCATGGCGAAGACGTGATGCAGCAATGCGCCACCACGCCAGCCCATTATTACGATGCCGAGGGGATCGAGATCGGCGAGGCATTTGCCTCGATCGCCGCCTCGATCAACCAGCTTCGGCTGATCCAGTAGGGACGCGCCATGTGGGGAAAAAACCGTATCCGATCCTTTCTGAAGGGCGACGCCGCCAACGCGACGGTGGAATTCGTGATTGTCTTCCCGATTGTCATCTTCCTGTTCGTGGCAGCGTTCGAAACCGCGATGCTGTTGACCCGGCAGGTGATGCTGGAGCGGTCGCTCGACAACGCGGTGCGCTACCTGCGCCTGACCTCCGGGATCACGGTGACCCATGATCAGATCGCCGAGAACATTTGCAGCAACACCAGCCTCATTCCCAATTGCACCGAAATGCTGCGTCTCGATCTGCAAGTGATCAATCAGGATACATACGCCCTTCCGTCCTATGATGCGCTCTGCGCCGATCAGGCCAATGACGAGGTGCACCCGGCCAATACCTTCAATCCGGGGGCCGACAACGAGCTGATGCTGATCCGGGCCTGTGCCCTGGTTGACCGCATCCTGCCGATCTCGGGACTTGGCCTGAACCTGACGCGCGACGACGCGGGGGATATTCACCTGATGGCCGCCACCGTCTTCGTCAACGAACCGACGTGAGGGGCATAAGATGCGAAAATTGATCAAACGGTTCTGGCAGGAAGACGGGGCATCGGTCGCGATCGAGGCGGTGATCATCACCCCGATCCTGGCGTGGGTTTTCGTGGCCAGCTTCGTCTTCTTCGACGCGTTCCGCACCTACAGCACCTCGGTCAAGGCGACCTATGCCGTGGCAGACGTCCTGTCGCGCCGCACCACTGAAATCGCCAGCACCGATATCGAGGGGCTGGCGGATGTGTTTCAGTTCCTGACCCGCAACACCGCCGGGTCGTCCCTGCGGGTGACGCAGATCACCCGGCAGGATGGCGGCTATCGGATCGACTGGTCGCATGGCACAGACGGGTTGACCTATATCCGCGCGAGCGATTTTCCTGACTTCATCGACCGCATCCCGATCATGTCTTTCGGCGACCGGTTGCTGATGATCGAAACCTTCCTGCCCTATAACCCGGCGTTCAGTGTCGGCCTGAGCGCGCAGGAGTTCACCAATTTCACCGTCACGCGCCCCCGCTTCGCGGGACAGGTCGCCTTTGTTGCGGACCTGCCGAATTCGTTCGTCTACAACAACAACGCCTCGCCTTCGGGGCAGGACGGGTTCTACTACATCGACGGCCCGCCAGATGACGAAGTGACGAACGACAATCCCGATTGGGACAACTGGGATTATTGGGGGCACAACGTCTCGGGGGGGCGCGGTCGGCACTGGTGACAGCCCGCGCCATTCCGTCGAAAAGAGACTGCCCAATGTCGTGGCCCTACATTTCCTTCTGTGAGTTGCCTGTCTAGACTGCGCCCTGACGGGGCTCGTTGCCCCCGGCAAGGAGACGTTATGCGCTATTCGGGGTGGCAGGTTCTCAAGCAAGGCTTGACCGGAAACCGTGGCTGGAAACCGGCGTGGCGGGATCCCGCGCCAAAGGCCGAGTATGATGTCGTCATCATCGGCGGCGGGGGGCACGGGCTGGCTACGGCCTATTACCTGGCCAAGGAACACGGGCTGACCAATATCGCCGTTCTGGAAAAGGGCTATCTGGGCGGCGGCAACGTGGGCCGCAACACCACCATCGTGCGCGCCAATTACGGCCTGCCCGGAAATTCCGAGTTCTACTCGCATTCCCTGAAGCTTTGGGAAGGGCTGGAACAGGATCTGAACTACAACGTCATGCACAGCCAGCGCGGCATCTTGAACTTGTTCCATTCCGATGGGCAACGCGACGCCTATGCCCGGCGCGGCAATGCGATGGTGAACCAGGGCGACGACGCGATCTTGATGGATCGAGAGGCCTGTCGCCGGATGGTTCCCTATCTGGATTACGACCAGACCCGCTTCCCTGTCTTTGGTGGGCTTTACCACCCGCGCGGCGGCACCGCCCGCCATGACGCGGTGGCGTGGGGCTATGCAAGGGGCGCCGACAGCCGGGGCGTGGACCTGATCCAGAAATGCGAAGTGACGGGAATCGATGTGGAAAACGGCAAGGTCATCGGTGTGCAGACCAGCCGTGGCGCGATACGCGCCAAGAAGGTCGCCATGTGCGCGGCAGGCCGGTCCGGCCAAGTGGCGGCGATGGCCGGGATGCGCCTGCCGATTGAAAGCACCGTGTTGCAGGCCTTCGTGACCGAGGGGCTAAAGCCGGTGATCGACACCGTGGTGACCTATGGCATGGGGCATTTCTATATCAGCCAGTCCGACAAGGGCGGGCTGGTCTTCGGTGGCGACATCGACTTCTACGCCTCCTACGCCGCGCGCGGAAACCTTCATGCCGCCGAACATGTGCTGGAAGCGGGCATGACCCTGATGCCGATGATCGGCAAGGCCAAGATGCTACGGTCTTGGGGGGGCATCATGGATATGTCGTCCGACGGCTCCCCCATCATCGACAAGACCCATATCGACGGGCTCTACGTCAATGCGGGCTGGTGCTATGGCGGGTTCAAGGCAACGCCCGCCTCGGGCCATTGCTATGCCCATCTGATTGCCACCGACCGCCCGCACGAGGCCGCCACGCGCCATCGGCTGGACCGGTTCAACACCGGCTTTGTCATGGATGAAGAGGCCAAGGGCAGCCAGCACAACCTGCACTGAGGGGACAGAGACCATGCGGATCAAATGCCCCCTTTGCGGGGACCGGGACCAACGGGAATTCACCTATATGGGCCACGAGACCTATCTCGACCGCCCCGCGGATGAGGGCTGGAGCCCTGCGTGGGACACCTATCTGCACCTGCGCGACAACCCGGCGGGCGTGACCCGCGACCTGTGGTATCACGGGGCGGGCTGCACCAGTTGGCTGCTGGTCGAACGCGATACCACCACCCATGACATCCTGCGGGTCGACCTGGCCCGCGACGCCAAGCGGGGGAGGGGCTGATGCGGATCGAAGGCAAGGGCCGGATCGACGCCGCCGAGCAGATCCGATTCAGTTTCGACGGGCAGCGATACACGGGCTTCAAGGGCGACACGCTGGCCTCGGCCTTGCTGGCCAATGGGGTCAGGCTGATGGGGCGGTCGTTCAAATATCACCGTCCGCGCGGGGTTCTGACGGCGGGGGCGGAAGAACCCAATGCGCTGATGGAAGTCGGGCGCGGCGCGGCCAAGGTGCCGAACGTCCGCGCCACGGTGCAGGAGGTCTATGCCGGGCTGGAGGCCCATAGCCAGAACCGCATGGGGCCGCTGGCCTATGACCTCCTGTCGGTCAATGACCTCTTCCCGAATTTCCTGAGTGCCGGGTTCTACTACAAGACCTTCATGTGGCCGCGCGCCTTCTGGGAAAGGCTCTATGAGCCGGTGATCCGCCGCGCGGCAGGGCTTGGCGCGTTGTCGGGCAGGCACAACCCCGACCACTATGAAAAGGCTTTTGCCCATTGCGATATCCTCGTGATTGGCTCTGGCCCCACCGGCCTGATGGCAGCGCTGACGGCGGCGCTTGGCGGGGCGGATGTGATCCTTGCCGAGGAAACCAACGAGTTTGGCGGGCGGCTTCTGTCCGAGGACGAGGAGATCGACGGCCAGCCCGGCGCGGACTGGGTCGGCGGGATTCTTGCAGCCCTGCGCGAAACGGGCCGTGTGCGGCTGATGTCCCGCACCACCGTGACGGGGGCTTACGATCAGGGCACCTATGGCGCATTGGAGCGGGTCGGCCTGCATGTGAACGGGCCGGCCGAACTGCCCAAGGAATGCTTTTGGCGCATCCATGCACGGCAGGCGGTGCTGGCGGCGGGGGCCCTGGAACGGCCGCTGGCCTTTCCGATGAACGACCGCCCCGGCATCATGATGGCCAGCGCCGTGCGCAGCTACCTGCACCGCTACGGCGTAGTGGCGGGGCGCAAGGTGACGCTGTTTGCCACGAATGACGACGCGCACCGCACGGCGGTCGACCTGATGGCCTGCGGCATCGACGTCGCGGGTGTTGTGGACAGCCGTCCCGACGCCAAGGCTTTGGGGGATTATCCGCTTTATGCCGGGGGCGAGGTGATCGGCACCAAGGGGCGAAAGGCACTGAGCGAGATCACCATTCGCCACAACGGGGCCGAGCAAAAAATAGCCACGGATTGTCTGGGTATGTCCGGCGGCTGGAATCCGACCCTGCACATGACCTGCCACATGAATGGCCGACCGGTGTGGAACGAAGAGATCACGGGCTTCGTGCCAGCGCCCGACGCCGTGCCGGGGCTGACCCCGGCGGGCGCCTGCCAAGGCACCTATTCCACGGCGGGTTGTCTGGCCGAGGGGGTAGAGGCCGCGAAGCGGGCGTTGACGGCGCTTGGCGGAAAGCTGCCAGAGATGGAGATTCCACAGGCAAGCGACGCCGTGGGAGGCTCGAAACCGCTCTGGCTGGTCAAGGGCAAGGGCCGCGCTTGGCTGGACTTCGCCAACGACGTGACCTCCAAGGATATCAAGCTGGCCGCGCAAGAGGCGTTCACTTCGGTCGAGCACATGAAGCGCTACACGACACAAGGCATGGCGCCGGATCAGGGCAAGAACTCCAATATCGGGGCCCTGGCCATTCTGGCCGATGCGACGGGCCGCGCGATCCCGGAAACCGGGACGACCACCTACCGCCCCCCCTATGTGCCGGTGTCGATTGCTGCCATCGGGGCAGGCGCGCAGGGCCAGGGCTTTGCCCCCGAACGCTTCACCACCAGTCACGATGCCAGCGTGGACCGGGGCGCGCCGATGGTCCCGGCGGGGCTGTGGTATCGCCCCAGCTACTTCCCGCGCCCCGGCGAAACCACGTGGCGGCAGGCATGTGACCGCGAGGTTACCATGACCCGCAACGCGGTTGGCGTTTGCGACGTGTCCACGCTTGGAAAAATCGACATCCAGGGACCGGATGCGGCGGCTTTCCTCGACTTCGTCTATACCAACATGTTCTCGACCCTGAAGGTGGGCAAGGTGCGCTATGGCCTGATGCTGCGCGAGGATGGGCATGTCATGGATGACGGAACCACCGCGCGTTTGGGCGAGAGCCACTACGTCATGACCACCACGACGGCGGCGGCGGGAGAGGTGATGAAACACCTTGATTTCGTTCAACAATGTCACCGCCCCGACCTGAATGTGCGCTTCATATCTGTCACCGAGCAATGGGCGCAATTCAGCGTCGTCGGGCCGAAATCGCGGGAGCTTCTGAACGGGCTGCTGGATGCGCCGATCGACAATGAGAGCTTCCCCTATATGGGGTGTGGTGACGTGTCGGTCATGGGGGTGCAGGGTCGGCTTTTCCGCATCTCGTTCTCGGGCGAACATGCCTATGAGATCGCCGTGCCCGCGCGGTATGGCGATGCGCTGTATCGCCAGTTGGTGACACAGGCCGAGACGCTTGGCGGCGGGGCCTACGGGATGGAGGCGCTCAATGTCATGCGGATCGAAAAGGGCTTTATCACCCATTCGGAAATCGACGGGCGGGTGACGTGTTTTGATATTGGAATGGACCGGATGGTCTCGGCCAAGAAGATGTGCGTGGGGAAGCCTGCGGCGCAACGTGAAGGCCTGAAAGGCAAGCATCGTCAACAGCTTATCGGGTTGAAGCCAGTGGGCGCAGTCAAGGAGCTGACCGCCGGGGCACATCTGTTCGAGACCGATGCCGCGCCGACGCGGGTGAACGATCTGGGCTATGTGACCTCGGTCGCGTTTTCGCCCACCTTGGGCCATTTCATCGGGCTTGGCTTTTTGCAGGACGGCCCGAACCGGGTGGGCGACGTGGTGAAACTGGTCGATCATTTGCGCGGGGTCGAGACGCGGGTGGAAATCTGCTCGCCTGTGTTCATTGATCCGGAAGGGGAGAGATTGCGTGGTTAGGCTGATTGCAAAATCTCCCTCGGAAGGGATTTTACCTTTTGAAGTCAATGGCTTGACGCTGGTCGAGCTTGATGTTGGGCCGATCACCTCGGTGGCGCCCTTCGATGGGCAGGCGGTGGCGGCCTCGGACCGGCTCAGGGCGTTGGCGGGAATGGAGCTGCCGAAGCCCAACCGCTCTTCTGGCCGCGAGGGCGCGCGGGCGGTCTGGTCGGGGGCGGGGCAGGCGATGGTGTTGGGCGTGGCGGTGGATGCCGCCATGCGCCAGCACGCGGCCCTGACCGATCAAAGCGATGCCTGGGCGGTTTTTCGACTGGAAGGTCAAGGAGTTGAGGATGTTTTGGCACGCCTGACCCCGCTTGACCTGAACCCCGGAGTGTTCAAGCGCGGGCACGTTGCGCGCAGCCTGCTGGGGCACATGTCCGCGCTGTTCTTGCGGGTGTCGGGCGAGGCGTTCGAGATCATGGTGTTCCGCTCGATGGCGCGCACGGCGGTGCATGAAATCGAGGTTGCGATGAAGGCCGTCGCGGCCCGGAAGGCGCTGGCCTGAGGGCCAAAAACAGGGGGGTGTCCTGCGTGCACCCCCCGTACACCCCCTGTACACCCCCCGTGCAGACGAAACAGCGGTCTCAGGCCCGGCGCAACTGCCCGTGATATCGGATCAGCAGCCCGGCAAATGGCAGCGATGCCGACACGTCAAAGCCGAAATCGCCCGCCTCGGTCTGGTACTCGCAGGTCTCGCTTCGCGGGGTCAGCCAGCGGGGCATGGGCAGACCCAGAACATGCATCTGGTCGATGCCGTAGTGCAGCCGCCCGTCCGCCATCCGCAGCGACATCCGCAGGCGGATCGGGCCAAAGCGTTCCACGACCTCGCGGCCATCGCCTGAGACGCTCAGGCGGGATTGCGTGACATGGCCGCCGAAGTCGCGCCGCCAGGTGCAGCCGCCATCCGGCCCCGGCTGGATCAGCAAGGTGACCGGCAGATGGGGGGCGGCCTGCGGAAACCCGCCAAGCCACAGCGCCATGCGGGCGAGCCACGACGGCCCGCGGGTCACGGCGCAGCGGCCCTGAAACCGGGTCTCGCCATCGACCGTATGCAAGGCCTCGATGGCCGGGGGCAGGACAAGCCCTGTCGTGGCAGCAACGCAAGCGACCGGGTCCATTAGCCCCACCCGCCGGGCAGGAACCGGGCACGCAGATCGGCGTCGGGGATCATGCAGCTGTCATGGCGTCCGAACCAGCGATAGCGGTTGCGGGCAATGAGCGTATAAAGCGGGCCAGTCATCCAGGCAGGTGGCCAGCCGGTCATCGCCAGACCTCGCCATGGCCAGCCAAGCGTGCGCATGGCCGCCGCAAAGGCGCGGGCTTTGGTATGGACCCGTCCGCCGATGATCACCAGGTTCGTCTCGTAGTCTTCGATAGAGAGCCCAAGCGCCTGATAGAGCTGATCGCCGAGGGGTGATTGGGCCACGACAAAGCGGAACCGCCTGTCGTGATCATGCCGCAGAAGGAACCGGAAAAAGCCGGAACACAGTACGCATTCCCCGTCGAACACCACCACCGGGGCGGGACCGATCTGGTCAGAGAGGCGCGGGGGCAGCTGCATGGCGGGGCCTTTCGCGCCGGGTCAGAACAGGTCGTCGCCCATCTGGTCGATCAGGGACTTGGCCTTGAAAACGGCGGCGTCGGACGTCTGCTCGGCGGTGTGCAGCATGTCGGCGCGGATCAGGTCATGGGTCTTGATCACACCGCCCACCTCTTTCTCGATCCGGGCACTGATGCGGTAGCCGTCGATTTCCTTCACCGGCTCGGGGAAGATCCTGAAGTCCTTGTAGACCACCGGTTCCGGGGGCTTGGCGGCCGCGCCGCCGAAGAGTTTCTTGAACAGGGACATGGGTGCGCTCCTTGCGGTGTCGGGCAGAGTGAAGCAAAGCCGGGTGGGCTTGTCCATGGGGCGGCGTGTTGGGCACTGTCGCGCCGTCGTCGCAGGGTCTCTCCGGCCATGTGCAGGGTGGTGGGAGGTCCCCGCTTTCGCGGGGATGACAGGGGGGGCGGTGCCCGGCGCGGACCAAGGGCGCTGTTCAGAAGTCAGGATCGCCACCGCGCGCGTCGGCGAGGGCGGTTGATTGGGGGTAGGACTGCCCACCCTACGGCTTTCTGCTGGTAGGGATGTATCAAGGAAAGGCGCCCCGCAGGGCGCCTTTCTAATCACTGATCGAGGAAACTCCGCAGCTTCCGGCTGCGGCTCGGATGCTTCAGCTTCCTCAACGCTTTCGCCTCGATCTGGCGGATGCGTTCGCGGGTGACGCTGAATTGCTGGCCGACCTCTTCCAGCGTGTGGTCGGTGTTCATGCCGATGCCGAAGCGCATCCGCAGGACGCGTTCCTCGCGCGGCGTCAGGGATGCCAGCACCCGCGTCGTGGTTTCCTTCAGGTTTTCCTGAATGGCTGAATCCAGCGGCAGGACGGCGTTCTTGTCCTCGATGAAATCGCCAAGCTGGCTGTCTTCCTCGTCGCCGATCGGGGTTTCCAGCGAAATCGGTTCCTTGGCGATCTTCATCACCTTGCGGACCTTTTCCAGCGGCATTTGCAGCTTTTCGGCCAATTCTTCCGGCGTCGGTTCGCGGCCGATTTCGTGCAGCATCTGGCGGCCGGTGCGGACCAGCTTGTTGATTGTCTCTATCATGTGGACCGGGATGCGGATGGTCCGGGCCTGGTCGGCGATGGAGCGGGTGATCGCCTGACGGATCCACCACGTCGCGTAGGTCGAGAACTTGTAGCCGCGGCGGTATTCGAATTTATCGACCGCTTTCATCAGGCCGATGTTGCCCTCTTGAATAAGGTCGAGGAATTGCAACCCGCGGTTGGTGTATTTCTTGGCGATGGAGATCACGAGGCGCAGGTTGGCCTCGACCATTTCCTTCTTGGCTTGCCGGGCCTCTTTCTCGCCCTTCTGGACCTGCTGCACGATGCGGCGGAATTCGCTGATGTCGAGGCCGACATACTGGCCCACTTGCGCCATGTCGGCGCGCAGTTGGTCGACCTTGTCGCGCGAACGTTCGAGCAGCGCCTGCCACCCCCGGCCCGGCTTGTCCGACATCCGGTCGAGCCACGTCGGGTCAAGCTCGTAGCCGCGATATTCCTCGATGAACTCGCGGCGGTTGATGCGGGCCTGATCGGCCAGTTTAACCATGCCGGAGTCGATGGACATGACACGGCGGTTGATGCCGTAAAGCTGGTCGATCAGCGCCTCGATCCGGTTGTTGTGCAGGTGCAGCTCGTTCACCAAAAGCACGATTTCCGAGCGCAATTGCTGGTATTCGGCCTCTTCGTCAGAGGAGAAGCTGGAATCTTCGTTCAGCGTGGCCGAGATCCGCAGATCCTGCATTTCGGACAGGCGGGTGTAATCGTCGGCGATCCGGTCGAGCGTTTCCAGCACGCGCGGCTTGAGCGCGGCCTCCATCGCGGCAAGGCTCATGTTGGCCTGATCGTCTTCGTCCTCGTCGTCATCAGAGGTGATCGGGTTGCCGTCGGCGTCAAGCTCTTGCTCTTTTTCCTTTTTCTCGGCAGCCGGGGCGGTGTCGCCCGTGGTGTCGCCAGCGGCGGCGACCGGGGTGACGCCCGGCACGACCGGGGCCTCTTCACCGTCTTCTTCCAACGCGCGGCCAAAGGTGGCGTCGAGGTCGATCACGTCGCGCAACAGGATTTCTTCATCCAGAAGTTCGTCGCGCCAGATGGTGATGGCCTGAAAGGTCAGGGGGCTTTCACACAGCCCGGCGATCATCGTGTTGCGGCCGGCCTCGATGCGTTTGGCGATGGCGATTTCGCCCTCGCGGGACAGCAGTTCGACGCTGCCCATTTCCCGCAGATACATGCGCACCGGGTCATCGGTGCGGTCGAGTTTCTCGGAATCGCCCGAGGACACGGCCACGTCGCGCGACGAGGTTTGCACAACAGCGGTGGAGCCGCCTTGCTGGTCGCCGTCGTCTTCGGCTTCTTCGTCCTCGATCACGTTGATGCCCATTTCCGACAGCATCGACATCACGTCTTCGATCTGCTCCGACCCGACCTGATCGGGTGGCAATACCGTGTTGAGCTGATCGTAGGTGATGTAGCCTCGGGTCTTGGCCTCCGCGATCATCTTCTTGACGGCGGCTTGGCTCATGTCGAGGCTGGTCTCGGGCTCGTCACCGTCGGGTTTACGATCGTCGGTATCTTTTGCCATTCGGTATCCCCTTCGCGGGCGAGGTGATTCGCCCCTCACGTTTCATGATGTTTTAATTGCGAATCGATGATTCGCACACCCGACTCAGCGGGTTTTCTTTTCCCATGCGCGGGTTTCGATCAAGTCGGCCAAGCGTTTGGACAGGGCGGTCTCATCCTCTGGGTTCGAATTTCCGTCGCCCGTCTTGGGTGCGTCGGCCTGTTGGCGGGCGTGAAGGGCGCTGTTCAGACGCCAACTGAGCCGCGAGTCGCCACCGTCGCCCAGATCTGCCAGCGCCTCGGCCATTTCATCCTCGATGCCGCGCCGCGCCGCCAATTTCGCAAATTCTTCAGCCAGACACTGGGCTGCCTTGGTCCGGTCGCCCGGCGAGCGCACGGGAGGGGCAATGCGAACGTGGCCAAGCGACAGCAGGTTTTCAAGGGTTGGCAGCAAATTAGCCTGGGCGAGTGCATCGCGCAGGCGGTTGGCGTCACGCTCGGTTGTGCCCAGCAGAAAGCCCGCCAGACGCGCCTGATCGGGGTCGGTGGGTTCCAGCCGGTCGAGCGCGTTTTCGAATTCGTCGATCATCTCGGGCGTCAGGCACAGCGTGGCAAGGATCAGGGCAGACCGCATGTCGAGATCGGACATGGCCCCGGCGGCCAGCGGCGTGGCGCGGGTGGCGGCCATGGGCGCGGCAGGGCCGCGATGTGGCCCGCCGCGCTGGCCCGGCTGCCAGTCGCTGCGGCGTGGGGCGCGGAACAGTTGGAACCGCAGGTCGTTCAGCGCCTGACCGTAATGTTTGCGCAGCGACATGTCCTTGATCCGGCTGACCGCCTGGCGCAGGGACCGGTCGAGGCTGGCGCGCCGCTCGGGGCTGTCGAAGACCTTGCCCTCGGTCTCGCGTTGCCAGAGCAGGGTGACCATCGGTTCGGCGCGCGCCAGCAACTCGGCCATCGCGTCGGCACCCTTGGCCTTGATCAGATCGTCGGGGTCCGTGCCCTGTGGCAGCAGGCAAAAGCGCAAGGATTTGCCCGCTTCCAGCAACGGCAGGGCAAGGTCGATCAAGCGCATCGCTGCTTGCAGCCCGGCCCGGTCGCCGTCGAGCGCCACGATTGGTTCGTCCGAGATGCGCCACAGCATCTGCAACTGGTGCTCGGTGATGGCGGTGCCAAGCGGCGCGACGGCACCGGTGAACCCGGCCCGGTCGAGCGCGATCACGTCCATGTAGCCTTCGGCCACGATCAGGCGCTGGCCCTTGCCGGTCGCTTCCCGCGCGGGGCCGTGGTTGTAGAGGGCGCGGCCCTTGTCGAACAGCTCGGTCTCGCGGGAGTTGAGGTATTTGGCGCGCGCGTTCGGGTCCATCGCCCGCCCGCCGAAGCCGATGCAACGCCCGCGCGGGTCGCGGATCGGAAAGGTGATGCGGTCGCGGAACGCGTCATAGGGCGTGCCGCCATCGTCGGGCTTGGTAGCGATGCCCGCGGCGATGATCAGCTCGGGGTCGAAGCCCTTGCCCTTCAATGCCTGGAATGCGCCTTGGCGGGCATTTGGGGCATAGCCGATTTCAAACCGGTCCTGCGCCGCCTGATCCAGTCCGCGCCGGTTGATATAGTCGCGCGCCGCCGCACCTGCGCCCGCACGCAACTGCATCCGGTACCACGCGACGGCGGCCTCGGTCACGTCGGCGATCTGGCTGCGCCGGTCGGCCTTTTGCTGGGCCTGCGGGTCTTGGGCGGGCATCGGCATCCCGGCCTCTTGCGCAAGGATTTCCACCGCCTCCATGAAGCCCACATTCTCGGTCGATTGGACGAAGCTGATGGCGTCGCCTTTTTCGTGGCATCCGAAGCAGTAATAGAACCCCTTGCGGTCATCGACGTGAAAACTGGCGGTCTTTTCCTGATGGAACGGGCAGGGCGCCCACATGTCGCCCTTGGCCTGATTGGATTTGCGCTGATCCCACATGACCTTGCGCCCGACCACCTGGCTAAGCGAGGTGCGGGTGCGCAGTTCGTCAAGGAAGCCGGGCGGGAGACTCATGGGCGCAAGTATCTTGTGGGGGCGAGGCGGAGTCCAGCGCTGGTGGCATGGGGCAGAGGTCACGCTCTTGTCGCATGAGCGCCGGGAAATCGCCTGATTGATGGCTCAAATATGCCGAGTTGGGGGCTTTCGCCAGAGGAATACAGAATGTTTTCCGATTTTGTGCGCGACGACGCCGGTGCGATTTCGACTGATTGGGTCGTGCTGACAGCCTTCCTTTGTGGGTTGGCCATTGCCGTGGTGTCCCTGCTGAGGACGGCGGCGGAAGACCCGGCCAGCGCACTGAACGCCCGGATGAGTTCCGGCATCGTGGCGGGCTCGGCCAGTTTCGACTGATTTCCCCTCGACGTGGCCGGGCGAGGCGGCGCATTCTGCGGCCCATGCTGACCCCGTTCGATATCCAGACCCATGGCCCCGGCCTGTATGAATTTACCGGCAAGCTGCGCCAGTGGCTGACCGGGGCAGGCGCGCGCGACGGGGTGCTGACACTGTTCATCCAACATACATCGGCCTCGCTGCTGATCCAGGAAAATGCCGACCCCGAGGTGCAGACCGACCTGACGGCCTTCTTTCACCGGCTTGTGCCACCGACGAGCGATCCGTCCATGGCCTACCTGACCCACACCTATGAAGGCCCCGACGACATGCCCGCCCATATCCAGGCGGCGATGATGCCGGTGTCGCTGTCGATCCCGGTCACCGGCGGGCAAATGGTGCTGGGCACATGGCAGGGGATCTACGTGGTCGAGCATCGGATGCGCCCGCACGCGCGCACGGTGATGGCCAAGTTTCAGGCGGGGTGAGCCTGACGATTGTGCGCCTCGCCGCACTAGGCTAAGCACCAACGGGGTGAGGGTCGGAGGAGAGACGATATGGTCAAGGCAAACAAGCTGCGCAACGCCCTGCGCAAGGCGCGATACGCGGTGCTGAGCCGCGTTTATGGCCGCGAGTCCGAGAAAGCCCGCCCCTCGCAACACTCCATCCAGGATTACTGGCGCGACCCGCCGGGCAAGAACAACCAGCCCGGCGCCTATATCGACCTGACCGAAAAGAGCGAGGCGCTTGTGCGGCTGGCCGAGGAGTTGTCGGTTCCCAAGGGGCCGGTGCTGGAGATCGGCAGTAACGTGGGCCGGTCGCTGCAAAGCTTTCTCGATCACGGCTGGAGCGACCTAAGCAGCATCGAGATCAATCCGCAGGCCGTCGCCAAGATGGCCGAGCTGTTTCCCGAAGCCGCCGACATCGCCAAGGTGCACAACATGGCAGTGGAAGACGCCATCGTTTCGATGCCGGACCGGCATTTCGACCTCGTGTTTTCCAAAGCGGTCCTGCTGCATATCCACCCCGACAGCGAATGGGTGTTCGAGCACATGGTGCGGGTGACCAAGGGCACGCTTCTGGTGGTCGAGAACGAGGATCAGCAGAGCTACAAGCTGTTTCCCCGCAAGTACCGACCGATTTTCGAGGGGCTCGGCATGGTTCAGGTCGATGAACGTATCCTGCCGGAAGTGGGCCAAACCTACATCGCCCGCAGCTTTCGCCACCCCGAGGCAGTGTGACTGTTCGGACTCCCCCACGGCGCATCATCTAGCGGTGCGCAAATCCCCCCTACCCAAGGTGTCGCGGCTGACCTATAGTGCCTGTGGATAACTGGGGCGACAGACCCCAAGAGGCGGTTCGGAAAGACGAAGGGGGGCTGGCCCATGCGGTGCCCGTTTTGCGGAAACATCGACACGCAGGTAAAGGACTCGCGTCCTGCCGAGGATCACGTCGCCATCCGGCGGCGGCGCTTCTGTCCGGCTTGTGGCGGGCGGTTCACCACCTATGAACGGGTGCAGTTGCGCGATCTGGTGGTCATCAAGACCAACGGCAAGCGCGAGGATTTCGACCGCGACAAGCTGGAACGCTCGATCCGCATCTCGATGCAAAAACGCCCCATAGACCCGGAACGCATCGACCAGATGATTTCGGGCATCGTGCGGCGGCTGGAAAGCATGGGCGATACCGATATCCCCTCCAAGACCATCGGCGAGATCGTGATGGAAGCCTTGGCGCGGATCGACACCGTCGCCTATGTGCGCTTTGCCAGCGTCTACAAGAATTTTCAGGCCGCCGACGATTTCGAGGATTTCGTCTCGGAATTGCGGCCCCCGGATCAACCCGAAAGCTGACCCATGCCGGATGACAGCCGCTGGATGCGCCTTGCCCTTGGCCTTGGCGCGCGGGGGGATGGGCAGGTCTGGCCCAACCCCGCCGTGGGCTGCGTGATCGTCAAGCATGGCCGGGTGATCGGGCGCGGATGGACGCAGCCCGGTGGCCGCCCCCATGCCGAGGTGGTCGCCCTGGCGCAGGCCGGTGACGCGGCCGCCGGAGCCACGGCTTATATCACGCTGGAACCTTGCGCCCATTGGGGCCAGACCCCGCCCTGTGCCGACGCGCTGATCCGCGCCTCGGTTGCGCGGGTGGTGGTGGCGTTGACCGACCCCGATCCGCGCACTGATGGCGGCGGGATCGCCCGGCTGCGCGCGGCGGGGATCGCGGTGACCACGGGCGTGTTGCAACAGGACGCCGCCCGCGCGCATCGCGGGTTCGTGTCGCGCGTGGTTGCAGGGCGGCCTCGCCTGACGCTGAAACTCGCCACCTCGTTCGACGGGCGTATCGCCACGGCAACCGGCGAAAGCCAGTGGATCACCGGCCCCGAGGCACGGCGCGCCGTTCACGCCATGCGGATGCGCCATGACGCGGTGATGGTGGGGGCGGGGACGGTGCGGGCCGATGACCCCTCGCTCACCGTGCGGGGCATGGGCGCGGTGCGCCAGCCTGTGCGCGTGGTGCTGTCGCGCCATCTCGACCTGCCGATGGACAGCCAACTCGCCCGCACCGCCGCCGATGTGCCGGTCTGGCTGCTCTGCGGTCCGGGGGCAGACCCCGCCCGCCGCGCGGCATGGCAAGGTCAGGGTGCCCGCTGCCTGACGGTCGCGCCGGGAGCGGGCGGCCAGATCGACCCCGCCGCCGCGCTGGCGGTTCTCGGGGGCGCCGGGCTGACCTCGGTGTTCTGCGAAGGCGGCGGGGCGCTCGCCGCCTCGCTGCTGGCAGGCGATCTTGTCGATGATCTCGTGGGGGTCACCGCAGGTCTTGCCATCGGGGCAGAGGGACAGCCGGGGATCGGGGCCATGGGGCTTGCGGCCTTGGCAGAAGCGCCGCGCTTTCGCCTGCGCGCAACCCGGCCCGTCGCGGGCGATGTGCTTCATGAATGGACCCGCGCCGACTGATCCCTTCTTCTTGGTGAAAATACTCCGGGGGGGGGGCGGGGGGCAGCGCCCCCCGCGTGTCGCCGCGCGACCGCGCGGCGACACCCTGTCACCGCCAGAGCCACGCGTGCCCTGCGAACCAGCCTTGCAGCTTGGCCAGCGCCCGCAGGCGCACCGCCGGGGCAGGGATCTGGCCCGACGCCAGCCGCTCGACCGCCACTTCCACCGGGCAGGCCTGGCCGGTGACGGGATCGTGGTAACGCGGGTAGCGGATCAGGGTGGCATGGACGAGGGCGGGCAAGCTGGGCCTTGCATGGCGGCGGGCCGGGGTCTGGCCGATGTCGTCGGTCAGGCCCCAGCCCGCGTAGAAGGGTGCGCCGGTCACCGTCACGGGCACCCCGCGCAGCAGCGCCTCGAACCCCAGAAGCGACGTCATGGTCACCACCCGGTCGGCGCGGTCGAGCAGCGCCATCGGGTCTGCATGATCCGCCACGTGATTGGCCAGCCCCGCCAGATCCTCTGCTTCGATGGCGCCGGGGCGCAGGCCGACCTCTACATCCGGGTGGGGCTTGTAGACGAGGAACGCGTCCGGGGTCAGCACCCGCGCCTGTCGCAAAAGGTCGAGATTGGTGCGGATCGCCCCCGCGCCAAGCCGGATCGAGGCGTCGTCTTCCACCTGTCCCGGCACCAGCACCACCGGGCGCCCACCCGGGTCGGGCAGGTCGGTCGCCCCGCCGAGATTGTATTTTCCGACGCGGGTGTCGCGTAGCGCCGCGATCAGCCGGTCCGCCCGCGACAACCGTTCGGGGGGCAGGGCGGCGGCCTGCGCAATCAGATGCTCCAACCGGCTTGGGCGGGTCGGGTCGTAATAAATGCCCAGATCGTCCAGCACGAGGCTGAGCGGCGGGATCAGGTTGGCCCCCAGCCCGCGCGAGCGCAGGAACCCATCCTCGACCCGGATCAGCGCGCGGCCCGCCCGGTCGCAGGTCTCGCGCAACTCGCTGGTTTCCTTGCCCGCCCAGACCATCACCGGGCGGTCATGGGCCAGCGCCGCCGCTGTTGTTCTGGCAAAGCGCAGGGGTTGGCCCGCCTGCCCGAAGACCTTTTGCAGCGGGGCCTTTTTCCATGCGCGCATTCCAAGGGCGCTGTAACCGTGGCGGTCCTCGCGCCACGTTCGGGCGCGGGCCTCCAGCGAGGCCAGCACGTCCTCGACCCCGCAGAGCCGGTCGCGGTACGAGTCATACCAGCGGGGGTAGAGGATCAGCGCGGCGGCCACCAGTTGCGCGCGCGTCAGCCGCCGGGTGCGGCGGGCAACAGGGTTGCGGTCGTCGGTCAGGGACCAGCCGGCATAGAAGGGCTGGCCGAAGACCTTGGGCTTGTGGCCCGCAAGGATCGCCTCGAATCCCAGTTGTGATGAGACGGTGTAGACGCCGACCGCGCCCTCCATGAGGGTCCAGGGGGACAGCGGCTCGGTGCAAAGGGTTATCCGGTCGCTCCCATGCTCGGGCCCGAAATGGCCTGCGCGGTGGCCCCCCGCCGTTTCGGGGTGGGTCTTGACGACGATGCGCGCGCCTGGGTTTTCCTCCTGCGCCAGCACCAGCATTTCGCGGAAGGTCGCGTCGGTTGCGCCGCCGAGACGGATCGAGGCATCGCCGCGGGTCTGGTCGATCACCAGCACATAGCCGGGGCGCGGCGCGGGCAGGGCGGGATCGACGGCGGCGTATTTCGTCAGGTGGCCTTCGCGCAGCCGGGCGATCACGTCACGCGCCCGGTCGAGCAGGGCGGTGTCGTCCAGCGGGTGGGTGGCGAGCAGATGTTCGAGGTCCGAGGGCTGGCGGCTGTCGAACCAAGCGCCGCGCCGGTCGATGGTCAGGCCAAGCGGCGGTTCGCCGTCGCGGCCGGGATGGAGCGAGCGCAGGAAGGCATCCTCGACCCGGACCAGATGGGCGCCGGTTGCCCTGGCAGCCTTTTCGCCGCGCGCCGCATAGGGGCTGTGGCCCCAGACCAGCACGTCATCCTGTGGCCCCGGCTTGCCGAGGCGCAGGTCGTGGCCTGCCAAGGCAAGGATACGGCGCACCCGGCGATTGGTCAGGAACCCGCCGGTGAAATAGAACGCCCGCCGGGGCGCGGTGGCTCCGGCGGGCGGGGTCGGGTCATGGCCCGGCATCGGATCAGCCGCCGGTGTTAGCGGCCAGGCTGCTGATGGAGCCTGCGGTGCTGAGCGTGCCGGTGAGCGCGCTGATGACCTGGTTCCACTGGGCGAAGGGGGCCACGGTGACATAGAGCGTGTCCTGGTCGCGGATCACGAAATCGCGCGCCTGGAACATGCCATTCGGTTCGGTCAGGTCCAGCACGTAGATCAAGCGCTGCGTGCCGACGATGTCGGTGCGTCCCAGAACGCCCCGGGCGATTTCCTCGGGCTCGTTGCGCAGCACGAAAACGCCGGTGGGATCGGCAAGGTTGGGGTTGAGGCCGCCCACGGTGGCGATGGCCTCGATCGCCGAGATCGTCTGCGTGTTGAACGGCACCCGCGTTTGGCTGTTGGTTGCGCCGAGCGCGGTGAACGACCGGGTATCGGCCTCGACCAGAATGCGGTCACCCGAGCGCAGGGCTATGTCCAGTTCCGGGTGAGCGTAGAGATCGTTGAACCAGATCGTGCCGGTGCGGTCGCCCCGAACCACGGTCACACGGGCGGTTTCCGCCTCGACCGCGATGCCGCCGGCGCGCGACAGCATCGCCGACAGGGTGCGGGTGGGCCGCTGGATCGCGTAAACCCCCTGAGACCCGACAGCCCCGGCCACCGAGACGGTCGCGCCATCGCCTGCCACCCGGCGCACGATGATCTGCGGATCAGGCGTTTGCGCGTCGAGATTGCGGCTGAGCGTCTGGCGCAACTGGTCGGGGGTGCTGCCCGCCGCGCGGACGCGGCCTGCGTAGGGGATGAAGATGAACCCGGCGCTGTCGACCTGCACCTCGTCCAGAACGGTGCTGGGGGCACCTTGGGCGCCGAGAAGCGGGTCGGTCACGTTTTCCCAGATCGAAAGCGACAGGGTGTCGCCCGGACTGATGGTGTCGGCCCCGATCAGGCCGGCATTGGTGAAGTCGCTGGAGAAGCCGAGCGCCTCGACCACCGAGGTGGCCCGCAGCACGCGGTCGTTGACGGAAACGACGAAGGCGTCGCCCTCTCGTTGCACGGA
Organism: Nioella nitratireducens; assembly: GCF_001879715.1. GTDB lineage: Bacteria > Pseudomonadota > Alphaproteobacteria > Rhodobacterales > Rhodobacteraceae > Nioella > Nioella nitratireducens. The sequence continues at coordinate 157,762 of NZ_MNBW01000002.1, read as the reverse complement.
TCCAGCGAATAGTTCACGACGATTGGGGCCAGTGCGCGGCAGACCACATGTGGCCACCAGCGACACAATGACCACGAGGGCGACGAATCGCGCCCCTCGGGAAGCCATCGATTTCACGGATTTGGCTCCTTATTGCCTGTACTGCCTCGATTATCTTTTTTCCCAACCTAGCGAATTTCGTGCGCCAAGGCCAGATTTTCCTTACTTGACGACCCGCAGGTGTTGCCTTGGTGCCGGTCGGCCTGCTTCCAATGCGTCATAGGGGTCTTCGGGGGCAAGCATCATGTCGACCACTTGCCGCAAAAGTTGCCGCCGTCCGCGGGCGGAATAGAAGCTGCCGGTGATCTGCGAGGTCTCCAGCAGGTAGTGCCGATAATCGCGATAGGCCTTGCTGTCCGGGCGGGTCGGGATCTGGAAGAAGTCTTCCAGCGATTGGGTCGAGACGAATTCCGGCTTGAGGTAGACCGCCGTTCCAAACGCCTTGAGGGGCAGGCCGCGCCACAGGGCCTGTTGCGCGGCGGTCGAGTTCACCGTGACCGCGCTGCGGGCGTCATCCAACAGCCGGGCCAACTTGCCGCCGCGCACGTAATGAACTCGGCCGTCCAGCCCGTGCTGGCGCGCGAGTCGCCGGATGGTGCGCCGGATGGGCGCGCGCCCGTCTTCCAGCGGGTGGGCCTTGAGGACAAGGTGATGGTGCTGCGGCGCACCGGCGGCAAAGCCCTCGATCAGCATCTCGAGAAACTCGGTCATGCTGGCGAAAGGGCCATGCGCCCGGAACGACGCGTCGTGTTCCAGTTGCAACAGGGCGATGTGATACGGGAAGCCGCCGGTCTTGATTCGGTAGGTGGCGATGATGCGGCTGGCGGCGATGGCGGGCATCAGCGCAATGCGGCGCAGGTAAAGGCGCAATTCGCGGGCCACGGTGATGTCGCGGTGCGGGCGGAAATTGCGGTAGCGGATGTTCAGGAACATCACGAACCAATGGTAGAGCGCGCCGTAGAAGATGTGCTGGCGCATGTCCCCCCAGCGGGCCGGGGCGTCGGGCAGGTCGAGATCAAGGCCCTTGAGCGCGGTCTGCATGATGGCGACAGTGGTCTTCATCAACCGCGAATGGCCGTTTGCCCCGCCGCGTTCGTAGGTCACCCAGTAGGGGCGCAGATAGCCCTCTTCGAAGACATGCACGGTGATCCCGCGGGCCCGTGCCGCCGCGACTGCCGCCGCGTGGATGGGGCGGGTGTCGCCATAAAGCACGATGTCGGTGGTCTTCTTTTCTTCGAGGATTTGCTCCAACCGGGCAGGCCAGCCATCCGGGCTGCCGCGATAGGCGATATAGCTGGGCCGGTGGTGCCAGAAGGCGCTGTCGCCCTGATTGAAGCCGACACGCCAGACCTCGGCCCCCGCCGCGCGCAGCATCTTGCCCAAACGATGAAAGAAGGGGCCGTGTGGCCCCTGCAAGAACAGGAAGGATCTGGATTGGTGGGCCGGAACCGGCACGGGGAACCTCTTGCGCATGATATGGGCTTAGCGTCAGGGCCAGAGCTTTGCACCTGCAATGGGCGGCATGAGGGCCGGTTTGTGCCAGCAATGTGACTCTCGCGCGGGGCTTGTTCCAGGCCGCGTGGCGGGCTACCTCGGACAGGACGTATTGAGAGAGGCAAAAGTGCCATGTTCACAGGCATCATCACCAATGTCGGAACCATCGACACGCTGGACAAGCGCGGCGACCTGCGGGCGCGGATCAAGACCGCCTACGACACCGCCACCATCGAACTGGGCGCGTCGATCGCCAGCGACGGCGTGTGCCTGACGGTCGTCGATCTCGGCCCCGGTTGGTATGACGTGGATATCTCGGAAGAGACCGTGTCGAAGACCACGATCGGCGGCTGGACCGTCGGCACGCGGGTGAACCTTGAGCGCGCGCTGAAGGTGGGGGACGAGTTGGGCGGGCATATCGTGTCTGGTCATGTCGATGGCGTGGCCGAGATCGTGGCGATGACGCCCGAGGGCGACAGCACACGGTTTTCCTTCAAGGCCCCCGACGCGCTGGCCAAGTATATCGCTCCCAAGGGCTCGGTCGCACTGAACGGCACCTCGCTGACGGTGAACGAGGTCGAGGGCGCGCGTTTTGGCGTCAACATCATTCCCCACACCCAAGAGGTGACAACCTGGGGCGCGGCCAAGGTGGGCGACCTCGTAAACCTTGAGATCGACACGCTGGCCCGCTACGTGGCGCGGTTGCAGGAATGGGACCAGTAAGGCCGCGCGTCCTCAGGTCGGTCAACGATGCAACCGAGCAACGTTGTGTCGATCTGCTGGACATGGGCAACGGTCTGTTCGAATGGCAGGAATGCCGTCGTGACCCGGAAGATACCCATGGCTGGCGCGTGGTGACCGGCGCGGGAGGGTTCGACAGCGCGGCGGCGGCATGGCAGGCTGGCCGGAACGCGGTGGCGTGGTTGGCACAGGAGACGGATGATGAGCAGCATCGGGCATAACGGAGGGCCGTCGCTGGAGCCGGGCTATGGCTTTCGCAAACATGCATGGGGCAAGGCCCGGAAATCACTGTTGAAGACACTGCCGATCGAAATTCTGCGGGTGCGCGTGGCGCGTGCCAAGCGATTGGGGATCGACTATACCACATATGCTTCGATCCGCGCGGCCTCGGGCCATGACGTGGTGGCGTTCCTGTTATCCGGCAACGCGCTGGACCTGACCCCGACGCGCACGGCACTGCCGATGGTGGCGGCGGATCGGCTGGGGGCCCTGGATGGCGCGGCAGAGCGGGTGGCGGCGATCTATGCCCCGGTCCATCCCAAGGCGGTGCTGGCGGCCAATGCCGGGCTGCTGGACCACGCCGACGCCGCGCCCCGGTTCACCGAAAGCTGGTCGGCCACGCGCGACCGTATCCGCGCGATGGTGCGGGCGCAGGGGGTGCCTGCGGATGGGGTGGTGCTGGTCTCGGCCACGGCGGTGGAACGGGAATGGTGCGCGGCGGGCAAGCTGGCCGGGGTGATTCCGGCGGACCGGTTCTTCGCTCCGGCTTAGGCGGTCCGCATCGACGCGCCGTGCCCCTCAGCCCCAGATGTCACCGACCCGAAACCCTTGCTGAAACGGATCGGTCGGGTCGAGCGTGTACTGGCTGATTCCGTAAATCCAGCCCTGTCCCGAGATCGAGGGCACGATGGCCTTGTAGGGACCGACCTGTGTCAGGTCTTCGATGCGCCCGGTGAAGGTGGTGCCGAGCGGCCCTTCGTTCACGTAGTCTTCGCCAACGTCAAGCAGCCCGCGCGCATATCGGCAGGCCATTTTCGCCGCTGTGCCGGTGCCGCAGGGCGACCGGTCGAGCGCGCCGGGCAGCGAGGCGACACTGGGCGGCGGGGCGAGGCTGTTGGACACGGTTACCGCGCTGCGGCCATGGGTGCCGGTGCGGGTCGCGGGGCCGGTCAGTTGCGAGATGGTCGGCCCGGTGAGCGCCGGGTTTTCGGGGTGGGTCACCGGCAGTTGCGCGACTGCCGCGCGGCGCAGCGCCTCGGACAGGCGCACCATGTCGGCCCCTGAATCGGGCGCGATTTCCAGCCCGAACTGTGCGGCCTCTGCGATGACATAGAACATCCCGCCCCACGCCACGTCGACAATGGCGGGGCCAAACCCCGGCACGTCGATCGTGACATCGAGATGGACGGCAAAGGATGGCACGTTGCGAAACCCCACCCGCGTAACCTTGCCCTCGGCGCAGTCGGCCCGCACGCGCACCAGCCCGGCGGGTGTTTCGAGGGTGAAGTCCGTCACCGGCTCGACCATCGGCAGGATGCCCGTTTCCAGCAGGACCGTGACCGTGCAGATCACGTTCGAGCCGGACATGGGCGGGTATTCCGTTTGTTCCATGATGATCACGCCCGCCTCCGCCTCGGGGTGGCAGGGGGCGACCAGCGCATTGCAGCACAGCGCCGGGTTGCCGCGCGGTTCGCGCAGCATCAGCAGGCGGATATGATCGGCGTTGGCCTGCATCCACTGCATCTTCTCGAAGACAGACCTTCCGGGAATCGGCGGCAGCCCGCCGGTGATGACCCGGCCCGGTTCGCCCTCGGCATGGGCCTCGACGGCGGTGATCATCCGGCTGCTGCGCATCGCGTGCCCCTGCTCTGTGCGGTTTTGCCGATGCTAGGCTGCGGCCCGACGTCGTGTCCAGCGCCTGTTTCGGCGGAGTGGCCTCTGGTCAGGGCCTGTTGGCTGCGCTATCCCCTCGACCAAGCTATCGTGAAGGGACGACCCATGACCTACGAGACCCCCGGCTCGGTCGAGACCGACTACAAGGACGCCATTTCGCCCATCGAGGAAATCATCGAGGACGCGCGCAACGGGCGGATGTTCATCCTCGTCGACCACGAGGACCGCGAGAACGAGGGCGATCTGGTGATCCCGGCGCAGATGGCGACGCCGGATGCGATCAACTTCATGGCGACCCACGGGCGGGGGCTGATCTGCCTGTCGCTGCCCGGCGAGCGGATCGACGCGCTCGGACTGCCTTTGATGGCGTCGTATAATTCCTCGCGCCACGAGACGGCCTTTACGGTGTCGATCGAGGCGCGCGAGGGTGTTTCGACCGGCATTTCGGCCCATGACCGCGCCCGCACGGTCGCGGTGGCCATCGACGCGGGCAAGACCGCGCAGGACATTGCGACGCCGGGCCATGTGTTCCCTTTGCGGGCGCGCGATGGCGGCGTGTTGGTGCGTGCGGGGCATACCGAGGCGGCGGTGGATGTAAGCCGACTGGCCGGCCTGAACCCGGCGGGGGTGATCTGCGAGATCATGAAGGAAGACGGGTCGATGGCGCGGCTGCCCGATCTGGTGGGCTTTGCGCAACTGCATGGCCTCAAGATCGGCACGATCAGCGACCTGATCGCCTATCGCCGTCGCTACGACAACCTCGTCAAGGTGGTCCGCGAGGACACGATCACCTCGGAATTCGGCGGCGAATGGGCGATGCGCGTCTATACCGACACCGCCCATGGCGATGAGCATATCGTGCTGAGCAAGGGCGACCTGACCCGAGATGAGCCGGTTCTGGTGCGGATGCATTCGCTGGACCCGCTGCTGGATATCGTCGGCACCGGCCCCACGGGCCGGGCGGCCGAGTTCGGCCACGCGATGGAGGAGGTGGCCCGCGAGGGGCGTGGTGTCGTGGTGCTCTTGCGCGATACCTCGATGAAGGTTCAGGCCTCGGAAGAGGCGTCGCCGCAGACGCTGCGGCAATACGGGCTGGGGGCGCAGATCCTGTCCTCGCTCGGCCTGTCGCAACTGGTGCTGCTGACCAACTCGCCCACGCCCAAGGTGGTGGGGCTGGATGCCTACGGGCTGGAAATCGTCGGCACCCGAAAAATCTCGGAGCTTGGATAATGGCCGGATCGGAAACCCACTACACCCTGCCGCTGCCGTCCTTTGACAAACCCGTCAAGGTGCTGATCGTCGTTGCGCCGTATTACAAGGACATCGCCGACAACATGATCGCGGGCGCGGTGGCCACGCTGGACGCGGCGGGCGCAGGCCACGAGATTATCGAAGTGCCCGGCGCGCTGGAAGTGCCCACGGCCATCCGCATCGCCTTTCGCCAATCGAATTTCGACGGTTTCGTTGCGCTTGGCTGCGTGATCCGGGGCGAGACCACCCATTACGAGACCGTGTGCAACGACTCGTCCCGCGCGCTTCAGTTGCTGGGGCTGGAAGGGGCCTGCATCGGCAACGGCATCCTGACCGTGGAAAACCGCCCGCAGGCGGACGTCCGCGCCGATCCCGCCGACCAGAACAAGGGCGGCGGCGCGGCGGCGGCGGCCTTGCACCTTATCGCGTTGACGCGCCGGTTCGCAGGGCCTAAAGGCGGCGTCGGATTCAAGCCAGCCGGTCAGGAGATGCTGATCGCCGGCGACGCAAAAGGACCAGCCAGCGCATGAGCAGCGATCAACCGAAAGGCCCCAGCCGCGAGGAAAAACGCCAGATGAAATCGGCGGCGCGGCTTTATGCCGTGCAGGCACTGTTTCAGATGGAGGCGGCGGGCCAGACGGTTGAAAAAGTGCGCCGCGAGTTCCTCGACCATCGCTTTGGCGAAGAGGTGGCGGGCGAAGCCTTGGCCGAGGGCGACCCCGAGCTGTTTTCAAGACTTCTGGACGAGGCGGTGAACTGGCAGGCCAAGATCGACCAGATGACCGACCGGGCGCTGGTGGCGACATGGCCCATCGACCGGATCGACCCGACGATCCGGGCGCTGTTTCGGGCGGCCGCTGCGGAAATTCTTGCGACCGACACGCCGCCCAAGGTGGTGATCACCGAGTTCGTCGATGTCGCGCGGGCGTTCTTCCCCGAGGGGCGCGAGCCCAAGTTCGTGAACGCCGTGCTGGATCACATGGCGCGCGAGGCCAAGCCCGAAGCGTTCTGATCCGGCGGGGCAAGAACCGGCCTGCGCTGGCGGGCCTTGGCCGATGGGCGCTGATGCCGCAGGACCGATGCTTGAAGTGTTGCGCGTGCATGTTACCTTGTTTGACAACGTCAAGGAGGTTGCCATGCCCGATCACATCCGACTCATCATAAAACACGCCTTCATCGGCTTGGGGATCTCGGTCGCCTTCACGGCGATGATCCTCTATTTCAACGTCGGCAATCTCTGGCATCTGGTCACCCATACCGCCGAGGGGCCAATTGCCGTTGTCATGCTGATCGTCTTTGGCACCATCACTTTCGGCTCGGCACAGATCGGCTACAAGATCATGTCGATGGGCGAAGAGACCGACGAAGATGATGGTCAGGGCGGCAAGCGCGACGCGCTGCCGGTGCTCGACGCCGTTGCCATCCCGGTGCGGGCCGAGCAGCGCCGCACCTGACGCGGGTCGCGCGGCGGTCGGGGCCGGTCTTGGCCCTTGCCACATCATGAAAACGCCCGGTGCGCCATGCGGCGACCGGGCGTTTTCCTTGGTAGGCGGGACCACCACAACCGTAGGGATCTCAATTCCCGAGGACCTGTATATACAGGTGGGCGCCAGGTAAACGGACCACGGCCCGGACAGAGCCAGCTCCCTCGGAATTGCTTAAGGCCACTGGAATATCGCCCGTCACGGGAAGGGCAGACCCCGCCTGCAATCGGACATAGGGCTTCGGGGGCGTTCCGGCAAGGGGCGCGTTTCAATTGCATTTGTTCGCGCAATGTTCCATTCTGCCCGGATGATGCGCGACTCTGCCCCGACCGACCTGATGCCCGGCCAATTGCTGGCGCGCGGCGTGTGCCGCCACCTGCGCCAGCACGACTTCGCCACGCTGGAGGAATTCGTGCCGGAACGTGGCAAGCGGGTGGATGTCATGGCCCTTGGCCCGAAAGGGGAAATCTGGGTGGTCGAGTGCAAATCCAGCCGGGCCGATTTTACCTCCGACTCGAAATGGGACGGCTATCTCGACTGGTGCGACCGCTATTTCTGGGCCGTCGATCAGGCCTTCCCAATCGACCTGTTGCCCGAGGGCACCGGGCTGATCATCGCCGATGCCTATGATGCCGAGATTCTGCGGATGGGGCCGGAAAGCAAATTGGCGGCGGCACGGCGCAAGGTGCTGACGCGCAGCTTCGCCCGCACGGCGGCGCAGCGTTTGCACGCCTATCGCGACCCCAAGCCCGGAAGCATTTGACTAAAATTTTCCGCGCCTTCTTCTTTGTGAAAATACTCCGGGGAGCGCGAGGGGCAGCGCCCCTCGCCGGTGCAGGGTATTACCGGTGCCGGGACGCATGGCAGGGGATCACGGTTTGCCCTTGCCCATGGCCTGCGCCGCTTCTGCCGCCGCGCGCAGTTCTTCCGCGATTTCAAGCGCCTCGTCGGGGTCGAAATCCAGCGGCAGGTCGATCCCGTCGCCCTCGACGAAGATCCGGACCATCCCCATGTTGGTGGGGCCGATTTGCAGACCTGCCGAGATATCGCTTTCCTTGTTGATGCCCATGCTGTCCTCCGGGGCGCAAACCGCCCGTTTCGCGTCAGATTTCGGAAAGCCCGTGAGGTAGCGGCTTGCCTGACGGCTGACAAGGCCAAATACTCGCGCGGGGATCGGCAGAAGGCAAGCGGAGCGTGGGCGCGCGGAATGGACGAGATCGAGTTGCGTGATATCGGAATCGGCGATGCCGGCTGGCTGATCCAGGCCCATGCCGAGCACTATGCCACCGAGGAAGGGTTCGACTGGACGTTCGAGCCGTTGGTGGCCGAGATCCTTGTGACGTTCCTGCGCCACCGTGATCCGTCCTGCGAACGGGCCTGGATCGCATGGCGCGGCGGTCACCGGCTGGGGTCGATATTCTGTGTGAACGGCCCCAAACCGGGGCAGGCCAAGCTGCGGCTTTTCCTGCTGACCCCCGAATCGCGGGGGGTGGGTCTGGGCAAGCGGATGCTGGCCACCTGCATCGCCCATGCGCGGGACAGGGGCTATCGCGAGTTGGTGCTCTGGACCCATGCCAGCCACCAAGCGGCCTGCGCGCTTTATGAAAAAGCCGGGTTCGACTGCATCGACAGTCGGCCCGTGACCTCGTTCGGCCAGCCGCTGATCGAACAGACATGGAAGCTGAAATTGAGGTGACAGAGAGGCTTGCATTCCCCGTCACGGGGGGCTATCCACCCCGCCAGTGCCGCCTTAGCTCAGTTGGTTAGAGCGCTGGATTGTGGATCCAGAGGTCCCCCGTTCAAGCCGGGGAGGCGGTACCATTTCCCCGTTCATACACCCTTAGACACGCTATTGTGTCGTGCGGTCTGCGACGCAGCGCGCCAAGGCGCGTTCACGCTCGGCGGTTTCTTCCAGAAGGCGTGTTTCGGTCTGCTGCAAACACCAAGCATAGTGACCATTCAGGTCAACATGCCATGCTTCGCCGACAAACCCGCATCCATTTATCTGATTCTGCTGCTCATGTTCACGCGCCATGCTCGCGTAGCGTCTGCAATCGAGGCGCTGATCCGTACAGGACAAAAGCGCCGCTTCGCGGGTCAAAATCTCTTGTGACGGTAGATCAGGCGGCTGGGACAGGCACCAGGCCCGATGTGCGTTCCAGTCCTGATGCCATGCTTCACCTGCGTTGCCGCACTGGGCTTGCAGATTGACCTCTGCCTGCTCGGATGCACGCCCCGCATATCGGTAGCAATATTGCTCCAGGGCTTGGGTATTCGGAGGAGGGGTTCTGACCGCAAACTCCCAGGTGTGATTATCGCGCAAGATAACTTGTGCACCGTCGGGCAACGTCACAATCTGGTCTGCCAAGCCGCTGCTTGCGCCAAGGCTGACAATCGTTGCAAAAGCCAGAGATACCGGTTTCATAAGCTCCTCCCCTCGTGGGCTTGATGGGAAAAGCATCGCAAACCGGTCCGACCCGCGGCATGATCTGCATCAAGCCGGGGCCGGGACCAATTGGTCAGATGTCGAAGGACACGCCTTGCGCCAGCGGCAGCTCGGCCGAGTAGTTGATGGTGTTGGTCTGGCGGCGCATGTAGGCCTTCCACGCGTCCGAGCCGCTTTCGCGCCCGCCGCCGGTTTCCTTTTCCCCGCCGAACGCGCCACCGATTTCGGCGCCAGAGGGGCCGATATTGACGTTGGCGATGCCACAATCCGAGCCTTCGTCAGACACGAAGCGTTCCGCCTCGCGCATGTTCATGGTGAAGATGCAGGACGACAGGCCCTGCGGCACGGCGTTTTGCATATCCAGAGCCTCGTCCAGCGCGTCATAGGCCATGACGTAGAGGATCGGGGCAAAGGTTTCGGTCTTCACCACCTCGGACTGGTCCGGCATCACGGCGATGGCGGGGGCCATGTAGACGCCGCCATCGGGCACGCCTTCGGTGACGCGGGCTCCGCCGTGGACGGTGCCGCCTTCGGCGCGTGCCTTGTCCAGCGCGTCGGCCATGGCTTGGCCTGCGGCCTCGTCCACCAGCGGGCCGACAAGGGTGCCGTCCGCCAACGGATGACCCACCGGCAAGCCGGCATAGGCCTTGGCGAGGCTGTCCACCAAGTCGTCGCGGATCGAGCGGTGCACGATCAGGCGGCGCAGCGAGGTGCAGCGTTGCCCGGCGGTGCCGACGGCGGAAAAGACGATGGCGCGCACGGCCATTTCCAGATCGGCCGAGGGGGCGACGATCATCGCGTTGTTGCCGCCAAGCTCAAGGATCGACCGCCCGAACCGGGCCGCCACGCGCGGACCGACGGCGCGGCCCATGCGGGTCGATCCGGTGGCCGAGATGACCGGCACGTCGGGGCTGTCGACCAGAGCCTCGCCCAGATCGGCGCGGCCAATGATGACCTGCAACAGGCCCTCGGGCGCGTCCTCGCCGAAGCGGGCGACGGCGCGGGCGAAGATGTTGGCGCAGGCCAGCGCGGTCAGGGGCGATTTTTCCGACGGTTTCCAGATCACCGGATCGCCGCAGACCAGCGCAAGGGCCGTGTTCCACGACCACACCGCGACGGGGAAGTTGAAGGCGGTAATGACGCCGACGGGGCCCACCGGGTGCCATGTTTCCATCATCCGGTGGCCGGGCCGTTCCGAGGCGATGGTCAGGCCGTAGAGTTGCCGTGACAGGCCAACGGCGAAGTCGCAGATGTCGATCATCTCTTGCACTTCCCCCAGACCCTCTGACGTGATCTTGCCGGCTTCGTAGCTGACAAGGCGGCCCAGATCGTCCTTGGCGGCGCGCAGTTCTTCGCCCAACAGGCGCACCAATTCGCCCCGGCGGGGGGCGGGCACAGTGCGCCATGCGGCGAAGGCTGTCTGGGCCCTGGCGATTACGGCGGGCATGTCGGCAGCCTTGGTCTCGGTCAGGTCAGCGAGCGTGCTGCCGTCGATGGGCGAGGTCACTTTCAGGCTGCCGCCGGACAGCATGTCCTCGGACAGGCCAAGGGCGGAAAGCGTTTCGCGTGCGGTCATGTGTTCGTGTCCTTTCTGGGAGGGGATCAGGCGGCGCTGTCGAGGTGGGTCAGCGCACCCTTGCCGAAGTATCGGCCAAACTCGGTGGTCATGAAATCGTCGAGGTGCACGTCCTCTTGCCGGACAAAACCCTTGGCGGGCAGCTTGCCTGTGCGCATCAGGTCCATTACGCCGGTCACGCCCGAGGCCGTCGTCAACTGGATCGCGCCCCATGTCCTGCCGTTGACCTGCCCGGCGAGGGATTTATTGATGAAGCTCTTTTCGCGGTATTCGCCGTCGATCCAGCCGGTCGCGGTGGAATAGATCAGCACCACGTCCTGATCGGTGCGGGGCAGGGCTGTCTCGAAAATCTCGCGCATCAGGTCGCGGCGGGACTCCAGCCGCAGATCCTGCAACAGCATCTTCACGATGGCGCGGTGGCCGGGGTAGCGGATCGTCCGATAGGACACTTTCCGCGCCTTGCCCGACAGGGTTTCGGTCAGCGTGCCAAGCCCGCCCGAGGTGTTGAAGCACTCATACTCCACGCCATCGAGGCCAAATTCTTCCAGCGCTTCCAGCGGCGCGGCCTTGAGCCGCTCGCCGCCGTCGATCACGTCGCAGGGGTTGCAGTATTCGTTGATCAGCCCGTCGGTGGACCACGTCAGGTTATATTTCAGCGCGTTGGTGGGGTACAGCGGCAGCGCACCCACCCGCAGCGACAGCGTGTCGAGCTGATCGAACTGCTTGGCCAAATGCGCGCCCGAGATACCGACGAAGCCCGGTGCCAGCCCGCATTGCGGCATGAAGGCGGTCCCGGCCCCCTCGGCCAGTTTGCGCACGGCCTCGGTCGCGGCGACGTCTTCGGTCAGGTCGAAGTAATGCGCGCCGGCCAGCTTGGCGGCCTCGGCGATCGTGGGGGTCAGGAAATAGGGCGCGGCGCTGATCACGGCATCGGCACCGGTGAGCGTTTCCGCCAGTGCCCTGGGGTCGCTTGCGTCGGCCTGCGCCACCCGGAACCCGGCCTGTTGGAACGGGGCGAGATTGGCGAAAACGCTGTCGACGATGGTGACGGAATAGTGGGGCGATTGTTTGAGCAGTTCGGCGATCATGCCGCCGATCTTGCCAGCCCCGACAATGCATACAGTCCAGTTCCGCATTTCCCATGCCTCCTGCTCGGTGTTCTTTCGCCAAGCCTGAGCGATCTGCGGTTCGTCCGTCGCTTACCGATTGTTCGCAATCGGGGTGATTTCCGTCATTTTGCCGGATTATGCATCGCCAGTTGCCGACAGGGCCTGCATTTGCCGGAAGATCCGTTCTGCGGTCTCGTCGGATCGGCGGTCGATCTTGCGACCGAACACGACGAAGGTGTTGGTGCGCACGATGCCCGGAATTTCGCCGATTTCATCGACCAGCACGTCGAGATCCTCGATGCGCGGTGCCTCGGCGGTGACGAAAAGGTCGAACTCGCCATTGATCGAGAAACACACCTGTATTTCGGGGTAAGCGTTCAAACGCTGCAAGATCTTGCGTGTGTCTTGTTGCCGAATCTCCAGCAGCATCAGGATCTGAACGGTCTCTTCGCCGGGGTTGCGGCTGAGAACGACCGAATATCCAGCGATCGTGCCGTCTTTCTCCATCCGGGCGATGCGTTCATGCACCGTCGAGCGCGCAACCCCTATGGATTGTGCGATGGTCGAGGTTGAGGCGCGGGCGTTCTTCTGAAGCTCGCGGATGATACGTCTGTCGAGAGAGTCACGCATACAAAATGCCATGTTCGCCGTTGATTTGTCGGAAATCTGCCGGAAGCTGCCGGATTGTCAAGCCGTGCCGGTCGTGGGGCAGCGATCCCGTCGCAGCGATAGTCCTCGATCTGGTGGGACGATCACGCAAACGTGTGAGCAAAGGAGATATGGAGGGCAGGTATGCTGCCATTGCACGGTTGACCGAATTGTTGCAGCATCGAAACTCGGAAAATCAGGGCGGTGGCGGTCGGGAAGGGGCCAGACCCGGCCTGCACCGAAAGGTTTGGAGCTGATTTTGACCTATATGAATTTTTCACAGGATTGCGCGCGTCGGGCAGGGGGCATTTCCCTGTTGCTGATGATGCTTGCCGCCCCGGCCCTTGCGACCGGCATAGAACCCGCCGACGACGCCACGATCCAGGCGCAGCTGGACGTTTACAACAGCGAAAATCCCGGCTCGATCATGGCGTTGCAGCCGTTTCGCAACGATATGTCGGCGACCGGCGACGATGGGCTGGATGTCACGCTGACCTCGATGAACCCCAATATCAATTCGTGGTTCGTATTACGGGTGCAACCCGAGGAGGGGCGCGCCGCCTTTTATCATCTGGAAAGCACCGATCCCGACCGTTGGCAGCTGTCTGTCGAACTGCGCCGGGGCGCGCCGACCCTCGTGATCGAAAGCGAGGATGACCGCGTGCGCTGCGCCCCATGGGAGGGGCGCAATTCCGAGCTGGACGAGGCGCGCGCCGAACCGCTGCCCTTTGCGCCCATCTGCGATGACACGCTCTATCTGCGCAACCGCGTGTCCGGGTCTTACACCACGCGCGAGGCGATTGCAGAGTTCCTGCGCGAAAACGTGATTTTCGGCGATTCCATCGTCAACCTGATCAAGGGCACCTTCTATCAGGACGCCTTTCTCGAAACTTCGGAAGAGGTCGAGACCGAAGATGTGGGCGCGGTTGTCGAAGCGCTCGGCCGTGCCGACCTGGACCGGTTCCCGGTGATGCGCGCCTCGCCCGGCTTTGACCTGATCGGCGCCGAAGGCGGAATGGAAGCGGGCGCATGGTACGCGGTGCAGGATGCGCCCGGCATCTATTCCAGCGTCATGCAACCGGGGATGATCAGCGAAGACATCCTCAGCCGCAGCGGTGAGACCAACTGGCTGGACGGGGTGGAAAGCCGCGCCGATGTCTACCTGGTGGCCTTCGACATGAGTCATTTCGAGATCGGCTACGAAGTGGGAACCGATCATCCTTCGTTCGAATGGTCGTCGCGCCCGCATGGCGCCGGTCGGAACTGGAACATTCCGGGCCCGGACGGGTTCTCTCGCCCCGATCCGCTGGTGATGGTCGGAATGCTCAGCCCATCGCTGACCGATCGGGTCGCGGCCACCTTTACCGGCGGCTACAAGCGGGACCACGGCGCATTCCGCTACGGCGACCTGGCCACGTTCAATCACGGCCACCATTACGGATTCATGGTGAACGGCACTGTTCTGAGCCGCCTCTGGCCGGGCCTGTCGACCATCTACGTCACCGAGGATGGCACCTTCGGCATGACCACGTGGACACAGGAACTGAACGACGAATTGCTGCCACATCTGCGCTTTGCCCGCCAGAACGGCGTGGCGCTGATCAACCCCGACCCGGAAACCGGCGAGGGCGTGCCGGGCGACCGCGTGACCCAATGGGGCGCCGGCAATTGGTCGGGGTCGGCGGATGCCCAGCTACGCACGTTGCGCGCCGGGTCTTGCCTGCGGGAAGTCAACGGGCGGCAATTCCTGCTTTATGCTTATTTCTCGACGGCGACCCCTTCGGCCATGGCGCGCACGTTCCAAGCCTATCAATGCGATTATGCGATGCTGATGGACATGAACAGCCAGGAACACACCTACATGGCGCTTTATCCCGAGAACGAAGACAGTGACTGGATCGAGGCCGAGCACTTGGTGCGCGGCATGGCGGCGGTCGATCAGGACACCCGAAACGGCACGATCCCACGCTTCGTGGGGTTCGCCGACAATCGCGATTTCTTCTACCTGCTGAGACGCGAGTAACCCAACCGGAGGAGACCCCCGATGAGATATCTCACCCGAGCGTGCGTGGCCCTTTTGATCGGCGTCATGAGCGCCGGGGCGGGGGCGGCCCAAAGCCTGCAAGACCTCAATGAACAGATGTTCCGGCAAATGCAGCAGGTGCGCGGGGTCTCGGCTGCCGAGATTGCCCGCATCCGCGACATCTTTGCCGGGTCATCCTATATCGGGCAAGGCAACCCTGCGGTGACGCGCCACCCGATGACGCCCGAAGAGGCGGCGGCCCGGATCGGTGGATCGGTGGCCAATGTGCAGCAGAGCTATCGCAATTCCCGGTGGGAGAGGATTTGCGGCGGCCCCTATCGCGCGCCGCTTTACGACCCGGCGACCGAAAGCCCCGAGGATGCCGAGGTGTGTATCGACATGTTCGAATATCCCAACATCCCGATGGTCTACCCCGTGACATGGGTGCGCGCCTCGGAGGCGGCGGCGCTGTGTGCGGCCGAAGGGGGCCGGATCGGGGACGCCCATGAATGGGAAGGGGCGGCGGCCGGGGCGCTGTTGCCGCCCGACTACCAGTTCCAGCTTGGCAGCCAACAGGCGATGCGGGCGTGGCACAACGCCCACTGGGCGTTTCAGAGCGACCTGTATTCGATTGGCCAGTGGCGCTCGGGCGTGTGCGCGACGGGCAGCCACAAATCGGCAGGCTGCAATGGCGGCAGCTTCACCGGCTGCGGGTCGAACACCTATCCGGCGGGCTCGTTTCCGCAATGTCACAGCCCACTTGGCGCCTATGACATCGACGGCAACGCCGCCGAGCATATGAACCTGCCCCTCAGCGAGGACCAGATGGCCAGCCGTGGCTCGACCACACTTGGGGTCACCGAAATGAAGGGCAGTTGGTTCATATGGGACACGGTGCGCGCGCATGAGCATTGGGCCCGGTGGCGGGCACCGTTCTGGCATGGCAGTCAGGTGTTGTCACCGTCGAGCCATCGCAACTATCACCTCGGGTTCCGTTGCTTTCACGATGTGAACTGAACCAACAAACAGGGGCACGGCACCCTGTCAGGCCAAAAAGGAAAAGGCCCCGCGCGATGGCGGGGCGTTTTCTGCATCCGTGAGTGACCTATCAGCGCGATGCGATCTGGATTGCGGGGCGGCCGATCGGCCCTTCGGTGTTCAGCAGGCTGGCATAGGTGCCATCCATCAGCAGGTCGCGCAGATCGACGGCCTGACCGTTGACAAAGGCCGTGCGGCTGACCAGCCGGATACCATGGCTGTAATCGGCGTATTCGGCACCGTGCACGGTCGACAGCGGCTGAATCGGGTTGCCGCCGGGGCGGTGCCATCCGTAAATCGCGACGCGACCGGGGTGCGAGGAGAGCCGGTTGGTCAGGACAAGATCCTTCTTGTGGCCCGACACCAGCATCCCCAGACGGCCCCCGGCATTGTGCCGTTGCTGCTCGACCGTGGCGTTATGCTGCATGAAATAGGACGTGCTCGACATTTGCGCGCCCGGCGTCATCGGCGAGGGCGACAGGCGCAGGTCGGCCTGCGCATAGATGGCATCCACCATGCGGGTTGTCGGCAGCATCATGTTGAACGATTCCGCGATCTGACCGGCGGCGGCCAACCCAAGCGGCACGCGCATGAAGTCGCGGTCATCGCCGACGGCAAGGTAGTCGGGGGTGACACAGATGGTGATCTGGGCGCTGCGGCCGTTGGGCAGAACGCCGGTAAAGGTCACAGGGGCAAGGTCCCGCAGGAAGTCGGGAACATTGCCGCGAAGCACCTCTCGCGCGACCGCAGCGTCGCGGGTGGTGCCCGAGGTGTTCTGGAGCGAGGCCGCGAAGACAGAGCCGTCCTGCGCATTGCCCGGACGGCGCGGGATTTCGCGGGCCAGACGGCGCGAGCAGGCATTCGCGCTGCGATCGAAGTTCGGTGCAAACGTTGTCTGGGGCTGTGCCACCGGGGCCGCTGCGGGGGCCGAAGCCAACACGACATTTTCCGTGGCGTCCGGCGCGCGAGTCACGAAACTGGCCGACGGCGTGGTGTCCAGATCGGCCGGGCGCGCGGCGGGGCGCGGGCTGACGGCGGTGGCGAGCGGCGAGATGTCAGCAACCTCGATCACCGGCTCTGCGATTGCTTCGGTGGGGGCCTCGACAGTCGCGGTGGCGGTCGCCGGGCGCTGTGCCGGGCGCGCCGTTGCGATGGCGGTGACGTCCGGTTGGGTTTGCCGCGCTGCGGCAAGGGCCACGATGTGATCGGGGCGCGGGGTCGATGCGACCGGCGGGCGGCCCGCGATCACGGTGGGCGCGGGGGCGGCCGGTTGCGTGGCGGCGTCCGACAGGGCGACCTGCCGATCCGGGCGCATCTGCGGCAGCGTTGCCGGCGCAGCGCGCCGTGGTGCCGGGTCGGTCGCGGCCAAATCGGTGGGCTCGGCTTCCGTCATCGGAAGGGCACCAAGGCTGGTTTGTGGAATGTCGACGCGGGCGGGTTCCACCTGGTCCACCCCGGCGAGGCGGATGGCGGGAATAACCCGGGTCACGGTCAGTGTCAGTAGGCTGGCGCAAACAACGGCAGAGACCGCCAGCGTCGCAATGACGGCTGCAGGCGATTCAAGAAATTCGGTCCGATTGTCAACGCCCCGCTGCGTAAGCAGGTTCATTTTTCTGTCCCTCATGGCAATTTGGATACACCCGAGGGATTAATGAAACAAGAACGCCGAATCGTTTTCCGCGCCACTGTTGCGCCACTGGCGGAAACCTGCCGTTTTTCTGCAAGTGCGGGCAGATTTCTGCGCGCGCAAGGTGGACCCGTCAGAGGCTTGTTTTCTTGAAGATCGCTTCCGGGATGTTCCGGATCACCATCATCACCGCCCACCAGATCGGGCGCACGTAAATGATATTGCGAGATTTATTGACGGCGGCAACGATTGCGGTGGCAACTTCGGCGGGGTCTGCGGTCAGCTTTTTGGGCAGGTCCAGGTGCGCCGTCATGGCCGTGTTCACGAAGCCCGGTTTCACCGTCACCACGTGCACATTTCGCTTGCAAAGCCGGTTACGCAGCCCCGACAGGAAAGCGGTGAAGCCAGCCTTGGCCGATCCGTAGACATAATTGGACGCGCGGCCCCGGTCGCCGGCCACCGAACTGATTCCCACCAGCGTGCCCGCCCCCCGTTCGGCGAAGCGATTGGCCAGCACCCCAAACAGGATTGCCGGCCCCTCGAAATTCGACCGCAGAACGGCCACGGCGGCGGCGGTGTCTGTCTCGTTGTCCGCTTGCTCGCCCATCTTGCCGACCGCGCAGACGGCGATGCCGGGCAGAACGGGCAGGCCATCGACAAAGGCATCGTGGCGGTCGACCTCCAACACGTCGAAATCATGCAAGGTGACCTCGACATTGTAGCGCGTTTCCAGATCGGCCTTGTCGTTTTGCAAGTCCGCGGCATGGCGGGCGGCAAGCTGGATCGGGTGTCCTTCGGCAGCAAAGGCACGGGCGGTGGCGCGGGCGATGTCGGATCGCGCGCCCAGGATCAGAACGGGGGACGTCACAGGTGGAGCCTTTCGGATTGGGCCGAGGCGAAGGCGTCGGCGAGGCCATTGTCCCGGCGCCATGCCGCGAAATCGGCTGCGCGGGGGTCGGCGGCGGTGAAAGTATCGGCGGGAAGGCGAGAATCCTTGGCGAGGTAGTAGCGCCCGCCATGGTCGAGCGTGATCGCGTCCAGGTCCGGCATCAGGGCGATGGCGCGGGCATGGCGTGGGAAATCGAGGGCCAGCGTGTAGCCTTCCATCGGGAAGGAAAAGGGGCTGTCCTGCGGGCCGAAGCGTTTCAGGACCGACAGGAACGAGGCTTGCCCGCTTTCGGAAATGGCGGTCAGCAGGCGGTTCAGGCCATCGCGCGCCGTGTCCTGCGGCAGCACGCATTGGAATTGCATGAACCCCTTGCGTCCATAGAGACGGTTCCATTTCAGGATCGCGTCAAGCGGGTAGAAATAGCCGTCCCAGTCGACGATGGATTGCCCCTTTTGCCGCGCGCCGTTCCAGTAATAAAGCGCATTGAAGGCCCGCACCGTCAGCGGATTGAGCGCAAAGGACGGGGCGTTCATCGGGAAGGTGATCTTACGGTGGCGGGGGGCGTGGAAAGGCGTTGCCCGGTGGCGCGCAGGCACCTCGCCCGGGTCGGCATGTTCGCCCAGCATCACCAGAGACCGCCCAAGCCTGTCCCCCTTGGCGGCGCAGTCGATCCACGCGACGGAATAGGTCGCGTCCATGTTGTCTTCAAAGGCGGTGATCACGGCGTCGAGATTTTCGGCCGGGATCATCTGTTGTCGTATCCAGCCGGATTTCACCGGGCGCAGGCGGATCGCGCAGCGCAGAATCACGCCGGTCAGGCCCATGCCGCCCAAGGTCCAGCCAAAGAGCACGGCGTTTTCGTCGCGGGAACAGCGGGTGACGGCGCCGTCGGGGCCCATTACGTCGATCCAGTCCACGCAGGCGCGAAAGCTGCCATCGACATGGTGGTTCTTGCCGTGCACGTCTGCCGCGATGGCGCCGCCAAGCGTGATCAGCTTGGTGCCGGGCGTCACCATGGGAAACCAGCCACGGGGCAGGAAGCTGTCGATCACATCGGCCAGCATCACCCCGGCCTCGGCCACCAGCTGCCCGGTCGCGGGGTCAAAGCCCAGCATCCGGTCGAAGCAGCGCATGTCGATTGTGTTGGCCACGCTTACCGCGCTGTCGCCATAGGACCGGCCGTTTCCACGCGCGATGGCGCGCCCCTCGGCCACCAGTGCGGCAAGGGCGGCCTCGTGGCGCGGTGCGCTCAGCCGGGCGTCGAGTTTCGGGAAATTGCCCCATCCTGAAACGGTCATCGTGCCCCCTCCGCGATGCCGCGACCATCGGTGAAGACGAAACGGCGATCCAGCAAATACTTGGTCATGTAGCCCACCATCAGGCCCAGAACGGCCCCAAGCTCTCGCATCGGGTCGGTGCCCCAGATCAGCCAAAAGGCCGTTTCGCTGCCCCAGAAGATGCAGGTCGTCACCAGCCCCATGGCTGTGTAAAGGGCGAACTTGCGGCCATGCGCCCTGAGCCCTGTCGAGGCGTCGTAGAAAATCCAGCGCTTGTCGAGCAGGTATTTCACCACCAGCCCCACCAGAGTGCCCGCCCCGACCGCCGTGGCAAAGACAAAGGCCGTCTCGCCAAAGGCCAGCACCAGCCGTTGGGTGCCGAGATTGGCGATCATCGCGATCCCGGCAAAGAGCGCGTAACGCAGCGCCAGCGATAGGCCCGTCATAGGAATGCCGCCCCCAGCCCGAGGGCGGCGATCACCGCGAAGGATACCTGGCTGGTGCGATCGGTCACTGCAAAGACCAGCGGGTCGTCTGTCATCTTGCCCTGATGGGTGATGAAAACCACCCGCGTGATCCAGAACAGAAGCAACACGCAAACCCCCCACAGCAGCACAGGTTGGCGATAGTGCATCAGCACCTCTGGCGAGTTGATATAGAGCGCCAGAACCAGCACCGAGGTCAGGCCGGAACTGGTGGCGATCTGGGTCACGATGGGCAGGTCGTCCAGCCCGTAACCGCGCCCGGCGGCCTTGGTTTGTCCAGTGGCCTGCACATGCACCAACTCGGCCTGTCGCTTGACGGCCGCAAGGGCAAAGAAGAAGAACATCGAAAACGCCAGCAGCCAGATCGACAGCGGCACGGCGGTGGCCATGCTGCCCGCCACGATGCGCAGCGTATAGAGCCCGGCCAACACGCAGATATCCACGATCACCTTGCGTTTGAGCCACAGTGAATAGCTGAGGGTCATGGTGAAGTAGAACGCGATGACGCCGAGAAAGCTTGGACCCAACGCCGCGGCGGTTGCCAGACCAAGCATCAGCAGCGCGGGGAACAGCGCGGTGCCCGCGGGCACCTGCAACCGGCCCGATGCCAGCGGGCGGTTACGCTTGCGTGCGTGAGCGCGGTCGGGGTCCAGATCGAGCAGGTCGTTCAGCACGTAGCCGGACGAAGCGACCAGACCGAAGGCCAGAAAGGCCACCAAACATTGCAGCAGGCTGAGCCCGGTCACGGAATGGCTGGCCAGCACCGGAACGAAGATCAGGATGTTCTTCAACCATTGATGTGGGCGCATGGCCTTCAGGATCGGCCATGCCAGCGGCTCGGGCGGGCTGAGATGGGACACCTCGCCGTTGACGGCCTCGACCCTGGCCCGGAAACCGCCGCTTGCGCCCACGGTGATCGCCGCCCGCGAGCGTTGCCAGACGGCCAGATCGGCGGCGCTGTCGCCCATGTAGACAAAGCTGCCCGCTCCATAGTGATCGGCAAGGAAAGCGGCTTTGCGGCTGCCCTTGAGGTTCACCTCGGGGGTGGTGCCGAAGACCTCGTCGAAAAGGCCCAGATGTGTGGCGATGCGGTCGGCGAGGGTTTGGTCGCTGGCCGTCACCAGCGCGACCCGCCCGCCCTTGGCGCGCCAGCCTTCGATATGGGCAATGACATCGGGGTTGTAAGGAAGGTGCGCCACGTCAGGGCAGGCGCTGTCGGCCATGGCCCGCTTGAGCGCCGGTATGCCCTTTTTAAGGGCGCGCGCGGCAGTGACCGGTGCCTGCCAATCCTTGGACAAGGCCGCCCAGAAGCATTCGAACAGCATGTCCGACCGCAGGAGGGTGCCGTCCAGATCAACGACGAGGACGCTGTCAGTCGTACCAGAATCGCGCATATCTCGGGTCACCTTGTCCGTCCCGGTCCTGTCCGGGCGCCCTGCCTCAGGTCCATATGGATTTTATTGTCCGGGCAGAGGCTTGCACAGGCTTGCGGCATTCGCCAGCCGCGAATGTGGTATTATTGCGAAACGGCAGGGGATCGGCTGTCGACAGGCAGGCCTGTGATTGGCTAGTCTTTGCGTTGTATTTCAGTCACAAGGCGGTCTTCGATATGTTCTCTGCCAAAACCATTCCAGCGGCCCGTTTCGGGCTGGCCCTTTTGTTGACCACAGCCCCTCTTGCCGTTGCCGCCCAGACCGAAGCCGAGGCTGCGGCGGCGCTTTGCCTTGAAACGGCCGGCCCCCCCGACGCGGGCGTTCCAATCAGCCCCGAGGCGCAGGAGGCCCAGATCGCGGCCCTGCAAGAGGCTGCGCCGTCTTGCGAACAGGCGGTCGCTGGGGGCAGCAACGTGCCCGAGGTTCTGTACACGATCGGGGCGATCCGGCAGCTTGACGGTGATCATGACGAGGCGGTTGCAGCCTTTGAAGCCGCCGCCCAAGGCGGGTTGGCGGCGGCCAATACGCGGCTTGGGGACTATCACCTGTTCGGGATCGGGCCGTTGCGGCGCGATGCCGACGCGGCAGCCGTCTATTACCGCGCTGCCGCAGAGGCCGGCGACCCGGCCGGGCAAATGACCCTTGGGTTGCTCTATCGCCTTGGCGCGGGGGTGCCGCGCGATACCGAGCGGATGGTCGCGCTGATGCGGCAGGCGGCGGATGGCGGCTATCATTTTGCGCAGTTCCGGCTGGGACAGACCTACCTGACCGGCGATGGCATTCCGGGTGGAGCGGATGCGGCCCTCGGTATTCCTGACCGGGACGAAGCGGCGCGCTACCTGTCTATGGCCGCCGAGCAGGGCAACAT
The DNA here is from genome assembly GCF_001879715.1 of Nioella nitratireducens. Lineage (GTDB taxonomy): Bacteria > Pseudomonadota > Alphaproteobacteria > Rhodobacterales > Rhodobacteraceae > Nioella > Nioella nitratireducens. The sequence continues at coordinate 135,441 of NZ_MNBW01000002.1, read as the reverse complement.
CGAAGCCGTGCTGGACCTGGCGCGGATCTATTCCGAACTCGACGGGCCGGGAACCGGAGACCCCGACTTGCAGTTTCGCTGGACGCAACGGGCGATGGACGAGGGCCTGCCAGAGGCGGTTGCGGCGCTCGGGTTCCTGTATGAGCGCGGGCGCGGGGTCGAGGCGGATCCGCAGCGCGCGGCAGAGCTTTACGTGCAGGCGTTGGAAACCGGGGATGTCGATCTGGACGAGATGCGGGGCCGGGTCGGTGGCCGCGTGCCGCCTTGGGACCGGGCAACCGCGATGGCGTTTCAAGTGATCTTGCAAGAGCGTGGGCTGTATCCCGGTGCCATCGACGGGGTGATCGGCCCGATGTCGCGTGCGGGGGCGGCGGCCCTGTCGGATTAATCCCTACCGGGCCGTCAGTTGCCGGTGATCTCGACGCTCTGGCGCAAGGCGCCGGTGTTGCGGTCATAGATCAGGATGATCTGATCATCGGTCACGACCGCATACCAGTCGGCCCCCATCGTGATCGCATCGGCGGTCACACCTGCCGGCAGTTCGATCTGGGACGGCAACGACAGGGTCGTGCCGCCATCGCCATTCGGGAACCGGGTGACAAAGACGATCACGACCGTTATCAGCCCGACAATCATCACCACGGTCAACGCGGTCACCAAAAGGCGCAGTACCCGCAGGTTCAGCGGGTCAGGGTCGTCCTCAGTCAACGGAGCATCCCCCATGTCCGGCCTCACATCCAAGATCGTCGCGGTCCGCATCGGTGCCGACCCTGCCGGTCGCCTTGATAAGGCAGTGGCCCGCGATGTGCCAGAGGAAGCAGCGCTGAGCCGGTCGCGTTTGGCTCGATTGATCGCAGATGGGGCCGTTGCCGTGAACGGTGCGGTCGTGACGGATGCCAAGGCCAAGCTGGCCGAGGGCGATCTGGTAGAGATCACGGTCGAGGAAGCGGCCGAGGTCGAAACCCGGCCAGAGGCGATCCCGCTCGACATCCTGTTCGAGGACGAGGATCTGATCGTCGTCAACAAGCCCGCCGGCATGGTGGTGCATCCCGCGCCTGGCTCGCCCGCGGGCACTTTGGTCAACGCCCTCTTGCACCATTTCGGCGGCAACCTGTCCGGCGTCGGTGGCGAAAAGCGGCCCGGCATCGTGCATCGCATCGACAAGGACACCTCTGGCCTGCTGGTGGTGGCGAAATCCGACCGGGCCCATCACGGGCTGGCGGCGCAGTTTGAAAAACACACGGTCGATCGGCACTATCTGGCGATCTGCCACGGTGAGCCTGACCCCTCTGACCCGCGGCTGCGCGGGGTGCGCGGCGTCAGTTTCGAGACCGGGGGCATCTTGAAGATCACCACGCAACTGGCCCGCCACAAGACCGACCGACAGCGGCAGGCGGTGCTGTTTCAGGGCGGGCGCCACGCGGTCACGCGGGCGCGGGTCGAGGAAGGGTTCGGCGCGGTGGCCCTGATCAATTGCTGGCTGGAAACCGGGCGCACCCACCAGATCCGGGTGCATCTTTCCCATGCCGGCCACGCGCTGGTGGGCGATCAGACCTATGGCGGGCGGCGTAAGGTATCCGCAAAGGAGATGGGCGAAGCCCTGGCTGACCGGTTGAACCGCTTTCCCCGGCAGGCGTTGCATGCGGCCACGCTCGGCTTTGACCACCCGGTCAGCGGTGAGCATCTGAGCTTTGCCGCGCCGTTGCCCGCCGACATGGCCGAGATACTTGAACGCTTGCGTGAAACGGCCTGACTTTATGTGCGCAATTGCACGTGAGAGATTTGAAACATCTATTGCCGTGCGCGGGCAGCCTTCGCTAGGATATGTCGTCCTTAGTCTCCGGACCTCTTGACACAGGACCGGGGGGCACCCATCTCAAGGCTAAGTTAATCGAATTTACATTCGAAGCTTGTCGAACAGGGGAACAGAAGACCGTGAGCAGCTATGCAAATCTCCCGGCGCCATCGCCGGAACAGGGCCTGAACCGATACCTGCAGGAAATCCGCAAATTTCCGATGCTGGAACCGGAAGAGGAATACATGCTGGCCAAGCGTTGGGTCGACCACGAAGACACCGAGGCCGCCCACAAGATGGTGACCTCGCACTTGCGCCTGGCCGCCAAGATCGCCATGGGCTATCGCGGCTATGGTTTGCCGCAGGCCGAGGTGATTTCCGAAGCCAACGTTGGCCTGATGCAGGCCGTCAAACGCTTTGACCCCGAAAAGGGGTTTCGTCTGGCCACCTATGCCATGTGGTGGATCCGCGCTTCGATCCAGGAATATATCCTGCGGTCGTGGTCGCTGGTGAAGCTTGGCACGACCTCGGCGCAAAAGAAGCTGTTTTTCAACCTGCGCAAGGCCAAGGCCCGGATCGGCGCGCTGGAAGACGGCGACCTGCGGCCCGAGAACGTGGCGCAGATCGCCCATGATCTCGGCGTGACCGAAACCGAAGTGATTTCCATGAACCGGCGCATGTCGGGTGGGGATGCCTCGCTCAACGCCATGGTGGGCAGCGAAGGCGAAAGCGCCACCCAATGGCAAGACTGGCTGGAAGACGAAGACGCCAATCAGGCCGAGGATTACGAAGCGCGTGACGAGATGCAGCATCGCATGGCCTTGATGGACGAAGCGATGGACGTGCTGAACGAGCGTGAACGGGATATCCTGACGCAGCGCCGCCTCAAGGATCGTCCGGTGACGCTGGAAGACCTGAGCGCGGTCTACGATGTCAGCCGCGAACGCATTCGCCAAATCGAAGTGCGGGCGTTCGAGAAACTGCAAAAACGCATGCGAGAGCTGGCTCGGGAACAGGGGCTTTTGACCTCCGCCTGACCTCGGCCCGATCCACCAGGAAGGCCCGCCTTTCCGGCGGGTCTTTTTTGTGCTTTGTTCGCGCTAACACGAGGGAGTTTCCAATGACCGATCCGATCCGATGGGGCGTTCTGGGTGCCGCGAATTTTGCCCGGAAGACGATGGCCCCCGCCATTCACGATTCCGAAAACGCCGTGCTGGCGGCGCTGGCGACCTCCAGCCCGGCCAAGGCCGCGGGCTTTCGGGCACTGGCTCCGGGACTGCGGGTGCATGACAGTTACGAGGCGCTGTTGGCCGATCCAGAGATCGACGCGATCTACATACCGCTGCCGAATGCGTTGCATGTGGAATGGGTGGAAAAGGCCGCGCGCGCGGGCAAGCATGTGCTGTGCGAAAAGCCGATTGCGATGAAAACGGAAGAGATCGACCGCCTAATCGCACTGCGCGATGACACCGGCCTGTTGATCGCCGAGGCCTATATGATTCCGCATCACCCGCAATGGCAGCAGGTCAGTGCGGCGGTGCAGGGTGGCGATATCGGCACGCTGCTGCATATCGACGGCTATTTTACCTTCCGCCTGACCGACACTGGCAATATCCGGCTCAACCCCGATCTGGGCGGCGGTGTCACCCGCGATATCGGGGTCTATACGCTCGGCTCGGCCCGGCTGGCCACGGGCGCGGAACCCACGAATGTGCAGTCCCGGTTCGGCTGGCAGAACGGCGTCGACGTCTCTGCCCGCATCTGGGCCGAATTCGGCGATGCCACCTGTTCGATTTACATGAGCATGGCCGCGCCCAACCGGCAGGTGATGACGTTCCACGGCACTGACGGTTATCTGGAACTGGTTGCGCCTTTCAACGCCGGTGTGCACCGCGAAGCCTCGGTGCGGATGGTGCGCGCCGATGGAGAAGAGCGGCTGACCCGCTATCCCATGGCCCGGCAATATGTGGCTCAGGTCGAGGCCTTTGGTCGAACGGTCCGGGATGGGGCCGATTATCCGGTGCCGTTGGAATTTTCGCGCGGCACCCAAGTGGCTCTGGAGTCAGCCTTTAATGGCGAACTGACCTGACGAAATCGCACCGCGTCCCGATTTTTTCGACTCCGAGCCCGATTCGCGTCTAGACTTGCTTGACGTTTGGTCAAGCGGGGAGAAGGGCGTTGGGCGATCCGATCAAGAATATCACCATTGTCGGGGGCGGCACGGCCGGGTGGATGGCCGCGCTGATCCTGCAAAGCTATTTCGGCACGCGGGCGGCACAGGGGCAGGGCAAGACCGTTACCCTGATCGAGTCACCGAATGTGCCGACCGTGGGCGTCGGCGAGGCCACCGTTCCGGGGATGCCGCGCACGCTGCGGATGGGGGGTGTTTCGGAACCCGAATTCTTCAAGACCTGCAATGCCTCGTTCAAACTGGGCGTTCTGTTCTCGAACTGGAACGTCGACAAGGCCGGACATCCGATCGAGTTCGTAAACCCCTTTGCGCGGGCCCACCCGATCCATGGTGTGGATCTGGGCTACTATTTTCTTCAGCACGGGGCCGGTAATCTCGACTTTACCCAAGTCTACTCGCCTGCCGTCGATCTGGGCCGGGCCTGCAAGGGGCCGCGTGCCTTGGGCGAAAAGCCCTATTCGATGTCGATCGGCCATGCCTATCACCTGGACGCTGGAAAATTCTCGGGGCTGATGCAGCGGCTCTGCACCGAAAAGGGCGTGGTTCATGTGCGCGACGACGTGGTGCATGTCGAACAGGATGAAAACGGCTACGTCACCGCGCTGCAATTGAAACGCGGCGGTCGGCACGAGACCGAGCTTGTGATTGATTGCACCGGCTTCAAGGGCGTCATCATCAACGAGGTGTTGAAAGAGCCGTTCATCTCTTATTCGAAATACCTCGCCAACGATCGCGCCATGGCGGTGCAGATCCCCCATCCCGACCCCGACAAGATACCCTCGCTGACCCGGTCCTATGCGCTTGGGGCGGGCTGGGTCTGGCGGGTGCCGCTCTTTAACCGGATTGGCACGGGCTACGTTTACTCGACCGCGCACCGCACGGATGAAGAGGCGCGGGATGAATTCGTGGCGCATCTGGGCGACACCTGGAACGGGGTCGAACCGCGCGTGATCCCGATGCGGGTGGGCCGCAACCGCAATGCGTGGGTCAAGAACGTGGTCGCCATCGGTCTGTCGGGGGGCTTTATCGAACCGCTCGAATCCACCGCGATCCACATGATCGACATGGGCGTCCGATGGCTGATTTCCTACTTCCCCGACAGCGATTTTCCTGCGCCATTGCGCGACCGCTACAACAAGATCACCGGCAATCTTTATGACGAGGTGCGCGATTTCATCTGCCTCCACTATGCCCTGAACAACCGCACCGACAGCCAATACTGGATCGACGCGCGGGAAGAGCTGGAGGTGCCGGACAGTCTTGCTGCGAACCTCGACCTCTGGCGCTATACCCTGCCGCAGCCCTACGACCTCGCGTTTGACTCGCTCTTTGACTATGGCGTCTATCAGGCGGTGATGCTGGGCAAGCGGGTCTATGACACCGACTATGCCTCGCCACATTTGTTGCGAAACATGACCTTGCCCTCCGATATCTGGGGACAATACCTGACCAAGATGCGCGGTGGCGTGGCCAATGCCATGAACCACGTGGCCGACCACCGCACCTTGTTGCTGGAATTGCGGGGCGAATTGCCGGTCCCGAACCCCCCCCCCAATTTCGCCATGGCGCAGCCCACCGTCGCCATGCCGGGCCAACCCTTGCCCAAGGTGCCGATCACCAATCCGAACCCTGCGCCGAAACCCGCCGCGCAGGCTGTGGACGACGATGGGGTCAGCCTGCTCTGACCCCTTTTCGGGACGGGGGGTGCTCTGATAACATCGTGCGATCACGCAACGGATGGTGCAATCATGGCCGGAGGATGGGCGCGCGACGGCGCGGTGTCGGAACAGATCGAAGCCTCGATCGAGGATGAGCTGAAACGCATGCAGGCGCGCGCGCAACCGCAGGGCGAAAGCCTGATCTACTGCGCGGAATGCGAGGAAGAAATACCCGAGGCGCGGCGCAAGGCGATTCCCGGCGTGAAGCTTTGCATCGACTGTGCCTCGGATCGTGACACCCGCCCGGACATGCGCGGCGGGATAAACCGCCGGGGGTCAAAGGACAGCCAGTTGAAATAGGGATGCCGAGTTGCGTCAGGGCCGAAACCCTGAACGGGGATGCGGTCCGAGCGGGGCGAAGCGACCTACTTGCGCGATTGCAGCCAACGCCAGAGCGGTGCGATATCGAGCGCCGCCACCGCGACCCCCAAGGGCAGCATCCAGAAGCCGAGTACCGGCAGAAACCCCAGTATCCCGCCCGCGATCAGGACCAACCCCAGCAGTAACCGCAGGCCGGGCGGAACGTGGGCGCGCACCCAGACGAGCATACGCTTCACCTTCATGCGAACGCGGGTCCATGTGGACGGTTGGCTCATGTCAGCCTCAAACGAAGGATGTGTTGCGGGCCGGATTGGCCGCCATGGTAGAGACCGCCCATGTCGTGCCATCCGGCTTTGACATAGGCGTCGCGCGCCACCGTGTTGCGGCAGTTCACGGTCAGATAATACAGCCTCTGACCCGGATAGCGCGCCGCCAGATAGCCCGGAAGCGCCGCCAGCAAGGCGCGGCCCAAGCCCCGACCCTGATACTGAGCACCGACCAGCACCCCGCGCAGGCCCCAGCCTTGGGCCTCGGCAAAGTCATGGGTGGGGGCGTAGTTCCGGTCGATCTTGAAGAACCCCACGCCCTCGCCCTGCATCCGCACGATATGAAAATCGCGGGTGGGCAGGGGGTCGGTCACCATCTCGCCGATGGTAGCCACGAACCGCTCCTGACCGGGACCGAGGGTGAGGTGTCCCACCTCGTCCACCCGGTCACGCGGCAGGTCGTCGATCTGGATCATTCCATCGCTTCAAGCTGGTCGATGAAGCCTTCGATCATCGACAGCCCCTTGTCCCAGAAGGCCGGGTCAGAGGCATCCAGCCCGAAGGGGGCCAGCAGTTCCTTGTGGTGCTTGGACCCGCCCGCTTTCAGCATTTCGAAATACTTTTCCTGAAAGTCGTCGCCGCTTTCCTCGTAGACCGCGTAAAGGGCATTCACGAGGCCATCGCCGAAGGCATAGGCGTAGACGTAGAACGGTGAATGCACGAAATGCGGGATATAGGCCCAGAAGGTTTCATACCCATCCATGAAGTTGAACACCGGCCCAAGGCTTTCGGCCTGCACGGACATCCACAGGGCGTTGATATCGTCGGGGGTCAACTCGCTTTCGGCACGGGCGGCGTGCAGCTTGCATTCGAAGTCGTAGAACGCGATCTGGCGCACGACGGTGTTGATCATGTCCTCGACCTTGCCCGCCAGCATGACCTTGCGTTCGGCATCCAACTTGGCCTGCGCCAGCATCTTGCGGAAGGTCAGCATCTCGCCGAAGACAGACGCGGTTTCTGCCAGCGTCAGCGGGGTGGAGGACAGCAGTTCGCCCTGACCGGCCGCCAGCCGTTGGTGGACGCCATGGCCAAGCTCATGGGCCAGCGTCATCACATCGCGCGGTTTTCCGAGGTAGTTCAGCATAACGTAGGGGTGGGCGTCGGCCACGGTAGGATGGGCAAAGGCGCCGGGAGCCTTGCCCTCTTTCACGCCCGCGTCGATCCAGCCATCGGTGAAGAAGGGCTCGGCCAGCTCCGCCATGCGCGGGTCGAAATCGGCATAGGCGTCCGAGACGGTCTTGCGGGCCTCGTCCCAGCCGACCAGCCGGTGGTCTTCCATCGGCAGGGGCGCGTTGCGGTCCCAGACCTCCAGCGTATCAAGACCCAGCCACTTGGCCTTCAGCGCGTAATAGCGATGAGACAGGCGCGGGTAGGCGGCGACGACGGCGTTGCGCAGCGCCTCCACCACTTCGGGTTCGACGTGGTTCGCCAGGTGGCGGCCTGTCTGCGGGGTGGGCAGCTTGCGCCAGCGATCCTCAATCTCCTTTTCCTTGGCCAATGTGTTGTGGACGCGGGCGAAAAGTCCGATCCGTTCGCCAAAGGTTGCGGCCAGCGCCCGCGCGCCCGCTTCGCGGCGGTCGCGGGTCTGGTCGGTCAGCAGGTTCAGCGTTGCCTCGATGCCAAGCTCCTCGCCATCTACATCGAAGGTCAGCCCGGCGATGGTTTCGTCAAACAGCTTGTTCCACGCGGCGGCCCCCACCATCGACTGATCGTGCAGGAATTTTTCCAGTTCGTCCGACAACTGATAGGGCTTCATGGCGCGCATCCGGTCAAAGATGGGCCGGTAGCGGGCGAGGTCGGCATTCGCGGCCATCAGTGCTTCGAAATGCGCATCGTCCAGCCGGTTGAATTCCAGCCCCCAGAAGACCAGCGGCGTGGTGGACACGGTAATCGCTTCTTGCATGTTCGACATGAACTGCGCGCGTTCCGGGTCTGTTGTGTGTTGGTAATAGCGCAAGCCCGCATAGGACATAAGCCGCCCTGCGATCAGGTCGATCTTTTCATAGCGCTGCACGGCGTTCAGCATCTCATCGGCAGACAGATCGGCCAGCTTACCCTCGTAATTGGCGGCGAAGGCGGCGCATTCCTTGCTCACCCAGTCTTTGTCTCGCGCGATTTCAGGCGCGTCGGGGGTGGCGTAGAGGTCGCTCAGATCCCATTCCGGCAGGTCGCCCAGATCACCGGCGCCTCCGGCAGCGTTGGCATCACGGACGGTCTGGGGGAACTGGATTGTAGGGAATTGCATGGAGAACCTCTCTGACGTTGCTTGGGCTACAGATAGGCTGCCAAGCGGGGAAAGTGCAATGCGGGGGGATGCGGGCCGGGCCGGGCTGCAGGGGCGCGGCTCACAGGTCGATCGGGCTGTCGGTCGCCGATCCTTCGGAGTCCGGTGCATCGGGGTCCAGCGGCTCGCGTCGACGGATGATGATATCGCCGTTTGGCAGCATCTCGGGCAGCTCATAGAGCGCCACATCGTCGATCAGGTCGGTCAACCGGGTGAAGAAGGGCACAAGCTGTTCGTCGACGAAGGGCTGCATCTCGTCGGCCAGTCCTTCAAGGATCATGCGCGATCCCTCGGACAAGAGGCCCCAGCCTTCGCGCAGGCGGGACGGGTCGTCTTGATCCTGCGCGCAGGCGGGCGCGGCACCAAGGGCGAGGGTGAACAGGGCAGCGGCAGCGTGTTTCATGGTCAGGTAGGTAGGCATTCGTCCGGGGTCTGTGAAGGGGGTGTGTCCGGGATCGGACCGGCCAGTTGCATGGTTACCGGGAAATGGTCAGACGCCATCAGCAAGGCGCGACGCAGGCTTTCGTCGTGCCAGCAAGCCGGGTCTTCGAAAGGGTGCCAGATCCGCCAACCATGACAGAACGGGCGCAGCGGCGGGCTGACCATGATGTAGTCGAGCAAAGCCGTCAGATACCGGTCCTCGTCGCGGATGTAGAACCGGGCAGTTGTGGGTTGTGCCGACAGGCGGGTGTGCAGCGCCCGCGTCACATGCGGGTCGAAAAGCTGATCTTCGGGGGGCAGATCGGTGCCAAGCACGATTTCCAACCCCGACCGCCCGAAGAGCCGCTCGAACGCGTCCAGCCCCGGACCGTCGTTGAAATCTCCGGCCACCAGCAGCGCGTCGCCCGCTTGCAGGTGGAGGTCGATCCGCTCTCGCAGCCAGATGCATTGCGCCAGTTGCTTGCGCCGGTTGGCGATGGCCAGCCGCATCATTTCGTCGTGGTTCCGCGCCCCGTGCGGGGCCTTCGATTTCGCGTGCACCCCGATCAGGCGAAATCGCCCCTCGACGCTGTTGATCTCGGCTTCGAGGGGCGGTTTCGAGAACCGCACCAGATCCTCGGTCGCGTCGATATCGAGGTCGATCCGATAGGTGCCGTCAAAGCGCGGCGGGGTGCGAGAGCCCTTCTTGCCGGTCTCTTGGCCGATTGGGTCATGGCGGGCCTCGATCAGATCGGGGTCGTAGAGCAGCATGATTTCCTGCTGCGTGTGATTCTCGAACCCCACAAGGGCCTTGCGGGCGCGGATGCCGGCATGGGCCGCAAAGGTTTCGAGTGCGACGCTCCCGTCGCGTCGGCTGGAACTGTCGGGTGCCTCGATCACCAGCACGGCATCGGCGTCGAGCGATTGAAACACATGCGTCAGGGCGGCGATCTGCTGCGCCCGCGTCACATCCTGCCGTCCCGACCATTGCATGTCGTCCAGCAGTTGGCCCTCGTCGTCAAAGAGGTTGGCGAACCACTCGACGTTATAGGTCGCGATGCGCATGGTCTTACGGTCCGTGGTTGGCCTCGATCTCTTCCCAGGCGCGGTTGATGGAAACGAGGCGGCTTTGCGCCAGCTTCACCGCCTCTTGCGGCACGCCGCGCGCGATCATCTGGTCGGGATGGGTGTCGAGCACCAGCCTGCGCCAGATCTTGCGGATTTCGGGCAGCGGCATCGCTGGATCGACACCAAGCACGGTATAGGGGTCGGGGGCTGCATCGGGCACGTTGCGCGCGCGCAGGGCGGCGAATTCGCGCGGCGGCATTCCGAAGATCTCGGACACCCGTTCAAGGAAGGCGTCTTCGGCGGGGTGATATTCGCCATCGGCCACGGCGATATGAAACAACCCATCCATCAGGTCGCCCAGAACCGCGCTGTCGGTCTCGAACATGCTGGCGATCTTGCGGGCATATTCCTCGAATCCCGCCACGTCTTCGCGCGCGAGGTTGAAAACACGGGCCGCCGACTTTTCATCCGCCTGCGGGATCGAAAAGACCTCGCGGAAGGCGGTCACCTCGTTTCGGGACACAACACCATCGGCCTTGGCCATCTTGGCGCCAAGGGCAATTACGGCAATGGCAAAGCCGACGCGCCGCTCGGGCGGCTCGCGCAGCTTGTCGAACATCGCGCCCAGACCCTCGCCAGCGGCAAGGGCAGACAGCGCGTCACTGATACGGGTCCACACAGACATGGGCGCTTCATAGCCCGAAAAGGCCCCGTTTGTCAGAGGACTTTTTGCATCAGCACCAGATCGAGCCAACGGTCGAATTTCCAGCCGACCTGCGGCAAGCGCCCGACATGGGCAAAGCCGAGCGCGGTATGAAAGGCGATGGCGCCCGTGTTCTCCCCGGAAATCCCGGCGATGAGGCTATGGACACTTTTGCTACGGGCGTGGGTTTCGAGCGCGTCCATCAGCCTCCGTCCAACGCCCGACCCGCGCGCCGTGGCGCAGACGTGGATCGAGTGTTCCATGGTGCGGGCATATCCCGGCCCGCTGCGAAACGGGGAGCAAGTGGCAAAGCCGGTGACCTGCCCGCCGGTTTCGGCCACCAGAAAGGCTTGGCTGGCGATGGCCTCGGCAAGCCCTTGGAGGCTTTTCTCGGCGGTTGTGAAGGTGACCGTGGTGTCGCGGATCACCGGGTTCCAGATCGCCGCGATGGCCGCCGCGTCTTGTGGCCGGGCCGGGCGGATCACAGGCGCACCGTGCCCTTCGGACCGGTCAGGTCAATCTCAAGGGCCGGTGTCGGTCCTTGCGCGATCGTCAACCGGTCCTCGGCGATCAGCGGCCCAAGGGCCATGCGAAGCGCCTCTGCCTCGGGGTGGGTCAGGTGCAGGGCAGTCAACCGCACACCTCGATCAGGCAGGCGCGGCGCGGGGTGGGCGTCGCCCTGCCACTCGATCAAGGCGGGAAACGCGTTGTCGAAGGGCAGTTTGCCATCCGTGGGCACCGCCATCCGCCAGCGCAGGTCACCGCGTTCGAGATCCCACGGCACGCCTGTGCCCGCCGGAGCAGCGGCCAAGGCGGAGGTCAGGTCCGGGCAGCGGCAAATCCAGTTTGAAACGCGGGGGGCGCCTGCGAAATTGTCGATATCGAACCAGCGGGGTTGATCCGGGCCGGGCGCATCGGGATTGATCGCGATAACCTCCAGGTATTCCTCGGGTCCGAGCGAGAGCAGCTTGTTGTGGGTGCCCATGGCCGGATGCTCGCCCCCCGGTGCCAGCGGCACCCCGAGGGCGGCTTCGACATGGGCCACGCCCGCTGCCAGCCTGTCGCAGGAAATCGCCAGATGGTCGAATGTCAGCATGGGTGCCTCCGGTCACGCTCTATGGTAAGCGGCATCAAACCCGCCCGCGCGACCGGGCGCAAGAGCGAGGCCCGCGATGGATTTGACCGAACAGAAAGCCGCCCTGCGCAAAGCCGCCTTCGCCGCTCGGGCCGAGGCGTTTGGCATCGCCTCGGTGGCTGATGCCAACGCCGCGCTGTTGCAGGAAATCGGCCCGGTCAAGGGCAGGGTGATCTCGGCCTATATGGCGATGCGGACCGAGTTGGACCCATCCACCGCGATGACCGAACTGGCGCAATCGAACCGCATTTGCGTGCCGGTGATCGCGGGCAAGGGGCTGCCGCTGACCTTTCGCGAATGGACACCGGGCTGCGAAATGGCCGATGGCCCCTTCGGTGCCCGCGTGCCCGCAACCGGCGACTGGCTGGAGCCCGAGATCCTGATTGCGCCGCTCGTGGCATTTGACGCCGATTGCAATCGCTTGGGCTATGGCGGCGGCTTCTATGATCGGACGTTGGAACGCCTGCGCGGCCTGCGGCCGACCCGCGCGATTGGCTTTGCCTATGCGGCGCAGCGCCTCGATGGTCTGGTTGTGGAACCCACCGATCAACGGTTGGATGCCGTCGTGACAGAAACGGGCATCCACCGCCCTCTTGCCGCGCCCGCCTGAACACCCTAAGCCTTTGGCCATGAGGCTTCTATTTCTTGGTGACGTGATGGGGCGTGCGGGGCGCGCCGCCATTTCGGAGACCCTGCCCAAGCTGCGGCAGGACTGGCGGCTCGATTTCGTGGTGGTGAATGGCGAAAACGCCACGTCCGGCCATGGATTGTCGCAATCTCATGCGCAGACACTGCTGGAGGCCGGGGTCGATTGCCTGACCCTGGGCGATCATGCCTTCGATCAGCGCGACATGCTGCAATATATCGAGAAAGAGCCACGGATCATCCGCCCGATCAATTACGCCAAATCCGCCCCCGGCCGAGGGTTCCAGTTGTTCGAGGCCAAGGGCGGGCGCAAGGTCCTGGTCGCTCAGGCGCTTGGGCAGGTGTTCATGAAACGGCCCTTCTCGGACCCGTTCTCGGCGTTGGAGGCGGTTTTGCGCGCGCACCCGCTCGGCGGTATCGCCTCGGCTGTCATCGTCGATATCCATTGCGAGGCCACGTCCGAGAAAATGGCGACGGGGCATTTCTGCGATGGCCGCGCCAGCCTTGTGGTGGGCACCCATACCCATGTTCCCACGGGCGATGCGCAGATCCTGCCGGGGGGCACCGCCTACCTGACCGATGCTGGCATGACCGGCGACTATGACAGCGTGATCGGCATGGAAAAGACCGAGCCACTGCGCCGTTTCATCACCGGGATGCAAAAGGACCGGTTCACCCCAGCCAACGGCGCGGCCACGCTGTCGGGCGTCTTCGTCGAGACCGACAACAAGACCGGCAAGGCGCTGAATGTTGCGCCCGTCCGGATCGGCGGACGCTTGCAGCAGACGGGGCCGGATGGCGCGCTCTGAAAAGCGGGTTCTGGTCGGATTGCTGCTCTTTTGCGGCATGGGCTGGGGCCTGACCATTCCGATGGGCAAGATCGCGGTCAGCGAAGGCTACCGCCATGTGGGTATCATCTTCTGGCAGTTCACCCTTGGTGCGGTGGTGCTGGCGCTGGTCAACTGGCGAATGGGGCGGGGGGTGCCGCTAAATCGCAGGGCGCTCGGGTTCTACCTGGTCATCGCGCTGATCGGCACCCTTTTGCCCAATGTGGCCAGCTACACCGCCGCTGTTCACCTTCCCGCCGGGATCATAGCGCTTTTGATCGCGATGGTGCCGATGATCTCCTTTCCTATTGCGCTGGCGGTCGGCAATGACCGGTTCTCGCTGGCACGGCTTTTGGGACTGGGGTTGGGAATGCTGGCGATTGTCCTGATTGCCGCCCCGGACAGCAGCCTGCCGGACCCCGCGATGTTGTTGTGGCTGCCGGTCGGGCTGATCGCCCCGACGTTCTACGCCATCGAAGGCAATTTCGTTGCCTCGCGCCAGCCCGGTGATCTGGATGCCGTTCAGGTGTTGCTGGGCGCTTCTCTGATCGGGGCGCCGATCGCGCTGATCGCGGCTTTGGCGACCGGTGAATGGATTTCCCCCCTGCCGCCATGGGGCGCGCCGGACCTGGCCATCGTCGTTTCGGCGGCGCTCCATGCTCTTGTCTATGCCGGCTATGTCTGGCTGGTCGGACGGGGCGGGGCGGTCTTTGCGGCGCAGGTCAGCTACCTTGTGACCGGGTTCGCGGTGGTCTGGTCGCGCCTGCTGTTGGGCGAGCGATATTCGCTCTGGGTCTGGGCGGCCTTCGCGTTGCTTTTCGCGGGGCTCTTCCTCGTGCAGCCGAGACCAAAACAGCCACTGGACGTGACGGGGGCACATGGGGAACATGACCCCTGACCAAATGAGACAGGATCATGAATGATCGCAAAGCTTTTTCCCCCGTGGGGGTGGGCCACCTTCGCTCTGGCTTCGGCGCTCATCCCGGTCGTCTGGCTGCGTTGAGGCGGCGCGCATGAGCGATTACGGCAAGGGCCTGTTGATCACGCTGTCGGGTGTTCTGATCCTGTCGCCGGACGTGCTGCTGATCCGGCTGGCGGATGTGCCGGAATGGACGCTGATGTTCTGGCGTGGGCTTGGCATGGCAGTGATGATCTCGCTCTGGCTGATGGCCACGCGCGGGCGGGATGCCCTCGGGCTGATGCGCGCCGTTGGTCTGCCGGGCGTGGCGATCGGGGCGAGCTACACGCTCGGCAATGTCAGCTTCCTTTACTCGGTCAACCACACGCTCGCCGCCAATACGCTGTTCATTCTGGCGACGATGCCGGTCTTTTCGGCGCTGATTGCCCGGTTCGTGATGGGGCAGCGGGTGCCACGGCGCACCCTGCTGACCATAGCGGCGGTCCTGATCGGGATCGCCCTGATTGCGCGCGGTAGCGCCGGGGGGGGTGCCGGCAGCCTGACCGGAGACCTCGCGGCCATGGTGACGGCGGTCTCTTGGGCCGTGATTTTTGCGATTGCCGAACAGCGAAAGGCGTTGTCGATGGTTCCTGCGATGGCGATTGCGGGCGCGTTCGCGGCGGTCGTGGCGGTGGTTCTTGCGCCCGGCCTGACGGTTCCCGGCGCCTCGGTCCCCGCCGTGGCCTTGATCGCGGTGATCGTCGTCCCCGGCGCGGCGGCGCTGCTCAGCCTTGGGCCGCGCTACCTGCCGCCGGCGGATGTTGCGCTGATCATGCTGCTGGAGGCCGTCTTCGGCCCGCTCTTCGTTTGGTGGGGGGTGGGCGAGGTGCCCGGTGGCTGGACCTTGGCGGGCGGCTCGGTGGTGCTGGGGGCCTTGGCGCTCAACAACCTTGCGGGGCTGTGGGGGCAGCGAAGACGGCGCCCTGTCGGCGGGGCGTGATCTGCTTAAAGCGGCCAGACCACCAGAATGGTCGGGATCGAAACGGTGATCACGATGATCTCCAATGGCAGCCCCATGCGCCAGTAATCGCCGAATCCATAGCCGCCGGGGCCAAGGATCAGCGTGTTGTTCTTGTGGCCGATCGGGGTCAGGAACGCCGCCGAGGCCGCAACCGCGACCGCCATCAGGAACGGGTCGGGATTAACGTCAAGCGTTTGAGCCATCTGGATTCCCACGGGCGCGGCCACGATTGCCGTCGCGGTGTTGTTGAGCACATCGCTCAGCGTCATGGTCACCACCATCAAGACGGTCAAAGTTCCCCATGCGGGCCAGCCTGCTGTCAGCGTCACCAGCCCATTGGCCAGCAATTCGGTCCCACCAGAGGATTGCAGCGCCGCGCCGAGTGGAATCATCGAGCCGAGCAGGACCACCACCGGCCATTCGATATGGGTATAGACCTCGGACAACGGCAGGATCTTGAACAGGACATAGGCCACCACCACCAGCCCGAGCGCGACCGGCAGATAGAGCACCCCAAAGGCCGCCGCCGCGACCGCCGCCGCGAAAAACCCGATGGCGGCCCATGTCTTGCTGTCGCGCGTCACGGCCAGCCCCCGGTCGGCCAGTGCCAGGCCGCCGAGCCAGTCAACCACGTCTTCGGTCGTGTCCGACGGGGTCAGCAGCAGCAGAATGTCGCCCGGTTCGATTACCGTCTGGCGCAGGCGTTTGGCGATCCGGGTGCCCTTGCGAGAGATCCCCATCAGCACCGTGCGCTTGCGCCAGCCAAGCCCGATGGCCTGCGATGAGCGCCCGGCGATGCGGCTGCCCTCGGGCACAACCATTTCGACAAGGCGCACACCTTCGCCTACGGCATCTTCGATGGCATGACCCTCGGGGGCGAAATCGAGGCTCGATGCACTGCGGAATTCGTCGAGCGCATCGGGCGCCGCTTCAAGGATAAGGATGTCGCCTGCCTTCAGGTCCAGATTGCGCCCGATGCCAAAGCGCCGCTGGCCGTCTCGCATCACGCCCAGAATGGCCACGTCCGACGCCTCAGCCGGGTCCAGCAGGTCGCGCAGGCGGGTGCCCACCAGCTTGTTGTTCTCGGGGATTGTCAGTTCCGCAATATAGGGGGCGAGGTCGCCCATCGGGTCTTTGCCGACCCCGGAGTCGCGCGTAGGGATCAGGCGCCAGCCGACCAACGCCACGAAGATCAGGCCAGCGATGGCAGCGATACCGCCAACGGGGGCGAAGTCGAACATGCCGAACGGCGCGCCGAGCGCATCCTGCCGAATGGACGCGATGATGATATTGGGCGGTGTGCCGATGAGCGTGGCCATGCCGCCAAGGATGGTGGCAAAGGACAGCGGCATCAGCGACAGGCCCGGCACGCGGCCCGCCTTGCGCGCGGTGGCGATGTCGACCGGCATCAGCAGGGCAAGGGCCGCGACATTGTTCATGAAGGCCGAAAGCACACCGCCGACGCCGCCCATGATGGTGATATGGGCACCGAGGGAGCGGGTGCTGTCCACCAGCGTCCGCGTGATCAGAAACACAGCACCCGACCGCACCAGACCGGCCGAGACCACCAGCACAAGCGCCACCACCAACGTGGCGGGATGGCCGAACCCGGCAAAGGCATCGTGCGACGGCACCAGCCCCAGCACCACGCCCGCCATCAGGGCACCGAAGGCGACAAGATCATAGCGGAACCGGCCCCACAGCAGCAGGCCGAACACGGTTCCAAACAGGGTGAAAAGCAGGATCTGGTCTGTGGTCATGACGCGAGGCTATCGCGCCATGACGCCGCCGTCACCTGTCAGATGAACTCTGCCGTGGGACCGGGGCGGGCATTGGCCACGGCCAATGCGTCGCACAGGTCGATCGACTTGTCGAACAGGGCGCGCCCGATGACCGCCCCCGAGATATGGGGCACGTATTTCAGGCGGGCGATGTCGTCGAGGCTGCGCGACAGACCGCGGGCGATGACCGGGGCGCGGGCCCCGTCGGCGAGCCCACTGATGACGCCGAGCGAACCGTCGCTCTCTTCGATATCCGAATCGATGTCGGTGATCAGGATCGCGGCCAGCGGATCTTCATCGAAGGCGGCAATGAAATCGGCTGGGGTGATCGCGGCGGTCGACCGCCAGCCATCGCTCATCAACCCGCCCTTGTAGACATCGACGGCGATCACGATCTGGTCGGGGAAGCGCTTGGCGGCCTGCTTCACGAGATCGGGGTTTTGCACGGCGAGCGAGCTGACCACGATCCGTCCGGCGCCCATGTCAATCCAGTTGGCAATGGCTTCGAGGCTGCGGAACCCGCCGCCGAGCTGGACCGGAATACCGCATTGCAGGATGATATCCTTGACGATTTCGGCGGTGCCGTCATTGCCGGCAACCCAGTCGAAATTGGTCAAATGCAGCCATTCGGCCCCATCTTCGGCATAGCTCTTGGCCTTGGCGACCGGATCGACATGCCAGATCTGGGGGTCATCCAGACGGCCCCGGCGCAGGCTCACGCAGTGGCCATTTTGCAGTTCGATAGTGGGGTATATCATCATGGGTCAGGTTCTCCCGGGGTTTCCCCGGTTACATAGCCGAGTCGCGCGTCCACGCAGTGGCCCGAAAACGGCATTCAGCCTGTGCAACGCGTCGCCAAAGGCCGCTTGCGCCCCGTGGGGGCAGTGCAGTAGAACCGCGCCGATCAAGTATTGCAGGAGAGGCGAGATGGCAGGCCATTCAAAATGGGCGAACATCCAGCACCGGAAGGGCCGTCAGGATGCGGCGCGGTCCAAGCTGTTTTCCAAGCTGGCCAAGGAAATCACCGTGGCCGCCAAGATGGGCGACCCCGACCCGGACAAGAACCCGAGGTTGCGCCTTGCGGTGAAGGAAGCCAAATCGCAGTCGGTGCCCAAGGACGTGATCCAGCGCGCCATCGACAAATCGCAGGCTGCGGGCGGCGATGATTACGAGGAAATCCGTTACGAGGGCTATGGCCCCGGCGGCGTGGCCGTGATCGTCGAGGCGATGACCGACAACCGCAACCGCACGGCGTCGACCGTGCGCTCGACCTTCGGCAAACACGGCGGAAACCTTGGGGAAACCGGGTCTGTTTCGTTCATGTTCGAGCGCAAGGGCGAGATCGTCTACCCGGCCTCGATCGGTGATGAAGACACGGTGATGGAGGCCGCGATCGAAGCTGGCGCCGAGAACGTCGAGTCGACCGAGGACCAGCACATCATCACCTGTGCCGACACCGATCTGAACGAGGTTTCAACCGCGCTGGAAGAGGCCTTGGGCGAGTCCGAGACCGCCAAGCTGATCTGGCAGCCGACGA
Source organism: Nioella nitratireducens (assembly GCF_001879715.1). Classification (GTDB taxonomy): domain Bacteria; phylum Pseudomonadota; class Alphaproteobacteria; order Rhodobacterales; family Rhodobacteraceae; genus Nioella; species Nioella nitratireducens. The sequence continues at coordinate 116,771 of NZ_MNBW01000002.1, read as the reverse complement.
CCACGACCGATCTGGATCTGGACGGGGCGCAAAAGCTGATGAAGCTGATCGAGGTGCTGGAAGACGACGAAGACGTGCAGCGCGTCACCGCCAATTTCGAGATTTCGGACGAGGTGATGGAGCAGCTCGCGGGCTGAAAATCGGCCCGTCGTCCCCCGTACACCCCCTGTGCACCCCCCGTACACCGGGCGTGCATACGGAATCGCAAAAGCCCCGGCACCGCGTCGGGGCTTTTTGCCGTTTAGAGCGGGGCGAAGGTTGGGTGACTCGGTTTGGATGGTGTGGCATGTTCCAAGGAGCCGCCAAGATCTCCTGTTGGGTCCAAACCAAAGTGATGGATGATTTGCCGGCGCGATTGCTTGCGCGGGGTTATCGACTGGGCTAGTGGACGAATTGGAAACAATCGCAGATTGGAACCCCTCCATGCCTTCCCAACCTCTCCGAACGGAGAAAACGCAGTTCGTGATGGAGAGCCGCCGCGCATGGTCGATTTTGACGATTGTCTGGGCGGCGTTTTCGATGGTTTTGCTGGCGCCGGGCAATCTTGTGATCACATCGCATTGGGCCGATGCACTGCATCTAGTCGATATTCTCGACCGGATGTCGCAAGGACAGCGGCCGCATCTCGATTTTGTGACGCCACTCGGCGAATTGGCGTTTTCTCCCATCTCGGATTTGATGGCCGCAGGGGTGCCCACAGGGCAGGCCTTTCTCGTCGTGCAGATCTTGATGGCCGGGGGGCTTGCGGCTGCCGGTTTGGCGATCGCGGTCAAACGGATGCCTTGGGTCTGGGCGCTTGCGTTCGCTTGTGCGGTCATGGTCATCACGCTCGCCCTTGTCCACGGGCGTCCCGAATTCAGCCTGTCGATAAATGTTCATTACAACCGCTGGTGCTGGGCGCTGAGCTTTGTTGCGCTTCTGGCTGCCCTGCTTCAACCGGATAAGCCTGCGCTCTGGGAAGCTGTCTTCATCGGCGTGGCCTTGGCCGGACTTGCACTGATCAAGATCACGTATTTCGTCGCCTTCCTGCCCTTGGCTGTGTTGGGCCTGCTCGTGACTCGTCAGACCAGGGTCGTGATCATCGCCCTTGCGACCGGTTTGACGATAGCGATCCTACTGACCGTTCTTTGGGGCATGGATTATTGGTTGGCCTACCTGGACGATCTGCTTTACATCGCCCGGTCCGACGCGCGGCCATATGCGGGCGGCGGGGTTCTGCGCATGGTCACCAGTGCGCAAATGCTGGCTCCTGCGGTTTTGACCGCTATCGCCGCGTATCTTTTGGTCCGTGACGGGGCGCAGCGTAAAGGTCTTCTGCTTGTGTGCACCTTTCTGGCAGGGGCCTATGTCAGCGACCAGAATGCTGGCTTTGATCCTCTGTTTCTGGGCTTTGAGGCCCTGCTTTTGCTGGTGTGGGCCCCGAAGCTGACGGATTTCCGACGCTTTGGCTTGACGGTGATCAGCCTTGGCCTTGCGGTGGCCGTGGCGCCGAATTTCTTCAATCTTGCGACCAGCCCTGTGCGCGCGGCGCTGGCTGATCGGTCGGGCTTTGTTCCGCTGGTGATTGGAAGCTCTCACCATCAGGATGTATTGTTGGAACGCGGCGCGGCCCTGTCCGGCGGTCAGTACTTCGTGGTTGACGATGGACAGAGAGAGTTCTTCGGGCAGCGGCCAGCGGGTCCGGTCGAGTTCTTGAACGAAGCGTTGCCGGACTGCCAGAGTATGGTCAGCCCCCGATATTTCGCTTCGATCGCCGCTGATCTTGAGGAGCGCGATCTGGCGCAGGGGCAGGCGATCTTTGTCGCCGACTATTTGAGCCCGCTTTGGCTGTTTGGGGATTTCCCGCCGCTGGTGGGAGCCGCCCCTTGGAGCTATGGTGGATTGAACGGGATTGAGAATGCCGATTTCGTCCTTTTCCCGGTGTGCCCCAACCGGGTTTCAGTAAATCGCAGTATCCTGCGTGAACTTGCAGAAGTGCCGATGACAGAGGTCCTGCGCACACCGCTCTACCGACTGTATGCGCTTTAGGGCCTGAACCCTAGACTGCTCGCATTTGAGTTTTTTTGGCGCGTCCCGTCCGGCTGCCAGCGCCCGGATCAGGTCGAGCCAGAGTGAGAAACCGCGTGTCATGGTCATTCCGCCGGGGTTTGGGGCTGGGAGGGGGCTTGGTCTTGCGCGGCGGGCGCAACCCGCGCGCGGATCGCCTGCCAGCTTTCGACGAAGGGGTGGAGCAGGGCGGCGCGCAGGGTCGGGTGCGGTTGTGCGATCATGGTGCCGTCCGCGTCGGCCACGCCATAGGTCAGATCTTCGTAGCTTTCCGGGATGTAGAGCGAGCCGAACATCCAGTCCCACAGCGCAAAGATCGAACCGTAGTTCTTGTTGTGGTGCTTGCGCGCGGCGGAATGGTGGATCTGGTGCTGCGCGGGCGAGATCAGGATATGTTCCATCACGCGGCCATAGCTCAGCCAGATATGGCTGTGGCGCAGGTTCGAGCCGAGCGCGTTGAACGCCACGTAAAACACGTTGGCGCCGCCGACCGCAACGAGGCTGACATCACCCATCAGGGCATAGAGCGTCAGGCCCTGGGCCATGCCGACCATGACACTGGTCAGGATGTTGCGGATGAAGATTTCGACCGGGTGGACGCGGGCCACTGTGACCGGGGTCAGAACATCTGCCGAATGGTGCACCGCGTGGAAGGGCCACAGGGACGGCCATTCATGGTGAATGCGGTGGGTCCAGTATTTGGCGAAATCACTGACGATGACGACGATGAAGGTCAGGGCCAGCGCGCGGCCCGGCGTGACCGGCGGCGGGGTGTAGTCGCCGCCTGCCAACGTCGCGATGGTGACCAATGCATGATAGGCGATGAAGGGGGTGAACAGCAGGACGCCGAAGATACCCGCCACGCCGAGCATTTGATTGGTGAGGAAAAGCTTCACGTCCACGTAGGTGGAGCGGTGCCGATAAACCGAGCGGGGCAGCAGCCATGACCAGAACGGTTGGGACCGGTCGCGGACCAGCCAGATCACGAAGGCGATCGCGACGGTGGGGGCCAGATAATACAGTGCGAAGCGGATGGCGGGATCGAACGGTGCCCGCAGCACGTTCGCCAGATAGGTGGCCAGAGTGTCCATGGTGTTATGCCTTGCCCGGTTTTTTGTTACCGTGACGTTAGGCGGCAAAAGGGGCGGAAACTGGGCGTCAATCGGATGATACGGGGCCGATTGTTCACGAATTCTGCAAAAGATGCGCCGCTGCCTGATGGCGCAGGGCCCGCGTCAGGGGGGCAAGGGCCAGGGCGATCTGGCGCGCCACCTGCCATGTCAGCGGCGTCGATTGGGTCTGGCCCGGTGCCAGATCGACCAGATGTCCCGCGGCCAGATCGGCCTCGACCAGGGCGCGCGGGTTCATGCCCCAGCCAAGGCCGAGCCGCGCGGCGGTCACGAAATCGTGGCTCGACGGCAGGAAATGGGTGGGCAGCGCGATGCGCCGCCCGAGCAGGCGCTCGGCCCATGCCGCTTGCAACGTGTCCTTGCGGTTGAAAGTAAGGCAGGGCGCGTGTGACAGGGCCTCGGCGGTCAGGCCATCGGCAAACCAGCGGGCGCGGAAGGCTGGCGAGCAGGTGGCGACATAGGGCAGCGCCCCAAGCGCGGTGGCATCGCAACCGGGGATCGGTGCACCATGAGAAGTGATCGCGCCCGAGACCTCGCCGCGTTTGAGCCAATCCGCCGAATGGTCCTGATCGTCGAGGGTCAGCTCGAAGAGAAAGCCCTGACCCTCGGTGAGGGCGGGCAACACCCATGTGGCAAGGCTGTCGGCATTGACGGCGAGGCGCAGGGGGCGGTCGGCCTCGCCCGGCAGCGCCCCCAGATCGCGGGCAAGCGTCTGTTCCAGCAACCCGACCTCTTCAGCGTGGCGCATCAGGCGGGCGCCTGTTGGTGTGGCCATACAGGGCCGGGCGCGGGTGACGAGGATGCTGCCGACCCGATCCTCCAACCTCTTGATGCGCAGGGAAACGGCAGGCTGGGTCAGGCCAAGCGCCGTGGCCGCCGCGTCGAAAGAGCCGGTGCGCAAGACCGAAGCGAGGGCGGCAAGGGCGTCGTAGTCGAATTTCATAAGAATGAATTATGACGACAAAGAAATAGTAAATCGACCTTATTTTCCGCAGCAGGTAATGCGGAGGGGATCTATCGGAGGCCGCCACCATGTTTCATGCCGTCTATGCCGGGTTCAGCCTTGGCTTGAGCCTGATCCTTGCCATCGGGGCACAGAATGCCTTTGTCCTGCGGCAAGGGCTGCGCCGCGTGCATGTTTTGCCGGTGGTGCTGGTCTGCGCGGTGTCGGACGCAGTGTTGGTCACGGTGGGGGTGTCCAGCTTTTCCATCATTGCCGGACTACTGCCATGGATCGCCCCGGCGTTACGCTATGGCGGGGCGGCGTTCCTGATCTGGTACGGCGCGCGGAGTGTCCTGTCGGCGTGGCGGGGCGGAGACGTGTTGCGTGCCGCCGATACCGGCGAGGGCAGCCTGCGGGCGGCCGTGCTGACCTGCCTGGCGCTGACATGGCTCAACCCGCATGTCTATCTCGATACGGTGATGCTGATTGGCACGGTCTCGACCCAGTATGGCGCTGGTGCGGTCTGGTTCGGGGCGGGGGCTGTCGCGGCGAGCTTCGTGTTCTTCTTCGCGCTTGGCTATGGGGCCCGGCTGCTGGCGCCGGTCTTTGCGCGGCCAAGGGCGTGGCAGGTGCTGGACGTGGTGATCGCGGGCGTCATGTGGGCGATTGCGGCAAAACTGATCGTGATGGGCTGAAAAATGGCGCCTGGATGTGATCTTGGATCGGGTTTTGTCGATCTGGTCCGGACGGACGGGCTGCGGTTTTGCCCCGCTGCGCGGCGTGGTCGTGACGTTGCCCGCCCGGTGCGCGTCTATCGCCTTGCTCCTCGTCACGCTTTCCGGTTGAGTGCTTCACATGGCAACCACTTCCTCTTCTGCTGAGTCGATCCCGGCCAATCGTCCCGTTGCGGGCGTGCTTTGGATGCTGCTGACCGGCGCGTGTTTCGTGGCGGTCACGGCGACGGTAAAGGTGGTGGGCCCCGGTGTGCCGCCCGCGCAATCGGCGTTCCTGCGTTACTTGCTGGGGTTGGTTTTCGTCATCCCGATGATCCGCCCGATCCTGCGGGCCAAGGTTTCGCCGCGTGGCTGGCGGCTGTTCGCGCTGCGGGGCGTGGCGCATACGGTCGGGGTGATCTTGTGGTTCTACGCGATGACCCAGATCCCGATCGCCGAGGTCACGGCGATGAACTATCTCAACCCGATCTACGTGACGATCATGGCGGCGCTGTTTCTGGGCGAGCGGATGGCCGCGCGCCGGATCATGGCCATCGTGGTGGCCTTTCTCGGGGCGCTGATCATTCTGCGGCCCGGATTTCGAGAAGTGACGTCAGGCCACTACGCGATGCTGGTGACGGCGGCGGTGTTCGCGGTCGGCTATCTGGTGGCCAAGATCATGGCCGACGAAACCTCGCCCGCCGTGGTCGTGGGGATGCTGTCGTTGACCGTGACCATCGGCCTTGCGCCCTTTGCGTGGTGGGTCTGGGTGCCGGTCAGCTTCGAGCAATTGGCATGGCTGTTCCTGGTGTCGGTATTTGCGACGGCGGGGCATTTTTCCATGACCATGGCGTTCAAGGCGGCGCCGTTGACGGTGACGCAACCGGTGACCTTCCTGCAACTGGTCTGGGCGACGCTGCTTGGCGCGATCGTCTTTCACGAACCCGCCGATCTCTACGTGATCCTCGGGGGGGCGATGATCATCGCGTCGATCAGCTATATCACCCTGCGAGAGGCAATGTTGCGTCGGCGTCAGATCACGCCGGCTGTCGGGCAGACCAAACTCTGACCGCTCCATTCGGTTAATGCCGCCGGATTGGGCAGCAGGGCCGCGCAACGCCTAGCGAAAATTCAACTGGCAACGCTGCAACGCGGCAAATCGCGGGGCGCGCTTGATCCTCGATCCCCGGTCCCGTCCTGCTTGGGCAATGGAGGATTGCCAGTGACTATGGACGCGATCTTGTTCGGGGGGATCGGAGCGGTTTCGGAATGCGCCGATCTCGACCGGACTGCATGGAATTCGGCCTTTCGGGCCCATGGGCTTGAATGGACGTGGAGCTGGGACACGTATCAGCGACTGGTCTCGACCCGCGACGCGCGATCCCCGGTGGCGCGCCATGCTGCGCATCTTGGGGAATCGGTGGCTGTCGAGGCAGTGGAACGTACGCAATCGCGGCTTTTTGCCGCGATGCTGGCCGAGGGGCTGCCGTTGCGGCCCGGTGTGGCGCAGGTGGTCCGGTGGGCGGCCACGCGGGGCATGAAGCTGGGGTTGATCAGCCGGTCGGCGGCGGACCCGGTGCGCGCGATGTTGAAGGCCACGGCGCGGGCGCGCGGCGGTGTCGGGTTCGACGTGGCGATCCTGCGCGATGACCTGACCCATTTTCCACCCCATCCGCAGGCCTATCAAATGGCCATCGACCAGATCGGCGTGGCCCCCGCCGCAACGTTGGCGGTGGTCGACAGCGCAGCCGCGTTGCAGGCCGCCGAGGCGGCGGGGGTGCACACGCTCGGCTTTCCCGGCGCGCTGGCGCGGCACAAGGGCATGGGCGTGCCCGGACGTGGCGGCGAGGTGGCGATTCTGTCGCCCGACGAGATCGAGGCCGCATGGCGGCGCAGCGTCCGGCACGCAGCGGAATAACATCGGAAATTCCGGCGGCGGGGCCGTGCGTTTGACCTCTGTCAAAGTGGGGCAGGGGCGCGGGCTGCTATGCCTGTGACAATCGCAGGACACAGAACAAGAGGAACGCGACATGTCCCATACACCCCATGAACTGGCCGAGGAATTTCCTGAACAAATCGACGCCATCCACGCGTTGAAAACCGGCAATGCCCATTTCGCGAAACTGGTGGATGAATACCACGACGTGAACCGCGCCGTGCATCGCGCCGAAACCGGGGTGGAGCCGGTCGAGGAACTGGCCGAGGTCGATATGCGCAAGACCCGGATGCGCCTGAAAGACGAGATTGCCGCGATGCTGGCCGAAGCCTGATCGCAGCAAGACCCCAAGGGGGGGACGGCGCGGCCGGTGGCGATTGCCCCGGCCGCGTTGCCGTTTCAGGCCGCGTTGTCGCCTTCGACGTTGGCTTGGAAATTCTCGAAGAATTGGTCGGCCATCTTGCGGGCAAACCCGTCGATCAGCCGCGATCCCAGTTGCGCCAGCTTGCCGCCGACCTTGGCGTCGACATCGTAAAACAGCTCGGTGCCGCCCTCGACCTCTTCCAGACGCACATTGGCCACGCCCTTGGCAAAGCCCGCAACGCCGCCCTTGCCTTCGCCGGTGATGGTGTAGCTTTCGCGGGCGACAACGTTCGACAGGGTGACGTCGCCCTTGAAGGTGGCCTTCACCGGGCCGACCTTTTGCTTGACGATGGCCGAGAAGCCCTCTTCCGGCGAGCCGGTCAATTCCTCACAGCCGGGAATGCATTCCTTCAGAACCTCGGCCGAATTCAGGGCCGCCCATATCGTGGCCCGATCCGCCGCAATCACGCGGCTTGAATGCATTTCCATGGTGAACCTCCCGCAAACGTTTCCTGACCAAAGTGTATCGGGATTGCACCGGCCGCCGTCAACGCCCGATCTCGTAGGGCAGGGTGCCGCGATGGTGCGGGTCGATGCGCAATTGGCGTTCCAGCGGTGGAACCGAGCGTTGGTGGCAATGGGCGCGCTCGCAGATGCGGCAGGAAATGCCAATGGGCTGGTAGGCGGCATCGTTGCCGAGGTCGAGGTCATCGGCATAGACGACCGCTTCGGCGTGCTGCACCTCGCAGCCCAGCCCGATGGCGAAGCGCCGCGTCGGCGCGTGGAACGAGCCCCCTGATTTCGACACGTCGCGGGCAAGGCAGAAATACCGCACGCCGTCCGGGGTTTCGGCCAGCTGGCGCAGGAAGCGGCCCGGCGTTTCAAACGCCTGATGCACGTTCCACAGCGGGCAGGCACCGCCGAAGCGCGCGAATTGCAGCCGCGTGGCACTGTGGCGCTTGGTGATGGTGCCCGCCTGATCGACGCGGACGAAGAAAAAGGGCACGCCCTTGGCGCCGGGGCGCTGCATGGTGGACAGCCGGTGCGCCACCTGCTCGACCGAGGCGCCGAAGCGGATCGAAAGCTCTTCAAGGTCGTGGCGGGTCTCGGACGCGGCTTCCAGAAACCGGGTGTAGGGCATCAGCACCGCGCCTGCGTAGTAATTGGCCATGCCGATCTTGGCGATGGCGCGCGCGGTGTCTGTCTGGAAGCGGGCAAGGTCGAGCGTCGCCTCCAACAGCCGATCCTGCGCCAGCAGCGCGTATTGGTGCAACAGTTGAAAGCGCTGCGTTTCCGGCGCGGTGCGCGGCGACAGGGTCAGTTCCTTGCGCCCGGTGTCGTAGCGGCGGATGCCTTCGCCGTCGGCATAGCGGATCGCCACGCCCTCATCCTCGAAGCTGGCGCGGATATGGGCATCAAGATCGCTGCCGGCCTTGTCGGCAAAGCGTTCGGCGGCATGGTCCACCGCGTCGATGTAGTTGTCGCAATAGTGGAAGAAGTCGCGCACCTCTTCCCATGGCGAGGCCGCCACCCGGCCCGCGTCACGCCCAAGTGCCTCGTCCAGCGAGGCAAGGCGTTCATGGGTCTGGCGATAGGCGCGGTGCAGGTGCAGGAACGCGCGCGCCAGCGCCGGGGCATTGGACGCGGTCAGGCGCAGGTCGGGCAGGGGCGGGGCGGCGTCGGTGAAGACCGGGTCGGCCAGCGCCTCTCGCATATCCGAGACGAGGCGTTCGGTGTCGCCCGAGGACAGTTCGGACAGGTCAAAGCCGAATTCCTGCACCAGCGCCAGCAACACGGTCGACGACAGCGGCCGGTTATTGTTTTCCATCTGGTTGAGATAGGGCAGCGAAATGCCGAGCTTGGCGGCGAAATCCTTTTGGGTCAGCGCCAGCCGCCCGCGCAATTCGCGCAGCTTTGCCCCGGCATAGAGTTTCTGAATTGCCATGACCCGGCCTTTGCAGCTTTGCTTTTCGCCAGCGTAGGCTTTGCAAAGACCAGAGGCAATACGCCCGCGTCAGGCCCCGACGACGAAGCGCTCGCGCCGGATGGTGTAGACGATCGCTACCAGCGACATGGCCGAGCTGGACAGCATGATGACGATCAGGGGCAGGGCGTGGGGGCTGCCGGTCAGCCACGACCCCGCCAGGTCGGCCAGTGCCGCGCCCCCGGCCAGCATCACCGCGCCCCCCACGCCCGAAGCCGACCCCGCCAGATGCGGCCGCACCGAGAGCATGCCGGAATTGCCGTTGGGCATGGTCATGCCGTTGCCAAGCCCGACCAGCGTGATCGAACCGAAAAACAACAGGGCGGAGTCGAACCCGAGGAAATGGAAGACGAAGGGGATGGCGACCCCAGCGGTGGAGATCGAGGTGCCATAGAGGATCATGGTGTTGATCCCCAGCCGTGTCGACAGCCGGGCCGAGACGAAATTGCCGACGAAATAGCCAAGCGCCGGGGCGCCGAAATAGTAGCCGACCTGCGATTCCGTCAGGCCGTAGATCTCGGACCCGACATAGGGTGCACCGCCGAGGAACGCGAAAAACGCGCCCGAGGCAAAGGTCGTCGCGCCGCAATACCCCCAGAACCGGCGCGAGGTGAACAGCTCGGGGTATTCGCGTACCTGGTCGCGGAAGCGCCCGGTCGAGACCGGAGCGGTTTCGCCCAGATCGAACCACGTGAGGGCCAGCACCACGACGCCGGTGACCAGAAGCAGCACGAAATTGGCCTGCCAGCCAAAGGTCTCGCCCAGAACGCCACCAATGGCGGGGCCGATCATCGGCACCAGCGCCATGCCCATCGTGACATAGCCGATCATCGCCGCAGCCTGGTTCGCGGGCACCATGTCACGCACCACGGCGCGGCCAAGCACCAGCCCGGCAACGACCACCGCCTGCGCGATCCGGAAACCAAGGAAGATTTCCGCAGTGGGTGCCAGCAGGCAACCGACGGTGGCCAGCGAGAACAGCAGGAAGCTGCCCAACAGGACCGGACGCCGCCCGAACTTGTCGGAAATCGGACCGATGCCCAGTTGCAGGATTGCATTCACCATCAGGTAGAGCGTGACCGAGCGCTGCATCAGCGCGTAATCGACCTCGAAATGCTCGGCCATCTGCGGCAGGCTCGGCAGAAAGATGTTCATCGACATCGCGCCAAGACTGGTCGCCGCGATCAGGGTCGAGATATGCGGGGGCGTGGACCGGTCGAGATACCGGGCAGGGGGTTTTGCGGTCATGACGATACTTAATGCCGCAAGTTTCCCTTTGTCCATGTGCGTCGGCGCACAGAATCCCCGATGCTTTGCTAATTTGCAATTGCAACTTCTGTAAAGCGAAGGACTTTGCAAATATTCCGGATTCTTCTGGCATTGCCTCGCGCAGCCGTTAGGGTGTCCGCAGAATTCGCACCGCGCCCGATGGCGTGGCACGGGAGGAAGGGGACCCATGAAAGACATCCTGCAGGAACTGGAGCATCGCCGCGAAGAGGCCCGCATGGGCGGTGGCGAGAAACGGATCGACAGCCAGCATGCGAAGGGCAAGCTGACGGCCCGCGAGCGGATCGACCTGCTGCTGGATGAGGGGTCTTTCGAAGAATTCGACATGTTCAAGACCCATCGCTGCACCGATTTCGGCATGGCGGCCTCCAAGCCGCGCGGTGACGGGGTGGTCACAGGCTGGGGCACGGTGAACGGCCGCATGGTCTATGTCTTCAGTCAGGATTTCACGGTATTCGGCGGCTCGCTGTCGGAAACCCATGCCGAGAAGATCTGCAAGATCATGGATATGGCGGTGCAGAACGGCGCCCCCGTGATTGGCATCAACGACTCGGGCGGGGCGCGCATTCAGGAAGGCGTCGCCTCGCTGGCGGGCTATGCCGAGGTGTTCCAGCGCAACATCATGGCGAGCGGTGTCGTGCCGCAGATTTCTGTCATCATGGGCCCCTGCGCCGGTGGTGCGGTCTATTCGCCGGCGATGACCGACTTCATCTTCATGGTGAAAGACAGCTCTTACATGTTCGTGACCGGCCCCGACGTGGTCAAGACGGTGACGAACGAGCATGTGACCGCCGAGGAACTGGGCGGGGCCTCGACCCATACCAAGAAATCCTCGGTCGCCGATGGCGCGTTCGACGATGACGTGGAAGCGATGGCCGAAGTGCGCCGCCTCGTCGACTTCCTGCCGCTGAACAACCGCGAAAAACCCCCCGTCCGGCCGTTCTTTGACGATCCGGGCCGGATCGAGGACAGCCTCGATACGCTGATCCCCGACAACGCCAACAGCCCCTATGACATGAAAGAGCTGATCCTGAAGGTCGCGGACGAGGGCGATTTTTACGAGATCCAGGAAGATTTCGCCAAGAACATCCTGACCGGCTTCATCCGGCTGGAAGGGTCCACCGTGGGCGTGGTGGCGAACCAGCCGATGGTGCTGGCGGGCTGTCTGGATATTGACAGTTCCCGCAAGGCGGCGCGGTTCGTTCGGTTCTGCGATGCGTTTGAAATTCCGATCCTGACGCTTGTCGATGTGCCCGGCTTCCTGCCGGGGACCAGCCAGGAATATGGCGGGGTCATCAAGCACGGAGCCAAGCTGCTGTTTGCCTATGGTGAGGCGACGGTGCCGAAAGTGACGGTGATCACCCGCAAGGCTTATGGCGGCGCTTATGACGTGATGAGTTCCAAGCACATCCGGGGCGATTTCAACTATGCGTGGCCGACGGCGGAAATCGCGGTGATGGGGGCCAAGGGCGCGACCGAGATCATCCACCGCGGCGACCTGGGCGATGCCGGGAAGATCGCGGCCCATACAGCCGATTACGAAGACCGGTTCGCCAACCCTTTCGTCGCGGCCGAGCGTGGCTTCATCGACGAGGTGATCCAGCCCCGGTCCACCCGCCGCCGCGTTTGCCGGGCCTTTGCCTCGCTGCGGGGCAAGCGGCTACAGAATCCGTGGAAGAAGCACGATAACATTCCCCTTTGAGCTTCTTTCCCGGCCAGCCCCCGTCCCATACCTCTTCAGGTCAGTGGGGCGGGGGAAACCCAAGGATACCCAAACGATGTGCCAGACACAGATTGTCATATGGATCGGAGCGTGCCGCGCATGAGCGCGCGCCGCTGGCATATCCTGCGCGATGGCGCGTCTCTCACACTGGCGCGGCGCCTGCCGCCGCGTTTCGATATCGGTGTGATGGCCGAGTTTCCCAAGATGGGAAAGCTGCGCCTTGCGCAACAGGTCCGTCAGGACATGTGGCGCGCTTTGAAGGACGTGCGCGGCTTTTCCCCCGTGGTTCATGTTGAGGAGCGGGACCATGGGCTGAGGCTGCGTGCGGGCGGGCGGGTCGAGGGCCCCGCCCCCCGCGCGGGCCTCGAAACCCGGATCGCGGCTGTGCTGTCCTGTCCCATGAACCGCGCCCGATGGGCGGCCCATGCCGGGGCACGGACATGAGGCGCGCGCTGTTGATATTCGCCGTGGCCGCGCTGGCAGGGTGCCGGGACGACGGCGCGACCATGACCTTGCCCGGCGGGCTGGAGGTCGAGCGCGCGGGCACGCTGTTGGAGGAACAGCCCGGTGGCGAAACCTGGATGATCCTTCAGGTGCTGGCCCCCGGTCTGGCCGGGCAACGGATCACGGCGGCGGACATGGCCGAGGATACCGTCCTGCTCTGCACCGAATGGGGCTTGCCCGCCGCGCAGGAACAGGTGACATCGCCCGACCAGATCGTCGTGCAGATCATGAGCGAGATGGTGGAACGCGGCACGCCCGCCCCTGACGTCACGCAGGTTTTCGCCGGATACCGCCTTCAGGACGGCGCCTGCATCTGGGAGGATTTCTGATGATATCGCCTTGTCTTTCGCCCCTCGCCCCCGTTTGCCGGTTCATCGGGGGGGCAGGCGCATGATCAAGCATCGTGGTTTCCCCAGCCGTATGCCGGGCACCGACTACCAGTTCACCATTCGCCGCGACAACAAGAACGGACCGACGCCGCTGGTTGCCCGCGAACGCTTTGCCGACCGTCGCCCCGCCGACCGGCGCGCGGACGCCGCCTTTGTCGAGGCGCTGTGGCTGTTCTTCGGGGAAGATCCCTTCGCGCGCGGCAACCTTGATGCCGGACGCCTGTCATGGCTGTTTGGCCGAGAGGTGATCGCCGTCGACGATCCCTTCGATCCGTCCGATTACGAGGCCCTGTTGCGCCTGGACGTGCCCCGCGCGCGGGCCTCGTTCCCCGAGGCGTTCGATGGATCTGGCATCTGGGAAGAGGGGTCGGCATGAACCTGCCTACGCTGCCCGGAATTGCGCAGTTTTGCGCCCATATATTCGCCGGACTCTATCAGTGCTTTCCCGGCAGCGCAGCCCGTGCAAACGTCAGCTTGCCGACCCAAGTCCCCAGCTTCAACCGGGTCGGTGGTAATGTGACGTGTTACCCTTCCCCTTCAGAGCGGCCCGTCGGCAATGACGGCGGGCCGTCTTTTTTACAGGGTGACGCACGCCACGCAAAAAAAGAACGGGAAGAGGCACGAGTAAGATGCGAATTTTCAGAATTGTTGCGGTTTGCGCCATTGCGGGCAGCCTGTCGGGCTGTTTCGCCACGACTGACCTTGACCGCGCGGCGGTTGGCGCCGCTGTCGGCGGTGTCGGTGCAGCCGCCGTGGGCGGCAGTGTTGCAACCGGTGTCATCGGCGGCGCCGCTGTTGGCGCGCTCTGCGACGAAGTGTTCAGGGCCTGCCGCTGAACTGAGGCATAACGGCTGCGCTTCGGCGCAGACCGCATCCGTAGTGACCGGACCATCAGGGGCTGACAGCCCCCGGTGGTCTTTTTTCGTTTTCACGCCCGCCGCGACGGCCCCGGCGTAAGAGGAGGACAAGGGACCCATGTTCAACAAGATCCTGATCGCGAACCGGGGCGAAATCGCCTGCCGCGTCATGAAAACCGCCCGCAAGATGGGGATTCCCACCGTCGCGATCTATTCAGACGCGGACAAGCACGCGCTGCATGTGCAGATGGCGGATGAGGCCATCCATATCGGCCCGCCCCCGGCCAACCAGTCCTATATCGTCATCGACAAGGTGATGGAGGCCATTCGCGCCTCGGGCGCGAAGGCTGTGCATCCGGGCTATGGGTTCCTGTCCGAAAACGCCAAATTCGCCGAGGCGTTGGCCGCCGAGGGCGTGGCCTTCGTTGGCCCGCCCGTCGGTGCCATCGAAGCCATGGGCGACAAGATCACCTCGAAAAAGATCGCCCAAGAGGCCGAGGTCAGCACGGTTCCGGGCTATATGGGCCTGATCGAGGATGCCGACGAAGCGGTAAAGATCTCGAACCAGATCGGTTATCCCGTGATGATCAAGGCCAGTGCCGGCGGCGGCGGCAAGGGGATGCGGATCGCGTGGACCGACGAGGAAGCGCGCGAAGGTTTCCAATCCTCCAAGAACGAGGCCGCCAGCAGCTTTGGCGATGACCGGATCTTCATCGAAAAATTCGTCACGCAGCCGCGCCACATCGAAATCCAGGTGCTTTGCGACCAGCATGGCAACGGCGTATATCTGGGCGAACGCGAATGCTCGATCCAGCGCCGCAACCAGAAGGTGGTGGAAGAGGCGCCGTCGCCCTTCCTCGACGAAGAAACACGCCGCGCCATGGGCGAACAGGCCGTCGCGCTGGCCAAGGCCGTGGGCTATGCCAGCGCGGGCACCGTGGAATTCATCGTCGATGGCGAAAAGAACTTCTACTTCCTGGAAATGAACACCCGCCTTCAGGTGGAACATCCGGTGACCGAACTGATCACCGGCGTGGACCTTGTGGAACAGATGATCCGCGTCGCCGCTGGCGAGCCGCTCAGCATCACGCAAGACGATGTGAAGCTGACCGGGTGGGCCATCGAGAACCGCCTCTACGCGGAAGATCCCTATCGCAATTTCCTGCCGTCGATCGGGCGGCTGACCCGCTATCGCCCGCCGCTGGAAATCGCTGCCGGGCCGCTTTTGGCCAATGGCAAATGGCAGGGCGACGCCCCCGCCGGAGAGATCGCCGTGCGCAACGATACCGGCGTGTTCGAAGGTGGCGAAATCAGCATGTATTACGACCCGATGATCGCCAAACTCTGCACATGGGCGCCGACCCGCGCCGAGGCCATCGAGGCGATGCGCAACGCGCTCGACGCGTTCGAGGTGGAAGGCATTGGCCACAACCTGCCCTTCCTTGCAGCCGTGATGGACCACCCCCGGTTCACCTCCGGCAACATAACCACGGCTTTCATCGCCGAGGAATACCCTGACGGGTTCGCAGGCGTGACGCCGGACCAGAAAACGGTCGAGCGGCTTGCCGCCGTGGCCGCCCACTTGAAGATCCTGAAGGAAGAGCGCGCGGCGCAGATTTCGGGTGCGATGGCCAACCACAAACGCCGTGTCGATCCCGATTGGGTGGCCTTCATCGGCAAAGAGGCGGTCCCGGTGCATGTGGAACATGCCGATGGCGGCACCGATGTGCGGCTGGCGGATGGCACCACGCTGCGGGTGGTGTCGGACTGGACGCTTGGCGACACCGTATTCAGCGGCACCGTGGGCGGCGCGCCGATGATCGTGAAGACCGAGTTCATTCGCGGCGGTGCGCGTCTGCGCTATCGCGGGGCGGATCTGAAGGTGGTCGTGCGCACGCCGCGCCAAGCCGAACTGGCCGCGCTGATGCCGGAAAAACTGCCGCCCGACACGTCCAAGCTGTTGTTGTGCCCAATGCCTGGCCTGATCGTGAAGGTCGACGTGGAGGTGGGGCAAGAGGTGCAGGAGGGCCAGGCGCTCTGCACGGTCGAGGCGATGAAGATGGAGAACATCCTGCGCGCCGAGCGCAAGGGCGTGGTCGCCAAGGTCAATGCCGGCCCCGGCGACAGCCTGGCGGTGGACGACGTGATCATGGAGTTCGAATAAGGCGATGACCTGCGCGGCCCGGATATGTTTGGCTTTCCGCCAGCGGCGCAGTTCGGGCCGGGCGACCCGGCCCCCGCAGGGTTACTGCGACTGGCCGATCTCTTCGATCCGCATCGGCAAATTGTCGATGGCACGGGTGATTTCGCGCACGTCCCACGGGTTGGGCTTGCGGAACGCGACCTGCCCGTCGCGTTGCAGCAGAACCAGCGAAAAGCCGCGCGGGCGCAAATGCTGCCTGATAGCGCTGTTTCCGTCGGGGTTGGAGTCGAAGATCACCACCACGTCCCGCTCGATCAGCGGGCCGGGGCGGGCCAGCAGCAGGTCGAGCTGTTCCTGGAAGCGCGGGTCGCGCGGGGTGTCGGCAAAGACGACCAGCGGGCGAGAGGCCCACAAATGCTCGTCCAGCGTGGTTTCGGCCGCGTCGATGATCATAAGCGTCGGGGGGGCGTCTTCGGCCTCTTCCGTCAGCGTGGGGGGAACGTCCTGCGCCAGCGCCAGCCCGGGCAGGGCGATCGCGACGGCGAGGATCAGGGATAGGGCTGCGCGCATGGAACCTCCGTTTGTCAAAGATATAGGCGGGGTCTGCGCGAAAGCGAAGAGGGATGATTGCGCGGGGCACCCCCCGCGTCGGGACGCCGCGCGGGCGGGGGCCACCGGCCACACCGCGCAGAGCGAAGCAAGAGAGGACCGGACACGATGAGCGAAAAGACCGACGCCTGGCGCGAGCTGGCCGAAAAGGAATTGCGGGGCCGTCCGCTGGAGGCCCTGGATTGGGACACGCTGGAGGGGATCACCGTCAAGCCCCTCTACACCCAAGACGACACCGCCGCGCTGCCGCATATGGGCAGCGTTCCGGGGCAAGAGCCGTTTACCCGGGGCGTCAAGGCCACGATGTATGCGGGCCGCCCGTGGACGATCCGGCAATATGCGGGCTTTTCCACGGCAGAGGACTCCAACGCCTTCTACCGCAAGGCGCTGGCCGCCGGGCAACAGGGCGTCTCGGTCGCCTTCGACCTTGCCACGCACCGGGGTTATGACAGCGACCACCCGCGCGTCGAGGGCGATGTGGGCAAGGCAGGCGTCGCCATCGACAGCGTCGAGGACATGAAGATCCTGTTCGACGGCATCCCGCTGGATCAGATTTCCGTGTCGATGACCATGAATGGCGCGGTCATTCCGATCCTCGCCAATTTCATCGTCACCGGCGAAGAGCAGGGCCATTCCCGTGACGTGCTGTCGGGGACCATTCAGAACGACATTCTGAAGGAGTTCATGGTCCGCAATACCTATATCTATCCGCCCGAGCCGTCGATGCGGATCATCTCGGACATTATCGAATATACCTCGAACGAGATGCCGCGCTTCAACTCGATCTCGATTTCCGGCTATCACATGCAGGAAGCGGGCGCGAACCTGGTGCAAGAGCTGGCCTATACCCTGGCCGATGGGCGCGAATATGTGCGCGCCGCGATCGAGGCCGGAATGGACGTGGACAAGTTCGCTGGGCGGCTGAGCTTTTTCTTCGCCATCGGCATGAATTTCTTCATGGAGGCCGCCAAGCTGCGCGCCGCGCGGCTGCTGTGGCACCGCATCATGGATGAGTTCGGGGCGAAGAACCCGCGCTCCAAGATGCTGCGGACGCATTGCCAGACCAGCGGCGTGAGCTTGCAGGAGCAGGACCCCTACAACAACGTCATCCGCACGGCCTACGAGGCGATGGCGGCAGCGCTTGGCGGCACGCAGTCGTTGCACACCAACGCGCTGGACGAAGCGATTGCCCTGCCGACCGAATTCAGCGCCCGCATTGCCCGCAACACGCAGTTGATCTTGCAGGAAGAGACCGGCATCACCAACGTGGTCGATCCGCTGGCGGGGTCTTACTACGTCGAAAGCCTGACCGCCGAACTGGCCGAGAAGGCCTGGGCACTGATCGAGGAAGTCGAGGAGATGGGCGGCATGACCAAGGCCGTGGCCTCGGGCATGCCCAAGTTGCGCATCGAGGAATCGGCGGCGCGGCGTCAGGCGATGATCGACCGGGGCGAAGAAGTGATCGTCGGCGTCAACAAGTACCGCAAGGATCATGAAGACCCGATCGACATTCTCGACGTCGACAACGTCAAGGTGCGCGCAGGCCAGATCGCCAGTCTGGAAAAGATCCGCGCCACCCGCGACGAGGCCGCGTGTCAGGCCGCGCTCGACGAGCTTACCCGCCGCGCCAAAGAGGGCGGCAACCTGCTGGAGGCAGCCGTGGAAGCGGCCCGCACCCGCGCAACCGTCGGAGAAATCAGCATGGCGATGGAAAAGGAATTCGGCCGCCACCGCGCCGAGGTCAAGACGCTGGCCGGGGTCTATGGCGCTGCCTACGAGGGGGATGAAGGCTTTGCCGCGATCCAGAAGGATGTGGACGCTTTCGCCGAAGAAGAAGGCCGCCGCCCCCGAATGCTGGTCGTCAAGATGGGGCAGGACGGGCACGACCGGGGCGCAAAGGTGATCGCCACGGCCTTCGCCGATATCGGGTTCGACGTGGATGTCGGCCCGCTGTTCCAGACCCCGGAAGAGGCCGCGCAGGATGCCATTGACAACGATGTGCATATCGTCGGGATTTCCTCGCAGGCGGCGGGCCACAAGACGCTGGCGCCCAAGCTGATCGCCGCGCTGAAAGAGCAGGGCGCCGAGGATATCATCGTGATCTGCGGCGGCGTCATCCCGCATCAGGACTACGAGTTCCTGCAAGACGCGGGTGTGAAGGCCATCTTTGGCCCGGGCACCAACATTCCCGACGCGGCGCGCGATATCCTCAAGCTGGTGCGCGCAGCGCGCGGCTGAGTGCCAGAGGACATGTTAAAAAGGCCCCGTGATTTGCGGGGCCTTTTTCGTGATCTGACAGTGGTCAGCGAATGACGGCCGGGGCGGCGGTGTCTTCCGCCGGGGCACTGCTGAAGCGAAGAACCGCATAGCCGAGCAGCCCCGACACCAGTGACCCCGAGAGCACGCCCAAGCGGACCGCGTCCATCATCGCTGGATCGGCAAAGCTGAGCGACCCGATGAACAGCGACATGGTAAAGCCGATACCCGCAAGACAGGCCAGACCGTAGATATGCAGCCACGTCACCGCGTTCGGCAGTTGCGCAAAGCCCAGCTTCACCACCAGCCACGCCATGCCGAACACGCCCACCTGCTTGCCGATGACAAGGCCAAGCGCGATGCCCAGGGGCAGCGGGGCCAGCATGTCGGACAGGGCAATGCTGTCCAGTGCCACGCCCGCATTGGCAAAGGCGAAAACCGGCACGATGAAGAACAGGACATAGGGTGAGAGCCCATGCTCCAGCGCGTGCAGCGGAGATTTGCCCCACTTGTCCTTGAGCGGGATCAGGAAGGCGGTGATAACACCAGCCAGCGTTGCGTGAACGCCCGATTTCAGCACCAGAACCCACAGCACCAAACCAAGCAACAGGATTGGTGCCACCCGGTGCGCGCCCTTCATGTTCATCCAAAGCATCGCGGCCAGCGGCAGCAGCGCCAGCATCAGGTAGGTGGTCTTGAGGTCAGCCGTGTAGAACAGCGCAATGATCACGATGGCGCCCAGGTCATCGAGAATGGCCAGCGTCAGCAGGAACACCTTGAGCGCGGCCGGCACGCGAGAACCCACAAGGGCCAGCACGCCGAGCGCGAAGGCAATGTCGGTGGCGGCGGGGATTGCCCATCCGCTGATGGTCTCGGGGTTGCCCCAGTTGAAAAACGCGAAGACCACCGCCGGCACGGCCATGCCGCCCACGGCGGCAAGGCCCGGCAGGATCACATCGCGCGGGTTCTTGAGCTTGCCTTCAAGGATTTCGCGTTTCAGTTCCAACCCGATGAGGAAGAAGAAGATCGCCATCAGCCCGTCGTTGATCCACAGGATCAGGGGTTTTTCCAGCCCGTCGCCGTTCAGCGTGACTGCAAAAGGCAGGTTTAGCAGCCAGTCATACAACGGTTGCAGGCCGGTATTGGCCACGATCAGGGCAGCGATGGCCGACAGGCCCAATAAAATCCCGCCCGAAGCTTCATGTGAAAAAAACCTGTCAATGGCGCGTAGCAGCATGTTGTCCCCTGAGAATTATCTGTTCGAGTAGGCAGATGGGGGGTGAGAGGCGGTATTCAACGATTTTTGTCGGAAATTCGATCCATAGTGGCGAAAATACCGCCCCGGGCGCTGGCTTGGCTTGAAAAGCCCGCGACAGGCGGGCAGCTTGGGGCAGACACAGCCGCGCGCACTGCGTGCGGATTCCAGCATAGGACGCAGCCAAGATGGCCCTGCCCGTAAAACAGCAAGCGACGATCTGGGGGATCGCTACGGCGGTGTTCTTTCTGCTGATGTGGTTCCTCGGGCAGGTGTTGCTGCCCTTCGTGGTGGGCGGTGCGATTGCCTATTGTCTCGACCCGTTGGCCGACAAGCTGGAACGGCGCGGCTTGTCCCGCATCACGGCTACGGTGGTGATCTTCGCCATCGTGGTGCTGCTTGGCATCCTGACGCTGGTGCTGGTCCTGCCCTTGCTGATCAGCCAGATCATCGCGCTGGTGCAGACCGCGCCCGATCTCTATGAAACCGTGCGCGGCTTTACCGCCGACCAGTTCCCGTCACTGTTCAACGAGCAGTCGGTGGTGCGGCAGGCCGTGGCTGATATTCTGGCCTCGGCACGGTCGCAGATCGGCTCGGTCATGTCATCGGTCCTGTCCTCGGCCACGTCGGCACTGAACGGGCTGGTGGTGCTGGTGGTCTCTCCGGTGGTAGCGTTTTACCTGCTGTTGGACTGGGACCGGATGACCGCCGCAATTGATGAGCTTTTGCCGCGCGACCATGCCCCGGTGATCCGGCGGCTGGCGGCAGACATCGACAAGACGCTGGCCAGTTTCGTGCGCGGGCAGGGGACGGTCTGCCTGATCCTTGGCACGTTCTATGCCATTGCGCTGATGCTGGTGGGGCTGCAATTCGGCCTTGTGGTGGGGCTGACGGCGGGCTTGCTGACCTTCATTCCCTATGTCGGTGCAATGGTGGGGGGGGTCTTGTCGGTGGGGCTGGCCCTGTTCCAGTTCTGGGGGCAATGGGGCTGGATCATTGCGGTCGCCGCGATCTTCGTCATCGGGCAGGCGGTCGAGGGCAATATCCTGACGCCGAACCTCGTCGGCAGCTCGGTCGGGTTGCACCCGGTTTGGCTGCTCTTTGCGCTTGCCGCCTTCGGCTCGCTCTTTGGCTTCGTGGGGATGCTGGTGGCTGTCCCGATGGCGGCGATGATCGGGGTGCTGGTGCGCTATGGCCTGTCGCAATACCGAGAGGGGCGGCTTTACAAAGGGCTTGAAGCCGCAGGCCAAGACGACGATAGCTGAGCCATGGCCGAGCAACTTATTCTGGACCTGCCAATTCGCACCGCACTGGGGCGCGACGACTTTTTCGTCTCGTCTGCAAATGCCGTGGCGGTTGCCGGAATCGATGGCTGGCAGGACTGGCCGCATGGAAAGATGGTGCTGGCCGGTCCCGAGGCGTCGGGCAAGACGCATCTGGCCCATGTCTGGGCCGCGATGACCGGTGCCGAGGTGATCGAGGGCGCATCGGTGGCGGGGCTGACACCCGAGGCGCCGGGCCCGATGCTGGTGGTCGAGGATGCCGACCGACTCGAGGGCGAGGCCGCCGAGACCGCGTTGTTCCATCTGCACAACGCCGTGGTGGGGCAAGGGGGGCGGCTGCTGTTGACCGCGCGCCTTGCGCCCGCACGATGGCCGGTCACGCTGCCCGATCTGAAAAGCCGTATTCAGCAAGCGGGCGTCTTGCAACTGGACGCGCCGGACGATGCCCTGCTTGCTGCTGTCATGGTCAAGCTTGCCGCCGATCGCCAGCTTGCCCTTGGCCCCGACCTGATGTCCTACGCGCTGCTGCGGATGGAGCGTTCTTTCGCCGCTGCCCGGCGGCTGATCGAGGCCATAGATGCCCGCGCACTTCGTGATAAGACGCGGCCGACCAAACCGATGATCGCTACGCTGCTTGCAGAAATGGCGGATTGATTGTCACGCTCTTGTCACACGTCAGCACTATCGGACGCCCCCATGACCAATGCCGATTTTCTCAACGCCCCGCTTCCCGACCCGGTCGAATTGCCCGAGGCGCAGACCAATGGTCCGCAACGGTTCTTCAATCGTGAACTCAGCTGGCTCGCCTTCAACTGGCGCGTTCTGGAAGAGTCCGAGAACCCGCGTGTGCCACTGTTGGAACGCCTGCGTTTCGTGTCGATCTCGTCGGCCAACCTCGATGAGTTCTACACGGTGCGCGTCGCGGGCCTGCGCGAACTGGCCAACGAGGGCAACACCACGCCCTCTGACGATGGCCGCACCCCGGCCGAGCAACTCAAGCTGATCAACGCCGACGCACGGCGCCTGATGCAGTCGCAGCAGGCGGCATGGAACACGATCAAGGCCGAGCTTGAGGCAGAGAACATCACCGTCGTGACACGCTCGGCGCTGAAATCGGCGGACAAGAAGGCGTTGGAAGAGGTGTTCCTGACCAAGGTTTTCCCGGTGCTGTCGCCGCTGGCCATCGACCCGGCGCATCCGTTCCCCTTCATCCCCAACGAAGGCTTCTCGCTGGCGCTGCAAATGAAGCGCGAAAAGGATGGGCGCAGCTTGCAGGCCCTGTTGCCGATCCCGACCCAGATCGACCGCTTCGTGCGCCTGCCCGCGCCCGAGGGCGAGGCCCGGTTCCTGCCGCTTGAGGAACTGCTGCTTCTGCATATCGGCGCGCTTTTTCCGGGCTACACGCTGACCGGCTCTTGCAGTTTCCGGGTGCTGCGCGACAGCGATCTCGAAGTCGAGGAAGAGGCCGAGGATCTGGTGCGCGAGTTTGAAACCGCGCTCAAGCGCCGTCGCCGTGGCCATGTCGTGCGTCTGCAATTCTCGGCTGGTGCGCCTGCCTCATTGAAAGAGGAAATCATCGAACAGCTCGACGTCAGCGGCGACGAGGTGATCGAAGTGCGCGGCATGATCGGCCTTGCCCGGCTCAAGGAGCTTGTGCTGGACGCGCGGCCCGACCTGCTGTGGCCCAGCTTTACCCCCCGCGTGCCGGAACGGGTGCAGGACCACGAAGGCGACATGTTCTCGGCCATTCGGCAAAAGGACATGCTGCTGCATCACCCCTACGAGACCTTCGACATGGTGATCCGCTTCCTCGCGCAGGCGGCCCGCGATCCCAATGTTGTGGCGATCAAGCAGACGCTTTACCGGACCTCGAATGAATCGCCCATCGTCGACGCGCTTTGCGAAGCCGCGGAAAACGGCAAGTCGGTGACCGCGCTGGTCGAACTCAAGGCCCGGTTCGACGAGGCCGCCAATATCCGCCAGTCGCGCAAGCTGGAACGGGCGGGCGCGCATGTGGTCTACGGCTTTATCAACTACAAGACCCACGCCAAGATCAGCACCGTGGTCCGGCGCGAAGGCGACCGGCTGGTGACCTATACCCATTTCGGCACCGGCAACTACCACCCGATCACCGCGCGGATCTACACCGACCTCAGCCTGTTCACCTGCGACGACGCGCTTGGGCGCGATGCCACCAAGGTGTTCAACTATGTCGGCGGCTATGCCGAGCCCGAGGGGCTGGAGAACCTGTCGATCTCGCCTTTGTCGATGAAAAAGACCCTGCTCGACAGCCTCAAGGCCGAGATCGCCCACGCCAAGGCAGGCAGGCCCGCGACGGTCTGGGCCAAGATGAACAGCCTGATCGAACCGGACGTGATCGACGCACTCTACGAGGCGAGCAAGGCTGGGGTGCGGATCGACCTGATCATTCGCGGCATCTGCGGCGTGCGCCCCGGCGTGAAGGGCCTGAGCGAGAATATCCGCATCAAGTCGATCGTTGGCCGCTTCCTGGAACACAGCCGGATCGTGTGCTTCGGCAACGGGCAGGGGCTGCCGTCGAAAAAGGCACGCGTCTATATCAGCTCGGCAGACTGGATGGGGCGCAACCTCAACCGCCGGGTGGAAACGCTGGTGGAATGCACCAATCCCACCGTGAAAGCGCAGATCGTCGATCAGATCATGGCGGCGAACCTTGCCGATGTGGCGCAAAGCTGGGTATTGCAGGCCGATGGCACCTTCGTGCGGCCCGATCTGGACAAGATCGACAAGCCGTTTTCCTGCCACCGGTTCTTCATGCAGTATCCGTCGCTGTCGGGGCGCGGCTCTGCGGGGGCCAAGGACGTGCCGGAATTGACCCATTCGCACGATTGACCTGCGTATCCGCCGCGTGCAATGACCAATGCCATGATGCGACAAGCCGAACTGGCGGACCCGATGCTGGCGGGGTCCGGGACCAAGGCGGATGGGGGGCTGTTCGGCACTCCTCTGTTCGAAGATCCCAAGGCGCGGGCGTTGGCCCGGGTCGGGGTTATTGATATCGGATCTAACTCGGTCCGGTTGGTCGTCTTCAATGGCGCGGCGCGCTCGCCAGCCTATTTCTACAACGAAAAGATCCTCTGCGGGCTTGGCGCCGGCTTCTCGGAAACCGGGCGCCTGTCGTCGGAGGGCCGCCCACGGGCCTTGGCCGCGCTCAAACGGTTCGCAGCCCTTGCCAAGGGAATGAACGTCAGCACGCTTGTGACCGTGGCCACCGCTGCTGTGCGAGAGGCCGAGGACGGGCCGGAGTTCCGCGCCGAAGCCGAGCGAGAAACCGGCCTCAAGATCCATGTCGTCGATGGGCGCGAAGAGGCGCGGCTATCTGCGCAGGGGGTATTGCTTGGCTGGCCGGGCGCACAAGGCATGATCTGCGATATCGGCGGCTCGTCCATGGAACTGGCCGAGCTTCTGGGCGACGGGCAGGTCGGGCAACGCGAAACCTCGCCGCTTGGGCCGCTCAAGCTACAGGGGCTGAAGGGCGGCAAGAAGGCGATAAAGGCGCGGATCAAGGCCACCATTTCCGAACTGGGCGAGACATTCCCGTCCAAGCCCGGTCGGCTGTTCCTGGTGGGCGGGTCGTGGCGGGCCATTGCGCGGATCGACATGGAACGGCGGGGCTATCCGCTCAAGGTGCTGCATGAATATCGGATGACCCGCAAGGACATCCGCGACACCATCTCCTTCATCGAGACGTCCGATCTGGACGACCTGCGCGGCGATACCGGCACCAGCGCCGAGCGGATGCGGCTGGTGCCGCTGGCCTCGCTGGTGCTCAAGGAACTGGTGCGCGCTTTCAAGCCGGACGAAGTGGCGATCTCGTCCTACGGCATCCGCGAAGGTCTTTTGTACGAGCAGATGTCGGAAGAGCAGCGCCAGCGCGATCCGCTGATCGAGGCGGCCTATCACATGGAACTGGCCAATGCGCGGATGCCGGGCTTTGGCCGGGCGCTGTATCGCTTTATCGAGCCGCTCTTCGGGCGCGTGACCCCGGCCCGCAAACGAGTGATGCGGGCAGCCTGCCTGCTGCATGATGTCAGTTGGCGGGCCCATCCCGATTATCGTGCCGAGGTCTGTTTCGACAACGCCACCCGCGCCAACCTTGGCGGGCTGACCCACCCCGAACGGGTCTTTCTGGGGCTGGCTTTGCAGCATCGCTACAAGTCCAGCCGCAAGGGCACCCAGATCGCGGACCTGACTACGCTGCTGTCGGACAAGGACGTGCTGGAGGCCGAGATCCTTGGCCGCGCCATGCGCTTCGGGGCCATGTTCACGCTGGAGCGGCCCCTCGACCATGGGGAATTGAAGCTCTACCCAAAGAAAGGCGTGCTGGAATTGCGGCTCAAGACCGACACCGGGCGCGACCTCTTCGGCGAAGTGGCGCAGGCCCGGTTCAAGGCGTTGGCCGGGGCAATCGGCGCGGACTCCGTGGTCAAGGGCGGCTAACCGGCCGGGTGTCGTCGCCTTGCGGCGCCGACACGGGCGAGGGGCGCTGCCCCTCGCGCTCCCCGGAGTATTTTTACCAAGAAGAAGGGCAAGGACCGGTTTCGCGATGCGTCCTGCGGATCGGCTTGACACCGCGCCGAGGCTCGGCCCTGATGCGAGCCGAGCAGAAAGGACCTTGCCATGCGCACCGAGTTCGATACCGATCTGGAAACCCGTCTTGTCCGCTACGCCGCGATCGACACGCAAAGCGACGAGACATCTGCGACATCGCCCAGCACGGCGATCCAGTTCGATCTGGCGCGGGTGCTGGTGGCGGAGCTGACAGAGATTGGCGCCGAGGAGGTGACCCTGACGGACTATGGCGCGGTGCTGGCCACCATCCCGGCGACGGTCGACGGAACCGGGCCGGTGGTGGGGTTCTGCGCCCATATGGACACCGCACCGGCGTTTCATGCCGAGGGAGTGAAGCCCGTCGTCCATCGCGGCTACAATGGCGGCGACATCACCTTTGCAGACGCGCCTGGGCTGAAACTGTCGCCCGAAAATGCGCCCTATCTGGGCGAAAAGGTCGGCGATGACATCATCACCGCCAGCGGCACGACGCTGCTGGGGGCCGACGACAAGGCGGGGATTGCCATCATCATGACCATGGCGGCGCGGCTTCTGGCTGACCGGTCGATCCCGCATGGCAAGATCCGGCTGGCCTTTACCCCCGACGAGGAGATCGGCCGGGGCGTCGATGAACGGCTGCCCAAGGACCTGGGGGCGGATTTCGCCTATACGCTGGACGGCTCTGTCCCGGGCGATCTGGAATACGAAAGTTTCTCGGCCGACGGCGCGGTGGTCACGGTCAAGGGCGTTGCGGCGCATCCGGGGTGGGCCAAGGACAAGCTGGTCAACGCGCTGCATCTGGCCGCCAAGATCGTGCAGACCCTGCCGCATGTCACACTGACCCCGGAGGTGACCGAGGGCAAGCAGGGCTTCCTGCATCTCTATGCCATGTCGGGCACCGCCGCCGAGGCCGAGTTGAATTTCATCCTGCGCGATTTCGAACTGGACGGGCTGGAAGCCAAGGGCGCGCTGCTGAAGCAGGTCTGCGACACCGTTGCCGCCACGGACCCGCGCGCCGAGATCACCTGCGCCATCCGGCCCCAGTATCGCAACATGCGCTACTGGCTGGAAACCGACATGGCGCCTGTCGATCTGGCCCGCACGGCCTATCGCGACCAAGGGCTGGACCCGCAATCGGTGGCGATCCGGGGCGGCACCGATGGCTCTCGCCTGACCGAGATGGGGGTGCCGTGCCCCAATATCTTTACCGGGATGCAGGAAATCCACGGGCCGCTGGAATGGATCAGCGTGCAGGACATGGCGCTGGCGACCAAGGTCTGCCTGTCGCTGGTGGGCCGCGCGGCCCAAGCCTGATTGCCCCCGCGCGCCCTTTCCCCTAATCAGGGTCAAACCCAACCGATAGGTCTGCCCACATGCGTCTGTCCCGCTACTTCCTGCCCGTTCTGAAAGAAACCCCAGCCGAAGCCCAGATCGTCAGCCACCGCTACATGCTGCGCGCCGGCATGATCAAGCAGCAGGCGGCTGGCATCTATTCCTGGCTGCCGCTTGGCTTCAAGGTGCTGCGCAAGATCGAGGCGATTGTGCACGAGGAACAGCAGCGCGCCGGGCACATCCCCTTGTTGATGCCGACGCTGCAACCCGCCGACCTGTGGCGCGAATCCGGTCGTTATGACGACTACGGCGAGGAAATGCTGCGCGTCCGCGACCGGCACGACCGCGACATGCTGTATGGTCCCACCAACGAAGAGATGATCACCGACATCTTCCGCAGCCATGTGGCCAGCTACAAGGACTTGCCGCTGACGCTGTATCACATCCAGTGGAAATTCCGTGACGAGATCCGCCCGCGCTTTGGCGTGATGCGGGGGCGCGAGTTCTACATGAAGGACGGCTACAATTTCGACCTGACCAGGGAAGACGCGCTTCACGCCTATAACCGTCACCTCGTCAGCTACCTGCGCACCTATGAGCGGATGGGGTTGCAAGCGATCCCGATGCGCGCCGATTCCGGCCCCATTGGTGGCGACGACACCCATGAATTCCTGGTGCTGGCCGAAACCGGCGAGTCCGAGGTGTTCTACGATTCCGAGATTACCGACCTGAAGTTCGGTGACCGCGAGATCGACTACGAATCCAAGGAACAGTGCCAGGCGATCCTTGAAGAATTTACCTCGCGCTACGCCCGCACGGATGAAACCCATGATGCGGACGCCTTCAACGAGGTGCCGGAAGAACGGCGCCGCGTGGCGCGTGGCATCGAGGTTGGCCAGATCTTCTATTTCGGCACCAAGTATTCCGAACCGATGGGCGCGACCGTGCAAGGCCCCGATGGCAAGCAGGTTCCGGTTCACATGGGCAGCCATGGCATTGGCGTCAGCCGCCTTCTGGGCGCGATCATCGAGGCCAGCCACGACGACAAGGGCATCATCTGGCCCGAGGGTGTGACGCCCTTCCATGTCGGCATTGTCAACTTGCGCCAGGGCGACGAGGCCACCGATGCTGCCTGTGAAAAGCTCTACGGGGCGCTGACCGCTGCCGGGTTGGAGCCGCTCTACGACGACCGCGACGAACGCGCGGGCGCGAAATTCGCGTCGATGGATCTTGTCGGTTTGCCGTGGCGTATCACCGTGGGGCCACGGGGCCTGAAGAACGGTGTCGTGGAACTGACCAGCCGCCGCACCGGCGAAAGTGAAGAGTTGAGCCTTGCGGACGCGGTGAAGAAGGTGTTGGAAATCTACGCGCCGCACCATGCGCCCGCCGCCGTCGCGCTGGAAGAGCCGATGAAGGGCCGCAGCTTCCACACCTGGCTGTAGGCGGAAGTTGCACCCCGCGTGATCGTCGGACCGCGTGGGGTGCACAGGCAGGGCTTTGCCTTTGAGATGGCCGGGAGCGGTGTGTTGGCGACAGGCGCCAGTGCCCGTGCTACCCTCGCTTCAAAACAGGCAACCCACAGAGCAGCGCCATGAAAGCATTCGCCCTTGTCGCAGGGATCGCCGGGGCAGGGGCCTTGGCGCAGTTTCCCGAAGCATCGCAGAACTACCTGCAACGTCTTGCCGGGGCGGTCGACGAACTCTCCGTCGTCGTGGCCGATTTCGACCGATCAGCGCAAGGCGCGGGCCTGACGCGGGACGAGGCGCTGGCCGAGCTTTCCGGTTCTGCCTTCCTCAACGCCCGCAATGCCGACATGACCCGAACCATCACCCGATACGAGGCGCTGTCTTCGGACCTCTCCTTGCTGCGAGAAGCTGGGCCCCTAGAGCGGTTCGTGCTGATCCCCGCCCGGCTCGATGCCGAGATCGGGCGCCGCGCGATGGAAGATTTCCAGCCCGCCCTGCCGGTTACGCCAGCGGGGCTGGGTTTTGCCGGGGCCGGGTTCGTCGCGGGATACGGGCTGCTCGCTGCCATCGTCGCGCTTCTGGCGCGGCTCTTGCGTCGGCGGCGCCCCGCCGAAACGTGACCCTACCCGATACGAAGGGCGGTTTCCGCCATCCCCCGCTTGCGCTAGGCTTTGCCGCGAGCGCGCCCCGAGAGGCGTGAGTGCTTGAGGAGCAGCCATGCCAACCCCGCCCAAACCCTTTGCTGGTTTCGAATTCATGATCGCGTGGCGCTACATCCGGGCCAAGCGGGCCGAGGGCGGTGTCAGCGTGATGACGTGGATCAGTTTTCTGGGCATCACGCTGGCGGTGATGGCGCTGATTGCCACGCTCGCCGTGCGCTCGGGCTTTCGGCATGAATTTGTCGGGACGATCCTTGGCGCGAATCCCCACGCGACCCTGATGCCGCTGGCGCGGCAGGTCGAGGGCGGGCGCATCGACCGAACCCTGCATGACTATGACGCCGTGGCCGAGGCTGTGCGTGCGGTGCCCGGCGTGACCCATGCCTACCCCGTCATTCGCGGGCAGGTCATGGCCACCGCCAACGGCCGCAATGCAGGGGTCGAGGTGCTGGGGATCACTGCGGGCGATCTGGGCCAGATCCCCTTGGTGGCCCATCCCGAACAGCAACAAGGCAGGCTTGACGATTTCAGCGGTGGCGTTGCCATCGGTATGGGTGTTGCGCGCGAACTCGGGGTCAGCGTGGGTGATCGCATCCGCCTGATTTCCCCCGACGGCGCGCGCACGGCCTTCGGCACCAGCCCGCGCGTGTCGGCCTACGAGGTCGCCTATATCTTTCAGGTCGGGCGCTACGATATCGACCGGGTGCGCGTCTACATGCCTTTCGCCGAGGCGCAGACTTATTTCAACCGCGATGGCGTTGCCGACGAGATAGAGCTGACGGTTGCCGATCCCGATACGGTCGACACCATGGTGCTGTCGCTGACGCGCGCGGCGGGCGATGCGCAGGTCTATGTCTGGACATGGCGCGACAGTGCCGGGGCGTTCCTGCAGGCGTTGAAGATGGAAGACAACGTGATGTTCATCATCCTCTCGATCCTTGTTCTGATTGCCACGATGAACATCGTTTCGGGCCTGATCATGCTGGTCAAGAACAAGAGCCGCGACATCGGTATCCTGCGCACCATGGGCCTGAGCGAAGGCTCGATCCTGCGGGTCTTCTTCATTTGCGGCGCGTCCATCGGCGTGGCGGGTACGCTGGCGGGGGTGGCCTTGGGCTGTGCTTTCGCGATCTGGATCGACCCGATCTTCGCCTTCGTCAACTGGATGGCGGGGGGCGGGGTCTGGGACCCCTCGGTGCGCTTCCTGTCCACCTTGCCCGCACGGCTGGAAGTTGGCGACGTGATGTCGGCGGTGACGCTCTCGCTTGGTCTGTCTTTCGTGATCACGATCTTTCCCGCCCGCCGCGCGGCCCGGATGAACCCGGTGGAGGCGCTGCGCTATGAGTGAGGTGGTGCTGAGGTTGGACGGGATCGAGAAGGGTTACAAACTGGGCACGCCCGGCGAAATCCGCGTGCTGCGCGGCGCGTCGGTGGCCATCGAGGCGGGCGAGGCCGTGGCGTTGGTAGCACCCTCTGGCGCGGGCAAGTCGACCTTGCTGCATATCGCGGGGCTGCTTGACACGCCCGATAGCGGCACGGTGGAAATCGCGGGCCAAAACCTGAGCAAGGCGCGCGACCGGGCGCGCACGGCGGCGCGGCGTGATCATGTCGGCTTTATCTACCAGTTCCACCACTTGTTGCCGGAATTCACCGCCGCCGAAAACGTGGTGTTGCCGCAACTGGCCCACGGCACTGCAAAGGCCGAGGCCGAGGCACGGGCGGCGGATCTGCTGGCGCGCGTGGGGCTGGCCGCGCGGGCCGACCACCGGCCTTCGGCCCTGTCGGGCGGCGAACAGCAGCGCGTGGCCTTTTGCCGGGCGCTCGCCAACCGCCCGCGTGTTCTGTTGGCCGATGAGCCGACGGGAAATCTGGACCCGGCCACGGCGGACACGGTGTTCGATGCGCTTCTGGGGTTGGTGAAGGAAACCGGGATGGGCGCGCTGATCGCCACCCACAACCTGGAACTTGCCGCGCGCATGGACAGGGTTCTGCGCCTGGAAGAGGGCGCGTTGCGCGACGGCGCGACCGGCTGACCGGTTTGGCGCGGCCCTACACCATCCGGTGCGGGGCCGACACCAGCTGGTCGCACCAATTGGTGATCGCGGCAAGACAAGCGTCGCGCTTGTCGGGGGCTTCCATCAGCACTTCGTGTCGCGCACCCTCGATAATCTGCAACCGGCTGCCCGGCCAACTGGCCGCGCGTTCATGCACGGCGCTGGATTCCACGATCGCTTCCTCCGACCCCAGCAGCACCAGCATGGGCAGGTTCGGCGGCTCCATGGCCAGCAGGGTTCCGGTCTCGGCCAAGGCCGCGTTGACCCACCGCATCGACGGGCCGCCGAGGGCCAGCTCGGGGTGCTTTTCGACCTGGCCTTCCATGTAGTTGAAATTGTCGCGGTCCGTGGTCAGCGGGTTGTCGTTGAAGACCATCGGCTCGAACGGGCCGGTGGTTGGGGCGAAGGTCTTGTCGAGGCCGAGCGGTTTCGACAGCCCCAGCACCACGCCCGAGATCGCCTTGAGAAACCCCGACATGCGAATACCCCACATCGGTGCCGAGAAGATCGCGCCGCGCACCGGCAGACCGTCATGCAAGGCCCGAAGGCCGATCGCCCCGCCCATGGAATGGCCGAGCAGGAACCAGGGCTGCGGCAGGTCGAGCGTGTCGAGCGCCGCGCGCACCACGGCCACATCCTCACGGTATTCGTCGAAGCTGACGACATGGCCCATGTCGCGGCGATGTGCGGGCCGGTCGGCCAGACCCTGCCCGCGCCAGTCGATGGCGATCGTCGCATAGCCACGCGCGGCCATGTCCCGCGCGAAACGGCCATATTTCTCGATATACTCGGTGCGGCCCGGAAACATCAGGATGGTTCCCTTGGCGCCCTCGGGCGCAGGCCAGACCCCCAGCCGGATGCGGGTGCCGTCATCGGTGGTCAGCCAGAAGGCGCGCCCACCCGCTGGTCCATCCGCGATCTCGTGAAGGAAAGGGGCTGGTTCCATCGCCTTAACCGAGCATCCCCCCGAGGCGCATGGCGGTGCCCATGTCACCGTCGAGCTTGAGACGCCCGCCCATGAATGCCGATGTCGGGTTCAACTCGCCCGACAGGATTTCCTGAAAGGTGTCTGCATCGGCTGACAGGGTGACGTCGGCGTCTTCGTCGTCTTCGGCCGCGCGCACGCCCGAGCCGTCGATCAGGATGGCCCCTTCACCTTCGATGGCAAATTTGGCCGAGCCGTCAAAGCCGCCGTCGATTTTTTCCTGAAGCGCGGCAACCGCCGCGGAAATGATCTCGCTCATGTGAAACCTCCTGTTACGGAAACGACCGGAAATCACTGGATCACACGGCCCCGGATGTTACATTCGGAAGTGACCATGCGGAATATGATCTCAACATACAACACTGTCGTGACGGCAGCTATCGCCTTGGTGATCGTCCTTGCCGGGGCCGTGGCCAGCGCGTCCGATCTGGATGAGCTGTTCACCCGTCTGGCCGACCCGCAAGAGCCTGACTGGCAGCGCGTCGAGAGCCAGATCGAACGCCAGCTCAACCTGTCGGGGTCGGCCTCGGCGGACCTGTTGCTGCGGCGCGGCCAGCAGGCGCTGGACGCGGGCGATTTCGAGGCCGCGATCGACCACCTCACGGCGCTGACCGACCACGCGCCCGAGTTTGCCGAGGGCTGGAACACCCGTGCCGCCGCCTATTTCGGGGCGGGGCTCTACGGGCCTGCGATCAATGACCTGCGCCAGGTTCTGGCGTTGGAACCGCGTCACTACGGTGCGTTGGCGGGGCTTGGCATGATTCTTGAAGAGATCGGCAATCAAGAGGCTGCTCTGGCGGCCTATCAACGGGCGGCCGCTATACATCCGCATCTGGCCAGCCTACAAGCGGCGGTGGATCGGCTGCAACACGCCGCCGGGGGCACGGCCCTCTGACGGGGACCGCCTGACAAGAGGCCAAGAGCAAGACCATGCAACGCCAAGGGCGTATCACGGCCGTTCTCGGGCCGACCAATACCGGCAAGACTCACTATGCCATCGAGCGGATGCTCGCTTACCGCACCGGGGTGATCGGCCTGCCGCTGCGGCTGTTGGCGCGCGAGGTCTATGACCGCATCGTCGCCCTGCGCGGCCCGCGCGTCGTGGCGCTGATCACCGGCGAGGAACGCATCGTGCCCGACAGCGCCCAATACTGGGTCTGCACGGTCGAAGCGATGCCGCCGGGCATGGGCTGCGATTTCCTCGCCGTGGACGAAATCCAGCTTTGCGCCGACCCGGAACGCGGCCATGTGTTTACCGACAGGTTGCTGAATGCGCGCGGGATGCACGAGACGCTGTTTCTGGGCTCTGACACCATGCGCGGTGCGATCGCGGCGCTGGTGCCGGGGGTTCAGTTCATGCGGCGCGAGCGGTTTTCCGAGCTGACCTATACCGGCTCCAAGAAGATCAGCCGCATGGTGCCGCGCGCGGCCATCGTCGGCTTTTCGGTGGAAAACGTCTATGCCATTGCCGAACTGCTACGCCGCCAGCGCGGTGGCGCTGCGGTGGTGATGGGCGCGCTGTCCCCCCGCACGCGGAACGCGCAGGTCGAGCTTTACCAGAACGGCGATGTCGATTTCCTTGTGGCCACCGACGCCATCGGCATGGGGTTGAACCTCGACATTCGCCATGTCGCCTTTTCCGGCCTGCGCAAATTCGACGGTCGCCGGATGCGCGAGCTGGCCCCGAACGAACTGGCACAGATCGCGGGCCGTGCCGGGCGGCACACGCAGGCGGGCACGTTCGGCGTGACCGGCGAGGCCCACGCGCTGGACGAGGGCGTGGTCGAGGCGATCACCAGCCACAGCTTTACCCCGATCCGCAAGCTGCACTGGCGAAATTCCCGGCTGGAATTCGGCACGGTGGGGCGGCTTATCGCTTCGCTTGAGGCGCCGACCAACGACGAATGGCTGACCCGCGCGCGCGCCGCCGACGATCTTGTGGTGCTCAAGACCCTCGCCGAAACGCCCGATGTGGCCGACCGGGTGCGCACCGCACGCGATGTGCACTTGCTGTGGGATGTGTGCTGCATTCCCGACTTTCGCGGCATCAGCCACGCCGAACATGCGACGCTGCTGGCGCGAATCTTCGAGTTTCTGCATGATGTGGGCCGTGTGCCGGATGACTGGATGGCGCGACAGGTCAAACGGCTCGACCGTGCCGAGGGCGACATTGACACATTGTCGAAACGCTTGGCGTATATCCGCACATGGACCTATGTCGCGCAACGGTCGGGCTGGGTCGATGACGAAAGCCATTGGCGCGGGGCGACTCGTGCCGTAGAAGACCGACTGTCAGACGCCTTGCATGAGCGTTTGACCCAAAGATTTGTAGATCGGCGCACCTCTGTGCTTTTGCGCCGGTTGAAGCAGAAGGAGGGCCTTGTGGCCGACGTGAATGAAAAGGGTGAAGTGACGGTTGAGGGCGAATTCGTCGGCCGTCTGGAAGGGTTCCGCTTTCGGCAGGATGCCAGCGCGACCCCCGATGAGGCAAAGACGCTGCGCCAAGCGGCTGTCGCGGCACTCCGCCCGGAGTTTCATCTGCGCGCCGACCGGTTTTACAACGCCCCCGATACAGAGTTCGATTTTACCGAACAGGGTGGCCTCATGTGGGGCGATCAGGCGATTGGCAAACTGGTCAAGGGCGCCGAGCCGCTGAAACCCGTGGCCGAAGCTTTCGTCGATGACGAGGCAGGCCCCGAGGTGATGCAAAAGGTGCAGCGCCGTCTGCAACATTTCATCGACCGCAAGATCGCCACCCTGTTCGAACCGCTGCTGGCCATGAGCCGGGACGAGACCATCACCGGCCTCGCCCGCGGCTTTGCCTTCCAACTGGTCGAAGCGCTCGGCATCCTGCCCCGCGCCGAAGTGGCCGACGATGTGAAGGCGCTGGACCAAGAGGCGCGCGGCCTGTTGCGCAAGCATGGCGTCCGCTTCGGTCAGTTCACGATCTTCCAGCAACTCCTGCTCAAGCCCGCGCCGACCCGGCTGCGGCTGGTGCTTTGGGGTCTGGCAAGCGATCACGCCGAGTTCCACGAAAGCCCGCCTCCGGGCCTCGTGACCATTCCCGCCGTCGAAGGCGCGCCGCGCGAGTATTACACCAATTCGGGCTACCGCCTGGCCGGTGGCCGCGCGATCCGCATCGACATGCTGGAACGTCTCGCCGACATGCTGCGCGGGCAGGACAGCCGGGGCGGGTTCGAGGCGACCGCCGATATGCTCTCGATCACCGGCATGACGCTGGACCAGTTCGCCGACCTGATGCAGGGGCTTGGCTACAAGGCCGAGCAGGGCGCGCGACCCAAGGTCAAGGCCGCCGAGGCCAGCGACACCCCCGATCCGCAAACGCCAAGCGAAGTGCCCGGCGATGCGCCCGCCGAGGCACCCGAGATCCCGTCAGAGGCCCCGGTGGAAACGCCCACCGAGACCCCGGTCGAACAGCCTGTCGAAACACCCGATGTGCCGCCGTCGGAACTGCCCGCGGACGACGCCGGCGCCGCACCGGCCGAAGCGGCGGACCCCGAGATCGAAACCTTCTACACCTTTACCTGGGCCCCGCGCCGCCGGACCGGCGGCAACGCCCCGCGCCGCGACGGCGCCAAGCCTGCGGGCAAACCGCGTGGCAAGGGCAAGCCGCAGGGCAAGGGCGGTCCGAAAGGTCCGCGCAACGACAAGCCAAAGACCTACTCGGCCAAGCCCGAGCGCAAGGAAAAGAAGATCGACCCTGACAACCCGTTCGCGCAGGCGCTGGCGGGGCTCAAGGGCAACTCCTGACGGCCGACGTGCAACCCCGGCTGCGCCTCGACAAGTGGCTGTGGCATGCGCGGTTCTTCAAGACCCGCACCCTGGCCGCGCGCCTTGTTGCGGGCGGCCATGTGCGGGTGAACAGCCAGAAGGTTCACAAACCCGCGTCCACGGTCGGGCCGGGCGACGTGCTGACCTTTGCGCAGGGGCGGGACGTGCGCGTGATCCGCGTGGTTGCCATCGGCGCGCGGCGCGGCCCCGCACCGGAGGCGCAGGCGCTCTACGAGGATTTGACACCGGTCAAGGAAACCGTTCCGCAAAACCCGTCATACGAGGGAAAGGGGCGGCCCTCGGGCAAGGATCGCCGGGCGCTTGGTTCTTTACGCCGCAGCCCGCTTGAATGATCCGCGGCGGGAGACTAAACCACCGGGGACTTGTATTGACGGACGTGCCATGACCTACGCTGTGATCGAGAACTGCATCAACTGCAAGTACACCGACTGTGTTGAAGTGTGCCCGGTGGATTGCTTTTACGAGGGGGAAAACTTCCTCGTGATTCATCCGGATGAGTGCATCGACTGCGGCGTCTGCGAGCCGGAATGCCCCGCCGACGCGATCCGCCCCGACACCGAGCCGGACATGGAAAAGTGGGTCGAACTGAATCGGAAATACTCCGAGATGTGGCCGGTCATCGTCTCGAAAAAAGACCCGCTGCCCACGGCAGAGGAATTTGACGGCAAGGATGGCAAGCTACCATTGCTGTCCGAGACGCCCGGCGAGGGCGGCTGAGCCGATTCGCAGGCGGTTCGGGCGCTGCACCGGGCCGCGAAGACATGTTGCAGCGCGGCAAAACCCTGTGAAAACAGGGCTTTTTGCGATTGTTGTTCTGCGAATCTTTTAAAACGTCAATTTTTGTGCTACATTTCCGTTACAAATGATGTCTGTAACACCCTCCGACGCGACGCTTCGTCGTCGCGCATGATTTCAGCGCCATAGCACACTGTCGCGGAAAGCCCTGCTTTCCACGCAGTGTTTTTGACGCCTAAACATGGGGTTCAAGAGGAATACCGTATGAGCAAGTCGCGCAAATCGCAGGAGTTCCGCCCGAACGATTACGTCGTGTATCCCGCACATGGCGTCGGGCAGATCGTCTCGATCGAAGAACAGGAAATCGCCGGGCTCTCGCTGGAGTTGTTCGTGATTTCCTTCGAGAAGGACAAGATGACCCTGCGCGTGCCCACGGCCAAGGCCACCGAGGTTGGGATGCGCTCGCTTTCCAGCCCCGATGTGGTCAAGAAAGCGCTGGAAACGCTCAAGGGCAAGGCCCGGGTCAAGCGCGCCATGTGGTCGCGCCGGGCGCAGGAATATGAACAGAAGATCAACTCGGGCGATCTGATTTCCATCGCCGAGGTGGTCCGCGACCTGCACCGCGCCGACGATCAGCGCGAACAATCCTATTCCGAGCGTCAGCTTTACGAGGCTGCACTGGAACGCCTGACCCGCGAACTCGCCGCCGTGAACGGCATGGACGAGGTCGGTGCCCAGAAGCGCGTGGACGAGGTTCTGACCGCCCGCGCGGCCTGAGCCCGCGCGCATTCGACAGACGAAGCCCCTGTCGCGGCGACGCGGCGGGGGCTTTTTCGTGCCTGTGGTTTCGCCGCCCCTGGCGCCGATCCGGCGGCGGTCCGCCTCACCCTCCCCAAGGGAGGGCTCGCCGGACCGCTTGGGGCGCTGCCCCAAACCCGGGGAGTATTTGCACCAAGAAGAAGGGGAAGGCCGCGCGGTTCAGGGCAATGCGCTGCTCAGCACGGCCAGCACCGCGATCTCGGACAATTGCTGGCTCGCCCCAAGCACGTCGCCCGTCTGCCCGCCGACCTTGGCTTGCGCCACCCGGCCAAGCGCGACGGCCACCACGACAGCCGCCAGCGCCGCCCAGATCGCCGCCCCGCCACAGAGCAGCAGCGCCAACAGCAACGCCACGCCGCCGCCGAGCCATGCCGCCGACAAGGGCGGCCGCCCCACGGCGCGCGACAGGCCGCCGGGCCGGGCGGGCTCCATCCATGCCATCAGCCCGACCATCGGTCCCCGCGACAGCATGGCCGCCGACAGAACCACCGGCGCAAACGCGTCGCTGCCCACCAGCCCGGCCACCAGCGACCAGCGCGCCAGCAGCGACAGGATCAGCGCCAACACGCCATAGGTGCCGATCCGGCTGTCCTTCATGATCTCCAGCCGACGCTCCACCGTCCAGCCGCCCCAGAACCCGTCGGCGGTATCGGCCAGCCCGTCTTCGTGCATCGCGCCGGTGGCCATCGCGGCCACGGCCAGACCAAGCGCCGCCGCAAGGCCCTCGCCCAACCCGCTGGCCGCCCAGACCGCAAGCACCATCAATCCCCCCGGCGCCAGCCCCGCCAATGGCCAGGCCCAGGCCGCCGCCGCGCCGCGGCCCATGTCCGGGGCGCCGGGCAGGGGCAGCCGCGTCAGCAGCCCGAGCGCCAGCCGCAAGTCGCCGGAAATCCGATGCAGGATGTCGCGTGGGGCCATGTATCGCGGTCCTTTTCGGTCGCATTCTCTCTGACGATCCGGCATATCCGCCGCACGCCCCCGAGGCAATGATACAAGAGAGACCGTCCACCATGACAGCCCCGTTCCAGACCCTTGCAGAGTTCCGCGCCCAACTGGCGGGGGCCGCGGGCCCCGACACCGCCGCCCGCGCAGGGGCCGAGGCGCGCAACGGTCAGTTGACCAAACCGCCGGGCGCGCTTGGCCGGTTGGAGGATCTGGCGATCTGGTACGCGGGTTGGCGCGGCGATGCGCGGCCCACCATAACCGCCCCGCAGGTCATCGTCTTTGCTGGCAATCACGGCGTCACCGCGCGCGGCGTCTCGGCGTTTCCGGCAGAAGTCACCATGCAGATGGTGGCCAATTTCGAGGCGGGCGGCGCTGCGATCAACCAGCTTTCAAAGGCAGCAGGCGCGCAGATGTCGGTCCACGCGCTGGACCTGGACCGCCCGACCGCCGACTTTACCCAAGGCCCCGCGATGTCCGAGGCCGAGGTCGTGGCGGCGCTTGCCACCGGCTGGGACGCGGTCGATGCAAACGCCGATTTGCTGGTCACCGGCGAGATGGGGATCGGCAACACCACGTCGGCGGCGGCAATTGCGCACGCGCTCTTCGGGGGCGACGCGGCGGACTGGACGGGCCGGGGGACCGGCGTCGATGACGCGGGCCTGACGCTCAAGGCGCAGGTGGTGTCCCAAGGACTGATCGCCAACCCAAGCGCGGCCCAAGACCCGCTGGAGGCGCTGCGTTGCCTCGGTGGGCGCGAGGTCGCGGCGATGGCGGGCGCGATTGCACGGGCGCGGGTCGCGGGCATCCCGGTGATCCTCGATGGCTACATCTGCACCGCCGCGGCGGCCACGCTCGACCGCTCCGTTCCAGGGGCGCTGGATCATGCTGTCGCGGGCCATGTCTCGGCCGAGGCGGCCCACGGCGCGATTCTGAAGCATCTCGGGAAAGAGCCGCTCCTGTCGCTCGGGATGCGGCTTGGCGAAGGCTCTGGCGCGGCGCTGGCGATTACCCTGCTCAAGGGCGCGATGGCCTGCCATTCCGGCATGGCGTCCTTTGCCGAGGCGGGCGTGTCCGACGGCTGACCGCAACGGCGCCGGCGTCAGGCGACGCCGGGCGCTGGCCCCCCGGTGTCGGTGTCGTCCTCCTCGACCGGAACGGGCAGCTCGGCTTCGTTCACCTTGGTGGCCAGCGCCGTTTCCAGCGTGTTGTTCAACTCGCGTGCGCGCGCCACGTAGTCCTCGTTTTCGGACAGCGGCGTCCCCGGCTGCCAAAGCTCGGCCAGTTCGCGCAGGGTTTGGCGGTCATGGTGGTAAAACGCCGTCTCCATCTCGTGCGCTTCGTATTGCGTGAGCCCCATGTTTTCCAGCACGTAGCGCCCGGCCCGCAGCGAGCTGTCGAACATCTCGCGCACGATGTCATTCGCCCCCGCCTGATACAGTTCGTAGGTATGCACCCGGTCATAGGCGCGGGCGACGATATGCAGGTCGGGTCGGCGGTTGCGGGCGTAGCGGACCAGTTTCACCACGTCTTCCTTGCCGTCCATGGCCACCACCAGCACCTTGGCGTGGTCGATCCCGGCAGCGTGCAGCAGTTCGGGCCGCGTCGGGTCGCCGAAATAGCCGTGGATGCCAAAGCGCCGCAACAACTGGATCGTCGACAGGTCCGCGTCCAGCACCACGGTCTTGAACCCGGCCAGTTGCAGCATCCGGTTGACCACCTGCCCGAACCGCCCGGTGCCCGCGATAATGATCTCTTCGGGCGCGTCGATCTCGTCTTCTTCGGGCCGGTCGCCTTCGTCGGCGTCCTTGGTGCGCGACGACAGAAATTCGTAGAGAATGAAAAAGAGCGGTGTCAGCAGCATCGACAGCGCCACGACCAACAGCAGGATGTCCGCGATGCGCTGCGGCAAGACGGCCTGCGCCATGGCAAAGGAAATCAGCACGAAGCCGAACTCCCCCGCCTGCGCAAGGCTGAGGGTGAACAGCCATTCGTCGCGCCCGCGCAGGCCAAAGCCGCGCCCGATGGCGTAGAGGATCAGGCCCTTGGATACCATCACCGCCAGCGTGATCCCAAGGATCGGCAGCAGGTTTGACCACAGCACGGCGAAATGGATGCTCGCGCCCACCGAGATGAAGAACAGGCCAAGCAGCAGTCCCTTGAAGGGCTCGATATTGGCTTCCAGCTCGTGCTTGAACTCGGAATTGGCCAGCACAACACCCGCCACGAAGGCGCCAAGCGCGGGCGACAGGCCGACCAGCACCATCAGAAAGGCAATGCCCACCACGATGACCAGCGCCACCGCCGTATACATTTCGCGCAGTCGAGCCATGTGGATGAACTGGAACAGCGGCCGCGTCAGGTAGCGCCCGCCCGCAATCACCGCGCCCACGGCGGCAAGGGTGATCAGCGTCACCGCCCATGCTGGCAGCCCCGCCACCAGCGACAACCCGGTGTCGGCCTGCTCAGCCGAGGTCCGCAGGATCGACCCGTCTTCGGTGAAGGACGCCGTCGGCACCGTTGCCAGCAGCGGCATCAACGCCAGCATCGGGATCACCGCGATATCCTGTGTCAGCAGCACCGAAAAGGCCGACCGCCCGCCAGTGGTGCGTAGCAGGTTCTTTTCGGTCAACGTTTGCAGCACGATCGCGGTCGAGGACAGCGCGAAGATCAGCCCCACCGCCAGCGATTGCTGCCACGTCAGCCCAAGCGCAAGGGCCCCGCCGCCAATGACCACCGTCGACAGCACGATTTGCGCGCCGCCCTGACCGATCAGCTTGTGACGCATTTCCCAAAGGCCCTTTGGGTTCAGTTCCAACCCGATCAGGAACAGCATCATCACGACTCCGAACTCGGCGACATGTTGCAGGTCATGGGGGTCTGCACCGGTCTGCCTCAGGATCGGCGCCAGCGCGATCCCCGCCACCAGGTATCCCAGCACCGAGCCGAGCCCCAAGCGCACCGATAACGGCACCGCCACCACCATTGCGACGAGGTAAAGCGTGGCTTCAAAGAGAATACTGTCCATAAAGATGTCCGGTCAAAAAAACTGTTCGCAATTGCAGCATCGCTTGGGCCGGGCCCTTTGGCAACCGCGCCTGTCAGCGCCGCCGCACCTCAGATCGGCAGCGGCGCGTCCTGTTTCAACTGGTCCATCACGATTTGGCTTTGCACCCGAGCCACGGCGGGAATGGGCAAGATGACCTCGTGAATCAATTGGTGCAGCGCCGCCAGGTCGGTGCAATAGACCCGCAGCAGGTAATCCGCCTCGCCCGTCAGGGTCCAGGCCGAAACAATCTGGGGCCGGGTCTTTACGATACGGGTAAAGGCGCGCACTTTTTCAGGTTCGTGCGTGGCCATCTGCACCTGCACGAAGGCCTGCACCTGCAGCCCTGTTCCCTCGGGCGAAACCACGGCGCGCGCGCCGGTCACGATCCCTGATTGTTCGAGCCGTTGCCGCCGCCGCCCGGCCTGACTGGCCGACAGGTTCAGCCGCTCGCCCAATTCCTGTGCGGTCAGTTGGGCGTCGGTCTGAATCGCACTCAGCAAGCGCCGGTCGGTGTCGTCGATCATATGCGGATACCTCGCATCAAAATGACATAATCTGCGGGTTTATCGCACAAATCACCTGTTTAGGCAAAACATTCGCGCAAACAGCGCACCATTCACGCGGTAAATTCATCTCAGCGAACATCAATACAGGAGGAAACGCCATGGGACCGTTCCCGCACGACGCGCCGCGCGCCACGATTTCCGCAGAAAACCCCGCCGGAACCGACGGCTTCGAATTCGTCGAATTTGCCCATCCCGAGCCGCAGCAATTGCGGGACCTCTTTACCAAGATGGGCTTCGTTCACACCGCCACTCACAAAACCAAGGCGGTCGAGCTGTGGCAGCAGGGCGACATCTCCTATCTCCTGAACGCCGAGCCGGGCAGCTTTGCCGCCAGGTTCGTCGAGGAACACGGTCCCTGCGCCCCCGCCATGGCGTGGCGCGTGGTCGACGCGCAGCACGCCTTTGACCATGCAGTGTCGAAAGGCGCGGAACCCTACGAAGGCGAGGACAAGACGCTCGACTGGCCCGCGATCAAAGGCATCGGCGGCAGCCTGATCTACTTTACCGACCAGTATTGGGACGCCTCGCCCTACAACGAGAATTTCGACTGGGTCCACGACGCCCACCCGATCGGCGCGGGCTTCTACTATCTCGACCACCTGACCCACAACGTCCACAAGGGCAACATGGACACCTGGTTCCGGTTCTACGGCGACCTGTTCAACTTCCGCGAAATCCGCTTCTTCGACATCGAGGGCAAGTTCACCGGCCTCTTCAGCCGCGCCCTGACCTCGCCCTGCGGCCGCATCCGCATCCCGATCAACGAGGACCGGGGCGAAAAGGGCCAGATCGTCGAATACCTGCGCCGCTACAACGGCGAAGGCATCCAGCACATCGCCGTCGGATCGGAAGACATCTACGCCTCGACCGACCAGATCGCCGAGAACGGCATCAGGTTCATGCCCGGCCCGCCGGAAACCTACTACGACCTGTCCTATGACCGGGTCACTGGCCATGACGAGCCGAAAGAGAAGATGATGAAACACGGCATCCTGATCGACGGCGAAGGCGTTGTTGACGGGGGCGAGACCAAGATCCTGTTGCAGATCTTCTCGAAAACCGTGATCGGCCCGATCTTCTTCGAGTTCATCCAGCGCAAGGGCGACGATGGCTTCGGCGAGGGCAATTTCAAGGCGCTGTTCGAATCGATCGAGGCCGAGCAGATCGAGCGCGGCGTGTTCAAGGACGACAAGAGCACCGACGCCGCCTGATTTTCCACGCACGGGCATAGCGCGACACGCGTTCGCATCCCTCCGTCCGGTCCGTCCGGGCGGAGGGTTTCGTGTCAATTGAAGGCGACGACACCGAAGATGATGGCAATCCCGACCCCGATCCGCGCGACACTGGACATCTGCTTGAGATAGCCGAGATTTGGCGGCGTCTCGGCCTTTTCGGACCCGATCGCATGGGCCGTCATCATGCTGACCGGCACCAGCACCATCGTGGCCCCGACCATCTTGACCCAAAAGGTCCAGTCCAGCAGCGACAGGTGGTAAGAGGTGGCGATCATCCCGATCCCGCTGATCCACAACAAGACCACGGCGGCGAAACCGATCCGCCCGATCAGCCGCATCGCTTGCACCACGATTG
Organism: Nioella nitratireducens; assembly: GCF_001879715.1. Classification (GTDB taxonomy): domain Bacteria; phylum Pseudomonadota; class Alphaproteobacteria; order Rhodobacterales; family Rhodobacteraceae; genus Nioella; species Nioella nitratireducens. The sequence continues at coordinate 72,750 of NZ_MNBW01000002.1, read as the reverse complement.
GCGGCGGCGGGGCCTTGGAGGCGATAACCTTTTTCAGCAGCACCCCGTTCCCGATCCCCGAGGCGCCCCCGGCAAACAGGCTGAACATGTGGATGACCTTAAGAAAGATAAACATGGCCGACATCCTTGCCCCCAAAAGGGAAAACCCTAGGGCCAAGCGGCCCTTTGGGTCAAATTGTAAGGGGTGCCAACCGATATTCCGCATTGCAGGTGCAGGATGCTCCGGGCATTCCTGCCTGATCAGGGCCAACAGGAGACGCATGTGAAACGCTCGCAAATCAACGACATCATGGCCGAGGCCGACGCCTTCATCCGGTCCTTTGGCTTTGCCCTGCCGCCTTTCGCCTATTGGACACCCGATGACATGCAGGCGCGCCGGGCCCAGATCGACGGCATTGTCCATGGCCGCATGGGCTGGGACATCACCGATTACGGGCAGGGGCGTTTTGATGATTTGGGCCTGTTCCTGTTTACATTGCGTAACGGTCGGCAAGAGGATCTGCGGCGTGGCGGCGGCATGTGCTACGCGGAAAAGCTGCTGATTTCCCGCAAGGACCAGCTCAGCCCGATGCATCGCCACTACCTGAAGGCCGAGGACATCATCAATCGCGGCGGCGCGACCATGGCGATCGAGCTTTATGGATCGGCCCCCGATGGCGGCTTCGATGAAACGGCGGGCGGAACGGTCATTTGCGACGGGGTCGAACATCGGTATTCGCCCGGCGAAGTTCTCCTGTTTCAGCCCGGCGAAAGCATCACCCTGCGCCCCGGCGACTGGCACGCTTTCTGGGGCGAGGGCGGCGATGTGCTGATCGGCGAGGTCTCGACCGTCAATGACGACGAAACCGACAATTGGTTCCGCGATCCCATTGGCCGCTTTGCCGAGGTGGACGAGGACGCAGCCCCCACCCACCTGCTGGTCTCCGACTACGCCCGCTGGTTGGGCTGACGCGGCTTGGGGGCGGGCTTGCGGGCAATCAGGTCGATCAAGGCCGAGCGTCCGCTATGCCCCTCGCCTTCGTTCACGTCCCGCTCATAGGCGGCGAGACGCTGGATGTGCCAACCGCCAAAGGCGTCGCGCAGCAAACCCTCGGTATACATATGCGCCGGGTTTCCCGGGCCGCCGGTGCCGTAATCGACCTGCTCGGGCGTGTAGCCATGCAACAGCAGCACGCCACCGGGGCGCACCGCGCTGCGCAGGTCGGCGAATTGGCGGGCGCGGGCAGACGGGTCGGCGTATTGGATGAAGATCGCAACGGCAAGGTCATAGCCCGCCGCCGCCCAATCCCAGCTTTGCCATTCGGAGACATGAAAATCGACCGACACCCCCTTGTCGGCGGCCAGCGCACGCGCCCGGTCCACCGCCGTGGGGGCCATGTCGAAGGCGGTGACGTTCAGGCCCAGTTCGGCCAGATGCACCGAATTGCGCCCCTCGCCATCCGACACGCACAGCGCCCGTTCCCCCGGCTTGAACCAGCCGGGGTTTTCCAGAAGAACGCCCGCCGGGACGGTGCCGAACAGGTAGTCCTCAGACGCTTTGTATCTGTCGTCCCACATCGGCTCAGGCCGCCGGCATCCGCCGTTCCACGATTTCGGCCCACCAACTGCACCCCGCAGGGATCGCCTCGTCGTTGAAGTTATAGGCGGGGTTGTGGACATTGGCGCTGTCGCCGTTGCCGACTAGAATATAGGCGCCGGGGCGTTCCTCCAGCATGAAGGCGAAATCCTCGCCCCCCATGACCAGCGGCGCATCCTCGCACTGGCCGGAAATGCCCTTGGCGACATCGGCGGCGAACTCGGTCTGGGCGTCGCTGTTCACCATGCAGGGATAGCCGCGATAATACGTCACCTCGGCCTCGCCGCCCATGGCTGCGCAGACCTGATCGGCCACGGCCTTGAGCCGCGTTTCGGCAAGGTTGCGCATTTCGGGTGACATCGTGCGCACGGTGCCCTTCAGATGCACCTGCATCGGGATCACGTTGAACGCCTTGGAACTGCTTTCGATCGACGTGACCGAGACCACCACTTGGTCGATGGGGTCGGCGTTGCGGCTGGCGATGGTCTGCAACATTGTTACCAGATGCGCTGCCGTCACGGTCGGGTCGATGGTGTCATGCGGTTTCGCCGCGTGGCCGCCCCGGCCCTTTACGAAGATCTCGAACTGGTCCGTTGCCGCAAAGAACGCGCCCGGACGGATCGCGAACTGCCCCGTCGGCAGGCCCGGCCAATTGTGCATCCCGTAGACTTCCTGGATACCGAACCGCTCCATCATGCCGTCTTCGCACATCTCCCGGCCACCGCCGCCGCCCTCTTCGGCGGGCTGGAAGATCACCACGACGGTGCCGTCGAAATTGCGCGTTTCCGACAGGTATTTCGCGGCGCCAAGCAGCATCGCGGTGTGGCCGTCATGGCCGCAGGCATGCATCGCGTTCGGCGTTTTCGAGGCATAGTCCAGCCCGGTTTCCTCGTTCATCGGCAGCGCGTCCATATCGGCGCGCAGACCCAGAACCTTGCCCGACCCGTTGCTCTTGCCCTTGATGACGCCGACCACACCGGTGCGTCCGATACCGGTGACCACCTCGTCGCAGCCAAAGGCCTTGAGCTTTTCCTCGACCAGCGCCGAGGTGCGGTGTGTGTCGAACAGGATTTCGGGGTTTTCGTGCAGATCCCGTCGCCATTCGGTGATTTCGGGCAGCAGTTCGGCAAAGCGGTTCTTGACGGGCATTCGGGTCTCTCCTGTTCGCGCAAATAGGGGTCAGGCCGCAGGCATGCGGCGTTCGACGATCTCGGCAAACCAGCTTACGCCGGCGGGCATCAGGTCGTCGTCAAACTCATAGGACGGATGGTGGCACATGGCCGTGTCGCCATTGCCTACAAACATATAGGCGCCGGGGCGCTGTTCCAACATGTAGGCGAAATCTTCTGACGGCATGATGGGATCGACATTCTCGATCACATGGGCGGAAACGGCCTTGGCGGCGTCCAGCGCGTGGGCGGTTTCGTCGGGGGTGTTGATGGTTACTGGGTAGCCGGGTGTCCAGATCACCTCTGCCGTGGCGCCGAAACTGGCGGCCGTGCCCTCGACCACGCGGCGCACCGCCTCTTCCGCGCGCAGGCGATACTCCGGGTCGAGCGTGCGCACCGTCCCGGTCAGCGTCGCGGTGTGTGCGATGATGTTGCTTTGCGAACTGTCGGTCTCGAACGTGCCCACTGTCAGCACCACCCGCTTGATCGGGTCCACGTTGCGCGACACGATCGAATGCAGGCTGACCACCATTTGCGAGGCGACCAGCGTCGTATCCACCGTTTCATGCGGCGCGGCGGCATGGCCGCCCTTGCCGGTCACGCGAATTTCAAACTCGTCGGACGAAGCCAGAAGCGGGCCGGGCCGGGTGGCGAACTGGCCCGTGGCGAGGCCGGGCATGTTGTGCATGCCATAGACCTCCTGAATGCCCCAACGCTCCATCAGCCCGTCATCGCACATCGCCTTGCCGCCCGCGCCGCCCTCTTCGGCGGGTTGGAAGATCAGCACCACGGTGCCGTCGAAATTGCGCGTCTCGGACAGGTATTTCGCCGCGCCAAGCAGCATCGTGGTGTGCCCGTCATGGCCGCAGGCGTGCATCTTGCCCGGCACGGTCGAGGCATAGGGCAGCCCTGTCGCCTCGGTGATCGGCAGCGCATCCATGTCGGCGCGCAGCCCGATCACCTTGCCCGAGCCGCTGGACCTGCCCTTGATGGTCGCCACCACGCCGGTCTTGCCGATGCCGGTGGTGATGTCGGCAATTCCGAATTCCTTCAGCCGATCCACCACGAACCCGGCGGTTTCCTCCACATTATACAACAGTTCTGGATGGGCATGCAGGTGGTGCCGCCATTCGGTCAGGTCGGGATGCAGTTCGGCAATGCGGTTGCGCACGGGCATGACGGTTTCCTTTCGGTGCTCAGGCGGCGGGCATACGACGTTCGACAAGTTCCGCGAAGAAGCTGCACCCGTAGGGAATCGCCTCGTCGTTGAAGTTGTATTCGGGGTGGTGGACCTTCTGGCTGTCGCCATTTCCCACGTTGATGAAGGCCCCGGGGCGGGCGCGCAGCATGTAGCTGAAATCCTCGGCCCCCATGCGCGGCGGGCGTCCGTAATGCACATGGCCCTCACCGGCCACCGCACGGGCGACCTCTGCCGCCAGTTCGGCGTTTGCCTCGTGGTTCACCGTCACCGGATAGCCGCGCTCATAGTCGATCTCGGCGGTACAGCCATAGGCGGCGGCGGTCGACTGGATGATCTCGATGATCCGCACTTCGGCCATGTCGCGCACATCCTCGTCCAGTGTGCGGATGGTCCCGGCCAGCCGCACGCAATCGTCGATCACGTTGGTCGCGGCGCTTTCCGTCTGCATCACGCAGATCGAGACCACCACCGATTTGATCGGGTCCACGTTGCGGCTGGCCACGGTTTGCAGCGCCATAACCGTCGCGCAGGCGGCGGGAACCGGGTCGATCACGTTGTGGGGCTGCGCCGCGTGGCCGCCCTTGCCGCGAATGGTGACCTTGATTTCATCGGCGGCGGCCATGATCGGGCCGGGGGCCACGCCGAACTCGCCCAAAGGCAGGCCCGGCTCGTTGTGCATGCCGTAAACCTCCTGAATGCCGAAGCGTTCCATCATGCCGTCTTCCACCATGGCCTTGCCGCCCGCGCCGCCCTCTTCGGCGGGCTGGAAGATCAGCACCACGGTGCCGTCGAAATTGCGCGTCTCGGCCAGGTATTTCGCCGCGCCGAGCAGCATCGCGGTATGGCCGTCATGGCCGCAGGCGTGCATTTTCCCATTGGTTTTCGAGGCATAGGGCAGCCCCGTCTTTTCATCCATCGGCAGCGCGTCCATATCGGCGCGCAGCCCCACGCAGCGGCCAGAGGCAGAGGACTTGCCGCGAATCACGCCGACCACGCCCGAGCGTCCGATGCCGGTCACCACCTCGTCACAGCCAAAGGCCCTCAGCTTTTCCTCGACCATCGCCGAAGTGCGCGGCAGATCGTACAGAAGCTCTGGATTCTCGTGGATGTCACGGCGCCATTCGGTGATTTCGGGCAGAAGCTCGGCAAAGCGATTCTTCACGGGCATTGGGGTCGTCCTTCCTGAATTCGGGCCTGTTCGCGGGTGGGAATGCTCAAAACCTGACCGATTGTTCAAATTCCGGCAAGCCCGACGCGACGGCGGACCGCCAAAGCGCCGGGCCTGGGCGTCAGATCTCCGGCCCGAGCACAAGTTTTGAGCCATCGGTGAAGCGACCCAGCCGAAAGCGGGTCAGGTCGTGGCCCGGATCGTCGCCCGCCACCAGCGATGCCATCACCCGGCCAAAGCCCGGCCCGATTCCGAACCCGTGGCCGCACATGCCGGTGCAGACGGCAAGGCCGGGGATCGCCGCGATCTCGTCCACCACGGGCACATCGTCGGGCATGGTGTCGATCATTCCGGCCCAGCTTTGCCCTTCCTCCACCGCGCCCAGAACGGGGTATTCCCGTGCGAACCGGGCCAGAAGCTCCGCCACCTTCGGGCGGTTCGGGGCCGGGTTCAGAACGCGCATCTTCTCAAAGGGCGACTCGTCGGTTTCCGACCAGCGCCGCGCGGTGCCCCACGCGTCGGGGTAGTGCTTGGGCGAAAGCGGGGAATAGCGCCGCCCCCACGGGTCACGCCATAGCTGTGGCAGGAACCTGGCAAAGGCGCGAAAGGCGTCGGGACCGATATAAAACTCGTGAAACCCGCCTGCGGCCAGCGAATAGCCCCCGTCCTTGCGCCGTCGAAAGGCCAACCCGTCGCCATCCGCGCCACCGGCGTGAATCTCGGGCAACGCCTTGGTGGCAACCACCGTGGCCTTGACGGAGAGTTGCGGAATCGAAACCCCATGACGCCGCAGGAACAGGGACGACCAAGCCCCGCCCGCGACCACCACCCGTGACGCGCTGATGTGGCCTTGTTCGGTCATCACGCCCGCGACCGCGCCGCCTTGCAGATCCAGCGTCCGGGCGGCACAGTTTTCGACGATCACCGCCCCCTTGCGCACGGCGGCGCGCGCCAGCGCTGGCACCGCGATCCACGGTTCGGCCCGCATGTCGCTGGCCGTGTGTAACGCCCCGGCCCACGCTGTCTGACCGTCGGGCAGCATCGCCTTGACCTCGCCCGCGCTCATCAACCGGCTGTCCACGCCCGATCCCGCGACCTCGTCCAGCCAGCCCTGAAACCCGGTCATCTCGGCCTCGGTCTTGGCAAGGTAGGTCAGCCCGCATTGCACCAGCCCAAGGTCTTCGCCGACCTCCGCCGCCAACCGTGCCCACAGCCGGTTGGCCTCCATCATGATCGGCAATTCGCCGGGGTCGCGCCCTTGCTGACGCACCCAGCCCCAGTTGCGGCTGCTTTGTTCTGCAGCAACGCGCCCCTTTTCCAGCAAGACGGGTCGCAGCCCGGCCACGGCCATATAATAGGCCGTCATCACCCCGATGACACCGCCCCCGATCACCACCACATCCGCGTGGGCGGGCAGGGGGGCGGCATGTTCCACGGGCCGGTGCAGGCCCAAGGGAAAGGCAGTCATTCGCAGAGGGTCTCCAGCAATCGGTCCATGAAGCGTTGACCGGCTTCGAATTGCGCCACGGTCATGAACTCATCGGGCTGGTGCGCCTGCGCGATGTCGCCCGGTCCACAGACGACCGCGGAATATCCCCCGGTCTGGAACTGCCCTGCCTCGGTGCCGTAGCTGACCACATGGGTGGCGTTGTCGCCGGTCAGGCCGCGGACCAGCGATTCGGCGGCGCCGTCGTCTTCGGGCTTCAGCCCCGGCACGTTGAACCGCTTGTCCAGCGCGATGTAGCACGAAGGCTGGATCTTCTGCATTTCGGTTTCCAGTCGGCGCACCTCTTCTTCATATCGGTGTCCCCACTCTTCGGGGTCGTCGCCCGGCACGCAGCGGAAGGACAGCAGGAACTTGCAGTCCTTGGCGGTGATGTTGTGGGCGGTGCCGCCCTCGATCACGCCGACATGCAGCGTGGTGTAGGGCGGATCGAACAGCGCGTCGGTGCCGGTCGCGGCGCGCGCCTTGTTCTCGGCGTTCATCCTGTTTGCCCAATCAATAAGCTTTGCGCCTTCCATGATGGCAGACACGCCGCGATCCATCAGCGAGCTATGGATTTCGAATCCCCTGATGTGGGTGTCATAGCCAAGCCCGCCCTTGTGGCCGGTCACCGCCTGCATGGTGGTGGGCTCTCCGATGATGGCCAGTTCGGCCTTGGGCAGCTTGCCCTGCATCGCCTCGATCATCGGTGGCGCGCCGGTGCAGCCGATTTCCTCGTCGCGGCTCAGGCAGATCTGAAGAGGTCTTTTCAAAGGGGCTTTCGCGGCCTTGGCGGCAATCCACAGCGCCAGCGCGTCAAAGCCCTTCATGTCACAGCAGCCACGGCCAAAGAGCTTGCCGTCCTTTTCCACCACGGTGAACGGGTCGGTGCTCCAGTCCTGCCCATCGACCGGCACAACGTCGGTGTGTCCCGACAGAATGACGCCTCCGTCGATGTCCGGGCCGATATGCGCATAGAGGCTCGCCTTGGTTCCGTCCTCATTGTAATCGCGGAAACAGCGGGCGCCGAGATCGGTCAGATAGGCCTCTGCCCAATCCACCAGATCAAGGTTGCTGTCACGGCTAACGGTCGGATAGGAAACGAGTTTTTCCAGCAACTCGCGCGCTGTCATCGGGGTGGTCATCCGGGGGGTCCTTCGCTGTTCGAGGGCGAGCCTGTGCAGCCCGTGCCGCATCGTCAAGCCTGAGGGCGACATTTGCACAGATTTTGCCCGAACGGTCAAAAAACGACGCATGGTCACTCGTTAACCGCTTGCGGGGGGCAATTTTCCTGATACCGTGACTGAACAACGCACCTTCCCGAGAGAGGAAGGGCATACCCAACCGGTGAGGAGCGTCGCGTGATGCTTGATGGGGCAGAGCCCTCCGTCCTTGATGTCAAGGACCTCAAAACCGTTTTCAAGACCCGCCGCGGCGAAGTCCACGCGGTCAACAACGTGAGTTTTCACCTCAAGGCAGGCGAACTTCTGGGCGTTGTTGGGGAAAGCGGGTCAGGAAAATCGGTGACCATGATGTCGCTTATCGGGCTTCTGCCCTCTCCGCCAGCTATGGTGAAAGGGGGGCAGGTGATGTTCGAGGGGCAAGACCTGCTGACAGCAACCGACGAGCAACTGCGCGCCGTGCGCGGGGCGCGGATCGGCTTTGTCTTTCAGGATCCGATGACATCGCTGAACCCCGTGTTCAATGTCGGCTTTCAGGTGATGGAGCCACTGCGCAAGCACATGGGCCTGAACAAGAAGGCCGCGCGGAAGCGGGCGCAGGAATTGCTGGAACTGGTGGGCATCCCCGACGCCGAGCGGCGGCTGGATGATTACCCGCACCAGTTTTCCGGTGGTATGCGACAGCGGGTGATGATCGCCATCGCGCTGGCCTGCGACCCCAAGGTGCTGATCGCGGACGAGCCGACCACCGCGCTCGACGTGACCATTCAGGCGCAGATCCTCGAATTGATGAAAGACCTGCGCGACAAGCTGGGGATGGCGGTGATCTGGATCACCCACGACCTTGGCGTGATCGCCGGGATCGCCGACCGGGTGCTGGTGATGTATGGTGGCCAGATCGTCGAGCACGCGCCGGTTCGCGAATTGTTCGCCAACCCCAAACACCCCTATACCCGTGCGCTATTGGAAACGGTGCCGTCTGTCACCGGCGACCGCGCCGAACGGTTGCGGGTGATCGAAGGCCAGCCGCCGATGCTGACCGCGCAGCCCAATGCCTGCCCGTTCCGGGCGCGGTGTGACAAGGCGTTCGATCGCTGCCAGCGGGAAAACCCGGCCCGCTACAGCGTCGGCCCGATCCACGATGTGGCCTGTTTCTGGAACCCCGATACCGGAGGCGCGCGCGATGTTTGACGACACCAGCCGCAAGACCTTGGTCACCGTGCGCGGCCTCAAGATGTATTTTCCGATTCGCACCGGCCTGCTGCGCCGCCATACCGGCGACGTGAAGGCGGTCGACGACGTCAGCTTTGACATCTACGAGGGCGAGACGCTTGGCCTTGTCGGGGAATCGGGCTGCGGGAAATCGACCTGCGGGCGGGTGGTGCTGCGGCTCTACGATCCGACCGAGGGCACGATCAGCATTGATGGCACCGACATTTCCACGCAGGGGCAGGGCGCGCTGCGCAAGATGCGGCCGGTCATGCAGATGGTGTTCCAGGACCCGCAGGCCAGCCTCAACCCCCGCATGACCGTGGCCGACATCATCGGCGAGCCGCTGGTCGAGCACACCAAGCTCAAAAAGGCCGAACGGCTGGACCGCATCTACGACCTGATGGACGCCGTGGGCCTGAACCGCGACTTCGCCAACCGCTATCCGCACGAATTCTCGGGCGGTCAGCGCCAGCGCATCGGCATTGCCCGCGCTTTGGCCCTGAACCCCAAGTTCATCGTTTGCGACGAACCCATTGCAGCGCTCGACGTGTCGATTCAGGCGCAGGTGGTGAACCTGCTGGAAGAGTTGCAGGAAGAATTTGGCCTGACCTACCTGTTCATCAGCCACGACCTGTCGATGGTGCGCCACATCGCCGACCGCGTGGCGGTGATGTATCTGGGCAAGATCGTTGAACTGGCGCCGCGCGACGGGCTCTATACCGCGCCGCTGCACCCCTACACCGAGGCGCTTTTGTCGGCGGTGCCGGAACCCGACCCGGTTGCCCATGACACCGCCAACCGCACCATCCTGCAAGGCGACGTGCCAAGCCCGGCGAACCCGCCCAAGGGCTGCAACTTCTGCACCCGCTGTCCGCGCGTGATGGACATCTGTCATCACGAAGACCCCGCCTTCCGCGAGGTTCAGCCCGGCCGCTTCGTCGCGTGCCACCTGCATAATTCATAAGACGATCGCCGGAACAACGGCGGCATCCAACGAGGTCAATAAGAGCTACGACCAACAAGGAGAGAGAGACGAAATGAAATTTAGACATCTCGTGCTCGGGGCCATGGCGGCATTCGCCTTCGCCCCGACGACCGCGATGGCCGAGCGTGGCACGGACGGCCAGCTCAACATCATCTACTGGCAAGCGCCCTCGACGCTGAACCCCTATCTTTCGGGCGGCACCAAAGAGGTGGAAGCCGCCTCGCTGGTGCTGGAATCGATGGCTCGTTTCGACGAAACCGGCGCCCTCGTGCCCTTTATGGCCGCAGATATCCCGACCGTGGAAAACGGCGGCGTGGCCGAGGATCTGACCTCGATCACCTGGACCCTGCGCGAAGGCCTGATGTGGTCGGACGGCACCCCGGTGACGGCCAATGACGCCGTGTTCACATGGCAATACTGCACCCACCCCGAAGGCGGCTGCGCGCAGGCCAGCTACTTCGACGGCGTGGACAGCGTGGAAGCTGTGGATGATCGCACCGTGCGTGTGAACTTCACCGAAGCCAAACCCTTCCCCTACACCGCCTTCGTCGGCGCAGAGAGCCCGATCATCCAGGCCGCCCAGTTCGCGGACTGCCTCGGCGCGGCCGCGCCCGAGTGCACCGAAGCCAACTTCGGCCCGATCGGCACTGGTCCCTTCGCAGTGGAAGAATTCCGCCCGAATGACGTGATCGTCTTCGCGGCGAATGAAAACTACCGCAACCCCGACCAGCCCGCCTTCTCGCGCGTGGTGTTCAAGGGTGGCGGCGACGCGGCATCGGCGGCCCGCTCGGTTCTGGAAACCGGCGAGTTCGACTATGCGTGGAACCTTCAGATCGACCCGACCCTGCTGGCTGAAATGGAAGCCAACGGCATCGGCACCGTCGTGACCGCCTTCGGCACCTCGGTGGAACGTCTGCACCTCAACCAGTTCAACCCCGATCCGGCGCTTGGCGACATCCGCTCGACCGCCGAGGCAGGTCCGCATCCGTTCCTGACCGACCCGATCGTGGGGCAGGCCCTGTCCATGGCCATCGACCGGTCGCTGCTGGTGGAAGTGGGCTACGGCGCAGGCGGCCAGCCGACCTGTAACGTGCTGCCGGCACCCGAGCTCTATGCCTCGACCGCCAACGATGACTGCCTGGTGCAGGATATCGACGGTGCCAACGCGCTGCTCGACGAAGCGGGCATCGTGGACACCGATGGGGACGGCATCCGCGAATACAACGGCATCCCGATGCGCGTTCTCTACCAGACCTCGACCAACGCCGTCCGTCAGGACACGCAGGCCCTGGTCAAGCAGTGGTGGAGCGAAATCGGCGTCGACGCCGAGCTGCGCAACATCGACGCTTCCGTGTTCTTCGGTGGCGATCCGGCATCGCCCGACACCTTCCAGAAGTTCTATGCAGACATCGAGATGTACACCAACAACTTCTCCGGTGTGGACCCCGAGGCCTACATGGCCAACTGGCGCTGCTCGGACATCCCGAGCCCCGAAAGCCAGTGGCAGGGTGCGAACATCCAGCGCTTCTGCTCGGAAGACTATGACGCCCTCGTCACCGAGATGAGCCGGACCGCCCCGCTCGAAGAGCGTGGCCGCCTGGCCCGCGAGATGAACGACATGCTGATGCAGTCCTACTCGATCATCCCGCTGATCCACCGTGGCGGCGTCTCGGCTCATGCCAACAGCCTTGGCGGCGTGCGCATGTCCGACTGGGACTCTGAACTGTGGAACATCGCAGAATGGTATCGCATCGCCGAGTGATCGGTGCCGCGACCTGAAAAATCCCTCCCCCGGCACGCGCCGGGGGAGGCCCCCCGAGCCCCTGAACAACAGACTTCTGAACCGAGGCGCCCATGCTGACATTCACGATCCGTCGCTTGCTGATGGCAATTCCGACGCTTCTGTTCATAAGCCTGATCATCTTCCTGATCCTCGATCTGGCCCCGTCCGATCCCACGGCCAGCCTGCCGCTGACGATCCCGCCCGATGTGCGCGCCGATATCCGCGCCTCGCTGGGGCTGGACGAGCCGATCCACATCCGCTTCCTGCTGTGGCTGAACCAGTTTTTCGTGAACGAGCCGCTGAACCTGCTGCAACACTGGACCGGCTGGGATCTGGGCGGCGAGGGCCGCACCCGCGTGATTTCGTGGCAGACGCGCAGCCCCGTCGTGGACATCATCGCGCAGCGGATGCCGCAGACCCTTTGGGTGGTCGGCACCTCTTACATCGTCGGTATCCTGATCGCGCTGCCCATCGGCATCTATTCCGCCTATCGGCAATACTCGATCTTCGATCAGGCGGGCACTTTCGTGACCATGGTCGGCTTTTCGGTGCCGCCCTTCTTCTCGGGCGTGCTGGTGATCGTGATCTTCGCGGTCAATCTGGGGTGGTTCCCATCGGTCTATGACACCACGCATGTGGTGGTCGATTGGCCCAGTTTCGTGATCCAGCTCAAACAGATGATCCTGCCGGTGATGGTGCTGGCCCTGCAAATCACCAGCCAGATCAGCCGGTTCATGCGCGCGTCCATGCTGGACAACCTCAATCAGGACTACGTCCGCACCGCCCGCGCCAAGGGACTGACCGAAACCGTGGTGGTCATGGTCCATGTCCTGCGAAATTCCATGATCCCCGTCGTCACCGTGATCGCCCTTGGCGTGCCGCAGGTCTTTGGCGGTGCCATCATCACCGAGCAGGTGTTCAAGGTAAACGGCCTTGGCCACCTGCTGATCGGCGCCATCCAGGGCGGCGACATTCCCACGGTCCAGACCCTGACCTTTATCTTCGCGGTGCTGATCGTGCTCTTCAACCTTGTTGCCGATGTTCTCTACGGCATTCTTGACCCGAGGATCCGCTATGACTGACGCCTCCTCCTCCACCTCCGAACAGGTCGGCTACACCAAGCCCCGCAGCCAATGGTGGGATGTCTGGGACCAGTTCAAGACCCACAAGGGCGCCGTGATGGGCGCGGCCTTCTTCATCGCCGTGCTGATCTTCGTCTATGTCGGCCCCTATATCTGGACGCTGGACGCGCAATATATCGACATCCGGGCGCGCAATCAGGGTCCGTCTCTGGCGCATCCGATGGGCGCCGACCAGTTGGGCCGCGACATGCTGGCCCGGATCATGGCGGGGGGGCGCACCTCGATCGCCGTGGGCCTGACCGCGATGCTGCTGTCGCTGGTGGTGGGCACCTTCGTCGGCGTGCTGGCGGGCTATTTCAGGCGGGTGGACGGGCTTTTGATGCGCCTGACCGACCTGTTCCTCGCCCTGCCGCTGCTGCCGCTGCTTCTGGTCATCATCATGCTGTTCCGCGACCCTCTGCGCGCCACCTTCGGGCCGGAACAAGGCATCTTCATCCTGATCGTCTTCGTGATCGGCATCACAAGCTGGATGCAGACCGCGCGGATCGTGCGTGGCGACGTGCTGGCGCTGAAGGAACGCGAATTCGTGCTGGCTGCCCGTTCGATCGGGACTCCGCCACACCGGATGATCCTGCGCCATGTGCTGCCCAACGTGCTGTCGCCGATCATGGTGTCGGCCACGCTGGGCATCGCCACCGCGATCATCACGGAATCGGCGCTGTCCTTCCTCGGCCTTGGCTTCCCCTCGGACTTCCCGACATGGGGACGGCTGCTGTTCGATGGCACCGACTGGTTGCAAAGGAACCCCGAGCGGGTGATCTGGCCCGGTCTCGCCATCTCGCTGACGGTGCTGTCGGTGAACTATATCGGCGATGGCCTGCGCGACGCGCTGGACCCGCGCATTCGCGGGCGCTGACGCCCCCCGAAACCGAAACCGCCGCTCGTCTCGGGGCGGCGGTTTTGCGTTCAGCCCCCGGTGTGGCTCATGTGGCGGCTCATCTGGCCGTCCACGGTCTGCCGGGAATAGTCGAAATCGTGGCCCTTGGGCTTGCGCGCAATGGCGGCGCGGATGGCCTCTTCCAACTGGCGGTCATCGGCCGAAGCCCGCAACGGCGCGCGAAGGTCGGCCATGTCTTCCTGCCCCAGACACATGAAAAGCTGCCCGGTGCAGGTCAGACGCACGCGGTTGCAGCTTTCGCAGAAATTATGGGTGAGCGGTGTGATAAAGCCGATCTTCTGCCCCGTCTCCTCGATCCGCACATAGCGCGCGGGGCCGCCCGAGCGTTCGTCCAGATCGGTCAGCGTGAACCGCTCGGCCAGGCGGGCGCGCAGATCCTTGAGGTTCCAATACTGGTCCAGCCGGTCCTCGTTGCCCAGATCACCCATCGGCATGACCTCGATCCAGGTCATGTCCATGTCCCGCTCGGCGCACCACTCTTGCAAGGTAAACAGCTCGTCTTCGTTGAAAGCCTTGAGCGCCACGGCGTTGATCTTGATCCGCAGCCCGGCCCTTTGCGCCGCATCCACGCCTTCCAGAACCTGCTTCAACCGGCCCCAGCGGGTGATGTCGGCAAACTTCTTCTCATCCAGCGTGTCGAGCGAGATGTTCACCCGCCGCACGCCAGCGGCATAGAGATCATCCGCAAAGCGCGCCAATTGGCTGCCATTGGTGGTCAGCGTCAATTCGCGCAACGCGCCCGACTCCAGGTGCCGACTCATCGAGTTGAAGAAGGTCATGATGCCCTTGCGCACCAGCGGCTCGCCGCCCGTGATCCGCAGCTTCTTCACGCCCAACCGGATGAAGGTGGAACACATGCGGTCCAGTTCTTCCAGCGTCAGAAGCTCTTTCTTTGGCAGGAAGGTCATGTTTTCCGCCATGCAATAGACACAGCGGAAGTCACAACGATCGGTGACCGAAACGCGCAAGTAGTCGATTGCGCGGGCGAAGGGGTCAATCAGGGGGGCGGGCGTATCCATACACGGAACGTAAGACTCGCGGGCAGGCGCGGCAAGCGTTGTCGGCGACCATTTTTGGGCCTACTCTGCCATTCATGACACGTTATTCCCGCCTCGCCCTTGGTCTTTGCCTGCTCGCCGCGCTGTCGGCCTGCGGCAATGGCAATGGCTTCCGCCCGCTCAGCTTCCTGTCCCCGGACCGTGCCCCAAGCGCGGTGCCGCCACCGCCCGATGCCTCGGGCGGGGCCACGGCAGACGAGGCCGCCGACATCCCCGCAGACGAGGCCGCGATGCCGACCCCGCCCGCCGCTGGTCCGCTTGGCACCACCGTGGCCACGCTCGGCGATCCGGCGCGCCCCGGCATGTGGCTGGAAACGCCGCTGGTCGCGGTCGAGACCCAAGGCACGATCACGGCAAATGGGCAAACCCTGACCGTGACGCTCTACCCGAGCGGCGGCTTGCCCGGCTCTGGCAGCCGCATTTCGCTGGCCGCCATGCAGGCGCTAGGGCTGCCGCTGACCAGCCTGCCCGAACTCTCTGTCTCCGCAGGGGGCTGATCTTGGATCGTCGGTTGTTCGCGGGCGCGGCCCGGTGGGCCCCCCTGCGCGAGACGTTCCGGTGGGACATCCCCGAGCGCGTGAATATCGCCAATCTCTGTTGCGATGACTGGGCGGCAGAGGTGCCTGACCGCGTGGCGATTATCCATCGCGGGCAGGATGGCAGCCGCACCGAGTGGACCTATGGTGACCTCAAACGCGCCTCGGACGGGCTGGCGGTGGCGCTGGCGGCGCGGGGTGTGGGCCGGGGCGACAGGGTGGCCGTTTTGCTGGCGCAGCATCCGCTGGTGATGGTGGCGCATATGGCGGCGCTGAAACTGGGCTCGGTGGTGCTGCCGCTGTTTACCCTGTTCGGGGAAGACGCGTTGCGCTACCGGCTGGCCGACAGCGGCGCGCGGGCGGTGGTGACGGACCCCGCCAACCTGCCCCGCGTGGCGGCGCTGCGCCCGGATTTGCCAGATCTGGAGCTGCTGATTTCCACCGGCGCGGCAGAGGGCGACGCGCTGGCGCTGGCTGACCTGATGTCCACCCCCGCCGCGGGCTTTGCCGCCGCCGATACCGCCGCCGAAGACCCGGCGGTGATGATCTATACCTCCGGCACGACGGGCGATCCCAAGGGCGTGCTGCACGCGCACCGGTTCCTCTTTGGCCACATGCCCTGCGTCGAGCTGAGCCTGGGCTTGTTCGGTCAACCCGGCGATGTGGGCTGGACCCCCGCCGATTGGGCGTGGATCGGCGGGCTGATGGATATGGCGATCCCCTGCCTTTACTACGGCGTGCCGCTGGTCAGCCACCGCTTTGCCAAATTCGAGGCCGAGGCGGCCTATGCCCTGCTGGTCGAGGAAAAGGTGACGGCGGGCTTCATCCCGCCGACCGCGCTGCGGCTGATGAAACAGGTCGCCCCGCCCGAGGGGCTGCGCCTGCGCGCCGTCAGTTCCGGGGGGGAACCGCTTGGCGCCGATATGCTGGACTGGGGCGAGCGCGTGCTTGGGGCCGAGATCAACGAGCTTTACGGCCAGACCGAGGCCAACCTGATCGTCGGCGCCCGCTCGGCGATGATGGACAGGGTGCCGGGGGCCATGGGCTTGGCCGTCCCGGGCCACGAGGTGCGCCTGATGGACGAGGCGGGTCGCGAGGTGGCACCGGGCGATGTGGGCGAGGTCTGCCTGAAGCTGCCTGACCCAGTGGCCTTCCTGCGGTACTGGAACAAGCCCGAAGCGACGGAAAAGAAGATCCGCGACGGCTGGCTGCGCACCGGTGACCTCGCCACGCGGGCATCGGATGGGCAGATCACCTTCCACGCCCGCGACGACGACGTGATCACCTCGGCGGGCTACCGGATCGGGCCGAGCGAAATCGAGGCCGCGTTGCTGCGCCACCCCGATGTGGTGATGGCCGCCGTGGTGGGCGAGCCCGACCCGATCCGCACCGAGATTGTCGTGGCCCATGTCGTCCTGCGCGAGGGCGCGTCCTGGGAGGACATGGAAGAGGCGCTGAAAACGCTGGTGCGCGACCGGGTCTCGGCCCACCTGGTGCCGCGCAAGGTGATCCGGGCCGAACACCTGCCGATGACCGCGACCGGCAAGATCATGCGGCGGGCGTTGCGCGGGGGGTAGGAGTGTTTCGCCGCCTGACGGCGGCGATCCATGCGGGGGGCCAGCCCCCCGCACCCCCCGGAGTATTTTGACCAAGAAGAAGGGGTCAGCCGGACTTGCCGGTGCCCAGACCGGCGCGCATCAGCGTCGTGCGGACGGGTTTGACCGAGTAGAAGGTCTTGAGCGCGCGCATCCGCATGTCGCGCAGGCCCTGCAGCGAGACCATGGAGGCGCGATTGAGCGCGTCGATGCCGGTCACGCGGGCCTTCACCTCGCCATGGCGGGCCTTGTTGTAGGCGGCGAGCATTTTGGCGCTGCCCAGATTGGCCGGGTCGGCCTTGGCCAGATCGAGCAGAACGCGCATGTCGCCAAGGCTCATGTTCAGCCCTTGCGCGCCGATGGGGGGCACCACGTGGGCGGCCTCGGCCACCAGCGCGACGCGCTCGGCCTCCATCCGCTCGGCCACCTGGCTGATGATCGGCCAGACGGTGCGGCGGGTGAGCAGGGTGAGCGGGCCGAAGAGGTGGGCGGAGCGGGCGGTCATGTCCGCCTCGAAGGCCGGGACCGGCAAGGCGGCGAGGCGGGCCACTTCGGGGCCGCGTTCCATCCAGACAATGGCCGAGCAGGGCCGCCCCTCGTGATCGGGCAGCGGCACCAGCGTGAAGGGCCCGCCGGAGCGGTGAATCTCGGTCGAGACATTGTTGTGGGGCTCGTCATGGGTGACGGCGAAGGCCAGCGCCTTTTGCCCGTAGCGGGTGGTCTTGACCGGGATGTTCACGGCCTCTCGCACCGGTGAGTTGCGGCCATCGGCGGCAATGACCAGCCGCGCGCGGATGCGGGTGCCGTCGGAGAGGGTCACCAACGCTTCGCGCTCGCGCGTCAGCAGGCTGGCGGTGCCGGTGCCGGGACGAAAATCGACGTTGGGCAGCTCGGCCAGCCGCGCGACCATTTCCCGGCGCAAGAGCCAGTTGGGCAGGTTCCAGCCGAAGGGCAGGTCGGAGATATCGGCGGCGTTGAAATCGTGGCTGGTGCGCGGCTCCGGCTCTGCGCCGCCGGCATCGACGATGCGCATGATTTGCAGCGCGCTGGCGTAGGGCGCCAGCCGGTCCCAGAGCCCCGCGCGGATCAGGAAATCGCGCGAGGGTTGCAGGAAGGCTGTGGTGCGCAGGTCCGAGCCTTCGGCCTGCATCTCGGTCACCGGCGGGGTGGGATCGACGCAGATCACCGAGAAGCCCGCCGCGCCAAAGGCGGCGGCGGCGGTCAGGCCCGCGACGCCGCCACCGGAGACAAGGATATCGGTCTCGATCGGAGGGGTCATGGCGGAGCTCCTGTGGCTGGGACGGTCCGGCCCAGAGATAGGCCGGACCGGGGAGGATTTCCAAGCGGCACTTGGCCCCAGCCGGGATTACCCGCGCGTCAGGCGGATCAGCACGAGCAGCATGGTGACGGTCATGACAAGCGCCCCGGTGATCAGCCCGGCATAGCCGAACTTGAACACCGCGATGGCCCAGAGACTGACCACGGCGGCCAGCGCATAGAAGGGGGTGTCTTCATCGCCTTCCAGCGTTTCGCGGGCCATGCGGCCCAGCACGGGCAGGCGGTAGAGCAACGGGGGGCGGTCGCCGGAGCGGGGCAGAAAAGCCATATGCGGGAGTCTCCTTTTTGGTCCTGCAAGGCAGATAGGAGCGGGTCGGACCCTGTGCCATGGCACCGGGTGTCGCAGCGCGGCAGCCGGTCGCGGAGCGGTATTTCGCCGCCCTTGGCGGCGATCGCGGCGGGCGGGGCGAGTCCCCTCGCACGCCGCCCGCGAGGCAGTTTCAGCCCGTGACGGCGCCGAGGAAGGCGGTCAGGTCGTCGGTATGGTGGTGGATATGCTCGGCCGGGGCCGGTTCCGGGGCGACATGGACCGTGCGCAGGCCCATGGCGTGAGGCGCGGCGAGGTTGCGGGGATCATCCTCGAACATCGCGGCGCGGGCGGGATCGAGCCCGTCGCGGGCAAAGACCCGCTCGAACGCGACGCGTTCCGGTTTCGGGCGCAGGCCGGCATGTTCCACGCCATAGACCGCGTCGAACAGGCCGTCGAGGCCGCGGGCGGCGATCACCTGTTCGGCGTAGGGGGCGGTGCCATTGGTGTAGACGATGCGGCGGCCCGGCAGGGCGCGCAAGCGCGCGGCAAGCTCTGCATCCGGGGCCAGCACCGAGAAGTCGATCTGGTGCACCTCGTGCAGGTAGGGGCCGGGATCCACGCCGTGAAGGTCCATCAGCCCGGCCAGCGTGGTGCCGTGGTCGCGCCAGTAGCGGTGGCGCAGGTGGTCGGCCTCGTCCCGGCTGACGCCGAGGGCCTGCATCACATAGGCGGTCATCTTGACATTGATCTGGTCGAACAGGGCCATGTCTGGTGGATACAGCGTGTGATCGAGGTCGAAGACCCACGTGGTGACATGGTCGAAATCGGCGCGCGGCATGGTGGAATCCTTCCCTTTTGCCGCGCCGTGAGAGGCTTGCGCTTGGGCGGGCACGGACCTAGCCTTGCCAGAAATCGGGAGGAAAACCAATGGCCAGCCCCAAGGTGCCGCACAGAGACGCCTATGACCTGATCCTGCAAGCGATTGACGGCGGCACCTATCGCCCCGGCTCGCGGCTGGTGGAATCGGAGCTGGCCGAGCGTTTTGGCGTCAGCCGGACGCCGATCCGCGAGGCGTTGCAGCGGCTGGAAACCCAAGGCTTGCTGACGCGCGACGGGCGCAGCCTGATCGTGGCATCGCTGGATCATGACCAGATGGCGCAGCTCTATATCGTGCGCGCCGAGTTGGAGGGGCTGGCGGCGCGGTTGGCGGCGCAACATGCGGCGGCGGAAGAGATCAGGGTATTGCAGGATATGGTCGCCGCCGACCACGCGTTGCTGAACGATCCCGGCGCGCTGAGCCGGGAGAACCGGCGGTTTCACAAGCAGATTCACCTTGCCTCTCACAACAAGTATCTGGTGCAGCAGCTTGACCTTGTGCATCGGTCGATGGCGCTGATGGCGACCACCTCGTTGGCCGCCGAGGGGCGCGGGCCGAAGGCGCTGGATGAACATGCCGCGATCGTGCAGGCGATTGCCGACCGCGATGGCGAGCGGGCGGCGCGGGCGCTCAAGGATCACTTGTCGACGGCGTTCGAAGTGCGGCTCAAGGAAGAGGCCGGGGCGGATTGATCCGTCTGCGTTGGGGGGGCTGTTTCCGCGGCCCCGGAAAACTGTCCATGGGCGGTCTTGCGCCAGTGGAAGGGGGAGACCAGCAATTCCAGCAGGCCCAGAAGGGTCGCGGCCGAGGCCAGCAGGAAATAGACATCCAGAACCGGAATCCAGCGCCTGAGGCGCCGGTGACGGGCCTGCGCCGTGGCGCGCCAGGTGGCGAGGAAGGTCAGCATCTGGGTGGAGAGAAAGAACAGCGCCAGCCCGAGATAGCCACCGGGCGGCACCACCGCGTCCAGCGGATGCGGCCAGCCGAAAAGCTTGATCACCAGTGACCATAACACCGGCGCGAGCGCAAAGCCAAAGACCGTGCCCAGAAGCTGCACCTGCAACCCGATGAAGCGGCGCGGCCCCAGATCGCGCCACAGTTGCACCGGGTCGCGCATATGGGTGGCCCATGTCATCGCGTAGCCCTTGAGCCAGCGCGACCGCTGCTTGACCCATGGCAGGGGCGCGGCGTTGGCCTCTTCAAACGTGGTCGTCTCGACGATTTCGGTCTTGTAGCCGTTGCGCGCAAGCCGCAGGCCCAGATCGGCGTCTTCGGTGACGTTGTGGGCATCCCACGCGCCCATCTCTTCCAGTGCTGTGCGGCGAAAGAACAAGGTGGTGCCCCCGAGCGGCACGAACAGGCCGAGCCGCTGAACCCCCGGCAAGAGCAGCCGGAACCACGTTGCGTATTCCAGCGTGAAGCAGCGGCTCAGCCAGTTGTGGCCGGGATTGTAGTAATCGAGCTGACCTTGCAGGCAGACGACCTCGGGCGGCACCTCGCGGAAGCGTTCCACCACTTTGCGCAGTTGGTCTGGCTCTGGCGCGTCCTCGGCATCGTAGACGCCGACGACGCTGCCGCGGGCGAAGTTGAGGCCGTAATTCATCGCGCGGGGTTTGGTCTGCGGATGGCCGGGCGGAATGATGATCGCCCGCATCCAGAACGGCAGGTCGGCCCGCGCCAGAGCGTCGCGCGTGGTGCTGTCGCCCTCTTCGATCAGCAAGAGCACGTCGAGCAATTCGCGCGGATAGTCCAGTCGGGCGACCCGTTGCACCAGATGCCCGGCAATGTCGGGTTCCTTGAAGAGCGGAAGCATGACGGTTACCACCGGATCGCGTTGATCCTGCGCCAGATCTGGGCCGGGGGGCGGGGCAGGCGGGGCCTGTTTCGACATCTCGTGAACGGCCAGCCATTTCAACAGCGCGTTCGACCCCGCAATGCCAAGCGCCACGGCATAGATGCCAATGAGCAGCGCAACCGGCGACCACAGCGCCACGGCCAGCACCGCCGCGCCAGCCAGAGCGGCGCGTTGCATCGCCTTGCGAGCGCGCCATGTGCGGCAACTCATGGCGTCGGCGGGATAGGCCTCGGCCAGGCGAATAAGGTCATTGCCGTAGATCGTGGTCAGGGCCTGTTTCATCTGGTGCCGGGTGGCGATGGCAAACAGGACCGGGCCGTCATGCTCGAGACCATCGCGCAGGTCCACCCCGAGATCCGGGCGGTTGGTCAGCACCACGAGGGCGGGGCCAACCATGCGCAGGGGCACCGCGCTGAACCGGATGGCGAGGCTGGCAGGAAGCTTGTGGGCAAGGCCGGCGTCGGGCGCCTGTGCCTCTTCTGGCAGCAGGCGCGTGCCGAACTGGGTGGCGAGGGCGCGCAGCAACTGGTCTTCGGTGATGCGCCCTTGCAGCACGAGGATTTCGCCAATCGGCAGATCGAGATGGGCCTGTTGCGCCAAGGCGTCCGAGACGTCCTGCGCGGTGATCAGACCCTGCGCCCGCAAGATTTCGGCCAGCCGGGGCGGCGGGGGCGGCGCTTCCGAGACCGGGTGCAGGCGCGGGGCGTGCATGGGCTGGGCGGGGGGGCTTGTCCAGCGGAGAGGTCGTTGAGGGGGTGCCACGAAATGCTCCTGACCCGAAAGATCAGGAGCATTTGAGCGAATTTTCGGTTAATTTAACGTTAATGACAGGGGCTTAGCCCACAGGCTCTGGCTTGCGGGCCGTCATCGCCTCGACGAAACGTTCGAACAGGTAATAGCTGTCCTGCGGGCCGGGGCTGGCCTCGGGGTGGTATTGCACCGAGAACACGGGGCGGTCGGCCACGCGAATACCGCAGTTCGAGCCGTCGAACAGCGACACATGGGTTTCCACAACGCCCGCGGGCAGGGTCTGGCTGTCGACGGTGAAGCCGTGGTTCATCGAGGTGATCTCGACCTTGCCGGTTTCCAGATCCTTGACGGGATGGTTGGCACCGTGGTGGCCGTGGTTCATCTTGACCGTCTTGGCGCCAAGCGCCAGCGCCAGCATCTGGTGGCCAAGGCAGATGCCGAAAACGGGCAGGTCGGCCTTGAGCACCTCTTGAATCATCGGCACCGCGTAGACGCCGGTCGCGGCCGGATCGCCGGGGCCGTTGGACAGGAACACGCCGTCGGGCTGATGGGCCAGCACCTCTTCTGCCGTGGCGGTGGCGGGCAGCACGGTTACGTCGCAGCCGGCAGAGGCGAGGCAGCGCAGGATGTTACGCTTGGCGCCGTAATCGACGGCCACCACCTTGAAACCGGGTTCGGTCCGCTTGGTATAGCCCTCGGGCCAGGCCCACCGCTTTTCATCCCACTTGTAGCTTTGGGCGCAGGTTACGTCCCTGGCGAGGTCGCGCCCCTCCAGCCCGGCAAAGCCGCGCGCGGCGGCGACCAGCGCTTCGAGGTCGAAATTGCCTTCGGGGTCATGGGCCAGCGCCACATGCGGCGCGCCCTGTTGGCGGATGGCGCGGGTCAGGCGGCGGGTATCGACGCCGCCGATGCAGATGCGCCCGCGAGAGGCCAGCCACTCGACCAGGTCTTGCTGAGCGCGCCAGTTCGACGGGGCGGTCGGATCCCATTTCACGACCATGCCCTCGGCCACCGGATCGGCGGTTTCGTCGTCATCGGTGTTGACGCCGGTATTGCCGATATGGGGGAAGGTGAAGGTCACGATCTGGCCCGCATAGGATGGGTCGGTCATGATCTCTTGATAGCCGGTCATGGCGGTGTTGAAACACAGCTCGGCCACGGTCTGGCCGGTGGCGCCGAAGCCTCGGCCATAAAATACCGTTCCGTCAGCGAGAACAAGGCAGGCAGTGGGACGGGGGGGCATGGGCGACTCCGGGGCTGGCTCAAAATCTGCGGCAACCTAAGGGGGGCGGGCGGCCGGGTCAAGCGGATGCGATAGCCTTGTTGCTGCAGGTGCATTGTCGTATGGTCGGCCCCTGTTGAACGGCTTGCGTGAAAAAGGGGACCCCCGCCGATGTCACTGAGGGAACGGATCACTGCCGGGCTGAAGACAGCCATGCGCGAAAAGGACAGCACGCGGGTATCGACCCTGCGGCTGATCAATGCAGCCATCAAGGATCACGACATTGCCGCGCGCGGCAAGGGCGAGACCGAGGGCGTAGGCAATCCCGAGGTGCTGGCGATCCTTGGCAAGATGGTCAAGCAACGGCAGGAAAGCGCCCGCGCCTACGAGGAAGGCGGGCGGCTGGAATTGGCCGAGAAGGAGCGCGAGGAAATCGCGATCATCGAGGACTTCCTGCCGCGCCAGTTGACCGAGGCCGAGGTCGAAAAGGCCGTCTCTGCCGCGATCAAGGAAACCGGCGCCGAAAGCATCCGCGACATGGGCAAGGTCATGGGCGCGCTGAAGGCCAAATATACCGGCCAGATGGATTTCGGCACGGTTGGGCCGAAGGTGCGGGATATGCTGGCCTGACGGGTTGCCATCGAGATGCGGGAAACAGCGGTCCTTTCGGGGGCCGCTTTTTTCTTGGGGCAACTGCGGCGAAGGCGCGTTTTCGGCGGATGCGCGGCGGCGGCCATGGCTTGAGGCTGCGCTGACTCATCCGTGGTCGGGCAGGGGGGGCGTTCGTCTCTGTCGGGGAGTATGACCATGGGCGCTGGGCGCGAGAGGTCACGAAGCAAGAAAGCGGCGCCGCTTCAGGGCGCGTGGGCTTTGGGGTCGTCTGCGAAAGCTTTCGGCTGGGCCGTCGTCACCTGCACCCTCATCGGGTGGTCTTTGGCGGCGGGGCCGACCGGGCCACGCTGTCTTGGGGTGGTATACCGGCGATGAGACTTTCACGAATTGGCAAAGATTCGGTTAACGGCGTGCCAAGTTTGTCGGCTGACGGCGCGCGCTGGAGGCGCGCCGGGGCGGAAGCGCTCAGACCCCGCCCATTTCGCGGCTCAGAACGTCATAGATCTGGCGGCGTTCGGACGGGGCAAGGAAAGCCCCGATCTCGACCTCGCGGCCCGCGCCCTTGAGGGTGACGTAGTCGGTCACCTTGCCGCCCTCGGGGCGGATACGGACGCGCACCCAGTAGGGGTTTGCTTCCCATGTCTGCGGCGCGCGGCGCGGGGCGATATGGGTCAGGGTCACATGGTCGTCCCAGAGCAGAAGCTCTTCGTGCAGATCGCGGTCGCTCCACGAGCGTTTCAGCCCCCACCAGAGCGCCCAGATCGCCGCCAGCACGAAAGGCAGCAGCCCCCAGAGCACCGGCGTGCCGAAAACCGCAAGCACCGGCAGCGCCATCAGCGACGCGGTAAGGCCCACGACCCAGACGAAGCCTTCGGGCGTCAGCGACTTGTGGGGCCGCAATACCATGCGCAGCCGCGGGATGCCGCGGCTCTCGTGAAAAGGGGCCCCGGCGCTGTGCGGGGCCCCTTCATCGTATCGGGTTATGTCGACTGTCATGCCGTCAATGCTGCGGGTGCTTGTCCCACATGTCCGGGGTCGGAAGCTCTTCGAACGTGTGCTCCGGCGGCGGGTTCGGCAGGGTCCATTCCAGCGTATCCGCGTATTCGCCCCAGTAGCCGTTCTCTTCGACCCGTTTACCCGCGCGCAGCGTGTAGACCACGATGCCGATGAAAAACAGGAAGGAGGCGAAGGACAGGAAGGCCCCCATCGACGACACGAAGTTCCACTGCGCGAACGCATCGGGGTAGTCGATGTAGCGGCGCGGCATGCCCTGACGGCCGAGGAAGTGCTGCGGGAAGAAGGTGACGTTCGCACCGATGAAGAACATCCAGAAGTGCAGCTTGCCGGCCCATTCCGGGTATTGGCGGCCCGACATCTTGCCGATCCAGTAGTAGACACCGGCAAAGATACAGAACGCGGCCCCGAGGGACATGGTGTAGTGGAAGTGGGCGATCACGTAATAGGTGTTGTGATAGGCGCGGTCGATGCCAGCCTGCGACAGCACGATGCCGGTGACGCCACCGATGGTGAACAGGAAGATGAAGCCCATGGCGAACAGCATCGGGGTTTTGAACTCGACCGAGCCTTGCCACATGGTGGCGATCCACGAGAAGACCTTGATGCCCGTTGGCACCGCGATCACCATGGTGGCCACCATGAAATAGGCCTGCTGGTTCAGGGTCATGCCGACCGTGTACATGTGGTGCGCCCACACCACGAAGCCGAGCGCGCCAATGGCGACCATGGCGTAGACCATGGGCAGGTAGCCGAACACCGGTTTCTTCGAGAACGTGGCCACGACGTGGGACACGATGCCGAAGCCGGGGACGATCAGCATATACACCTCGGGGTGACCGAAGAACCATAGCAGGTGCATGTAGAGAACCGGGTCACCGCCACCGGCGGGGTCGAAGAAGCTGGTGCCGAAGTTGCGGTCGGTCAGCAGCATGGTGATGGCGCCCGCCAGAACCGGCAGCGACAGCAGGATCAGCCATGCGGTGATGAAGATCGACCACGGGAACAGCGGCGTCTTGTGCAGGGTCATGCCCGGCGCGCGCATGTTCAGGAAGGTGGTGATGATGTTGATCGCGCCAAGGATAGAAGAGGCACCGGAAACGTGCACCGCGAAGATGGCGAAATCCATCGACGAGCCGGGGGATTGCACCGATAGCGGTGCATAAAGCACCCAGCCGACGCCGGCCCCGCTGCCACCGTTGCCGCCGGGGGCGAGCAGGGAGGCCACGCCGAGCGACACACCGGCCACATACATCCAGTAGGACAGGTTGTTCAGGCGCGGAAACGCCATGTCCGGCGCGCCGATCATCAGCGGCATGAAGTAGTTGCCAAAGCCGCCGAACAGCGCGGGAATAACGACGAAGAACATCATAAGGATGCCGTGATAGGTGATCATCACGTTCCACAGGTGCCCGTTCGGGGTGCAATCCTCGCCGCTGAAGCCACCCAGGAAGCGGGCGCCTTCGTCACACATGAACTGAACGCCGGGCTGCATGAGCTCCATACGCATGTAGACAGTAAAGGACACCGACAGCAGGCCCACGAGCCCGGCGGTGAAGAGGTAGAGGATACCGATATCCTTGTGGTTTGTGGACATGAACCAGCGGGTGAAGAAGCCCGGCTGCTTGTGGTCATGTCCAGAAATGGCAGCATCAGCCATGGACGTCTCCTGTTCTGTGGCATGGCCGGGACAGGGACTGCCCTTTTCCCGCACACCTTATTCCCTGTCGGATGTTCTAGATTGGCGACCGGGACCGTGCAATCCGTTTGGCACGATACAAGTGGGAAAAAATGCCTCAGGAGTCGCCTTTAGAGCGCAGGAGACCGGCAATCTCACGATGGGTTCAACCCGGCGTTGTGCAGTTGTTTGGCGGGATCAACGGTTGTCGGGCAGGGTTTCTGCCACGGTCTCCTGATCGATTCCGGCCGGGCGCGCGCCCGAGACGGCGGAAACCGAGGTGGCGACGGCCAGCGAGATCAGCAGACCGAGCGAGGCCAGCGCAGCGATGATCACCGCCGCCTCGATCCGGTCGTTCTTCTCGTTCTGGTTCGGCACGCGGCTCACGAATCCTGTCCTTGCCTCTGGGGTGCCCCGTTGCACACGGCGCGGTCCCGAGGCGGGGCAAGCCGTGTCGGGGCCCATCGGGTCTGGCGCCCGGTTGCGGGAAGTCTGACCAAAAACTTGGGCGAAAGCATGACGATCACGCACCATCAGCTTTCGACGCTGACGTTGTCGATATAGGCGCCAACATTGTCCTCGGGGCCCGAGCCGCTGATCATCAGCAGGTTGGAGCCGTCGCCGGAGCCGCCGGTGACTTCGAATTCGTAGCGCTGCATGGTGCTGCCCTGCGGGTTTGCGGACCCGATCAGGGCGCCGCCGTAATAGACGTCGACACCGTTGTTCAGGCGCGGGTCTGCGGCGTCGAAAGACACGGTGTAGGTTTGGCCGTCCACCGCGTCGTCAAGCACCTGCCCGAGGCTGATATTGCCGGGGCTTGCATCGAGATCGAGCATGTAGTCGCCATCGGTCGCGGCCACGCCCTGATAGCCGCTCCAGGTGATTTCGGCGCGCAAGTCATCGAGGTTGAGCCACCCGGCCACCGAGCCGTCTGCGCTGTAAAAGCCCCAGCCTGCCGAGATCATGCCTTCGACATCCTCGAAAGAGCCGTTGGCCAACCGGTTGACGCCCCACAGGTGCAGGCCGGTGATGCTTTGGCCCATCAGGTCGGCAACCTCTTCGGACTGGTGTTGCATGCCAACCGAAATGGCGGCCGTGGCGGCAAGGCCAAGGCCGACCAGACCGGCGGTCAGAACCACCCAATCGACGGTAACGGCCCCGGACTCTTCTGTCAGGAAAGAGAGGGAAAAGGAGTCATTTGCACAGGACACGGGAACACCTCGGGGTCGGATCAATGGTTTCTCCCGTCTGATTTTCCAGAAAAATGTGTTAAAATCTTGGGAAACCCGTGCCTGAGGCAAGGCGTTTTCGTTAACGCGGGGCTGCGTCGCGCCGGGGCACACTTTGGCTGCCGAAAATATCCGCGAAGGTCTTTTCCAGCGCCACGTCAACGTCATCCATGGTGACGGGCAGGCCCAGATCGACGAGCGATGTCACCCCGTGGTCGCTGATGCCGCAGGGCACGATGCCGGTGAAATGCGACAGGTCGGGTTCGACGTTGATCGACAGGCCGTGATAGCTGACCCACTTGGTCAGCCGGACGCCAAGCGCAGCGATCTTGTCTTCGCGCGGGCTGCCGTCGGGCAAGGCCGGTTTGTCCGGGCGGGTGATCCAGACGCCGACCCGGCCGTCGCGCTTTTCGCCGGTCAGGTTGAACTCGGCCAGTGTGGCGATGACCCAGTCTTCCATCTGCTGCACGAAGCGGCGCACGTCATGGCCACGCGCGGCCACGTCCAGCAACACGTAGGCCACCCGCTGTCCGGGGCCGTGATAGGTATACTGCCCGCCGCGTTTGCTGTCGTAGACCGGAAAGCGGTCGGGGTCGGTCAGGTCTGCGGGCTTGGCCGAGGTGCCGGCAGTGTACAGCGGCGGATGTTCCAGCAGCCAGATCGCTTCGTCCGCTTCGCCACGGGCGATGGCGGCGGCGCGGCTCTCCATCCACGCGACAGCCTCTGGGTAGGGCACCAGCCCCTCGGAGCGAGTCCATTCGACCATATGCTATCCGGGCAGCAGCCCGGCCTCCTTCACGGCGGCCACATTCGACCGGCTTACGGGAATGTCGCGCCCGTCGCCCAAGGTCAAGACCGCGCGCGCGCCGTCGCGGCGGGCTGAGCGGACCTGATCGGTGGCGACCCAATGCGAACGATGCACCTGAAGCCCCGGTGTCGGGTCGGTTTCGCGGATCGCGTCGGTCAGGCGCATCAAGACAAGATCGCGGCCCTTGGTGGTGACGACCTCGACGTAATGGTCCTGCACCGTCAGCGACACGAGTGCGCCCCGCTTTTCAAGGGGCAGGCGAGTCAGCAAGGCCGGGGCCGGACGTGTCGCGCCGGACGGGGGCGGGTCGGCGGGGGCTTCATCGGCAAGGAACAGGGCCGCAAGGGTGATGACCGCCGAGATGATCACGCCATTGAGCGCGACATCGGCCAGGTAAGCGGGATCGGTCGGGGGCAGGGCGAAGACCACCCAATTGAGCAGCGCTACCTCTGCGGTGATCACAAGCCCGGCCAGCACGGCCGCGACGAGCGCCGCCCCCATCCGGGGCAGACCCCGCGCCATGAGCGCGCGAATGCCGGGGCCGATCAGCAGCGACCCTGTCAGGAACGTGCCGAAACACAGCACCAGCCAATAGGCCAGCCGCGCCAGCAGCCCCAGATAGTCGCCGGTGCCGAAGGGGCCCGCCAAACCGGCGATCACGCCCGCCGCGCCCACGCCGATCAGCACCCGACGGTTCGAAACGAGGACGTGCAATTCACGCTTCGTGGATTGCAGGGCCTGTCCGTTCACGAATGTCCTCCGCATTTCGACGTATCGGCGCTTCTACGGGTGGCCGCGCCCATGGCAGGGCGGCGTCGAGTTGATCTGACAACACGAAACCCCAGGAGCCTTCTGATGACAAGCCTTGACCCCCTTTTCAACGCCCCGCTCGCCATTCACCTGCACGTCGCCGGGGCCTTGCCCGCCCTGCTGCTGGCGCCGGTGGTCCTGTGGCGCCGCCGCCGCGACCGGCTGCACAAGGTGGCGGGCTATAGTTGGGTCCTGGCGATGGCGTTGGCCGCGATCAGCTCCTTCTGGATTTCGGGTTTTGGCGTCATCGGGCCGTTCAGCCCGATTCACCTTTTGTCGATCACCACGCTGGTCGGTCTTTTCACCGCGGTGCGGGCGGCGATCCGCGGGAATTACCGGCTGCATCGCCGGGTGATGCACAATATCTCTTGGGGGTTGCTGGCGGCGGGGACGCTGAATTTCCTGCCCGGTCGGATGACCAGCCGTATCCTTCTGGACGGGGCCGGGTGGCAGGGCTTCGCCATGGTCGCGTTGGCCGTCGGGCTGGCCGTTTTGATCGGGCGGTCGCTGTGGCGCGGTCAGGCGCGGGCGTTGGCCTAGTGGGCCCGCGAGAAAGGGGATTTCGGCCCCGTCGAAGGTGGCAATGCGCCGCCGAAATGCGAAAAGTTACTGGTATTCTCTCTAGGGATTGAACCATGGTGTGCTATTCTGCGTCTAACAGCTGAACGACCGAATTTGGAGGATGCCATAATGTTCAAGGTTCTCACTGCTGCCGCCTTTACCGTTTCTCTTGCCGCTTTTCCGGCCCCCGAAGCACGCGCCGATGCCGGCGATGTCGTGGGGGGGCTGATCGTCGGCGGGCTGATCGGCGCCGCAATCGCCAATGATCAAAACAGCCGCCGCAACAATGCCGCCGCAGCGGCGGCCAACCGACCGTCCGGCACCGTCTACCACGGAATCCCGGCCACCCAGATGGGCCGCGATACGCAGACCGCCCTTAACTACTTCGGCTTCAACGCCGGGTCGGTGGACGGTCAGATCGGCACGGGCACCCGCACCGCGATCGAGCGCTATCAGGGGACCATGGGCTATCCGGTGAATGGCCGCGACTACCCGTCTTACCAGTATAACACCCTGATGAATGCCTATTACTGGGCCGTGAACGGCGGTTCTGCGCAGACCGGGCTGGTGGGTCAGCCGCTGCTGATTCATTACCGCAACGCCCAGGTCGCGCCGCAACAGCAGCCGCAAGTGGTTGTCGTGCCGCAAGCCGGTGGCCAGCCTGCCCCGCAAGTCGTGGCGCAGCCCCCGGTGCAGACCACCATCGTTCCGGCCCCGGCCACGGCCAGCAGCAAGTAAACAAGGCCCCAACACATGGAAGAGCCGCCTCCATGGGGGCGGCTTTTTCATGTCCGGGGATGCCAGGTGGCGCGGCGTTGGAAAATGCTGATTCCCGGTGCGAATCCCTCTTGCGCATCCCTGCGACCCTCGGCTAAACAGCCGCGCACTACCTGATCACGTGCGGTCGTGGCGGAATTGGTAGACGCGCAGCGTTGAGGTCGCTGTGGGGTAACTCCCGTGGAAGTTCGAGTCTTCTCGACCGCACCAATTAAAATCAAAATAATCAGTTAAATCAGAGAGATAGAAGGTTTCATAGAGCTTTCATCCCCCTCTGCATCCCCCTTTGGTGCTGCGAAGAATCTACAGGTGCATTCCGGTTCTGCGTGACCGACAAGTTGTCGGACACGAGCGGTGCGACCCACTGTCCAAACTGTTCGTCGCCCGGAAACAAGCTGCGCCCCTCGTTCAGCGCGTGACCATATGCCAGCCACCCTGCCAGCGTGTCAGCTTTGCAATGTGCCATGTCCTACGCAGGCGACTTCCCCAATTTGTGCTTCGCAGGATGCTACATGCGCACGTCGAATCCGAACCTCTTCCGAATTGCAGCCAAGCATCTCGAAACATGGGCATCGTGTTGCAGGGTGAGCCGCTGAAACGTCGCATGGTGCATCCCTTGGGGTCTACATCCCTCGCCGTTCAATATGCCAGGTTCCCAGCCCAGTTTGCCACGAATGCGCTCAGCGCGCCTTGCCGCCCTGTCTGACGCATCCTCTCGTTGAGAGGGATAGGCAAGGTCATGGCATTGGCGACAGGCAAAGATTGCGCCGCCATAGAGTAGAGCGACCCGCCTGCCGCACCCTCGCGCTGGGCAGAGAAACCATTGCCGCGCGCCGCCAAGGTTGTATTCCGTGGTCACAATGGGGACCGGATATTCCCTGCTCTGCCAATCTTGGCCTTGGCTCTGGTGCCGATAACTCAGGATAACGCGGCCTTGCTCCGCCCGCACATTGATCTGGCCGGTCTGTCTGCCATCAACCGTCCATTGCCAGTTGAAGCATTTATCCGGTTCAAGGATTCCTTCGCGCGCCCAGCGCCGCACGTCGATAGCGCGGTAATCCCTTGTCGTCTGCTTTGCGCCGAACCGCCAACGGTTGCCGCTACCTATTCCGCCCATGTGGAGCCTCCGATTTTGCCGAAATCATTTGGAAAATCGCCTATTTCTTCGCTAGGCCATACAGAAGTCGCCGACCGATTTGCTCTGAACTATCCAAAGATGAGACTAGGAGACTCAGCAATGCTTGTATGCTGCGTAAGGAATTCTAGAAATCGACTCTGTCGCAGGGAAGATAGTGAATCCTATCCCGCCAATCGTAGACTAATTCCCGCTGATCTAACTGAGAGCAGTTTCCCACAAGGCCCCCTAGAATTTCTCCATCCGGGTTGAGCACACGCTTCTCGGAGATGAAACTGCAAAGCGAAGAGTGTTCATCGTCACAAATGAAGCGGTCCAGACGAACGACTGCACATTCGCCGTAAGGTTCGTCACGGGTAATCGCCCACAAGTTTTCAGAAACCCTCGAAAACTCCGCTTCCCAAGAATTGATAAACGGGCGGCAGGTTTGCGAGCGTTGTTGATGCTGCGCTCGTATCAGTGCCTCGACTCGACCTCTGGTTACTCCTGCACAAAGGTCAACCAAGGCGGTCATGACATTCGAAGAATCTTCAAACTCTCTGTGGTCCATTTCTAAGAAGTCAGTCCACATCGCTTCAATATCATTTTCATTTCCGGATTCGACACCGATTTGAGAGGCGAGAGCTTCAGCTTCTTCGCGGTTGCCCAATCTAAGCTGTTCGATTAGAGGCACGAGAGACATAAGCAAGTTGCAAGTGTCGCCCATTTCATCACCGGCAGCAAATTCTTCGCTAATCTGCTCCAGCATCGCATCTATGTTCGACAGTTCTTGTGCTAAGTCTGATTCATCGGCCATTGCAGACATAAGAATTTGCACAAATTCACATCGAACTCCCGCTTCTGAAGGAATACAGGAATATTGCAGCATATCGCCATCTGGGCCTATTGAAGTGCCGAATCCAGGTTCGGCAGCCAGTTGGGCTGTGCTCAACAGTGAAACGAAAAGAGCCAACGAAAAACGATACATCGGAATCCAAGAACCCATTGCCGATTACCTTCATTTGGGGCCGACGCAAGAGTAGGCTACGTCCTGCCACCTGTCTAGTTGCCGTTCGGTTTGGTGGATGCGAAGTCAACAATCCGAGATTTTCGCGGTGCTGGGTTCGAGACGCAAAGTCATTCGACCCGCTAGCTCATTTGGCCTTGAAGGCCTGCGCTTGGCTGTAGACGGCCAGGGGGTGGCTGAAACTCTGAAACCCACCGCAAACGGGACCGGCGGGGGCAACCTCTTGCGCGTTTCCACGAAATGGGGTTTTGCCCACGCCCAGCGCCGACCCACCCGTTGAATCGCCTGCCTATGGCTAGATGTATATGTGTCCCGCTTTCTGTGACGCGCATTTTCAGGTTTCCGCTTCCTGCGTCACAGTTTTCAGGACGCCTTGCTCTTGACCGGGACCGAAACCCGGCTGGCTGTCACAACCATTGTGACGGGCTGTCCTTTTTTTTGTGCGGGGCTTCTGCTTTTCGCTCCATCGCATGAACGCCTTTTGCGCGGGCTTGCCGTCGGTGGTCGGCATCTCGCCCAAAGCCCAGATTGACGCCTTTCCGATCCCTGCCGGGCCAAGGTAAGGCGCTTGTGTCATGAAGACAAAGCCGCGCGCCTGCAATTCATCGAACCAAGGCCCGACAGTGTTGCGATGGACATGCAGCGCCGCTGCCGCGTCCCTGTGGCTGAAAATGATGCGCCCGTTGTTCGATCCGTTGAAGCGTCGTTTCAATTCGATGTAGAGCGCCCTGGGGCCGGGTTTGAGTGTTGCCCATGCCTCGGACGCTTGGAGCCATTCGGGAAGCTGGACATGGCGTCCAGCCCCCCTCTTGTTGCGGTTGTAGGGCTTGCGTGCCATTAGCGCCCCCCCTGCGCTACCACGGCCAGCCAGACGCGTGTTGCGACCGCTTGGCTAAGGCAGCAGCCCATGGCGAGGATTACGCCTTCCGGTGCGCTGTCAGGACGCTTGAGAACCGAGACTTCCCAACCGCCTTTGGTGCGGCACAAAACTACGGGGTCAACTCTCACGGCAGTCTCCATAGATCAGGGATGCCATCAGTCTGGCCTGCGTCTCTGTCAGGCCGAATGCGCGGCGCAGGCGGGTGATGCGAAGGCGGGTCATGCGTCACCGCCATCAGCGGCAAGCGCCTTTGCGGATGGGGGAAGGCGCAAGGCCGCGCGGTCAGCGGTTTCAGCCAAGCAATAATGCGCGATGTTCTGCGGCCCTCGATACTCGGCATGGATGGGCCAGCCATACTCGTGCTTGAGTCGATGGACGATTGCGCCCAAGCGCCAGCCGCGCACCTCTCGGATTTCGGTTTTGTGAGAAATTGTGCGCCCGTCGAGAAGCGCCTTGCAGGTCCAGAACACTTGGGTTTGTCCTGAGAACCATCGATTGCTGCTCATAGCGTTTTTCCTTGTTGCTTGAGCAAGCAACGCGCTGGGCGTATGGTGCAGAAGTTCCGACCAAAGAACATTCCCGCCCCGTCGCCCAAGCGCCTTGCTTGGGTGGGGTGGGTCTTATTCCGCGTGCTCTGCAAGAGCCGCGTCGATTTCAGCTTCGTTCCAATAAAGGCGCGCGCCGATCTTCATCGGCTTGGGCAAGCGGCCCAGTTCCACGTCGCGGTAAATGGTCGTGCGGCCACGCCCGCCCAGTTTGGATTGAAGGTCTGCGAAAGAGAGATAGCGCATTTCAAGCATTCCGTTGCTTGGGTGCGCTTCCCTTAATAAGCCACATGCGCACCGATGGGTTGTGGTGCGCCGATGAATGTCAGAAATGCAGAATCAAGTAATACGCCCTATTGGAAGCATTTGTCCGAACGGGCTAAGAACCCAATCACGTCTTTTCGGCAGAACCCCTACGGAAAACAAAATCTCGTCTTTGAGGAATGCTGACAGAAGCTTGGCCCTGCCGCGCACTTTCTTGTGCTTGCTATGAGTTAACCAGTCACGAATTCGCTCATATGGCACATCGATGCCGCGCCGTGCCAGCGCCTCAGAAACAATGTCGCAAGCGCTGTCCGGGTTCATGCCATCCCCTCGTGATATCGGAATTTTATAGGCCTGGGCGAGGTAGTCCGCGATTTCGATGCAAGCCCATTTGAATGCAAAATCTGACGCTGGCGCTCTGCCACGAGCGGACACGAAGCTGCGCTTCCCTCGCACGAGCAACGAGCACATTGGCCGAAACTCTTTTGGTATCTCTGCGCCAACTGCGATGTTTCGCGCGCAGATTTCTCGGACCATCAGAAAAGCTTCGTGCAGGCCCGTGGCTTGGATCGACAAGTGCTGTGAGATGCTTTGTTCGACGGAATGATATACCCAGCCATATTCTGTGAAATGAGTCTCGATTCCAGGGTGAACAGACAAAAGAATGTCCACGTAAGAAAGGTGTTCAAGTTGTGAGAGTGTTGCCCCAAGGGTTTTCTCCGCCTCGCGCAAGCACTCGTCAGCGCACTCGCTGGAAGTCATAATCGGGTCGCAGTTGTCCTCAATAGAGTCTTGGTCATCCATTGAACGATAGCACCTTTCCAACTTTCAATTCTGCGATACATGCCGCCCACCGCTCCATCAGCGCCCGCCGCTGCTCCAAGAAATCCGTCCTGCGATACGCCCGCTCGACCTTGCCGCCGACGGTATGCGCCAGACAGGTTTCGGACACGTCAAACGGGGTGTTGGTCGTCTCCGCGACCCAATCCCGAAAGGATGAGCGAAAGCCGTGCGGCCTCTCAGCCATGCCGCGCCGTTCCATGTATCGGGCCATTGTGGCGTCGGAAATCACGCCCTTGCGGATGCTGGGAAACAGATAGCCATCGCGGGCAAACGGTTTGGCTTGCTCAATGACGCTGAGCGCCTCTTTTGAAAGGGGCACCCGGAAATCCGTGGCGACGCCCTGCCGCGCTTTCATGTTCTCTGCGGGCACCGTCCATGTGTTCCCGTCGATCTGGTCCAGTCGCAAAAAGCGAATGGGCTTTGATCGGAGCGCCGTTAGGATTAGCAGCCGCAATGCCAGTTCGGTCACTGTGCCTTCGGAAAGGCTCTGATAAAAGGCTGGCACATCCTGCCAATGCACCGCCGGGATATTGGTCACCGTATGGCGTTGCCGCCCCAAGAGCGCCTGCGCCTTCGTCGTGGCCTGCACATCAACGTCCAGGCCCAGCGCCGCCGCGTGTTTCATGCAGACGCCCAGCCGGTTGATAGCCTTGCGCGCGGTTGCGGCCTTGTCGTGCCAGATCGGGGCCAGCGTGTCGCGTATGTCCCTTTGGTCGATCTGCGAGACGGGAATACCACCCAGCTTGGGCAGGACGTGCAATTCAAGCGGTGAGAACCATCGCCCCGCCTTGCCGTCGCCCTTCAAATCCGCTTTGCGGCTTTCAAAGGCATCAATGGCAACGTCCTTGAGCAAGTGCATTTGCCGCTCTGCATCGCGCCGTTGTCTCTCGCGTTCCTTGATCGGGTCTTTGCCCTCGCGTGTCACGTCGCGCCACATATTCGCTGCGTCCCGTGCTTGGGCAAGCGACCTGTCAGGATAAGCGCCAAGCCCCATCTCACGCCGCCGCCCGTGAACCGTCACCCGCAAAACCCATTGCGCGCCACCATCCGGGCGAACGTAAAGCCAAAGCCCGCCCCCATCGGAATACTTACCCGGTTGGGCCGCCTTGACTTGTGATGCGGTCAGCTTGTTCAATGCGCGGGCCATCCGGTCCCCCTCTCAATCCCCCTCTAGATATAGTATGCCACGCTGCCCGATGGAACACCAATGGACAAGAATTGTCATGAATAATTGGGTATAGAGGAAAATGGACCAACCCATGGTGCTCCAAGATATAGGGATTGGATGCGTCTCGACCGCACCAATCACCCCCCTTTGTCCAATCGAGTTGGTCTGGGCGCCCGTCGCGTGCCGGGTGTCTCTCTGGCTTTGGTCATTGCCCGCCGTCAATGGTCTTCGCGGGCGAGGCGGCTAGAGTCGGGGGTGTGTCACCGACAGGGGAAGATCATGAAACCCGAGCGGATCTGGTATGTGGTCCTGAATTCTCATCGCTTGCGCATTCTGCGGGAATTGCCCCGTCCGGGCGACGCGGCGGGGCCGGAAATCACGTGGCACTCCCCACAGCGTCACCTGCGCGAGGCCCTGCATGACCGGCCAACGCGCAGCTTTTCCTCGGCCGGGGACGGGCGGCGCTCGGGTGTCGAGCCGGGCAGCGACCCGGTGCGCGAGGATGAGCGGATGTTTCTGCGGCAGGTGTTCGGCCTGCTGGGGGAAGAGCGTGACCGGGAGTCTTATGACTCGCTGGTTCTGTTCGCCTCGCCGGAAATCATGGGCCTTTGGCGCGAAATGGTGCCCGACCGGCTGAACCGCCTGGTCACGCGCGACCTGGTCCGCAATTTCGTGCGCCTGACGACCCCCGATCTGGTGACGGCCATCCGGCGTGCGCTGGAAGCGGAAGACGAGGATCGGAGCGTCTGATCCCGGCCCGCCCGGCGGTGCTCCCCCAAGATTTCCGCACTCGCAGGTTGTGCGGTTCGGCACAATTTGCGTATCCTTGTCAAAAGTTTGCATGGCACAGCGACTGGAAGGCGGGGACATGGCAACCAAGACAACGATTTTGGTCGTCGAGGACGAGGCCGAGGTGCGCGCGGTGCTGCGGACCGGGCTGGAAGCCGAAGGCTGTCAGGTTGTCGAGGCCGTGGACCGCAACACCATGATGGCCGCCGTCGAGGCTCAGCCGATTGATCTGGTGACGCTGGATCTGCGGTTGGGGCAAGAGGACGGGCTGAACCTTGCCACCGAACTGCGGGCGCGCAAGAACATCCCGATACTGGTCATCACCGGTCTTGGCGACCCGTTCGACCGTGTGCGGGGGCTGGAGCGGGGGGCGGATGACTATATCGTCAAACCATTCCACATACGCGAGGTGGTGCTGCGCATCCGCCATGTCCTGAGCCGGTATCAGACGGAAGTGAGCGACGATCGCACTGTGACCTTCGATCACAGCGCCTTCGACCTGAAACGCAAGACGGTTCAGCATCTCGACGGCAGCGAGATCAAGCTGACCGGGATCGAGCAACGCATTCTGGAGCTGTTCGTGCGCCATCCGGGCCGGGTGCTGAGCAGGGACGACATTTGCCAAGCGCTGCACGGGCGGGACTGGACGCCGTATGACCGCACCATCGACGGCCATGTCGCCCGCTTGCGCCGCAAGATCGAGCCGCCCGGCGAAGCGCCGGCGCTGATCCGTTCGGTGCGCGGGGTGGGCTACGTGTTTACCGCCGACGTTACGTCCGGGTCTGCCGGGCCAGCGTGAACGCCCGCGCCACGGCCTGAGCCAGACGGGCGAGCGAATAAGGTTTGGACAGAAGCTCGGGGTCGCTGGCATCCGGCGCGCGGGGCATTTGCGTTTTCGAGACATGGCCCGAGGTCAGCAGGACGGCGACGTCGGGATAGGTGCGGCGCACCGCATCGACCAGATCGTACCCCGAGTCCCTGCCGGGCAGCACCACGTCGCTGAAGACCAGATCCACCGGTTCGCCCGCCGCCAGCAAATCCAGCGCGGCCTCGATCGTGGCCGCTTCCAGAACCGCATACCCGATCGCCTCCAGCCGTTGCAGGACGGTTTCACGCACGAGCGGATCGTCTTCGACCACCAGCACAAGCTCGCCATCGCCGAAGGGCAGGTCGTCCTTGGCCTCGGATGAGGCAGGGGTCGCCTCGGCGGCCACGCGCGGCAAATATATCGAGATCGACGAGCCATTGCCCTCGGTCGAGTCGATCCGCACGAAGCCCCCGGCGCGGGCGGCGGTGGTGGCGACGCTGGTCAGGCCAAGCCCGGTGCCGCGCCCGGGTGCCTTGGTCGAGAAAAAGGGTTCCTGCGCGCGCCGTGCGACGTCGGGGGGCATCCCGGTGCCCTCGTCGGTTACGGTCAGCCGCAGGTAGTCGCCCGGCTCCCCGCCCGCGATCCGGGCCGCTTCGGTCCGGTCGAGCGTGATCGCGGATGTCGTTACCGTGACCTTTCCGCCCTGTGGCTGCGCGTCACGCGCGTTGGTCAGGATGTTGAGCAGGGCCCCGTCCAACTCGCTGGCATCGACCTGTGCGCAGGCGCCGTCGGTGCCGGGATGAAACCGCAGGTCGATCGCCTCGCCCAGAACCTGTTGGGCCAGGGCCCATGTTCTGGCGATATGTGCGTCGAGGTTCAGCACCACCTGTTGCGATTGCCGCCCGCTGGCCAGCGCCAGAAGCCGCTTGTTGAAGTTCGCCCCCATCTCGGCCGCCTCGATGGCGCGCTGAAGATGCTTGCGCAGGTTGTCGTCAACGCTGCGTAGTTCGGCCAGTTCGAGGTTCGACAGAATTACCGTCAGCAGGTTGTTGAAGTCGTGGGCGATGGTGCCTGCCAGCCGCCCCACCGTTTCCAGCCGCTGCGCGCGGGACAGGGCCTCTTGCAATTTCCGGCTCTCGGTCTGGTCGATGAGAAGGCCCACGACGCGATGCGCGTGACGGTCATCGCCCGTGCCCGAAAAATGCACCTGCGCGATGAACTGCATATAGCGCTGTTCCCCGGCCACATTCAGCCGCAGGTCGCGGGCGACGCGCCCGTCGCCTTCCTGCGCGATCACCCGCTCGAATTCAGCGCGCAATCCGGCAAGGTCGCCGGGGTCGACCATCTCTTCCCACCGCTGCAACATCTGTGCCAGATCCAGCCCCTCGAAGCCCACCAGAGCCCGAAAACTGTCCGAGACCTGGTAGGTCGTGTCGGTGAAGTCCTTTTCGAATTGCCCGATCCCGGCCACTTCCGTGGTCAGCCGCATCCGGTCTTCGCTGGCGCGCAGCCGGTCTTCGGTGGATTTGCGGCGGGTGATGTCTTCGTTGAACAGGGCAAGCCCCGTGACCTCGCCGGTCTGGTCGAACACCGGTGTGATGCGCCAGCGTACCCATGTGACGGGGCCGTCCGGGCCCGCTTGACGGCTTTCCTCGCAGGTCAGGGATTCCCCGGCCAAGGCGCGCGTCTTGGCATCGGCCCAACACTCGGGCATCGAGGGGAAGACATCGTCATGACAGCGCCCGACCAGATCGCCACCGATCAGTCCGTTGATCGCGAGCCAGCGGTTGGACCACGCGACATAGCGCAGGTCGCGGTCGAGCATGGCCAGCGCAACGGGCGCGTCGGCGACGAATCGGGCCAGATCCTCGGGTATGGTTCTGACGCCGACAGGGCGCGGGTCCGGTCTTGCTGTGCCCCGATCGTGGTCTTGCGGCATGGTTCCCCCACATGATGTCGCCATGTCCGCATCTTCTTGCCAGTGGCAAGAAGCGCCGCCAAGCGGGCCGGTCCTTATCTGCACAATTTTACACAAAACTGAAGCTGCCGTCTCGGGTGCAATTTGGCACTCTCTGGAATGTCTGCGGCGCCGGGTGCGAGGGGACTTTTCCCGACCATCCTGCCGCGACGGAAATTTGGGGGAGGAAACACCATGCCGATGACTGCGTCTTCACCATCCCGCAGTGCCGGACAATGCGCCCGGTGTCCGGCCCGTCAAAAGGGAATTTGCGGCGCGGTCACGCCCGCCACGGTCGAGGCGGTCGCGCTACGCGGCCACCGGGTGACCTATGCCCAGAACAAGCCGTTCCTCGATCAGGGCACCCATAGCGACCGGATCGGAATTGTCGTGTCGGGGCTGGCCAAGGCCGTGCATATCAACGAGGACGGTGACGAATTCGTGCTGGGCATCCAGCGCGCGGGCGATCTGGTCGGCGATCCCTTCGGCGTCGAAAACGCCGTCTCGTGGGAGGCGGCCACCGATGTGACCGTGTGCTGGCTGTCAACGGCGAGCCTCGACCAGTTGCTGACGGAATATCCCGACCTTCAACGGGCCTATCTACAGGCCCTGTCGCAGCAGATGGGGGAGCAACAGCGCTGGTTCGCCAGCCTGCGCGGGCGCAACACCACCGAACGGCTGGCGCTGTGGCTGGTGGACCAGGCGCTTTTCGGCGACCGTTCGGCCGAGGGCGTGGTGCCGCTGGACCTGAGCCGCCGCGATCTGGCCTCGCTGCTCGATATGAGCACGGAAACGCTGTGCCGCAGCCTCTATCACCTTGTCGACAAGGGGGCGATCGAGATGCTGGCGCCCGATTGCGTGGGCCTTGCCGACCCCGACCAGTTGCGCCGCCTTGCCAAATGCGAGCCGGACCAGAAGCTGGAACCGTTGACCCCCGACCGCAAGCGCGCGACCTGCGCCGCCTGAGAGGCCGCACTGCCCGCGGCGGGCTTTTCGGCTTGCGCCCGCCCCGCCGGATATGCCCCTACTAGGCCAGTCACCGGCCTTGCAGGGATGCGTTCATGACCGACAGCCACACCACCCACGACGCCGAGGAAGACGCGCGCAACCGTAATATCAAGATCTATGTGAACGGCGAGATCGTGCATCGCGACGAGGCCAAGGTCTCGGTCTACGATTCCGGCTTCATGCTGGGCGACGGCATGTGGGAGGGGATGCGGCTCTATGATGGGGTTTGGGCCTATTTCGACGAGCACATGGACCGGTTCTTCGACAGCTGCAAGGCGGTGAGCCTCGATCCCGGCATGGATCGGGCCGGGATTGCGGCGGCGCTGCGCCGCACCGCCAAAGCCAACGGGATGACCACGGATGTGCATTGCCGCCTGATGCTGACGCGCGGGGTGAAGGCCAAGCCGTTCCAGCACCCCTCGCTCAGCCGATGGGGGCCGACGATGGTCATCATCATGGAACATTCGCGCCCGGCCGATCGCCTGCAAGGACAGGGCATCCGGCTGGCCACGGTGCCACAGGTGCGCGGGCTGCCGCACAGCCAAGATCCGAAATTCAACAGCCATTCCAAGCTGAACTGCGTCATCGCCTGCCTTCAGGCGGAAGCGGCGGGGGCCGACGAGGGGCTGATGCTGGACCCGCATGGCTTTGTGAACACCACCAACGCCTGCAATTTCTTCATCGTGCGCAAGGGCGAGGTTTGGACCGCGACCGGCGACTACTGCATGAACGGCGTGACGCGGCAGAAAGTGATCGACTTGTGCCGGGCGAATGGCATCCCGGTTCACGAAAAAAACTTCTCTCTTTATGAAGCCTATGGCGCGGAAGAGGCGTTTCTGACCGGCACTTTCGGGGCGCAGACCCCGGTGGCGTCGATCGACGGCAAGCCTATCGGACGCGGCGACAGGCCGGTCACGACGCAGATCCGGGCGCTTTACAAGGCGGCCATCGCGGCCCATGTGGCCGAGCGGCGCGGGGCATGGGCGTGACGCCGGGACGCTTGATAGATGACCCAGAAACAGGACATAAAGGCCTATGAACCAGCCTTCGCACCCCGATAGCCCCGGATTTCGCCGCACCAGCCGGTCGCTGCCCATTGCCTTGTTGCGCGCGCGCGAAACAGTGATGGGACCGATCCGCGACATGCTTTCGCAAAGCGGGATCAACGAGCAGAAATGGCGGGTGCTGCGGGTTCTGGACGAAGAGGGCCCGATGGAGCAGACGGCTCTGGCGGCCCGCGCCTGCCTGCTGCTGTCCAGCCTGACGCGCATTCTCAAGACGATGGAGGCCGAAGACCTGCTGTCACGCCGGGTCGATAGCGCCGACCGACGCAAGTCCATCGTCAGCGTCACAGACCGGGGCCGCGACCTGATCCATCGCCATTCGCCGGAATCGGCGGCGATCATGCAGCGGCTGGAAGGCCGTTTCGGCGCCGACCGGATGGAACAGC
Source organism: Nioella nitratireducens (assembly GCF_001879715.1). Taxonomy (GTDB): domain Bacteria; phylum Pseudomonadota; class Alphaproteobacteria; order Rhodobacterales; family Rhodobacteraceae; genus Nioella; species Nioella nitratireducens. Next base: position 30,129 of record NZ_MNBW01000002.1, on the reverse strand, counting down.
TGCTCGACCTGCTGGAAGAGCTGCACGAGTTGGAGCCCTGACCGCGACCGTCGCCCGCCCGAGCTGACAGCGGATCGCCGCCTGGGGCGGCGACCGGCGAGCGGTCCGCCTCACCCTGCCACGGCAGGGATCGCCGGACCGCCTGGGGCCAGCCCCTGACACAGGGGTCGTTTCGCAAAGAAGAAGGCCGGAGCCGAAGCGGGCCTTCAGAGCGACGCGAAGCCTGCGTCGAGCGCGGCGAGGACCGTGGTCACATCGGCCTCGGTCAGAACCAGCGGCGGCGACATGATGATGTTGTTGCCCGAAACCCGCACCATCGCGCCGTTCCGATAGGCCACCTGATGCACCTTGGCGGGCATCGCCTTGTCCGGGGTCTTGGCGGCGCGGTCCGAGACGACCTCGATTGCTGTCATCAGCCCGTGGCCACCGCGCACGTCGCCGATCATGTCGTATTTCTGCTTCAGCGCCAGCACGCCGTCGAACAGCTGGGTGCCGCGGGCGGCGGCGTTGGCGGGGACGTCGAGCCGGATGGTTTCCTCAAGGCAGGCAATGGCCGCCGCCGCGCCGACGGGGTGGCCGGAATAAGTGTAGCCGTGGCCGATGGCCGCCGCACCGGTCTTGTCGCCCTCGAAGACCTCGACCACCTTGTCCGCCAGCATCACCGCGCCGAAGGGGAAATAGCCGTTGGTGATCGCCTTGGCGGTGCACATCATGTCGGGCTGCACGCCCCAATGGCGGCTGCCAGACCAGTCGCCGGTGCGACCGAAGGCGGTGATAACCTCGTCCGCGATCATCAGGATGCCGTGGCGGTCGCAGATCTCGCGCATCATCGGCATGAAGCTTTCATGCGGCACGATCACGCCACCGGCGCCAAGGATCGGTTCCATGATGAAGGCGGCGATGGTGCCCGCGCCCTGGAAGGCGATTTCATCCTCGAAGGCGGCGGCGCAGAGTTGGGCCAGACGCTTTGGGTCGGACTCGTCGAACGGGTTGCGATAGGGGTAGGGCGCGGGGATATGGTGGCAGCCGGGCAAGAGCGGCTCATACGCGGTGCGGAAATTGGCGTTGCCGTTCACCGAGGCGCCGCCGAAATGGGTGCCGTGATAGCCCTTTTTCAGGCTGAAGAACTTGGTGCGCCCGTGATCGCCCCGGATCTTGTGATATTGCCGCGAAAGCCGCAGGGCGGTTTCGACGCTGTCCGACCCGCCCGAGGTGTAGAAGGCGCGGGTCAGCCCGTCGGGGGCGAAAAACTCGGCCAGCATCACGGACAGCTCGATGGCCGCATCGTTCGACGTGCCGCGGAAGGTTGAATAATAGGGCAACACATCCAGTTGCCGCGCGATGGCGTCCTTTACCGGCTGGCAGGAAAAACCGAGGTTCACGTTCCACAGGCCGCCTACGGCGTCGATGGACTCGTGCCCGTCCACGTCGCGGATCTTGACGCCCTCGGCGCTGGTGATGATCGTGGGGGGGTTGGCGATGCTGTCGGCGGGATGCGCCATCGGGTGCCACATGCGCCGCGCGTTGTGTTCCTTGAGGAAGTTGGAATCCTTCATGATGCTTTCTCCGTTTGGTCGGCGGGGGCGCAGGCGTTGTCAGGCCCCAGATGAGTGGTCCAGGCATTCTCCAGCGCGGGCGGTATGCTTCCGCCCCAATGCTGGCTGATGATCCGCGCGGCGCGGCGCAGTTCCTGCTTGATGGTGTGTTGAAGCTCGGGGGTCAGGCGCGAGGACACCGCTGCAACTGCCACCGATCCGGCAATGCCGTTGCTGTCGAAGAGCGGGGTGCCGATGCCTGTTACGCCCGCCTCGTAGCTTTGGTTGGCGATGGAGAAGCCGATCTTGCGGGCGGTGTCGGCGGCGGCGGTCACCTCGTCCCGGCTGCGCATGGTGCTGTCGGTATAGACCTGCATCTGGTCCAGCGCGTGATCCATCAGGGCCGCGCCGCCATAGGCGAGGACCGCGATCCCCGAGGCGGTGGCGTGCAGGGGCAGGCTGCTTTCATGCAGGACCACGCGGGCGGAATGGGACTTGTTTTCATGGTGGGCCAGCGTGGTCAGCCCGGTCGCGTCGAGGATCGAGGCATGCGCCGTTTCGCCGGTGATTTCGGCCAGCCGGGGCAACACCATGCGCACCCCGGCCCGGCGCGGCAGCGTGACCTCGCGCAGGTGGGCGAGGCGCAACACGGCGGGGCCGATGCGATAGGCGCGGGTGGCGGGGTTCTGTTCCAGCAATCCCACCGATTCGAGGGCGGTCAGGTGGCGAAAGGTCGTCGCCTTGTCGCGCCCGGCGAGTCGGTGAAAGTCGCTCAGGCCGATCTCCGGGCGGTCGAGCGAGAAAAAATTAAGCAATTCCATTGCCTTTGCGATCGTGGACATGGCGCCCCTCGAAGTTTGCTGCCTGGGCTGTTGAAAAAAGATTGACGGATGATGCTTCACAATGCAAGCTGTTTTTGAACCATCGGTTTAAATAATGAACCAGCAAGCAGGGAGTGCAACATGAAAACGATCCTGAAAACAGTCGCCGCTGCGGCCATGGCGACGGTGTCCGTGGTGGGCATGGCGGCGGCTGACTATCCCGAGCGGCCCGTCGAATTCGTGGTGCCGTGGCCTCCGGGCGATCTGGAAGACGTGCTGACCCGGATGATCGCCGACGATTTCCAGGCGGCGTATGACGTGCCCGCGGCGGTGGTGAACCGCCCCGGCGGCGGCGGTGGGCCGTTCCCCGGTGCGATCTCGGTGGCGACGGCGCCCGCGGATGGCTACACCATCGGGTCGTTCATCATCGCGATCCCGACGGTTGGCCCAAACCTCGGCATCCCGGAGCTGAACCCCGACCCGTTCGAGCCCATCGGGATTTTCCTGACCTATCCTTTCGTCATCGCGGCCTCGGCCGATGCGCCCTATTCCTCGATCGAGGAGCTTTCTGCCTACGCGCAGGATCATGACGTGACGCTTGGCCATTTCGGCGCGCCGCTTGTGCCGACGCGGGTGACCATGGCGCTTGCGGAGTCGCAGGGTTTTTCCTTTGCCTCGGACGCGGCGTTTGATGCGCTGGACTGCAACACCCTGGCGTCCGGCGACGCCGACGTGATCAACACCACGTTGCAATTGATCCTGCCGTGCCTGGACGAGGTGAACGTGCTGGCCTCGATCGGGTCCGAGCGCATCAGCCTGACCCCGGATGCGCCGACGGTTGCCGAGATCGACCCGTCGCTGAACGTGGCACTGTGGAACGGCCTGTTCGTGCGCAGCGACACCCCGCAAGAGGTGCGTGACCGGATCGCGGAAGTGGCCCGCGAGACGGTGATGAGCGACCGCGCGCAGGCGCTGGCGGCCGAAACCGGCGCGCTGATCTACTGGCAGGACGCGGGCGCGTCCGCAGCGCAGATCCAGCAGGATATCGAGACGCTCGGCACCATTTCGGGCATGCTCGACTGATCGACCTGAAGGGGCCGGCCCGCGTGGGCCGGCCCTTTCCCTATTGCGAAAGGGGCATCCTCCATGGAGCGGTTTCAGACACTTCAGCAACTGTTCAAGCGCTACCGTCGGCCCGGCGACCTGGTCTTTGCCACGGTCTTTTTGCTTGTCGCGCTTTTCTTGCTGAGCCAGCTTGGCAAACAAACCGTCTGGGCGAGCGGGACGCAGCTCTTTGCGCAGCCACGGTTCTGGCCAGCCGTCGGTGTTTTCGGAATGGTGGGCTTCGGCACATTGCATTTTCTGAGTTCGGTGGCCTCGGACCGTATCGCCGGACGCTGGCAGGAAGTCGGCTTTTGGCTGCGCGGGTTTGAATTCGTGGCGTGGTTCCTCGGTTATGTCTGGCTGGTGCCCTATGCGGGTTATCTGCTGGCGACGATGGGCTTCATGGCGGTGTTGACGCTGCGCCTTGGCTATCGCGCGCCGAAGACCATCGGCATGGCGGTATTGACCGGCGTCGGGATCGTGCTGCTGTTTCGAACCTTCTTGCAGGTGCGGCTGCCGGGCGGGCAGCTCTACCACATGCTGCCCGAGGGCTGGTCCTCGTTCATGTTGACCTATTTCTGAGGGCCCTGAGATGGAGCTTTTCCTTTCCAGTTTTCACATGCTGGCGCGGCTCGACGTGGCGCTGGCGCTGCTGGTCGGGTCGATCGGCGGCGTCATCATCGGTGCGATCCCCGGCGTCGGCGCGGCGGTGGCCATTGCGATCCTGTTGCCTGCGACCTTCAGCTTCGAGCCCATCGTTGGCCTGACAGCGCTGCTGGGGATCTATGGATCGTCCATGTATGGCGGGGCGATCCCGGCCATCCTGATCAACACGCCGGGCACGGCGGTGAACGCGCTGACCACCTATGACGGCTATCCGATGACCAAGCGGGGGCAGGCGCGGCGCGCCTTGTCGCTGGCGTATTCCGCCTCGTTCTACGGCGGCGTTCTGGCGATCATCTGCCTGATCGTGTTGTCGCCGGTTCTGGCATGGATTGCGCCGATGTTCGGCAGTCGTGAAATCTTCCTTGCCGCGCTTCTTGGCATCATCCTGGTGGTGCTGGCGCATCGCGGGCAGGTGTTTGCGGCCGGGATGCTGGCGAGCCTTGGCATTTTCCTTAATTCCGTGGGGCTGGAGCCGGTGCGCTATTCTCGCCGCTTCACCTTCGATCAAAGTTGGCTGGCCTCGGGCGTTGACCTGATCGTGGTGGTGCTTGGCCTCTTCGCCATTTCGCAGGCTTTCCTGCTGCTGGTGGACAAGGACGACGCGCCCCATGCGCAACCGGTGGACGGCAGCCTGTTTTCCGGCCTGAAGGAGTTATTCCAGTTCAAGCGGGTAGCGACGGTTTCGTCCGGCTTTGGCGTGCTGATGGGGATGATCCCCGGTGTGGGCGAGTTCACGGCCCAGTTCATGAGCTACACCTACGCGCGGCGCACCTCGAAAACGCCCGAGGCTTTCGGCGATGGCAGCCCCGAGGGGCTGATCGCCTCGGAGGCCTCGAACAACGCGGTGCCCGGCGCGGCGATGATCCCGCTTCTTGCGCTTGGCATTCCGGGCGAGGCGTTGACGGCGATGATGCTGTCGGTCTTCTACGTTCACAACGTGGTGCCGGGGCCGGGATTGTTTCAGGACCACATGGATTTCGTGGTGGCGCTTTACATCGTCATGCTGCTGCTGAACGTGATCGTTCTGGTCTTCCTGATGTTCTCGACCAACTGGCTGACCAAGATCATCCAGATCCCGACGCGGTTCCTCGGTGTCATCATCCTGACGCTCAGCTTTGTCGGGGTCTACTCGCTGCGCAATTCCTTTACCGACTGCGCGGTGGCGTCCGGCTTCGGCATTCTCGGGCTGATCCTCAAGCGGCTGAACCTGCCGATCGTGCCGATCGTTCTGGGCATGGTTCTGGGCGGGATCATGGAGGTGAAACTGCGCAGCGCCATGGCGCGGGTGCACACACCGCTCGACATGGTGGACCGGCCGATTGCCGCCATTCTGTTTGCCGCCATCCTTTTGGTGCTCGGTCTGCATATCCGCACGCTGGTCAGGGAACACAAGGCGCGGCAAGACGAGCCGGATCACGATATTCACGACACTCAGACGCGGTAGGAGAGACGATGCTGGACCAAGGCAGGATCGACGCGCTGCGGGCAGAGCCCGTGGCCGCGCAGGGTCATCTGATCGACGGGGCGGTTGTGGCCGCCTCGGACGGGCAGGTGATGGACACCACCAGCCCTATCGACGGGCAGGGACTGACCACGCTGGCGCGTGGCACGACCGAGGATATGGACCGGGCCGTTGCCGCCGCCCGCGCAGCTTTTGCGGATGGACGCTGGTCGCGGCAGCCGCCCGCCGCGCGCAAGGCCGTGCTGCTGAAATGGGCCGAGCTGATCGAAGCCGAGGCGCTGGCGCTGGCGGTTCTGGGCGTGCGCGAGAACGGGACCGAGATCGGCATGGCCTTCAAGGCCGAGGCCGGATCCGCCGCGGGCACGATCCGCTACTATGCCGAGGCCATCGACAAGCGCTATGGCGAGATCGCCCCGACCGCCGACAACGTGCTGGGGCTGGTGCATCACGAACCCGTCGGCGTGGTTGGTGCCATCGTGCCGTGGAACTTCCCGCTGATGATCGGAGCGTGGAAGCTGGCCCCGGCGCTGGCCGCTGGCAATTCGGTGGTGCTGAAACCGGCCGAGACCGCGTCCCTCACGCTGTTGCGCGTCGCCGGGCTGGCGTTGGAGGCTGGGCTGCCGCCGGGTGTTCTGAATGTCGTCACCGGCGAAGGGCCTGTGGTCGGCGAGGCCATGGGCCTGTCGATGGGGGTGGACGTGCTGGCCTTTACAGGGTCGGGCGGCACCGGGCGGCGGCTGCTGGGCTATGCCGCGCGGTCGAACCTCAAGCGCTGTTATCTGGAACTTGGCGGCAAGTCGCCCAACGTGGTCTTTGCCGATGCACCGGATTTGGGGCTGGCGGCCAAGGTCTCGGCGGCGGGGATATTTCGCAACTCGGGGCAGGTCTGCGTGGCCGCGTCGCGCCTGTTGGTCGAGGACAGCATCCATGACGCGTTCGTCGAGGCGCTGTGCAAGGCGGCAGACGGTTTCACCGTCGGCGACCCGTTGTCGTTGGATACCCAGATCGGTGCGGTGCATTCCGAACGGCAACTGGCCCAGAACCTGCGCTTTGTCCAGCAGGCGGAGGAAGAGGGCGCACAGCGGCTGTGTGGCGGCGCGCGCATCCTGACCGAAACCGGCGGCACCTATATGGCGCCGACGGTGATTGCGGGGGTGAAGCCCGAGGCCAATCTGGCGCAGAACGAGGTGTTCGGCCCGGTGCTGGCGGTGACGTCCTTCAAGTCCGAGGAAGAGGCCGTGGCGCTGGCCAATGGCACCGATTACGGCCTGTCCTCGGGCGTCTGGACCGGCGATCTGTCCCGAGCGCACCGCATGATCCGCGCGATCCGCGCGGGCGTGGTGCATGTGAACACCTATGGCGGGTCCGACCTGACCGTGCCTTTGGGCGGTGTCGGCCAATCGGGCAATGGCAGCGACAAGTCGCTTCACGCGATGGCGAAATATGAGAACCTGAAAACCGCGTGGATTCAGCTATGAGCGGGGGGAAGATGGCGGACAAGACCATTCTGGTGGTGGGCACCTACGACACCAAGGATGACGAACTGACCTACATGGCCGACCGCATCCGGTCGCAGGGCGGCGGCGTTCTGACCATGGATGTGTCGGTTCTGGGCGATCCGTCCGAGCCGACCGATTACTCCAAGCATGACGTGGCCGAGGCCGGTGGTTCGTCGATCAAGGTGGCGATTGCCTCGGGCGATGAAAACACCGCCATGCAAATCATGGCGCGCGGGTCGGCCATGCTGACGGCCAGGCTGTGGGCAGAGGGCGCGTTTGACGGGGTCGTGGTTCTGGGTGGCTCGATGGGGACCGATCTGGCGCTGGATCTCTGTTCCGCCTTGCCGCTTGGCGTGCCGAAATACATCGTTTCAACGGTGGCGTTCTCGACCCTGATCCCGGCCGAGCGTCTGCCTGCGGATATCCAGATGATCCTGTGGGCCGGGGGGCTTTATGGCCTGAACTCTGTTTGCAAATCGTCGCTCAGTCAGGCCGCCGGCGCCGTGCTGGGTGCCGCACGGGCGGTCGAGGCGCCGGACGGGACCAAGCCCCTGATCGGCATGACCAGCCTTGGCAAGTCGGCGCTGAAATACATGGTGTATCTCAAGCCGGAACTGGAAAAGCGTGGGTACGAGGTCGCGGTGTTCCACGCTACGGGCATGGGTGGACGGGCCTTTGAATCGCTGGCCTCGCAGGGGGCGTTTGCCGCCGTGTTCGATTTTTGCACGCAGGAACTGGGCAATCACACCCACGGGTCCGACGTGACGGCGGGGGCAGACCGGCTGACCAATGCGGGGCGCGCTGGCATTGCGCAGTTGGTGTCCACCGGGTGCTACGATCTGGTGGATCTTGCTGGTTGGCGTGGCCTGCCAGAGAAATGGATGCATCACCCCAATCATGCGCATAATCGCCTGATTACCTCGGTCGTTCTGAACGCCGACGAGGTGCGCACGGTGGCCCGCGCCCATGGCCGGGCGCTGGCCGAGGCCAAGGGCGAGACCGTGCTGCTGTTGCCTCTGGGCGGCTGCGGCGAATGGGACCGGCCCGGCGCGGAGTTGCACAACCCCGCGGGGCTGGCCGCGTTTTGCGCGGAGATGCGGGCGAGTTGCCCGGCCAATGCCCGGCTGGAAGAGCTGGACCTTAATATCAATGATGAGGGGTTTGCGGCGCGGGCGTTGGAAATCTTCGACGACTGGTGCGAACGCGGGATCGTGGCCGCCGGGTAAGGGGCCGCCGCACGTCGAGGGAGCTTGCTCGCAGCTTGATCAAACCACCGGTTGACTCGACTCACTTAAATGCTTAACAAAGCAAGTAATGGAGGAGGAGGCCCCGGTGCCGCATATTGTCGTCGATTATTCGCCCAACATGGAGACGCGCGTGGATATCGCCGCGCTTTGCGATGCTCTGCGCATCGCAGCGATCGAGACCGGTATCCTGCCCATGGCCGGCATCCGTGTGCGCGCCTTTTGTGCGACCCATGTCAGCATCGCCGACGGCAACCCGACGCATGGCTTTATCGACATCAGCCTGCGGTTGCGCGGCGGCAGGCCCGACGATGCCAAGCAGGCGGCGACCGCGCATATTTTTGCCGCGGCCGAAGCTTTCCTTGCCGAGCCCATGAAAACCCAGTCCATCGCGCTGTCTTTCGAGATGCGCGACATCAATCCGGATTTGAGCCCGAAAACGGGCACTATCCGCGACCACCTGTAAAGGAGCGCCCATGTCCGACCTTGCTACGCATCAGGCGAAACTCGATGGCTACCTTGCCCGGTTCCGCGAAACCGGTGTTCTGAACCAGATTGGCGGCGCAGCGCGAGCGGCGGCCTCGGGCGCCACCTTTGACAATCACACACCGGTGGACGAGAGCTATATCTGCAAGGTCGCCAAGTCCGGCGCGGAGGATGTCGATGCCGCCGCCGCCGCGGCCAAGGCGGCGTTTCCGGCGTGGCGCGATTTGCCCGCGACCGAGCGCAAGGCCATTCTGCACAAGATCGCCGACGGGATCGTCGCGCGCGCCGAGGAAATCGCGCTTTGCGAGTGCTGGGATACGGGCCAGGCCTATCGCTTCATGTCCAAGGCGGCGCTGCGCGGGGCCGAGAACTTTCGCTTCTTTGCGGACCGCGCGCCGTCTGCCCGCGATGGAAAGTCGATGCCGTCCCCCACGCTGATCAACATCTCGACCCGCACGCCGATCGGCCCGGTGGGGGTGATCACGCCGTGGAACACGCCCTTCATGCTGTCGACGTGGAAGATCGCGCCAGCGCTGGCCGCTGGCTGCACCGTGGTCCACAAACCGGCCGAGTTCAGCCCGGTAACGGCGCGTATCCTGATGGAGATCGCGGAACAGGCCGGTTTGCCGCCGGGGGTCTGGAACCTTGTCAACGGCTTTGGCGAGGATGCGGGCCGCGCGCTGACCGAGCACCCCGATATCAAGGCGATTGCCTTCGTGGGCGAGTCCAGGACCGGCAGCATGATCATGAAACAGGGCGCCGACACGCTAAAGCGGGTGCATTTCGAACTGGGTGGCAAGAACCCCGTCGTGGTGTTCGATGACGCCGATCTGGACCGGGCGCTCGATGCCGCAATCTTCATGATTTATTCGCTGAATGGTGAGCGTTGCACCTCGTCCTCGCGCCTGCTGATACAGGACAGCGTGGCAGATGCGTTCCTGTCGAAGCTGACGGCAAGGGTGAAAAACCTGCGCGTCGGCAACCCGCTGGACCCGGCAACCGAGATCGGGCCACTGATCCACAAGACCCATTTCGACAAGGTCTGTTCCTACTTCGCCGCCGCGCGGGAAGACGGGGCCGAGATCGCGGCTGGGGGCGACCGGGCAGGCGACACCGGCTGGTTCGTGAAGCCGACGCTGTTTACCGGCGCCAAGAACGGCATGCGCATCGCGCAGGAGGAAATTTTCGGTCCCGTGCTGACGGCCATCCGGTTCAAGGACGAAGACGAAGCGTTGCGGATCGCCAATGACATCCCCTACGGCCTGACCGGCTATGTCTGGACCAACGACATCACCCGCGCCCTGCGGTTCACGGGCAAGCTGGAAGCGGGCATGATCTGGGTAAATTCGGAAAACGTGCGCCACCTGCCCACGCCCTTCGGCGGCGTGAAGGCCAGCGGCATCGGCCGCGACGGCGGCGACTGGTCCTTCGAGTTCTACATGGAACAAAAGCATATCGGGCTGGCCACCGGCCAGCACCACATCCCGCGCCTCGGCGCGTAACGAACAGGACACGCGCCCCAGTTTCGAGGAGGAGACAATGGGAGAAATCGTACTCGCCGCCAAGATGACCCATGTGCCAACCATGCTCATGTCCGAGCAGGAAGGCCCGGTCAAAGGCAAGCGCCAAGCCGCCATCGACGGCCACCGCGAGATCGCCCGCCGAGCCAAGGCGCTTGGTGCCGACACGGTGGTGATCTGCGACACCCACTGGGTGATCAACGCAGGCTTTCACATCAACGCCAACAACCGCTTCGAGGGGCTGTTCACCTCGAACGAGTTTCCGCAGTTCATCCAGAACCTGGCCTACGGCTATGACGGCAACCCCGCCCTCGGAGAGGCCATCGCCAAGACCGCGTCGGAGATGGGCGCCTATACGCTGGCCCATCAGCTTGACAGCCTTGAGCTGGAATATGGAACGCTGGTCCCGATGCGGTTCATGAGCCGGGAACACGACATGAAGGTGGTCTCGGTCGCCGCCTGGTGCACGGTGCATGGCCATGACGAAAGCCGCATCGTGGGGCAAGCGATCCGCGCGGCGATCGAGGCGTCGGACAGCAAGGTGTTGCTGGTCGCCTCGGGCTCACTTTCGCACAAGATCTGGGCCAACAAGGACTATGCCGCCAATAACGGCACCTTTACCATCAGTTCCGAGTTCAACCGCCAGATGGATCTGCATGTGCTCGACATGTGGCAGCGCGGTGATCACGCCACCTTCCTGAAGATGCTGTCGGATTATGCCGAGTTCTGCTGTGGCGAAGGCTCGATGCATGACACCGCCATGCTCTATGGCGCGCTTGGCTGGGACAATTATGACAAGCCGTGCGAGGTGGTGACCGAGTATTTCCCAAGCTCCGGAACCGGCCAGACCAACGTGATTTTCCCGGTGTGACGTAGGCTGCAGGGTTTTCGGGAAAATCCTGCCACATGCCCCCCCCCTGACTCAGGGAAGAATTTTCAGGAAAATTCTTTCCGGCCCGACGCGAGGAGACAAACCCAATGCCCATTCCCGCCCCAGTGCTCTACCCGCCCTTCAACATCGTTCGGCTCAGCCATGTTGAATACCGGGTCACCGACCTTGCCCGGTCCCGTGCTTTCTATGTCGATACGCTCGGCCTTCAGGTCACTGACGAAGCACCGGGGGTGCTCTACCTGCGGGCGATGGAAGAACGCGGCCACCACTGCATCATCCTGCGCGAGGCGGCCGAGGCCAAGGTTGGCGTTCTTGGATTCAAGCTGTTCGACGAGGCCGATCTGGATCGGGCCGAGGCGTTCTTTGCCGCCAAGGGCCTGCCGGTGGAATGGGTCGAACGCCCCTTTCAGGGCCGGACGCTGATGACCCGTGACCCGTGGGGCATTCCGCTGGAGTTCTACGTCAAGATGGACCGGTTGGCGCCGATCCACCAGCAATACAGGCTCTATAACGGCGTGAAGCCGCTGAGGATCGACCATTTCAACATGTTCAGCGCCGATGTGGATGCCTCGGTGGCCTTCTATGGCGAGATGGGGTTCCGGGTGACCGAATATACCGAAGATGCCGAAACGGGCCGTATCTGGGCCGCCTGGATGCACCGCAAGGGCGGTGTGCATGACGTTGCCTTCACCAATGGCCGGGGGCCTCGCCTGCACCACTGTGCCTTCTGGGTGCCGACGCCGCTCAACATCATCGACCTGTTGGACTTGATGGCGACCACGGGATGGGTGAGCAACATCGAGCGCGGCCCCGGGCGGCACGGGATTTCCAACGCGTTCTTTCTTTACATCCGTGACCCGGACGGGCACCGGATCGAAATCTATTGCTCGGACTACCAGACCGTCGACCCGGATCTGGAGCCCATTCGTTGGGACCTGAAAGATCCGCAGCGGCAAACGCTTTGGGGGGCGCCCGCGCCGAAGAGCTGGTTCGAAGAGGGCAGCCTGTTTGATGGGACAGACTTGGCGGAGCCTGTGCTGAAAGCACAACCGATCGTTGCACCGTGACGGGGCGGTGTTTGAGTATTTGGGCCAAGAAGAAGGGATAATTTTATGAAATTCGTAACCGTAGACGCCGGTGGGGAGCCGCTTTGGGGGGTGCTGGTGGAAGACGGGTTTATTGCCCTTTCGCCGGACTTCGCCCAGTGGCCCACGCTGAAGGACGTGGTCGCGGCGGGGGGCCTTCCCGAACTCATGAGCGCCACGGTCGGCCGTGCGGTGACGCATACGGATTTCACGTTTGAAATCCCCGTCCCCAATCCGGGAAAGATCATCTGCGTTGGCGTGAACTTTCCCGACCGGAACGCGGAATACAAGGACGGGCAAGAGGCGCCGCCGAACATGTCGCTGTTCCCGCGGTTTCCGTCGAGCTTTACCGGCCATGAGCAGCCGCTGATCCGGCCGCCAGAGTCGCACAAGCTGGATTACGAGGGTGAGATCGCCATTGTCATCGGCAAGGGGGGGCGGCGCATCCCGAAGGCCGAGGCGTATGACCATATCGCGGCGCTCACGCTGTGCAACGAGGGCACGATCCGCGATTGGGTGCGGCACGCCAAGTTCAACGTCACGCAGGGCAAGAACTGGGACCGGTCGGGTGCGATCGGGCCGTGGCTGGTGCCCTTTGCCGACGCGGCACAGTTGGACGATGTGCGGATCACCACCAAGGTGAATGGCGAGACAAGGCAGGATGACCGCACCAGCCGGATGCTGTTTCCGATCCGGCGGCAGATCGAATACATCTCGACCTTTACCACGCTGGAGCCGGGCGACATCATCGTTACCGGCACGCCCACGGGGGCGGGTGCGCGGTTCGATCCGCCCCGCTTCCTTGTGCCCGGTGACGTGATCGAAGTGTCGGCCGAAGGGATCGGCACGCTGGTCAACACCGTGGAGGACGAGGCATGAGCCGGGGGCTGGACCCAAGGGCCGCTGCTGCGGCGCTGCTGAAGGCCGAGGCGGAGGGGCGACAGATCGGATTGCTGTCGCGCGCGCATCCCGGCATGGACATGGACGACGCCTATCGCGTGCAAAAGGCATTGGTGGACCTGAAGCTGGCGCAGGGGCGGCGGCAGATCGGTTGGAAGATCGGGCTGACCTCGCGGGCGATGCAGGATGCGCTTGGCATCGACATTCCGGATTCCGGCGTGTTGCTGGACGACATGATGTTCGAAAATGGCGCGGCAGTTCCCGCCGGCCGGTTCATCCAGCCCCGCATTGAAGCCGAGATTGCTTTTGTCATGAAGGCGGATCTGGTGGGCGAGGTGAGCCGCGACGATGTGCTGGCGGCGACGGACTATGTTGCGCCGAGCCTCGAAATCCTCGACACGCGCATTCTGCGCAAGGACCCGGAGAGCGGACAGATGCGGTCGATCGTCGACACGATCTCGGACAATGCCGCCAACGCCGGGATCGTGCTTGGCGGCGCCAAACATGCGCCCGACGCGATGGACCTGCGCTGGATCGGGGCGATTGTCACCCGCAACGGCATGGTCGAGGAAACCGGCCTCGGGGCCGGAGTCCTGAACGACCCGGTGGAAGGGATCGTCTGGCTGGCTCGGCGGTTGGCCGGGTATGGCGACGCGATCAAGGCGGGCCAGATTGTTCTGTCCGGCAGTTTCATCCGTCCCGTGGAAGCGCCTTCTGGCAGCCGCTTCCACGCCGATTTCGGTCCGTTCGGAGATGTCTCGGTCAGCTTCGACTGATCCTTAGGTTAGCAGCGCCTCGATCTTTGCCAAGGTTGCAGTGCTGACGGCGACGCCATCGGTCAGGGCCTTGGCGCGTTTCGCCGCACGGCCATCGCCGGGCAGGTGGGCGCCCTCTTGCGCGTGGATCGCCTCGGCCAAGGCCGCGATGCGGTCTGCGAAGGCGCCGCCCGAGGTCGCGCCGGGGTCGATGGCGATGAAGAACTGCCCGGTCTTGGGCGGCCCGCCTGCGGTGCCGGAAAAGGGCGAGGCATCCTTGCCAAGGGTCGCCCCGGCAAGCGCGGCGGCGAACGTTTCCACCAGCAGGGCCACGCCCACCCCCTTGTAGCCACCCGAGGGCGCCATGGAGCCTTTGAGCCCGACCTCCGGGTCTGTGGTCGGGTTGCCATCGGGATCGAGCGCCCAGCCTTGCGGGATCGGTTTGCCTTCGCGGGCGTGTTTCATCACCTCGCTCTTGGCGATGGTGCTGGCGCTTTGGTCGATCAGGAACACCGGTTGCCCGTCGGTGCCCGGAACCGCCAGCGAGAACGGGTTGGTGCCGACAACCGGTTTGGAGCCGCCCGAGGGCGCGATGGAGGCCGGGGCATTGGTGAACCCCATGCCGACCAACCCGGCCGCGGCCAACCGGCGTGTGTGGCAGCCAAGCACGCCGCAGTTGTAGCTGTTGCGGATGGCCAGCGCCGCGATGCCCTGCTCTCTGGCCAGCGGAATGAGCCGTTTAAACCCCATGTCGATGGCCGCGTGGGCAAAGCCCGTGGCGGCGTCTGCGGTCAGCACAGCGGGACGGGTCTGGTCCAGCACTGGCGTGGCCTGACCGTCGACCTTTCCGCACTGCACATGCTCGGCATAGATCGGGATATAGGCCAGCCCGTGGCTGGCGACGCCATCGGCCTCGGTTTCAGCGGTGGCGCGGGCCAGCGGTCGAGCGTTGGCCTTGGACGTGCCGGCGGCGACGAGCGCGCGGAAGGATATATCCTCGATTTCGGCAAGGCTGAGCGTGCGGGTATCTGTCATGGCGGCTCCTTCAGCGAATGTTTTTGCGGGGCTTGTCCCCAGATGCGTGCGGCGTTTCCTCAGGGTCGGCGTGGGAGTGGTTTCCATTTTGCAACATCCATGCCGTGGAACGGGTCTTGGCAGCAGGTGACGCGATGGCGCCTCGTTCCCTCGGTGGTCACCGGCAGAATGGACGCGACGGGGCCGATGCGGCAAGCCCCTATCCGGCGATTTGTGTCAGCAGGCGGTGGCCCGGCATGTGCCACAGACGCACATGGGTGATGGGGGCGTCTGGCCCCCATGTGCTGCGGTCGAGCGCCAGCAGCGGCGTGCCCTCTGTCAATTCCAGAACGCGGGCGGCGTCGGGCGGGCACGGCAGGGCCGAGATGGCGAGATCGCCGCGTACGACGGGAAC
Organism: Nioella nitratireducens; assembly: GCF_001879715.1. GTDB lineage: Bacteria > Pseudomonadota > Alphaproteobacteria > Rhodobacterales > Rhodobacteraceae > Nioella > Nioella nitratireducens. The sequence continues at coordinate 14,731 of NZ_MNBW01000002.1, read as the reverse complement.
GGTTTCCAAGAGCCACTCATTGGCGCTTTTGACTGAGAAATCCGCCTCGTCTGCCTGCGGCACGGCGGCGAGGTTGATCCAGCGATCTTCCAGCACGAAGGGCACCCCGTCGGCGAGGTGCACCGCCAAGAGGTGCAGCACCCGCGTGGCATCCGGCAGCCCGAGCGTATAGGTGACGCGGCCCGGCGGTGGCGTCACCTCTCGCAGCAAGAGCCGGTAATCGTAGCGTTGGCCCGCGGCCTCGATCTCGGTCCGGATCACCGGGATCTCGATCACCGCCCGGCCCACGGGGTGCAGGGCGACGCGGGTGCCGGACTTGCGGCGGCGTTCCACAAGCCCCTGTTCGGCCAACTCACGCAGTGCCCGGTTGACGGTGGCGCGCGCACAGCCGAATTCGGCGGCAAGATCGGCTTCGTTCGGGATCAGGTCGCCCGGTTTCCAGACCCGTTCGCGGATGCGGCGCAGAACCTCGTCCTGCACGCCCTGCCACGTGTTGGGCGAGGCGATGGTCACAGTTCGGCCCTCAGGTCGCGGACGGCGGCGCTGTAGGCTGCGGTGATGGCGTCACGCTGCATGTGGCGGCCCACGGTTACCATGTGGCGGCCTGCGGACCAGACCTCGCGGACCATGCGGTCGTCGCCCGCGAAAATGTAGCTGTCGAGGATCATGTCGCCGGAGAGCCCTTGCAGATCGGGATGGGTCGTGTCGAGCGCCAGAATATCGGCCCACATCCCCGGCGCAACCGCGCCCGTTTGCCGCCCGGCGGACCGCGCGCCGCCAGCGGTGATCGCCTGCCACAGGCGGCGTCCGGTGGATTGTTCCGACGTGGCGAGAGCCGCGCGGGAATGGTCGCGCAGGCGTTGGCTGGTGTCGAGCTGGCGCAGTTCTTCGGCCAAGGCGATGCGGATATTGGAATCCGACCCGATCGAGAGAGACCCGCCTGCGTTCACCCATCGGACCCCGTCGAAAATCCCGTCGCCAAGGCTGGCTTCGGTCAGCGGGCAAAGCACGGCGGTGGCCCCGGTCTTGGCCAGAGCCTCGGTTTCCTGAGGGGTCATCTGCGTGCAGTGGATGAAATGCCAGCGGGCGTCAGGGGACAGGTGCTGCAAGACCCAGTCGACGGGGCGCGCGCCATAGGCGGCCAGAACGTCCTCGACCTCGGGGATCTGTTCGGCCAGATGCATATGCAACGGGCCATCGGGGGCGAGGCCGATCACCTCTCGGATCGCCTCGGGCGTGGCGGCGCGCAGGGAATGGGGGGCGATGCCGAAAGCCCAGTCCTCGGGGCCACCGTCGATGCGCCTTCGGGCGGCCTCGGCCAGTTGGGCGAAACGGCCGGGGGTGTTGCCAAAGCGTTGCTGGCCAGAGGTCAGTGGGCGCCGGTCGCAGCCGCCATACTGATAAAAGACGGGCAGCAGGGTCAGGCCGATGCCCGAGATATCCGCCGCCGCCGCGATCCGGTCGGACAATTCGGAAAGATGCGCGTAGGGAACGCCGCCCGGCTGGTGGTGCAGGTAGTGAAATTCCACGGAGGTCGCATAGCCCGCCTCCAGCATTTCCATCTGCACATAGGCCGCGATGGCCTGCACTTGCTCGGGTGTGATCCGGTCGAGGAAGCGGAACATCAGCTGCCGCCACGTCCAGAACGTATCCTTGGGGTCGGGGCCGCGCCGTTCGGTCAGCCCGGCCATGGCCCGTTGGAAGGCGTGGGAGTGGGCGTTCGTGGGCGCGGGCAGGAGGCATCCGACGCGGTTGCCTGTTGCCGCCGCCCCCTGCGTGACCCGCGTGATCCGACCGCCGTCGATCTCTACCAAGACGTCGCGCTGCCAACCCTGCGGTGTCAGTGCCTGCTCTGCCCAGATCCTCTGCATCGTCAATTCCCTGCTTGACTCATCAATATGTGCATACATAAAAACGTAATGAGCGAATTAATCAACCCCAATGAGTCGGACATGCTGATAAGAAACCTGACCGTGGCCACGATGGCGGACGATGCGCCCTATGGCTTGATCCCAAATGCCGCGATCCTGCTGGACGGTGACACGATTGTGTGGGTCGGGGCCGAGGCCGACGCCCCCAAAGTCGACGCGGTGGACCTGGGCGGGCGGCTGGTGACGCCGGGGTTGATCGACTGTCACACCCATCTGGTCCATGGCGGCGACCGGGCGCGCGAATTCGAGATGCGGCTGAAGGGCGCCAGCTATGAAGAGGTGGCGCGGGCAGGGGGCGGTATCCTGTCGACCGTCACGGCGACCCGCGCCGCCTCGGTCGAGGAGCTTGTGGCGCTGGCGCTGCCAAGGCTGGACTCTTTGCTGGCCGAGGGCGTCAGCGTGGTCGAGGTGAAGTCCGGCTACGGGCTGACGATCGAGTCCGAGCTGGACATGCTGCGCGCGGCCCGCGCGTTGGAAACATTGCGCCCGGTGCGGATCAAGACCAGCTTCCTTGCCGCCCACGCAGTGCCACCCGAATACACCGATCGCGCCGACGCCTATATCGACCATGTCTGCCTGCCCGCCCTGCATAGGGCCCATGCCGAGGGGCTGGTGGATGCGGTCGATGGCTTTTGCGAGGGGATCGCCTTTTCACCCGCGCAGATCGACCGGGTGTTTGCAGCGGCCAAGGCGCTTGGACTGCCGGTCAAGCTGCATGCCGAACAGTTGTCGCATCTGGGCGGCACAGAATTGGTCGCGCGCTATGGCGGTCTGTCGTCGGATCACGTGGAATACGCGACCGAAGCCGACGCGCGGGCGATGGCGCAGGCCGGAACGGTGGCGGTTCTACTGCCAGGCGCGTTCTACACGCTGCACGAAACGCAGCGTCCACCGGTTGATGCCTTCCGTCGTCACGGCGTTCCGATGGCGTTGGCGACCGACGCGAATCCCGGCTCGTCGCCGATGTTCTCTCTGCTGCTGGCCATGAACATGGGCTGCACCCTGTTCCGCCTGACCCCGGAAGAGGCGCTGCGGGGTGTCACCGTGAACGCCGCCCGCGCTCTTGGCCTGTCCGACACGGGCCGGATCGCGTCGGGGCAGCGGGCCGACCTTGCGGTCTGGAACGTGACTCACCCGGCAGAGCTGGCGTATCGGTTCGGCTTCAATCCCCTTCATCAACGCTGGTTCAAAGGCGAGGTTCAACAATGAAACTGGTTCCCGGTGCGGCCACCCTGGCCGATTTGGAAGCAATCTGGAACGGTGCGGCGGCTACGCTCGACCCGGCGGCCTTTCCGGCCATCGAAATCTCGCATCGCATGGTGGCCGAGGCCGCAGCGGGCGACGATCCGGTTTACGGAATCAACACCGGTTTTGGCAAACTGGCCTCGATGAAGATTGCCCCAACGGACACCACCGCCCTGCAACGCAACCTGATCCGCAGCCATGCCTGCGGGGTGGGCACCCCGTTGGAAAGGGACACCGCGCGGTTGATGCTGGCGCTGAAATTACTGTCGCTCGGGCGTGGTGCGTCGGGGGTGGCCCCGGCGACGGTGCGGCTGATCGAAGGGATGCTGGCGGCGGGCGTGACCCCGGTGATCCCCGAACAGGGATCGGTCGGGGCCTCCGGCGACCTCGCCCCGCTGGCCCATATGGCGCTGGTCATGATGGGCGAGGGCGAGGCCACGTTTGACAGTGAAACCCTGCCTGGTGGCGCCGCCCTGTCGCGTGCCGGATTGGCACCGGTCACCTTCGGCCCCAAAGAGGGGCTTGCGCTGATCAACGGCACGCAGTTTTCCACAGCGTGCGCCCTGGTCGGGCTGTTCAAGGGATGGGCCAACCTGCGCGCCGCGATCACGGTCTCGTCACTGTCTACGGATGCCATCATGGGCTCGACCGCGCCGCTTCTGGCCGAAATCCACGCATTGCGCGGCCAACCTGGACAGATCGAAGTGGCCGCCGCAATGCGCGCCCTGATGGACGGCTCCGAGATCCGCGAAAGCCATCGCCACGGCGACGCCCGTGTGCAAGACCCTTATTGCATCCGTTGCCAGCCGCAGGTGACGGGTGCGGCGCTGGACATGTTGCGCTGCGCTGCGAACACGCTTCGGATCGAGGCCAACGCCGTAACGGATAACCCGCTGGTTCTGGTGGGCGAGGGGCAGATCGTGTCCGGCGGGAATTTCCACGCGGAACCGGTCGGCTTTGCCGCCGACATGATTGCGATTGCGCTGTCCGAGATTGGCGCGATTGCGCAGCGTCGGGTGGCGCTGACGGTGGACCCGACGTTGTCCTTCGACCTGCCGCCCTTCCTGACGCCTGCGCCGGGTCTGAACTCGGGCCTGATGATCGCCGAAGTGACGACGGCGGCCCTGATGAGCGAGAACAAGCATTTGGCGAACCCGTGTTCGACGGACTCCACCCCGACAAGCGCCAATCAGGAGGACCACGTCAGCATGGCCGCCCACGGGGCACGGCGCTTGGCCCGGATGAACGCCAACCTGTCCCGTATTCTGGGGGTGGAGGCGATGTGCGCGGCCCAGGGCGTAGAGTTCCGGGCCCCCCTGATGACCAGTGCGACCCTGCAAGGGGTGCTGGCGCGCCTGCGGGCGCGGGTCGCCACGATCCGCGAGGACCGCTACCTCGCCCCCGATCTGGAAGCGGCGGCCGATCTGGTCGCCTCGGGCGCTTTGTGCGAGGGGCTGGACCTGCCGGAACTGGAAGGCGCGGCATGACCCCGGTCGAGGTGGTTCGGGGCGATGGCCCTGTTGTTCTGGGCCTGCCGCATACCGGCACATGGCTGCCCGACGAGGTATTCGCGCGGCTGAATGCGCGGGGGCGGGCGCTGTCCGATACGGACTGGCATATTCACAGACTCTATGACGGGTTGCTGCCCGGTGTCACGACGGTGCGCGCGGCTTTTCATCGTTACGTGGTGGACGCAAACCGCGACCCCTCGGGGGCAAGCCTCTATCCCGGTCAGAATACCACCGGGCTGGTGCCGCTGACCGATTTCGACGGCGCGCCGATCTGGGTCGAGCCGCCGACCCAGGCCGAGATGGCCGACCGCCGCGACCGGTTTCACGCCCCCTATCACGCAGCCTTGCGGGCGGAATTGGACCGGGTGCGCGCCCGGCATGGCATGGCGATCCTCTACGATTGCCACTCGATCCGGTCGCGCATTCCGCATCTCTTCGACGGGCGGCTGCCCGATTTCAACATCGGAACCAACGAGGGCACCACCTGCGCGCCGATGCTGGAGGCCGCTGTGCTGGATATCTGTGCCGGCGCGGCAGACTACGCCACTGTTCTGAATGGACGTTTCAAGGGCGGCTGGACCACGCGCCACTACGGGCGGCCCGCTGACGGGTTTCACGCGATCCAGATGGAACTGGCGCAGCGCACCCACCTGACCGATGAAAACGCCGGTTGGGATTATGACGCCGACAAGGCCGCCCGCCTGCGCCCTTACCTCACCCAAATCCTCGAAACGCTGGCCGATCTGGCCCCCCAACTGAAGGGCTGACCCATGACCAATCCACGCCACAACATCCGCGATGTGTTCCCCGCCACTGGCACTGAGCTGACCGCGAAAAGCTGGCTCACTGAGGCGCCCTTGCGGATGCTGATGAACAACCTGCACCCGGACGTGGCCGAGAACCCGCATGAGCTGGTGGTCTACGGCGGCATCGGGCGCGCCGCGCGGACGTGGGACGATTTCGACCGGATCGTGGCCAGCCTGCGCGGGCTGGACGACGACCAGACGCTGCTGGTCCAGTCGGGCAAGCCCGTGGGTGTCTTTCGCACCCACAAGGACGCGCCGCGGGTTCTGATCGCCAATTCAAACCTGGTGCCGCATTGGGCGACATGGGACCATTTCAACGACCTCGATAAGCGCGGGCTGGCGATGTATGGCCAGATGACCGCCGGGTCGTGGATCTATATCGGCAGCCAGGGCATCGTGCAGGGCACCTATGAGACCTTCATGGAGGCGGGTCGCCAGCATTACGGCGGCGACCTGAAAGGCCGCTGGATCCTGACCGGGGGGCTAGGCGGTATGGGCGGCGCACAGCCCTTGGCCGCCGTCATGGCCGGGGCCTGCTGTCTTGCCGTGGAATGCGACGAGACGCGCGCCGAGTTTCGCAAGCGCACCCGCTATGTGGACGAGATTACCCCCTCGCTGGATGATGCTTTGGCCATGATCGACCGCTGGACCAAGGCGGGTGACGCGAAATCAGTGGCGCTGATCGGCAATGCTGCCGATGTCTTCCCAGAGCTGGTGAAACGCGGGGTGCATCCCGATATCGTAACGGACCAGACCTCTGCCCACGATCCGATCCACGGATACCTGCCGCAGGGCTGGAGCGTGGGGGAATGGCGCGACAAGCAGGAGAGCGATCCCAAGGCGGTGGAAAAGGCGGCGCGCGCCAGCATGAAGGTGCATGTGGCCGCCATGGTCGATTTCTGGAACGCCGGCGTGCCGACACTGGATTACGGCAACAACATCCGGCAGGTGGCGTTGGAAGAGGGCCTGGAAAACGCCTTCGCCTTCCCCGGTTTCGTGCCCGCCTATATCCGGCCGCTGTTTTGCCGGGGGATCGGGCCGTTCCGGTGGGCCGCGCTGTCTGGCGACCCGGAGGATATCTACAAGACCGACGCCAAGGTGAAAGAGCTGGTCGACGACCCGCATCTGCACAACTGGCTGGACATGGCGCGGGAAAGGATCGCCTTTCAGGGCCTGCCCGCGCGGATTTGCTGGGTGGGTCTGGGGGTGCGGCACAAGCTTGGCCTCGCCTTCAACGAGATGGTGCGCAATGGCGAGCTGAAAGCCCCGGTGGTCATCGGCCGAGACCATCTCGACAGCGGATCAGTCGCGTCGCCCAACCGGGAAACCGAGGCGATGAAAGACGGCTCGGATGCCGTGTCCGACTGGCCGTTGCTCAACGCGTTGCTAAACACCGCCAGCGGCGCCACATGGGTCAGCCTGCACCACGGTGGCGGGGTCGGCATGGGGTTCAGCCAGCATTCCGGCATGGTGATCTGCTGTGATGGCAGCGAAGACGCCGACCGGCGGCTGGAGCGGGTGCTGTGGAACGACCCGGCCACGGGCGTGATGCGCCACGCCGATGCAGGATACGACATCGCGCTGGACTGCGCGCGGGAGCATGGGTTGGATCTGCCGGGGATCTTGTGATGCAAAAAGGGGCGGCCCGACAGCCGCCCCTTTTCATTCGTATCCCGAAGGATCAGCTTTTCAGCACGCGGTAGATTGCCGGGATCACCAGCACTGTCAGCAGCGTCGAGGTCAGCAGGCCGAATAGCAGCGACAGCGCCAGACCCTGAAAGATCGGGTCGCTCAAGATGATCGTCGCGCCGAACATGGCGGCCAGCGCCGTGAGCAGGATCGGCTTGAAGCGGATCGCCCCGGCCTCCAGCAGGATATCGAGCTGGGTCTTGCCCTCGGTATCGGCGTTGCGGATGAAATCGACCAACAGGATCGAGTTGCGCACGATAATGCCTGCAAGCGCGATGAAGCCGATCATCGAGGTGGCGGTGAACGGCGCGCCCCACAGCCAGTGCCCGGCCATGATGCCGAGGAAGGTCAGCGGCACCGGCGTCAGCACCACCAGCGGCAGGCGGAAAGACCCGAACTGCGCCACCACCAGAACATAGATGCCCAACAGCGCCACGCCAAAGGCTGCGCCCATGTCGCGGAAGGTGACCCACGTGACCTCCCACTCGCCGTCCCACAAAACGGTGGGGTGGCTTTCATCCTCGGGCTGGCCGTGCAGGCTGATCTCGGGTTGGGGCGTGTCGCCCCAATCCATCGCTTGCAGCGCCGCGTTCACGTCGATGATACCGTAAAGCGGTGCCTCGAACCGGCCTGCAAGCTCTGCCATCACCATTTCTGCTGGGCGGCCATTGCGGCGGAAGATCATCGGCGAGGCGCTTTCCTCGACCACCTGCACCACGTCGCCAAGCTCGACCACGCCGCGCGCGCCCGGCAGCAGGTTGGCGGGCACGGGGGTGGAGAGGAAGCTCTCATTCAGCACCCGGTCGCCCCGGTCCGGCCCGATCACGATGGGCAGGGGATCACGGTCGTCGCCGCGGTGCGAATAGCCCACCACCCGTTCGCCGTTCAGGGTGGCGATGGTATCCAGCACATCGGCCTCGGTCACGCCGTAGAATTCCAGATCGTCGGGCGAGAGCAGCAAGCGCATCCGCCGGGCGGGCGTGGCGAAGGTGTCGTCCACATCGACCACGAAATCCACGCTTTCAAAGGCTGCCCGCACCTGCCGGGCCACGTTGCGGCGGGTTTCGGCATCGGGGCCATAGACCTCGGCCAGCAGGGTCGCCATCACGGGCGGGCCGGGGGGCGGTTCGACCGTGCGCAGGCGGGTGCCTTCCGGAAGCTCCAGGTCGGCCAACCGCTCGCGCAGGTCGAGCGCGATTTCGTGGCTCGTGCGCTCGCGCTCGCCAAGGTTGATCTGCACATCGCCGAGGTGTGGTGCCTGGCGCAGGAAGTAGTGGCGCACCAGCCCGTTGAAATTGAACGGCGCGGCGGTGCCGGCATAGGTTTCGACCGAGTCCACCTCGGGCATCGACAGGGCAATTTCGGCCACGGCCTGCGCCAGCGCGTCGGTGTCTTCCAGCGCGCTGCCCTCGGGCAGGTCAAAGACCACGGCAAGCTCGTCCTTGTTGTCGTAAGGCAGCAGCTTGACCGTCACGTCCTGCGTGTAGAGCAGGGCGAGCGAGCCGAAGGACAGCACCGTTGCGACGATCAGAAAGCCCCCGGCGCGCGGGCGTGTTTTCAGGATCGGCCGCGCGACCTTGGTGAACAGCCGTCCAAGGAAGCCGCCGCTTGCGCCGTCGTGGCCGTGATGTGACATGTCCATCTTGCCCGAGACTTTCATCATCAGCCACGGCGTCACGATGACCGCGATGAAGAACGACAGGATCATTGCCGCCGAGGCCACCGCCGGAATTGGGCTCATATAGGGGCCCATCAGGCCGGACACGAACAGCATCGGCAGCAGGGCGGCGACAACGGTCAGGGTCGCCACAATGGTGGGGTTGCCCACTTCGGCCACGCCGTCGATGGCGCGTTGAACGCGGGTGCGGGTTCCGGGCATGGCCCAGTGGCGGGCGATGTTCTCGATCACCACGATGGCGTCATCGACGAGAATCCCGATCGAGAAGATCAAAGCGAAGAGTGACACCCTGTTCAGCGTGTAGCCCATGGCCCAAGCCGCGAAAAGCGTCAGCAGGATTGTCACTGGGATGACGATGGCCACGACGACGCTTTCGCGCCAGCCGATGGTCAGCAAGGTCAGCACGACGATGGACAGGGTGGCGAGGAACAGTTTCAGCAACAGCTTGTCGGCCTTGTGCTGTGCCGTTTCGCCATAGTCGCGGGTGATGTCCACCTGCACGCTGTCGGGGATCAGGCTGCCTTCCAGCGCCTCGACCCGGTGCAGCAGGTCTTCTGCCACTGTTACCGCATTGGCGCCCGCACGCTTGGCAAAGGCCAGTGTCACCGCCGGGCGCCGGTCAAGGGTGCCGTCCGCGTCGCGGGTGGTCTGGAACACACGATGGTCGGACATGTCCTCGACAAAGGAAATATCGGCCACATCGGCGACGTAGACCGGGCGTTCATCACGGGTGGTCAGCAACAATCCTGCGATTTCGGTGGGCGAGACGAGGCTTTGCCCGGCGAGCAGAGTAATTTCTTCGCCGTCGTCATAGAGCGTGCCCGCGTTCAGGGTGCGGTTCGCGCCAGCCACTTTCTGCGCCAGTTGTTGCAAGGTGACACCATAAAGCGCCAGTCGCTCGGGGTCGGGGGTGATCCGAATGGATTCTGACGCTTCGCCAACGACATAGCTAAGGCCCACATCCTCGACCCGCTCCAACTCGCCGCGCAATTCGCGGGCGATATCGGACAGGGCATTGGCCCCGACCTCGCTGCCCGGCGCGCCGCTGAGCGTCAGGGTGACGATGGCCACATCGTCGATGCCGCGCCCGATGATCAGCGGTTCGGGGATGCCCACCGGGATGCGATCCATGTTGGCGCGAATCCGTTCGTGGACGCGCAGGATAGCCGCGTCGGACGAGGTGCCGACCTCGAACCGGGCGGTGATCATGGTCTGATAATCGTTGGTCTGAGAGTAGACGTGCTCTACATCCGGGATGGCGCGCAAGATGCCTTCCATGGGTTGCGTGACCAGATTGACCACATCCTCGGCCACCAGCCCGGGTGCCTGGATCAGGATATTGACCATCGGCACGGAAATTTGCGGCTCTTCTTCGCGCGGGACGGCCATCAGCGCGATCAGGCCCATGGCCAGGGCCGCCAGCATCAAGAGCGGTGTCAGGGGCGAGCGAATGAAGGCGCGTGTCAGGTTCCCGGCCAAGCCGAGGCCGCCGGATTTGCCTTGGGTGTCATGAGAGGGGGTGGTCATGGCAGCACCACCGTGTCGCCATCGCCGATCCCTGCGAGGATTTCGACCATGGGCGTGCCGTCGATCATGTGAATGTCGCCGATCTGCACCACCCGCTCGCGGGGGGAGTCTTGGCCGACGGTGATGTAATCAAGGCCGAAGCGGTGGTCGAGTGCCGCTTGCGGCACAAGGATCGCCGGACGCTCGCCAATGGGCAGGCGCACCAGCACGCGGGCATCGACGAACCGGTCGTCCAGCCCCTCGACCTCGACATCGGCCAGCACGCGGCCGTTCTCGATCTGTGGGTAGATTCGGGCGAGTCGGCCTTCGATCGCGGTATCGCCCGCGCTGATTTCGATCCGGTCGCCTTCCGCCATCAGGGGGGCATGTCGTTCCGGCACCGCAAGGCGCAGGAACAGCCCGCCGCCGCCCACCGTTGCCACGGATTCCCCCGGCATTACCACGGCACCGGCGGCCACCGGCACCGTCAGGACACGGCCCGAGATCGGGGCCAGCACCGCGCCTTCTGACAGTTGCTGGGAAATGACGCGCCCCTCGGCCTCGGTCGCGGCGATCTGGTTTTGCAACACATCCACTTGCGTGCGCAGGGCATCCAGACGCTGCGCCGTCGTCACCCCGCGCGCAAGCAGTTCCTCACCGCGGGTCAGCTCTGCCTCGGCGTTGTCCAGTTGCGACCGCAGCGCTTCCAGTTGCGCCTCGGAAGCGGCGAGCTGGTATTGCAGCGAGATCGAGATCACGCGGCCCAGAACGTCACCGGCCTCGACCAGATCGCCCTCGCTGACCTCCAATGTCTCAAGCGTCCCGCCGAGCCGCGCCCGGGCCGGAATCTGCCGTCGAGGTTCAATCCGGCCATAGACCGACTTCCAGTCAGTGATTTGCCGGGTTTCAACGGGATAGGCGGTTTGCGCAAAGCTGGCCTGTCCGGTCAGGGCAAGGGCAAGGGTCAGGGCAACCGCCCGGACAACCGGGCGAAGGGGGGGCAGGGGGCTGCGGTGGCGTGTCATGCGGTGTTCCTTGCGGGCCGAAGCGTGTGAAGTCTGCGTACGATATTATTGACAGTGTTAATTAATTGTGGAGCTAATGCACCATCACGACGCTGTCAACCCTCGGGCCATTGTCGCGTGGATTGGATGCGCCAGCCTTGTCGGACATTCCGGGCGCTGTCCTTGATCTTGCTCAAAAGACGCAAGACCCGGCAGCGGGACACCCCTGCCATGGCCCGAAAAAGGCCGGTCGAGCGGGGTATTCATGTCGGGGAAGGGGTGGAGGCGAGTACCGGACCCGCTACCATTTTTCTAAGCCACTGGAAGGCTTGAATAATCGAGTGCAAGGTTGAGTTGTGTGTCGCACTTCGTGTCACACTTATGCTGTCCAAGTTGTGTTTCTGTCAACCGCCGGGTGTCGCTCAGGTGGCCTTCCTATCGCCCTATAGGTGGCGCGAATGCCGCCTTGGCTGTCCCTTTGTCCTATAGTGAGGGGGGGTGGCACGTCTTGGCGCTCCTTTCCCTCTACAGGTGGTGCGGGTGCTGGCTCTATCGCGCTTCCTGTGTCCTATGGTGCGGGCGAGGCGCGAACCGGGGCGTGTCCCTCACCGGGCGGGTGGGGTATGGGGGAAGTTGGCGCGTGGCAATGTATAGATGGGGCCACGAAAAAATGTGTCGAGATTTTATGATGACCGATGAACCCAAGTCCGCACTTGTTTTGAAAGTACAGGCATTGGCCGCGAAGTTGCCCAATCAACTCGGGGGTCAGTCGTGGGCGTTTGAACCCTATCTCGTTTCATCCAACCCAGATGCTCAAAACCTCATCGACTTGCTTATGGATGACGTGTGCGCGAAATGGGCTGCTTCTTTCCCGCACCGCAAACCAAGCCGAGATACTGAACAGAAGTTTATCGACTGCGGCAGTGCAATCCTTGCAAACCTCATGCGTGCGCAGTGCAACAAGTGGCCGACCACAATCGGCATGTATCGGAGCAAAGACGCTTTGGACCGCGAAAAGCGATACAGACCCGAATACATGACAGCGGATCGGGTCAGACTGGTGCAGGACTGTTTGTGCAAACATGGCTATGTCGAGATGGTCAAGCGCGGCTTCAATCTTCCCGGCCATAGTCAAACCAGCCGCTTTGCATTGACCGAAAAAGGCGAAGCGGAACTGCAAGCGGATGATTGGACCTTTGCCGACTTTCGAGTGGACAAAGGCAAAGAAACCATACGTTTGAAGGACGCCAAAGATCAGCTTTGCGGATATAATGACACGCCTGAGGTTGATGATATGCGGGCACGTCTGGACGAGATCAATGCAAAGCTGGACGCGACCGACATAGACACCACGCGCACGCTTACGATCCATGACCGAAAACCCGAATACCAAGGTCGCAAGGTGCGCCTGCACCGTGTGTTCAACCGGGGCGACTTCGACCACGGGGGCCGGTTTTATGGCGGGTGGTGGCAGAACGTCAAAAGCCATGTTCGCCCCGCGATTACCATAGACGGGCAGCACACCATCGAAGCAGACTTCCGGGGCTTCAACCCGGCGGTGCTGTTGGCAGAGGCAGGCCAGCCCATACCGGATGATCCTTATTCTCCAATAGTGGGGGCGAATGCGCCCGATGACTTGCGGGACCACGCAAAGGCCACGCTTGCCGCCCTTCTCAACTCCAAGACAGGCATGACAGAAGAACCCCGCAACTTCGACAGCGCCCGGTGGGGCATGACGGCAGAGGACTTTCGCGCCAAGGTGCTGGACGCCTTCCCGATGGTTCCCGCCATGCTGGGCACCGACAAGGGCCTGACCTTGCAACGGCTGGAAAGCGATCTGGCGGAAGCGATCATGCTGCACTTTGTCAGGCCGGGCCATGCGATCCTGCCCATCCATGACGCCTTCATCGTGCAGGCCCATCTGGAACGGGAACTGGTGCAGGTGATGAAGGACACCTTCAAGGCAAGGCTGGGGCAGGTTCCCCCTGTCAAAGTCACCCGGTCCTACGCCCTACGTTGAACTGCCCCTATAAAATCAAAATCCCCATTACCGGGGCAAATAAGGCCCGTGGCCCATCGCGTCTGGATTTTCCCTGTCCCGTCAGGCACAAAGGGCGAAAAGACCGACACAGGGGCGACCATCCATGCAGAACCTTCTCGATGACCTGACCGCGCTTCTCCAAGCCGAACAGGCGTACATCTCGGATGGGGCGATCCTCAAGAATGCGGTGATCGAGGCGGCGTTGAACATGGACGCGCGTCTGTTGGAGCTGTTGATGCAGTCCGATACGATCAAGGACCATTTCTTCACGCCGGTGGCCGGGGCGCTGGTGTTCGACAAGGTGAAGTTTCAGGACTTCGTGTCCAACAAAGCCTTCCTGCCCGACAGCTACACGGCCTTCAAGAACCGGATCGGGCTGACCGATGGGCGCGGCGATTACCTGAGCCAGTCGCGCGACGTGGTGCTGGCGTGGCCCTACAAGGACTGCGTGCTGGAAGGCGGCATGACGAAGGAGGACCGCAAGCGCGACGAGGTGTTCTGGAACACGACGCTGGCCCCGGACGACATCACGCGGCTGTTTGAACCCAAGGTGCTGACCGGCTGGGAACGCTGGGATGGCGAGGCAGTGGCAGCGGGGAAGGCCAAGCCCGTGGGCGAGGTGTCGGACGATGACAACCTGCTGATCAAGGGCAACAACCTGCTGGCGCTGCATTCGCTGAAAGCGCGCTATGCGGGCGAGGTGAAGCTGATCTATATCGACCCGCCCTATAACACTGGCAATGATGGGTTCCGGTACAATGACCGCTTCAACCATTCGGCTTGGCTGACCTTCTTCAAGGGGCGACTTGAAATAGCAAAGTCGCTACTCACTCGCGATGGTGCAATCTTCGTTACACTGGATGATACGGAAGTACACTATGCGAAAGTGATGATGGATGAGGTCTTCGGACGTGAAAAGTTTGTAGCGCATATTGCGTGGCAGAAGCGAACTTCACCCGACGACCGCGTTATTCTTGGCAACTCACATGACAACATTCTTGTCTTTGCCCGTGAGCAAGGCACAACCAAGCGGTCCAATGGCACCTTCAAGACCATCTTTGAGGAAAGCGCCAATCGCTTGCCCATGACGGACAAGCAGCGCGCAGAGTATAAGAACCCAGACAATGACCCTAAAGGGCCGTGGGTTCATAGAGACTTCACCGCCCAGAACCAAAAGAAGAATGGCAAGTGGGGTGAGCTACCCCCCGAATTTCGGACACTGACATAAGCTACGAATTGCAGTTTGCTGATCTTCGACGAGAAGGAGATCAGAGATGTCGAAACGCAAGCAGCACGCGCCCGAGTTCAAGGCGAAGGTCG